>NZ_JADEYH010000029.1 GCF_017114865.1 Streptomyces verrucosisporus | reverse complement strand
GGGGGGGGGGGGGGGGGGGGGGGGGGGGGGGGGACGCTCGCCGCACGCGGCGCAGGGCCGCTCGCGCCGGGCAGGGCCGGAGGGGCCGACCGGGAGGGGGTCGCGAGAAAAGTGCAGTAAGCGCTTTCTAATCCCGTCAGTATTGCAACGTTTCATCCAGGGGGTCAAGAGCCGTGCGGCCACCTCCGGGAACGGCCGAACCGCGGCCTTTCCCTCGGAACGCACCCCCAAGTCCCTCAACAGACCGTCTCCGACCAGTCGCTTTTCACACTCCTCGGCCGGCCACCCTTCCCGGGATTCCTTTTCCGCGGAACGTCCGCACCGAATAGCGGGCGGATTCGGAAACCCGAAACAGGCATACTCCCCGCCGGTTCCCCGCGTGCGCGGTGAACCGGCCCGGACGGCACCCGCCCCGGGAAACCGGCATACGGGAGAACCCCGGCCGCAACACGCCGAGTCGCGGAACCCTCCGCTCCGGATCAGACTTGGCCGTGGCCGGGCCGTGTCTCCCCCGGCCCCCGACCCCTGCTTCAGCCCCCTGCCCCCGACTCCGGCACCACCCAGGTGATCTCCATGCCGACGCCCGTGTTCGGACCGCAGGACCCTTTCGCCGAACCGCTCAACCACGTCCTCGGCACCGGCCCCCGGGACCCGGACCCGGACGGCCGCCTCCCAGCCGCCGGGTCGCTCCCGGACGAGTCCGCCCGGAAGCTGCTGTCCCTGGCCGCCGGACGGGCGGCCGGGGACGGCGGCGAGCTGGACACCGGCCATCTGCTGTGGGCCGCCACCCGGGTGGGCTCCTCGCGCCGCGTCCTGGAGGACGCCGGAGTGGGCCCGGACCGGCTCGCCGCCGACCTCCTCCCGGCCCTCGCCAGGAGCACCGGCGCCGGCACCTCCCTGACGCCCGCGGCCGAACGCGCCCTGCTGGCGGCCCGTGCGGGCGCCCGCGCCGCCGACGCGCCCCGCTTCGGTCCCGAGCACGTCCTGTCCGCCCTGCTGGACGATCCCCGCAGCGGCGCCGGCCAGGCGCTGCGCGCCGCGGGCGCCGCACCCGAGCCGGTACGCAGGGCCGCGTCCGGCCCGTCCCGCCCGTCCGACCGGCCCGGACCCACCCCGGTGCTGGACCGCTACGGCCGCGATCTGACCGCGCAGGCCCGCGAGGGCCGGCTGGACCCGGTGGTGGGGCGCACGGAGGAGATCGACCAGACCATCGAGGTGCTCTCCCGCCGGACCCGGAACAACCCCGCCCTGATCGGTGAGCCGGGCGTCGGCAAGACCGTGGTCGTCGAGGGCCTGGCCCGGCGGATCGCGGCCGGCGAGGTGCCGCCGGAGCTGCGGGGCCGCCGGATCGTCGGCCTGGAGCTGGCCGCGCTGGTGGCCGGCGCCCGCTACCGGGAGGAGATCGAGGAGCGGCTGCGCGCGATCGTCGAGGAGGTCGCCTCCGACGACCGGATCGTCCTCTTCCTCGACGAGCTGCACACCCTCGTCGGCGCGGGCGCCGGCACCGACGGCTTCCCCGGTCTCGGCGGCGTGCTGCGGGCCGCGCTCGCCCGCGGCGGGCTGCGCGTCGTGGGCGCCACCACCATCGACGAGTACCGCCGCCATGTGGAGCGGGACGTCGCCCTGCACCACCGCTTCCAGCCGGTGCTGGTGCCCGAGCCGACCGTCGAGGAGACCGTGCGCATCCTGGAGGGCCTGCGCGGCTCCTACGAGGCCCACCACCAGGTCCGCTTCTCCGACGAGGCGCTGCGGGCCGCCGCCGAGCTGTCCGCCCGCCATCTGACCGGGAGCTTCCTGCCCGCCAAGGCCGTCTCCCTGCTCGACCAGGCCGGCGCCCGGGCGCGGCTGCGAGGTCTCGGCCGCAGCGGTGAGGTCGCGGAGGTCGAGGACCGCCGCGACCTGCTGCGGCGCGAACTCGACCAGGCCCTGGCCCAGGAGGATCTGGGGCGGGCCGCGACGCTGCGCGAGGGCATGCGGGAGCTGGACCTGGAGCGGGCCACCGTCGCCGAGAAGCGCGAGAGCGCCGCCCGGGTGACCGTGGAGGACATCGCCGGCGCCGTCTCCCGGCGCACCGGCATCCCCGCCGGCCGGCTGGCCCGCGACGAGCGCGAGCACCTGCGGCATCTGGAGGAGAGGCTGCACGAGCGGGTGACCGGCCAGGACGAGGCCGTCTCGGCGGTGACACGGGCGGTACGGCGGGCGCGGGCGGGGATGAGCGCGCCCGGGCGGCCCGCCGCGGTCCTGCTGTTCGCCGGGCCGCCCGGGGTGGGCAAGACCGAGCTGGCCAGGGCCCTGGCCACCGAGCTCCTGGGCGACGCGGGCCGCCTGGTGCGCTTCGGCGCGGGCGCCCTGCGGGAGGGGCGTGGGGAGGCGGGCCGGCTGGAGGAGGCGGTACGGCGCGGGCCGCGCTCCGTCGTCCTGCTCGACGGGATCGACCGGGCCCACCCGGACGTCCTGGACTCGCTGGCACGGCTGCTCGAGGGCGCCCGGCCCGCCGGTGCCCAGGGCCCCGCCGCCGGCCTCGGCGGGGCGGTGGTCGTCCTGACCGTCACCGTCGACCCGCGCAGCGTGCTGGCCCACTCCGGCGACCCCGGCGCGCTCCGCGAGGAGACCCTGGCGCATCTGCGCGACCGGGTACGGCCGGAACTGCTGGAGTACGTCGACGAGACCGTCTTCTTCCGCCCCCTGACCCGCGAGGACCTGCTGCGCGTCGTCGGGCTGCTGCTGGAGGACAGCCGCCGGCTGCTGGGCGCCCAGGGCATCGGCCTGGAGGTCGACCTCAGCGCCCACGAGTGGCTGATCAACCAGGGCTACCAGCCCGACTCCGGCGCCCACCCCCTGCGCGGCACCGTCCGCACCCACCTGGACGACCGCCTCGCCGATCTGATCCTCGACGGCGCGCTGCGCGCGGGCGACGCGGCGCGGGTGGGCATCGACGAACACGGCCTGACCTTCGAGGTCGCCGGCCGGCGCAGCTGAGGACGCCGTGGCCGGAGGACGGCGCAGGGCCGCCGCTCCGGCCACGGCGCCGGGCCGTCAGCGGCCGGTCACAGGGAGCGCTCCAGGCGCTCGGCCATCAGCCGGGTGAAGCGGGCCGGGTCGCCGGGCATGCCGCCCTCCGCCAGCAGCGCCATGCCGTGGACGAGTTCGGCCATGCCCTCCAGGTCCGGCGCGGAGGCGTTCTCCGCGTGCGCCTCGCGCAGGCCGGTGATCAGCGGGTGGCCGGGGTTGATCTCCAGGATGCGCTTGCCCTCGGGCACCTCCTGGCCCATGGCGCGGAACATGCTGCGCAGGCCGGGCGTCATGTCGTCGGCGTCCGAGACGACGCAGGCGGGCGAGACGGTCAGCCGGGAGGACAGCCGCACCTCCTTGACCTCGTCGCCGAGCCGCCCGGTCATCCACTCCAGCAGCCCGGCGTACTCCTCGCGCCGCCGCTCCCGCTCCGCCTCGGCCCGCTCCTTGTCATCCTCGGTGCCGAGCTCGGCCTCGCCCTTGGCGATGGAGAGCGGCTTCTTCCCCTGGAAGTCGGGCACCGCGTCGACCCACACCTCGTCGACCGGGTCGGTCAGGACGAGCACCTCAAGTCCCTTGTCCCGGAAGGCCTCCATGTGCGGCGAGCTCTCCACCGCGCTCCGGGACGGGCCGGTGAGGTAGTAGATGTGCTCCTGGCCCTCCTTCATCCGCTCCACGTACTCCTGGAGCGTCGTCGCCTTCTCCGCGTCGTGGGTGGAGTCGAAGGAGGAGGCCGCCAGGATCGCGTCGCGGTTGTCGGGGTCGTTGATCAGCCCCTCCTTGACGACCGCGCCGAACTCCCGCCAGAAGTCCGCGTACTTCTCCGGCCTGGCCGTCCTCATCTCCTTGAGGGTGGCCAGCACCTTCTTCGCCAGCCGCCGGCGCATCAGCTGGATGTGGCGGTCCTGCTGGAGGATCTCGCGGGAGATGTTCAGCGAGAGGTCCTGGGCGTCGACCACGCCCTTGACGAAGCGCAGGTAGGTCGGGACCAGCTCCTCGCACTCCTCCATGATCAGGACGCGCTTGACGTAGAGCTGCACGCCCCGCCGGTCCTGGGACAGGACGCCCTGCGGCGGCCGCGCGGGCAGGAAGAGCAGCGCCTGGTACTCGAAGGTGCCCTCCGCCTGGACGCGGATGGTCTCCAGCGGGTCGGTCCAGTCGTGGCTGATGTGCTTGTAGAGCTCGTGGTACTCCTCGTCGGAGACCTCGCCGCGGGGCCGGGCCCACAGGGCCTTGCGGGAGTTGATCGCCTCCGGCTCCGGCTTCCCGCCGTCCCCGCTCCCGCCGTCCGTGTCCTTCTCCGCCTCTTCGGCGCCCGCCTCGACCAGACGGATGGGCCAGGTGATGAAGTCGGAGTAGCGCTTGACGATCTCCCTGATCTTCCAGGGGGCCGTGTAGTCGAAGAGGCGGTCGTCGGTGTCCTCGGGCTTGAGCTTCAGGATGACGGAGGTGCCCTGGGGCGCGTCGCCGACCGTCTCGATCGTGTAGGTGCCCTCGCCGGTGGACGTCCAGCGGGTGCCCGAGGACTCCCCGGCGCGGCGGGTCAGCAGCGTGACCTCGTCGGCCACCATGAAGGCGGAGTAGAAGCCGACGCCGAACTGACCGATCAGCGCCTCCGCCGACGCCGGGTCACCCGCGTCCCCGGCCTTCTGGGCCTCCTCCAGCCTGCGGACGAACTCCGCGGTACCGGACTTGGCGATCGTCCCGATCAGCCCCACGACCTCCTCGCGCGACATCCCGATGCCGTTGTCGCGCACGGTCAGCGTGCGGGCGTCCTTGTCGGTCTCGATCTCGATGTGCAGGTCGGAGACATCGGCCCCCAGCGAGTCGTCGCGCAGCGCCTCGATGCGGAGCTTGTCGAGCGCGTCGGAGGAGTTGGAGACCAGCTCCCTCAGGAACACGTCCTTGTTCGAGTAGATCGAGTGAACCATCATCCGCAGGAGGCGGCTGGCCTCCACCTGGAACTCGAACGTCTCGGCCGTCATGGTCGTGGATTCCCCCACCAGTCGTCGTCCGTGCCCGGCCCCGTTCCCCGCGCCGCCGGGCGGCGCGGGGGCCTGCCGGGAAATGCCTTTCCCCGCGATGTTATGCCGGACGGGCCGCCGTCCCGGCGCGCACACCCGGGTTACGGCCCGCTCACACCGGCCAGGAGTCGGCCGGGTCGTCCAGCCAGGCCCGCTGCCCCCGCGGCGTGACGGTCGGACCGAACCGCTCGTACCCCGGCCTGCCCCGCTCCCGCCCCGGCGCCGTGCCGGTGTGCCGGCCGTCGTCCCACTGGGTGACGACGGGCACGTCGGCGTCGGCGTACCGGGCCCAGGCGTCCGGGTCCTGCGCCATCGACACGGCGACGCTGCGACCCGCTGCCATGTCGTAGGGCCAGATTAGCTCCGGCAGGAACGCCGACCTGGGCACGGCCGCGAAGGCCGGCGTCCAGTCCGAGGAGAGGACGCCGCCCGCCATGAGGGCGCGTGCCAGCTCCAGGCGGCCGGGTCGCTGCCCGGCCGTGCCGGTGCTTTCCGCGTCCCCCGCGTTCTGCGCGTTCTGCGCGTTCTGCGCGTTCTGCGCGTTCTCCACGCTCCCCGCGCTTTCGGTGTGCTCGGTGCTCATCGGCCGGTGACCGCCTTGGGCGGGTTGGGGACGCCGGGACCGCCGTCCGGGGTGGGCGGCTGGTGCGGGCCGGGGTACGGCTCCCCCGGCAGCTTGTCGCCGCCGCCGTCGCCGCTGCGCCGCGTCTGGTTCGTCATGTTCTCTCTCCTCGTTTTCGTGTGTTTCCGGGTCCGGCCCCGAAGGAGGCCGGGGGTCTATCGGGCGGGGATCTATGGGGCGGGGATCTATGGGGCGGGCGCGCGGTCCCGCTGCCGCAGGGCCTCCCACACCAGGGCGACGGCCCCGACTCCCCGGTCCTGTGGACCCTGCTGGACGAGTCAATCCTCCGGCGTCCCATCGGCGGACGCGGCGCGATCGCGGAACAGTTGGAGCACATCGCCGAGATGGGACGCAGCGGGCGAGTGCGCGTCCATGTGCTCCCCTTCTCCGCAGGTGCGCACGCACTGCTGGAAAGCATGGTCATCCTTATGCGGTTCACCGACGCCCCTCCGGTGGCCTACGTTGAAGGCCTGCGCACCGGGCGTGTCATGGATGGCCCGGACATGGTCGAGGCCTGCCAGTCGGCCTACGACCTCGCCCTGGGCGATGCCTTGTCGTCGGAGGATTCACTGGCCCTGCTGGAGACCGTGTCGGAGGAGTACAAGCGATGATCAACGAGCACAGCCTGACCTGGCGCAAGTCCAGCTACAGCGGGGCGAGCAACGGCGACTGCGTCGAGGTCGCCGAGGGGCTCCCCGGCGCGGTCCCCGTACGGAACAGCAAGAACCCGGGCGGCCCGGCGCTGGTCTTCCCGGCGCGGGCGTGGAGCGCGTTCACGGCGGGGATAAAGGGACGCGCGCGTCCCTGACTTCAAATCGCAGGCAGACGAACGCCGGGGGCGGGCCGATACGGCCCGCCCCCGGCCCGCGTCACTGCCCCATCCGCCCGTCGACGCACTCACGCAGCAGGTCCGCGTGCCCGCAGTGGCGGGCGTACTCCTCGACGCGGTGCACCGTCAGTTCCCGGACCGCGATCTCGTCCTTGCCCACGCGCTCGCCCAGGTCCGGGTACCGGGCCAGCGCGGCGTCGGTGGCGGCCTGTTCGCGTTCCAGGTCGGCGTACGCGGCGTCGACCACGGCCTGGTCCGCGACGGCTCCGTCGAAGTCCGCGTCCTTCTCGCCGTACAGCTTCGGCAGCGGCTCGCCGTCACCGATCCAGTTGCGCCAGTCCCGTTCCACCTCGGCGAGGTGTCGGAGCAGGCCGAGCAGCGACATCGTCGACGGCGGGACCGAGCGGCGGGCCAACTGCTCCGCGTTCAGCCCTTCGCACTTCATCCGCAGGGTGGTGCGGTAGTCCTCCAGGAACTCCCGCAGCGTCGCGAGCTCGCCCTCCGGGCCGGGGCCCTCTCTGTCGCGGGGGTCGTCGTCCGGGTCGGCCCACATGTCGGGGTGGACGGTCGCCTGGGTCCATCGCTCGGGTCTGTCGCTCATGCGCCCATGCTCGTCCGCGACAGCCCGCGCCCGCCACTGAGTTCCCCTGGAGTGGTGGCGTCGTGGCCTGCCCGCGGGTGCCGTTTCCGGCCCGCTTCCGGCGCTGTGTCTGTCCCTCACGCCGAAGACCCGCGGAACCGTGGGGACCGAGTTGCGCGAGCGGTATTGACGCCGCTCACCGGATCCGTACGATCCAGTTGCTCGGTACTTCGACCCTGGTTCGATATTACGAACAATCCAGGACCGCATCACTCCGGCATCCGGAAAGCCTCTGACGGGGCGGGCCGGAGTCGCTTGTCCAAGGATGACGAGGTCCCCATGCACGGACGTGGTCACGGGTGGTGATCACGAGCGTGGCCGTACCGGCCGGGCGTTCTCGCTCCGTGGCGCCGATCCGCCTCTGATCACGGACTCGCGACCATGCCCGTCGGCCCCGCCCACGAATGGCTTCCGCTCAGATTCCCAGGAAGGAATCCCCCATGGTTTCCATACGCAGTCGATTACCGCGTCTCCTCGCGGCCGCCGTACTGACGGTCACCGCCTGCGTCACCGCCTCCGCCTCCGCCTCCGCAGACTCAGTCGGCACGACCGCCGAGGCCGCGCCGGGCAGTCCGGCGCTCACTCCGCCGCTGGGCTGGAACAGCTGGAACAGCTTCGGATGCGGGATCACCGAGGCACAGGTCCGCCAGGCCGCCGACGCGATGGTGTCCTCGGGCATGCGCGACGCCGGCTATGAGTACGTGGTGGTCGACGACTGCTGGTTCGACCCGCAGCGTGACAGGAACGGCAACCTGCGGGCCAACCCGGCCAAGTTCCCCAGCGGGATGAAGGCGCTCGGGGACTACATCCACGGCAAGGGCCTGAAGTTCGGCATCTACCAGGCCCCCAACGAGAAGACGTGCGCCCAGGGCGTGGGCACCTACCCCGGCTCCACGGGCAGCAGGGGCCACGAGGCCCAGGACGCCGCCACGTTCGCCTCATGGGGCGTGGACTACCTCAAGTACGACTGGTGCTCCGGCAGCGGCACCCTCAGCGAGCAGATCGCGCGGTTCACCATCATGCGTGACGCCCTGCGCGCCACTGGCCGCCCGATCGTCTACAGCATCAACCCCAACAGCTTCCACGCCCCCACCGGCGACAAGTACGACTGGGGCGAGGTCGCCGACCTGTGGCGGACGACCGAGGACCTGCTCGACATCTGGCAGAACGGCAACACCAACAGCTACCCGATGGGCGTCGGCAACGTCCTCGACGTCACCGCCCCGCTCGCCGCGCAGTCGGGCCCGGGTCACTGGAACGACCCCGACATGCTGGTCGTCGGCCGCCCCGGCCTGTCCCTGACCGAGTCCCGCTCCCACTTCGCACTGTGGGCGCTCATGGGCGCCCCGCTCATGGCCGGCAACGACATCCGCACCATGTCCGCCGACGTGAGCGCCATCCTGCGCAACCCGCGCCTGCTCGCGGTGAACCAGGACCCGCTGGGCGCGGGCGGACGCCGAGTCCGCGACGACGGCGCCACCGAGGTGTTCGCCAAGCCCCTGGCCGACGGCTCCGTCGCGGTCGGCCTGCTCAACCGCGGCGGCAGCACCACGACCATCACCACCACGGTCGCACAGGTCGGCCTGTTCGGAGGGTCGTTCACCCTCACCGACCTGTGGACCGGCACCACGTCGAGCACATCCGGCCGGATCTCGGCCGGTGTCCCCGCGCACGGCGTCGCCGTGTTCAGGATGACCGGCGGCAGCCCGCTGGACTCCACCACCGCACGCCTGCGCGGTACCGGCTCCGGCCGCTGCCTCGACGTGGAAGACGCTTCCACCGCGGCCGGGACGGCGACGCTGATCTGGGACTGCCACACCGCCGCCAACCAGCTGTGGACCACCTGGGCCGGAGGCGAGATCCGCGTCTACGGCGACAAGTGCCTGGACGCCTCCGAGCGGGGCACCTCCAACGGCACGCCGGTCATCGTCTGGCCCTGCAACGGTCAGGACAACCAGAAGTGGACCATGCGGGCCGACGGGTCGATCCGCAACGTCCACGCCGGGCTGTGCCTGGACGCCGAACAGGCGGGAACCTCCAACGGGACACCTGTCATCCTGTGGACCTGCAACGGCCAGGACAACCAGAAATGGGCCGTGCTCCCGTAAGCCGCCACCGGGCCCCTCGCACGCGCTACGTGCCGTAGGTGTTCCTCCAGCGTGCGCGGTGTTCCCGGTCGCCCTGGCCGGCGCCGTTGACGCCGGCCAGGGCGGGCAGGGAGGCGCCGTTGTTCCACAGGCCCAGGTGGTCGCGGTGCACGGCGAGGATGCCGTGCTCCACCGCAAGCGCCTGGGACGGCCGGCTGAAGCGCGAGGTCGTCACGAAGACCGCCACCTCGGCCCCGAAGTGCACCTTCGCCCCCATCAGGTCGCGTATCTCGCGGCTGGCGATGGTGCGGCGCGGCGCGTACCGCTTGCACTGGACGACCATCGTGCGGCCGTCCGGCAGCCGTCCGACCACGTCCGCGCCGTTGTCGTGGGAGCCGCCCACGCGCCGTACTTCCGTGCAGCCGTCGCGGCGGCACAGCCCGGCCACCAGCTCCTCGAACTCGGTGCCGGACATCGCGTCCACCTCGGCCAGTGTGCGGTGTCCGGCCGCCACCGCGTCCGCCTGCCGCCACTGCCGGTCCCCGCCCCGGACGACCCGGTCGGTGCGCCACAGCCACCACGCCAGGCCGCCGAGCGCCGCGGCGACCGCGACCCCCAGGAGGTACGGCCAGACCGTCGACCAGGAGGCGACAAGCAGGAGCAGCACAGCCACGCCGCCGACGACCGCCGCCCTCTGCCTGGCCTCGCGCCTGCGCCGCGCCGCCGATCCGCGTCCGCGGCCCCCGCGCCCCTTACGGCCTCCGCTGCCTCCACGACGAGCAGCCATCCCGGCCCCCTCTCCCCCACGGTTCGCGCAGCAGTCTGGGCATCGGGGAGGCGGAACGGTAGGGCGCTCCTCGGCCATGGCCGGAAACCGTGCGCCGCCCGTCCGTCCGGGAGTTCGGTTCACCTCGCGAACGCACCGGTCACGCGCGTGTGGCGGCCTGGGCGGGTGTTTGTGTCCGGAGTCGTCGACAAGCGATCGACGTTTGAACCGCATGCACCTTTTTCGAAGTCCCGCGGTTTCAAGTATTGACCGCGCACTGTCATGTCTCTACGTTGTCGCCACCCGTTGAGAGCGCTCTCAGAGAAGGGGTGTTCATGAGATTCCGCAGACGTCTCGCCATGCTGTCGGCGGCCTCGGTGGCCGCGACGGGCCTGGCGGCGACCACCGGCGCCGGCGCGGCCCACGCCGCCACCATCGAGGTGGGCAAGGGCAGTTACAGCGATGTCCGCCCGGCGGGGAGGCAGGGCCCCTCCGACAGCGGCGGCCGGCCCGTCAAACCGAAGGTCACCGCGGCCGTGGCGGACAAGCCGGTGCCCACCAACGACTGGTGGTCCTCCCTGGCCTTCCAGCGGTTCTCCGCCAACCCGTGGTCGGAGAACATGTACGGCCACCCCCTGACCTACAAGGCCGTCTCCGGCGGCCTGGAGGTCGGCTACCCGACCGACCACCGGATCGTGGGCGAGGGCCGTCAGTACGAGTTCCCCCACGAGGCGGACCTGACCCTCGGCATCGCCGGCCTGAACTCCCCCGACGCCAAGGCGGACGGGTGGAGCGACTGGACCGTCACCCCCTACTGGTCCGACGGCTCCCGCACCCTGCGCGCCACCATCGGCCACGGCCTGCCGTACGTGTACGCCCAGGGCAGCGGCGGCGCCGCGCGGATCTCCGCCGCGAGCACCCCGGACGTCTTCGCCGACGACGGCAACGTGCTCGGCATCACCATCGGCGGCCACCACTACGCGCTGTTCGCCCCCTCCGGCAGCGACTGGACCGTCTCCGGCACCGACGTCCGCGCCGATCTGGGCTCGAAGGACTACTTCTCGCTCGCGGTCCTGCCCAGCAAGGACGCCCTGGCGACGTACGAGAAGTACGCCTTCAGCTTCGTCACCGACTCGAAGGTGGAGTGGAACTACGACGAGGGCGCCGGCGAGGTGACGGCGACCTACTCGCTGACCACCGACCCGCAGGAGGGCGACGAGACCGGCACCCTCCAGGCGCTCTACCGCCACCAGTGGCTCCACACCACCGACGACCTCACCGCCCACAGCTACGTCTCCTCGCGCGGTGAGATGAAGGTCCGCGAGGGGAGGTCCTTCACCACCGTCCAGAAGGTCAACGGCGTCCTGCCGGGACTGCCCGCCGCACCGGGCGTCGACAAGGCCAAGCTGAAGACGTACATCAACGACGTGCTGACGCAGGGCGACCCGTTCAGCGGCGCCATCGACACCTACTGGACCGGCAAGGCGCTCGGCAAGCTCGCCCAGCTGGTGCCGATCGCCGACCAGATCGGCGAGACCGCCGACCGCGACAAGCTCCTGGACCTGATCAAGGGACGCATGGAGGAGTGGTTCACCGTCGGCGGCCCGTCGGAGTTCTCCTACGACCGCGACTGGCGCACCCTCATCGGCTACCCCGCCTCCTACGGCAGCGACCAGGAGCTCAACGACCACCACTTCCACTACTCGTACTACGTGATGGCAGCCGCCATCGTGGCCCAGTACGACCCGCGGTGGGCCGCCGACTCCGAGTGGGGCGGCATGGTCAAGGAGCTGATCAGGGACGCCGCCAACTCCTCCAGGAACGACGAGAAGTACCCCTTCCTGCGCGGCTTCGACGTCTACGCCGGCCACAGCTGGGCCGCCGGGCACTCGGCCTTCGCCGCCGGCAACAACCAGGAGTCCTCCTCGGAGTCGATCAACCTCAGCGCGGGGCTGATCCTGTGGGGCTCGGCCATGGGTGACGACGCGCTGCGCGACCAGGGCGTCTACATGATGACGACCGAGTCGGAGTCGATCGCGCAGTACTGGTTCGACGCCGACCAGGAGGTCTACCCCGAGGACTTCGGCCACGACGTGGTCGGCATGGTCTGGAGCAGCGGCGGCGCCTACGCCACCTGGTGGACGGCCAATCCCGAGGAGATCCACGGCATCAACTTCCTTCCCGTGAGCGGTGGTTCGCTGCACCTGGCGCGCGAGAAGGAGATGCTGCGCCGCAGCGTGGCCGAGATGGAGGAGGAGAACGGCGGCCCGGCCGTGGAGTGGCGGGACGTCTTCTGGGAGGTCCAGGCGCTCTACGACCCGGCCGGGGCCATGCGGTACTGGAACCAGTGGAACGGCGGCTACGTCCCCGAGGCCGGCGAGACCAAGGCGCACACCTACCACTGGGTCGCCACGATGGACTCCATCGGCGCACCGGACATGACCGTCACCGCCAACACGCCCACCTCCGTGGCCTTCGAGAAGAACGGCACCAGGACCTACGCCGCGCACAACCACGGCGAGCAGGAGTGCTCGGTGACGTTCTCCGACGGCGGCGTCCTGAACGTCCCGGCGAAGTCCACCGCGTCCGGGGCGGGCGACGACACACCGCTCGGCACCCTCTGCGGCGGCGACGGCGGCACCCCGCCGCCGGACGACGACAGGCCCGGCGCGCCCGGCACCCCGGAGGCGAGCGACGTCACCGACGACTCGGTCACGCTGAGCTGGACCGCCGCGACCGACGACAACGGCGTCAGGAACTACGACGTCCTCCGCAACGGCTCGAAGGTCGCCACGGTCACCGGGACCACGTACACCGACACCGGACTGGCCTCCGGCACGGAGTACACCTACAGCGTCAGAGCCCGTGACACCGCGGGCCAGACCGGCCCTGCGAGCGGGACGGTGACCGTCACCACCACCGGCACCCCGCCCCCGCCGTACGTCGAGGCGGACACCTTCTACCTGCGGTCGGGCGGCGAACTGGCCACCGACGCGGCCCCGACGTCCTCCGCCGACACCATCGAGTCGGCCGGCGGGACGAACAACGACGGCACGCCGAAGAACCCGCTCGTCTACGAGGTGGAGAACGTCAGGGGCACGCTGAAGCCGGGCTCGGCGACGGCCTTCACCTTCAACGTGGACGCCGGCACCGCCGTCGGACACGCCCAGCAGGCGAGGGTCTCCTACGACCTGACCGGCGACGGGACGTTCGACCGGGTGGAGACGTTCCGCTACTTCGCCACCGACCCGATCCCCGGCTGGGAGGAGTACTCCTCGGCCCGTCAGGGGCTGCACTCCGCCTCGGGCGAGCTGGGCGACCTGGACGGCGGGACCGTCCGCGTCGAGGTCTGGAGCGCCCTGGGCAACGGCCCGTCCACCATCCAGGTGGGCTCGGGATCCGTCCTGACCATCCCCTTCGCCTGACCGTCTGACCGCCTGACGCTCACCGGCCGCCCGGTGGTGCGGCGCGTACCCCGCGCGCCGCACCGCCGGGCGGCTTCCGGCACCGGCTCACGGCCCTCCCGCCTCACGTGCCACCGGAGCCCGGTCGCCCCCGCATCCGGCGAGCAGGATGCGGGGGCGACCGGGCTCAACCGCTCCGCTGCCGGGGGCACATCGTGATCCTTACGGTATCCGTCCGAGCTGGTACCGCGGACCCGCCGGTGCGACGGTGGCCGGACCGTGCTCCCCACCGGCATCGGAGGCCCGCCATGTCCGGTCTGCCGTTCCTCGCCCCATGGCTGGTGCTGGTCTCCGTGCTCTGGGCGGTGCCGCCGCTCCTCTGCCCCCGGCAGCGGCGGACGGGCATCGTCATCGCCGCCTCGCACCTCATCGGGACGCTGGCGATCACATGGCCCTGGACCGAGAACTGGTACTGGGATTCCGGATGGTGGCTGATCCTCGTCTTCGGGCAGGGCGCCCTCGTCGCGCTGGGGCGGTTGGTCTTCGAGCTCAGCCCGCTCGGTGCCCGTCGCCATCGATGAGCCCTGCGGAGTGTTCACCGCGACCGGGCGAACCGGTGAAAGGAACCCGGTGGGCCGGGCGACGTGGCGGGGCCCGGGAGTCGTATCCAGCTCCCGGGCCCCTGGGGATGCCACCCAATTGCGCACGCCGGCGGCGTTTAAGAGGACGGATCAGTCATCATGCCGTCGTGTTCTGCCTTTGAACTACCGCACCGCGCAAGAGGTGCAGGCGAGAGTCGAACTCGCACCCGACGGCGTTCGTCCGTCCCCGGTCGATCCGGCGATCGGCGGCGATGCTGAGACTGGAGCGAGAGTCTGAGATTGACGGCGGCTGCCTCTGCCGTGTTGGGCTACCCCGGCCCGTCGGTGGTGGTGCCGTGCCGGGGGAAGGACTCGAACCTTCACTGTCACCGCTGCTTCAGGCTGAACTTCAGTGTCAGCTTGCGCTCCTCACGCGAACCGGTCCTCATTCCGGCCCGCGCCTGGTCGCGCACCCCCGCGCTCGCA
The DNA here is from genome assembly GCF_017114865.1 of Streptomyces verrucosisporus. Lineage (GTDB taxonomy): Bacteria > Actinomycetota > Actinomycetes > Streptomycetales > Streptomycetaceae > Streptomyces > Streptomyces fenghuangensis. The sequence continues at coordinate 46,010 of NZ_JADEYH010000029.1, read as the reverse complement.
CGCGGGGGCGATCATGGATGCTACCCGCGGTCGGCGTCAGCCGAACAGGTAGCCGAACACCGCGTCGCCGACCCGCTGGTCGGTGACCTCGGCGCCGTTGGCCTCCTCGCGGGCGAACTTCACGGCCTGCTGGAGCTTCTCGACCCGCTCCACCAGTTCGTTGACCCGCCGCGCCGGAAGCGCTCCGGAGAACTTCACGGTCGTCCAGTACCCGATGGGCACGTCCTCGTAGTACACCTCGACCTGCGCCGGGTGCTTGTCCGTCGCCTCCGCCTTGACGTGGTTGCGGGGGACCTTCCTGGTGCGGATCGTACGGACCGGGTCCGTCTTCCACCAGTCCGTGGACGGGTCCTGCGACCAGGACTCGGCGGCGTCGAGCGTGGGAAGCTTCCTGACGAAGGTGTGCAGGTCGGTGAGCTGCTTCTCCAGGAACAGCAGATAACTCACCGGGACGTCGGCGACGATCGTCCGCCCGTCGACGGCGACGTCGGCGCGGGCCGTGCAGTTCGCCCAGTCCTTGGTGGCGGTCACGTCGAACAGCCGGGTCAGCGACGCGGACATCTCCCGCAGCACGTCCTCGGCCTGCACCTGCACCCGCGTGGACTCGGGCGGCAGCTGCTCGCCCTCCTCGTCCTTGGGCTGGTACGTGCGCGAGATGCCGGCCAGCAGAGCGGGCTTCTGCACCTTGTGGTGCGCCGCGGTGATGTCCTGGAGCGACTTGCTCTTGACACCCTTCTCGACCGCGATGATCTGGTTCAGCTTCGCCACGTCGGGCCCCCTTCGAACAGGCAGGAACGTACCCCACCGGCCCGAACACCCGCACGTCTTTATCGCCGCGCCCCGGGCTCCGGCCCCGCCCGGAACCGCCTGCAATCCCCTCCCCGTCGGCGTGGCGAGGCGGAGGGGCAGCAGGTGTTCGCGTGGTTGTTGCTGTGGCTGAGGCTGCTCGCCCAGCCGGTCAGAGTCCCCTCGTCACCACTCCCTGCGGCTCGCCGTTGACCGTTATCGCGGGGTCTGCCTCCACCACCCGCACCGACAGGTCGATCGGTGCGGGGCGGGCGTTGGCCGTCTCGGCTGCCGAGAGGTGCCGGACGTTGGAGGAGCCGTCGGCGAACGGGCGGACGGTGTGGGCCAGAAGGCGGGTCAGCTCGTCGTCGAGGCCGTGCTGCAGCGGGGTGCCATCGGGGCCGAAGGAGTCGATCTCGCGCTCGGCGAGCACCGCGCCGGTCTCCGCGTGGGTGGCGGTGAAGCGCAGGATGCCGCTCTCGTTGTAGCGGAACTTGATCTCGATCCTGTTCCGGCGGATGTCCTGTTCGCGGGTCGGGAGGCTCACCTCGATGTTGGCCAGAGGAAAGGCGCGGTCGCTGTCGGCCGGGTGACCGACTTCGCCCTCGATGACCGGCACGCGTACGAAGGAGGCGCCCGGCCTGTCCGGGTAGAAGTTGGCCGACCCCTCCGCGGGGAGCGTGGCGTTGCGCCGGATGATGGCGCGGAAACCCTTCTGCTCGCCCGCGCTCACGGCCGTTCCCAGGTCGTAGCTGGTCACCAGGGAGAAGTCGCTGTCGTCGCCGAGTTCACCGTCGAGGGAGGCCGCGTAGATGGCTGCGCCTCGGGCGACGGCTGTCATGGGACGGCACAGGCCGCTGTCGACGATGCGGTCGTGGCCGAGGAGCTCGCCCAGTGCGTGGCGTACCTGGGGAATCTGCGAAGTGCCGCCGATCATCAGGACGGAGTCGATGTCGTCCGAGGTGATGGCCAGGTCTTCCAGAGCTTGCTGGACCGGCTCCAGGGCGCGGGTGATGAGCGGGGTGATCGCCTCGGTGTACTCGGCCGCGGTGATCTTGACCTCGCGCTTCGAAAGCGAGGGGGCGAGCCCGATCGGGAGGTCGAAGAAGATCGCGCCGTCCATCGGTACGGAGGACAGGGCGATCTTCGTCAGTTCGACCGACCGGCGCCATCTGCGTCGTTCGGCTTTGGTGAGCCGGTCCGCGGTCAAGCCGATCTTGCGCTGGATCAGCTGTGCCAGCGCGTTGTCGAACTCCAGGCCTCCCAATGAGGTGATGCCGCGGGAGGTCTGCTCCTCGAAGAGGCCCTCGCCGTATTCGAGGACGGTGACGTCGATGGTGCCGCCGCCCCAGTCGAAAACGAGGAAACGGCCGGGGATCGGGATGTCGTGGGCGTACGAGATCGCGGCCGCGGTGGGCTCATTCAGCAAGGCCCGGACCTTCACTCCGCCGAGCGCCGCCGCGGCACGGGTGCGATAGCGGGCGCCGCCTGTCGCCTTGGCGGGGACGGTGACGACCGCGTCGGAGAGGTCGAGCAGCTGGGCGGAGATGCCTTCCTTCATTCGGCTGAAGAGAGAGGCGGCCGCGACCGTGCTGTGGAACTTCTCCGAGCCGACCCAGACGTGGTGCTCCTCGAGCTGGGCCGCGATCTCGAGGCCGTCGATGTCGCCGTCCTTGTCGGCACTGGAGCGCGTGCCGAGCATGCGCTTCACGGCGTCGAGCGGTTCGCTGGTGCCGGTCTTCGCCTCCCAGCCGAAGCAGAGGGTGCGCTGGAGATCGCGGACGGACAGCACGGAGGGGAAGAGCTGCTCGAACTCCGGCTGACGCCACTGGGCGGGCACGTTGTCGCCGTCGACCGGCAGCACTTCGGCGGTGTGCCCGTTCCAGTGGGCCACTACGGAGTTGCTGGTGCCGAAGTCGATACCGAAAGTCATCGCGTTCCCCTTTGCGTCGTGCCAAGTCGTCCGATCACTGCGGCACGCAGCATCTGCCTGTAGGTCAACACCGGAGCCGAGTCCTCCACGCCTGTTGCGACATCGGAGTCGGCCGTTCCCCGCGCAGGAGCTTCCTGCCCGGCAACGGCCCGCACCCAGCCGCGTTCGACGAGCTTCCCGGACTCCTTGTCGATGTAGGCCGGTGCGATGAGCTCGAAGGTGACCGATCCTCGTTCCATCACGCCGGGCTGGTCCTCCACTACGTTGAACAGCGACTGATCGCCGGTGTCGCCGACGATCTGCAGGCCGGCCTTCGATGCCTCGTGGTCGAGGCGGTTCAACACCATCTTCAAGGTCTTCGCATCCAGCGCCTGCCTGTGCAGGACGGCCAGCTGCGCCAAGTGCATCTGACGCGTGCGGATGCTCTCCAGCACGCCCTTGCGCACTGCTTCGGTGAACTGGGGAAGCACTCTGCGCATCAGCTCGGCCCGGAGGGCTGAGACCAGATCGGCCTCGGTCTCCTTGTCTGCCAGAGCTGCGCCCAGTTTCTCTGTCGCCGCCTCCAACTCTCTCTCCACCACGGGCTGAAGCGTCTCGTTGACCGACTTCAGGATCGCGGCGGCGTCCAGGGTCCCCGGGGCGAATTCGGGCAGGTGGCTTTCGGCGAACCGCCAGGGAGCGGTCTCGGCCGCCCTGCGTTCACCACGGTTCCGCACGCTTCCGTTGTTCGGCCCGCGCCCCCGCTTCTGCCGGGATCCGCCACGGGGGCCGGAACCACTGTCGCCCTTACCGGCGCTATTGCTCACGATGTGCTGCTCTCTGGGTCTTCAAGGGCTGCGGTCTCTTCAGCAGCCGGGGAAAGGCGCTCTGTCACCCTGGTGATTATTTCTCGGGCCGCCTCGGTGCGAGACCACGCGCGGTCGCTGTCCGTGGGTGGCTCGGTGAGCCTTCGCATAGGCTCGGGCGGGAGTTCCAGCCGGTGGCTCGTACCGGCGGGGTCTTTCCAGCGGTGCGGGGCGAGTGGGACGGCGAACCGGAGCACCTCCTGCTGCCTTCGCTCGGCTTTCTCGATCACGTCCTTGGCGCGGTTGATCCGGACACGGCCGCTGTCGTCGAGCTCCTTTCGCAGGGCGCGCCAGGTCTTCTTCCAGTCGTCCGCCCCGTCGGGCACGCCGAGCACGAGGTACGGGTTGAGCGGCTGATCGCGTTCCCCGAGCGTCCGGCCTTCCAGGAAGCTCCGGTTCTTCCGCAGTGCTGCCACGGCGCCTCCGCCGAGCTGGTCCCGCACGGGGGACCGGCCCTCGGCGTCCCGCTCCAGCAGTTCGAGGGACTCCGACGTATCAAGGCCTGCGCACAGGTAGGCCTGGACGTTCCGGGCCTCCCAGCGCACCGGCTGAGGGTGGTGCCGAAGCCTCACGGCCATGGTAAGCGCCGCTTTCCTGCGCTGTTCCGCCGTCTCGTCGTCCCCGCGGAGGAGGGCACGGTGCATCTGCCGCACGGCTCTGATCAGGGTCCGCACGCCGATCCAGCCGTTGAACCTCTTGCTGCTCGCGCTGTGCACGCCAGGGCTGATCCGCTCCAGAAGAACCCACAGCCGCTCGTCGGTGACGAGATCGTCCGGGACCCCCTCGGTCCGCTTCACCTCGCGCAGGGTGTCGAGGAGCTTCTGCGTCGGCGGCAGGAGGTCGGTCCACTCCTCGGTGATGGCCTGGGCGTCGTTGGCCTGCAGCCTCACCAACAGGCGCCAGTCCTGCGGCCAGTCGCGGCCTGGGGGCGTCCCCGGGCCTGCCTCCCGGCGCTCCCGTTCCAGGGGCCAGGCCAACAGGTCCATCTCCTCGTCGGTGAGGGACACCGGGTCCAGGCGGGCGCGGAAGTAGGCGGCACGGGATGTGCCGTCGTGTTCGGGGACCGCGCCGATCCACTCCTCGTCGACGTAGTCGTCGAGAAGCGGTCGGGGAAGTTTCGTCAGAAGTGCCCTCTGCCGGGGGGTCGGCAGGTTGGTCTCCATCAGGCGGTGCTCATCCTGGTAGATCTGCCACATGCTGTCCGGCTCCTCCAGGAGCGGCAGCGGTTTGTCCTCCATCAGGGCGCGGGCTCGGGCGTAGAGCCGCTCGTCGAAGACCTTCAGTCCGTGGTCCTGCGCCATGACGAGCAGGGAGACACCCGCGACCGGGTCGTCCTTCCGGGACGCCGCGTCGGCCGCGGCCCGCGTCAGCTCCTGCGCGGAGAGTGTTCCGGCCTGCGCCTTCAGCGCGTCGGGCAGCATGGGTTCGGCGAAGGATCGGGCGCGCTCCCATGTCTGCCGGTCGGTGAACCCATCCGGGACCGGCTGGGACACGGCCGGCTCCAGCCGCGCCTGCGGCGGCACGGCCCGAGCAGGGCCGCCGACGGTTTCCGTGCCTTGTGGGGCTTTCTCCGCGGTCCGCCCCTGGGCGCGGGACTGTTGGAGGGCGAGGCGGCGGGCGATCTCGCGTTGCCGCAGTTCCTCCCGGCGGGCCTGCTCGTCCTGGCCCGCTCCCAGCGGGCTTCCTGCCATCATCAGAGCTCCTCCGCGAAGGTGTGCACCTGTTCGATCACCGCGGCAGGAGTCCGGTCCAGGCTGTAGGAGTCGGCGAAGGCGATCCTGGCGGCGAGGCCGCCACCGCGGATCTCGTCGCGCAGGGCCTGGAGACGTTCGTTCCCGCACTCCTCGCCGGCGGACTCCAGCGGATGCTTGACGGCGACCGCGACGGGTTCGCCGGTGAAGTCCGAGGTGAAGAGCGCCACCGGTCCGACGGCGGTCTCCTTCAGGCTGACGGTGGACTCCTCGTCCGCCCAGCCCTTCAGCAGGACGGCGTGCTCGTCCGGATCGATCCGTGGTCTCCGGCCGCGCAGGGCGTCGGTCAGGTCGCGTGCGAGCCGCCAGTCGTACAGCGGGTGGAGGCGCATGTTCGAGTAGTCCCGCAGGCAGGCGTAGCAGGAGCTGCGGCAGTTCCGCGCGTGATGGCCGCCCTCCAGCTCGCGCACGTAGCGGTCGACCGCCTGGAGGAACTCCTCGATGTGTTCCTCCGAGCCGAGGTGGGTGCTGAAGCCCGCGCCGTTGTCGAGGCTGTCCGCCAGGTAGGCCATGACGGGAGCGGCCACCGGGGCGTCCGAGCCGTGGATGCCACTGAGGAGTTCCTCCGGCTGTACGTCCAGGTGCGGAGCGGCGGCCCGGCGCAGCAGGGCCGCCAGCGAGTACCAGGCGGCACGTCGGCCGTGGTACGCCTCGGGGAAGCCGTCGGTCTGCCGGGACTTCGAGATGTCGAAGCGCAGGCCCCGGCTTGTGTCGAGGGCGCCCTTGGCCCCGATGAAGAGCATGTCGGTGTGCTGAGTGGCGCCGAGTGCGATCTCAAGGTCGGCTTCCGCCCTGGGATTGTCCAGGGCGAGGTATCCGCGCCACGGAACGGTGTTCTTGGCGAACCGGAAGAGTTTTCCGGCGTTGGTGTTGACGATGTATCGGTCGCCGCTGCCGGTGTGGACGACCATCCAGTCGTCGGCTGTGCGGTGGATGCGCGGAGCGGTCTTCTCCAGGTCGGTGGCGGTCCGTGCGCTGGTGGCGTTGGAGCCGACCTCGCGGTAGCCGTCGTAGTCCCGTGCTTCGTGGGCGGCCCGGAAACCCGCGGGTTCCCGGAAGGGGACGGCTCTGTAGTACTTGCTCTCCGCGCCGCAGGCGGGGCATGTACCGGCGCTCCCGGTTTCCGGGTCGACGACGGCCTGCGGGTCCACGTGGGAGCAGATCCGGCACATGGCGACCAGGTGTTCCGGTCCGAACGGTTCCTCCGCGGCCTGTACTCCGCGACCGCTCGGCACGAGGGAGACCACTCCGCTGGAGCGGAGCAGACGGCCGTCCTGCGGGGTTTCACTGCCCGGTGCGAACTTGCTGAGGGCGACGGCCAGGTCGCGGTTGACGGAGTCGGCCGGCGGCCAGGGGAAGGTCTTCTTCGGGATGCTCCGGTAGAGGAGGCGGGAGCGGGTGGGGAAGCCGAACATGGGCAGCAGGCCCACCTCCGCCAGACGCTGGCTGAGGTCGGGGTGGCCGACCGGCCTGGCTGCCGCCTCGTCGACCTGCTCGAGGAGTTCGCCGATGGCGGCCACCGGGTCGATGGCGGCGGTGCTCTGCGGTGTTCCGGCCTGGAGGGCGGCGGCAGCGGCTCTGATGCGGTCCGGGTGCTCGGTGATCCAGCGGTGGACGGCACCGCGGTGGGCCGGCCAGTCGGCGGCGAGACCGAACTGACCGTGGACGTTGGTTGTCATGTCCGGCCTCTTGCGGCGGTCCTCCGGCTGCAGGGGCTCGAATGCCTGGCGCAGGACCTCTCCCAGCAGGACCCGCCGGAAGACGGAGACCATGCCGAGAACCAGATAGGGCGGCGGGGTCGGATCGTTGGTGATGGCTTCCGGGCGGGCGAAGTAGTGCTCGTCGTGGCTGCGGCCGCGGCAGACGGTGAGGGCCACGGCGACCGGGCTGTTGCGCCGTCCGGCGCGTCCCACCCGTTGCTGGTAGTTGAAGCGTGTGGGTGGCATGTTGGCCATGATCACGGTGTTGAGGGGGCCGATGTCGACACCGGCCTCCATGGTCGTGGTCACGGAGAGCAGTTCCAGGCCGTCCGCCTGCGGGACGTCGTTGTCGCCGAGGAAGACGTCCTGGAAGAGGCTCTGCCGGCGCTGGGCCTCCAGCCGGTCCGTCTGGCCGGTCAGCTCCGCGGTGCGCAGGGGGAAGTCACCGGTGCGGTGCGCGGCCTTCCACGCGTAGTAGTCGTCTTCGAGGACTCCGCTGTACTGCTGGGGCTCGGTGGGCAGCGGGGTCAGGCACTTGGTGCACAGCCCCGCGCCCGGATGGAGGTGCGGCCGGTGGCAGGAAGGGCATGTCCAGGTCTTGTTCTCGCCGGGGCGGAGCGCCGCCTTCTCCGGCTTGATGACGTAGTCGACCACGGCGTCCCTCCAGACGCCGAGCACCCGGTCCTCGACCGCCCGCACATCGGTGCCCTGGCGCTCGGCGACCTGCTTCCAGAAACGCTTCAGAGGCGCGGGCGGCCCCTGCAGGGAGGCGCGTATCCGGGTGAAGCGCCGCATCAGGCCGAGGATCCGCAGACTGGCACGCGCCACGGCCTGATCGCTGTCCGGGCCGATCTCCACGGGCGAGCGGTCGTCGCGCAGGCAGAGCCAGCCGAGCCCGAGTGATTCGAAGTCACGGCCGCCGCCGGAGAAGAGGCTGCCGATGGTCTCGAGGCGGAGGCGGGAGCGGAGGCGGTTGAGCAGTTCCTCCTGTGCCTGGGTCTCCACCACCGCTTCCCGGTCCCGCTCCCAGTTGTAGAGCGCGGTCCAGGACTGTCCGGCCGAGGTCTGCTGGAGCGAGGCCGCGGGACCGGCGGGGTTGGTTCCGTACTTCAGCAGCATGCCTTCGAGGTCGGAGGCGAGGTCGTCCAGCGAGGGCAGTTCGGAGAACTTCCGCTCCAGGTCGGGCAGGAGTTCCGGTTCCGCGTCGAGGTCGTCGGCGAGGATCGCCTTCAGTCGCCCCCAGTCCGCCGGGTTGCGGTCCCGCAGCCGTTCCATGGCTGCGCGGGCACCCGCGCGATCGACCGGCTCCCCGGCGTAGTGGGCCTTCACCAGTTGCAGGTCTCCGAACGGATCCCCCTGGCTCTCGACGGCCTGGGCGCTGAGCAGACGGAGGAGGTCCTGGTGGTGGCGCAGGGCGAGACCGCTGGCGAGCTCGGAGGCGTCGTCACGGCTGTCGGAGAAGGCGATCGCCTTGCGCCGGCCGTCGGGAAGGTGACCGAGGGCTTCGGTCACCAGCACCTGGTTGATCTTGTAGAAACCGGTGCGCATCCGCCGGACCGGCGCGTTGCGCAGCCGGTCGGGGGATTCCAGCGGGATGAAACGGCCGTCTCTGTCGTACCTGATCTCCCAGTCGTCGCCGCAGGCGGGGCACCGGGTGGGGAAGGCCTGCAGACGGGCCGGGTCGTAGACCGGCTTCCTGCCCTCCTTGTCCAGGGGCACAAAGATGTGGAACGACCATCCGGTGTACTGGACGTCCCGGTTCTCCAGGCGGCCGGTGGCGGGCTGGTAGGCGCTGCGGCGGAACTCGAAGCCGACCTGCGGCCCGCCGTCGGACAGGCCCGCATGCCAGCCGGGGTCGTCGAGACCGAGTCCCTGGGTGCGCGGCCAGTACACGACGTAGTTCGCCGCCGTGGGTGCGCCACTGGTCTCGTCGGGGAGCAGGTCCAGGTCCGGGAAGTCGGTGTGGAGGGCACCGGTGAACCTGCGCCGCCGGGTGTCCTTGGGACTGGCGTACCCGCCGAGCATGAGGTCGCCGCAGGCCTGACAGGAGAGGAGTTCCAGTACACGGGCGCCGCAGGTGCAGCGGGAGGTGGGTTCGGCGTAGAGCCGGCCGACCCGGCGTCCGGGACCGTGCTTCACGGGGACATCGGGGCAGTTCGGGTCGGAGCAGGCCCAGATGCCCTCGATGTTCCGGAAGAAGAAGTGCGCGCGGAGCTGGGGCAGGCCGGGGTCCTGGGCGGAGCCGAGTGTGCGCAGCACGCCGTGGAGGGCGTCCTGACGCTGTTCCTCGGGGACGTCCGGGAAGAGGCTCTCCGCCAGTTCGGGGGCGGGCAGGGCGCGGGGCCTGCCGCCGGGGGTGAGCGCGCGCTGGAGCGCCGGGCCGAGGCCGGTCTCCCGCGCCAGTGCGATGGCTTCGTCCTGGCCGACGGGGGCCTTAGCGGCCTGTGCGAGGCGTTCGGTGTGTGCGGCCAGGTCGCTCCCGCCGCGGATCTCCTTCGCCTTTCCGGAGATGATCAAGCGCCGGGAGCCGGGCAGGGCGAAGAACCCGTCGAGGAAGTCGTCGTCCCGGCCGGCCTCCAGGGAGGCGGAGGCGGCGAGCACGCGCAACTTCTCGGGACTCTTGTCCAGGCCGAGGCGGTGACGGAGATTGCGCAGCAGATAGGCCACCTCGGTGCCGGCCGTGCCGCGGTACATGTGGAGTTCGTCGAGGATCAGGGTGAGGCGGGCGCCGGGGGTCTCCTCCAGCCACTTCCTCGTGGCGCTGAAGATGTGCTCCTCCTGTTTGCGGAGCAGCATGATGTTCAGCATCGAGTAGTTGGTGATCATGATGTCCGGCGGCGCGGCCTGCATGTCCCAGCGGGTGTGCATCTCCGCTCCGCCGAGGCGCGGGATGAAGGGCCGCAGTTCCTCGTCGAGTTTCTCGTCGGCCTTGCGCTGTCGTTCCTGGACCTCCCGCAGGTACTGCCGCAGACGGAAGTTCGCCGGGTCGGAGTCGCGGCTGCCGGATACGGGGGTGGCTCCGGTGTAGCGGCCGAAGTAGAAGCGGTGTCCGTTGCGCTTGCGGTCCAGCCATGCGTGGGCCTCGCGGCTGTCCAGCGACTTCCGGAGCCGGACCAACTGGTCGTCGGCGAGGGCGTTGGTGGGGTAGAGGATCAGCACGCGCACGGCGGCGGGGTGCCCGTGCTCGTTCTGCCGGCTGGGCACATGGTCGCCGTCTGTCTGCCACCATTCCCGCTGCGCCGCACGGGTGCCCTGCCAGTGGGCGGACTCGGCGACCAGGTCGGCGAGGACCGGCAGCAGGAAGGATTCGGTCTTGCCGGAGCCGGTGCCCGCGGTGACCACGAAGTCCTTGCCCTCGCAGGCGGCGACCAGGGCGTCGTGCTGGTGCCGGTAGAGGCTGGTCACGCCGTCGGGGAGGGTGAACCGGGCGAACTCGGCCGCGTCGGGGTGCGCCCCTGCTTCGGCGAAGGACTCCGCGATGCCGATGCCCTGGGAGGCATACTGCGGGCGCAGTTCGATCAGCGGGTCGCGCCAGGCCCCGTTGTCCCGGTCCAGGAGATTGCGCCGTTCCTCCATGACGGAACGGTCTTCGACGCCGAACGGGGTGTCGTAGTAGCGGAAGAGCGCGCTGCGCAGGTCGTCGAAAGTGCCCATGACGTCCTGGACCTCAGTGTTCGTCACCGCCGTTGTCCGCTTTTCGGCGCTCACTTGGTCCTCCCGCCGGTGGCCGCGACCGGTCGCGGCATGATCTCCAGATTCTGCCGCAGCGAGGCCGCGATCGCCTCGGCGAGCGTCCTGGGCACGTTGTCGTACGCGCGGGTCTGTCTCTGCTTTCCCGCCGAGGGCGGGAAACCGCTGCACAGGACGGCCGCGCGCTCGTGCAGGGCGGGCAGGGGTGCGTACCGGTCGACGAAGAGCCTGCCGACGCCGGCCCGGCCTCTGCCGGATTCCGGCCTCCAGCGCATCGCACCGGTGCGGTGGCGGGCGAGTTCCAGGTAGATGCCCGTCTCGCGGTCCACCGTGTGGAAGACGCCGTCGCGGCGGACGCGGGTCAGGCGTGCGTAGTCGGCTCCGCGCCACCGGTACAGGCCGTCCTCGTCGTCCCCCGCCGCGGGGACGAACCGCTGGAGGCGCGGCTCGTACTTCTCCAGCGTGCCGATGGTGCTCCCACCGGGCGGCGCGGACTCGGGGCCCGGTGCCGCCTGCGGAAGCAGCTCCGCCAACCGCAGGGCGGCGCAGGGTACGTGGCGGACTCCGAGGAGCTCCGCGGCTTCCCGCGGGCTTCGCGGATCCTCGTACTGGAACAGGAGGGTGTCGGGCAGCGGGGCCTCACCGTCCTCCGGCCGGTGGGGGACGGCGATCAGCTCCATCCACTCTCGTGCCGCCTCCTCGACACGCGTGCTGATCCGCGCGGTGCGTGCGCCGGTCAGCAGCGCGAGGCCGTCCGTGTGGGGCAGCCGGGTCAGCACCGGTGGGGCCACCGACCAGCGGTCGGCGCGCAGGTCCACGTCGATGAAGCCGAGGGCTGCGGCCTTGCGCATCCAGTCCCAGTCGGCGTACTCGCTCAGCTCCAGACCCCATGCCCGGGCCTGGCCGCGGACGCCGTCGCGCAGTGCGGAGGCCCTGCCGCTGCGGCTCTCGCTCAGCCAGCGCAGGAGGATCCCGCCGAACTCGCTGCTGCTCGTCGATTCCGTCATCGGTCCAGCTCCTTGGCTGCCTGCACGTACGCGGCCCACGAGGGGTCGACGGACGCATGCTGGGCGTTGAGGACGGCGCGGGCCCATGCCCGCGGGTTGCCCGCGCTCTCCGGCTTCGGCGTTGCGGGGTTCACCGGACGGCCCTTCCAGTACCCGCTCCGGCGCTCCAGGAGCCAGCCGCCGATACCGTGGAAGTCGGCCTCGAAACGGAGCGGGGCGGGGGTGTCGGGAAGACGTTCGGTCCACCAGTCCGGTTGCCCCGGCGCTTCCAGGGTCCACAGCCGTCCATCGGCCGCCGCGAACAGCACCTCGTCCGCGTCCCGGCGGCACAACTCCATGACGCCTGCCGCGTCCTGGCCGGTGGCGCTCGCGCAGTCGGCACCGGTGACGCCGGTCGGCAGGGTCTGTTCGTCGAGGAGGGAGGGCGATGCCGACGCCTCGCCGTCCACGACGGTGAAGCCGCAGACCTTGGTCGTCCTCGGCTCGACGACGGCCTGGTCCGCGGTGGCGAAGCCGATCTCCGCGCCTGCGCAGCTCACCGTGTGGCGGCCGGGCTCCAGCCGGAGCACGGCCAGGGGGACGGGGCGGCCCGCGGCGATCGTCTTCCCGAGCTCGGGCCGTTCCTTCCCGTCGACCAGGAGTGTGCCCGCGCTCTCCGCGGCGTCCGGGAGGACCACCTGGGGCTCGCCTCCCCGCAGGTACAGGTGGGGGTCGAGCGAGGGGGCGAGCTTCAGCCCGCCCTCGAGGCGGAGCTTGAACTGGGCCGGGGGCTGCAGGAGGCCGACCGCGCCCTGGACTTCCTTCAGCGCCCGGCGCAGGGTGACCGCGTCGTCGAAGACGACGGGCTTGTGCAGGGACCAGCCCTGCGGCACCCAGGCCAGTTTGCCGGTGTCGGCGCTCCGGCCCGTGGTCGCGGCCCTGTCCAGCAGCCGCTGCACGTCCCGCTGCGCGGCCGGGGCGGCGAGCACCACGTGTGCCTCTCCCGGGCGGAAACCGTCGGTGCCGGCCCAGACGCCGAGCACGTCGTCCCGCGCGAGCACCAGGACGGAGCAGGAGGGGCGGCTGAGCACCAGGCCGTCCCCGTCGCGGCGGACGCCTCTGGCGAGGGTGTCCGCGCTCGGGGCGGGCAGGCCCGTCACCTCGTAGTAGGCGGTGTCGCCGAGCTGCTCGAGGACGACGCCGCCCTTGAGATCGATGCGCTCCTTCCGCTCCGCGGACCGCAGGCGCGCCACCCAGCCCAGACGCCCCGCGTCCAGCCGCACCAGGAGTTCGGCCCGCGTGACACCGGTGGGCACCAGTTCGTCCGAGCCGTCCCAGGCGGCGGCGTAGTTGCCGATCAGCCTGGCGAGGAAGGGGCGGAACTCCTCCTCCTGCAGAGCGCCGCGGAAACCCTTGGAGAAGTGCCGTTCCATGCCCCGGATCTCGATGTGGGCCAGCAGCGCCTCCCCCGGCAGGGGCCAGGTCGCGCCGTGCTCCCGCAGCGACCGGAAGAGCTTCGGCATGAAGGACCGGTCCGTGCCGCTGAGGAGTGCCTGGGACTGGGCGAACCCGATCATGCTGCGGTTGGAGGGCAGGTCGGCGGGGGCGGGGATGGTGCACACGCCCCGCGCGCCCTTCTGGCTGTGCTGCCAGGAGGCCAGCACCCGCCACATGCGGGAGACGGGTTCGTAGTGGTGGCTGCCCAGTCGCTTCTCGTCGCCGGTCAGCAGTTCGGAGAAGCGGGCATGGTAGGCGGTGGCCCGGTGGTTGCCGTCGTTCACCATCCGGCACGCGGCCATCACCGAGCAGGCCAGCAACGGCAGGAAGGCGGGCACGCCGTCCTTGTCCTGCTGCCGCCTGCGCCAGCGGTAGTCCTCCAGCGCACTGTACGGTTCCGCGGTTCCCAGCCGCAGGAACCTGCCCACGCACTGGGCGAGGGGCTCCTCCAAGCCGTATCCGTGCCTGAGCTCCTGTTCCACGTCGTCGTCGACGTAGAACAGCGTCGGGTGGCCGGTGTGCTGCCGCCCGAAGAACTCCTCGGCCAGCACTTCCTGCCACGCCTGGTAAGAATGATCCACTCTGTCCCCAAAAGAGATGTTCCGGTGCCCTCTTCGTGATCTCCCCGGCACGGAACGGTTTTGCCCGTCATCCTGAACCCGCCGCCGACGACGGGCCGCTGCCGAACGCCCTCTCGGACTCAGCCCTCGACTGCCGCCCGGCGTAACCCCGCAGCGCGCGACTCGCGGAGACGTCTCACTCTTCCCCACCCTTTCCACACGCGTCCGTGGCTGTTGCTCGCACAATCACCCGGAAGATATGGCCAGAGCTTCACCAAGAGTGACGCACTCGCGGTTCTCACGGCATTCGCCGCGATCGCCCGGACGCATCAATCGACGCCCCTATCCAGAGGCTACCTGTGCGGATGATGTGAGTGAGATGCGGAGTCCGTCAATCGCGTTGCCGTCGAGTGGTGCGCTCTGAGTGCGCGCGTCGAACCGCTGCGACACTCGCCGCCCGCACCCGGTCGGCGATCACCCGGCGCTTGCTGTCCCACCCGGCCGAACTCCTCGACGCGCGATGCCCACTACGCCACGAGACCCGGCGCGGCGACCCCCCTCTTCATACGCGGTTCCCTGCCGAAGAAAGCGCGGTACTTTTCGACCGTCCCGATCTCCTTGAGTATCTTCTTCACCCATGCCTGGGTGTAGACGTACTGGTCGAAGGCTTCGTTGTACGAGCAGTACCTGGCGACGGTGGCATACGGGTCGCCGGAACCCTTGGCCGGGCGAACACCCAGCCGCTTCCACATCTCCACATGCTCCCCGGAAGCGCTGAAGTGGAAGGGCAGTTGCTTCTCGACACGGGCCGCGACCTGCGCCGGACGCATCCTGTCCAGATCCGCCACTTCGACATGGCGATCCCTGGTGATGACGGTTCCCTTGCGCCCGGCCTCGACCATGGTGCGTCGCTCGTCCTCGGTCAGGTCGTCGAGCTTGACGAAGTTGACCGCCAGGTCTGCGTCCGTCCTGGAGCCTGTGATGGGCACAAGCCGTACTCGGTAGTCGTATCTGGGGTCGTCAAGAACGGACCGATCGATGCCCGCCTCGTACCTGGCCACCAGGTCGCGAGTCTTCCTGGGTAGTTTCCTGGCGGCCTTCCGCATCTCCTCGTATCCGTCCGCAGTCAACGCCTGGACGGATAGCGGGAAGCGGAGCCGGTCGGCCAGGCTGTGACTCGCACCGAAGTAACCGGTCATCTCCTGCTCATAGTTGATGACGTAGGCTTGTGCCTTCCCGCCTGTGGCGATCCTCAGGTTGGGCTCGTAGCGGTGTTCCACCTTGTTACGCAGAGCAACGAAGAGTTCCGCATTGACGCGCACCGTGTCACCGCTGTCGGGGAAGCGCTCCTTCAGGCACTTCTCGAGATCCCAGGCCTTGGGTTCGCCGTCGATAATGCGGTAGCGACCGGTTCGGGGATCCCGGTAGTGGTAGTCGACCCCGTCCTTGTGGAATTCCGAGTGGAGCAGGTAGTGCCATGCCTTGTGCATGTGGGTGAGGAAATCGCTGTAGTCGCCGCTGGAGCAGTTCCATTCATCGATCGCTTTGAGGGCGTGACGCTGGGACTCCATGAGGATGTGGTACCACCGGGGATGGGCCATGAGGAGCGTCGCTCACTTTCGTCCGGGGATGGAGAAATCGATTCGCGAAGTGGTAGGGCCGTCTGCAGAAGACACGATGTGGGCTGCCTCCCGCCACCTGCGGCCGTCCGCCTCGGGCCATGAGCTCAGGCAGCGATCGAAAGAGCGCCGACCGGGAAGGTTCCGGCGTCAGGTGGCGGGCGCTACGGGCCTGTTCAGCTCCACCGGCCCCGGATCTTCCGGCCGAGTTCGCTGTGCGGGTCCAGGAGCGCGCCCGCGACGCGGCCGGCGGAGTCCTTCACACCACCGCTGAAGTTGAGCCGACCGGTGGAGCCGACGCTGGCGCAGACGCCGTCCCAGTAGGCGGGTTCGCGCTCCCAGCGGACGTCGGCGAGCAGGTGCGTGATCCTCTCGTAGCCCATGGCGTCGCCGGGGCCGCACCAGGGGGTTGCGCGGTGCAGCAGGATGCCGAGGCCCGCCATCACGGCCGGGGCGGTGATGGCGCCGCGCCGGGCGAAGTCGGGGAAGTGGTCGCCGATCAGGCGGGAGACCAGGCGGACGACGACCGCCTCGGCCTCGTCGGCGTCGGTGTGGGGCGGCAGGTCCTCCTCGCGGACGTGGGTCGCCGTGTACTGCACGCCCTTGCCGCCGAAGACGGTGGTGGTGATCAGCGCCCGCAGCGCGGACAGCGTCACGACCTCCTTGTCGGCCTTGGTGAGCTGCCGCTTGCCGGTGTTGACCAGCCTGCCGAACGGCACCCGCCGGCCGTCGTCCGACTCGACCTCCAGCTTCTCGCCGACGGTGTGGGCGAGGCGGGTGGCGAGGTCGCGCTGGTCCATGGACATGGCCAGGTTCTTGGCGACGTCGACGCCCTTGACGTTGCGGTCGTAGAAGATCTGCCGTGCGTCCGCCGGGGAGAGCTCCAGGTAGAGCTCGAAGGGGATGCGGACCCGACCGCCGAGCTCGGTGTAGGTGAGGCCGAAGGCTTCCGGGTCCTGGTAGATGTCGTGCCAGGCGGTGGTCTGGGTCTCGCCGTCGATGGCGATCACCATGGCGTCCGGGGCGAGGGTCAGCGTCCGCAGGCCGGATCCGGGGACCAGTTCGTCGCTCATCGCGGCGATCTCGCCCGCGTGCCAGAGCGTGACCGGGGGCGTGGACCAGGCGGCGCCGTGCTTGCCGAGGATGCCGGCGGCGATGTACTCGGCGTAGGCCGGGATGTTCTTCCCCTTCTGGGACTTCAGCGTCCGCTGCACGGTCGCGCGCAGTTCGGCGCGGCGCCGGTCGTGTCCGGACGCGGTCCTCAGGGCGCGCGGGTCCTCCTCCCGGCGCGGTGAGGGCACCAGGCGTACGAGCGTCGCCAGGGACATGGTGCCGATGACCGCGTCCTCGCGGAACGGCATGACGGTGAGAGGGATTCCCTCCGGGGTGCCGCTCGGCATGGTCAGGCGCATGGGTGCCCCCTGGGTGGCTGGGTGGTGGTCGGTCGGCCCTCGCCCAGCCCCGGGGCGCCGTACGTTTCCCGGCGTCCCGCCGGGAGGGGACGGGGCGGTACGGCGGGGGCCGGGCGTCCGAGGACATGGCTGTGGCAAGGGAAGTGGCGCTTCGCGTCGGGGAGTTCCGCTCACCTCCGGAAGCATCCACATCAAAGCACGACAGCGAAAGCACTGTCCAACAGCTTCTATGAGTTGACGCTTGCTGTATGGTGTGACCACGCCGACCATCGGAGCCAGGACCGACCCATGCCGCAGCCATCCGCACCATCCGCCCAGGTGACGGCCGCCGAGATCTCCCGCATCGCGGGCGTCACGCGCGCCACCGTCAGCAACTGGCGCCGCCGGCACGAGAGCTTCCCCGCCCCCTCGGGCGGCACGGACAGCAGCCCGCTGTACGACCTGGAGGAGGTCCGCGCCTGGCTCGCCTCGCGCGGGCAGCACACGGCCGCCACGCCCAGCGGGGAGCTGCGCACCACCCTGCGCCTGCGCGAACCGGCCGGTGCGGGCACCTCCGATCTGCTCCTGCTGGTCCTGGCGGCCGCCCGCCGCCCCGCCGGCGACCTCGCCGGCCTGCTCGCGCTGCCCGACGCCGACCTGGTGGAGCGGGCGAACGACGCGGCGGCCGGGGTCGCGGACGTGGTGCCGGGCACCGAACCCGTCCGGTTCACCGCCGCCGACACCACCGTCCTGCGTGCCCTGCTGCTCTGCGTCCGCGACGAGAGCGCGCAGACGGCGCTGGGCGTACTGGCGGAGCGGGAGCTGGAGGACAGCGCCGCCAGCGGCGCCTACCGCACCCCGGCACCGCTCGCCGACCTGTTGGCCCGTCTGGTCCCCGGCTCCCCGGCCCGCGTCCTCGACCCCGCCTGCGGCAGCGGCACCCTGCTGTCGGCCGCCGCCACACGCGGCGCGCGCGAGCTGTACGGGCAGGACAGCCTCCCCGTCCAGGCACGGCGCACCGCCGTCGGCCTGACCCTGACGGCCGGTCAGGGAACGGACGTCACCGTGCGCACGGGCGACAGCCTGCGCGCCGACGCCTTCCCGGACCTCACCGTCGACGCCGTGCTGTGCAACCCGCCCTACGGCGACCGGGACTGGGGCCACGACGAGCTGGCCTACGACCCGCGCTGGGCGTACGGCTTCCCGCCCCGCGCCGAGTCCGAACTGGCCTGGGTCCAGCACGCGCTGGCCCACCTCTCCCCCGGCGGTCACGCCGTGCTGCTCCTGCCGCCGGCCACGGCCGGCCGCGCGTCGGGCCGCCGCGTACGGGCGGAACTGGTACGCAGCGGGGCGCTGCGCGCGGTGATCGCGCTGCCGGCCGGCGCGTCGGTGCCGCTGCACGTCGGACTCCAGGTGTGGGTGCTGCGACGGCCCGAGCCGGGCGGCCCGGAGCGCAGGTCGGTGCTGTTCGTGGACACGGCGGCGGATACAACGATCGGTACGGCGACCGCGCGGACGCGGGGCGGCGGCCGGTCCGCCGCCCTGGACTGGGAGGGGATCACGGCGCGCGCCCTGGACGCGTGGCGGGCGTTCACCGAGAGCCCCGACACGTTCGAGGGCGAGCCAGGCGTCGCGCACGCGGTCGGCCTGGTGGACCTGCTGGACGACGTGGTGGATCTGACGCCGGCGCGGCTGGTGCGGGCGTCACGGTCGGAGATCGACCCGGTGGCGCTGTCGGCCGAGACCGACGCCGCGCGCCGCGGCCTCGTCGAGGCCGCGCGGTCCCTGGCGCGGACGGCGGGCCGCGAGGGCTGGAGCGCTGCGGGCGCCACGGCCCGCGAGTGGCGGACGGCGACGGCCTCCGACCTCGCCCGCGGCGGAGCGCTCACCCTGCTGCGGTCGCAGCCGGACAGCGCACGCACCCGGGCACAGGCCGCGAACGGTGAAACCGGGGAAGGCGGTGGGGGTGGGCGGCCCGAGGCGCGGGCGGTGCTCACCGCCTCGGACATCGCCACCGGGTCGGGTCCCACGGGCGATCCGGCGGGGCTGCACGACGACACCGCGCCCGTGATCGCCGCCGGGGACGTCCTCGTCCGGGCGATCGCGAGCGCGGACGGCCCGATGGCCCGGGTCGCGGGCCAGGAGGACGCCGGGGCGCTGCCCGGTCCCCACGTCCACCTCTTCCGGCCGGACCCGGCACGCCTGGATGCCTGGTTCCTCGCCGGGTTCCTGGGCGCGGAGGAGAACATCGCGGGCGCGTCGACGGGAAGCACGATCCTGACCGTCAACCCCGGCCGGCTGCGCGTGCCCCTGCTGCCGCTGGAGGAACAGCGGCACTACGGGGAGGCGTTCCGGCACGTGCACGAGCTCCGGGCACAGGCGCGGCGGGCGACCCTGCTGGCGCAGGAGACGGCAGGGCTGCTGGCGAGCGGACTCACCGGCGGGCAGCTGCTGCCGTCGCGGGCGGCGAACGAAGTACGCGACCAGGGTGACGATTCGCCCCATTAGGCACGCGGCTTCCCACACATGGACCACACTTGTCGGGCCGTCCCGGCCGGCCGATCGACTCGGTCCGGCCCGGGCGGCGGGGTCGGGACATTTCGGAAGGATTCCGGGGATTCAGTTGAACAGCAGCAAGCACACGGAGTTGGCGAACCACGCGTGGTCCGTCGCCGACCTCCTGCGGGGGGACTACAAGCAGTCCGACTACGGCAAGGTCATCCTGCCGTTCACGGTGCTGCGGCGACTGGAGTGTGTGCTGGAGCCGACCCGTGAGAAGGTCACCGAGATCGCGGAGCAGTACAAGGACGGCGACATCGACCCGGACCGCTTCCTGCGCCGGGCCTCGGGCCACGCCTTCTACAACCGGTCCGGCCTGACCCTGAAGAAGATCGCCGCCGACCCGCAGAACGCGGCGAAGAACCTCACGGTGTACGTGGGCGCGTTCTCCGACAACGCCCGCGGCGTGCTGGACCGCTTCGAGTTCGCCCAGCAGATCAAGCGGCTGGACGGCGCCGGGCTGCTCTACCAGGTCATCGGCAAGTTCACCGACCTGGACCTGCGCCCCGGGACCGTGCCCAACCACAACATGGGCTACATCTTCGAGGAGCTGATTCGCCGCTTCGCCGAGCAGTCCAACGAGACGGCCGGTGAGCACTTCACGCCGCGTGAGGTCATCCAGCTCATGGTGCGCCTGCTGGTCGCACCGGACGGCGACGCGCTCCAGCTCCCGGGCGCGGTGCGCACCGTCCTCGACCCGGCCTGCGGCACGGGCGGCATGCTCTCCGCGATGGACGACCTGATCACCGAGCTGAACCCGGACGCCACGGTGGAGGTGTTCGGCCAGGAGCTCAACCCCGAGTCCTGGGCGATCTGCCGGTCCGACCTGATGATCAAGGGCCAGGACCCGGAGAACATCGCCTTCGGCAACTCCTTCTCCGACGACGGCCACGCCCGCAAGACCTTCGACTACATGCTGGCCAACCCTCCGTTCGGCGTGGAGTGGAAGAAGGTCAAGGACGAGGTCGAGGCCGAGCACAAGGCGCTCGGCGAGGCCGGCCGCTTCGGCGCGGGCCTGCCGCGGATCAACGACGGCTCGCTGCTGTTC
Organism: Streptomyces verrucosisporus; assembly: GCF_017114865.1. Classification (GTDB taxonomy): domain Bacteria; phylum Actinomycetota; class Actinomycetes; order Streptomycetales; family Streptomycetaceae; genus Streptomyces; species Streptomyces fenghuangensis. The sequence continues at coordinate 25,645 of NZ_JADEYH010000029.1, read as the reverse complement.
CTCCAGCACATGATCTCGAAGATGAAGCCGGTGGACGTGGACGGCGGGGGCGGATCGCGCCTGGCGATCGTCTTCAACGGCTCGCCGCTGTTCACCGGCGCGGCCGGCTCGGGCGAGTCGGAGATCCGCCGCTGGATCCTGGAGAACGACTGGCTGGAGGGCATCGTCGCCCTGCCGGACCAGCTCTTCTACAACACCGGCATCTCCACCTACTTCTGGATCCTGACCAACCGCAAGAGTCCGGACCACAAGGGCAAGGTCGTACTGCTAGACGCCCGTGAGCAGTGGCAGAAGATGCGCAAGTCGCTCGGCGACAAGCGCAAGCAGCTCGGCGCGGACCACATCGCCACGGTGGTCAAGCTGTACGGCGAGGTCCTGGCCGTGGCGGGCGACGCGAACCACCCGCTGCACGGCAAGGTGAAGATCTTCCGCAACGAGGACTTCGGCTACCAGCGGATCACGGTCGAGCGCCCGCTGAAGCTGCGGTTCGAGATCACGGAGGAAGCGCTGGCGGCGCTGGAGGCGTCCAAGCCGATCCAAAGGCTTGAGCAGGCTCCGCTCCTGGCCGACGCCTTCAAGTCCCTGACGGGCACGCGCTGGGACACCAAGCAGGAGGCCTGGATCACCCTGAAGGACGCGGTCGTCCAGGCCGGCGGGAAGTGGCCCACCGGCGCCCCGTTCTACAAGGCGCTGCGCGAGATCATCGGCGTCCGGGACCCTGAGGGCGAGGTTCAGCTCGTCAAGGGCAAGACCGAGCCGGACACGGAACTGCGGGACTACGAGAACGTCCCGCTGGGCGAGGACGTCGAGGAGTACCTGGCACGCGAGGTCCACCCGCACGTCCCGGATGCGTGGATCGACCACAGCAAGACCAAGATCGGCTACGAGATCCCATTCACGCGGCACTTCTACGTCTACGAGCCGCCGCGGCCATTGGCGGAGATCGACGCGGAACTGAAGGTGCTAGAAGCGGGGATTCAGCGACTTCTCGCGGAGGTGACAGAGTGAGCGAGGCAACCAAGCTGAAGTACTGCCTCGTCGCATCCGATGCGGGAACGTGGGGAAGCGACCCCGATGACACGGATACTGTTATCCCTGTGCTGCGCTCCACGGAGATCGGCCTCGACGGCTCCGTCGATACCCAGGCGCCAGCGCTGCGCTCCCTGACCTCGGCCGAGCGAGTTCGCACGCGGCTACATAAGGGCGACATTCTCGTGGTGCGCTCCAGCGGTAGCGATTTGCACCTCGGAAAATCCGGGTACGTGAACACGTCTGCCGCAGGTCACTCATTTTCCAACTTCTTGCAGCGTCTGCGTTTCGCTCCTGAACACAGCCCACGGTTCGGGTGGTACTTCCTCAACTCCCTCCACGCCAAGCAGCAGATTCGGAAGCTCAGCTCCACTACTACGGGCCTTCAGAACCTCAGCGCAAGTCTCATCGCTGAACTGGAGATGCCCACACCTTCCCCGGAAGAGCAGCGCCGCATCGCCGACTTCCTCGACACCGAGACCGCCCACATCGACCGGTTGATGAAGGCACGCCGTGCGCAGGTAACAAATCTCGCTGAGCGAGATTATGCCTCAATTTCCGAGGCTCTCATCCCTGGTTCTCTCCTCAAGGGAGCGGGGAAGGGAATCTTCCCATGGCTTCCGAAACTGCCCGAGGATCGCCCTCTGGTGAGATTGGGATACGTTTGCCGAATTCAGAACGGAATCACGGTCGACGGCAAGCGTGACGTGACTGGAGACGTGGTAACACGCCCTTACCTGCGGGTCGCTAATGTACAAGCAGGACACGTATCTCTCGATTCCGTGGCAGAGATTACAGTGCCTCGTGCAGCTGCAGAACGCAGCACACTCCGCGTCGGCGATGTACTCATGACTGAAGGCGGCGACCTCGACAAGTTGGGTAGGGGCACAGTCTGGAACGGCGAACTACCTAACTGTCTGCACCAAAATCATGTCTTCGCTCTGCGCCCCGATAAAACCGTCCTCGACGGTCACTATCTGGCGCTAATGACTCAAACCGTGCACGGCCGCTGCTATTTCGAGAGCACAGGAACGAAAACAACAAACCTAGCCTCAACCAATAGCAGCAAGATCCTTAACTTCCCCATCCCGTTGCCTTCCCTGAAGATTCAGCGCACTCTTGTCAGCCAGGTACATGAGAAACTTCAGACGACCGCAAAGATCCGTTCGCTACTCAACCGGCAACTCACCCTAATGGCCGAGCGCCGCCAGGCCCTGATCACCGCCGCCGTCACCGGCCAGTTCGACGTGAGCACCGCCTCCGGCCGAGGAGTTGACGTGACATGACCGCCCCTTCCGTCCCCTTCCTCGCCCGCCTCCGGATTCGGGACTACAAGTCAGTCGCCCACTGCGACATCCGGCTCGGTGCTTTCAACGTCCTGTTCGGGCTGAACGCCGCCGGTAAATCCAACGTGCTCGACGCGGTGCGCTTCCTGCGGGACGCCCTCTCGCTCGGCCCTGCCGAAGCAGCAAAGGAGCGGGGCGGCTGGGAGGCGGTTCTGCGGCGCGTGCCCACGGCTGCCGACGCGTGCACCATCGCGCTGGAGTTCCGGATCGAGGCGTCGTTTCCGGATCTGCCCGAACCGGTCGATGCCATGGCGGAAGGAAGCTACGAGGTCTCCTTCAGCAGGCGCGGCGCCGTGCTGGAGCGGTGCGAGATCACCTTTCCCGGTGGTGAGGCAGCGGACGCAGGTTTCTTCGCCGAGGGCGGCCTGGTGTCCGAACCGGAAACCGGGCAGCCGCTCGGCAAGGTGCGCCCCGGCGCGCTGTACCTCCCCCTCGCCGGAACGGCGGAACCATATGACCGGCTGTACTCCGCGCTCACCTCGATGTTCTTCCACACACCCGACCTCGCCGCTCTCCGCGATGCCCGCCCTCCGACCGGCGTCGACACCCTCGCCGAGGACGGGGGCCAGCTCGGCGAGGTCATCGCCCGTATGGCCGACTGGGAGCGGGACCGCGTCTCCGCCTACATGGGCGCCATCGTTCCGCGTCTGACCTCCGTCGGTCCGGAATCGGTCGACGCCCCCTACATCGCGGCCACGATGACCATGGACACCGACGACGGAAGCGGTCCCGTCCGCTTCGGTGCCGAGTCGATGTCGGAGGGCACGATCCGGGCCCTCGGCCAGCTCGCCGCGTTGTACCAGCCGCCGGCGCGCGACGGCCGTATCCCGCTGGTGGCGATCGAGGAACCGGAACTCGCTCTGCACCCGCTCGCCGCCGGCGTGCTCTTCGACGCGCTCACGGAGGCGAGTGAGACCGTGCAGATCCTGGCGACCAGCCAGAGCGCCGAGCTGTTCGACCGCAAGGAGGCCGACCTCGATTCCCTCCTCGTGGCGGTGGCGCGCGACGGGGTCACATCGATCGGGCCGGTCGACGCGGTGGGCCGTTCCGTCGTCGCGGACGGCCTGGCGACGGTCGGCGAGCTGCTGCGCTCGAACCAGCTCAACCCGGACCTGGGGGAGGACAGCCGTTGAGCAGCGCACCGGGGCGGACGACGATCGCCTCCATCGTCGAGGGCGAGGGTGAGCTGACGGCGCTCCCCGTCCTCGTGCGGCGGATGCTGTACCAGGAGCAGATCTGGGACGCGGACGTACGCCGGCCCTTCCTCGTCGGGCGGGGCCGGCTGGTGAAGCAGGGCGGTCTGGAGGCCGCGATCGAGGTGGTCGCGCGTGGCCTTCCCAGTCCGTGCGAGGGAGGCGTCCTGGTCGTGATCGACGCCGACGACGACTGCCCGGCGACATTCGGCCCGGAACTGCTGCGCCGAGCCGAAGCCGTACGGCCGGGACTGCGCGTCTCGGTCGTCCTCGCCAACCGCGAGTTCGAGTCATGATTCCTGGCCGCCGCACCATCGCTCGGCGGCCGGGCCGGTCTGCCCGAGGGGCTGGAGGTGCCGGAGGACAGCGAGACACGGCGGGACTGCAAGGGATGGCTGTCCCATCAGCGAGCCGACCGGGGCAGGTACCGGCCGCGTGTCGACCAGGCGGCCCTCGCGGACGCCTTCGACCTGGACCTCGCCGGGAAGAACTCGCGTTCCTTCCGGAAGTTCGCCCAGGACGTCAACTATCTGATCACGGGGACCAGGGGGAAGTAGGAATGCCCGTACACGACGAGTCGTCCTTCGGCTCCGCCATCGTCGCCACGCTCCGCGAGCGCGGCTGGCGGGAGGCGAACGCCGAGGACTACCAGGCCGATCTCGGCCTGAACACCAACGAGCTGTTCACCTTCATCGGCGCCACTCAGCCCGAAGAGTGGGACGAGCTGCTCACCGTCTACGGCGGCAACCCCAACGAGGCTCAGCGCGGTTTCGCGCAGCGCCTGGACCGGGCCATCGCCGACGACGGGCTGCTCCACGTCCTGCGCAACGGTGTGAAGGACCGCGGGGTCCTGCTCCGCGTCGCCTACTTCAAGCCCAACCTCATCTCCGCCGACTCCGTCCTCGACGGCTACCGGGCCAACCGCCTCACCGTCGTCCGCGAGCTGCCCTACGCCACCAAGCAGGCCGACTGGGGTCACCGCCTGGATCTGACCCTGTTCCTCAACGGCATCCCCGTCGCCACGGCCGAGCTGAAGAACCCGCTCACCGGTCAGGGCGTCGAGCAGGCCAAGGAGCAGTACCGGACCGACCGCGACCCGACCGAGCTGATCTTCACGCGCCGCGTGATCGCCAACTTCGCGGTCGACCCGGACCTGGTGTTCGTCACCACCCAGCTGCGCGGCAAGAGCACCCGGTTCCTGCCGTTCAACACCGGCTCCAACGGTCCCGGCCGGCCCGGCGGCGCCGGCAACCCGGCCCCGACCGTCCCCGGCACGTACGCCACGTCCTACCTCTGGGAGCAGGTCTGGCAGCGGGACAACTGGCTCGACCTCCTCCAGCGTTTCGTGCACCAGCAGAAGCAGAGGACACCCGGCGGCGGAACCACCAAGTCGACGATCTTCCCCCGCTTCCACCAGTGGGACGTGGTCCGCAAGCTCACCGCGCACGCGTCCGTGCACGGCGCCGGTCAGAACTATCTGGTCATGGCTTCGGCCGGGTCTGGGAAGTCGAACACCATCGGCTGGCTGGCCCACCGCCTGAGCGATCTGCACGCCGACACCGATCCGGCCGCCCTCGACTCCGACGCCCTCGCCGAGGGCCGCATCAAGCCCGGCGAGCCCGTCTTCGACAAGGTCATCGTCATCACCGACCGCCGCGCCCTGGACGCGCAGCTCTCGGCGACGGTCGGCAGCTTCTCCCAGACCGACGGCCTGGTGGTGAAGGTCGACGAGAAGCACGGGGCGAAGAGCGAGCAGCTGGCCCGCGCCCTCTCCCGGGACACCGGGAAGATCGTCACGGTCACCCTGCACTCGTTCCCGGCGCTGCTGAACTACATCAAGGACAACCCGACCGAGATCAAGGGCACCCGCTTCGCGATCGTCGTGGACGAGGCGCACTCCTCCCAGTCCGGCGACGCCGCCACCGCCGTGAAGTCCGCCCTGCGCGACCTCGGCCTGGACGCCGACTCGGACGACGAGGGCGCGACCGAGGTCACCGTGGAGGGCAAGCTGAAGGCGAAGGCGGTCGAGCGCTCCCGGGCCGCCAACCTCTCCTACTTCGCCTTCACCGCCACCCCCAAGGCCAAGACGCTCGAACTCTTCGGCACGGCGGGCGCGGAGAACGGCAGGACCGTCTACCGGCCCTTCCACACCTACTCCATGCGTCAGGCCATCGAAGAGGGCTTCATCCTCGATCCCCTGCGCAACTACGTCACCTACAACACCTACTGGAAGCTGGCGAACCTCAACCGCGACGAGAAGGAGGTGGACCCCTCCAAGGCGAACAGCCTGCTCGCCCGGTTCGCGCTCATGCATGAGCACACGGTCTCCCAGCACGCCCAGGTGATCGTGGAGCACTTCGTCGCCCACACCCGCGGCCGGCTCGGCGGGCGCGCCAAGGCCATGGTCGTCACGGCCTCCCGCCAGTCCGCCGTGGAGATGGCCCGCGCCATCAGGAGCTACATCGCCGACCGCGAGTACGACACCAAGTACCCGGACCTCGGCGTCCTGGTCGCCTTCTCCGGCTCCCTGACCATCGACGGAGAGGAGACCACCGAGAGCAAGGAGAACGGCGGTCTGCCGGAGAGCGGGCTGCCCAAGGCGTTCGCCTACACCCGCGCCGACGACAGGGCCGCGAAGGCCGGCGGCAAGGGGCAGCGCGAATACCGGATCCTGGTCGTCGCCGAGAAGTACCAGACCGGCTTCGACCAGCCGCTCCTGACGACGATGTACGTCAACAAGACACTGACCGGCATCGCCGCCGTGCAGACGCTCTCGCGCCTCAACCGCACCGCCGACCGCAAGTCGCAGGCGGACCTGGCCGTCCTGGACTTCGTCAACGACGCCGAGGACATCCAGGACGCCTTCCGCCCGTACTTCCAGGAGGCGCACACCCTGCCCTCCGACCCGAACCTCCTCTACACGGCCCAGAGCCGGGTCATGTCCGCACCGATCGTCTCGGAGCAGGACATGGACGCGTTCGTCGCCGCGTACTTCGAGGCGCAGGAGAAGGCCGGCGGCTCCCAGGCCAAGTGGGAGAAGCTGCACGCCGAGCTGTACCGGCTGCTCTCCCCCGCGGTCACCCGCTTCAGCGCCCTCCTGGAGAGCGAGGAAGAGGACGACGTCGAGACGGCCGAGGAGTTCCGGGCCCACCTCAACGACTACGTCCGCAAGTACGGTTTCCTCGCGCAGATCGTCCCCTACCAGGACGCCGACCTGGAGCGGCTGTACCTGTACGGGCGCTACCTGCTCAACCGGCTGCCCCGTCTGGCGGACGGCGGTGTCGACATAGGCGAGGTCGACCTCAGCCACCTGCGCGTGGAGAAGACCGGCGAGCACGACAAGTCCCTCGTGCCCGAGGGACCGGCCGAGCTCAGGGGGTTCGGTGACGGAGCCGGCGGCGGCAAGGAGGCCGAGAAGTCACTGCTGTCGGAGCTGATCGAGAGGTTCAACGCGAAGTTCGGCACGGAGTTCACCGAGGAGGACGTCCTCCCGGCCTTCAACGCCACGAAGAAGGACCCGAAGGTCCGGGCCGCCGCCCTCGTCAACGACGAGGAGAACTTCGGCGTCGTCTTCGACAAGAAGTTCGAGGAGAACATGATGGACCACGTCTCCACGATCGACACGCTCGGCAAGCGGTACTTCGGCACCGACCGGGATTTCAAGTCCAACCTCGACCGCAGCGCCCGCCGCGCGGCCTGGCGGATGATCCGCCGGGAGGAGGGCCTGGACGACTTCTGACGGCGACCCGGGGGACCGGAACCGAGCGGGTGCCGGTACTCCGGGGCGCGCGCAGCGTGCTCCGGGAAGACTGGCGGGACGGGCTGGACGCGGTGATCACCTTGCGGGGAGACTGGCCGCGGTCGAAGGGGCTCGGGGAACGGGCGAGCGCGAGTGCAGGACGCGGGGCGGGGAACAGGTGCCGGACAGACCGATCGCGGGCCGCTACGAGCTGCTGGAGCGGCTCGGCAACGGCGGCATGGGGGACGTGTGGCGGGGCTATGACGCGGTCCTTGACCGACCCGTCGCCGTGAAGCGGATCCGGCCGCAGGCCGTCGCCGCCACCCCACGACTGGCCGAGGAGCTGGAGCGGCGCTTCCGCCGCGAGGCGCGGATCACCGCCCGCATCCAGCATCCGGGTGTGCCGCAGGTGTACGACGCCGTCCTCGACAGCACCTACGAGCATCTGTTCCTCGTCATGGAACTGGTGGAGGGCGTCCCCCTCACCCGGTACGTGCACGAGGAGCGGCCCCTGCCGGTCAGCTGGGCGGTGGCGGTGGCCGCGCAGGTCGCCACCGTGCTGTCGTACGCGCACGACGTGCCCGTGGTGCACCGCGACATCAAGCCGTCCAACATCCTGGTCGCGCGGGACGGCACGGTGAAGGTCCTCGACTTCGGCGTCGCGGCGATCCTGCGAACCGACGTCACCAGGCTGACGGCCTCCGGCCGGCCCATCGGCACCCACCGGTACATGTCGCCCGAGCAGGTGCGCGGCACCCGCGTCACCCCGCGCACCGACCTCTACGCCCTGGGCTGCGTGCTCCACGAACTGCTGTGCGGCAAGCCGCTGTTCAGCGCACGCAGCGATTTCGAGCTGATGGACCGGCACGTCCGGGCCACGCCCACCCCGCTGCGGCGGCTGCGGGCCGACGTGCCGGAGGAGCTGGAGGCACTGGTCCTGCACCTGCTCCGCAAGTCCCCGGAGAGCCGGCCGGTGGACGTGCAGGAGGTGTACGAGCGGCTGACGCCCTTCCTGCCGGCCCCCGGTGAGTCCTCCGCCCTGGGGGAGGCCAGGCCGCCCGGTACGCCGGACCCGACCGGGCTCTACCGTCGCCCCTACGCGCCCCGCGCCCGGGCCGGGAGCCGCCCCCGGACCGCTCAGGACACGGCGGCGCCCGGCCAGGTCGCCGAGTACGTGGTCTCGCCGCCCGAGCGGGAGCGGCTGCGGGCCCAGCTGCGGGAGGTCGACGAGCACTACATCGCCCTCATGGAGGAGGAGCGCTACACGCAGGCCGCCGAGGTCGCGGGCGAGATGATCGAGCCGCTGGCCAGGGCCCTGGGCGCCGAGAACAGGGCCGTCCTGCGGCTGCGGCAGCGCCGGGCGGTCAGCCGGCAGCTGGCGGGCGACCACCGGGCGGCTCTGCCGGAGTTCGAGGCGCTGGCCGAGGCGTACGGCCGTATCAACGGCCCCACCGGCGAGGACGCCCGCGACTGCCGCGCCCAGGCCGCCCGCTGCCGGGGCGAGCTCGGTCAGGTGACCGAGGCCCTGGCGGAGCTGCGCGCCGTCCTGGAGGTGGAGCGGGCCGTCGAGAGCGACGTCAGCGACGTGGCCGTGGAGCTGCGCCGTGACATCGGCATGCTGCTGCTGAGCCAGGGCGACCCGCGGGGGGCCCGGGCAGCTCTGAAGGCCCTTTACGAGGACGTCGTGCTCGTCCACGGGCCGGGCCACGAGGTGGCCGTCGAGGCCGCCGAGATCCTGGCCATGCTCCGCCGGGAACTCGACGGCGAGTGACCGACGGGGCATGACCGGCACAGCCCAGCCGGGGAGAGCCGGTCGGTGGACGAACACCGAACGGCCTGCGGCCGTGCCGGGGGCGGCCCTAAGATCCCGTCACATGCCGCACCTCGCCCTCGACAAGGCCTTCTGTCAGCAGTTGGAGAAGCTCGAGAAGCATGTCAGAAACGGCGTGTTCGACGCCTGGGAGAAGTTCGAGCGGCTCACCCTCGACCAGCTCTTCAAGGACCCGGGCCTGAAACTGGAATCCCTCAAGGGCGCCAAGGACCGGCAGATCCGGACCATCCGGATCACCCAGGGATACCGGGGCGTGGTCCTCGCGCCCGAGACCGGGGACACCTTCGTGCTGCTCCGGGTCGGCCGGCACGACGAGGCCACCGAGTGGGCGGCGAAGCAGAAGGCGACCATCAACGCCGTCACCGGCGCGGTGGAGCTCCGCGAGATAGCCACCCTGGAGGAGCTGACACCCGCCTACGAGCGCGTCGCGCCCGCCGAGGAGCGGCGGCTCTTCGCGAAGGTCTCCGACGGGGAGATGGCGGCGCTCGGCATCGACGCCACCACCCTCGCGCAGGCACGCGTGCTGACCAGTCTGGAACAGCTCGACGTTTTCGGCCGGTTCTTCCCACCGGACCAGTACAGGGTGCTGGAGCACCTGGCCCTCGGTGCGAGCGTCGAGCAGACGTGGCAGGAGGTCGTCGTGCCGGTGCTGGCCGACGCGGCCTCCCAGGAGCCCGTCGACACCACCGACTACGCGACCGCCATCGCGCACACCCGCACCCGGATCGCCGTCGTCACGGACGCCGACGAACTGCGCGACATCCTCGACAAGCCGTTCGCGGCCTGGCGGATCTTCCTGCACCCCGCCCAGCACAAGGTCGCCTACCGCCCGTCGTACTCCGGCCCCGCACAGATCACGGGTGGGCCCGGCACCGGGAAGTCCGTCGTCGCCCTCCACCGGGTGCGGCATCTGCTGCGGCACCTGCGCGACGGCGACCGCATCCTGCTCACCACCTTCACCAACGCCCTCGTGGACTCCCTCACCGAAGGGCTCGGCCTGCTCGTCGACGATCCGGACCTGCGCGACCGGGTCGACGTCATGACCGTCGACGCCTTCGCCGGACGCGTGGTCAACACCTCGCGCCGGCCGATCACCGGGTACGAGGAGAGCGCCCGGTGGGAACGGGCCGCGGAGGCCACCGGCTTCACCGGCACCCCGCAGTTCCTCGCCCAGGAGTACAAGCACGTCGTCCTCGCCCATGACATCCGCGACCAGGAGGGGTACGAACGCTGCGAGCGCCGGGGCCGCGGCAGCGCGCTGCCCGCCTCCGCGCGGCCGCTGGTGTGGCGGACGGTGGAGGAGTTCACACGGCGCCTGGACGAGGACGGGCTGCGCACCTATCTCGGCACCTGCGTGGAGGCCGCCGACCTGCTGGCCGGGCAGGGGCCGTGCTACCGGCACATCGTCGTCGACGAGGCCCAGGACCTCCACCCGGCCCAGTGGCGAATGCTCCGCGCGGCCGCGCCCCGGCGCCCCGACGCCCTGTTCATCGCGGGCGACCCGCACCAGCGGATCTACGACAACAAGGTGTCGCTGAAGTCCCTCGGCATCAACATCACCGGCCGTTCGGCCAAGCTGCGCAAGAACTACCGCTCCACCCAGGAGATCCTCAGCTGGGCGACGGGGATCCTGCTCGGCCGCCCCTACGCCGAACTGGCCGACAGCGGACGGCACGACACCCTGGTCGGGTACAGCTCCGCCCTGCACGGCTCCGGGCCGCGCGTCCACACGGCCCAGACTGAGGAGGCCGAACTCGACGCCCTGGTCGAGCAGGTGCGTGTGTGGGTGGACGGCGGCGCCGTGTACGGGGAGATCGGGGTCTGCGGGCGGTTCAACAAGACCTGCGAGAAGGTCCGGGACCGCCTGGTCGCGGCGGGCGTCCCCGCCAGCCGGGTCCGCGCGGGAGCCGCCCGCACCGATGACGCGGTCAACGTGGGCACCATGCACACCTTCAAGGGGCTCGAGTACCGCTACACCGCCGTCGTCGGCGTCAACGACCTTGCCCTGCCGAACCCTTCGGCCATCACCCCGGAGGAGGTCGACCGGCTCCAGCACGAGGCCGACCTCGCCGCGGAACGCTGCCTGCTGTTCGTCGCCTGCACCCGGGCCCGGGACGGCCTGTACGTCTCGTGGACCGGGCGGCCGAGCCCGTTCCTGGTGGAGGCCGGCTGCGAGGCCGGGTAGTCGGCACGGCCTGCTCGCCGTCTCCGAGGCGAGCACACACGAGCAAGTCAAGGCCGTTTGACGAAGCTTTCACCGCGTGAAAAGGTGTAGCCGCTTCGGCTCGCGAAGGGCGGTGCGGCGAAGAACGTCGCGGCGCGAAGGGGTGGGCGGGCGGTGGCGAGGGGCGCGGCTTCGACAGCCCACGGTCTTGCCGGGGGCACCGGCGACCGGAATCCCTCTCCCTGCCCGCAGCGGTGCGAGGCGCCCTCGGTGGGGCGCCTCGCGGAAGGGGTGTGTGATGGCCGACGAGAAGACTCCCGACGAAGAGGGGAAGGCCTCCGTCGAGGGAGCGGCTGAGGGAATGGCCGAGAAGACCGGGCGGTGGGCCGCCGAACTCGCGGAGAGGGTCATGGTGAAGGGCGCGGGACCGGTCACCGGGTCGGTGACCTGGGCCGAGGACCGCCTCTCACGCCGACAGGGCGCCGACTACAGAGCGCCCGGCGACGAGGAGCGCCGCTCCCCCGAGGACATGAAGGACGACATCGACGCGGTCATCGCCCGCCTCATCAAGGAGTCCGTGGCAGCGGCCGGGACGCAGGGGTTCGTCACCGGACTCGGGGGGCTCCTCACCGCGGGCGTGACGATCCCCGCGAACGTGGCCGCCTCCATCGCCGTCAACATGCGGATGGTCGGTGCCATCGCACACCTTCGGGGCTGGGACGTTCACGACCCGCACGGGCGGACCGTCGCGATGATGCTCGCGATCGGGATGAGCGCGCAGAACGTCCTGGCGGCCTTCGGGGTGAAGGTCAGCCAGAAGTTCGGCGAGCAGATGATCAAAAAGATCCCGATGACGGTGATCCATGCCATCAACAAGAAGGCCGGGTTCCACCTCGTCGCGAAGTACGGAACCAAGCGCGCCGCGATCACGCTCGCCAAGGGGATCCCGATCCTGGGAGGCATCGTCGGAGGCGCTGTGGACGCGGGATCGACCGCCGTCATCGGACGGACCGCGGACAAGGCCCTGCGCGGCGACACCCTGCAGGTCGAGCCCGAGGACAAGGACGAAAACGGGGACAGGGAAACGAAGTAACGAACCGGGCGGTCGCCGCTCACCGCTCCCCCAGCGCGTACTCCGCCCAGACGGTCTTGCCCGGCCCGTCCCGGCGCGGGGGCCAGTCCCAGCGCGCGGCCAGCTCCGACACCAGGAGCAGGCCCCGGCCCGATTCCCCCGGGTGCTCGGCGTCCGGGGCGGCGGGGCGCACCGGCAGGCGTTCGGCGCGGGTGTCGGTGACCTCGACGCGCACGCACCGGCCGCCGGCCGGTGCGTGCAGGCGGAGGTGGAAGTCCCGGCCGGGTACGTGCCCGTGCCGTACGGCGTTCGCGGTGAGCTCCGCGGCGATCAGCACGATCTCGTCGTGCGCGGTGGTGCCGTACGGGATCCCCCAGGCGTCGAGGCGGACGGCGACCAGGTGCCGGGCGAGACGGGCCCCTCTGGGCGTGGAGGTGAAGCGCATCCCGAAGACGCGCCCGCCGGGGCCGGTGAGTCGGGTGGGACGGGTGGTGTCAACGGGGCTGCCGGGCTTGCTCGTCATGGCCACCACGGTCCCCGTGGTGGCGCGGCGCGACCAGTGGTGACGCGGCTCGCGGGCCGCTTGTACGCGCGGTACGCGTGCGAGTACGAGCCATGCGGCGTGACCGCCTCCCGGGTAGGCGCGTTGGCCCGGTGAGGTGATGTTCGATGACGGAGCGTACGGACGGGGAGACCGCCCCGAGTGGTGGGGCGGTCGTGAACTTCGGTGACGGCTGGGAAGGCGACGACGGGCCCGGGCGGCGGCCGGAGGACGAGAGCGGGCGAGGTGTCGTCACCGCGTTCGGGCGGACCATGAAGGCCCTGCGGTCGCGGCAGGGGCTGGAGCGCGAGGAGTTCGGCAAACGGATCGGGTACTCGGCCTCGACGGTCGCCTCGTTCGAGCAGGGACGGAGGATTCCATCACCCCGGACGATCGAGCGGGCGGACGAGGTACTGGGCGCCGACGGGCTGCTGGCTCTGTGGAAGGAGGAGGTGGAGCGGGCCCAGTACCCGCTCTTCTTCCAGGGGATGGCGGCGCTGGAGAAGGAGGCCATCGAGCTGGTCATGTACGACACGCTCGTGGTCAACGGCCTGCTCCAGACCGAGGAGTACATGCGTGCGCTGCTCGGTATGAGGCGCCCGCCGCTGGACCCGGAGACCATCGAACTGCGCGTCGCCGCACGGCTGGCCCGCCAGGAACTCCTGGACCGGCGGCCCGCGCCGCTGCTCAGTTTCGTGATGGACGAGCCGGTGCTGCGACGCCCGTACGGTGGGAAGGACGTGCTGCGCGGACAATTGGAGCACCTGCTCACGGTCGGCCAGAAGCGGAACGTCGAACTTCAGGTCATGCCACTCGGCTGCGAGGACAACGCGGGCGTGAACGGGCCGTTCACGGTCGTCACACGCAAGGACGGCAAGAAGTTCCTGTACGCCGAGGCGCAGGGAATCGGCTCTCTTCAGACTGACCCGGAACAGGCGGTTCTCGCACACGCGCGCTATGGGATCATCCGGTCTCAGGCTCTCAGTCCGCGAGAGTCGCTGGAGTTCATCGAAGGGGTGCTGGGATCACTATGACCAACACTGAGTCCTCGACCGTCGCCTCCGGCCTCGTCTGGTTCAAGAGCAGCTACAGCGGGACCGAGGGCGGTCAGTGCGTGGAGGTCGCGGCCGGCACGGCCGCCGTGCACGTCCGGGACTCCAAGGCCGCTGCCGGGCCGGTCCTCACGGTGTCGCGCGAGGCCTGGACGGAGTTCGTCGGGCTGGCCTCCCCGCAGCGGGACGTCTGACACCCGACAGGCCGTCGGAGCCCTGCCGCCCCTCCCCGGACGGCAGGGCTCCGGCGTGCACCGCCGGGCTTCCGGCCGGCTTGCTCACAGACGCGGCGAGTTCATCTCCTTCAGCGCCGCGTCGGCGGCTTGAACCACCAGCGGCCAGCTCGGCGAAGCCAGATATGCGGCATCCGGCGCGTCACCGAGGTCTTGGAGCAGCGGTTCCAGGAGGGAGGAGAGGCGCTGCATGGCTTCGACCTCTTCCCGGGACCCGAGAACTTCTCCGAAGGCCGCCTGCGGGTTCTCCAGGACGTGGATGTCGTCGAAGAGGACACTGACCACAAGCGACAGGTCGTCCCCGAAATCATCCGACAGCGGCTCTCCGTCGACCCACACCCGCCGCTGGTGCTCGGCGTCGGCGAGGGACCTCAGAGCCGCCGTCACCTGTAAGCGCGCGCCGGGAAACTCCACACCTTCGTCGCCCACTTCGATCAGTCCTCCAGGGGGTGAGCGCCGCCGAGCCCGGTGTGCCCGTGAAAGCGAGAACCCCGCCGCCTCGACGAGGCTGCGGGGTTCTGTGCTGTGTCCGAGGGGGGACTTGAACCCCCACGCCCGATAAAGGGCACTAGCACCTCAAGCTAGCGCGTCTGCCATTCCGCCACCCGGACCGGTGTGCGACCAGCGGCCTTCCGGCCGCGGCGACGGGGAACACCATACCAAGTTTTCGCGGTGCCTCTCACATGCATAAGCCGTGGTCCGGTGGGGTGCTGGGCGACCGGGGCCGGGCCGGTTCGGGGGCAGGCCGGGGCCGGTTCAGAGGTGGACCGGGCTGCCGGTCAGGTGCCGGGCGGGCCGTCGGCGGGCGGCTCGGGGTGGAAGGCGGCGACGATCCTGTCGACGGTCTCCTCCAGCGGCGCGGCGCGCGGCAGGGGCGGCGGGCTGCCCGCTACCGCGCGCCCGGCCAGACCGGTGTCGGTGTGCGGCAGGTGGAGGTCGGCCACCGACAGGCCGGTGCGGCGCCGCTCGGCGGCGACCGCCGTCAGCCAGGCGGACAGCGCCGCCTTGGAGGCGCTGTAGGCGGCCATCCTCGGCTGCGGGCGGACGGCGACCACGCCGGTGGTGGCGGCCAGGGTGCCGGGCGGGTGAAGCAGGGGCAGCGCGGCGGACAGCACCGCGATGGGCGCCAGGGTGTTGACGGCGAACAGGTGCTCGGTGACGGCCGCGCCCGTCTCCTCGGCCGGGCCGAAGGCGACCGCGCCGATCGCCACCAGTACGCCGTCCAGGCCGCCCATCGCCTCGGCGGCCAGGCGGGGCAGGGCGGCCATGCCGTCCAGGTCGTAGGCGTCGCAGGGGGCGGAGCCGGCGCCCAGGCGCCGCGCCGCCGACGCCAGCCGCTCCCGGTCCCGTCCGGCGAGGAAGAGCGCGTCGCCCCGGCGGGCCAGGGCGTCGGCGGTGGCGCCGCCGAGGACTCCGGTGGCGCCGACGACCAGCAGGCGCGGGGGCGCGTTCGATGCGTCGGGTACGTCCGGCATGTCCCCATTGTGGGTTCCGCCGCCGGGTCCGGCAGCCCGGCGGCCCCCGCGCCCCCTCGCGCGTACGGAGGGCCGGTCGGCGGGTGAGCGTACGGCACAAGCTGGGCAGCAGCACAATGGGACGGCCGCGGCGGCAGGCGCCGCGGCCGTGAAGCGCCGACCGAGGCAGGGCTGATCTTCCATGGGCCGAGTCACCGAACGCCGCCGCGTCATCCGTCTGCGCGACGGTGCGGTGAGCGAGCGCCCGGACACCCTGGTGGCCGAGGAGCCGCTGGAGATCCGCCTGAACGGCAAGCCGCTGGCGGTCACCATGCGCACGCCCGGCGACGACTTCGCCCTGGCCGCCGGCTTCCTGGTCAGCGAGGGCGTGCTGGGCGGCCCGGAGGAGCTGGCGAACATCGTCTACTGCGCCGGCGCCACCGAGCAGGCCGACGGCACCACGCGCAACAGCTACAACGTCGTCGACGTGCGCCTGGCCCCCGGGGTGACCGTTCCCGACATCACCC
This sequence comes from Streptomyces verrucosisporus, assembly GCF_017114865.1. GTDB lineage: Bacteria > Actinomycetota > Actinomycetes > Streptomycetales > Streptomycetaceae > Streptomyces > Streptomyces fenghuangensis. The sequence goes on along the minus strand of NZ_JADEYH010000029.1, from coordinate 9,464 downwards.
TGGAGCGCAACGTCTACACCACCTCCTCGTGCGGGCTGTGCGGCAAGGCCAGCCTGGACGCGGTGCGCACCACCTCCCGCTGGCCCATCACGGGGGATCTCCCCCCGCTGGAGCCGGAGGTGCTGGCCGCGCTGCCCGACCGGCTGCGCGCGGCCCAGCGGGTGTTCGACCGCACCGGCGGCCTGCACGCGGCCGCCCTGTTCTCCCCCGAGGGGGAGTTGCTGGACCTGCGCGAGGACGTCGGCCGCCACAACGCCGTCGACAAGCTCGTCGGACGCGCCCTGACCCAAGGCGAGCTGCCGCTGTCGCGCGCGGTGCTGCTGGTGTCGGGGCGGGCCTCGTTCGAGCTGGCGCAGAAGGCGGTGATGGCCGGGGTGCCCGTGCTGGCGGCCGTCTCCGCGCCGTCCTCCCTGGCCGTCGATCTGGCCGCCGAGACGGGGCTGACCCTGGTCGGCTTCCTGCGGGGGGCGTCGATGAACGTCTACGCCGGCGAGCACCGCGTCGCCCTCGGTGCCCGGCGGGCCTGACGGCGGCGGCACGGGCGGGCGGGTGGGACAGGCCCGGGAACCGGCGCCCCGGCGGCCACGTCCCACCGCACAAGAGGGGATCCGCACGGGAGATCCGGTGGAGAGAACCGGGATGAACGGTGACGGCCCGGCACGGGCGTCCCGAAGTGCCCGTATTTACCCCGCCGGGCCGCATCACCTCCCTTCCCGGGCGTGCCGCGGATCCGATACGGTCACCTCGCTGTGAGTCCCCCATGGCACAGCGCGACGAGGAGCGGCACGTGCGCGAGTTCACCGTCCCGGCCCTGGCGACGGAACCTCAGATCGGAGGGCTGGCCGACGCCGTCTTCGACCGTGCCGACGCCGACCCCCACCAGGTGGTGATGGCGCGCAAGGACGCCTCCGGCACCTGGCGGGACGTGACCGCCGCGGAGTTCCGCGACCAGGTGCTGGCGCTGGCCAAGGGGCTGCTCGCCGAGGGCGTGCGCTTCGGCGACCGGGTGGCGATCATGTCGCGCACCCGCTACGAGTGGACGGTGTTCGACTTCGCCCTGTGGTCCGTCGGCGCCCAGCCGGTGCCGGTCTACCCCACCTCCTCGGCCGAGCAGGTCCACTGGATGCTGCACGACGCGGAGGTGACGGCCGCCGTCGTGGAGCACGAGGACCACGCGATGACCGTCGGCTCGGTCGTCGACCGGCTGCCGCGCCTGAAGCGGCTGTGGCAGCTCGACGCGGACGCCGAGGGGGCCCTGGCCGCCGCCGGGGCGCACCTCCACGCCGACGTGGTGCACCGCCACCGGCTCGCGCTGACCCCGGACACCCCCGCCACCGTCCTGTACACCTCCGGCACCACCGGCCGTCCCAAGGGCTGTGTGCTGACCCACGGCAACTTCATGGCCGAGTGCGACAACATCGTCCGGCGCTACGAGGCCCTCTTCCCCGACGGGGACGGCAAGCAGGCCTCCACCCTGCTCTTCCTCCCCCTCGCGCACGTCTTCGGGCGGATGATCGAGGTCGGGGCGGTGCGCGCGGGCGTCAGGCTCGGCCACCAGCCGGGCATGACCGCCGCCGCCCTCCTGCCCGACCTGGCGGCCTTCCGGCCCACCTTCGTGCTGGCGGTGCCCTACGTCTTCGAGCGGATCTTCCACGCCGCGCGGCGCAGGGCCGAGGCGGAGGGGAGGCTGGAGGTGTTCGACAAGGCGGTGGACGTCGCCGTCCGCTACGCCGAGGCGATGGAGGAGAAGGCCTTCGGGACCGGGCGCGGCCCGGGTGCGGCCCTGCGGATGCAGCACGGCTTCTTCGACAGGACCGTCTACTCCCGGCTGCGCGCCGCCCTCGGCGGCCGCTGCCGGTACGCGATGTCGGGCGGCTCGGCGATGGAGCGGCGCCTGGGACTGTTCTACGACGGCGCCGGCATCCGCGTCTTCGAGGGGTACGGGCTGACGGAGACCACCGCCGCGGCCACCGCCAATCCGCCCGAGCGGACCCGTTTCGGCACCGTCGGCGTCCCCGTCCCGGGCACCACGGTGCACATCGCCGAGGACGGCGAGGTGTGGCTGCGCGGCGGCCAGGTCTTCTCCGGCTACCTGAACAACGCCCGCGCCACCAGCGAGGTGCTGCACAACGGCTGGTTCGCCACCGGCGACCTCGGTTCCCTGGACGAGGACGGCTATCTGACGCTCACCGGCCGGAAGAAGGACGTCCTGGTGACCTCCGGCGGCAAGACCGTCTCGCCGACGCTGCTGGAGGACCGGGTGCGGGCGCACCCGCTGGTGGCGCAGTGCGTCGTGGTCGGCAACGACCGGCCCTACGTCGCCGCGCTGGTCACCCTGGACGAGGACGCCGTGCACCACTGGCTGACCATGCGCAACAAGCCGGACCTGGGCCCGGCGGAGCTGGTGCGCGACCCCGAGCTGGAGGCCGAGGTCAGACGGGCGGTGGTGGCCGCCAACACCCAGGTCTCCCAGGCCGAGTCGATTCGCACCTTCCGGATACTGGGGTCGCGGTTCACCGAGGAGGAGGGGCTGCTCACCCCCTCGCTGAAGCTGCGGCGCAAGGTCGTGGAGAAGACCTACTCGGTCGAGATCGACGCCCTCTACCAGGGCTGAGCGGGGCGGCTGGACCGGGCGGGCCGGGTGGGCCGGGTCCGGAGCCGTACGGCGGGGTGCGGAGGGGTATGGCGGAGTGCGACGGGGTGCGGCGAGGCGGGAATGACAACGCTGCCATGATCGTTGGAGCCCCGGGTACACGTGTCGCCAACCGACTGACAAGGACCGATCGCTCGTGAGCAACGTTCCCAACATCATCCTCAACAACGGCGTCCGGATGCCGCAGCTCGGCTTCGGCGTGTGGCAGGTGCCGGACGAGGAGGCCACCGCCGCCGTCGGGCACGCACTCGCCTCGGGCTACCGCAGCATCGACACGGCCGCGATCTACGAGAACGAGAAAGGCACCGGGAAGGCGATCGCCGAGTCCGGGCTGCCACGCGAAGAGCTCTTCGTGACCACCAAGGTCTGGAACAGCGACCACGGCCGCGACGCCGCGCTGCGCGCCTTCGACGCCTCGCTGGAGCGGCTGGGCCTGGACTACGTCGACCTCTACCTCATCCACTGGCCCGCGCCGGGGCAGGACCGGTACGTCGAGACCTGGAAGGCGCTGGAGGAGATCCACGCCGACGGGCGCGCCAAGGCCATCGGCGTGTCCAACTTCAAGCCCACCCACCTACGGCGGCTGATGGAGGAGACCGAGGTCGTCCCCGCCGTCAACCAGATCGAGCTGCACCCCAACCTCCCGCAGGCCGAGTCCCGCGCCTTCCACGCCGAGCACGGCATCGCCACCGAGGCCTGGTCGCCGCTGGGTCAGGGCAGGGGGCTGCTGGAGGACCCGGTGATCGCCGAGATCGCCCGCAGGCACGGCCGCACCCCCGCCCAGGTGGTGCTGCGCTGGCACCTGCAGACGGGGAACGTGGTGATCCCCAAGTCCGCCACTCCCTCCCGGATCGAGGAGAACATCGACGTCTTCTCCTTCGTCCTGGACGACGACGACATGACGGGCCTGTCCACCCTGGACAACGGCACCCGGCTGGGCCCCGACCCCGACGAGATGGGCTGAGGCGGGACCGGAGCCGGTACGGTACGCGCGCGGCGCGCCCACCGGGGCGCGCCGCGCGTGCGCGTCTCCTGCCCCCTCCCCCGGCGGCGCGGGACGAGGAGAGCGGTCCGCGGGCGGCGGCCGTACCGCCCGGAGATCCGGTCCGACCCGGACCAATCCGCGGCCCCGGCGGCCACGAACACCGGGTGAGGACCGTCTCGCGGGAGGAACACATGCCACACGCGCCACAGCCGGTGAAGGCGCCGCAGGTGCCACGGGCGCCGCACGCCGGAGGTGCGGCCGGGTGAAGGAGACCGTGCGCATCACCGGGCCCGCCGGCGAGCCGGACCCCACCCTGGACGAACTGCTGGTCGAGGTCGCCCGCGGCGACCAGGACGCCTTCGCCTCCGTGTACGACGCGGTGTGCGGCCCCGTGCTGGGGCTGGTGCGCAGCGTGCTGCGCGACCCGGCCCAGTCGGAGGAGGTCGCCCAGGAGGTGCTGGTGGAGGTGTGGCGGACCGCCGCGCGCTTCCGGCCCGACAGGGGCGGCGCCATGGCCTGGGTGATGACCCTCGCCCACCGGCGGGCCGTGGACCGGGTGCGCTCCGCGCAGGCCGCCTCCGACCGCGAGTACCGGGCCGCGCTGCTGGACCACACCCCGGCGTTCGACTCCGTCACCGAGCAGGTCGAGGCCCGGCTGGAGCGCGAGCAGGTGCGCCGCTGCATGGGCGGGCTCACCGAGGTGCAGCGCCAGTCGGTGACCCTGGCCTACTACCGGGGGCTGACCTACCGGGAGGTCGCCGAACTGCTGTCACTGCCGCTGGGCACCGCCAAGACGCGGCTGCGCGACGGCCTCATCCGACTCCGCGACTGCCTGGGGGTGGCCTCGTGAGCGTCGCCGACCTGCACACCCTGACCGGCGCCTACGCCGTCGACGCGCTGGACGGGCCCGAGCGCGAGGACTTCGAGCGGCACCTGGCCGTCTGCGCCCCGTGCCGCGATGAGGTCCGGGAGCTGACCGCGACCGCCGCCCGGCTGGGGCCGGCGGCCTCGGCCGCGCCGCCGCCCGGCATGCGCGAGGAGGTCCTGCGCCGTGTCGCGACGGTGCGCCAGGAGCCGCCCCGCGCCCGGCCGCCGGCCGGCTTCCCGGGCTCCCCCGTCTCCCCCGCCAGCACGGTCGGCGGGGCCGGGCGGCCGCGGCGGCGGACGCGTCTGGTGCTCGCCGCCTGCCTGGCCTCCGCCGTGGCCCTGGGCGGGGTCGCGGCGTGGCAGTACGACCGGGCCCGCGACGCCCGGCAGTCGGCCGAGCAGGCCCAGCGGCGGGCGGACGAGCTGACCGGGCTGCTGGCCGCGCCGGACGCGCGGATCGCCGCCGGTGAGCTGCCCGGCGGGGGGAGCGCCACCGTGGTGGTCTCCCGCAGCCGCGACCGGGCCGCGTTCCTGGCCGCGCGGCTGCCCGAGCCGCCCGCCGGCAAGGTCTACCAGCTGTGGTTCGACGACGAGGGCGCCATGCGGCCGGCCGGTGTGGTGGACGCCTCGGGCGGACGGGCGGCGGTCATGATGGACGGGCCCGTCGCGGGCGCGGACGGCATGGGCGTGACCGTGGAGCCGGAGGGCGGCTCGGCGCAGCCCACCTCCGAGCCGCTGGCGGTGATGGAGTTCCCGGCCGCGTGAGGGCGGGGAGGCGGCGAGGTGAGGAGGCGGGAAGGCGAGGAGGCGGAGATGAGCGTGTCGGTGGTGCTGTTCACCGGTGACCTGCGGCTGCACGACCACCCGCCGCTGCGCGCCGCCCTGGCCGGGGCGGACGAGGTGGTGCCGCTGTTCGTGATGGACTCCGGCATCCGGGCGGCGGGCTTCGGCACGCCCAACCGCCTGGCGTTCCTGGCCGACTGCCTGGCCGACCTCGACGGGCGGCTGCGCGAGCGCGGCGGGCGCCTGGTGGTGCGCGGCGGCGCGGTGGCCCGGGAGGTGCGCCGGGTGGTCGAGGAGACCGGGGCCGGCTGTGTGCACCTGTCGGCCGGGAGCAGCCGCTACGCGCGGCGGCGCGAGGAGGACCTGCGCCGCGTCCTGGCCGGCACGGGGTGCGCGCTGGAGGTCCACGACGCGGTCACCACCGTCCTCGCGCCCGGTGCGGTGACCCCCACGGGGCGCGGCCGGGACCACTTCGCGGTGTTCACCCCGTATCTGCGGCGCTGGACGGCTGCGGGGGCGCGCGCCCCGCTGGCCGCGCCCCGGTCCGTTCCCGTGCCCGCCGGCGTGCGCGGCGAGGAGGTGCCCTCCCGGGCCCGCGTGGAAGGCGTCTCGCCGGGGCTGGCGGCGGGCGGCGAGAGCGAGGCCCGCAGGCGGCTTTCCCGCTGGTCGGCCCGGAGGCTGGACTCCTACGCGGAGCTGGGCGACGACCTGGCGGCGGACGCCACCTCCCGGCTCTCGCCCCATCTCCACTTCGGCTGCCTGTCGCCCGCGGAGGTGGTGCACCGGGCCCGGCGGCGCGGCGGCGCGGGCGCGGACGCCTTCGTACGGCAGCTGGCCTGGCGGGACTTCCACCACCAGGTGCTGGCCGCGCGGCCCGACGCCGCCGTGCGCGACTACCGGCCGCACGGCGACCGCTGGCACGACGACGAGCGGGAGGTCGCCGCCTGGCGCGAGGGCCGCACCGGCTTCCCCCTCGTGGACGCCGCCATGCGGCAGTTGCGGCACGAGGGCTGGATGCCGGGGCGGGGACGGCTGCTGGCCGGGAGCTTCCTGGCCAAGACGCTCTACGCGGACTGGCGGGTGGGCGCGGCCCACTTCCTGGACCTGCTGGTGGACGGCGACATCGCCGCCAACCAGCTCAACTGGCAGTGGGTGGCCGGCACCGGCAACGACACCCGCCCGGGCCGAGTCCTCAACCCCCTTTCCCAGGCGCGGCGTTTCGATCCGAGGGGCGACTACGTGCGCCGCTGGGTGCCCGAACTGGCCGGAGTCGAGGGCGCGGCCGTCCACACGCCCTGGACGCTGCCCGCACCGGAGCGTGCCCGCACGGGCTACCCACCGCCGATCGTGGATCCGGCCGACACCGCCTCCCGCTTCAGGCGGGCCCGCGGGCTGAGCTGATCCCGGACTCAACGGCCGCTCAGGAGAGGGCGCCTGACCAGGCGTCCGGTCCGGCCTCCGGTCAGGAGGGCGGCTGGGCGGCGTGTCGGCCCGGAGTCGGCGGCGCGGGCGTACTGCCCTCGGTGGCGGGTGCGGCCGCCGGAGCGGTGGCCCTGTACCTGCTGGCCGGAAGCCTGGCCCCGCCCGGGGACGCACAGACCGCCGGTGGCGGCGCACCCGAGGAAGGACCGGAGCCCGGGACGAGCGGCGATCGCACCCCGTTCGACCGGCGCGGGTTCGTCCTCGCCGCCACCGGCACCGCCGCCGCCACCGCCGGCTCCGGGCTGCTCGCCCGCGCCCTGACCACGTCGGGTACCGCCCGGGCCGCCGCCTCCCGCGAATCGGTGGCCCTGCCCGCCCCGGCCTCCAAGGCCCCGCCGGTGCCGCCCGGCGCGGACCTTCGGCTGCCCGGCATGAAGCCCTTCCTCACCCCCAACGAGGCCTTCTACCGCGTGGACACCGCACTGACCGTCCCCCGCCTCGACGCCGGAGCATGGCGGCTGCGCCTGCACGGCCTCGGGGTGGCCCGCCCGCTGGCCCTGGACTTCCGCGAGCTGCTGGAACGCCCGCTCGTCGAGCGCGACATCACCCTCACCTGCGTGTCCAACCAGGTCGGCGGCCCCTACGTCGGCACCGCCCGATGGCTGGGCGTGCCCCTGGCCGGGCTGCTGCGCGAGGCCGGGGTCAGGCCGCCCTCCCGGGGCGGCCTGCTGACCAGCTGGTGTCCCGCTCGGTGGACGGCATGACGCTGGGCACCCCGGTGGAGACGGTCATGGACGGCCGGGACGCGCTGCTGGCGGTCGGGATGAACGGCGAGCCGCTCCCCTTCGACCACGGCTTCCCCGTGCGCATGGTGGTGCCCGGCCTGTACGGCTACGTCTCGGCCTGCAAGTGGCTGACGGAGCTGGAACTGACCACCTTCGACGCCTACGACGCGTACTGGGTCCGCCGCGACTGGGCGGCCAGGGCACCGGTCAAGACCCAGTCGCGCATCGACACCCCCAAGCCCCTCGCCTCCCTGAAGGCGGGGACCGTGGCCGTCGGCGGCGTGGCCTGGGCCCAGCACACCGGGATCGACCGCGTCGAGGTGCGCGTCGACGACGGGCCCTGGCGCTCCGCCCGCCTGGCCTCGGAGGACAGCGCGGACACCTGGCGCCAGTGGACGTGGCGGTGGAACGCCACGCCCGGCTCGCACCGGCTGGAGGTCCGCGCCACCGACCGCGGCGGGCGCGTGCAGACCGCTGAGCGCGCCGGGACCCTTCCCGACGGCGCGACCGGACGGCACTCGGTGGTGGTCGACGTGACCTGACCCACCGCCGCGCCGCCGCGCCGCCGCGCGCCCCCGAGACCGGCCGAGTCCGTCCGGCCGGAGCGCCCGAACCAGTCCGTCCGAACCGACCAGCCCGAACGAACCGACCAGCCCGAACGAAGCCACCCGAACGGGGCCGTCCGGCCCGCGTAACCGAACCGACAGGAGAGCCACACCACATGAGCGCCATCCGTACCCGCCGCATCCGCCGCATCGCCCTCGCCGTCACCGCCGCGGTGGCCCTGCCGCTGTCGGTGACCGCCTGCTCCTCCGAGGACGGCGGCGACGGCGCGGCCGGCTCGCGGTCCGCCTCGCCGGCCGGGTCCATGCCCGCCGACGGGGCGCGGGAGGAGTCCGAGGACATGGCCGCGACCGACACCTCCAAGCCGTTCGGCCCCGGCTGCCAGGCCGTCCCCGAGGACGGCGAGGGCAGCTTCGACGGCATGGCCGACGACCCGGTGGCCACCGCCGCGTCCAACAACCCCGCACTGTCCACCCTGGTGAGCGCGGTGCGGAAGGCCGGTCTGGTCGACACCCTCAACAGTGCCGAGAACATCACGGTGTTCGCGCCCACCGACGACGCCTTCGCCAAGATCCCGGAGAAGGACCTCAACGCCGTCCTGGAGGACGGCTCCTACCCGACGCTGCTGGAGAAGAAGTAACTGACCGTCTCCGGCTCCGGGGGCTCCTACACGGTCAACGACGACTCCGAGGTGGTCTGCGGCAACGTGCCGACCGCCAACGCGACCGTCTACATCGTCGACACCGTGCTGATGCCCAAGTGACCTTCTGAGAAAGGGGCCCGGTCCACGATCCCAGTGGCCCCCGCCGCGTACCGGCACGGGGGTCACCGGTCCCGTGCCGCCCCGCGCGCCGCTCCCTCTCCCGGCGCGCGGGGCGGCCTTTTCCGCTGCCGTGAATCCACAGCCGTGAATCCACAGCCCAGGACCGGTGCCGCCCCTGTGATCACGCGTGAAGGTCTCGTGCCTGCTTCCCTCTGGTGTCCGATATGCGACACCCGCATACCGCGAAACGTCTAGCTTGACAGGCGCACGCCACCCTCATGGAACACGGGCGTGCCGTTCACCCCAACCCTCTTCCCCCCCCCACAACAGAGGAGAACGAATGCGCCACAGCCGTGGTATCACGACCGGTGCGGCACTGGCCGCCACCGCACTCGCCCTGACCGCCCTGCCCTCCCTCGCCGGCGCGGTCACGTCGTCCCCCACCGACGCCCCCGCCAGGACCGCCGCCGGGACCGCCCTCACCGCCGACGCCCTCCGCGCCGCCGAGGAGATGCCCGCAGGCGCTCTGAAGGCCATGCAGCGCGACTTCGGCATAACCGCCGAGCAGGCCCGCGAGCGCGTCGCGAACGAGCACCGCGCCGGCGAGATCGCCCCCGCGCTCGCCGAGGACCTCGCCGACAG
>NZ_JADEYH010000028.1 GCF_017114865.1 Streptomyces verrucosisporus | reverse complement strand
TCCACCAGGTCGCGGACGACCGCGTCGGCCAGCAGCCGGCCGCGCAGGGTCAGCGCCGCGCGCCCGCGCTCGTACGCCTCCGGGCGCAGCAGCCCGTCCGCCAGCGCCCGCTCGGCGGCGCGCGCACCGGCCGGGGCCAGGATGTCCAGCGGTACGCCGTCCACCAGCCGCAGCTCCAGCAGGATCCGCTCCACGCGCCGGTCCCCGCCGTCCAGCACTTCACGGCCCACGCCCGGCGAACGGCCTTCGGCGAGCGCCTGGGCGTACGCGCCGGGGTGCTTGGCGTTCCACCAGCGCACCCCGCCGACGTGGCTGTGCGCCCCCGGACCGGCGCCCCACCAGTCGGCGCCCGTCCAGTACAGCTCGTTGTGGCGGCAGCGGGCGGCCTCCGTCACCGCCCAGTTCGACACCTCGTACCAGCGGAGACCGGCCGCCGACAGCATCTCCTCGGCGATCAGGTAGCGGTCGGCGTGCACGTCGTCGTCCGTCATCGGCACCTCGCCGCGCCGGATGCGGGAGGCCAGCCGTGTGCCGTCCTCCACGATCAGCGCGTACGCCGAGACGTGGTCGGGGCCGGCGCCGAGGGCGGCCTCCAGCGAGGCCCGCCAGTCGTCGTCGCTCTCGCCCGGGGTGCCGTAGATCAGATCCAGGTTGACGTGCTCGAAGCCCGCCTCGCGGGCCTCGGCCACGCACGCCTCGGGGCGGCCGGGGGTATGGGTGCGGTCCAGCACGGACAGCACATGGCGCCGGGCGCTCTGCATGCCGAAGGAGATCCGGTTGAAGCCCGCCTCGCGCAGCTCGGCCAGGTAGGCGGCGTCGACGGACTCGGGATTGGCCTCCGTGGTGACCTCGGCTCCTTCCGCCAGCCCGAACTCCTCGCGGACCACGGCCAGCATCCGCCCCAGGTCGGCGGCGGGCAGCAGGGTGGGGGTGCCCCCGCCGACGAAGACCGTCCGAACCGGCCGGGGGTCGTCGCCGAGCACCTTGCGCGCCAGCCGTACCTCCTCGGCCAGCGTCCGCGCGTAGTTCTCCCGCGAGGCGAGCGCACCGCCGGAGCCGCGCAGCTCGCTCGCGGTGTAGGTGTTGAAGTCGCAGTAGCCGCAGCGCGTCGCGCAGTACGGCACGTGCAGGTAGAAGCCGAGGGGGCGCCGCGCCGCGCCGGCCAGGGCGTGCGCGGGCAGGGAACCGTCGGCGGGGACGGGCTCGCCGTCGGGCAGTACGGAGGGCATGGGGTCCATTGTCCCGTACCCGCCCCGGACCGGGTCCCGTCCCCCGGAGGATCACGGACCGGTCGGTCCGCCCACCGTGACGTGGTCGATCAGCCGCTCGACCGGGCCGAGCAGCCCCGGCTCCAGATCCGTGTAGTCGCGCACGCTCCCCAGGATCCGCTTCCACGCCGCGCCGGTGTTCTCCGGCCAGCCCAGCGCCCGGCACACCCCCGTCTTCCAGTCCTGGCCGCGCGGCACCCGGGGCCAGGCGCCGATGCCCAGGGCGGACGGCTTGACCGCTTCCCAGACATCGATGTACGGATGGCCGACGACCAGCACGTTCTCACCGGTGACCGCGGCGGCGATCCGGGACTCCTTGGAGCCGGGCACCAGATGGTCCACCAGTACGCCCAGCCGGGCCCCGGGAGTGGGGCCGAAGGCCTCCACGACCGCCGGGAGGTCGTCCACGCCCTCCAGGTACTCCACGACCACGCCCTCGATCCGCAGGTCGTCGCCCCAGACCTTCTCCACCAGCTCCGCGTCGTGGCGCCCCTCGACGTAGATGCGCCCCGCCCGAGCCACCCGCGCGCGGGCGCCCGGCACCGCCACCGACCCCGAGGCCGTGCGCCGGGGTGTCTTCGGGGCGGGCGGGGCCGCCGCCCGCGGCCGGACGAGGGTGACGGCCCTGCCCTCCAGCAGGAAACCGCGCGGCTCCATCGGGAAGACCCGGTGTTTGCCGAAGCGGTCCTCCAGCGTGACGGTGAACCCCTGTGCCGTCTTCTCGCAGCGCACCACGGCCCCGCAGAAACCGGTCGTGACCTCCTCCACCACCAGGTCCGGCTCGGCGGGCACCTCGGGCGCGGGCCTGTGGTTCCCCGAGGTCCGCTTCCACGGAGGGGTCAGGTCGGGGCCGTACCGTCTGCTGCGCATGCGGTCATTGTGTTACGGGATCGTCCCCGCGAAACCTGGGGCGGAAATCCGCCGGGGTATCCGTCAGGCGGTGCCGAAGCGCTCCGCCAGCGCCTCGCGCTGGGCGCGGACGAAGGCGGCGTCCACCACCGCCCCGTGGCCCGGCACGTACCGCGCGTCCTCGCCGCCCAGGGCGAGCAGCCGGTCCAGCGCGGCCGGCCAGTGGACGGGGTGGGAGTCCGGGCCCGTCTGCGGCTCGCCGGACTCCTCCACCAGATCGCCGCAGAAGACCACGTCCGGCCCGCCCGGCACGCCGGGGACCACGACGGCCAGGTCGTGGGCGGTGTGCGCCGGGCCGACGTTGGCCAGTAGCGCCTCCCGGCCGCCCAGCTGGACGGTCAGCTCACCGGCCACCCGGTGGTGCGGGTGGACGAGCACGTCGACCGCCTCGGCCGCCTCCCGCGGGTCCACGCCGTGCCGCACGGCGTCCTGGCGCAACTCGTCCTTCGAGTGGACCAGCAGCTCCTCGATCCCCACCGCCCCGTAGACCTCCACCCCGGCGAAGGCCGAGGCGCCCAGGACGTGGTCGAAGTGCGGATGGGTCAGCGCCACATGGGTCACCGGCAGCCCGAAGCGCTCGTGCAGGTACCGCCGGACGCGCGCGCCGTCACCCAGCGTCGCGCCGGTGTCGACCACCAGCATCCCCGACTCGCCCGCGACGGCCCCCACCGTCTCGTCCCAGCCGGGCATGCGGCGGCGCACGACTCCAGGCGACAGCTCTTCCCAATCCGTCTCCATACCGCGACGCTAACGCCATCACGCGGGCGGTGCCCGCCGGGATGTGGCGGGGATCGCCCTTCCCGGTCGGCGCCCGCCCTTGCCCCGGCCACGGTCACCGGCCGTACACTGGCACAGGGTGACTGGCACTCACCGGTCGAGAGTGCCAGGGAACGCCAGGGAAGAGGACCGGAAAGAGACGGCCGGACGGGAGGTGCGCCCAGATGCTCAGCGAACGCAGACTCGAAGTCCTGCGCGCCATCGTCCAGGACTACGTCGGCACGCAGGAGCCGGTGGGGTCCAAGGCGCTCACCGAGCGGCACAACATCCAGGTCTCCCCGGCCACCGTGCGCAACGACATGGCGGCCCTGGAGGACGAGGGGTACATCGCCCAGCCGCACACCAGCGCGGGCCGCGTCCCCACCGACAAGGGGTACCGCCTGTTCGTCGACAGGCTGGCGGGCGTCAAGCCGCTGTCCAAGCCGGAGCGCCGGGCGATCCAGAACTTCCTGGAGGACGCCGTCGACCTCGACGACGTCGTCAGCCGCACCGTACGGCTGCTGGCCCAGCTCACCCGGCAGGTCGCCGTCGTCCAGTACCCCTCGCTGACCCGCTCGACCGTCCGCCACGTCGAGCTGCTGCTCCTGGCCCCCGCGCGTCTGATGCTCGTGCTGATCACGGACACCGGGCGGGTCGAGCAGCGCATGGTGGACTGCCCGGCCCCCATCTCGGAGTCGTCCCTGGCCGATCTGCGCGCCCGGCTCAACAGCCGGGTGGTCGGCGAGCGCTTCTCGGAGGTGCCCAGGCTGGTGCAGGACCTGCCGGAGTCCTTCGACGCCGAGGACCGTGGCACGGTCTCGACGGTGCTCGCCACCCTCCTGGAGACTCTGGTGGAGGAGACCGAGGAGCGGCTGATGATCGGCGGCACCGCCAATCTCACCCGCTTCGTGCACGACTTCCCGCTGACCATCCGGCCGGTGCTGGAAGCTCTGGAGGAGCAGGTCGTCCTGCTCAAGCTGCTGGGGGAGGCCAAGGAACCGGGCATGACGGTGCGAATCGGTCATGAGAATGTTCACGAGGGGCTGACGTCCACGTCGGTCGTCTCGGTCGGTTACGGTTCGGGAGACGAGGCGGTCGCCAAGCTCGGTGTGGTCGGGCCGACCCGCATGGACTACCCCGGAACGATGGGAGCGGTACGCGCAGTGGCACGTTACGTCGGACAGATCCTCGCGGAGTCGTAAGTGGCAACCGACTACTACGCGGTCCTGGGCGTACAGCGCGATGCCTCGCAGGACGAGATCAAGAAGGCCTTCCGCAGGCTCGCGCGCGAACTGCACCCTGACGTCAACCCGGACCCGAAGACGCAGGAGCGGTTCAAGGAGATCAACACCGCCTACGAGGTGCTCTCCGACCCGCAGAAGAAGCAGATGTACGACCTCGGCGGCGACCCCACGGGCGGCGCGGGCCGGGGCGGCGGCTTCGGCGGGGGCTTCGGGAACTTCTCCGACATCATGGACGCCTTCTTCGGCGCCGCCTCCCAGCGCGGGCCGAGGTCCCGCACCCGGCGCGGCCAGGACGCCATGATCCGGCTCGACATCGAGCTGGACGAGGCGGCCTTCGGCACCACCAAGGACATCCAGGTGGACACGGCGGTCGTCTGCACCACGTGCAGCGGCGAGGGGGCGGCCCCGGGCACCTCCGCGCAGACGTGCGACATGTGCCGCGGCCGCGGAGAGGTCTCGCAGGTCACCCGGTCCTTCCTGGGCCAGGTCATGACCTCGCGCCCCTGCCCGCAGTGCCAGGGCTTCGGCACGGTCGTGCCCACCCCCTGCCCGGAGTGCGCCGGCGACGGCCGGGTGCGCTCGCGGCGCAACCTGACGGTGAAGATCCCGGCCGGCGTCGACAACGGCACCCGCATCCAGCTCGCCGGCGAGGGCGAGGTCGGCCCGGGCGGCGGCCCGGCGGGCGACCTGTACGTCGAGATCCACGAAGTGCCGCACCCGGTCTTCCAGCGGCGCGGCGACGACCTGCACTGCACGGTCACCATCCCCATGACGGCGGCGGCGCTGGGCACCAAGGTCCCGCTGGAGACGCTGGACGGCCTGGAGGAGGTCGACATCCGGCCCGGCACCCAGTCCGGCCAGTCGATCCCGCTCCACCAGCGCGGCGTGACGCATCTGCGCGGCGGCGGCCGCGGCGATCTGATCGTCCACGTGGAGGTCCAGACGCCGAACAAGCTGGACCCGGAGCAGGAGGAGCTGCTGCGCCGCCTGGCCAAGCTGCGGGGCGAGGAGCGGCCCACGGGCCAGTTCCAGCCGGGGCAGCAAGGGCTGTTCTCGCGGTTGAAGGATGCGTTCAACGGTCGCTGAGGCGGTGCTGGGGCGGGCCGGCCGGGGGCCCGGGGGCCCACCCCGGCGGGCGTGGCAGGATGCTGTCATGCCCACCGAGCTGATCACCCCGGCCGCCCGGCCGGCGCACCCCGCCGGGCGGCCGCTGTGACCGCCCCCGTCTTCCTGGTCGAGACCGCGGCCCTGGCCGGTGCCGCTCCCGGCGCCGTGCTGGCGCTGGAGGGGCCCGAGGGCCGCCACGCCGTCGCGGTACGGCGGCTGCGCGAGGGCGAGGAGATAGTCCTCACCGACGGGGCGGGCACCGGTGCTTTCGGCACCGTCGCGGCCGTCGAGGGGAAGGAGCGCCTGGAGGTCGCCGTCACCGAGGTGCGTACCGAGCCGGAGCCGCGCCCGCGGATCACCGTCGTCCAGGCCCTGCCCAAGGGCGACCGCAGCGAGCTGGCCGTGGAGACGATGACGGAGACGGGCGTGGACGCGATCGTGCCCTGGTCCGCGTCGCGCTGCGTCACGCAGTGGCGGGGCGAGCGCGGGCAGAAGGCGCTGCGCAAGTGGCGTTCCACCGCGCGCGAGGCCGGCAAGCAGTCGCGCAGGCTGCGTTTCCCGGAGGTCGCCGAGCCGGCGACCACCCGGCAGCTGCTTCCGCTGCTGTCGTCCGCGGCCTTCGCCGCGGTCCTCCACGAGGAGGGCTCGCGGCCGCTGGCTGCCGCCGGGCTGCCGGCCGAGGGCGAGCTGGTGCTCGTCGTCGGCCCGGAGGGCGGGGTCGCCCCGGAGGAGCTGGAGGAGTTCGAGCGGGCGGGCGCGCGCCCGTACCGGCTGGGCCCGAGCGTGCTGCGCACCTCCACGGCGGGCACGGCGGCGGCGGCGCTGCTGCTGGGACGCACCGGCCGCTGGTCCTGATCACCGGCGCCGGGGCCGGGGTACGATCGGCGCTGCGTGACCACCGATCGACCCACCTCACAGCGGGAGGCGCCACCGTGGCGGAGGAACCGCAGGCGGACTGCCTGTTCTGCAAGATCGTCGCGGGGGACGTCCCGGCGACGATCGTCCACGAGACCGACACCACGCTGGCCTTCCGGGACATCAACCCGCAGGCGCCCACCCATGTGCTGGTGATCCCCAAGGAGCACCACCCCGACGCCGCCGCGCTGGCCGCCGCCGCCCCGCAACTGGCCGCCGACGTGCTGCGCGCGGCGGGCGAGGTCGCCGAGCAGGAGAACATCGCCCCGCCCGGGGGCGCCACCGTCGGCTACCGGATCGTGTTCAACACCGGCGCGGGCGCCGGGCAGACCGTCTGGCACGCGCACGCCCACGTCCTGGGCGGACGCGGTCTGAACTGGCCCCCCGGGTAAGCCCGTTGTCCGTACGCGAACTGGTCGTGCTGGGCACCGCCAGCCAGGTGCCCACCCGTCGGCGCAACCACAACGGCTACGTGCTGCGCTGGGACGGCGAGGCGCTGCTGTTCGACCCCGGCGAGGGCACCCAGCGCCAGATGCTCCGCGCGGGCGTGGCCGCCCACGACCTCACCAGGCTGTGCGTCACCCACTTCCACGGCGACCACAGCCTGGGCCTTGCCGGGGTCATCCAGCGCATCAACCTCGACCGGGTGCCGCACCCGGTCACGGCGCACTACCCGGCGAGCGGGCAGCGCTTCTTCGACCGCCTGCGGTACGCCACCGCCTACCGAGAGACGGCCGAGCTGCGCGAGGAGCCGGTCGGCGCCGACGGCACGCTGGCCGCCACCGCCGCGTACACCCTCCAGGCGCGGCGCCTGTCCCATCCTGTGGAGTCCTACGGCTACCGCCTGGTCGAGCCCGACGGGCGCCGGATGCTGCCCGGGCGGCTCGCCGCCCACGGCATCTCCGGCCCGGACGTCGGCCGCATCCAGCGCGAGGGCGAGCTGCGCGGGGTCACCCTTGACGAGGTGAGCGAGACCCGTCCCGGGCAGAGCTTCGCCTTCGTGATGGACACCCGGCTGTGCGAGGGCGTGTACGCGCTCGCCGAGGGCTGCGACATGCTGGTCATCGAGGCCACCTTCCTCGACGAGGAGGAGGCCCTGGCGCAGGAGTACGGCCATCTCACAGCGGGCCAGGCCGCCTCCGTCGCGGCGCGGGCGGGGGTGCGGCACCTGGTGCTCACGCACTTCTCGCAGCGCTACGACGACCCGGCCCGGTTCGCCGCCCAGGCCCGGGAGGCGGGGTTCGCCGGGGAGCTGACCGTGGCCGAGGACCTGATGCGGGTGCCGGTGCCCCGGCGGCGCTGACCGCCGCCCGCTTCCTGCCCCCCCGAGCCCCGGTCCGCGCCCCTCTCAGCGCCGGCCCGGCCCGCTTCCGGCCGGCGCCGGGGCGCGCCCCTTTCCGGAAACGTACGGGCACTCTTGACGCCCACCTCCGCCGTACCTAGTCTCCGTCTTCGCACATGGACAGGGTTCACATAGGAGAACAGGCCGGTGGTGGGGCGGTCCCGACCCGGGCGCCCGCCGCAGTCGGCCCCGACCCGACAGGAGTCGCCGATGAAGGACCTGACCGTCGCCGAGGTGCGCCTGACCCCGATCCTCGTCGCCGACCCGCCCCTGCTCAACACCCAGGGTGTCCACCAGCCGTACACCCCGCGCCTGATCGTCGAGGTGGTCACGGCCGGCGGCGCCACCGGGGTCGGGGAGACCTACGGCGACACCAAGTACCTGGACCTGGCGCGCTCCCTCGCCCGGCGGCTGCCCGGACACCCGGTCAGCGACCTGAACGGGCTGCTCGCCCTCGCCGGCGGACTCCCCCTGGACGGCCACCGCACGGACGGCTCGGTGGACGTCGGCGGACTGCGCGGCGTCCAGACCGCCGGCAAGCTGCGGCTGTCCGTCGTCTCCGGCTTCGAGGTGGCCTGCCTGGACGCTCTGGGCAAGGCGCTGGGAATGCCCGTGCACGCCCTGCTCGGCGGGAAGGTGCGCGACCGGGTCGAGTACAGCGCCTACCTGTTCTACCGCTGGGCCGCCCACCCCGGCGGTGCGGTGGGCGGCAGCGACGGCCGGGGAGCGGTCGGCGACGACTGGGGCGCCGCCCTCGACCCGGCCGGGATCGTCGCTCAGGCCCGCCGTCTCGCGGCCGACCACGGCTTCGGCTCCTTCAAGCTCAAGGGCGGGGTCTTCCCGCCCCAGGAGGAGATCGCCGCCGTGCGGGCGCTGGCGGATGCCTTCCCCGGCAGGCCCCTGCGCCTGGACCCCAACGGCGCCTGGTCGGTGGAGACCTCGCTGAAGGCCGCGGACGAACTGCGCGACGTGCTGGAGTACCTGGAGGACCCGGTCGCCGGCACACCCGCGATGGCCGAGGTCGCCGCGCGGGCCGGAGGGCTGCCACTGGCCACCAACATGTGCGTGACCACCTTCCCGGAGATCGCCGGGGCGTTCACCACCGGAGCCGTCCAGGTGCTGCTCAGCGACCACCACTACTGGGGAGGGCTGCGCAACACCCAGCAACTGGCCGCGGTCTGCCGCGCCTTCGGCGTCGGGGTGTCCATGCACTCCAACACCCACCTGGGCGTCAGCCTCGCCGCCATGACCCATGTCGCCGCCACCGTCCCCGGCCTGGAGCACGCCTGCGACACCCACTACCCCTGGCAGACCGAGGAGGTGCTCACCGAGCGCATCGCCTTCCGCGAAGGCGCCGTCACCGTCCCCGACGCCCCCGGCCTGGGCGTCGTCCTGGACCGCGAGCGCCTCGACGCTCTCCACCGCCGGTGGCTGGCCGACGACGGCCCGATGCGCGACCGGGACGACGCCGCCGCCATGCGCCGGGCCGATCCGGACTGGGAAGCCCCCTCCGTACCGCGCTGGTGACGCCGTGCGCAACCCGCGGCCGGCCCACCGCGCCGATCGTGCACACTGGCCGCATGCTCGACCCGCTCGCCGCGCTCCGCACCCCCGACGACCCGCCCCGCGACGTCTATCTGACCGGGACGGTCTTCCTGGACATCGTCTTCACCGGTCTGGACTCGGCGCCGGTGCGCGGTACCGAGTCCTGGGCGCGGGGCATGGGGTCGAGCCCCGGCGGTGTCGCCAACATGGCCACCGCCCTGGCCCGGCTCGGCCTGCGCACCTCGCTCGCCGCCGCCTTCGGCGACGACATGTACGGCGAGTACTGCTGGGAGGCGCTGGAGAAGGGCGAGGGCATCGACCTGTCGCTGTCGCGCACCGCACCCGGCTGGCACTCGCCGGTCACCGTCTCGATGGCCTACGAGGGCGAGCGGACGATGGTCTCCCACGGGCACGAGGCCCCCCGGCCCGAGGAGCCCGCCCCCGGCGACCCGCCCGCCGCCCGCGCCTGCGTCGCCTCCCTCCGGCCCGGCGGGAGCCAGGAGTGGATCGCGCGTGCGGCCCGGTCCGGCAGCCGGGTCTTCGCCGACATCGGCTGGGACGAGACCGGTCGCTGGGACCCGGACGACCTCGCCGACCTGGAGCACTGCGAGGCGTTCCTGCCCAACGCGCAGGAGGCGATGCGCTACACCCGCACCGACTGCCCCCGCGCCGCCGCCCGCCGCCTGGCCGAGAGGGTGCCGCTGGCCGTGGTGACCATGGGGGCCGAGGGCGCCGTCGCGGTGGACGGCGCCACGGGCGAGACCGCCGAGGTGCCCGCCATCTCGGTGGAGGCGCTGGACCCCACCGGCGCCGGGGACGTGTTCGTGGCCGGCTTCGTCACCGGCACCCTGGCCGGCTGGCCGCTGGCCGACCGGCTGGCCTTCGCCGGACTGACCGCCGCCCTGTCGGTACAGGAGTTCGGCGGCTCGCTGTCCGCGCCGGGCTGGGTCGAGGTCGCCGCCTGGTGGCAGCGGGTGCGCGACTTCGACGAGCAGGATCCGGCCGCCCTGAGCCGCTACGGCTTCCTGGAGGCACTGCTGCCCGGCTGCGCCCGGCCGTGGCCGCTGCGCCGGGCGGTGCCGACCATCGGCTTCCGCCGGCCCCGACCCGCCCCGCGGCGCCCGCCCGCGGAGCCCGGGCATACAAATCGCTACTGACCTGTCAGCGCCACGTCGTACCCTGGAAGTCCAGGCGCGCGGCGGCTACACAGACCGGCGGCACAGCAGCGACAGAGAGGGACGCGCAGGCCACAGAGCCGGCCCATGACTCAGACACAGACGGACCAGGCACGGTCCACCCAAGCGAGTGCCCGTTTCACCGTCCCGGCCAAGCACCCGATGGTGACGGTGCTGGGTTCCGGCGACTCCCTCCTCCGTGTGATCGAGAAGTCCTTCCCGTCGACGGACATCCATGTGCGCGGGAACGAGATCACCGCGACCGGCGAGACGGCGGAGGTCGAACTCGTCCAGCGGCTCTTCGACGAGATGATGCTGGTGCTGCGCACCGGCCAGCCGCTGACGGAGGATGCGGTGGAACGATCGATCGCCATGCTCCGCGACGCGGACGGCGGCGCCCAGGAGACACCCGCCGAGGTGCTCACGCAGAACATCCTGTCCAACCGCGGCCGCACGATCCGCCCCAAGACGCTCAACCAGAAGCGCTACGTGGACGCGATCGACAAGCACACCGTCGTCTTCGGCATCGGCCCGGCGGGCACCGGCAAGACCTACCTCGCCATGGCCAAGGCGGTGCAGGCCCTGCAGTCCAAGCAGGTCACCCGCATCATCCTGACCCGGCCCGCCGTCGAGGCGGGGGAGCGGCTGGGCTTCCTGCCCGGCACCCTCTACGAGAAGATCGACCCGTATCTGCGGCCGCTGTACGACGCGCTGCACGACATGCTCGACCCCGACTCGATCCCGCGCCTGATGGCCGCCGGGACGATCGAGGTCGCGCCGCTGGCGTACATGCGCGGCCGGACGCTCAACGACGCCTTCATCATCCTGGACGAGGCGCAGAACACCAATCCCGAGCAGATGAAGATGTTCCTCACCCGGCTCGGCTTCGACTCCAAGATCGTGATCACCGGCGACGTCACCCAGGTCGACCTGCCCGGCGGCACCAGGAGCGGCCTGCGCCAGGTGCAGGAGATCCTCGAAGGCGTGGAGGACGTCCACTTCTCGCGGCTCACCAGCACCGACGTCGTGCGGCACAAGCTGGTCGGCCGTATCGTCGACGCCTACCAGCGCTACGACGACAGCCACGGCACCACCGACGGCAGTGACCGAAAGTAACGGAAAGCAACCGCCACCCACATGTCGATCGACGTCAACAACGAGTCCGGCCGCGAGATCGACGAGCGGGCGATCCTCGACATCGCCCGCTACGCCCTCGCCCGGATGCGCATCCACCCGCTGTCGGAGCTGTCGGTGATCGCCGTCGACACCGACGCCATGGAGCAGCTCCACAAGCAGTGGATGGACCTCCCCGGCCCGACCGACGTGATGTCCTTCCCCATGGACGAGCTGCGCCCGCCCTCCAAGGACGGCGACGAGCCCCCGCAGGGCCTCCTCGGCGACATCGTGCTCTGCCCCGACGTCGCCGAGAAGCAGGGCGCCGACGCCCCGACGAAGCACTCCATGGACGAGGAGCTGCAGATGCTCACCGTCCACGGGGTGCTCCACCTGCTCGGCTACGACCACGAGACGCCCGGCGAGCGGACCGAGATGTTCGGCCTCCAGGCGGCGATCGTCGACGGCTGGCGCGCCGAGCGCGGCATGGAGGGGCCCTCCCCGGCCCCGACGACGACATGAGCACCCCGCTGATCGCCGCGGCGGTCCTGCTGGTCGGCCTCGCCTGGCTGGCCGCCTGCGCCGAGGCCGGCCTGGCCAGCACCACCAGCTACCGCGCCGAGGAGGCCGTACGCTCCGGGCGGCGCGGCGGGGCCAAGCTCGCCGCCGTCGCCGCCGACCCCACCCGGTACCTCAACCTCGCCCTGCTGCTGCGGGTGACCGCGGAGATGTCGGCCGGAGTCCTGGTCACCTACGGCTTCCTGCACACCTTCGACAGCACCTGGCAGGCGCTGGCCGCGGCCGGCGGCGCGATGGTGCTCGTCTCCTACGTCGCCGTCGGGGTCTCGCCGCGCACCATCGGCCGCCAGCACCCGCTGAACACCGCCACGGCCGCCGCGTACGTGCTGCTGCCGCTGGCCCGTGTGCTCGGCCCGCTGCCGCAGCTGCTGATCCTCCTGGGCAACGCCCTGACCCCGGGCAAGGGCTTCCGCAAGGGCCCGTTCGCCACCGAGGCCGAACTGCGGGCCATGGTGGACCTGGCGGGGCGGGAGGCGCTGATCGAGGACGAGGAGCGCCGCATGGTGCACTCGGTCTTCGAACTGGGCGACACCCTGGTGCGCGAGGTGATGGTGCCGCGCACCGAGCTGGTCTCCATCGAGCGGTTCAAGACCATCCGCCAGGCGCTCACCCTGGCCCTGCGCTCGGGCTTCTCCCGCATCCCGGTGACCGGCGAGAACGAGGACGACATCGTCGGCATCGTCTACCTCAAGGACCTCTCCCGGAAGGTCCACATCAACCGCGAGACCGAGAACGACCTGGTCTCCACGGCGATGCGGCAGGCCGTCTTCGTCCCCGACACCAAGAACGCCGGCGACCTGCTGCGCGAGATGCAGAAGGACCGCAACCACGTCGCCGTCGTGGTCGACGAGTACGGCGGCACCGCCGGGATCGTCACCATCGAGGACATCCTGGAGGAGATCGTCGGCGAGATCACCGACGAGTACGACCGGGAGCTGCCGCCCGTCGAGGACCTGGGAGAGGGCCGCCACCGGGTCACCGCCCGCCTGGACCTGGGCGACCTGGGCGAGCTGTACGGCCTGGACCTGGAGGACGAGGACGTGGAGACGGTCGGCGGGCTGCTGGCCAAGCTCCTGGGCCGCGTCCCCATCGCGGGCGCCACCGCGACGGTGGAGGTGCCGGAGGGGCGCGGCGAGCACCGCGGCGGCCACCACACCGACCACCGGGGCGAGCCGGCGCTGCGCGGTCTGCGGCTGACCGCCGAGTCCCCGGCCGGCCGCCGCAACCGCATCGTCACGGTCCTGGTCGAGCCGGTCCGCGCCCCGGCGCCGGAGCCGGACGACGACGAGGCGGCGGCCGGGACCGGCGGCTGACGGCCGGGAACGGAGGGCGGCGGTCGCGGGAGGTCGCGGGCGGCCGGAAGGGGACGGCGGGGCGCCCGTTCCCGGTCCGGGCCGCCCCTTCGCGCGGGCGAGCACATATGCTCACCCGCATGAGCGAACCCGCCGACCTGGACCCCGAAGACCGCAAGATCGTCACCCTCGCCCGCAGCGCGCGGGCCCGCAACGCCGTGCCCGAGGGCGCGGCGGTGCGCGACGAGACCGGGCGCACGTACGTGGCCGGAACCGTCGCCCTGAAGTCGCTCCGGCTGAGCGCGCTGCAGACGGCCGTCGCGATGGCGGTGGCCTCCGGTGCCAAGTCCCTGGAGGCCGCGGCCGTGGTCTCCGAGGCGCCCGCCGTGCCCTCCGCCGACCTCGCCGCCGTCCACGACCTGGGCGGTCCGGCCACCCCGGTGCTGCTGGCCGGCCCCGACGGCGCGGTCCGCTCCACCGTCACCGCGGGCTGAGCCGCCGGGCGGGGAGAGGGGGCGGGACGCGGCCGGTACGGGGGCGCCCCGCGGATCGGGGAGAATGGCCAACATGAGCGACCGTTCCCCCTCCCCCCGGCCCGAGCAGCAGGCGGACTCCGCGCCGCACCGCGCGGGCTTCGCCTGCTTCGTCGGCCGCCCCAACGCGGGCAAGTCGACCCTCACCAACGCCCTGGTGGGAACGAAGGTCGCGATCACCTCCAACCGCCCGCAGACCACCCGCCACACCGTGCGCGGCATCGTCCACCGCCCCGACGCGCAGCTCGTCCTGGTGGACACCCCCGGCCTGCACAAGCCGCGCACCCTGCTGGGCGAGCGCCTCAACGACGTGGTGCGCACCACCTGGGCCGAGGTCGACGTGATCGGTTTCTGCCTGCCGGCCGACCAGAGGATCGGCCCCGGCGACCGCTTCATCGCGGGCGAACTGGCGACTCTGAAGCGCACCCCGAAGGTCGCGATCGTCACCAAGACCGACCTGGTGGACTCCAGGGCGCTGGCCGAGCAGCTCGTCGCAGTCGACCGGCTCGGCAAGGAACTGGGCATCGAGTGGGCCGAGATCGTCCCCGTCTCCGCCACCGCGGGCGACCAGGTGGGCCTGCTGGCCGACCTGCTCGCCCCCCTGCTGCCCGAGGGGCCGCAGCTCTACCCGGACGGCGACCTCACCGACGAGCCCGAGCAGGTCATGGTCGCCGAGCTGATCCGCGAGGCGGCGCTGGAAGGGGTGCGCGACGAGCTGCCGCACTCCATCGCCGTGGTGGTCGAGGAGATGACGCCGCGAGAGGGACGCCCGGCGGACCGGCCGCTGCTGGACGTCCACGCCAACGTCTTCATCGAGCGTCCCAGCCAGAAGGGCATCGTCATCGGCCCCAAGGGCAGCCGGCTCAAGGAGGTCGGCACCAAGTCCCGCAAGCAGATCGAGGCGCTGCTGGGTACCCCCGTCTACCTCGACCTGCACGTCAAGGTCGCCAAGGACTGGCAGCGCGACCCCAAGCAGCTGCGCAGGCTCGGCTTCTAGGGCACGGCTCCCGGGTCCGGCCTCTTACGGCTTCAGAAGCACGGCTTTTGCGGGGGACGGCCCGCAAAAGCCGTGCTCACCCATGTGAGTTCTCGCATACTGATACGCGCCGCCACGCACCGTCCGCCTCGGTTACGCTGAATCGCATCATGCGTTTTGGGCTGCTTCTCCTTAGCTGCCGCGGCGAGGGCCTGTAGTCACACGGCCGACCCCCTCCCCGCGGAGTTCGGTGATGCCGTCGTCGGCCCCTTCGAAAGCGTTCGGAAAGCGTTTCGAAGCCCATCGCCCTCCACAGGAGCCCAGTTCCACATGAGCAGTGATTCCTCCCGCGTAGGCCGCCCCACGCCCGTCACCGCAGCCACGGTGACCCAGAAGCCCTCGGGTATGCCGATCCACCGCTACAGCGGCTACGAGGCCGTCGAACTGCCCGACCGCACCTGGCCCGGCAAGCGGATCACCAAGGCCCCCCGCTGGCTGTCCACCGACCTGCGCGACGGCAACCAGGCACTGATCGACCCGATGTCGCCCGCCCGCAAGCGCGAGATGTTCGACCTGCTGGTCCGCATGGGCTACAAGGAGATCGAGGTCGGCTTCCCCTCCTCCGGCCAGACCGACTTCGACTTCGTGCGCTCCATCATCGAAGAGGGCGCCATCCCCGAGGACGTGACGATCTCGGTGCTGACCCAGGCCCGCGAGGACCTGATCGAGCGCACCGTGCAGTCCCTGGCCGGCGCCCACCGGGCCACGGTCCACCTGTACAACGCCACCGCCCCGGTCTTCCGCCGCGTGGTCTTCCGCGGCAGCAGGGACGACATCCGGCAGATCGCCGTGGACGGCACCCGCCTGGTGGTCGAGTACGCCGAGAAGATCCTGGGCGACGAGACGGTCTTCGGCTACCAGTACAGCCCGGAGATCTTCACCGACACCGAGCTGGACTTCGCCCTGGAGGTCTGCGAGTCGGTCATGGACGTCTGGCAGCCCGAGGAGGGCCGCGAGATCATCCTGAACCTGCCCGCCACCGTCGAGCGCTCCACGCCCTCCACCCACGCCGACCGCTTCGAGTGGATGTCGCGGAACCTGTCGCGGCGCGAGTTCGTCTGCCTGTCCACCCACCCGCACAACGACCGCGGCACCGCCGTGGCCGCCGCCGAGCTGGCCGTGATGGCCGGCGCCGACCGGGTGGAGGGCTGCCTGTTCGGGCAGGGCGAGCGCACCGGCAACGTGGACCTGGTCACACTGGGGATGAACCTGTTCAGCCAGGGCATCGACCCGCAGATCGACTTCAGCCGGATCGACGAGATCCGCCGCACCGCCGAGTACTGCAACCAGATGGAGGTCCACCCGCGCCACCCGTACGCGGGAGACCTGGTCTACACCGCCTTCTCCGGCTCCCACCAGGACGCCATCAAGAAGGGCTTCGAGGCCATGGAGGCCGACGCGGCCGCGGCCGGCAAGCCGGTGGAGGAGACCGAGTGGGCGGTGCCGTACCTGCCCATCGACCCCAAGGACGTCGGACGCTCCTACGAGGCGGTCATCCGCGTCAACTCCCAGTCCGGCAAGGGCGGCGTCTCCTACGTCCTGAAGAACGACCACAAGCTGGACCTGCCGCGCCGGATGCAGATCGAGTTCTCGAAGATCATCCAGGCCAGGACCGACGCCGACGGCGGCGAGATCACCCCGGCGCAGATCTGGGAGACCTTCCGCGACGAGTACCTGCCCAACCCCGAGAACCCCTGGGGCCGTATCCAGGTCCGCAACGGCCAGACCACCACCGACACCGACGGGGTGGACACCCTCACCGTCGAGGCGGCCGTCGACGGCGCCGACACCGTGCTGACCGGCAGCGGCAACGGCCCGATCTCCGCGTTCTTCGACGCGCTGGAGGGCATCGGCATCGACGCCAGGCTGCTGGACTACACCGAGCACACCATGAGCGAGGGGGCCTCAGCGCAGGCCGCCTCGTACATCGAGTGCGCCATCGACGGCAAGGTGCTGTGGGGCATCGGCATCGACCCCAACACCACCCGCGCCTCCCTGAAGGCGATCGTCTCCGCCGTCAACCGCGCCTTCCGCTGACGCGGCACCCTCCGCCGTGAGCACCGCCCGCCCCCGCCGGACGCCCGTCCGGCGGGGGCGGGCCGTTTCCACGGGGCCACCGCAGGGCTCCGGGCGTCCTGGGCGTCCCATGCTTTCGCAAAGGTTTCCGCCCGGCGCACGGACACCGCGCAACCCTTTCCGACCTGCGCGTACGCCTTCCGGCCCGGCCTGCAAGGGCCACAGGGGGAAGGGATGGGTGTCTCCCGGGGTACTGACGGCACCTCATCGGTGTGGTTAACATCACGCCCACGCGGCAATGGCGCAGGAGCGTGACGGAGGTACGGCAGTGGTGCACCCCCGGGGCCGGGACGGCCGGAGACTGCGGCTGGCGGGCGTCCGCACGGCCTGGCACACGGTCGACGACGGCGAGTTCTTCTGTCCCTCCTGCGGCGGCGACCGCAACTACAGACGCCGCACCGGGCGCCGCCGCCTGGTGTTGCTCGGCCTGCCCGTGCTGCCGCGCGGCGAGGCCGGGCCCGTGCTGGAGTGCGCGGCCTGCGAGGGGCACTTCGGCACCGACGCCCTCGACCACCCCACCACCACCCGGCTGAGCGCCATGCTCCGTGACGCCGTGCACGCCGTCGCGCTGGCGGTGCTGGCGGTGGGCGGCTGCGAGGCGCGGTCGGCCCGCGAGGCGGCCGTGGAGGGCGTGCGGACCGCCGGCTTCACCGGCTGCTCCGAGGAGCAGCTGGTCGCCCTTCTCGCGGCGGTGGGCTCCGACGGGGTCACCATGGAGATAGAGCTGCACGAGGCCCTGGCCCCGCTCGCACCGCACCTGGCCGGGCCCGGCCGCGAGAGCCTGCTGCTGCTGGGCGCCCGGATCGCGCTCGCCGACGGCCCCTACACCCCCGGCGAGCGCAGGACGCTGGGCCTGGTGGGCCGGACGCTGCGGCTGTGCGGGGAGGAGACCGACCGGCTGCTGGACGCCGCCCGCACCACCCCTTCCTGACACTTCCCGGCCCCCACCCTTCCCCCGGCCCGTGTCCCCCGGCCGGGGGAAGGGTGGGGGACAATGGGGGAATGAGTCTGTTCCGCGACGACGGCGTGGTCCTGCGCACCCAGAAGCTGGGCGAGGCCGACCGCATCATCACGCTGCTCACGCGCGGACACGGACGGGTACGGGCCGTGGCCAGGGGTGTGCGGCGCACCAAGTCGAAGTTCGGGGCGCGGCTGGAGCCGTTCTCCCACGTCGACATCCAGTTCTTCGCGCGCGGCAGCGATCTGATCGGCCGCGGCCTGCCGCTGTGCACCCAGACCGAGACCATCGCGCCGTACGGGCGGAACATCGTCGACGACTACGCCCGCTACACCGCCGGGACGGCCATGCTGGAGACGGCCGAGCGGTTCACCGACCACGAGGGCGAGCCCAACGTCCAGCAGTACCTGCTGCTGATCGGCGGCCTGCGCACCCTCGCCGCCGGCGAGCACGCCCCGGCGCTGGTGCTGGACGCCTTCCTGCTGCGCTCGCTGGCGGTGGGCGGCTACGCGCCCAGCTTCGATGCGTGCGCCCAGTGCGGGATGCCCGGCCCCAACCGGTTCTTCTCCGTCGCCGCCGGCGGGGTGGTGTGCGCCGACTGCCGCAGGCCGGGCAGCGTCGTGCCGTCCTCCGAGGCGCTGCGGCTGCTGGGCGCGCTGCTGACGGGCGACTGGGCGACGGCCGACGCGGCCGAGGCCCGGCACGTGCGCGAGGGCAGCGGACTGGTGTCGGCGTATCTGCACTGGCACCTGGAGCGGGGTCTGCGCTCCCTGCGCTACGTCGAGAAGACCTGAGGGAGCCGACCGGCTACGCTCCCGGTATCCCTTCCCCGTCCTCACCCAGGCGCGGCCCTCCCCGGCCCCGCCCGACTGGAGATGAACCGCATGGCACGGCGCGGAATGCTGTCCCGGCAGCGTCGCGAGTACCTCACCCCCGAACCGCACCCCTCCGGTGCGCGCCCGCCGCGCATCCCCGCCGACCTGGTGCCGAAACACGTGGCGGTGGTGATGGACGGCAACGGGCGCTGGGCCAAGCAGCGCGGGCTGCCGCGCACCGAGGGGCACAAGGTCGGCGAGGGCGTCGTAATGGACGTGCTCAAGGGCTGTCTGGAGATGGGCGTGAGGAACCTCTCCTTGTACGCCTTCTCCACCGAGAACTGGAAGCGGTCCCCCGAGGAGGTCCGCTTCCTGATGAACTTCAACCGCGACGTCATCCGCCGCCGCCGCGACGAGATGGACGCGCTCGGCATCCGCATCCGATGGGTCGGCCGGATGCCCAAGCTGTGGAAGTCGGTCGTCCAGGAGCTCCAGGTGGCGCAGGAGCAGACGAAGGACAACGACGCCATGACGCTGTACTTCTGCGTCAACTACGGCGGCCGGGCCGAGATCGCCGACGCGGCGGCGGCCATCGCGGCGGACGTGCGGGCCGGGCGGCTGGACCCGTCGAAGGTGAACGAGAAGACGGTCGCGAAGTACCTGTACTACCCGGACATGCCGGACGTGGACCTCTTCGTGCGGCCCTCGGGCGAGCAGCGCACCTCCAACTACCTGATATGGCAGAGCGCGTACGCCGAGATGGTCTTCCAGGACGTGCTGTGGCCGGACTTCGACCGCCGCAACCTGTGGGACGCGTGCCTGGAGTACGCCCGCCGCGACCGCCGCTTCGGCGGCGCGGAGCCCGTCGCGCCCGCCTCGCGGGAGGAGGCCGCGCCCGCGCGGCCGGAGGGGACCGTAACGCCGCAGGCCTGACCGGTTTGAGGTCACCGGTCCGGACACGCGGCGCGGCCCGGACGCTCCCGCCGGGAGCGTCCGGGCCGCGCCGCGTGTCCGAGCCCTCAGGCCTTGGCGCTCCGGGCGGCGGCGCACTCGCCGCAGGTGCCGAAGATCTCGATGGTGTGGGCCACGTCCACGAAGCCGTGCTCCGCGGCGATGGAGTCCGCCCACTTCTCCACCGCGGGCCCCTCCACCTCCACGGCCTTGCCGCAGTTGCGGCAGACCAGGTGGTGGTGGTGGTCGTCGGTGCTGCACCGGCGGTAGACGGCCTCGCCCTCGTCGGTGCGCAGCACGTCCACCTCGCCGGCGTCGGCGAGCGACTGGAGCGTGCGGTAGACGGTGGTCAGACCGACGGAGTCGCCTCGGTGCTTGAGCATGTCGTGCAGCTCCTGGGCGCTGCGGAACTCGTCGACCTCGCCGAGCGCCGCCGCCACAGCGGCGCGCTGCCGGGTCGACCGGCCGCGTACGGGGGGACCTGCGGTCGCCACCATTGCCTCCTAGAGTCGGCGCTACCTCGCGTAGCTGATCGGCCATTGTGCCAGGTGCGACGGGCGCCGCCGGGCGCACTCCGCACCGGTGGTGTCATCGGCCGCGCCGTCCGCCGACGACCATCGGTCACCGCACGACCGTAACGCCTCCGGCCGCCCGTCGGCCCTCCCCCTCCCGGTCTTCTCCCCGTTCCTCCCGTCCGGACTCCTCCTCGTCCCGTGCCCGCGCCCTCAGCCGCGCGCGGTTCAGCAGGGGGGCCGTCGCGGACAGGAGGGCGAACAGCACGATGGCCAGCAGCACGATGGTGGCGCCGGGCGGTACGTCGGCGTAGTACGAGGTGGCGGTGCCGGACACGGACACCAGCACACCCATGCCCACCGCGAGTCCCATGGTGGTCGCGAAGCCGCGCGTGACCTGCTGGGCCGCGGCCACCGGGATCACCATCAGGGCGCTCACCAGCAGCAGGCCCACCACCCGCATGGCCACGGTCACGGTGACGGCGGCGGTGACGGCCAGCAGCAGGTTGAGCAGCCGCACCGGCAGCCCGCTGACCCGGGCGAACTCCTCGTCCTGGCAGACGGCGAAGAGCTGTCGGCGCAGTCCGAAGGAGACCGCCAGGGCGAGGACGGACAGCACCACGATGGCGGTGACGTCCTCGGGCGAGACGGTCATGACCGACCCGAAGAGCGGGGAGAGGAGATCGGCCGTGGTGCCGCCCGGCGCCAGGTTGATGATCAGGACGCCGCCCGCCATGCCGCCGTAGAACAGCATGGCCAGGGCCACGTCGCCGCGCGTTCTGCCGTACCAGCGGATCAGCTCCATCGCGACCGAGCCGAGCGAGGCGACCACCACGGCCGTCCACACCGGGCTGGTGCTCAGCAGGAAGCCCAGCGCCACACCGGTGAGGGCCACGTGCCCGATCCCGTCGCCCATGATCGCCTGGCGGCGCTGGACGAGGTAGATGCCGATGGCGGGGGCCGCGACGCCGACCAGCAGCGCGGCCAGCAGCGCGCGCTGCATGAAGGCGGGCTGGAGGATCTCGATCATGTCAGCAGTCCGGTCCGGGTCGGTTCGGCCAGGGAGTCGGCGTGCGGGTGGCACGCCTGGTCGTGGAGGTGCGCGGTGCCCTCCACGCGCTCCACGCGGCCGTCGTGCAGGACGACCGTGCGGTCGATCAGCGGAGCCAGCGGGCCGAGCTCGTGCAGCACCAGCAGGACGGAGGCACCCTCGCCGGTCTGCTCGCGCAGCGCCTCGGCCAGGACGCCCTGGCTGAGCAGGTCCACACCGGCCAGCGGCTCGTCCATGACCAGCAGCTCGGGCTCGCCGGCCAGTGCGCGGGCTATCAGCACGCGCTGGTGCTGGCCGCCGGAGAGCGCGTTCACCGAGTCCCGTGCCCGGTCGGCCAGCCCGACCAGTTCCAGGGCCCGCCGTACCGCCGCCCGGTCGCCGCGGCCCAGCGGCCCCAGCCGCCTGCGGGCCAGCCGCCCGGAGGCGACGACCTCGCGCACGGTCGCGGGCACGCCGGCCGCCGCGGTCGAGCGCTGCGGTACGTAGCCCACGCGGTGCCAGTCGCGGAAGCGGCGCAGCGGGGTGCCGAACAGCTCCAGCTCGCCGCCCGAGGTGGGCACCTGGCCGACGGCGGCCCGCACCGTCGTGGACTTGCCCGAGCCGTTGGCGCCGAGCAGGGCGACGACCTCGCCCCGCCCCACGGCCAGATCGATGCCGCGCAGCACCGGCCGCGCCCCGAGCGAGGCGGTCACGCCCCGCAGGGACAGCACCGGGTGCGCCGTCGCCCGTACCGTCGCGTCTGCCGCGTTCCGTGCCGCGGCGGTGTGCCCGTCCGTCATGATCGGCCTCCTCACCGGGCGCCGAGCGCCTTCCGCAGGGCCTGGAGATTGGCCCGCATGATCTCGAAGTAGTCGTCACCCGGGGAGGCGTCGGTGACCCCCTCGACGGGGTCGAGGACGTCGGTGCGCAGCCCGAGGTCGTCGGCGAGGGTCTTCGCGGTGCGCTCGCCGGCCGCCGCCTCGAAGAAGACCGTGTCGACCTCGTCCTCCTCGGCCACCCGGTGCAGCTGCCTCATCCTCGCGCCGCTGGGCTCGGACTCGGGGTCGAGACCGGCGACGGACTCCTCGTGGAGGCCGTAGCGGTCGGCGAGGTAGCCGAAGGCCGCGTGGGCGGTGATGAAGGTGTCGGTCCTGCGGTTCTCCAGGCCCTCGCGGAAGTCCGTGTCCAGGTCCTGGAGCTTCTTCGCCAGGGCGTCGGCGTTCTTCCGGTAGTCGTCGGCGTGGTCCGGGTCCGCCTTCGCCAGGGCGTCGCCGACGCCCTCGGCCACCTCGGCGTACTTCACCGGGTCGAGCCAGACGTGCGGGTCGGCGGCTCCCTCGCCGCCGTGGTCGTGGCCCTCGTGGCCCTCCTCGGCGGGCTCCTCCCCGTGGTTCTCCTCCCCGTGGTTCTCCTCCCCGTGGCCCTCCCCGTGCTCGGAGGCGTGCTCGTCCCCGTGCTCATCCTGATGGCCCGGGCCGTGCTCCAGAGGCTCGGTGTAGGAGGTCGCCTCGGCGACGTTCTCCACGCCGGACTGCTCGATCGCCTTGTCCACGGCCGGCTGGAACCCCTTGAGGTAGACCACGAGGTCCGCCTCGCCCAGCTCGGCGGTCTGCCGCGGGCTCAGCTCCAGATCGTGCGGCTCGACGCCGGGCTCGACCAGGGAGCTGACCGAGACGTGCTCCCCTCCTATCTCCTCGGCGAGGAACTGCATCGGGTAGAACGAGGCGACCACGTTCACCCCGTCGCCCGCTCCGCCTCCCGTCTCCCCGGTGCCGCCCGAGCCGCAGGCGGTCAGGCCGAGCATGCCCAGGGCGGCGGCTCCGGCCAGTGCGGTACGGGAGGCGGCGAGGCGGCGGGGGCGGGGTATGAGAGGGCGGCGTCGAGCGTTCATGACACTCATTTTCGCCCCAGTTGGAAATGATTGTCAAATGAGATGGTGTTTCCGGCGACCGGCGACGACCGGGTTTCCGGCATCCCGCGTCCGAACCCCGAACCGATTTGATCCCGCACCGGTCATCGCCGGTAACCTGAGGCATTCCGTCGTCTGTACCGAAGAGAGCACCGTGGCCGCCGACAAGATCGACACCATCGTCAGCCTCAGCAAGCGCCGTGGCTTCGTCTATCCCTGCAGCGAGATCTACGGGGGGCAGAGGGCCGCCTGGGACTACGGTCCGCTGGGTGTGGAGCTGAAGGAGAACATCAAGCGCCAGTGGTGGCGCCACATGGTCACCTCGCGCGACGACGTCGTCGGAATCGACTCGTCGGTCATCCTCGCCTCCGAGGTCTGGGTCGCCTCCGGCCACGTGGCCACCTTCACCGACCCGCTGACCGAGTGCACCTCGTGCCACAAGCGGTTCCGCGCCGACCACCTCGAGGAGGCGTACGAGGCCAAACACGGCCGCCTCCCCGCCGCCGGTCTGTCGGACGTCAACTGCCCCAACTGCGGCGTCAAGGGCCAGTTCACCGAGCCCAAGCAGTTCTCCGGCCTGCTGTCCACGCACCTCGGCCCGACCCAGGACTCCGGCTCGGTCGCCTACCTGCGCCCCGAGACCGCGCAGGGCATCTTCACCAACTTCGCCCAGGTGCAGCAGACCTCGCGCCGCAAGCCGCCGTTCGGCATCGCGCAGATGGGCAAGTCCTTCCGGAACGAGATCACCCCGGGCAACTTCATCTTCCGCACCCGCGAGTTCGAGCAGATGGAGATGGAGTTCTTCGTCAAGCCGGGCGAGGACGAGAAGTGGCACGAGTACTGGATGGAGCAGCGCTGGAACTGGTACACCGGGCTGGGCCTGCGCGAGGAGAACATGCGCTGGTACGAGCACCCGGCGGAGAAGCTCTCCCACTACTCCAAGCGCACCGCCGACATCGAGTACCGCTTCCGGTTCGGCGGCGGCGAGTGGGGTGAGCTGGAAGGTGTGGCCAACCGCACCGACTACGACCTGAACTCGCACTCCAAGGCCTCCGGCCAGGACCTGTCGTACTTCGACCAGGAGGCCGGCGAGCGCTGGACGCCGTACGTCATCGAGCCCGCGGCCGGTGTCGGCCGCACGATGCTGGCCTTCATGCTGGACGCCTACACCGAGGACGAGGCGCCCAACGCCAAGGGCAAGATGGAGAAGCGCGTGGTGATGCGCCTCGACCCGCGCCTGTCGCCGGTCAAGGTCGCCGTCCTGCCGCTGTCGCGCAACCCGCAGCTCTCCCCGAAGGCCAAGGGCCTGGCGGAGACGCTGCGCAGGCACTGGAACATCGAGTTCGACGACGCCGGCGCCATCGGCCGCCGCTACCGCCGCCAGGACGAGATCGGCACGCCGTTCTGCGTCACCGTCGACTTCGACACCCTCGACGACAACGCCGTGACGGTGCGCGAGCGCGACACCATGAAGCAGGAGCGCGTCTCGCTCGACCAGATCGAGTCCTACCTCGCGGCGCGGCTGATCGGCTGCTGAACCCGCCGTAAGAGCGGCACGCGCGGCACGCGCGGCTCGTGTACGGAGGCCTCCGGACCCGGTGCGGGTGCGGAGGCCTCCGGCCGTCTCCGGGGCCCGCGCCGGGTCCGGAAAGCGGGACTGCCCTGCCGCCGCCCCGGCCGCTTCCCGCTTGCCGGGATCCGGAAACCGGCCGCCGCCGAACACTGCCCCACTCGGCTCTGGCGCCACCACGCGCCGCCTTTCAGAATCGGCCGGGCACACACGGACGGGATCCGGAGGGCGAAAAAGGGGGACGGATGCTGACGACGGGCACGGTGACCACGGGCACGGTCAGCGGTTACGGACAGGACGGGCGCATCCACGAGGTGAGGATCACCCGTGAGCTGTGCCTGCGACGCGGTACGGGGGGCCGCGGCACGGGGGAGGGACGCCATCTGGTCTGCGGCACCTGCGACCGCCGCTTCACGGCCCGCGGTCTCGCACGCGCCGAGGCCGCACACCATCTGGCCGAGCACGGCGCGCGGTCCGGCGGCGGGCAACGGCTGAGCCCCGCGCCCTGGATCCTCGGGCTGATCGGGCTGGCCGGCTTCCTCGCGGTCTTCACTCCCGCCTTCCTGGGGCACTGACCCCGCCGGGGGCGGGGGCATACGGGGGAGCGCTCCGGATGGGGGACAATTGAGGACCGCCCCCCGCTCCCGAGCGACCACGAGGATGCCCGCCCCCATGTCACAGCAGCTCGCCATCGGTCCGCACACGGTCCGGCCACCCGTGGTCCTCGCGCCGATGGCCGGGATCACCAACGCGCCGTTCCGGACGCTGTGCCGCGAGTACAGCGGTGGCCGGGGACTGTTCGTCAGCGAGATGATCACCACCCGGGCACTGGTCGAGCGGGATGCCAAGACCATGCGGCTCGTCCACTTCGCCGAGACCGAGAAGCCGCGCTCCATCCAGCTCTACGGAGTGGACCCGGCGACCGTCGGCAAGGCCGTCCGCATGATCGCCGACGAGGACATGGCCGACCACATCGACCTCAACTTCGGCTGCCCGGTGCCCAAGGTGACCCGCAAGGGCGGCGGCTCGGCGCTGCCGTACAAGCGGAACCTGCTGCGGGCCATCCTGCGCGAGGCCGTCACCGGCGCCGGCGGGCTGCCGGTGACGATGAAGATGCGCAAGGGCATCGACGACGACCACCTCACCTATCTGGACGCCGGGCGCATCGCGGTGGAGGAGGGCGTCACCGCCGTCGCCCTGCACGGCCGCACCGCCGCCCAGCACTACGGCGGCACCGCCGACTGGGACGCCATCGCCGCGCTGAAGGAGGCCGTGCCCGAGATCCCGGTGCTGGGCAACGGCGACATCTGGTCGGCCGACGACGCGGTGCGGATGATGCGCGAGACCGGCTGCGACGGCGTCGTGGTCGGACGCGGCTGCCTGGGCCGGCCGTGGCTCTTCGGCGATCTGGTGGCCGCCTGCGAGGGCAGGCCGGAGCGGGCCGAGCCCTCCCTCGGCGAGGTCGCCGCGGTGATGCTGCGGCACGCCCGGCTGCTGGGGGAGTGGCTGGAGGACGAGGCGCGCGGGGTGATCGACTTCCGCAAGCACGTGGCCTGGTACACCAAGGGCTTCCCGGTCGGCTCCGAGATGCGCCGGAAGCTGGCCGTAGCGTCCTCGCTCGCCGAGCTGGAGGACCTGCTGGGCGAACTCGACCCGGACCAGCCGTGGCCGAAGGGCGCGGACGGCCCGCGCGGGCGCACCTCCGGACGCAACCGGGTGGCCCTGCCCGACGGCTGGCTGGACGACCCGCACGACCGCGCGGGCGTCGCGGCCGAGGCCGAGCTGGACACCTCCGGCGGCTGAACCAGCCCAGGCCCCGGGGCCTTCGGGGCCCCGGGAGCCCGTTCAGCCCGCCGTGCCGCTGCGCACCAGCGCCCCGACGCGCATCCCGGTGCGCACCGCCGCGCGGTCCGCGGACCGGTCGGCGGTGCGGGAGAGCAGGTCCAGGCAGAGGGCCGCCGTCCAGCTGAACTCCCGGGCGCCCCGGCCCGCTCCGGTGTGCGGGTCGACGTACTCGGCGAAGCCGGAGGCGGCGGCCGAGGCCAGCACCGCGGCGCGCAGGGAGTCGGCCCGGTTGGTGTGCCCGTACTGCCTCAGTCCCCGCTCCACCAGCCAGTTGACGTTGAACCAGGCCGGTCCCCGCCAGTAGCGGCACGAGTCGAAGGCGTGGCCCTGCAGGTCGTAGCTGGGCACCAGGCGGACGGTGTCGCCCAGCCCGAAGTGCTCGCCGCCGACGGTGCGCAGCAGTGTGCGGACGATGCGCTGCGGCAGACCGGGGACGATCAGCGGCACCAGTCCGGCGGCGCTGCGCTCCCGGATCGGCTCGCCGCTGTGCCCGGCTCGTACGTCGTGGCACAGGAACATGCCGCTGTGCTCGTCCCAGAGGCGTCCCACCAGGGCGCCGGTCAGCCGCGCGGCCCGTGCGCGGTGCCCGCCGGGGTCGCCTTCCGGGCCCTCGGCCCCGACCTCGGCGGCGATCTGCGCCAGGGCGTGCTCGGAGGCGATCAGCAGGGCGTTGACACCGGGGTCCTCCACCGCGAACGGGTGCGGGGCGTCGGCGTCCCGGTAGCCGTGGTCGCGGTAGTCGGCCGCCAGCCGCACGTACCGGCCGTAGTCCAGGTCGGTGGGGCGGTCGGCGGCCGAGCCGTGGTCGAGGTCGCAGCGGCGGAAGGAGCAGGGGTCGGCCGGCTCCACCCGGGACAGGGGGGCGTCCCAGGCCGGGCTGTTGTCCATGCCCGGTTCCCACGGGTGGACGGCCGACACCAGTCCGTGCCCACCCAGGTCGCGGTGAGCGGTCAGATAGCGGTGCCAGGCGACCAACCGCGGGTAGAGGCGTCTGAGGAAGCCGCGCCGCCGCGAGGTCGCCGGGTCGGCGCGGTGCACCAGCCAGGCGGCGAGCGCGTGGACGGGTGGCTGCACGATTCCCGAGGTCTCAACGTGCCCGGGCGCCCCGGCCCCGGTCCCGGCGGTCGAGGAGCGCCAGAAGTCCGGGCTGGGGAAGTACGCGCCGAGCGGCACGGACGGATTGAAGACGATGTGCGGGACGCGGCCGTCGCCCCACTGGGCGGCCATCAGTGTCTCCAGCTCGCGCTGGGCGCGCGGCGCCGACAGGTGG
Source organism: Streptomyces verrucosisporus (assembly GCF_017114865.1). GTDB lineage: Bacteria > Actinomycetota > Actinomycetes > Streptomycetales > Streptomycetaceae > Streptomyces > Streptomyces fenghuangensis. The sequence goes on along the minus strand of NZ_JADEYH010000028.1, from coordinate 34,972 downwards.
CGCAGGCCGATCGCGACGAACGCCGAGTCCCAGCTCCACTGGTGCGGGTACAGGCTGCGGGAGGGAACGGTCGAGGCGCCCGTCCAGTTGCGCAGCAGCACCTGGCGCGCGGCCTGGCGCAGCTCGGCCGCGGTGACGCCGACGGGCGGCCGCTGGGCGGGGATGAACGGCCGGGCCGTGGTGAGGGGGAGCGGGACGGGCTTCATCGGACCGCCGCACCCGTGCCGGAGCGGGCGGTGGAGCGTGCCGCGCACGGCCGTGGCCCCCCGGCCCGGGGGGCGGGTGGGCATATGGGGGTGTCGGTGGACTGGGCGACGCGCTCCACGAGAACTCCGGTGTCTGTACGACTCCTAGGTTACGCCTCCATAAGCCTATGGTTCTGTCTCGTGAAAAGGCAGAAGTGATGCTGTGAGACCCGACACAGGAGGGCGCGGGGGTCGGCCGGGTGCGCACGGCGGGCGGGCGGACGGGGGCTGAGCAGGGCGTTCGACAGGGGCGGGACGGCGGCGGCCGGGAGGGGTGGAGAAGATGGCCGTATGACCGGGAACCAATCCAGCGCGGGACATCTGCTGCGACTGATCCGCGGCGGGCAGGCGACCACCCGCGGCGAACTCCAGCGTGCCACCGGACTGTCCCGATCCACCGTCGGCCACCGCCTCGACCAGCTCTTCGGGGCGGGCTGGATCCGCGACGGCGCCACCGTGCCCGTGGGCGGCCCGGCGGGCGGGCGCCCGTCGAACCGCCTGGAGTTCGACGGCTCGCACGCCGTGGTCCTCGCCGTGGACGTGGAGACCCGGCACGGGCTGGCCGCCGCGCTGGACCTCAACGGCCGGGTACTGGCCGAGCACACCGGGTCGCTGGACATCGAGGACGGCCCGGAGAACGTGATCGACCGGGTGGCGAGGTGGTTCCCGCCGCTGCTGGAGCGGGCGGGGGCGGCGCCGGGAGACGTCTGCGGCATCGGGGTCTCGGTGCCGGGGCCCGTGGAGTGGGAGTCGGGGCAGGTGGTCCAGCCGCCGATCATGCCGGGCTGGGACCGCTACCCGGTGCCGGAGCGGATGCGGCGGGCGTATCTGCGGCACACCGGTGCGGACGGCGAGGGCCCCGTGGTGCTGGTGGAGAACGACGCCAACCTCATGGCGTACGCCGAGCAGCGCACCGGCTGGCGCGACTGCGGTGCCTTCCTGCTGGTCAAGGTCTCCACCGGCATCGGCGCGGGGCTGGTGGTGGACGGCGAGATGTACCGCGGCATCGACGGCGGCGCGGGGGACATCGGGCACATCAGACTGCACGACCGGCCCGACGCGCTGTGCATGTGCGGCTCGTACGGCTGCCTGGCGGCGGTCGCCAGCGGGTGGGCGCTGGCGACGCGGCTGACCGGCTCCGGCGTTCCGGCCGCCTCCGGCACCGGGGTGCGCGAGCTGCTGGCGGCCGGGCAGCCCGACGCGGTGCGGCTGGCCCGGGAGGCGGGGCGCCGGGTGGGTGAGGTGCTGGTCACCGTCGTCACCGTGCTCAACCCCGGAGTGCTGATGATCGCGGGCGATCTGGCCGGCGCCCCGTTCACCACCGGGGTGCGCGAGCTGCTCTACCAGCGGGCGATGCCCCGCAGCACCGCTCATCTGACCGTGGTCACCTCCCGGCTGGGGGAGCGGGCGGGTCTGGTGGGGGCGGGGGCGATGGTCGTGGAGCACCTGTACGCGCCGGAGCGGGCCGATGCCCGGCTGGCCGCCATGGGGCTGTGAGGCGGGGCGCCGGAGTGGCCGGGCGGGGGCGCGTCTACCGGGCGCTCATTCGAGCGGCGTAGCTCCCTTATGTGTCCAATGGCTGAGATACCGAGCCCGTCAAGAGGGTGATGCTCGCCACTCTGATAAGGCTCATGCTCATATGAGCACTCAGAACGGTCCTGCACTTTTCAAAGAGTGGCACTCGGTGCCATACCTGTTCCGTTCAATCGGACGCCGCGGATATCGCTCAGGGTGGCGACAGTGGCTCGAATCAACTACTCAGCGCATCGAAGGCTTCGAGTAGTGAATGGATCAACTTGAACCACTTGAATCAGCCTTTACTTTCGATCCTTCGGCGGATCAGCGGTTACGCCCCTATGGACCACTGGTGGCCATACTCGAAATCCTTCGATCTGGGTACGCTCCCCGCCGTCAGGGCAGCCTTCCCCCGGCCTCCGCCGAGGGGATCCAGCGAGGAGCGCGATTCTCTTGCCGGAAAACCAAGAGCCTCACGTAACCCAGAAGTTCGTCTACGACTTCACCGAGGGCAACAAGGACCTCAAGGACCTCCTCGGAGGCAAGGGAGCCAACCTCGCCGAGATGACCAACCTCGGTCTCCCGGTCCCTCCCGGGTTCACCATCACCACCGAGGCCTGCAAGGTCTACCTCGACTCCGGCTCCGAGCCGCCGGCCCTCCGCGACGAGGTGAGCGCCCACCTCGACGCCCTGGAGGAGAAGATGGGCAAGAAGCTCGGCCAGGCGGACGATCCCCTGCTGGTGTCCGTCCGCTCCGGCGCCAAGTTCTCCATGCCGGGGATGATGGACACCGTCCTGAACATCGGCCTGTCCGATGTCTCCGTGGCCGGACTCGCCGCCCAGTCAGGGGATGAACGTTTCGCCTGGGACTCCTACCGGCGCCTGATCCAGATGTTCGGCAAGACCGTCCTCGGCGTCGACGGCGACCTGTTCGAGGAGGCGCTGGAGGAGGCCAAGCGGGCCCGGAACGCCTCCACCGACGTCGACCTGGACGCCGGCGACCTCAAGAGCCTGGTCGAGCAGTTCAAGGGCATCGTCTCGGAGCAGACCGGCCGCGAGTTCCCGCAGGACCCGCGCGAGCAGATGGACCTCGCCGTCCGTGCGGTCTTCGACTCCTGGAACGGCGAGCGCGCCAAGCTCTACCGCCGCCAGGAGCGCATACCCCACGACCTGGGCACGGCCGTCAACGTCTGCTCGATGGTCTTCGGCAACCTCGGCCCCGACTCCGGCACCGGTGTGGCCTTCACCCGCGACCCGGCCACCGGCCAGCAGGGCGTCTACGGCGACTACCTCGCCAACGCCCAGGGCGAGGACGTCGTCGCCGGCATCCGCAACACCGTGCCGCTGGCCGAGCTGGAGACGATCGACAAGAAGTCCTACGACCAGCTCATGCGGATCATGGAGACCCTGGAGAACCACTACAGGGATCTGTGCGACATCGAGTTCACCATCGAGCGCGGCAAACTGTGGATGCTCCAGACCCGGGTGGGCAAGCGCACCGCCGCCGCCGCCTTCCGCATCGCCACCCAGCTCGCCGACCAGGGCCTGATCGACGAGACCGAGGCGCTGCGCCGCGTCAACGGCGCCCAGCTCGCCCAGCTGATGTTCCCGCGCTTCGACGAGAGCCGGACCGGTGACGGCGCGGTCGAGCGGATCGGCCGGGGCATCGCCGCCTCGCCCGGCGCCGCCGTCGGCGCGGCCGTCTTCGACTCCGCCACCGCAGTGGCCCGCGCCCGCGCCGGGGAGAAGGTCATCCTGGTGCGCCGCGAGACCACCCCCGACGACCTCGACGGCATGATCGCCGCCGAGGGCATCCTCACCTCCCGCGGCGGCAAGACCTCGCACGCCGCCGTCGTCGCCCGAGGCATGGGCAAGACCTGCGTGTGCGGCGCCGAGGAACTCCAGGTCGACCTCAAGCGGCGCCGTATGACCGCCCCCGGCGGCCTGGTCGTCGAAGAGGGCGACGTCATCTCCATCGACGGCTCCACCGGCAGCGTCCACCGCGGCGAGGTGCCCGTCGTGCCCTCCCCGGTCGTGGAGTACTTCGAGGGCCGCACCCGGCCCGACGAGCAGGCCGGTGAGCTGGTCCGGGCCGTGCACCGGATCATGACCCTGGCCGACGGCGAGCGCCGCCTGCGGGTGCGGGCCAACGCCGACAACGCAGAGGACGCCGCCCGCGCCCGCCGCTTCGGCGCTCAGGGCATCGGCCTGTGCCGCACCGAGCACATGTTCCTCGGCGAGCGCCGCGAACTGGTCGAGCGCCTGGTCCTGGCCGAGACCGACGAGGAGTGCGAGGCCGCGCTGGCCGCGCTGCTGCCGCTGCAGAGGGGCGACTTCACCGAGCTGTTCGAAGCCATGGACGGCCTGCCGGTGACGGTGCGGCTGCTGGACCCGCCGCTCCACGAGTTCCTTCCCGACCTCACCGAACTGTCGGTGCGGGTCGCGCTCGCCGAGGCCCGCGGCGAGGTGGACGAGGACGACCAGCGGCTGCTGCGGGCCGTCCGCCGGCTGCACGAGCAGAATCCGATGCTGGGCCTGCGCGGCGTACGCCTGGGCCTGGTCACCCCCGGCCTGTTCACCATGCAGGTGCGGGCCATCGCCGAGGCCGCCGCCGACCGGGCCGCCGCCGGCGGCGACCCCCGCGCGGAGATCATGATCCCGCTGGTGGGCACCGTCCAGGAGCTGGAGTGCGTCCGGGAGGAGGCCGAGAAGGTCATCGCCGAGGTCCAGCAGGCCCGTGGCGTGGACCTGAAACTGCTGATCGGCACCATGATCGAGCTGCCGCGCGCGGCGGTGACGGCCGGCCAGATCGCCGAGTGCGCCGACTTCTTCTCCTTCGGCACCAACGACCTGACCCAGACCACCTGGGGCTTCAGCCGGGACGACGTGGAGGCGAGCTTCTTCACCGCCTACCTGGAGAAGGGCGTCTTCGGGGTCTCGCCGTTCGAGACCATCGACCGGGACGGCGTCGGCGCGCTGGTGCGGGGCGCGGTCGAGGCCGGCCGGGCCGCCCGCCCCGACCTCAAGCTGGGCGTGTGCGGAGAGCACGGCGGCGACCCGGAGTCGGTCCACTTCTTCCACGGGATCGGCCTGGACTACGTCTCCTGCTCCCCGTTCCGCATCCCCGTCGCCCGCCTGGAGGCGGGCCGCGCCGCGGCCATGGAGAGCGGGGAGGGCAGCGACAGCCGCTGACCGGCTGATCAAGGACCACCTGACACCGGGACCGTCCCGCCGGCCGACCCTCACCGGCGGGAACGGCGGTCCCGGCACCCGAAGGAAGGGCGGCGCCTGTGCGGAGGCGCCGCCCTTCCGCGTCCGCGCCGGCTGTCCGCGTCGGTGAGCATGACACGGGTGCGGACGACGTCCTCCAGCGACGCGCCCGCGGCCCCGAGTGCCGCCTCCGCGATGTCCAGGCACCTGGCGGTCTGGGCGTAGACGTCGCCCCGCCCGACGGTGGCCCCGTCGTCCCCGATGCCCGGTGCGGTGCGGCCGCGCGGACCCGGTGGACGTACCGGAGGCGAAGGTGTCAACTCCTGAACGCTTGGCGGCTTTTCAAGATTGTTTCCGTCGAACATCTTGACGCACGGTCAGGCGAAATCTACGTTGCCGGGATCTGAGAGCGCTCTCACAAACCTCCACGCACACCCCCCACAGGAGCCGTTCATGAGATTCCGCAGACGTCCCGCCGCGCTGCTGGCGGCGGTGGCGGCCACGGCGGCCGTCGCCACCGGCCTCGGCGCCGTCGGGGCGGACACCGCCCAGGCAGCCACCGTCCCCGTCGGCCGGGGCGGTTACAGCGACACCCGCCCCGCGGGGGCCGCCGGGCCGGAGAACAACGCCGGGGCGCCGGTGAAGCCCAAGGTCACCGCGGCCGCGGCGGACAGGCCGGTGCCCACCAACGACTGGTGGTCCTCCCTGGCCTTCCAGCGTTACCCCGACAACCCGTACTCCGAGAACATGTACGGCCACCCCCTCACCTACCGGGCCGTCTCCGGCGGCCTGGAGGTCGGCTACCCCGTCTCGCACGCCGTCGTGGGCGAGGGCCGCCAGTACGAGTTCACGCACAAGCGCGACCTGACCCTCGGCCTCGCCGGCCTGAACTCCCCCGACGCCAAGGCGGACGGATGGAGCGACTGGACCGTCACCCCCTACTGGTCCGACGGCTCCCGCACCCTGCGCGCCACCATCGGCCACGGCCTGCCGTACGTGTACGCGCAGGGCAGCGGCGGCGCCGCGCGGATCTCCGCCGCGAGTACCCCGGACGTCTTCGCCGACGACGGCAACGTGCTCGGCATCACCATCGGCGGCCGGCACTACGCGCTGTTCGCCCCCTCCGGCAGCGACTGGACCGTCTCCGGCACCGACATCCGCGCGAACCTCGGCGGCAGGGACTACTTCTCGCTGGCCGTCCTGCCCAGCCAGGACGCACTGGCCACCTTCCGCAAGTACGCCTTCAGCTTCGTCACCGGCTCCAAGGTGGCCTGGGACTACGACGAGGCCGCCGGCCGGATGAAGGCCACCTACACCCTGACCACGACGGCCAAGGAGGGCGGCGAGCGCGGTACCCTCCAGGCCCTCTACCGCCACCAGTGGCTGCACACCTCCGACGCCCTGACCGGCTGGACCTACGCCTCGCCGCGCGGTGAGATGAAGGTCCGCGAGGGCGCGTCCTTCACCACCTCCCAGAAGGTCACCGGCGTACTGCCCGGCCTGCCCGTGCCGGACGCCGTGGACGAGGCCAGGCTCAAGGGCTACATCGAACAGGTCGCGAACGCCGCCGATCCGTTCGACGGCGCCACCGACACCTACTGGACGGGCAAGCAGCTGGGCAAGCTCGCCCAGCTGGTGCCGGTCGCCGACCGGATCGGCGAGACGGGCCTGCGCGACAAGCTGCTCGGCCTGATCAAGGGGCGGCTCCAGGAGTGGTTCACCGTCGGCGGGGCCTCGGAGTTCTCCTACGACCGCGACTGGCGCACCCTCATCGGCTACCCCGCCTCCTACGGCAGCGACAAGGAACTCAACGACCACCACTTCCACTACTCGTACTACGTGATGGCAGCCGCCATCGTGGCCCAGTACGACCGGGCCTGGGCGGCCGACTCCGAGTGGGGCGGGATGGTCAAGACCCTGGTGAGGGACGCCGCCAACCCCAGCCGTACCGACGAGCTGTTCCCCTTCCTGCGCGGCTTCGACGTCTACGCCGGCCACAGCTGGGCCGCCGGGCACGCCGGCTTCGCCGCGGGCAACAACCAGGAGTCCTCCTCGGAGTCGGTCAACCTCAGCGCCGGGCTGGTCCTGTGGGGATCGGCCACCGGCGACGACTCCCTGCGGGACCTGGGCGTCTACCTGCTGACCACCGAGTCCGAGGCCATCGCCCAGTACTGGTTCGACGCCGACCGGGAGGTCTACCCCGAGGACTTCGGCCACGACGTCGTTGGCATGGTCTGGGGCAGTGGCGGCGCCTACTCCACCTGGTGGACGGCCAACCCCGAGGAGATCCACGGCATCAACGTCCTCCCCGTGACCGGCGGCTCCCTCCACCTGGCCCGCAACAAGGACGCCATCCGGCGCAGCATCGCCGAGATGGAGAAGGCCAACGGGGGCCCGGCCGTGGAGTGGCGCGACATCTTCTGGGAGTTCCAGGCACTGGCCGACCCTGCCAAGGGCAAGGCCGCCTGGGACGCGCAGAACGGCGGGTACGAGCCGGAGGCGGGCGAGAGCAGGGCCCACACCTACCACTGGGTCACCACCCTGGACGCGATCGGCGCCCCCGACACCTCCGTCACCGCCGACAGCCCGACCGCCGCGGTCTTCGCCAAGGACGGCACCCGCACCTACGTCGCCCACAACCACTCCGGTTCGGCGGTGACCGTGACGTTCTCCGACGGCGGGAAGCTGACCGTCCCGGCCCGCTCCACGGCCACCGGCACCGGCACGGCGGATCCGGGCGACCCCGGCGACCCGCAGGACCCGCCCGCCACCGGCGACACCTTCCACCTGCGCTCCGGCGGGACGCTGAGCACCACCGAGGCCGCCACCGCGTCGGCCGACACCATCGCCTCGGCGGGCGGCGCCAACCACGACGGCACCCCCCACCGGCCGCTGGTCTACGAGATCGGGAACGTCGACGGCGCATACGAGCCCGGCGGCACCACCGGTTTCCGCCTGAAGGTGGACGCGGGCACGGCCGTCGGACTCGGACAGCAGGCGAGGGTGTCGTACGACCTGACCGGCGACGGCACCTTCGACCGGGTGGAGACCTACCGCTACTTCGCCACCGACCCGGTGGACGGCTGGGAGGAGTACGAGGCCTCCCGCGCCGGCCTGAAGTCGGCCTCGGGCAGCCTGGGCGACCTGCGGGGCGGAACGGTCCGCGTCGAGGTCTGGGGCGTGATCGGCGACGGCGAGGCGAAGCTCCGGGTCGGCTCCGGCTCGGTGCTGACCGTCCCCTTCGGGTGACACCCCTCCCCGGATGACCGGGCCCCGCCGTGCGCGCACCCCGCCACCCCGGTGCGCGCACGGCGGCCCCGGCGGCATGGCGTACGGTCGGAGGGTGGCCCCGGCCGGTGAACTCCTTTGGTCGGCGCGACAGTTGACCGCTGACCGCCCGTTAGGAGACCACACCGTACGTACCCGCCGTGCCCGAGCCGCCGCGCTCGCCGTCCCCGTCGCGTTAGCGCTGTCCGCCTGCTCCGGGAGCGCGGACCGGGAGGCGGGCGGCGGCCCCTCGCCCTCTCCCTCCGCGGTCACGGAGGAGTCGGCCGGGCCCGCCTCCGAGGAACTGCGCGGCATCGCCTCCGCCTCGGCGGAGGCCGAGGAGTCCGCCGCCCTCTCGTCGCGGAGGCCGAGCCCGGGGCCGAAGGCGGCCCGCGACGCGTCCGCCCGCGCTCAGGAGCGGAACGGGCCGCGCACCTCGTAGGTGATGCCGCCCGAACTGCGGCCGCTGGTGCCGCGCTGACTGGAGAAGTACAGCCGGGAGCCGTCGGGGGAGAAGGCCGGACCGGTGATCTCCGAGGAGGACTGGCCGCCGATCCGCAGGAAGGGCGCGACCACGTCGTCCGGGGTGATCACGCAGATCTCCATGTTGCCGCCGTCCTCGGCGACGAACAGGTCGCCCGAGGACGAGGCGGTGACGTTGTCCACGCCCGTCAGCGGTGCGCCGCCGGAGACCAGGGAGTCGTCGTAGGCCAGCTCGATCGTGTCGCTCGCCGCGTCGAGCTGCCACACCCGGCCGTCGCCCTTGGTGGTGAACCAGCAGGTGCCGTCGGCGTAGTGGCAGCCCTCGCCGCCGTTGAAGTGCCTGGCGGCCGAGACCTGGTGGCGGGTGGCGGTGGAGGCGGCCGACGGGTCGGGGACGCGGGCCCAGCCGATGGATCCGGAGGTGCCGGAGCCGCCCGTCATCACCTCCAGCGTCCCCGAGGACAGGTCGCCCCAGACGGTGGGGCGGAAGCGGTAGAGGCAGCCGTCGGAGACGTCCTCGGTCAGGTAGACCACCTTGCGCACCGGGTCGGCGGCGGCGGCCTCGTGCTTGAAGCGGCCCATGGCGTCCCGGCGCACGGCGGGCATCACGCCCCACGGGTCGGTCTCGTAGACGTAGCCGCGGTCGACCTCCTCGCACGACAGCCAGGTGTTCCACGGGGTCTTGCCGCCCGCGCAGTTCTGCCGGGTGCCGGACAGGACGCGGTGGGCGCCGGTGATCGCGCCGGAGGAGTCGAAGCGGACGGCGCTCGCGCCGCCGCCGGGGTTGATCTCGGAGTTGGAGACGTAGATCCAGCCTCCGCCGTCCGCGTAGCAGGCGCCGCCGTCGGGTGCGTTGTGCCAGGTGTAGGAGGTGCCGGACACCTTCTGCCCGGAGCGGGCGATCACCCGGCTGGTGAACCCCTGGGGCAGCCGGATGCCGTTGGCGTCGGCCGGCTGCAGGGCCCCGTAGGGTCCGGCGCCGGGCTGGGCGGGTGCGGCGTGGGAGGCTCCGCGCCACAGGGAGCCGCCGAAGGCGGCCACTGATCCGGTGAGTACGGCTCCGCGCAGGAAGTTACGGCGTTCCATGGTCACTCCACCGAAGTCGTCTGGCCCCGCGGCCGGTCGGGCGCGGGGTCGAACGACGTGGAACGGTAGAGAGCTCGATTTGACGGAGCATGAACAACCGGCCGCGCCGGGCGGCCGGTTGCCCCAACACCGGTCGTCGCGCCGGGCCGGTTCACGCGCGGTCACGTGGCCCGGGCCGCTGTTGGCCCCGGTCACCACGGCGGTACGCCCGCCGAGGCCGGGGATGTCCCGCCCCGTCCAGCCCATCGGTGTCACAACTCCTCGCCCCGGCGCGCGCCCGGTCCCACGGTGACGGCGCGATCGTCTCCTTCGCGCGGCACAGCGCAGGCCGGACGGGACGCCGGGGCGAGGAGCGCGGCGCCCGCCGGGGGGCGGGACGGGCGCCGGCTCGAAGGGCCCCGGAGCGAGTGCCCCGGCTCGGGGCCGGATCAGGGCTGCAGGACGCGGACCTCCGCCCCGCAGGTCATCCGGCGGTCGAAGCCGACGGTGCGCTCCGGCCCGGTCAGGGTCAGCGGCACGGTGTGGCGCACATCGGTGCTGGAGGCGGCCAGGCGCAGCTCCACCGCCCCGGGCTCGACGACCCGCTGCCCGGGCCCCACGGTGTACGAGGCCAGGTCGGCGTGGAAGTCGAAGACGACCTCGGCCGCCTGCCCCGGCTCCAGCGTCACCCGGGTGTAGCCGACCATCTGGACGACCGGCCGGGCCACCCGCGCCACGGGGTCGTGCAGGTAGAGCTGGACGACCTCGGTGCCGGCCCGCTCGCCGGTGTTGCGCACGGTGACGCGTACCTCGGCGGAGCCGTCGGTCGGCAGCGTGCCGGCGCCCGTGTCCGCGGCCTCCCATTCGAAGGAGGTGTAGGACAGGCCGTGTCCGAAGGGGTACAGCGGCGTCGGGTCGATGTTGCTGGCGTCGCCCTTGAGGCCCAGCGGCGGCACGAGGTAGGTCCACGGCTGGCCGCCGGTGCCGCGCGGCACGCTGACCGGGAGCCGGCCGGAGGGGTTGACCCGCCCGGTGAGGACCCCGGCGACCGCCGGTCCGCCCTCCTCGCCGGGGAAGAACGCCTGCACGACGGCGGCCAGGCGGCCCTCCCACCGGCCGAGCGCGTACGGGCGGCCGGTGAGCAGCACCAGCACCACGGGCTTGTCGGTGCTCTCCAGCAGGGCGTCCAGGAACGCGGCCTGGCCGTCGGGGAGGGTGAGGTCGGCGGCGTCGCAGCCCTCGCCGGAGGTGCCGCGGCCGAAGAGGCCGGAGCGGTCGCCGAGCGCCGCGATGACGATGTCGGCGTCGGCGGGGGAGTCGGTCAGGACCGCTCCGGGCAGTTCGGCGCCCAGGGCGTCCAGCAGCGTGGGGATCTCCACGCCGAGGGGCAGCTCGGGGTGCTCGACGCCCACGTGCCGGGGGAAGGTGTAGCAGCCCAGCATGGCGGCCCGCTCGTCCGCGTACGGGCCGACCACGGCGATGCGGGCGGTGGGGTGCAGGGGCAGGGCGCCGCCGGAGTTGTCCAGCAGGACGACGGACTCCTCGGCCATGCGCCGGGCCAGCGCCCGCATCGCGGGCGGGTCCAGGTCCACGGTGTCCGCCGGGGCTGCGGGCGGGGCGGCCGACCAGCCGGGGTCGAGCAGGCCCAGCTCGCACTTCTGCCGCAGCACCCGCAGCGCCGCGCGGTCCACCAGTTCCTCGGGCACCTCGCCGGAGCGCACCGCTTTCAGCAGCGGCTCGCCGTAGCAGCGCAGGCCCGGAAGCTCCACGTCCACGCCCGCGGTCAGCGCCAGGGCGGCGGCGCGGGCGGGGGAGTCGGCGACGCGGTGGGCCATCTCCAGGAAGGAGACGCCGAAGTAGTCGGAGACCACCGTGCCGGTGAAGCCCCACTCCTCGCGCAGCAGATCGGTGAGGAGTTCGGTGTGGGCGGCGGCCGGGACACCGTCGAGGTCGTTGTAGGCGTGCATGACCGAGCGGGCCCCGCCCTCGCGCAGGGCCATCTCGAACGGCGGCAGGATCACGTCGGCCAGCTCGCGCGGGCCGATCGAGACGGGGCCGTGGTTGCGGGCGCCGCGGGAGGCGGAGTAGCCCGCGAAGTGCTTGAGGGTGGAGACGATGCCGGTGGACTCCAGGCCCGCCACATAGGCGGTGGCCACCGTCGACACCAGGTAGGGGTCCTCGCCGATGGATTCCTCGGTGCGGCCCCAGCGCGGGTCGCGCACCACGTCCAGGACCGGCGAGAGTCCCTGGTGGATGCCGACCGAGCGCATGGAGTCGCCGATGGCCGCGGCCATCTCGCGCACCAGTGCCGGGTCGAAGGTGGCACCCCAGGCCAGCGGGGTGGGGAAGACGGTGGCCTGCCAGGCGGTGAAACCGGTCAGGCACTCCTCGTGGGCGAGGGCGGGGATGCCGAAGCGGTTGGCCCCGGCGACCTTCGTCTGGAAGGCGGCCAGGGCCCGCGCGCCCTCGGCCGGCTCCACGGGGGCGGTGCCGAAGGGGCGGGTGAGCTGGCCCAGGCCGTGGGGCAGCAGGGCGTCCAGGTCGACGGTTTCGGAGACCTCGTGCTGGAGCGGGGCGACGTCCTCGCCGTCGGACTCGGAACCCGGCCAGACGCTGGAGAGCTGTGCGAGCTTCTCCTCCAGGGTCATCCGGGACAGCAGATCGGCGGCGCGCTCCTCGACGGGTCGGGAGGTGTCCTGCCAGGGGTGGTGATGCATGAGGCTCCTTGTCAGGCGTCAGCGTGTCTCGCGCGTCCCCGTGGGACTCAGCGCCCGCCGGCGCCCATGAGGCCGTTGATGAGCTGACGGCGCGCGAAGAGGTAAACGACGAAGATCGGCACGATCGACAGCACGACCGCGGCGAGCAGCGCGGGGATGTCCACCCGGAACTGGCCGACGTAGTCGTAGAGGCCGAGGGTGAGGACCCGGCTCTCGCGCGACTGGGTGAGGATCAGCGGGAAGAGGAAGTTGTTCCAGGCCTGCAGCGCCGCGTAGACGCCGACGGTGGAGATCCCGCCCCTGGACAGGGGCACGACGAGCTGGAGCAGGACGCGGGTCTGGCTCGCTCCCTCCAGGGCCATCGACTCGTACATCTCCTCCTCGATGTCGCGCATCGTGGAGGACAGGATCAGCACGCACACCGGCAGGCAGAACGCCGAGACGGGCAGGATGATCGCCAGCAGGCTGTCGTACAGCCGCATCTCGGTGATCAGCAGGTAGATGGGGATGATCACCGCCTGGGCGGGGATCGCCAGGCCCAGCAGGAAGAACTGGAAGATCCGCTGCGAGGTCCGGCTGAGGGTGCGCACCACGGTGTAGCCGATACCCACCGAGAGCACGATGACGATCGCCGCGGTGGCGACCGTGACGACCGCGGTGTTGAGCAGATAGGTGAGGAAGTCGCTCTCCAGCACCGTGCGGTAGTTGTCGAGCGTGAGCTCGCCGGGCAGGCTCAGCGCGCCCTCGTCGAAGTAGGAGTCGCGGTCCCGCAGCGTGGTGAGGACCAGGACGTACAGCGGCAGGCCGACGACGACCAGCCAGAGCACGGAGGCGACGCCCGCGGGCATGTTCCACTTGCGGACGCGGCGCAGCCTGCCGAGCAGGCCCCGGTCGTTGCGCCTCTGGGGCTTCTCGGCCCGTTCCGCGGCGGGGGAGGGCCGGTGTTCCGGCCTGGCGGCGGTCTTCACATCCCCTCCCGGGTGCTGCGCATCTTGCTGAAGCCGGTGACCCGGACCATCAGCAGGGAGATGGCGGTGGCGACGATCACCAAGGTGGTGGCGATGGCGCTGGCGTAGCCCATGTCGTACGCCTGGAAGCCGGTCTCGTACATCAGGTAGGGCACGATCGTGGTGTCCGTTCCCGGCCCGCCCTCGGTCAGGATGAGGACGGTGTCGAAGAAGGTCAGCGCGCCGACGACCATCAGCACCGAGGAGGTGATGATGGTGTTGCGCAGCTGCGGCAGGGTGATGGTGAAGAACTGCCGCACGGTGCTCGCCCCGTCGATGGAGGCGGCCTCGTAGAAGGACCTGGGGATCTGCCGGGCGCCGCCCTGGTAGAGCAGGGTGTGGAACGGGATGAACTGCCAGGCGGCGACGAAGGCGACGGCGGCGAAGGCGCCGTCACCGGTGCCGAGCAGGTTGCCGTCCTCGATCCCCAGCCACGGGCCGATGTCGGAGATCAGGCCGAAGTTGGGGTCCAGCAGCGACTTCCACAGCAGTGCCAGCGCCACCGAGGAGGCCAGCAGCGGAAGGAAGAAGATCGCGCTGAGGACGGCCCGGTTCTTCTGCCGGCCGGCCGACCACACGCCCAGCAGCAGGGCGACGGGCGTCTGGATCAGCCAGCTCACGCCGGTGAGCAGGACGCTCAGCCAGATGGCCTGCCGCATGGTGGGGTCGTCGAACAACCGCTCCCAGTTGCCCGTTCCGCTGATCGAGGGGAAGTCGCCGAGCCCGTCCCAGTCGGTGAAGGACAGATAGCCGACCAGCAGCATCGGGCCGACGGCGAACAGGACGAAGAACAGCACGCCGGGGACCGCCCAGGCAATGCCCGGGCGGCCCACGCGCGGCGACGCGGTTGGTGCTTGCTTCACTTCAGGGCCTTCATGGCGTCGACGAACTCTTCGGGGCTGAGCTGCTTGTTGAAGAGCTTCTGGATGTTGGTGAGCATCGGCGAGGCCTGCTGCGCCGGCAGCGCCTGGTCCCAGGAGAGGGTGAAGTTCGGGGCGTCGCGCACCAGGTCGTACTGGAAGAGGGCGTAGTCGGGGGCGGGGTGCCCGGTGAGCATGTCCTCGGAACCGGAGTTGGTGGGCACGTCGCCGTTGTCCACCAGGGCCTCGGCGTACCAGTCCTCGGCGGCGGTCTTGACGAACTCCAGGGCCGCCTCGCGCTGGTCGCCCTTCAGCTTGGAGTTGACCGACCAGAAGTTGGTGGGGTTGCCCACCGCGTTCTTGGGGTCGCCCTTGCCGTCGGGGAGCGCGGGGAAGGTGGTCCAGCCCAGGCCCTTCTCGGCGAACTCCTTCTGGTTGGCCTGCTGGTTGGAGTACTCCCAGCTGCCCATCAGGTGCATGGCGGCCCTGCCCTTGGCGAAGAGCGTGGAGGCGCCGTCGGCGGTGTAGTTGACCGAGGCGTAGTTCTTGCCGAACGCCCCGCGGTCCACCAGGTCGCGGATGGTCTCGGCGGTCTTCAGCACGGCCGGGTCGCCCCAGGCGGAGGAGTCGCCGTCCTGGATGCGCTGGAAGACCTCGGCGCCGCCGATGCGGTCCAGCAGGTACTCGACCCACATCAGCTCGGTCCAGGCGTCGGTGCCGGCGAGCGCGAAGGGGGTGACGCCCTCCTTCTTGAAGGTGTCGACCAGCTCCAGCAGGTCGTCCCAGGACTCGGGCGGCTGGACGCCGGCCTTCTCGAAGACGTCCTTGTTGTAGAAGAGGACCACCGGCTGCATGCCCCGCATCGGGACGCCGTAGATCTTGTCGTTCACCTTGCCCGCGTTGAGGATCGAGGGCAGGAACGCGTCCTTGAGCTTGTCGTCCTTCTGGATCTCGGGCGTGAGGTCGACCAGCATGTCCTTCTCGACGAAGCTGCTGATGCTGCCGCCGCCCCAGTTGAAGAAGACGTCCGGTGCGTTGGGCGTGCCCATCGCAGAGCGCATCTTGTCCTGGTAGCCCTCGCCGGGCACCTCGACGAGCTCGGCCTTGACGTCGGAGGTCTTGTTGAACCGCTCGACCGCCTCGCGCTGCACCTTGGTCGAGGCGTCCTGGTAGACCCACACCTTCAGGGTCCCGCCGGCCTTCTCCTCGCCCGGCCCACCGCTGCCGCAGGCGGTGAGTACGGAGGCGGCCAGTACTGCCGCCGTCAGCCCGGCGGCGTGGCGCCGCCCGAATCCCTTGCGGCCTCTTGCGGCCGAGCCCTGCACTGCTGTTCGCATCGCGTACCTTCCGGAAGGAATCCGAAAATTATCGGTAGTGGTGGTGGGAAAGTACGTACGCGCTCCAGCGGTGTCAACAGGTCTGACAAAAAACGGGACCCGAGGCCCGGCAGCGTGATGCGCCCGTTATATGGAGTTGTCCGGTCCGCTGCCCGCGTCAGCCGGGCAGCGGTGCCGTGCTGGCGCGAATGACCAGCTCAGTGGCGAGTTCCACGCGCGGGGAGTCGATCTCCTCGCCCCTGGCCTGGCGCAGTACGGTGCGGGCCGCGACCTTGCCCATCTCCACCAGCGGCTGACGCACCGTCGTCAGCGGCGGAGCGGACCAGCGGACTTCCGGAAGGTCGTCGAACCCGACGATGCTGACGTCCTCCGGCACCCGCATCCCGCGCCGCCGCAGCGCCTCGATCGCGCCCAGCGCCATCTGGTCACTGGCGGCGAACAGGGCGGTGGGCGGCTCGTCCAGGTCCATCAGCCGGTTGCAGCCGGTGAAGCCGGCCTCGTGGTAGAAGTCGCCCGGCACCATCAGCCGGTCGTCCACCCCGACGCCTGCGGCCTCCAGCGCGGCGCGGTAGCCGTCCAGCCGGGCACGGCTGCACAGGAGTCTGGGCGGCCCGGCGATGAAGCCGATGCGGCGGTGGCCCAGCTCCAGCAGGTGCTCGGTGGCGGACATGCCGCCGGCCCAGTTGGTGGCACCCACCGTCGGCGCGTCCAGGGCCGGGGAGCCGGAGGGGTCCACCACCACCAGCGGAACGCCGAGGCGGTGCAGCTCCTCGTGGAGGACCGGCTCCAGGACCGAGGTCACCAGGATCACGCCGCCGGAGGCGCGGGCCCGCAGATTGCGCATCCACTGCCGGGCCGAGCCCGCGCGGTCGTGGATCGCCGAGACCACCGTGCCGAAGCCGACCTCGTGCGTGGTCTCCTCCACGCCGCGGATGATCTCCACCGCCCAGGGGCTGTCGAGATCGTTGAAGACCAGGTCGATCAGGGCCGGCCGGTCGCCGGAGGAGGCCGTGCGGCGGCGGTAGCCGTACTGCCGCAGCAGCTCCTCGACCCTGGCCCGGGTCGCGGGCGCGACGTCCGAGCGGCCGTTGACCACCCGCGATACCGTGGGGACCGAGACCCCCGCCTCCTGGGCGATCGCCGTGATCGTGACCTTCTGCTCCACCTTGGATGCCATCCTCTGCTCCGCGACCTTGCCGGCCGCGGCGACCACGCCGTCCGTCATGCCGTCTCCCATGCTCTCTCTCCTCCACACGCGCACACCGTTGACGGGCGTTCCCATCGGCTCTACCGTTCCCGGCGCACCCTCGAAACCTTCCAACAGTCTTCCGGAAAGAGTTCCGGGGAGTCGAGAGAGGGACACCCCAGCATGAGGCAACACCGTGTAAGCACCGTACGCCGCTTAGCGCGGGCGACCGTAGCCGCCTCCGCCGCGGCCGCGGCCCTGGCCTTCGGGTTCAGCGCCCCGAGCCAGGCGGCCGACCCCTCCCTGCGCGAGGTCGCCGAGTCCACCGGCCGCTTCATCGGCACGGCCGTCAACGACGGCCTGCTGAGCAACGGGACCTACAGCGACATCGTCAGCACCGAGTTCGACAGCGTCACCGCCGAGAACGCCATGAAGTGGGAGGCGGTCGAACCCCAGCGCGGCCAGTACAACTGGGCCGGGGGCGACCGTCTGGTCCAGTTCGCCCAGGACAACGACCAGCTCGTCTACGGCCACACCCTGGTCTGGCACAGCCAGATGCCGGGCTGGCTGCAGAACGGGTCGTTCTCGAACAACGAGCTGCGCCAGATCATGACCGACCACGTCACCACCCAGGTCAGCCGCTACAAGGGCCAGGTCCAGCGCTGGGACGTGGTCAACGAGGCGTTCAACGAGGACGGCTCGCTGCGGCAGAGCAAGTTCTACCAGCAGCTCGGCGCCTCCTACATCGCCGACTCCTTCCGGGCCGCCCGCGCCGCGGACCCGGACGCCAAGCTGTTCATCAACGACTACAACACCGAGCTCGACAACGCCAAGAGCGACGGTCTGTACCGCCTGGTCAGCGACCTGCTGGCGCAGGGCGTGCCGATCGACGGCGTCGGCTTCCAGAACCACCTCATCGTCGGCAACGTCAACGGTCCCGCCATCCGGCAGAACCTCCAGCGCTTCGCCGACCTGGGCCTGGAGGTCGCGGTCACCGAGCTGGACATCCGGATGCAGATGCCGTCCGACAGCTCCAAGCTCCAGCAGCAGGCCCGTGACTACCGCGCGGTGGCCGACGCCTGCCTGGCGGTCTCCCGGTGCTCCGGCATCACCGTCTGGGGCGTCAGCGACCGGGACTCCTGGGTGCCGGACGTCTTCGAGGGACAGGGCGCCGCCTGCCCCTGGGACGAGAACTACCGGCCCAAGCCGGCCTACGACGCGCTGCGCGACGCCTTCGTCGCGGCGGGCGGCGACCCCGGCGACCCGGACGACCCCGAGCCGCCCACGGGCGACTGCTCCGCCGTCTTCAACGTCTCCAACCGCTGGGACACCGGCTCGGTCGTCTCCGTGACCGTCCGCACCGGACAGGCCCTCAGCGGCTGGCGCGCGCAGTTCGACCTGCCGGCCGGGGTGAGCCTGGCCAACGGCTGGAACGGATCCTTCTCGCAGAGCGGCAGCACCGTCACCGTCGCCAACGCCGCCTACAACGGCACGGTCCCGGCCGGTGGGACGATCTCCTTCGGATTCCAGACCAGCGGGGGCGCCGCCCAGGACGGCACCCGCGTCAGCCTCGGCGGACAGGAGTGCGCCGCGGGCTGACACCGGCTCCCGTCCGGGGCGCCGAACCGCCGGGGCAGGGCGGCCGCCGTGCCGGACGGGGACAGGTTCCGTCCGGCGGATCCCGCCCGCTGCGCACAGGACCTGGAGCCGGGCCCCGGTCGCGGCCCGCCCCACACGGGCCGCGGCCGGGGTCCTTCGTCCCTCCCCGGCGGTTCCCGCCGCCCTCGCCGGGCTTCTCAGCGGGTGCGGACCGCGTACACCGGAACCGACACCGCCTCGTCGTCCAGACACCGGCCCGTGGCCAGGTCGAAGCGCTGCTTGAGCAGCGGGGAGGCGACGAACGCCCGGCCGCCGGCCGAGCCCAGCAGTCCGCGCGAGAGCACCCGGGCGCCGGTGAACGGGTCGCGGTTGCCGACGGCGTACGTCCGGCCCGCCCGGTCCCGGAACACGGCGATCTGCCGGCCGTCGGGCAGCAGCGCGGCCACCCCCCGCCCCGGCACCAGATCGGACAGGCCGCACACCGCGGCCCAGCCGCCGCCGGCGCGCACCTCCACCCGCGACCCGGCCGTCCGGTCCTCGCCCGAAACGGCGGCGGTCCCGGTCCTGGTCGTAACTTCGGTCGTCGCCGCGGTCGTCACTTCGGTCCTCGTTCCGGTCGTCGCCGTGGTCATCGGGCCGTGCTCCCTTCGAGGGCTTCGAGTGTGCGGACGGGGATGTCGGGGCCGGACAGGAGCGTCAGATCGGGCCGGACCTGCTCGCGCTCGGCGACGAACCGCACCGACGGGTCCGGCGCGTCGGGGGCGTTGACGAAGGACACGAAGCGCCGCAGCCGCTCGGGGTCCTCCAGCGTCGCGGCCCACTCGTCGCGGTAGTTCGCCACATGGCCGGCCATCAGCTCCTCCAGTTCGGCGCACAGCCCCAGCGAGTCGTGCACGACCACGTCGCGCACATGGTCCAGGCCGCCCTCGATCCGCTCCAGCCAGGCGGCGGTGCGCTCCAGCCGGTCGGCGGTGCGGACGTAGAACATCAGGAAGCGGTCGATCAGCCGGACCAGCTCGGCGTCCGACAGGTCCTTGGCCAGCAGGTCGGCGTGGCGCGGGGTCGCGCCGCCGTTGCCGCCCACGTACAGGTTCCAGCCGTTCGCCGTGGCGATCACGCCGAAGTCCTTGCCCCGGGCCTCGGCGCACTCGCGCTGGCAGCCGGAGACCGCCCCCTTCAGCTTGTGCGGCGCGCGCAGGCCCCGGTAGCGCAACTCCAGGTCGATGGCCATGCGCACCGAGTCCTGCACCCCGTAGCGGCACCAGGTCTGCCCCACGCACGACTTCACCGTGCGCAGCGCCTTGCCGTAGGCGTGACCGGACTCGAAACCGGCCTCCACCAGCCGCGCCCAGATCGCCGGGAGCTGGTCGACGCGGGCGCCGAACAGGTCGATCCGCTGACCACCGGTGATCTTGGTGTAGAGACCGAAGTCGCGGGCCACCTCGCCGATCACGATCAGCTTCTCGGGGCTGATCTCACCGCCGGGGACGCGCGGCACGACCGAGTACGAGCCGTTGCGCTGGAGGTTGGCCAGATGGTGGTCGTTGGTGTCCTGCAGCGCCGCCTGCTCACCGTCCAGCACGTAGCCGCTGGCCCCCAGCACCGGGGCGAGCGAGGCGATGATCGAGGCGACGGCCGGCTTGCACACCTCGCAGCCCTCCCCGCCGCGGGCCTCCTCGCGGCCGTGGCCGTCCAGCAGCTCGGCGAAGGTGGACAGCCGCCGGGTGCGGGCGATCTCGTACAGCTCGCCGCGGGTGTGGGCGAAGCAGCCGCACAGGCCCTTGTCGACGGTGACGCCGCTCGCCTCCAGCTCGTCGTTGACGAGAGCGGTGAGCACCTTCACACAGCTTCCGCAGCCGGTGCCCGCCTTGGTGCACTTCTTCACCTCGGGCACCGTGGTGCACGCGTGGTCGGTGACGGCCGCGCGGACGGTGCCCTTGGTGACGTTGTGGCAGCTGCACACCACCGCGTCGTCCGGCAGGGCGGACGGCCCCAGCGCCGCGGGCGCACCGGCACCGGCCGGCAGGACGAGCTGCTCGGGCGCCACCGGCGGGACGCTGCCGGTCAGCGGGCGCAGCGTGCCGTACGCCTCGGCGTCGCCGACCAGCACACCGCCCAGCAGGGTGCCGTCGGCGGCGACCACGAGCTTCCTGTAGACCCCCGCCCGGGAGTCGGAGTAGACGACGTCCAGACAGCCCTCCGTCCTCCCCAGCGCGTCGCCGAAGGAGGCCACGTCCACGCCCAGCAGCTTGAGTTTGGTGGAGGTGTCGGCGCCGGTGAAGGACGCCCCCGGGCTGCCCGCGCCCCCGGCACCGCCCAGCTCGCCGTCGATCGCGCCGGCCGCCACCCGCGCCATCTCGTAGCCCGGCGCCACCAGGCCGTACACCATGCCGTCCGCGGTCCTGGCGCACTCGCCGACGGCGTACACCGCCGCGTCGGCGGTGCGGCAGTGCTCGTCCACGACGATCCCGCCGCGCTCGCCCACCTCCAGGCCGCAGTCGCGGGCCAGTTCGTCGCGGGGGCGCACGCCCGCCGAGAAGACCACCAGGTCGGTGGCGATCGCCGAACCGTCCGACAGCGCCATGCCCGTGACGGCCCCGTCCGGGCCGGTGGTGATCTCCTTGCCGCCCACACCGGTGTGGACGGTCAGGCCCATCCCCTCCACGGTGCGGCGCAGGGCGGCGCCGCCGCCCTCGTCCACCTGGAGGGCCATCAGACGCGGGTTGAACTCCACGATGTGGGTCTCAAGACCCAGCCCGCTGAGCGCACCGGCCGCCTCCAGGCCCAGCAGGCCGCCGCCGACGACCGTGCCCACCCGGCTTCGGCCCGCGTACTCCTCGATGGCGAGCAGATCCTCCACCGTGCGGTAGACGAAGCAGCCGGTGCCGTCGCTTCCCGGCACGGGCGGCACGAACGGGTAGGAGCCGGTGGCCAGCACCAGCGTGTCGTAACCGATCTCCAGCCCGGCGCGCGAGGTCACGGTGCGCGCCTCGCGGTCGATCGCGACCGCCGGGTCGCCCAGGCGCAGCTCGATGCCGTGCCGCTCCATGAAGCCCTCGTCCACCAGGGACAGCTCCTCGGGCGTGCGGCCGGAGAAGTACGAGGTGAGCTGCACGCGGTCGTAGGCGGGCCTGGGCTCCTCGCACAGCACGACCACCCGGGCCCGGCCGGTCACCTCCCGGCTCGCGAGCTCCTCCAGGAACCGCTGTCCGACCATCCCGTGCCCGACGAGCACGATCGTGGGGCGTGGCGTCCGTGGCATGTCTACAGGCCTCCATCGTTGGTGAGCAGGTGGAGCAGCGGGGCGGAGGGCAGCGGCTCGCCGCCCTCCCAGGCGCGGGCGAGGGCGCCGACGGTGCCGAGATCGCCCAGGAGGATGCCGCCCACCAGCCGGTCGCCGCGGACGACGACCTTGCGGTAGACGCTGCGGGTGGCGTCGGCGAGGCGGACGACGTCGTCGCCCGCGCGGGGCACGGTCTCGCCGAACGCGGCGAGGTCCAGCGCGCCCCCGGGCCCGGAGGGGGTCGGGGCCAGCGTCAGCCGGGTCAGCGCCCGGGTGCCGGTGTACGCGGGGGACCGAGCACCGGCGGCCGTACCCTCCGCGGTGCTGTCCGGGCCACCGTCCACGGCGCTGTCCACGGCGCTGTCCGCCAGCAGGACGCGGGCCAGCGCGTCGGCCTGCTCCTGGGCGGCGCCGGCCAGCCCGTAGACCGTCCCGGCGTGCTCGGCGCAGTCGCCGACGGCGTGGACGCGGGGATCGCCGGTGCGCAGCTCGTCGTCCACCACGATCCCCTCGCGGACCTCCAGCCCGGCCGCCCGGGCGAGCCCGGTCCGCGGACGCACCCCGCAGGCGAGGACGACCAGTTCGGCCTCCAGCCGGTAGCCGTCGGCCAGCTCCACGCCGCGGGCCACGGCTCCCGCGTCCGCGCTTCCCCTCCCGGCGCTCCCCGCGGTCAGCAGGCCGCGGACGCGGCACTCGGTGTGGACCTCGACGCCCAGTCCCTCCAGATGCCCGCGCAGCAGCGCCGAGGCGCGGGCGTCCAGATGACGCTCCATGAGGTGCTCGCCCTGGTGGGCCAGGACGGTACGCACCCCCCGCCCGGCCAGCGCGCGGGCGGCCGAGACCCCGAGCAGACCGCCGCCGACGACGACGGCCCGCGCCCCGGGACGCACCTCCGCCTCCAGCGCCCGGCAGTCGGCCAGGGTGCGGAAGGGACGCACGCCGCGGGGCGGTTCGTGCCCGCCGCCGGGGAAGAGCCCGCGCAGCGGCGGCAGCACCGGGTTGGAGCCGGTGGCCAGCACCAGGGCGTCGTACGCCAGCGAGGAGCCGTCGTCGCACCGCACCAGCCGCTCGGCCCGGTCCAGCCGCACCGCCCGCACACCGCGCAGCCAGCGTGCGGCGGGCGGGGCGGGCAGGCCGATCACCTCCGGTGCGTACCGCCCGGCCAGCACCCCGGCCAGCAGCACCCGGTTGTACGGAGCGTGGGGCTCCTCGCCGACGACCGTCAGATCCACGGCGGCCCCGTCGGGGCCAAGGGCGCCTGCGGCGGAGAGCTGCCCGGCCAGCCGGGCGGCGGCCATCCCGCCGCCGATCACCACCACACGCTTCTTCGAGGTCATGCGGAAAGCGTGCGACGCGGCTGTTTCCCGCCCGGATCACCGCTGTTTCCCGGCGGCAACACCGCCCTCAGCGCACCCGGCCGGAGGCTGTGAGCCCCGCCCTGAGCGGTCCGCCTCCGGACGAGCCGCTCAGGGCGCCAGCCGTACGGGCAGCGCCGCAAGACCCCTGGTCCACGGCGACGACGCCCAGGCCAGGCGCTCCTCGGGCACCGCCAGCCGCAGGCCGGGCAGCCGCCGCCGCAGCACCTCCACGGCCGTCCGCGCGATCAGCCGGGCCTGCGGCTGGGCCGGGCAGGCGTGCGGTCCCGCGCCGAACGCCACATGCGCGCGGTTGCCCGTCACCGGCCGCCCGCACGCGGGCAGCACCCCGGGATCGCGGCCCGCGGCGGCCAGCCCCAGCACGAGCATGTCCCCGCCCCGCACCTCCTGCCGGCCCAGCCGGACGTCGCGCAGGGCGTAGCGGCCGGGGAGGTTCTGGGTGGGCGGGAACCGCCACAGCACCAGATCCAGCGCCTCGTCCAGGGTCAGGTGCCCGCCGTCCAGCGAGGAGCGCAGGGCCGGATCGGTCAGCAGCAGGCGCAGCGTGGTGGCGATCCAGTTCTTCGTCGTCTGGTGGGCTGCCACCACCGTCACGGCCAGGTTGTGCAGCACCTCCTCCTCGCGCAGCGAGGCGGGGTGGGTCAGCAGCCAGGAGGTGAGGTCGGGGCCCGGGGCGCACCGCTTCTCCCTCACCAGGGCCAGCAGGACGCGCTCCAGCCGGCGGCCGGCGTGGACGGAGTCGGCGTTGGCGGCGGCCGTGCCGGCGACGGCCTCCGCCAGTTTGCGGCTGACCGGCTCGTCCGCCCCCAGCAGCCGGGTGACGACCCGCGCCGGCAGGCGGTGCGCGTAGTGCGGTACGAGATCGGCCTCGCTCCGCCCCGCGAAGGCGTCGATCAGCCGGTCGGCGGTGTCCCGCACCAGGCGGCCCAGCTCACCGCCGTCGACCCGGCCCAGCGCGTCGGCGACGGCCGACCGCATCCGCCGGTGCCGCCGCCCGTCGGCGAACATCAGGGCCGGACGCCAGTCGAGGAACGCCAGCAGCGGGGAGTCGGCCGGCACCCGTCCGTCGCGCAGCAGGCGCCAGTGCCGGGGGTCGTGGCTGAAGTCCTGTTCGCGGCGCGTCACCCGCAGCAGCTCCTCGTAGCCCATGACCAGCCAGGCGTGCACCCCCGGAGCCAGGGCGACGGGCGCGACCGGCCCGTGCTCCGCGCGCAGCCGCTCGTACAGGGCGGGCAGGCCGTCGCCGTCGAGGCCCGAACCGTACAGGGGGGTGTGGCGAGCGCGGCCGGGGCGCTCCGGGCGCCCGGGGTCGCCGGGGCGGTCCGGTGGAGTCTCGGCCTGGGGACGGCGGGGAGCAGCGGTCATGTGGTGGCTCCGGAAGAGGGGGGAGGAGAGGGGGAGAGGTCCGGGGGCGGCCCGCACCACCGGCAGACAACGCGCCGGCGGCCGGAGCGGTCAACCGCCTTGTCCGAAAAGAGTCCTGGGATACCACTCAAGGGTGAGCCGCCGGGCACCGGGCGGTACGGATCAGTCCGCCAGAGCCCGCTCGAGGCCCCGCTCGCGCGGGCCGAGGAAGTGCGGATCGGGGGTGAACGTCGCCTCCAGCCCGGCCTTCGCCGCGCCCGCCACCTCGCGCAGCGCGCCGTAGTACCAGGTGGCGTCGTGCGGCTCGGCGACACCGACGCCGTGTGCGTCGATCCCGGCGGCCCGGCACAGGGCCGGCGCGCGGCGTATGTGGAAACCCTGGCTCACCAGCAGCGCGCGCTCCATGCCGAAGACCCGCCGGGCGCGGGCGCAGGGGTCCCAGGTGTCGAAGCCCGCGTGGTCGCCGACGACGTCCCCGGCGGGGACGCCGCGGCGCACCAGGTAGTCCCGCATGGCACTCGTCTCGTCGTAGTCGCGGCGGCTGTTGTCACCGGTGACCAGTACCGCGCGCACCCGGCCCCGGCCGTACAGCTCGGCGGCGGCGTCCAGCCGGTGCGCCAGGTACGGGGACGGCTCCCCGTCCCACAGTCCGGCGCCGAACACGACCGCGACCGGGGCGGCGGGTGCGTCGCCGACGGTGCGGACGCGGTCGCCGGCGGAGACCGCGACCCAGGTCGCGGGCAGCAGCCCCAGCACGCACAGCAGCACCGCGGTCTGGAGGACCTGTCTTCTCCCGGGGCTTCTCCCGGGCTTCGCGGTCTTCTTCGTTCCCCTGGCCTTCGCCGAGCTGATCACCATACCGACGGAGACGGACCGGACCGCGCCACGGTTGCCGCGGCTACGGTGGGCGGGCAGGACCGCGAAGACGGTGAGGAAGAAGGAGAGGAGCGGCGGCCATGGCGGAGACGGGCGTCCTGACGGTGCTGACCACCACCGACAGCAAGGAGAAGGCCGAGGCGCTGGCGCGCGGCGCGGTGGAGGCCCGCGTCGCCGCGTGCGCCCAGATCTCCGGCCCGGTGACCTCGGTCTACCGGTGGGAGGGCGAGGTGCGCGCCGAGCCCGAGTGGCAGGTGCTGCTGAAGACGGCGGCGGCCCGCTACGACGCCCTGGAGGCGCATCTGCGCGCGGCGCACGACTACGACACCCCCGAGATCATCGCCACCCCGGTCGTCCGCGGAGGCACGGACTACCTGGCCTGGGTCGCCGGGGAAGCCGAGGAGGCGGACGGCTCCTGAACAGGTGCGAGCCCGGCAGGGGGAACAGGACCCGGCCGGGTCGGCCGGACGGACCGGGCGGACGTCACCGTGCTGTGCCACTGGTCCCGTCAGCGGCGGTCGCGTCCCACAGAACGGCGTTCCCGTCCTCGTCCCACTCCCGCCAGGCGGCCGCGTAGTCCTGTTCGAGCTCCGGGGCGCGTGACGGCCCGTCCGCGGCGGGGGAGCCCGCATCCGTCCACATGCCGACGACGTTACCGCCTGTCCTCCCGCGCCTCGTCCTCCGCCGGACCGGTCGCTGCCGGGCGGTCCCCCGCACACTCCACGCGGACCGCGCAGACCTTGAACTCCGGCATGCGCGAGACCGGGTCCAGGGCCGGATTGGTCAGGGTGTTGGCACGCCCCTCGCCCGGCCAGTGGAACGGCATGAACACCGTGTCCGGGCGGATGCCCGGTGTGATCCGGGCCGGCGCCACCGCCCGCCCCCGCCGCGAGACCACCGCCACCGGCTCCCCCTCGGCCACCCCGATCCGCTCGGCCAGCCGCGGGTGGAGCTCGACGAACGGGCCCGGGGCCGCGTCGTTCAGCTCCGCCACCCGCCGGGTCTGGGCGCCCGACTGGTACTGGGCCGGCACCCGGCCCGTGGTCAGCAGCAGCGGGTGGCCGGCGTCCGGTTCCTCCGCCGGGGGGCGGTGGACGACGGGCGCGAAGCGGGCCCGGCCGTCGCCGGTGGCGAAACGGTCCAGGAACAGGCGCGGGGTGCCGGGGTGGGGGGCGGGGGAGCGGTCCACCGCCGGGTCGTCGGCCTCGTCCGTGGCCGAAACCTCCGGGCACGGCCAGAAGACCCCGTCCTCCTCGGCGATACGGCGGTAGGTGATCCCCGAGTAGTCCGCCGGCCCCCCGGCCGAGGCCCTCCGCAGCTCCTCGAAGACCTCCTCCGGATCGGCGGGGAAGCCCTTCTCCCAGCCCAGCCGCCCCGCCAGCGCTTTCAGCACCTCCAGATCGGTGCGCACCCCGGGCGGGGCGCCCACGGCCCTGCGGCGCAGCAGCACCCGGCCCTCCAGGCTGGTCGTCGTCCCCGTCTCCTCCGCCCACTGCGCCACCGGCAGCACCACGTCCGCCAGCGCGGCCGTCTCCGACAGCACCACGTCGCACACCGCCAGGAAGTCCAGCGACCGCAGCCGCTGCTCCACATGGGCGGCGCGCGGTGCGGAGACCACCGGGTTGGAGCCCGTCAGCAGCAGGGCGCGCACATCGCGGCCGAGGGCGTCCAGCAGCTCGTACGCGCTGCGCCCCGGCCCCGGCAGCGAATTCGGGTCCACGCCCCACACCCGTGCCACGTGCTCGCGCGCCGCCGGGTCGTCCAGTCTGCGGTAACCGGGCAGCTGGTCGGCCTTCTGGCCGTGCTCGCGCCCGCCCTGGCCGTTGCCCTGCCCGGTCAGGCAGCCGTAGCCGGACAGCGGGCGTCCCGCCCGGCCGGTGGCCAGGCACAGGTTGATCCAGGCGCCGACGGTGTCGGTGCCCTTGGACTGCTGCTCGGGCCCGCGAGCGGTGAGCACCATCGACGACTCCGCGTCGCAGAACAGCGCCACCGCCTCGCGCAGCGCGGGCACCGGCACCCCGGTGATCCGCTCCACCAGCTCCGGCCAGTGCGCCATCGCCGCCGCGCGCGCCTCCTCCCAGCCGCTGGTGCGCGCCGCCACGAAGTCGGTGTCCACCCTTCCCTCGGCCACCACCAGATGCAGCATGCCCAGCGCGAGGGCCAGGTCGGTGCCGGGGCGCGGGGCCAGGTGCAGGTCGGCGTGCTCGGCGGTACGGGTGCGGCGGGGGTCGATCACGATCAGCTTCCCGCCCCGCTCGCGCAGCTCGGTGAAGTAGCGCAGGGCGGGCGGCATGGTGTCGGCGGGGTTGGCGCCCACCAGGATCACGCAGCCGGTGCGCGCGACGTCCGCCAGCGGGAAGGGCAGCCCCCGGTCCAGCCCGAACGCCCTGTTCAGGGCGGCGGCGGCCGAGGACATGCAGAACCGGCCGTTGTAGTCGATCTGGGAGGTGCCCAGCACCAGCCGGGCGAACTTGCCCAGCGCGTACGCCTTCTCGTTCGTCAGCCCGCCCCCGCCGAACACCCCCACCGCGTCCGCCCCGTGGGCGGCCCGCGTATCCGACAGCCCCGCCGCGACGCGGTCCAGCGCCTCGTCCCAGCCGGCCGGTTCCAGCGGCCCGCCGGCACGGCGCCGCACCAGCGGCCCGGTCAGCCGCACCCGGGAGGAGAGCACGGCCGGGGCGGTGCGGCCCTTGCCGCACAGCGCGCCCCGGTTGACGTCGAACGCGGTGCGCTCGACGACCTCGACCCCCTCCTCGCCCCCGGTGGGGCGCAACCCCATGCCGCACTGCAGGGCGCAGTACGGGCAGTGGGTGTCCACGCTCCCCTCGGGCGCCTGGGGGGCCTGTCCGGCGGGCTGGGCAGTCGTCGCGCTCATGCCGCCCAGCGTGCGTCGCGCGTGTTACGCCGCGCGCCCTCGCAGGTTACGGGCCCGGCACACCGGCCTCAGCCCGCTCCGGCGGGTGCCGTGAGCCGTGCGCAACCGGGCGTCACGACGCCGCAACGGCGGGGCAACCGGGGCCCGCCACACTCGCCCCATGACCTCCCCCTTCCGCGTCCGCCCCCGCACCTGCCCCGCGCCCCCGCTGGTCGCGGTCGCCCACGGCTCCCGCGACCCCCGGGCGCTGCGCACCGTCACCGCACTGCTCGGCCTCGTGCGGTCCCTGCGGCCCGGCCTGCGGGTGGAACTCGGGCACGTGGAGCTGAACGAGCCCCTGCTGCCGGACGCCCTCGACACGCTCCCGGCCGGCCGGGCGGTCCTCGTCCCGCTGCTCCTGGGCCGCGGTCACCACGTCAAACACGACCTGCCCGAGGCAGCTGCCGCCGCCGGGCACCTGTCCGTGCTGACCGCGGCGCCGCTGGGACCGCACCCGCTGCTGGCCGAGGCGCTGGCCGGGCGGCTGGCCGAGACGGGCTGGAACGCCGCCGGTGCGGTGAGCACCGGCGGCGTGGTGCTGGCGGCGGCCGGCTCGCGCGATGCGGACTCGGCCCGGGACGCCGAACGGACGGCCGCCCTGCTCTCCGCACGCCTCGGCGGCGTCCCGGTGCTGCCCGCCTACGCCTCGGCCGCACGGCCGACCGTGCCCGAGGCCGTGGCCGCCCTGCGCGCCGACGGGCGCCATGACACCGCCCTGGCCTCGTACTTCACCGCGCCGGGCCTCTTCGCCGCCCGGTGCGCGGGCGACGCCCCCGGCCTGCCGGCCGCCTCCCCGCTGGGCGCGCACCCGGCGCTGGCCCGCCTCGTACTGCACCGCTACGACGAGGCGCTCGCCCGGGCGCGTACGGCGTCCGCACGTCCCTCCTCCGTCCGGCGCGGGGCGCACCGGCCCGCACCCGCTGACCGCCGGCGTCCGCCCGCGCCGGCCCGCGTTGTCACCCGGGGCGGCTAGCGTCGGTGTATGAGCGGCGGGTATGGCGATGCGTACGCCATGGACGACACGACGTACAGCCCCTGGGGCGACGGACCGGCGGAGCACGTCACCGGCTACGACGGCGCGGCGCTGGAACGCTGGGTGCCCGAGCCCGACAAACGGCCCGGACGCACCGCCTTCCAGCGCGACCGGGCGCGGGTGCTGCACTCCGCCGCGCTGCGGCGGCTCGCGGGCAAGACCCAGGTCGTCACCCCCGACGCCGCCGCCGGCGCCTGGGACGCCACCCCCCGCACCCGCCTGACGCACTCCCTGGAGTGCGCCCAGGTCGGCCGGGAACTGGGCGCGGCGCTCGGCTGCGACCCGGATCTGGTGGAGACCGCCTGCCTCGCCCACGATCTGGGCCACCCGCCCTTCGGGCACAACGGCGAGCGCGTACTGGACGAGATCGCCGAGCCCTGCGGCGGCTTCGAGGGCAACGCGCAGTCGCTGCGGCTGCTGTCGCGGCTGGAGCCGAAACGGTTCGCCGGACCGGCGCAAGGGGACGGCGGCCCTCCGGCATGCGTCGGCCTCAACCTCACCCGTGCCGGGCTGGACGCCGCCACCAAGTACCCCTGGCCGCGCGGCGGCCACCCAGCCGATCCCGCCTCGCGGAAGTTCGGCTTCTACGAGGACGACCTGCCGGTCTTCGAGTGGTTCCGGCGCGGCGCGCCCGAACACGCCCAGTGCTTCGAGGCACAGGTCATGGACTGGTCCGACGACGTGGCCTACTCCGTCCACGACGTCGAGGACGGCCTCCACGCCGGCCACCTCGATCCCAACCTGCTGCTGGCCGAACCCGAGCGCCGGGAGGTCTTCGCCGTCGCCGCCGCCCGCTACGCGCCGCCCGGCACCGAGGAGGCCGAACTCGCCGAGGCCCTGGACCGGCTGCTGGGCCAGGAGTGGTGGCCGCACGGCTACGACGGCACGGCCGTCGCCCAGGCTCGGCTGAAGGACGCCACCAGCCAGCTCATCGGCCGGTTCTGCCTGGCCGCCGAGGGCGCGACCCGGGCGGCGTACGGTTCGGGCCGCCTGACCCGCTACGGCGCCCGCCTGGTGGTCCCGCGCGCCGCCCGCCTGGAGTGCGACGTGCTCAAGGCCGTCGCCGACCGGTACGTCATGCAGCGCCCCGACCAGGAGCGGCTGCGCGGCGAACAGCGCGACATCCTGGCCGGGCTGGCCCAGGCGCTGACCGCCCGCGCCCCGGACGGCCTGGACCCGCAGTTCCGCGCGCTGTTCTCGCAGGCCGGTGACGACCAAACCCGGCTGCGCGTGATCGTCGACCAGATCGCCTCCCTCACCGACGCCTCCGCCCGCCGCCTCCACGCCCGCCTCACGGGCCCGGCGGCGTGACGGGACGGGCCGGCGGCCGCCCGGCGTCAAAGGCGTGAGTACCGATCACACATGCGTATGAACGGGCCGGCTTCGCGTTCCGGCGGCCCGGCCCTCTCTGTATGGTCGGCGGTATGGCAACGAAGAAGTACACCGTGACCCTGCCGGAGGAGCTGGCCGATGCCATCCGGGCCGAGGTGGGCCCCGGCGGCTTCAGCCGCTACGTCACGCACGCCATAGAGCGTCAGCGCGAGCAGGACCGGCTGGGAGAGGCCGTCAGCTGGTGGGAGGAGGAGTACGGGGAGATCACCGAGGCGGAGATGGCCGAGGCCGAGGCCGAGCGCCGGGAGATCGAGCGCATGCACGCCGAGCTCGCCCGTGCCCGGCGGGCGGAGGTGGAGACGCCCGCGCCCGAGCAGCACCGGGAGGTCGCGTGACCGGGGGCGGGACGGTCTACCTGCTCGACAGCGAGGGGTTGTCCCAGTGGGTCAGGGGGGAGCGCCGTATGGGTTTCCGTCTGAAGGAAGCCCATCGGCTCGGCGTCCGCGTCATAACCACCTCGATGACCCTCATCGAGGCGTACGACCCGACGCGCTACCTCCCCGCCTGGCAGTGGGCGCTGTCCCGCCTCCACGTGGAGCCGGTGACCGAGGATGTCGCCCGGGACGCGACCGGCCTCCTGAAGGAGACCGGGCTGCACGGCCACAAGTACGCCATCGACGCGGCCCTGGCGGCCGTCGCCCTGCGGCAGCCCGGCGCCGTCACCGTCTTCACCTCCGACGAGGACGACATGCGCAAGCTGTGCGGCGACCGCGTGGTGGTCGCAAGGCTCTGACCGCCCACCCGGAGCGTGGTAGGAAGACCGGATGAGCCGACTGCCCGGTCACGGCCCCGAGGGCCCCATCCGCGCCGTGACGGCCCCGCAGGGGTCGCCCGCCGCCGTACGGGCCGTGCTCTTCGACTTCTCCGGCACGCTGTTCCAGATCGGCACGTACGCGGACCGCATACGGACGGCGCTGGCGCGCCCGGTGGGCGAGGCGGAGATGGAGGCCCTGCTGGGCGGGCTCGAAGCCGGTCTGTCGGACCCGGCGGTGGCCGGGGCCCAGCGTGCCCGGGACGTGTCGGCCCGGGCCCACCGGCACGCCTTCACCACCTGGTACGCCTCCGTCCCGGAACTGGCGCCGGTGGCCGGGGAACTCTACGAGCAGTTGCGGACTCCCGAGCACTGGGTGCCGTACGCGGACAGCACGGCCGTACTGACCCGGCTGGCCGCCGCGGGCGTGGCCCTGGGCGTGGTCAGCGACGTCGGGTGGGATCTGCGCGCCACCTTCGCCCACCACCGGCTGGACGACTGGTTCTCCTCCTGGACGCACTCCTTCGAGCACGGCACGGAGAAGCCCGATCCCCGGCTGTTCCTGCACGTCTGCCGGGAGTTGGGCGCCGGTCCGGCCGAGACCCTGATGGTGGGGGACCACCCGGCCAAGGACGGCGGGGCGGTCGGCGCGGGACTGCGCTCCTACGTGCTGCCGGCCGGAGCCGCCCCGGGACAGGTCCGGGGGCTGGACGCGGTTCTCCGGCTGGCCGGGATCGGCGACGGGTAGCCCCCGCTCGTACGGCGGGCACGCCGGGCGGACGGCGGCCTCTGTCCGGCCGCCGTCCGCCCGTCCGCGTAGATGGCGGGGAGGCGCGGTTCAGCAGGGGCCCAGGTCCCGCCAGACACCGGAGGCGCCCGGTTCCTCGCCGCGCGTCCACCAGGCCGCCCGCCAGGCGTGGCCGCGGTGGGTGACGGTCCGGCCGCCGGTGTAGGCGGTGGAGCGGTCCCAGGTGGGGGAGGAGGCGCACTCGGCCGGCGGGGTGGGCGTCCCGCCGTCATCGCCGCCGCCACCGTCCCCGCCGCCGCTGCCGACCTGGACGTCCACGCAGTTGTAGAACGCGTTGGCGGTGTCCGCGACGTTCCACACGGCGAGGATCTTGTGCTTGCCGGAGGGCAGGCCGCTCAGGGTGTGCGAGATGTTCGACGGCGGGCGGGTGCCGCCCTGGTCGAACCGCTTGAACAGGACGCCGTCGACGTAGTAGTCCCAGGTGCTGGTGCTGTGCGCGGCGGTCAGCCGCCACTGGAAGGTGACGGTGCTGGAGACCTGGGTGACCGGCCAGTTGCGGCTGTCGTCGTCCAGGAAGGTCCAGCGGGTGCCGCCGCTGCACAGGCGCGAGCCCTTGGGGGCCTCGACGCTCTGCGGCTCGTACTGCAGTCCGTCGCAGCCGGTGACCCGGCCGGTGGCGCAGTGGTCCTGGCGGCTGGGCGGGGAGGTGATCCAGCCGTGGGCGCCCGCCGAGCTTGCCGAGGTCATGACAATCATGAGGGGCAGTGCCAGCGCGAAGGCGAAGAACGAGGCCAGCAGCCTCGCGGGACTCCTCCGCGCCGTCGGTGCCGTCGGTGCTGTCCGTGGTGCGTGTCCGGTCTGTCGCATGTGGGGGCTCCTCCTCCCTCCGCGCGCGGCCTCTTCGGCCGACGTGCGGAGCGGTACGGGGGGTGGCGACCTGCCGTGCGCAGGGCCTCGCCGGTGACGATAGATTGGTTCAGACCAATCGTTAAGGGCGACTTCCGGTCCGTTCCCGGAGGGTGCGGCCGGGTGCACGCGGCGCAACGGGGGGCGTCCGTCCGGGTGGAGGGGTCCGGGGGTTTGGTGAAGAGGGCGGAAAAGGGTTGCTCTGTCCGTTGACCGAATCCGGTCTGTACCAATGGCCTCTGCCCCCGCCCCCCCGTCCCTTCCCCGCCGCACCGCGGCGGGGAAGGGACGGGATGCCCTCAGGCCAGGGCGTGGCCGGTGGTGCTGTCCACGTGGCCGGGGATCTTCCCCTCGTGGCGGTCCCCGGTCGAGGCCGTCCCGGTGGGCTCGAACATCAGGATCGACCCGCCGGCCGAGGACGGCCTGTGCTCGGTGCCGCGCGGCACCACGAACACGTCGCCCTTGTGCAACTCGACGGTCCTCTCGCCGCCGTCGGCGTCGCGCAGGGCGATGTCGAAGCGGCCGTCGAGGACGAGGAAGAACTCGTCGGTGTCCTCGTGCACGTGCCAGACGTGCTCGCCCTCGGCGTGGGCGATCCGCACGTCGTAGTCGTTCACCCGGGCCACGATCCGCGGGCTGTAGACATCGGTGAAGGAGGCCAGGGCCTCGGGCAGGTTCACGGGCCGGGGCGCGGACTGGGACGCGGGTACGGGGGTCTCGGTCATGGACGCGATTCTCGGTGATCTCCGCGCGCCGCTCCCGGTGTTTCGCGGGAGTGTACGGAGAACACGGGGACCGGTTCGGAGGTTTCCCGGAGTTCCGCCGAACCGGCCCGCGGACCGGAGGGGGAACCGGACGGAGAGCCGGGCGGCGAGGGGGCCGCCCGCCGCCCGCCGGAGGACCCGCGGTCCACCCTCAGGCGGCCCGGGGACCGCTGGCGGAAGGCGTACGAAAGGACGTCGGCGGCCCTGGGAAAACTCGGGGACGAGCCGTACGGTGTCCCGCTGCTGCTGAGCTATCTGCTCCACGAGGTCGCGGAGGCGTGGGAGAACTCCTACCACTTCGGCCTGCTGTGGGACGTCCTCGACGCCGTCCGTGACTGCTTCCCCGATCACCCGACGGCTCTCGCCCCCCGCATCAGGAGACCGGGCCTCCCGGCGGACTGGAGACCCCCGCTGCCCGTCGGCTGGGCGCCCGGCCTCCCCGCCGACCGGGCGGCTGCCGGCGCGGTGCTCCATCTGATGGACTCCCTGGACGCCATGATCCGGGCCGAGAACGCGATGGTCAGCGGACTGCCACAGGTGCAGGCGCCGGCGGCGGAGGCGGCCGCGCGCCATGCCGGGCGGGCCGCCGAGCTGGCGGACGGACTCCCGGCGGAGTACGGGTGGCTGCGGGGGTACGTACGGCGGGTGGCGGGCCGGAACGACGTCTACTGCACCGCCGCTGCCCGCGCGGTGCGCGCGGCGGAGGCGTTCCTGGGGACCGGCGGCGCCGGGCTGGACGGGGCGATCCGGGAACTGGCCGAGGCGGAGGGCGATCCGCGTATCGACCTGCGGTACCGCAGCGAGGTGCGGGCGCACCGGTTCAGCCTCACCGCGCTCCGGGGCAGCGCCCGGCGCGAGTGGCTCAGGCTCGACCAGGGATCGGTGGTCTTCCTGTACCGTTCCTAAACAGTGTCCAGGAGTGGCATCTGATGCCGGCTCCCGGAACTGCGCGCATCCCGAACGGTGTTGGATGCGCTGGGTTCCCGCGTTCGCTGTTCCCCGGTCCGGCGACGTGCATCGTGTGCACGCTCCGTGACGGGTGGGCGGGTTCCTTCACGCCCCCGGCCACCACG
>NZ_JADEYH010000027.1 GCF_017114865.1 Streptomyces verrucosisporus | reverse complement strand
GCCGGGCGCCCCTGTCCGCTGCGGCGGCCCGCGCACGGGCGGCTCGCCGACACCGTGTGCGACGGCGGGCACCGCGGTCCGGCATGATGCAGACCCTGGCTCTGAGCCATCGACCGCCACGACGAGAGGAAGTACGAGATGAGCCCAGCCGACGACGGCCGCAGCATCGGTCAGCTGGTCGCCTCGGCGACGACCGAACTGTCCGCACTGGTCCACGAGGAGATCGCGCTGGCCAAGGCCGAGCTGCGGCAGGACGTCAAGCGCGGCGCGATCGGCAGCGGCGCGGCCGTCGCCGCGGGCATCCTCGCGCTCTTCTCACTGCCGGTCTTCAGCTTCGCCGCGGCCTACGGCATCCACAACCTGGGGATCGGGCTCGCCTGGTCGTTCACCATCGTGGGAGGCGTGTACCTGTTGCTCGCGCTCGTGCTCCTGCTGCTGGCCAAGGCCAAGCTGTCCAAGATCAAGCCGCCCGAGCGTTCGATCGCTTCGGCCAAGCAGTCGGCGGCCGTGCTGTCGGGCGTCAAGCCTCACCCCCGAGCCGTTCCGGGCGCGCGGAGGGAGCTCAAGTCCGTCGAGGCGGAGCCCATGGCCGTCGAGCACGTGACACGCTCTTCCACATGACGGACAGCACGGACAGCACGGACGGCGCGGGCGACACGGGCACGACGGACACGGCAGAGATGAGCGACACGGCAGACACGACAGGCGCGGCAGGCGTGAACCACTCCGGCGCCCCCTCCTCCGTCATCCGGATGGACGGCCCCTGGACACACCGGGACGTCGCCGCCAACGGTGCGCGCTTCCACATCGCCGAGATGGGCGAGGGCCCGCTGGTGATGCTGCTGCACGGTTTTCCGCAGTTCTGGTGGGCCTGGCGGCACCAGTTGCCGGCCCTCGCCGAGGCGGGCTACCGCGCGGTCGCGATGGACCTTAGGGGCGTGGGCGGCAGCGACCGCACCCCCCGCGGCTACGACCCGGCCAACCTCGCGCTCGACGTCACCGGCGTGATCCGCTCCCTGGGCGAGCCCGACGCCGCCCTCGTCGGTCATGATCTGGGCGGTTACCTTGCGTGGACGGCGGCGGTGATGCGCCCGAAGCTGGTCCGGCGCCTGGCCGTGGCCTCGATGCCGCACCCGCGCCGCTGGCGCGCGGCCATGCTCGGCGACCTGCGGCAGACGGCGGCCGGGGCGTACGTCTGGGGCTTCCAGAGTCCCTGGGTTCCCGAGCGGCGTCTGGTGGCGGACGACGGAGCGCTGGTCGGCCGCCTGCTGCGGGAGTGGGCCGGGCCCCGGCTGCCGGAGGACGACGCGGTCGAGGTCTACCGGCGGGCGATGTGCGTCCCATCCACCGCGCACTGCTCGATCGAGCCGTACCGGTGGATGGTCCGCTCGCTGGCACGCCTGGACGGCTTCCAGTTCAACCGCCGTATGAAGCGGCCGGTCCGTGTCCCCACCCTCCACCTGCACGGCTCGCTCGACCCGGTGATGCGCACCCGCAGCGCGGCGGGCTCGGGCGAGTACGTGGAGGCCCCGTACCGCTGGCGGCTGTTCGACGGGCTGGGCCACTTCCCTCACGAGGAGGATCCGAAGGCGTTCACGAGCGAGCTCGTCGACTGGCTGAAGGACCCCGAACCGGACCGATGATAAGAGCACGTGACGCCCGCATAGGCCAATTGACGGACCATTGGGCGGTTACCGACCTTGAGGCACGGGCAGAGTCCGGAGTATGGGTTGGACGCACGACTACCGTGACGTGTCACGCGACATCCGGGAACAGAGCAGCGCGCAGGGCTCGCCCCCGCGCTCCGCGCGGGACCACCGCGATCTCGGCGATCTCCGCGATCCCCAGCTCGGCATCCCTCACATC
Source organism: Streptomyces verrucosisporus (assembly GCF_017114865.1). Lineage (GTDB taxonomy): Bacteria > Actinomycetota > Actinomycetes > Streptomycetales > Streptomycetaceae > Streptomyces > Streptomyces fenghuangensis. The sequence continues at coordinate 63,119 of NZ_JADEYH010000027.1, read as the reverse complement.
CTGCGCCGCCGTGCCCGCTGGGTAGGCGCGCGGCTGCGCCATACGCGCGGCTGACGCCGCCCACCGAGCGCCCGCCGCACCGCCCGGTCCTCCTCCGGTCGGGCCTCCTCCGGTCCCATGCCGCCGTCCGGCCGCCGAAGCCGTGGCGGGCGGCGGAGCCGGGGCCGTGGCCGGGTGGCGGAACCGGGGGCCGGACACCGGTCCTCACATCGCGCACCCCTGGCTGTCCACCGGCCCCCGGGACGCCCGTCCCTGCAGGATGTCCTGGCGGATCTCGTCGTTGGTGAGCGCGTAGCCGGTGCTCTCGTTCTCCAGGGACTTGGCGAAGATGACGCCGTAGACCCTGCCGTCGGGCGTCAGCAGCGGGCCGCCGGAGTTGCCCTGCCGGACCATGGCGTGCAGGGAGTAGACGTCGCGGCGCACCGTGCCCCGGTGGTAGATGTCCGGGCCGGTCGCCTGGATACGGCCGCGTACCCGCGCGGAGCGGACGTCGAACCCGCCGTTCTCCGGAAAGCCCGCGACGATCGCGTCGTCGCCGGTCTCCGCGTCGTCCTCCACGAACCGCAGCGCCGGCGCCTGGAGTGACGGCACGTCGAGCACGGCGATGTCGCGCTCCCAGTCGTAGAGGACGACCGTGGCGTCGTACAGCCTGCCCTCGCCGCCGATCTGTACGGTCGGCTCGTCGACGCCGCCGACCACATGCGCGTTGGTCATCACCCGGCCGCGGGCGAAGACGAAGCCGGTGCCCTCCAGCACCTTGCCGCAGCTCTGCGCGGTGCCCAGGACCTTGACGATGGAACGCTTGGCGCGGGCTACGGCCGGACTGCGCGCCAGGGCAGGATCCGGCGGCTCCACCGAGGTGATCGGCTCGTTGGCGAACGGCGAGAAGACCTGCGGGAAGCCGTTCCGCGCGAGCACCGAGGTGAAGTCGGTGAACCAGGTGTCGGCGCTGTCCGGCAGCGCCCGGGAGACCCCGTGCAGCACCGCGGAGCCGCGTACCTCACGGGCGACGACGGGCACGGCCGTGGAGGCCAGCAGCGAGCCGATCAGCCAGGCGACCAGCAGCATGGCCACGACGTTCACCAGGGCGCCGCCGGAGGCGTCCAGCGCCCGGGCCGGCGACCAGGTGATGTGCCGGCGCAGCCGGTTGCCCAGATGGGTGGTGAACGCCTGGCCGACCGAGGCGCACACGATCACCACCGCCACCGCCGCGATCGCACCCGCCGTCCCCGGCGACGCGCCGTCGGTGAACTCGTTCCAGAGGAGCGGCAGCAGATGGACCGCGGCGAGCCCGCCCCCGAGGAAACCGGCGACCGACAGCACACCGACCACGAAACCCTGGCGGTAGCCCACGACCGCGAACCAGACGGCGGAGAGCAGCAGCAGTACGTCCAGCACGTTCACGTCGCCCACCGTCTCACGCGTGCCAGTCCAGGGGGACGCTGCGGTCGGTGTCCCACGGCCGCTCCCATCCGGCGAAGTGCAGGATCCGGTCGATGATCCCGGCGGTGAAGCCCCACACCAGCGCGTCGCTGACGAGGAAGCACGGACCGCGGTAGCCGCTGGGGTGTCTGGCCGTGGCACGGTTCGCCGGGTCGGCGAGATCGGCCACGGGCACGGTGAAGACCCGGGCCGTCTCGGCCGGGTCCACCGGGGCCACCGGACTCGGCTCCCTCCACCACCCCAGTACGGGCGTGACGACGAACCCGCTCACCGGGATGTAGACGCGCGGCAGCCGCCCGAAGACCTGCACCCCGGACGGGTCGAGCCCGGTCTCCTCCTCCGCCTCCCGCAGCGCGGCGCGCAGCGGCCCGTCGCCCTCGGGATCGCCGTCCTCCGGGTCGAGGGCGCCGCCGGGGAAGGACGGCTGTCCGGCGTGCGAGCGGAGGCTGGAGGACCGCTCCATCAGCAGCAGCTCCGGCCCGGTCCCCGCCCCACCGCCGACGCTCCCGGACCTCCCGCCGCCCTCCCCGAAGAGCACCAGGACCGCGGACTGCCGCCCGCCCCCGTCGCTGGGCGGCAGGAAGCGGCTGAGCTGCCGCGCCCGCACCGTCGACGCCACGTCGGCCACCGGGCGCAGCCAGTCCGGCAGCCCCCGGTCGGTGACGGCCACCGGGCCGGCGGCCGGACCGGCGACGGGACCGCGGTGCTTCTCCTGTGCCTCTCTCATCCGCGCTCCGCTCAGGCGCCCAGTGGCGGCGCCGGCTGCCCGGGGTAGTCCGCGGGGGGCTTGAGCCGCTGGCCGGGCAGGCCCCCCATCTCGTACTTCAGCAGCTTCTTCGCCTTCTCCGGGTCCGTCTCGCCCTCGCCGTAGGAGGGACACAGGTGTGTGATCGGGCAGGCGCCGCAGGCGGGCTTGCGGGAGTGGCAGATGCGGCGGCCGTGGAAGACGACCCGGTGCGAGAACATCGTCCACTCGCTCCTCGGGATGATCCCGGCGATCTCGGCCTCGACCTTCTCCGGGTCGGTCTGCTCCGTCAGCCGCCAGCGGCGCACCAGCCGCCCGAAGTGGGTGTCCACCGTCAGGCCGGGCCTGCCGAAGGCGTTCCCCAGCACCACGTGCGCCGTCTTACGGCCGACGCCGGGCAGGGAGACCATGTCCTCGAGGCTGTCCGGCACCTCGCCGCCGAAACGGTCGCGCAGCGCCGCGGAGAGGCCCAGCAGCGACTTGGCCTTGTTGCGGAAGAAGCCGGTGGGCCGGATCAGCCCCTCCAGCCGTTCGGGGTCGGCCGCGGCCATCTCCTCCGGCGTGGGGTAGGCCGCGAAGAGGGCGGGGGTGGTCTGGTTGACCCGCAGATCGGTGGTCTGGGCGGAGAGGACGGTGGCGACCAGCAGCTGGAAGGGGTTGTCGAAGTCCAGCTCGGGGTGGGCGTAGTAGTACACCTCGGCCAGCTCGCGGTTGATGCGGCGGGCACGGCGGACCATGGCCAGCCGCGTCTCCGGCTTGCTCCCCGCCTTCCTCCTCCCTCCCCCGGCCGTTCTCGGCGGCTTCGCCTGCGTTACCCGTTCGGCGGACACTCGTTCGCCCACGGCGGAATCCTGGGATGGGTCGCGGGACACCGTCACCCGTACGCCCCCTTTCCGTCCGGCCTCACCGGCGTGTTGGACACCCGGCCAGCGTACGGGGGAGCGCCGACATCCGCCCCGCTCGCCGCCGATCCGGGGCCCAATCGGACCCCTGGCGCACGCGCCGGACGCCGGGTGCGTCAAACTTGTGACTGATCGCACTGTTTCACCGTCCGGCATCATGGGGGCGACAGACCCGTGGGCACGTGGACAAGGAGAGAACTCGTGGACGACGTTCTGCGGCGCGCCCCGCTCTTCGCGGCGCTTGACGACGAGCAGGCCGCCGAGCTGCGTGCCTCCATGACGGAGACGACGCTCGCGCGGGGTGAGGCCCTGTTCCACGAGGGCGACCCCGGGGACCGGCTCTACGTCGTGATCGAGGGCAAGGTCAAGCTCCACCGCACCTCCCCGGACGGCCGGGAGAACATGCTGGCCGTGCTCGGCCCCGGCGAGCTGATCGGCGAGCTGTCCCTGTTCGACCCGGGCCCCCGTACGGCCACGGCGACGGCGCTGACCGAGGTCAAGCTCTTCGGCCTGGGCCACGGCGACCTCCAGCCCTGGCTGAACGCCCGCCCCGAAGTCGCCACCGCGCTGCTGCGCGCCGTCGCCCGGCGCCTGCGCCGCACCAACGACTCGATGTCCGACCTGGTCTTCTCCGATGTGCCCGGCCGTGTCGCCAAGGCACTGCTGGACCTGTCGCGCCGCTTCGGCGTGCAGTCCGAGGAGGGCATCCACGTGGTGCACGACCTCACCCAGGAGGAGCTGGCCCAGCTCGTCGGCGCATCCCGTGAGACCGTCAACAAGGCGCTGGCCGACTTCGCCAGCCGCGGCTGGCTGCGGCTGGAGGCCCGCGCGGTCATCCTGCTGGACGTGGAGCGGCTGGCGAAGCGCTCGCGCTGACCCCCGCTCCCCCGGAGCCCGGAGAGCCCGGAGAGCCCGGAGTCCTTACAGCCCCGGGACCTTCGGAACGCAGCCCGGAGGCACGGCCCGTCACACCAGGCCGTGCTCCTCCAGGTACTCCAGCTGCGCCCGCACCGACAGCTCGGCGGCGGGCCACAGCGAGCGGTCCACGTCCGCGTAGACGTGTGCCACGACCTCCTGCGGCGTCCGGTGGCCCGCCTCCACGGCCGTCTCCACCTGGGCCAGACGGCTCGCCCGGTGCGCCAGGTAGTACTCGACGGCCCCCTGTGCGTCGTCCAGCACCGGCCCGTGCCCCGGCAGCACCGTGTGCACGCCGTCGTCCACGGTCAGCGAGCGAAGCCGCCGCAGGGAGCCCAGGTACTCGCCCAGCCGCCCGTCGGGGTGGGCCACCATCGTCGTGCCGCGCCCCAGGACGGTGTCGCCGGTCAGCACCGCGCCGTCGGCGGGCAGATGGAAGCTGAGCGAGTCCGAGGTGTGCCCCGGTGTGGGCACCACCCGCAGCTCCAGGCCGCCCGTGGTCACCACGTCCCCGGCCGCCAGTCCCTCCTCCCCCAGCCGCAGCGCCGGGTCGAGGGCACGTACGGCCGTCCCCGTCAGCTCGGCGAAGCGGGCGGCTCCCTCGGCGTGGTCCCAGTGGCCGTGGGTGAGCAGCGTCAGCCCAACCCGCCGGCCCGACCGCTCGACGGTGTCGATCACCTGGCGCAGGTGCCCCTCGTCCAGCGGACCGGGGTCGACGACGACCGCCAGCGGCGAGTCCGGCTCGGCGACGATCCAGGTGTTGGTGCCGTCCAGTGTCATCGGCGAGGGGTTCGGCGCCAGCACGCACACCGCGCGGGCGGTGCCCATGCCGTCGATGGCGCCGCCGCGCGGCTGCCCGGGCAGGGCGGAGGCGTCGGTCACGGCGCGCCCCCCGCCGTCCGCCGGGCCGCCGGCACGTGCTTGGTGAACTCCTCGTGCCCCGGCCAGCTCAGCACCACCCGCTGCCCGCCGGATCCGTCGTCCTCCAGGCTCGCCCTGGCCAGTACGGGCGTCAGGTCCCGTTCCCCGGAGGCCTCCAGCGCCGCGGCGGCGCCGGCGTACGGCACGAGCTGCCGCAGGGTGGCGATCGTCGGGGGCATCATCGTCAGCTCGCCCCGGTCGTAGGCGGCGGCCGCGTCCGCCGGGCGGATCCACACCGTGCGGTCGGCCTCGCCGGAGACGTCGCGGGTGCGCTGCCCCTCGGGCAGGGCGGCGACGAAGAACCAGGTGTCGTAGCGCCGCGCCTCGAACTCCGGGGTGATCCAGCGCGCCCAGGCACCCAGCAGGTCGCTGCGCAGGACCAGCTCGCGGCGGGTGAGGAAGTCGGCGAAGGACAGCTCGCGGGCCACCAGGGCGGCGCGGTCCGCCTCCCAGCCCTCGCCGGTGGTGTCGGCGACGACCGTGTCCGGGTCCGGGCCGGCCAGCAGGACGCCCGCCTCCTCGAAGGTCTCGCGCACGGCGGCGCACACGACGGCCTGCGCGACCGCCTCCTCCACCCCGAGCCGCCGCGCCCACTCCTCGCGCGCCGGGCCCGCCCAGGCGACCGCGCCCTCGTCGCGTGGGTCCACCCCGCCGCCGGGGTAGGCGTACGCGCCCGCGGCGAAGGCCATGGAGGCGCGCCGGCGCAGCATGTGGACGGCCGGACCGCCCTCGGCGTCCCGCAGCAGCATCACGGTAGCCGCCCGGCGCGGGGGCACGGGCGTGAGCCTCCCCTCGGCCAGGGCGCGGATGCGCTCGGGCCACTCGGGCGGGTACCACTGCCCGTCGCGCTGGGGCGTGGAGAAGGCGGATGACGGCGGCGTTGACGGCATGGCCGGATCGTACGGCCGCGGGCCGCGATGTTCGAGTGCGGGCCTCGAACACCGCGGACCCCGCGGCCCGCCACCGACGGCGGCCTGTCCCCGTTCGCACCGGTCCGCACCGAGCGGGCCGGTGCGGACCGGTACAGGGGCCTGCCGCCCGGTGGCTCAGTGCGCCAGCTCGACCTGGATCTCGATCTCGACCGGTGCGTCGACCGGCAGCACCGCGACGCCCACCGCGCTGCGCGCGTGCATGCCCTTGTCGCCCAGCACCTCGCCCAGCAGGTCGCTGGCGCCGTTGAGCACGCCGGGCTGACCGTTGAAGTCCGGGGCGGAGGCGATGAAGCCGACCACCTTGACGACCCGGGCGATCCGGTCCAGGTCGCCGGCGACCGACTTCACGGCCGCCAGGGCGTTCAGCGCGCAGATCCGGGCCAGGTCCCTGGCCTCCTCCGGCGTCACCTCGGCGCCGACCTTGCCGGTCACCGGCAGCGCGCCGTCGACCATCGGCAGCTGGCCCGCGGTGTACACGTAGGAGCCGGAGAGCACCGCCGGGACGTACGACGCCAGCGGCGCCACCACCTCCGGCAGGGTCAGCCCGAGCTCCGCGAGCCTGGACTCGACCGAGCCGCGCGCCTCGCTCACTGCTTCTCCCGCTTCAGGTACGCCACGAGCTGCTCCGAGTTGTTCGGGCCGGGCACCACCTGGACCAGCTCCCAGCCGTCCTCGCCCCAGGTGTCCAGGATCTGCTTGGTGGCGTGCACGAGCAGCGGTACGGTCGCGTATTCCCATTTCGTCATGGGGCCGACCTTAGCCCGTGCCCCGCGGCCCGCCCCGCGCCCTCCCCCGGTGTCCCCCGCCGTCCCCGCCGTCCTACGCCGTCCCGGTCCGCCGCCGCCGGAGCCCGGGCGCACCTCCATGGCCCATCCGCACGCGTACTCCCCCCGTCCGGTGGTTAGGCTCCGAAGGGTGAGCAGGCTGCATGTGGTGACCGGCAAGGGCGGGACCGGAAAGACGACGGTCGCCGCCGCACTCGCGCTCGCCCTCGCCGAGGAGGGCAAACGCACACTCCTGGTGGAGGTCGAGGGGCGGCAGGGCGTCGCCCAGCTCTTCGAGACCGAGGCACTGCCGTACGAGGAGCGGAAGATCGCCGTCGGGCCGGGCGGCGGCGAGGTGCACGCGCTGGCCGTCGACGCGGAGAAGGCCCTGCTGGACTACCTGCAGATGTTCTACAAGCTCGGTGGCGCGGGACGTGCCCTGAAGCGGCTCGGCGCGATCGACTTCGCCACCACCATCGCGCCCGGCGTGCGCGATGTCCTGCTCACCGGCAAGGTCTGCGAGGCGGTGCGCCGCCGCACCCGCGGCGGCGGCTTCGTCTACGACGCGGTGGTCATGGACGCGCCGCCCACCGGCCGGATAACCCGCTTCCTCGGCGTCAACGACCAGGTGGCCGGGCTGGCCCGGGTCGGCCCGATCCACAACCAGGCCCAGGCCGTGATGCGGGTGCTCAAGTCCTCCGAGACCGCCGTGCACCTGGTGACCCTGCTGGAGGAGATGCCCGTCCAGGAGACCGTGGACGGGGTCGCCGAGCTGCGCGCCACCGGGCTGCCGGTCGGCGGCGTGTTCGTCAACATGACGCGGCCGGCGGTACTGGACAGGGCCGCGGTGCGGGCCGCCGAGGAGTCCCGCACCGAGATCGCCAAGGCACTGTCCCGGGCGGGTCTGGGCGGCGCGCGGCGCGGCGGCAAGGCCGAGCAGCTGATCGGCCCGCTGCTGCGCCAGGCCCACGAGCACGCCGAGCGGCTGGCGCTGGAGGGCGAGTTGCGGTCGGAGATAGCCGGGCTGGAGCTGCCCGCGTACGAACTGGAGCTGCTGGCCGAGGGCGCCGACCTGCCCGGCGTCTACCTGCTCGCCGGCGAGCTTCGCGAACAGCTGCGTGAACAGGGGGTGGCCCGGTGACGGCACGGACGGCCGAAGCGGGTGCGGCACAGACGCAGACGTACGGACAGGCGCCCGGGCTGGGCACGCTTCCGGTGCTGGACGTCGACGCGCTGATCGACGACCCCGGCACCCGGATCGTGGTCTGCTGCGGCGCCGGCGGCGTGGGCAAGACGACGACGGCCGCGGCCCTGGGCGTACGCGCGGCCGAACGCGGCCGGAAGGTCGTCGTCCTCACCATCGACCCGGCCCGCCGGCTGGCCCAGTCGATGGGCCTGACCGAGCTGGACAACACCCCGCGCCGGGTCGAGGGCGTCGACGGCGCGCCGGGCGGCGAGCTGCACGCGATGATGCTCGACATGAAGCGGACCTTCGACGAGATCGTCGAGGCCCACACCGACCCCGAGCGGGCCCGCGCGATCCTGGAGAATCCCTTCTACCAGTCGCTGTCGGCCGGTTTCGCGGGGACGCAGGAGTACATGGCCATGGAGAAGCTCGGCCAGCTCCGCGCGGGCGACGAGTGGGACCTGATCATCGTGGACACCCCGCCGAGCCGTTCCGCGCTGGACTTCCTGGACGCGCCCAAGCGCCTGGGATCGTTCCTGGACGGGCGGTTCATCAGGCTGCTGACGGCTCCGGCGAAGGCCGGCGGCCGGGCGGGGCTGAAGTTCGTGAACCTGGGCGTGTCCGGGCTGTCGGTGTTCACCGGGCTGCTCAACAAGCTGCTGGGCACGGGTCTGCTGCGCGACATGCAGACGTTCGTGGCGGCGATGGACACGATGTTCGGCGGCTTCCGCACCCGCGCCGACGCCACGTACCGGCTGCTCCAGGCGCCGGGCACGGCGTTCCTGGTGGTGGCGGCCCCGGAGCGCGACGCGCTGCGCGAGGCGGCGTACTTCGTCGAGCGGCTGGCCGCGGACCGGATGCCGCTGGCGGGACTCGTGCTGAACCGGATGCACGGCAGCGAGGCGGCCCACCTCAGCGCGGAGCGGGCGCTGGCGGCCGCGGAGAACCTCGAGGAGGACGGCATCGTCGGTCCCCCCAACGGCGAGGAGGACGATGAGCGGTCCGCCCCGGACTCCGGCGACGGCTCCGGCGACGGCTCCGGCGGCCTCCCCGAGGAATCCCCCTCGGCTCCCGCGACGGCCGAGCGGCTGGCCGCGGGCATGCTGAGGCTGCACGCGGAGCGGATGCACGTCCTGGCGCGCGAGCGGCGCACGCGCGACCGCTTCGCCGCGCTGCACCCGGAGGTGCCGGTGGCCGAGGTAGCCGCGCTGCCGGGCGATGTGCACGACCTGGAGGGGTTGCGGACGATCGGCGGGCGCCTGGCGGAGCAGCCCGGCGTCGAGCCCGCCTGAGCCTCACCGCCGGCCCTGCCGGTCCAGTGGTCCGCGCGCCGGCGCCGTGGGCGCCTCCGCGGGCCCTGCCGGAACCCGGAGAACGGTTTCAGCCCGCGGCGGCGTAGTCGCCGCTGTACCGCCGCGTGTCGTGCTCGCGCATCTCGACCTCCACGGGCAGCAGGCCCGCGCTGCGCTCGTACTCGGTGCGCGCGGTCTCCAGCAGCCGCCGCCAGGAGGTGACCGTCGGGCGGCGGCGCAGCAGCGCTCTCCGTTCCCGCTCGGTCATCCCGCCCCAGACGCCGAACTCCACACGGTTGTCCAGGGCGTCGGCCAGGCACTCGGTGCGCACCGGACATCCGGTGCAGACCGCCTTGGCGCGGTTCTGCGCCGCCCCTTGTACGAACAGTTCATCCGGATCCGCAGTGCGGCAGGCCGCCTGCGCGCTCCAGTCGGTAACCCAGCCCATGCCGGCGCCGTCCTCTCCCGAATCGAGGCTCCCCCACGGCGGCAGACGGCATATTCACCGCTGCCAGGGCAGGACGTTACGGAAGGTGGCCAGGGCGCAACACCCCCGACGGGCCCAATCTTGAATGGCCCGAACGGACTATGCGTGCGTGGCAGATCACCCAACGGAGTGACTGAAGAATGATCTCGACTCATCGTCAGAAAACAGACATCATGCGCATATTGCAAGAGATCGAGACCGGACGTTCCCTGACACCGGATTGCAATTCGGTCACATCTCAACACCCGATGGAGTGAACCGTGAGTTGACAAGGAACCGAACGACCGTGTCAGACGTGATACAGCGTAGGCGAACACACGCACACCTGTCCGGCGATTGAGAACGTAGGCTGCCCTCATGCCAAACAAGCGCTCGGGTGGCGGGCTGTCCGGGACCCAACAGGCCGCCAAGTTCCTCGGCGTCAGCGTGCTCTCGGGAGCGGTGCTGGCGGGCATCGCGCTGCCTGTGGCCGGCGGCCTCGGACTGGCCGCCAAGGGCACCGTCGAGAGCTTCGACGAGATCCCCATGGACTTCAAGCGCCCCCCGCTCAGCCAGAAGAACCGGATCCTCGACTCCGAGGGCAACCTGATCGCGACCGACTACTACCGCGACCGCACGGTGGTGCCGCTGAAGAAGATCAGCCCCACCATGCGGAAGGCGATCGTCGCGATCGAGGACTCCCGCTTCTACGAGCACGGCGCGATCGACCTCAAGAGCGTGATGCGCGCCCTGAACAGGAACGCGCAGCAGGGCGGGGTCGCCGAGGGCGGGTCCACCCTCACCCAGCAGTACGTCAAGAACGTCTTCGTGGAGCAGGCCGGCGACGACCAGGAGAAGGTCGCCGAGGCCACCCAGCAGACCATCGGCCGCAAGATCCAGGAACTGAAGTACGCGATCAGGATCGAGGAGGAGCTCAGCAAGGAGCAGATCCTCGAGAACTACCTCAACATCACGTTCTTCGGCCAGCAGGCGTACGGCATCGAGGCCGCGGCCCGGCGCTACTTCTCCAAGAACGCCGCCGACCTGGAGCTCCACGAGGCGGCGCTGCTGGCCGGGCTCGTCCAGTCCCCCACCTACTACGACCCCGTCAACTACCCCGACCGGGCGGTCAAGCGCCGCAACATCGTGCTCAACCGCATGGCCGAGACGGGGGCGGCCGGCAAGGCGGACGTCGCGGCGGCCAAGAAGAAGGACCTGGGCCTCAAGGTCAGCAAGCCCAGGAGCGGCTGCATCACCTCCGTCGACAGGGCGGGCTTCTTCTGCGACTACGTGCGCAAGGTCATTCTGAGCGACCCCGTCTTCGGCAAGACCGAGGAGGAGCGCAAGGACCTGTGGAAGCGCGGTGGCCTCACCGTCCGCACCACGCTCTCGCCCAAGGCGCAGAAGGCCTCCGCCGACGCCGCCACCAGCATGGTCTACGAGGACGACCCGGTGGCCACCGCCGTGGTCCAGGTCGAGCCCGGCACCGGCAGGATCCTGTCGATGGCCCAGAGCCGCCCGTACGGCCTGGACCAGAACAAGAACCAGACCCTGCTCAACCTCTCGGTCGACAACGACATGGGCGGCAGCACCAGTGGCTTCCAGGTCGGCTCGACGTTCAAGCCGATCGTCGCCGCCGCCGCGATGGCCGAGGGCATCAGCCCCGCGAGCACCTACAAGAGCGACTGGAAGACCTCCTTCAAGGAGGGGGAGTTCACGGTCTGCGGCAACAAGCCCTACGGCAGCAAAGAGTGGTCCGTCCAGAACGAACTGGAGTCCGAGAAGGGCACCTGGGACATGACAGGCGCTCTCAGCAAGTCGATCAACACCTACTTCGTCGACCTGGGTCAGAAGGTCGGTCTCTGCGACATCGTGAAGATGGCCGAGAAGATGGGGGTCAAGCGCGGCGACGGCGAGTCCCTCGAGCAGCGGCCCGCCATGATCCTGGGCGGCCAGAACAGCAGCCCGCTGACCATGGCCGCCGCGTACGCCACGTTCGCCAACCGCGGCACCTACTGCTCGCCGGTGGCGATCGAGAAGATCACCGACGCCGACGGCAAGAAGCTCCCGGTCCCCAGGACCAAGTGCGAACGGGCGATGTCCGAGCACATCGCGGACTCCGTCAACAAGATGCTCAAGGGCGTGGTGGAGGACGGCACCGGCACCAGGGCCGGCCTGACCGACCGCGACAACGCGGGCAAGACCGGTACGACGGACGGCCGCAAGGACGCCTGGTTCGTCGGTTACACCCCGAACCTCTCCACCGCCGTATGGGTCGGCGACGATGTCGGCACCCCGATGGAGATGTACGACCTCACCATCGGCGGCCGTTACTACGGCAAGGTCTGCGGTGGCTGTCTGCCCGGTCCCATCTGGAAGACCGCGATGCGCGGGGCTCTGAAGGGCGAGCCCGTCGAATCCTTCAACGACGTCCGGGTGCCGCGGGCCGACACCGACGACAAGAAGGACCGGGACCGCGGCGGAGACGACGACAAGCCCGGTGACCGGCGTCCCGGCAACCCGTTCCCCGACATCTCCCTCCCGCCCGGCATCATCGGCGGAGGCGGCAACGGGGGCCCCGGCGGGGGCGGAGGCGCCAGCACCATGGGCGGCACCACCGACGGTGCCACGGTGGGCACCACCGTGGGCGGTGTGACCGGTGGCGAAACAGGCGGCGACAGCATCGGCGCCACCTCCACCACCGGGGGCTGGGACGCCGGCGGCGGCAACGGCACGAACGGCACCAACAGCAACGGAGGTTGGCAGACCTCCGGCCAGGACGGCGGCTGGAGCCCGCGGTAGCCGGTACGGCAGCACGCGGCGCTCACAGAAACACACATGAACACACCGGAGGGGCCCCGCACCGGGGCCCCTCCGCCGTTCCTCCGCCTACCTGCGGACTTGCGAGCCGTAGGCCCGCAGGTAAGCGGTCAGCCCGCCAGTCGCTTCTTGACGGCGGCAGCCACCCGGCCGCCCTCCGCACGCCCCGCCACCTTCGGGTTCACGATCTTCATCACTGCGCCCATGGCCCTCGGCCCCTCGGCCCCGGCCGCCCCGGCCTCCGCCACGGCATCGGCCACCAGCGCGTCCAGTTCCCCGTCGGTGAGCTGCTTGGGCAGGTACTCGGCGAGCACCTCGCCCTCCGCGCGCTCCCGCTCGGCCTGCTCGGCGCGCCCGCCCTTGGCGAACGCGTCCGCCGCCTCGCGCCGCTTCTTGGCCTCACGGGTGATGATCTTCTCGACCTCGGCGTCGGACAGTTCACGGGCGCTCTCGCCCGCCACCTCCTCCTTCTGGATCGCGGTCAGCGTGAGGCGGAGGGTGGAGGAGCGCAGCTCGTCGCGTGCCCTGATCGCCGCGGTGAGGTCGTCCTGGAGCCGGGTCTTGAGCGTGGTCATGTCGGAAGTGTGCCAGGAGGTGGAGCCCGACGCCCACCACATTGTGCCGCGCCGCCCCCGGCCCCCCGTCCCTCCTCCCCACGCGGCCCCGGCCTGGGCCGTTCCCGTCGCCCGTGCGTCCGCACCCCACCCGTATGTCTGCGACCATGGGCCCATGCCTGCGCGATACCCGCTCTCCCTCAGAATCCCCCTCGGCATCACGGCGGTAGGCGCGGCCTGCCTCGCCTACTCGGCGGGCGTCGAAGCCCGTTCGTTCCGCCTCAGGCGCGTCACGGTGCCCGTACTGCCCCGCGGGATGCGGCCGCTGCGCGTGCTCCAGGTCTCCGACATCCACATGGTCGGCGGCCAGCGCAAGAAGCAGCACTGGCTCCAGTCGCTGGCCGGGCTGCGGCCCGACTTCGTGGTCAACACCGGTGACAACCTCTCCGACCCTGAGGCCGTCCCCGAGGTCCTGGACGCTCTTGGCCCGCTTATGGAGTTCCCCGGCGCGTACGTCTTCGGCTCCAACGACTACTACGGCCCCCGGCTGCGCAACCCCGCCCGCTACCTGTTGGAGAAGGCCAGCGGCCGCCACGGCCTCAACGGCAACCCCCCGGTCGTCGGCGCCGTCCACAACCCGTGGGAGGGGATGCGCGACGCATTCGACGCGGCGGGCTGGGTCGGCCTGTCCAACACACGCGGCCGGATCAAGCTCGACGGCGGCGAGGAGATCGCCCTCACCGGACTGGACGACCCGCACATCAAGCGCGACCGCTACGACGAGGTGGCCGGCGGTCCCGAGCACGACGCGGACCTCCCCCTCGCCGTCGTCCACGCCCCGTACCTGCGCGTCCTGGACGCCTTCGCCGCCGACCGCTATCCGCTGATCCTGGCCGGCCACACCCACGGCGGCCAGCTCCGGGTCCCCTTCTACGGCGCCCTGGTCACCAACTGCGACCTGGACACCGACCGGGCCCGCGGCCTGTCCCACCACGAGGCGGACGGCCACCGTTCCTACCTCCACGTCTCGGCGGGCTGCGGTGCCAACCGCTACACCCCCTTCCGGTTCGCCTGCCCCCCGGAGGCCACTCTCCTCACCCTGATCGAGCGCCCCTGACCGCGCCCGCCACACCCCCCGTCCCGCCTCCGCCGCACCCCGGAAACCGGATTTCTCCTGAGCGCGGGCGTGGGCTAAAGTAGTCCTCGTTGCACACGGGGTGTGGCGCAGCTTGGCAGCGCGCTTCGTTCGGGACGAAGAGGTCGTGGGTTCAAATCCCGCCACCCCGACAGCCGAAACACCAGGTCAGGGGCCTGATCCGCGAGAGCGGGTCGGGCCCCTGACCTGTTTCATGGGGCGCTCTCGGGAGCCGCTTGGAGCTGGGCGAATCCCGCCCGAGCTCTTTGCGGTCGGGCGACCCGTCTTTGCCCGGCCGGTGCGCTGCTATGTCGACGCTCCCGTCACTATGCCCAGCAGTGTGAGCGTGTAGAAGGCCGTGCTCCAGGCCAGCGCGTGGCGTATGCAGCGGTATTTGGTCCAGACGATCTGGGACAGGGCCGCCAGTTGGCTCAGGTCCCGGGACACCGGGTCGGTGCGGCGGACCGTGCGCTCCAGGTGTGTGACCGACATCGCGAGCCTGACGTCACCGAAGTAGTGGGTGCGGAAATGGTGGGACTTTCCGAGCCGCGGGGTCACGGCCAGGCCGAGCAGGACGATCGCCGGTACGCAGGCGGCGCAGCCCACCCAGAGGAGGAGCTGCGGGACGACGGCGTACCCCCGTGGGACGATGACACCGCTGCCGATCGCCCCGAGCAGGGCGGTCAGGGACGCCCCGAGGGACGCCAGCATGAGGCCGGCCTTGTTGTCGGCCTTCACGAGTTCCTCACGGGCCTCGGCCAGCAGGATCCTGGCGAGTTCCGCGCCGCGGTCGGCAGTGGCCGCGGTGTCCGGAGCCCTGGCGGCGTCCGGGGCCGCGTCGGCATCGCCTCCGGGTGTGGTCATGCTCTGCCCTTCCGTTCCGTCGGTGTCGGACGGCCGCCCCGGCGTGCGGGGCGGCCGTGGTGCTGTGCCCCCATCGGAGGCGGGCGCGTCAGACCGCCGACGAGCGGCGGATCTCCTCCTCCAACGCGCTCACCGCCTGCCGGGTCCGGATGTTCATCGCTGCCGTGTGTTCGCGGAACGCGGCCTCCGACTCGGCCCGGTGGCGCCGAACCTCCTGCTCGATGGTGTCCTGGGCCATCTCGAGGTTCGCCACGGCCCGGCGCTCGGCGAACCGGACCTCCTCGTCGTGGATCTTGACCGCGCTGTTGCTGGCGCTGGTGAGCATCCGGTCGTACGCGGACTCGCCGCTCAGGTACTTCACCAGCACAGGGAGTACGTCAAGGAGGACGAACAGCAGGCGGACCAGCCAGATGCCCACGAACAGCACCGGGTTCCCGGTCGCGAGCCGGTCGAGCGCCCGCATCCGCTCCAGGACGCCGATCTCCTTCTGCTTGGCGCGCTCCTCTTCCAGCCGCCGCTCCACGCCGTCGGCCCGGGCCTTGAGGAAGTCGCCGCGTGACTTGGTCTGCTTGGCCTCCATCTTCGAGATGCGGCTGTTCATGCGGGCCAGTCGCTTCTCGTTCTCGTCGGTGCGGTGGGTCGTGCGGTAGTCCTGTGCCTTCTCGCGCAGGCGCAGGCACTCGGATGTCCGCTGGTACAGGCCGGTGGCGGCTATGCGGACCAGCCGGCGGCACTCGTCCCGGACTTCTGAGTCGATGTCCTCCAGCCTGCCGGTGTCCCGGTCCACCCGCTCCTGCAGGGCTTCGGCGTCGGAGCGAAGAGTCGCCAGTTCCTCGGCCCGCTCCCCGGGCGTCTTGCCGAAGGAGAGGACGTAGGTCCCCTCGCAGCCCTTCGGGATGACGGTCCGCGTCGTGGACGGCACGGGGTTGCAGCGGATCAGGTTCGTGCGCAACCGGTCGATGGCGTCCGTGCGTTCGTCGGCGACGTGTTCTTCGATGGCCGTCTGGAAGATGCGCAGCACCAGAGGCTCGGCGATCACCGCGCCGAGCATCAGGGCGATCAGCAGACGTGTGAGGAGTGGCCCGACCCGTCGCCGCGCGTTCGGCTGGGGAGTGACCAGCCAGCGGTCGAGGTTGAGCACGAACAGCATCCAGATGACCGTCGGGACGATGGCTATGAGGGAGACCCTGCCCAGCGCCTCGGTCGCGAAGTTCCACATGGAGAAAGCCGCGATGGCCGAGG
Organism: Streptomyces verrucosisporus; assembly: GCF_017114865.1. GTDB lineage: Bacteria > Actinomycetota > Actinomycetes > Streptomycetales > Streptomycetaceae > Streptomyces > Streptomyces fenghuangensis. The sequence continues at coordinate 46,938 of NZ_JADEYH010000027.1, read as the reverse complement.
TGCCGAGCACCACTCCGCCGAGGGCGGTGTACTTGCTCCGCTCGTAGCTGACCCTGTCCAGCAGTTCCTCGTCGACACCGGTCAGGACGCGCAGCCGTCGTGCGGCGTCGAAACCGCGGGGGGTCCGTGAGTGTCGGGCGGTGCGGGCGGGGGCTCCGGTGCCGGTGGTGCGGGCGCCGGCCCGGTCGTCAGCTGTGCTCGCGGCGGCGTCCTCGCCCGAACCCTGGCCGTCCGGCGTGCCGGGGGCCGTCACATGGCTCGTCAGGAGGTCAGTCAACGAGACCGTCCTCGTCCTTGACGAAACCGGTCTGCGGGTCGCGCGAGCCGTTCCGGTCCGCAGCCGTGCGGCCGGGGTACGCCGACCCTGGTTCGACCATGCGGGTGGCACCGGCTGCGGCCCCGATGCCGGGCGCGGCGTTGCCGCCCGTCTCCCTCAGGACCTGTTCCAGGACCTGGTGGTAGTCGACGTACTCGCTGCCGCCCATCTGGCGCAGCAGCGTCAGCAGCATGTCGCGGCGCACCTGCGTCTCCGCGGTCTCGCGCGCCTGCGCGTGGGCCCGGTCCGAGGTCTCGGCCTCGTGGCGGCGGTCCGACTCCTCCTCGGCTGTCCGGTGGATGCGGGCCGCCGCCTCGGTGACGTCGATCTCCTTACGGGCGATGCCGAAGGCGTCCACGTGATCGGACCCCTGGGAGAGCAGTTCCGCGATCCGCAGTGCGTCCTGGGTCTCGAAGTCGCGTTGCCCGCGCTGGAGTTCCCAGGACCTCCGCTCGTCGCGCAGCTTCTGCTCCCAGTCCCGCAGGTCGTCCGACGCGTGCACCTCGGCGCTGACGAACTCCACGCTCATGCCCGCGACCCGCGGCGGCACGATCGCGCTGTATGCGGTCATGCGGTGACCGACCTCGGTCCGTACCGCGTTGACCTCCTCCACGCGGTGCCCGGCGCTCACCCTCGGCAGGTCGGCGTCGCCCATCAGATAGGCACGCAGCGCAACGGTGACATCGATGACGCCCTGCCGGGCGACGACGGTCGGATCGGTCACCTGGCAGGTGAAGGACGCCCGCACCGTGAAGTTGTCCGCCTCGCTCACCGACGGGAGTGTGCGCTCCACCTCGACCAGGCGCGCCCGGGTGTCGATCAGGCTGACCGAGGAGGCGTCGAGTACGTCGGGGTGGGACGGATCGAACACCATGCCCTCGGGGAACGTGCGGTAGTTTCCGCCGACCCTGAAGACGTGGACCGCGCCGGGCGGCAGCTGCGGCACGTCGTCGCGGCGACGGCGCCGAGACCACCAGGCGCCCTGGACCGTGGCCAGGATGTGCTCGGCGATGACCGGGTAGTTCACTTGCTTCGGCCTCCTCGGACGGAAGTGAGAGCGGGAGTGGGCGGGGGAGTGGGTTGGAGGGACGCGGTGGAGTGCCGGGAGTCCGCCGCCGCTCCACCGCGCAGTGACCCGATGAGCACCTGCGCCAGTTGGCGGGCGCCGGGTATCGCGAAGTCGGGGTGCCTCAGGGCGATGGACAGGTGGCGGCGGAGCGCGGCCCACCGGCGCTCGCTCATGGCGTTCCGCATGGCCTCGCCGAGCCCGCGTACGGCGTCGGTGACAGACGGGTCGTCCCGCAGCTGCACCAGCGTCCGGCACAGCTCGCCGACCGCCAGGATCCGGTTGCCGCTGTGCAGGATGTCCGCCCACAGGAACCCCAGGTGGCGGGGGCTGCCCGGGACGGTGCGCACAAGTGCCGCGGTGAGGGGCTCGGCGCTGTCCAGCCGGTCGGCAGCGAGGAGCTGAACGGCGTTCCGCAGCGCGACCGACAACTCCCTGGACCCCGGCGTCGCCTCTGCGATCATGGTCCGCACGTACCGGAGGATGAGTAGCGCGCGCTCCGGTTCCTGTTCGGCGGTCTGCAGCAGCAGGACCAGCGAGCGACGGGCCGAGAAAGCGATCCGCTCCCCGCGCTGCGTCAGGAACCACAGCCGGCCGAGTGCCTCCATGAGGTAGAGGGAGCCCAGGCGTCCCGTCAGCGCCATGGCCGCCGTCACGGCCCGGCCCGATCCGTTGTTGGCCGTCCAGCTCAGCGCGGTGCTCAGGGCCTGCGGCGCGAGATGCTCGACGTCGCACATGAACTGCAGCGTCAGCGCGGCGGTCACCCGCTGGTTGGCGGGCCCGTCGGACCAGACCCTCAGCAGGTTCTCGTCGACCTCGACGAGCGCGTGCCGAGCCAGGAACGCGACACCGCGGGCCACCTCCGTACGGGTCTCCAGGTCGCCCAGCAGGGCCAGCTCGGCCAGCCACCGGCGCAGCGGGTACCAGAGTTCGTAGCCGTACAGGTCGTGCAGCTCCGCGATGACGAACTCGCGGGCACGGGGTTCGGTGAAGACCAGGCACCGCTCGCTGCGTCCGGTGTTCCGTCCCGAGCCGGGCCGGTGCTCGGCCCTCACCAGCCCCGCCGCCCGGTCCCTCCAGCGGGCCCGGGACTGCTGGGTCACCGCGCCGCGCGACACCGTGCCGGCCTCGTCGTCCGGCTCCGCGGCCGGCGTCCCGCCGCTCTGCTCCCAGGTGCGGACATGGGTGGTGAGCGCGGCGCACTCCTTCTCGAACGTCCGCTCGGGGATGCCCTCCAGGAAGGCCAGGGCCGCGAGCGGGATCAGGTCCTCCGCGGGCGGCTGCTTGCGGAACAGCTCCTCGACCAGTTCCCGGCACCGGTCTCGCAGAGTGTCCAGCGCGCCCTCCGCGCCGTCCCGGGACAGGGCCACGGCCGCGGCGACGACATCCGCCGGCCGCCGCTGCTCGCCGACCCGTTCCCGCAGCTCCTGTTCGGTGTCCGGCGCAAGGGCGGTGCCGGGCAGCAGTCGTCGGCACCGCTCGAACAGTTCCACGGGGTCCGGGGCCCGCCATGCCACGCAGTGGTCCTGCAGCGCCAGCCGCCGGCTGGTCGCGCCGCCCGCCGTGATCACCAGGTACGAACCCTTGCGGCGCAGTTCCCCGCTCAGCCGCCCGATCTCGTACGCCTGCACGGCCGCGGCGTTCAGCTCGCCGACGTAGTCGAGGATGACGTACCCCTGCCCCGGCCTGAGGTCCCGCGCCGTGGCCAGACCGGCGAGCGCGTTGGCGGGCGACAGGCTGCGCAGCCTGGTCCCCCGGCCCAGGACCTCCCTGAGCAGGGCCAGGGAGCCCGCGCCCCGGCCGCAGTCGTCCTGGCCGGTCAGCACGACGAGCGCGTCCTCGCGCAGTCTGTCGAGCGCGTCCTCGAAACAGGGCTGCGGCGGGACGTAGAACCGCAGGGCGCGGTCCACCTCCCCGGGCTCGATGACGCCGGGGGCGAGACCGGGGGACGGTGCGGCGCCGAAGCCGAAGGCCGCGCCCGCGGCATCGACGGTGCCGTAGAAGTTGTTGCTGACGAGCTGGTGGACGTGGCGCAGATCGGCGTATCCCCGTTCGTCCTCATCGTGTTCGTCCGGCTCCCGGCGCCGTTCGGCGGCCGCGTCCGGGCCGGCGTCCGGGCCGGACGCGGCCGCTTCGGCCTCCGGCACGCCCCCGGCGCCGTCCGGTACGGGCAGTTCGGGCGGTTCGGGCGGTTCGGTGTTCTGGTCGGGGGCGGGCACGGGCGGTACGGTCAGCCCGCCGTCCGGTTCCGGTCCGTCAGCCACCGGCGCTCCCGAAGCCGAAGACGGCGCCCCGTGCGTCCACGGCGCCGGCGATGTTGGTGACGCTGATGTTGTCGGCGCGGTACTCGTCGCCGGTCCCGCCCGCGCCGGCCGGTCCGGACCGGACCGCCGCGGGTTCCCTCCGTGCCGCCTCCCCGGACCCGGACGCCTCCGCGGACCCGGGCCCGTGTGACGCGGTGGCCGGTGTGCCGAGCACGGGCACGTGCAGCCAGGCCGCGGCCTCGTACTCCTTCACCCGGACGGTGACGCGGGTGAAGTCCTCCGGTGTCAGTACCGTGTGGCCGCCCGCCACCGTGGACCGGAAGACATCGTCGGACAGCAGCAGCACCAGATCGGCCTCGGGGTGTGCGGCCAGGGCGTCGTAGAGCGGGCGCGCGCTCAGCAGGCGCGCCGTGGCCACCACGGCTGTGCCGGCGAAGCCGTTGTCGGCCAGTTCCACCGGTCCCTGGTGGATGACGGCCCGCAGCCGCATGCGGGCCCGGGGGACCCGCTGGGCGTTGTACTCGCGCAGCCCGGCGGCGAGATGGCGGACGTAGTCGTCGACCAGGCGGGGTTCCCTGCCGTCGACGGGCCGTACGGCCAGTTGCTCGTCGCCCTTGTGCTGGATCCTCCACTGCGCGCGGTCGAGACCGGCGCCCCTGGCGGCACGGTCGAGAAGCCGCGGCAGATCGTGCTGGATTTCGGACTGCCTACGGTCGTTGTTGCTTCCGTAGGCCTGCGCGTCCACGGCTATGCAGGCGCAGGGATGGAAGTCAGGCCACGTATCCACCCGGTCATTTCCTCTCTGGGCAGGCGGTGGGCAGAAACTGCCCACGAAGTGCTGTCCGAGAGGTTAGGAGAGGAGGCGTGGGGTGATTCCGTATCAGTACGGGTTGTCGGCAAGGACTTTGGCGAATTCGAGCAGCTTCGGAACGTCACAGATGGTTATGTTCCGGTAGCTGCGTTCCACCAGTCCCTGGGCCGTCAGCGCGGCGAGCTTCTTCTCCGCCGTGTTGAGCTTCAGGCCGGCCAGTGAGGCGAGTTCCTTCTGTGTCAGCGTCACCCCGAGGTCGCACCGCCTGCCGTCGCCGCCCGGCGCAGGCTGGGCGTATGCCTGGCACAACTCGGCCAGGACCCGGGCCAGGCGGGTCAGCGCGTCGTAGGCCTGGAAGTCGATCCGGCGCCGATTGGCCCAGCGCAGCCGGGCGCACAGCATGTGGAGGACGGCCCGCATGGCGTCGGGATGCCGGGAGAGGAACGCCTCCAGCGCCCTCACCTGGATGATCCGGGCGGTCACGTCGCCGCACGCGACCACCGTGCCGGACCTGGGGCGCTCCTCGAAGGCCGCCATCTCTCCGACCAGGTCACCCGCCACGCGCACGGCGAGCAGCATGTCGTAGCCACTTTCCGAGCTGGCGACGACTTTCACGACACCGCTTGTGATCAGCAGGACGTGCCGGCTCTCGTCGCCCTGCTGGAGCAGGACGCGATTCGGCGGATAGGTCATCGGAGTGCCCTGGCGCAGGATTTCTTCCCGCGTCGTGTTCAGCAACCGGCCGAGAAATGCGGTCGGCGGCCACACGTGGTTCACCAGCCCTCCCCGGCGTTCTCGTTCCATGGCGCCGCACGCCGTTCAAGCCCGACCATGCTGCCGCCGGGCCGGGCGCCGGTGAACAGCCTGAACGGAATGTGGCCTGTTTTCGTTCTTCTCAGCCGGAATTGACCGAACACGCATTCTCTGCGAGAAGAGTTGACCAGACAGCGGGCTTTGCCGCGCCGGGCGCGCCGGATGGCCGGGCGACCGGAGACCGCGGTCCCACCGGGCGGGCCGGGAGGCGGCCGGTCCCGGCCGCGTCCCTCGTCCGTACCGGGGGCAGGGCTCGTCACAGCCGCTGTTTGGCCCGCTCCAGGGCTCCGGCGTAGCCGGCCAGCTGCTTTCGGTGCTTGTCGGCCATGGGCCGCTCGACCGTGCGCTGGGCGGCGGAGACCGCCTCCCACAGCTCGCTCTCCCGCTGGCAGCGGGCGTCGTCCCGCGCCACGGCGAGCTCGTACCCGGCCGCCGACCGCAGCGCCCGGCCGTCGCCCTCCCCGGCCCGGGCCTTCGCGGCGTCCGTCCGCTTCCCGACCAGTTCCGCGGCGGAGCCGTCGGAGACGGGATGCCCGGCGTCGGTCATGCACGCGGCCCACCGCTTCCTGGCGCGCTTGACCTCATCGGTCCGTTCGACGTCCTCGACGACCCGGTTCGCGAGGAACTGGTACGTGTACATCAGCCGGTCCCAGTCCTTGCCATACAGCTTCTCGCCGGCCCGGAACTGGCATCCGTCGGTGTTCACCGTGAAGGATTCGCCCGTGGGGAGGCGGACCGTCTTCCGGTGCTCCTCCGTGCCGGTCAGCGCCTTCTCGAACGCCTCCTCGTCCTCGCCGGCGTCCCGGGCGGGCTCCGCCCCGAAGGAGGGTTCGCCCCGGAGCACCGGTCCGGTGATGCCGTACCCCTCCTTGACCGCGAAGTCCTCGGTGAGCAGCCCGTACGGGTTCCAGGCGGGCGTCTCGTCGGCGGCGGCGGGCGGCGACGGGAGGCGCAGCGGCTCGACGTCGATGCCCCTGTCGGCCAGGCAGTCGTCCACCAGCCGGCGTTCCATGCGGTCCAGCCGGCTCTGCTCACCGTTCGTCAGGGCCGGTACGCGGTGCCCGAAGGGGATCACGACGTCCGTCTGCGAAGGGGGCGCGGGCGTAGGGGAGGCACCGTCGCCGCAGGCCGCGGTCGTGGCGCCCGTCAGGACGAGCAGAAGCACGGCTCCGCCGGTCCGGGTCCTCATACGGGTCTCCTCGGGGTACTCGGTGCGGCGGTGCCCGGCCCGGCCGCCCCCGTTGCGCGTCCGGGCCGGGCACCGTCAGGTCGGCGGATGCGACCGGGTCAGCACCAGCGGTTCGAGCCCGCGCCGTTCCTGAGAACGCTGTTCGAGGTGTCGTGCAGCTGGTAGCCGATCTTGAAGACCACGGAGGAGCCCGTGTAGTTGGTCCCAGCCCAGACGCGCACGCTGCAGCTCGTTCCGTTGTTGTACATGGAACGGGAGTTGGCGAACTTGTAGTACTGGCGCAGGTTGGAGTTGTCGTAGGCCACCTTTCCGGGGAGGCCCGAGAAGTTCGTGGTGGCCCACGAGCACAGGTACGTCTTGGGGCAGTCAGACTTCGCCGCCTGCGCGGTGCCGGCCGTGGCCAGCATTCCGCCCCCGGCGAGGGCGACGGTGGAAGCGACTGCGGCAATTCGGGTGCTGAACCGCATGCGTGATTCCTCTCCTGTGATCTGGGAATTGCCCCGGACCGGTCGGCCGGCGGCACGGAACGAAGCTATGGGCCCCGCCCCGGGCCTCGGAAGCGTCTTCCGTTATCCCGGGCGGGAACGGGACGTCCCGGGACACGTCATGCCCGTGGCCTCGGCACCCGTTGGAGCGGTGGCCGGACCTGGGAAAGAATGGGGATCCCCGTCTCGCCTCACCTCCAGACAAGGGGAATTCCCATTCCATGACAGACATTCACGAAAAGGACGAGCCACACCACGAGGAACACGGCTCCCTGGCGGAGCGGTTACGCTTCCTGCGTACGCACAGTGGTCTGACCATCAGCGCTCTGGCCGAGCGGACGTCCTACAGCCGGTCCTCCTGGGAGCGGTACCTCAACGGCAAGTCCCTGCCGCCGAGGACGGCGATCACCGAGTTCGCGGCGGTCGTCGGAGTCGCTCCGCACCCTCTCCTGCGGCTGAGGACCCGGGAAGGGCACCGGGGACCGGCGGCACACGGAAGACCCGGGGAGACCCCGCCCCGCGGCAGTCCGGCGCCCGGAGGAGAGCCTGCCGGGGAGAGACCCGTCCCGGTGGACGCCGGAGCCGGCTCCTCCCGGAATTCGGAGAAACCACACCCCACGGCACGGGACGAAGCGACCGCACCGGACCGCGGGCATCGGACGAGAACGAATCTGTTTTCCGCGGTTCTCGCTCTCGTGGCACTGGTCACCGGAATAATGATCGGGGCCTGGTTCTTCGGCGGGAACGGAACGGAAAGCCGGGACCGGCAGGTCCTGGGGAGCGGACCCGGGTGTACGGAATACGAATGCCGGGACAAGGATTCTCAGCGACTGGGTTGCCACATAGGCGCGTGGACCGCGGCGGCGACCTGGTCCGGCCGCACCTACATCGAACTGCGCTACAGCCCGCGATGCCGGGCCGCCTGGGCTCGGATCACGGACGCGGAGGTCGGTGACACCGCCAGGGTGGAGGGTCCCAAGGGCGTGCACAACCAGCGCTCGGTGACCTACGAGAACGACACCTACTCACCCATGGTCGAGGCGGCCTTCCCGGCTGCCGCGCGTGCCTGCGGGGTGGTGGGGGGCAAGGAGGTCTGCACTCCGCAGGGTGGTTCCTCGCCTCTGCCTCCCGCGCTCACCGACGAACGCGAGCCGGCCCGCAAGGCCGCGCCGACGGAGAGCGGCACGGAGACGGGCACGGGGACCGGGACGGAGGCGGAAGCAGAAGCGGAGAAGGAGGCGGAGGCGGAGACGAGCTGACAGCCGCCGCCGGACGGGCGGTCCGCCGGGAGGAGCCGCTGCCTCCTCGATACGCCGGACCGCCCCCGCGTCCGGTCCCGCCGGGCGGCGAGTGTTCGGGGGAGCAACGGTCGCGCATGGCGGCGGATGGCTTGAAAACGTCTGTCCGACAAGGATTCTGACGCTGCATATGTGATGTGCATGTGCTTTGGCAAGGCTGTTCCGGTCGACGGATGATCAATACCCTGAGCCTGTCTGCCCGTCACGTCTTCGATGGAGCTCGCCTTGGCCAGCACACAGCAGTTCCCCGACATACTCTCGCCCGAGTTCGCAGCCGACCCCTACAGCGCCTACCGCGTGATGCGCGACAGCGCGCCGCTGATCTGGCACGAAGCCACCCGCAGCTACATCGTCTCCCGCTACGAGGACGTGGAGCGGGCCTTCAAGGACGGAACGTCGTTCACCACCGACAACTACGAGTGGCAGATCGAGCCGGTGCACGGGAAGACGATCCTCCAGCTCAGCGGCCGCGAGCACGCGGTGCGCCGGGCCCTGGTGGCGCCCGCCTTCCGCGGCAGCGACCTGCGGGACAAGTTCCTGCCGGTCATCGAGCGCAACTCGCGCGAGCTCATAGACGCCTTCCGGCACACCGGCAGGGTGGATCTGGTGGACGCCTACGCCACCCGCTTCCCCGTCAACGTCATCGCCGACATGCTGGGCCTGGACAAGGCCGACCACTCCAGGTTCCACCGCTGGTACACCTCGGTGATCGCCTTCCTGGGCAACCTCTCCGGCGACCCGGAGGTGACCGCGGACGGCGAGCGCACCCGGGTGGAGTTCGCCGAGTACATGATCCCCGTCATCCGGGAGCGCCGCGAGAACCTGGGCGACGACCTGCTGTCCACGCTGTGCGCCGCCGAGGTGGACGGCGTGCGGATGAGCGACGAGGACATCAAGGCGTTCTGCAGTCTGCTGCTGGCCGCCGGAGGGGAGACCACCGACAAGGCGATCGCCGCCATCTTCGCCAACCTGCTGGCCCACCCCGAGCAGCTCGCCGCCGTACGGGAGGACCGCTCCCTGATCGACCGGGCGTTCGCCGAGACCCTGCGCTACACCCCGCCCGTCCACATGATCATGCGGCAGACCGCGCAGGACGTGGAGGTCAGCGGGGGCACGATCCCGGCCGGTGCGACCGTCACCTGCCTGATCGGCGCCGCCAACCGCGACCCGGGCCACTACAAGGAGCCCGACTCCTTCGACATCTTCCGCGACGACCTGACGTCCACCACCGCGTTCTCCGCCGCCGCCGACCACCTGGCCTTCGCGCTGGGCCGGCACTTCTGCGTCGGGGCGCTGCTGGCCAAGGCCGAGGTCGAGATCGGTGTCGACCAGCTGCTGGACGCCATGCCGGACATGCGGCTGGCCGACGGCGCCGATGTCACCGAGCAGGGTGTGTTCACCCGCGGCCCCAAGGAGGTGCCGGTGGTGTTCACCCCCGCCGCCTGACCGGCCGGGACGGGAACGGGTACGGATACGGCCGTGCCGTCGCCGGAACTCTCCGTTCCGGCGACGGCACGGCCGGCCCCGTGCGGAGCCGACCCCGTACAGGCCGGCCCCGTACGGAGGCCGACCCGTACGGCCCGGCGCGGGTGCTACACCACGGGCGTGAAGGCGACCGGCAGCGAGGTCAGGCCCCGCATCCAGACGGACGGCCGCCAGTTCAGCTCCTCCGGTTCCACCGCCAGGACGATGTCCGGCAGCCGCTCCAGCAGCGTCTCCACCGCGGTGCGGGCGATGACGTCGGCCAGCTGGGGGGCGGGGTAGGGGCAGCGGTGCTCGCCGTTGCTGAAGCTCAGGTGGGCGGAGTTGACCTGCGCCCCGATGTGCCCCTCGGGCCAGATCTGAGGGTCGGTGTTGGCCGCGGCCAGCCCCAGCACCAGGCAGTCGCCGGCCCTGATCTGCCGCCCGCCGAGCTGGATGTCGCGGACCGCCCAGCGGCCGACGAAGTTCTGCGTGGGGGTGTCCAGCCACAGCACCTCGTTGAGCGCCTGGCCCACGCTCACCCGGCCGCCGGAGACGTTGACGGCGAAGCGGTCGTCGGTGAGCAGCAGCCGCAGGGTGTTGCCGATCCAGTTGCCGGTGGGCTGCTGGGCGGCGGCGATGACGGAGATCAGGTCCTGCACGATCTCCTCGTCGCTCAGCCCGGCCGGGTCGGCGATCATGCGGGAGGTGACGTCCGGGCCGGGATCCTCGCGCTTCTCCGCGACCAGCCGCTGGATGCGCTCCTGGACGCGCACGTAGGCGGCGACCGGGTCGTCGCCCTCCGAGGCGTCCAGGGACATCCGCAGGTCCTCGACCAGCTTGTCGGTGTCGGCCCCCTCCAGCGGCATGCCGCACATGCGGACCGCGGCGCGCATCGGCAGGGCGTGGGCGTACGCGGACATCAGCTCCGCCTGCCCGCTGCCCGCGAACTCGGCGAGGAGCTGTCCGGCGATCTCCTGGCAGTCCTGGGAGAACTCCAGCTGGTCGACCTCCTCCAGGGCCGCGCTGATGACGCCCGCCCGGCGCTGGTGCTCGGCCCCTTCCGTGAACAGCACCGACGGCTGGTAGCCGACGAACGGCATCAGCGGCCAGTCGGCGGGGATGGCCGGCCACTGGTTCCAGCGCCGCGAGTCCCGGGCGAACAGCTCGTCGTGGCTGGTGACGTAGGAGACCTCGGCGTATCCGAGCACCAGCCAGGCGGGGATGCCGCCGTCCAGCAGCACGGGGGCGACCGTGCCGTGGTCGCGGCGCAGCGCCCGGTAGAGCTGGAAGGGGCTCTGCTGGTACTCCAGGCCGCTGAGCGGGACGGCGTCGGGGTGGGCCGCGGGGCAGCCGGCCGGCGGGGCGGCGGTGCCCTGGTCGGGCGGGCCGGCCTGGCCGGCCTGGGCGAACTGGTCGGTCATGCGGTCATCTCCCGTGCCAGTGCCTGCTGGTAGAGGTGGTCGACGAGGGTGATCAGCACGTTCTTGCCGGAGTCGCGCAGCCGGGCGTCGCAGTCGACCAGCGGCACGCCCTCCGGCAGGTCCAGCGCCTGGCGGATCTCCTCCAGGGAGAAGCGCGAGCCGTCGTCGTCGAACCGGTTGACGGCCACCACGAACGGGGTCCCGTGGTGCTCCAGCCGGTCGATCGCGTACCAGGAGTCGGCCATCCGCCGGGTGTCCACCAGCACCACCGCGCCGAGCGTCCCGGAGAACAGCCGGTCCCACAGGAACCAGAAGCGCTCCTGCCCGGGCGCCCCGAACAGGTACAGCACGGTCTGCTCGTTGAGGCTGATCCGGCCGAAGTCGAACGCCACCGTGGTGGTGTTCTTGTTCCGCAGACCGGCGACGTCGTCCACCCCGGCACCGGCCTGGGTCATGACCTCCTCGGTGTTCAGGGGACGGATCTCGCTGACGGATCTGACCAGCGTCGTCTTCCCGACACCGAAGCCGCCCACTATGACGATCTTCAGTCCGGTCTCGGCGGCGTCCGCGAGCGGCGTGCGCGCCGGGGCCTCAGAGGTTGCGGAGTCCAATGAGCACCTCCTTCAACAGGGCGGATTCGGGCGCGTCGCCGTGCGCTGCGGACGGACGCGGGTTCCGTGCGGTGATGCGTCCGGAGGCGAGCAGATCGCCGAGGAGGATCTTCACCACGGTGATGGGCAGGCGCAGATCGGCCGCGACCTCGACCACCGCGGTGGGGTGCTCGCACAGCTCCAGGATGCGTACGTGCTCCGACTGCATGCCCTCCGTCGGCCGGCACTCGCTGACGATGAGCGTGACCAGGTCCAGCCCGGCCTCCTCGCCCCGGCTGCGTCCGCCGGTGACGGTGTAGAGCCGGTGGGGGTCGCCGATGTCGACGGGTTTGCGGATCATGACGGGACGCCGCCCTCGGCCGGCTTGCGGGGCTCGGCGCGCAGGTGCTCGCCGATCTGCTCGACCAGCTCGTCCATCTGGTGGCCGACCACGCCGGGGTCCGCGTTGTCGTCGGCGACGACGGCCAGATGGGCGCCCTCCCCCGCCTCGACGATGAACAGCAGGCCCCCGTGGAACTCCGTCATCGAGTGCCGCACCCCTCCGCTCCCGTCGCCGAACTCCACGGAGGCTCCCTGTGCCAGGGCCTGAATGCCCGAGGAGATGGCCGCGAGCTGGTCGGCCCGGTCCAGGGTGAGACTGCTGCTCCAGCACAGTTTGAGCCCGTCGCGGGAGAGCACCAGGGCGTGTCGGGTCCCGGGAGTGCGGTTGAGCAGGCTCTCGAGAAGCCAGGTGAGGCTGTTGTCGGTGGTCTCCATGATCTGCATCGGGCTTCTCGGGCCGGGAGTCCGGCCACCGGCCCGTGCCTCCAATCTCGCGGTCTTCGCTGGGGGTGGGGCTCCCACTGGTCGAACGGGAGCCCCGGGTGTGTCGGAGGGGCGCGCCTACTCGGAGGGGTTCTCGGGACGCCTGGAGCGGTGGAACGCCCCGAAGCTCGCCCCGGCGTCACGGGCGGGGCGATTCCGCTCCGTAAGACCGGCGGAGGCGTCGGCCGCCCGCTCGCGGGCGCGGTCGGCCCGGGCCAGGGTGCGGCCCCGTGGGCGCACCGGCAGTCCGTGGGTGGTCTCCCCCGCCGCGGGCGCCGGGGCCCCGGCGGTGTCCGGCGGTGCGGAGGCGGACGCGGGTGCGCTGGTGCCGGCCGGGATCGCCGTGCCGGTGGCGGAGGTGGCGGGGAGGGCGGGCCCGGTGACGGGCGCCTGGGTCTGCCGCGGGGTCCCGGCGGCCGGCACCACGGCCGCGGGCGGTGCCTCGGCTCGCTGCTGGGCCAGCAGGTGCGGAGGCAGCAGGACCACCACACCGGTGCCTCCCCGGGAGGAGGGCCGGTAGCTCACGGAGATGCCGTACTTGTGGGCCAGCAGCCCGACCACGGCCAGGCCGAGCCGGGTGCCCTGGAGGTGGGCGAGGTCGGTCGAATCGCCGGAGACGGCCTTCTCCGCGCGGCGCATCGCGGCGTCGGACATGCGCAGTCCGCTGTCCTCGATGGTCACCACGAGGCCGGCGGTGCGCTCCTCGACGTAGACGTTGACCTCGTCGATGGGCGGGGAGAAGTTCGCCGCGTTGTCGATGAGCTCGGCGAGCAGGTGCATCACGCCCTCGGCGGCGAACCCGGCGATCGCGGTGGAGCTGGCGCAGTGCATGCGGACCCGCTGGTAGGCGGCGATGCGTCCCACCGCGCCGCGCAGGATGCTCTCCATGACGATCGGCTTGTTCCAGGCCCGGCTGGCGCGGCCGCCCATCAGCAGGGCCAGGCGGTCGGTGAGCAGCCCGACCTGCGAGGTGCTGTGGTCCAGCCTAAGCAGGTCACCGAAGACCTCCTCGCCGTGGCGCTCCTGCATCTCGCGCAGGTCCGCCAGCATGCCCACGGCGGCCGCCTGCACCCGGCTGAGGGCCTTGGTGCCGGCCGTCCGGGCGGCGGCGGACCGCCGCTCGCTGGTCGCGTACTCCCGGATCACGAACTCCGTCAGGGCGGCCAGCCGGTCGTCGTCGGGGCGCGGCACCTTCGCCAGGACCGTACCCGCCGAGGCGCCGCCGCGCAGCCGCTCGAAGGCCCCGGGCAGGACCTCGGCGAGGAGGTTGTCCACCCCGCCCGCCAGCGCCTGTGCCCACCGGAGCGCCTCGTCCCGCTCTGCCTGCGCGGACAGCCGCTGCCCGGTGGCGGAGGAGACCTCGTGCGCGAAGGAGTGGAGGAGCCGCTGGAGCGGGAGGTCCTCCGGGAGGGGCATACCGGCCGACGCGTCCTCGGGCCGCGCACCGGCCCGCAGCCGCTCGGCGACCGCCGGCAGCAGGGAGTCGGCCAGGTGCGCGGTGTACGCCTGCCGCTGCTCGGCCCGGTGGCGCAGGGCCGCGATCTCGGCCGCCGCGTTCGCGGACGCGGCGGTCATCCGCTGCACCGTCAGGAAGACGGCGAGGAAGGCCCCGACGGCCACTACCGCGGCCACCGCGATCACGCCCAGCACCCAGGGGCGCGTGCTGTCGGGGGCGGCGGCGGCGCCCGCCGCGCCGCCCGCCACGAGCGCCGTCAGGCAGACGGCGAGCAGGACGAGGGGCAGGCGTCCCTGGGGCACTCGGTGCTGGCCGGGGGCGGCAGGATCTGACATCGCGCAATCCCTGTGGCTGTGTGGGGGCGAGTGATGCGGTTCGCAAGACAAACGGCGGCCGAAAGCCCGCTGAAGGATGGGAAGTTGCCTTCTCGTGCGATTGCCTGCGTCATAGTAACCATGCATCACGCAGCGCGTGTGCCGAGTCTGTGGAGAGGTGCTTGGGCCGTTCCGCCGCGGGGGCATGATGGGGTGTGACCACGACCTTCCGGGGGGGGGATCATCCATGCGCGTACGCGGTACGGCCGCCTTCTTACCGGTCGTCACCACCGCCCTGCTCCTGACCACCGCGTGCGTCGGCGGTGGCGACGGCGGGCCGGGCGGCGGCGAGGGTCCGCCGCCGCCCTCCTCCGCACCGTCCGCGCCCCCTCCCCCGGATCCCGGGGCCGTCGCCGCGCTGAAGGAGGCGGTGAGCCGCTACGTCGAGGCCTACTACGAGCCGGACGCCGGGGCCGTGTACGCGATGTACTCGGCCCGCTGCCGCGAGAAGGTGTCCGAGGAGGTGGTCGCCGGGACCCTGGAGCGGGCGGCGGAGGCGAACACCGAGGGCAGGCGGTACACCATGGAGCGGTTCTCCGCCGACGAGTTCTGGGGCGAGGACACCGCGTACGTGACGTACGGCGTGGGCGACGAGCCGAGGTTCGACCACCGCAAGCAGCAGTGGGTCCGCGAGAAGGGCGACTGGCGGTACGACGGCTGCTGAGCCGGCGCCGTGCCCGGCCGCCCCCGTGGCGCGGCCGGGGACGGGGGTCAGCGGGCGGGGCCCGTGCCGGCGCCGGCTTCCCCGAGGCCCCCGCCGCCGGCGCCGCTGCGCTCCAGGGCGGTGCCGTCGGGGCCGTACACGGTGACGGTGGCGCGTGCGCCGAGCCCGGTGCGGCCCGTGGCTCTGGCCCTGGCTCTGGAGGGCGAAGGCGGTGCCGCCCGGGCACGCCACTGCGACGGCGGCGACTCCGGCCGCGACGAACCGCTGCTTGCTCGTGTTTCCTCCACGTCGTGGGCGTACGCGTCCGCAGGGGGCGCACGCCGTTCCTCGTCGTCATGACTCAGACGCGGAGGGAGGGCGGAATCCGTGTCAGGGAGCGGATTTCTCTCCGGAGGGAGCGCCGGCGCCCGCCGCGGCGGCGGGCTCGGGCTGACCGGCGGGCTCGGTGGGCGCCTCGATGCCGAGTGCGAGATCGCGTACCGTCTCCGCCTCGCGGCGGAACAGCCGGTACCACATGAAGACCACGAAGCCCGCGAAGACGAACCACTGCGCGGTGTAGCCCAGGTTCTGGAACGCCTTCAGGTCCAGTCCGGTGCCCGCCGCCGCGACCGGCGGCACCGCCTCCATCGGCTCCTGCGCGCGCTGGACGGTGATCCACACGTCGTACACCTCGTACGGCACCAGGTTGACCAGTGTGGCCGCGCTGATGATGCCGACCTGGCCCCGCGGCAGGGCGCCGCCGACGGTGCCCGGTGAGCTCTGGCTCTCCGGTGCCTGGAGCACTCCGGTGACGCTCACCTCGCCGGCCGGTGGCGCGGGCACCCGCGCGGGGTCGGCCTCGCCCGGCAGCCAGCCGCGTACGACGGGCAGGGCCCGGCCGTCGCCGGTGCGCAGCGGGGTCAGCACGTAGAAGCCCTCGCGGTCGCCGAGACGGCGGCCGGGCACCAGGAACTCGTGGTCCGTGTCATAGCGGCCGGTGGTGCGGGCGGCCTGCCCGGCGGTCTCCTGGGTGAGGGGCAGCAGATCGTCCAGCGGCCTGGCGCCGGCCTCGGCGGTCCCCTGCGCCGAGCGCTCCTGACGGGCCTGGTGGGAGTCCACGCGGTCCTCGAAGCGGCTCAGCTGCCAGCTCCCCATGAACAGGCAGACGGGGATCGACAGCAGCACGAAGAGGTTGATCACCCACCAGCGCGGGGTCAGCAGGAACCGGTACACGCCCTCAACGGTACGGGGACGGGGCGGGAGCGGCCCACCCGCCCCCGCCCCGCGTGCCGCTCGCGCCGCCCGCCGTGCGTTCAGCCCACCGGGACGGGCCCGGTGCGGTACACCGTCCCGGCGCAGGCCCCGGCGATCTCGATCTTGCCGATGCGCGGTTCGCCCGCCGCGGGCACGTAGCGCAGGACGACCGAGGCCGCCGCGGCGCCCGGGCCGGAGCCGCCGGTGTCGTACGCGAGCTGGGGGCTGATGCCGCTGCCGCTGCTCTCGGTGGGTTCCTCGACGGTGTCGCCGCCCTCGTCGCCCTGGCCGCCGTCGGGGGGTGCCGTGCCGCCGCCGGTGTCGGTGCCACCGGAGGAGTCCGTGCCGCCGCTCCCGCCGGTGCCGCCGCCCGCATCGCCGCCACCGGTGCCGCCGGAGTCCGTGCCTCCGGAGGAGTCGCCGGGACCCGTCGGACCGGGGCCGGGGCTCGCCGGGCAGCCGGTGGCACCGCCCTCGCCGGGCACCCAGGCGAACCGCACCGCGTACGACTTGCCCGGTTCCAGGACGAACGAGCCGGGTTCGAGCCGCGGGTCGGGCAGTTTGGCGGCCCTGCCGCCGGAGGTGTGGGCGACGACGCCGAAGCCGGTCGGGTCGGCGGCGCCCATCGGGGTGGCGGTGACGGTGTCGGATCCCTCCACCAGGCAGGAGGCGTCCGAGATGTTGGTGACCTTGAAGGCGCCGTACACATGGCCGTCCGCGTCGGCGGGGCTCACCGTGGAGCCGCCGTCACCGATCTGGGAGCGCAGACAGCTCGGAGAGGTGGGGCCGAGGGTGTCGTCGGTCTCGGGGGACGACGCGGAGCCGCCCCTGTCGGAGCCCTCGCGCGAACCGGCCGCGTCCTGCCGTCCGCCGCCCGCGGAGTACTGGTCGGCCCCCTGGTTCGCGGCGTCACCGCTCTGGCCGCCCGTACCGGCTCCTTCCCGCGGTTCCTGGGCGCTGGCGGCGTTGGTGGTGTCGCCGTCCAGGACCCGGGTGATGACGCCGCTCTGTACCAGGGCGGGGGTGGCCACACCGATGACGAGGGCGGCGGCGGCCGCCCCGACCGTCAGCTGCCTGCGGCGGGCACGGCGGGCGGGTACGGCGTGGTGGAGGCGTTCGAGGGCGTCCGGGGACGGCGTGACGTCCCCGACGGCGCCGTGCAGCATCAGCCGCAGCGACCGCTCGTCCAGACCGTCCGGATCCGCCGGACCGTCCGGGCCGGCCGCCGGGGTGTCCGGATCCGCCGGGGTGTCCGCCGGGCCCGCCGGGTCCTCATCCGCCGGGCCGCTCACGTTCGGCCCCCGCCCCTCCCGCCCGCCGCCCCCGCCGTCTCCGGCTCCGGTTTCCCCGTGCGGGTCGCGCTGTTCCTCGTGCCGTCCGTCGCCGCTCATGCGGGCGCCTCCATCGCGACCCGCAGGGCGGCGATGCCCCGGGAGCCGTACGCCTTCACCGAACCGAGCGAGATGCCGAGCGTCTCGGCGACCTGCGCCTCGGTCATGTCCGCGAAGTACCGCAGGACCAGCACCTCCCGCTGGCGGCGCTGGAGCTTGCGCAGCGCCTTCTTCAACTCGTCCTGCTCGATGCGCGCGTACGCGCCCTCCTCCGCGCTGGCCATGTCCGGCATCGGCTTGGAGAGCAGCTTCAGCCCCAGGATGCGGCGGCGCAGCGTGGAGCGGGAGAGGTTGACGACGGTCTGGCGCAGATAGGCCAGGGTCTTCTCCGGCTCCCGCACCCGTCTGCGCGCCGAGTGCACGCGGATGAACGCCTCCTGCACCACGTCCTCGCAGGACGCGGTGTCGTCGAGCAGCAGGGCGGCGAGCCCGAGCAGGGAGCGGTAATGGGCCTGGTAGGTCTCGGTGAGGTGGTCGACGGTGGCGCCCGCCACTGTGGTGCCCGCTGCCATCGTGCCGTCAGCGTCCCTCGCCTGCGAGGGGAGCCGTGCGGGACGGGAAGCCGACCAGGGAGCGATCACGGGCATGCCCCTGCCGGACGTGCTGCCGCCCGCGGGGGCCCGTACGGGCGCCGTTGCGATTCCGAGTGCCTCTGCCACGCCTGTTGGACACGCTTCCCCCCGTCAGGGTTGTACGCGCGGAGCGTCGTTCTTTCCGGCGAACCGGACGACCGCATGCGTACCACCTCTTCCTCTCCGCCGCCGAACAGGCGCCTTCGGCTTCCGGCAGTGGAACGGGAGACGCCCGCGCCCGGATCGCGGTTCCGGGCATGCGGAGGAAAATCCTCTTCCAGAAGGCTGGTCTGGATCAAGCGGTTACCAGGTATGACTTCATTACAAGTCCTTCACAACTGGCCGCCCTGTCCGGATCCGGCCACCGGCGCCAAGGTTCACGGCCCGCCCTCCGCCGCGTCCGGACCGCCGGGGCGGGGTGTTCCGCCGCCCCTCAGGAGCCCTCGGTGGCGCGGCGCCGGGGCGATACCGCGCCGGGACCGTGTCAGGCCCGCGGCGGGCCGGCTGCGGACCGAGGGCGGTTTCCGGTCATTCTCCAGCCCGCTCGGCCGCGACCAGCTCACCGATCTGCGCCATGTTGAGCGCGGCGCCCTTGCGGAGGTTGTCGCAGCACAGGAACAGCTCCAGCGCCCGCGGGTCGTCCGGCGAGCGCCGCACCCGCCCCACCCAGGCGGGATCGGTGCCGACCGCGTCGGCGGGGGTGGGGAACTCGCCCGTCGCCGGATCGTCGCAGACCACCACGCCAGGCGCGTTCGCCAGGATCTCGTGCGCCTCGCCCACCGAGACCTCGTTCTCGAAGCGCGCGTGCACCGACGCCGAGTGGGTGGTGACGACGGGTACGCGCACACAGGTGGCGGTGGCGCGCAGCCCCGGCAGGCCCAGGACCCTGCGGGTCTCCTCACGGACCGCCAGCTCCTCGCTCGTCCAGCCGTCCCCGTCCGGCGCCCCGGAGAAGGGCACCACGTTCAGCGCGACCGGCGCCGTGTAGGGACCGGTGTCGCCCACCGCGCGCCGTACGTCGCCGGGGTGGACGCCCAGCTCGGTGCCGGCCACGGCCGCGAGCTGCTCGCGCAGGGTCTCCACACCCCGCCGCCCGGACTCGGAGACGGCCTGGTAGGTGGAGACGATCAGCTCCTCCAGACCCCACTCGGCGTGCAGGGCGCCCAGCGCCACGATCATCGTCAGGGTGGCGCAGCCGGGGCTGGCGACGATGCCGCGGGGCCTGGCCCGCACCGCGTGGGCGTTGACCTCGGGAACGATCATCGGTACGTCCGGATCCGCCCGGAACACGCCGGAGTTGTCCACCACCACCGCGCCCCGGGCCGCCGCCGGCGGCGCCCAGCGGGTCGCGACATCGGCGGGCACGTCGAACATCGCGACGTCCACACCGTCGAAGACCTCCTCGCCCAGCGCGAGGACCTCGACCTCCTCGCCGCGCACCGCCAGCTTGCGGCCGGCCGAGCGCTCCGAGGCGACCAGGCGGATCTCCCCCCAGACGTCCGCGCGCTCCGACAGCAGTCCCAGCAGCACGGTGCCGACGGCCCCGGTCGCGCCGACCACGGCCAGGGTTGGCCGGTCGGCGCGACCGATCGGGGCTCGGGGGAGCCCCCCGGCGGGGGTCATCGCCCGGTGCCCCCGTAGACGACCGCCTCGTCGCTCTCGCTGTCCAGACCGAACGCGGTGTGCACCGCGCGGACGGCCTCGTTGACGTCGTCCTTGCGGGTGACGACCGAGATGCGGATCTCGGAGGTCGAGATCAGCTCGATGTTGACCCCGGCGCCCGACAGCGCCTCGAAGAAGGTGGCGGTGACGCCCGGGTTGGTCTTCATGCCCGCGCCGACCAGGGAGATCTTGGCGACCTGGTCGTCGTAGCGCAGGGAGTCGAAGCCGATGGAGGCCTTCGCCCGCTCCAGCGCCTCGATGGCCCGGCGGCCGTCGGTCTTGGGCAGGGTGAAGGAGATGTCGGTCAGACCGGTGGACGCGGCGGAGACGTTCTGCACCACCATGTCGATGTTCAGCTCGCCGTCCGCGATGGCCCGGAAGATCTTCGCGGCCTCGCCCGGCTTGTCCGGCACTCCGACGACCGTGATCTTCGCCTCGGAGGTGTCGTGTGCGACACCGGAGATGAGCGCCTGCTCCATCGGCTGGTCCCCTTGCGGCTGGTTGCTGACCCACGTGCCCCGCAGCCCGGAGAAGGAGGAGCGGACGTGGATCGGGATGTTGTAACGGCGTGCGTACTCCACGCACCGGTGCAGCAGCACCTTGGAGCCGGAGCTGGCCAGCTCCAGCATGTCCTCGAACGAGATCCAGTCGATCTTGCGGGCCTTCTTCACGACCCGCGGGTCGGCGGTGAAGACGCCGTCGACGTCGGTGTAGATCTCGCAGACCTCGGCGTCCAGCGCGGCGGCGAGCGCCACCGCGGTGGTGTCCGAGCCGCCCCGGCCCAGGGTGGTGATGTCCTTCTTGTCCTGGGACACGCCCTGGAAACCGGCGACGATGGCGATGTTGCCCTCATCCAGCGCGGTCTTGATACGGCCCGGCGTGACGTCGATGATGCGGGCCTTGTTGTGGACGGAGTCGGTGATGACACCCGCCTGGCTACCGGTGAACGACTGCGCCTCGTGGCCGAGGGATTTGATCGCCATCGCCAGCAGGGCCATGGAGATCCGCTCCCCGGCGGTCAGCAGCATGTCGAACTCGCGCCCCGATGTGACCGGGGACACCTCTCCAGCGAGATCGATCAGCTCGTCCGTCGTGTCGCCCATCGCCGAAACCACGACGACCACCTGGTGGCCGTTCTTCTTGGCTTCGACGATTCGCTTGGCAACACGCTTGATGCCTTCGGCATCGGCAACGGAGGAGCCGCCGTACTTCTGCACGACAAGGCCCACGTGCGCTCCTCGTAATCTGTCTTCCGGGGCCCCCGTACAGGAGCCCAGCGGTCGGTTCAGTTTACCGAGCAGGCCTTTTCGACCCCGCCTCTACCACATCGTGAGATGTACCGCCCACAAGCAGCGCGGCGCGGCGCCACGTCGCACCGGCTCAGCGGGCACCCCTGCCCGCTCACGGCCTCTTCACACGGGAACGTTGCGCACCTCACACCCGCCGCGCGACCGCGGTCAGGTCGATATCGACCGGAAACGGGACATCCGTCTTCAGCCGCTCGTGATGGATGCCGGTCACGGCGTAGGTGCGGGTGGCGGGCTCCAGCTCGAAGACGTACACGACGGGGCTCCAGCCGTCCTTTCCCGCCTCCACCCGCCAGAAGTGCGGGATCCCGGCCGCGGCGTACTTGCGCGGCTTGGTCTCACGGTCGCGCGCCTCGGAGTCGTCCGACACCACCTCGACGGCCAGCACGACGTCCTCGGGACGGTAGCCGGTCTGCCGCGGGCCGGTGTCGGCGTCCGCGCGTGCGACCAGGACGTCCGGTTCCGGACGGTCCCGTTTCCCGAGGGTGACGGTCATCTCCCGGACGACCTCCAGCTCGGTTGGGGCGGCCTGGAGAAGGCGGTGCTCCAGCAGGCGCATCGCGCGCATGTGGAACTTGGTCTGCGGACTCACGAAGACGAGGCTCCCGTCGATCAGCTCCGTGTGCGGGGGCAGATCGGGAATCCGGTCCAGGTCCTCGGCGGTGTACCCGCCCGCCGGCGGTCGCGGCCACGCGTACTCGGGCTCGACACTCATCACTGCTCCCATGAGCCGTATCCTCGCCGACCTCGTCAGCCTACCCAGCGACTTCCCCGTTCCATCGCCCGTACAGGTGAACACCGGCCCGCCCGGCCGCCCTCTCCCGTCCCTCTCCCGTCCCGCGCATGGCCGCCGCCGTCCCGGGGTACCCCGGACAGCCCTGCAACGACGGCACGGACGGCGACGACGGCAGACGGAGCGGGAGGCGGAAGGCCATGAACCACCTGGCACGCACGGCGCTGGTCCTCGCGGGCGCCGGGGCCGGCGCGGCGGCCCTGCACGGGGCCGC
This sequence comes from Streptomyces verrucosisporus, assembly GCF_017114865.1. Lineage (GTDB taxonomy): Bacteria > Actinomycetota > Actinomycetes > Streptomycetales > Streptomycetaceae > Streptomyces > Streptomyces fenghuangensis. Next base: position 24,730 of record NZ_JADEYH010000027.1, on the reverse strand, counting down.
GACCGCACGGCGCAGGGCACGGGAGAACGGCCGCCGCTGGCTGGTCGTGACCATCGACCGCGCACCGACCGACGTGATGCCCCACGGCGGCCCGCCACACCCGCTGGACGAGTTCGGCGACGCGCTGGAGATCACTGTGCGGCCCGCTCCCGGCGACCGCGGCACCGAGCTGGCCGCCCGGCTGCGCGAACCCGCGCCGCCCGCCTCCGCCTCACCGCCGTCCCGGCTCGCGGGCAAGGACCCCCGCCAGGAGGTGCGGCGCGCGCTGCGCGAGGCCAAGTCCCTGCTGGAGGCCGGCGAGGTGATGCTGCCGGACGCGCCGCCGACCGGACGCGGCGACACGGCCGGGGGCAGGGCCGTCGGACTGGCGTCGAAGCGAGCGGGCGGGGAGGGAGTGCTGTGAGGGCTCTGTGCTGGGAAGGCGTCAACAAGCTGTCGGTCGAGCAGGTCCCCGAGCCGGAGATCCGCAACGACCAGGACGTCCTCGTGCGGCTGCTGCTGAGCACCACCTGCGGCTCGGACCTGCACATCATCGGCGGCTACATCCCCGCCATGCGGCCCGGCGACGTGATCGGTCACGAGTTCGTCGGCGAGGTGGTCGAGACCGGCTCCGGGGTGCGCCGGCACAGGGTCGGCGACCGGGTCGTGGTGTGCTCCTTCATCGGCTGCGGCCGCTGCTGGTACTGCCGCAACGACATGTGGTCGCTGTGCGACAACACCAACACCAACCCCGGCATCGGCCAGGCCCTCTTCGGCTACGAGACCGCCGGGATCTTCGGCTACTCGCACGCCATGGGCGGCATCCGCGGCAGCCACGCCGAGTACGTGCGCGTCCCCTTCGCCGACTACGGCGCCTTCCCCGTCCCCGAGGGCGTCGACGACCTCAGCGCGCTGTTCGCCTCCGACGCCGTGCCCACCGGCTGGATGGGCGCCGACCTCGGCGGGGTGCGGCCCGGCGACGTGGTGGCGGTGTGGGGCTGCGGCGCGGTCGGCCAGATGGCGGCGCGGGCCTCCGTCATCAAGGGCGCCGAACGCGTCATCTGCATCGACCGCCACACCGAGCGGCTGGCGATGGCCGAGACGTACACCGGCGCCGAGACCATCGACTACACCTCCACCGACGTCGCCGCCGAACTGCGGACGCGCACCGGAGGCCGGGGCCCCGACGTGTGCATCGAGGCCGTCGGCATGGAGGCCCACAGCAACGGGCCGGGCTACCTGTACGACCAGGCCAAGCACCAGCTCCGTCTCCAGACCGACCGCCCCACCGCCGTGCGCCAGGCCATCCACGCCTGCCGCAAGGGCGGCACCGTCTTCGTGCTGGGCGTCTTCGCCGGAGCGGTCGACAAGTTCCCGCTCGGCATGGTCGTCAACAAGGGGCTGACCCTGCGCGGCGCGCAGATGCACGGCCAGCGCTACATCCCGATGCTGCTGGAGCGCATCGCCGCCGGCGAGATCAGCACCGCCCACCTGGCCACCCACACCATGTCCCTGGACCGGGCGGCCAAGGGCTACGACATGTTCAAGCACAAGAGGGACGGCTGCGTACGCGCGGTCTTCCATCCGTAGGCCCCGGGCGGTCCCCGGCGGGCACGTCAGACGTAGTCCTTGAGCCTCTCCGTCCGCAGCGTGATCCCGACCGGGTCGGGGATCTCCACCACGGCTCCATACGGCCGCGTCGTCCGACTCCGGTACGTGCCGCCCTCGGGCTCGGAGTGCACGGTGACGCTGTGGTCGTCGCGGTCGACGAGGAGGTAGACGGGGATGCCCGCCGCCGCGTAGGCATCGCGCTTCTCCACCCGGTCACGCCGACCTGTGTCCGGGTCGTACGACGTGACCTCGACGGTCATCAACACGCCGTCGGGCTGGGCCCATTCACCCTGGCCCGCGAAATGGTCCTCAGGTACGAGAGCACCGTCGGGGCGGGCACGGCCGCCCCGGTACTTCTCAACCTTGATTCCCTGTTCCGGGTACAAGGCCAACTCAGGGCGCTGCCGCATGCACTGTTTGAGAAGCCACATGACGATCGCCCCGTGATCTCCATCCGGCACCGGCTTGACCTCTAGCTTTCCGTTGATGAACTCCAGCCGCACGGTCTCCGGCGCCGTGCGGGCGATCTGCTCGAACTCCTCGGCGAGCATCTGCGGCCGGTCAGCGGTCCTAGGGGTCATGGCGTCGCCTCCTCGACTCCATGGTGCCCCGGCGACGGCCGTCTCGACCTGAGCAGTCATGTACAGCTCCGTTCGGATGTGCGGGCGGCGGCGCGCAGGCGGTCGACGCGCGCTCTGATCTCGTCGGGCTCGGGACCGGCCGGGGCGGCCGGGGGCAGGCCGCGGCAGTCGCGGCACAGGCCGCCGGGAAGGGCCTCGGGGCGGCCCGGGACGCCGCAGACCGTGCACTCCGCCATCCGCAGCACGGCCGGTCCCGGCGGGCCGGAGGCGGGGCCGGGCGCGGACACCGGCCCGGGTGCGGGCTCCGGCTCGGGCGGGAGCTTGTCCATCAGGCGCCTGCGGGCGAGGGCGGCCGGGTGGTGGACCTCCGGCGGCAGCCCGGCGGCCAGCGCGCCGGTGAGCTGCCGCTCGTCGGCCCCGCGCTCCAGCCACTGCCCGGCCAGCTCCTCCAGGGCCGCGCAGTCGGCGGCCGAGAGCGTCATGCGCGGCTCGGCGCGGCCGAGCCCGGCCAGCACGCCGTACGCCCGCGAGCACGGCGGCCGTACGGGCTCGGGTGCGGGTGCGGGTGCGGTGGCGGGCTCGGCGGCGGGTGCGGGCTCGTCCCCCGGGTGCTCCCCCGCCAGGAACGCCGCCCACCAGGCGTCGCCGCGCGCCGTCCGCGAGAAGTAGGTGCGCGTCACCCAGCGCGGGCTGCCGCCGCCGGTGACGTGCTCGCGCCCGCGCCGCAGGTGCCCGGCCTCCGACAGCCGCCGCAGCACCGTGCCCAGCGCGCACTGGCCGTAGTCCGGCAGCACCCTGGCCAGGGTCTTCACGGAGATGTCGGCGCCGTCGGGCAGCCGGTCGAGGTAGGCGGCGACGGACGCCTCGCGCCGGGGCAGGTGCGCGAAGTCGGCCGCCGTACGCGGTCGTTGGCCCGGCGCGGTTCGCTTTCCGTAGCCCGGTGACGCCATGGGGTGCTTGTGCGCGGGCACGCCGGCGCTAAGGTCTTGTGCAGCCACAGGATCGCCTCTTCGATCTGGGTGGTCAGACCCCCGTCGGTGCGCCAACACCGGTCGGGGGTCGAGTTCTTAGATCGGCACGCTACACCGGCACGACGCATCGTCGCGACCCGGTCACCTCAGGTCATCCCCGCAGGCACGGTTGCTGTACGCGCGTTGTACGCGCGCCGCAGGGGAGGGTGGGCGGGTTGTACCGACCCGCCCATTCCTCACAAGCAGCGCTCGAATCCCGGAACCCGAGACCCGGGCTCCGCAGCGGCCCTCACTCCGGGGACGCGCCGCGCGCTCTCCCCGTCTGTGCCAGCAGGACCAGCGCCAGTCCGCCCAGCATCAGCGGAAGGTGGATTCCGGAGGGCACCCACCGGCCCACCCCGAGCGACACCGCCATCAGCAGCGCCCCGGCGCCCCACATGCCCGGCCGCCTCACGCTCCGGCGCAGCCAGGGGAACGAAACGCGTCCCGTGACCAGGGCCAGTACGCCCGCCGCACCCAGTGCCACGGCCATCACCGCTGTGGCCGCCCAGAAGAACACCGACACCGTTTCCCTCCCCGAGCGCCCCGCCCGGAGCGCGTTCACGAAGAGCATCCCACCGGGCGCGGCACCCCGTACCGGACGGTTCCCGGGGCTCGGGTCACGGGTCTCGGATCACGAGCGCCGGGCGCGTCCCAGCAGCAGTTCGCGCTCGCGCTCGTTGTGCGTCAGGGTCGCGGCGCGTTCGAACTCCGCGCGCGCCTCCTCCCCGCGCCCCAGGCGCTCCAGCAGATCGCCCCGGACGCTGGGCAGCAGGTGGTAGCCGCGCAGTGCGGGCTCGTCGGTGAGGGCGTCCACCAGCTCCAGCCCGGCCCCGGGTCCCTCGGCCATGGAGACGGCCACCGCCCGGTTCAGCTCCACCACGGGCGAGGGCGTCAGCGCCGCCAGCCGCCCGTACAGCGCGGCGATCACCGCCCAGTCGGTGTCCTCGTACCGCACCGCCCGCGCGTGGCAGGCGGCGATCGCGGCCTGGAGGCAGTACGGGCCGTACGGGCCCTCCCCCGCGCGCCGCAGGGCCTCCAGGCCGCGCAGGATCAGCATGCGGTTCCACCTGGCGCGGTTCTGGTCGGCGAGCAGCACCGGCTCGCCGCCGTGGCCGGTGCGCGCCGGGATGCGGGACGCCTGGAGTTCCAGCAGCGCCGCCAGCCCGTGCACCTCGGGCTCGCCCGGCATCAGCCCCTCCAGCACGCGCGCCAGGCGCAGGGCGTCCTCGCACAGCGCCGGGCGGCACAGGTCGTCGCCGGCCGTCGCCGAGTATCCCTCGTTGAAGACCAGGTAGACGACCTCCAGCACGGACGACAGTCGCCCGGCCCGGTCCTCGCCGTACGGCACCTCGAAGGGCACCCCGGCCGCCGCCAGCTTCCGCTTGGCCCGCACGATCCGCTGGGCGACCGTCGCCTCGGAGGTCAGGAAGGCGCGGGCGATCTCCTGCGTCGTCAGCCCGCCCAGCAGCCGCAGGGTGAGGGCGGTCCGGGCCTCCGCGGAGAGGACGGGGTGGCAGGCGGTGAAGACCAGCCTCAGCAGGTCGTCGTCGATGTCCTCCGGATCGGCGGGCTCGGGCGGCGGCGGGGTGTCCTCCAGCGTCCGCCCGACCTCGGCCAGCTTGCGCGCGTACGTCTCCCCGCGGCGCACGAGGTCGATCGCGCGCCGCTTGGCGACGGCCGTGAGCCAGGCGCCCGGCCGCTCCGGTACGCCTGACTCCGGCCACTGCTCCAACGCCGCCACCAGGGCATCCTGCGCGATCTCCTCCGCCAGCCCGACGTCCCGCACGACGCGGGCCACGGCGGCGACGATCCGCGCGGACTCGATCCTGAACACCGTCTCGACCGTCTCGGCCGTCGTACTGCCCGTACCAGCCGTGCCGACCGCGTCCGTTCCCGTCACGGCCACCCATCAGAGCAGCCGCGCGGCCTCAGGGGCAAGGAAGTTCGGACGGGTCGGACGGACCCTCCTGGATCTCGCGGACCTCGGCGGTGACGCTCCAGTGCTCCGGGTGGACCTCCAGGAACCGCCTGGCCCACTCCAGGGCCTCGGCCCGGTCCTTGACCTGGAGAAGCGCGTAGCCGCCGACGACCTCCTTGCTCTCGGTGAACGGGCCGTCGGTCTGGCTGATCCTCCCGCCCGACCAGTGGAGCCGGGTGGCCTGGGAGGTCGGGGCGAGCCCGGCCGTGTCCAGCATGACCCCGGCCTTGGTGATCTCCTCGAACAGCGCGCCCATGCGCTTCTCGAAGTCGGGGTCGGGGGCCTGGGTGGCGATGCTCTGCTCGTCGACCTGGATCAGCGAGATGAAGCGGGGCATGGTGGCTCCTCGGTTGGTTCGTTCCGGGTGGTGGAGGCGGGCTCTCTCCCCGCCTCTCACCCATGCGTCGATCGGGGGACGACCGGATCGACAGCTCGCCAGACTTTTCCCAGGAATTTTTTCCGGCCCGGTCCCGGGCTGGTCCCGGACCGGCCCGCCTCAGAGCCGGCCGCCCCTGACGGCCGCCACGAACGGCCCCCAGCCCTCGACGCCGAACACGACCACCGGCCCGGACGGCCGCTTGGAGTCGCGCACGGGTATCAGTCCGGGGAGGTTGTCGGCGACCTCGATGCAGTCGCCGTTGTTGCCTCCGCTGTAACTCGACTTGCGCCAGTGCGCGCCGGTCAGATCACGCTTCACACCCACACTCGTACTCCTTCGCCGCCGACTCGATCATGGCCAGGGAGACGTCGGGCGACAGCGCGGACGCCCTCGCGTGGTCGAAGGCGGCCTCACACTTGCCCACCACCGCCGGATCGTCCAACAACTCCCCGCTGAAAGGGCCTTCAACGTACGCCACGGGCGGCGCGTCCACGAACGTCATCACGGTCAGGTTCCCCTCCAGCAGCGCGTGCGCCCGCGCGCTGAACGGCAGCACCTGCACGAGTACCCGGTCGCCCTCCGCCAGTTCGGCGATGTGCCGCAGTTGCCCTGCCATGTCGGCGTCGCTGCCGATGGGGCGCCGAAGGATGCTCTCGTCCAGAATCGCCCACAACTCGGGGGCTGTTGGCTCCTCCAGGAGCCGCGCCCGCGCCATCCTGTTTCTGACGCCTTCCTCGTTCCGCTCGGCCGGGCGGAACGGCTGAGCCGCCCGGAAGACCGCGCGTGCGTACCCCTCGGTCTGGAGCAGTCCCGGCACCAGCGTCGGTGAGTAGGTGCAGATCGTGGTGGCGAGGGTCTGGAACTCCGCCGCCTCCGCGAAGTAGTCGGCGAACGGCGAGCTGTTGACCAGCTCCTCGCACATCCGGGCGAAGCAGCCGTCCATGTCCAGTTCCTCGTCGAAGCGGCGGGCCAGCTCCGACTGCGGCCTGCGGACCGCCGACTCGAACTGCCCGATGTACGAGCCCGAGCAGAACACCCGCTCACCCAGCTCCTGTTGGGTGAAGCCCGCCGCCTCGCGGCGGCGTCTCAGTTCGGATCCGAAGAACTCCCAGCCGATCCTCGGCCGCCCGGGACGGCCCGGTCCGCTGCCACCGCCGGCCATGGCGTCACTCCCCCAACAAGGTTCACCGCATCGGTCTAACTCTGGCGAGCTTAGCTTTCGGCCGCCACTGTGGGTATCCATTCGGAAACTCTCGGCATGCACAGGAGGCCAGGCGTGGTCGTGACAGGACGACAGCCCGATCGTGAACGGCTCGGCGTCGCGGAGGAGGCGGTGGACGAGCTGCGGAAGGCGCTGCTCGGCGCGGGTGTCACGCTCCCCTCGCTGCGCGTGGACCTCGTCTCGTACGCGGGCGAGACGACCGATCCGCCGCTGGTGGAACTGGGCCGCTGCACCCCCGCCACGGCGCGGCGGCTGGCCGCCGCGCTCGCGCGGCCCGTCACGGAGGGTGAGGAGGAGTGAACCCCGTGGTCGGTTCGTACGCCGTGGACAGCCGCAGCGACCGGGTGGGGCAGGTGATGGGGACGGTGGGCGGGCTGGTGCAGCTCCGGCCGCCCGGCGGGGGGCTGGAGTGGGACTGCCCGGCCGACGCGCTGCGGCCGGCCGGGACGTGCGAGGAACTGCGCGCCCGGGTCACCGAGATCAACCGCGACCGCACCAGGAGGCTGCCGTGAGCACGCGCGGTGTGATCCGTTTCGCGAGCTGGACGCTGGAGCCCGACCGCGAGCCCGACGCGGAGCCCGTCACGTACGCGATGGAGTGCGCGGTGTGCGGGCGGCGGTCGGGGGCGGGCGTCGATTTCCAGGACGCCCAGCGCTGGGCGCTCGTCCACGCGGGCCGCAACCCCTCCCACCACACCTACCGCGAGGTCATCCACCGCCCCTGGCGGGCGTGGATGCGCTGACGCCCGTCCGGCAGGCGGGAGGCCGATGCGACGGCGGGCGGCGACGGCGCATCGCCGTCGCCGCCCGCCCGGTGGCGCTCCCGTACAACCCTCGGGCCCCTTCGCTGGTCTCCCAATGGCCACACGTCCGGAATCCCTGCGCCAAATTCCTCTCAGAACAGGGTTGTTGGGCGGAAAGCACCCCACATCGGCCGGGGCCTCACCACGTCCCCGCAGGCAGCAGGAGAGTTCCCGCATGCACCAGCACGTCCGTCTCGCCCTGGCGACTGCCACCGCGCTCTCGCTGGCGACCGGTCTGCTCGCCCTCGCCCCTGCCCCGGCGGCGGCGGACACCCCGCAGGAGACGGTGGTCCCGGCCACCGAGCGCACCACCGACGTCTCCGTGGTCCCCTACAGGGCGGAGACCCGGTGGGGCACGGACGGCGCCGGGGCCGAGGGCTTCTTCCACACCATGGAGGGCCGCTCCGGTCTGCGGTGGACGCGCTACTCCGACGGCGAGACCGTCCCTGTCTCCGAACGGCACGGTCTCACCTCGCCCGGGTCGACCGGCAGTGACGTACTCGCCCAGCGGGAAGGGAGAGTGATCACCCTGTGGGACGCCGCCCAGGGGACGTCGCGCACCCTGGAGATCCCCGAGGGATACGGGGATTACGGCGTCTTCGGTTCCACGGTCGCCGTCCACCGCACCGTCACCGACGAGAACGGGGCGCAGACCAGGGAGGCGAGCCTGCTGACCCCGGCAGCCGACGGCAGTGTGGAGACCGTGGTCGTCGGCGGGCTGCCGCCGGGCTCCCAGATCGGCATGCCCACAGCGGCCGACGAGACGCACATGGCCTTCCTCATCTATGTGGACGGACAGTATCGGACCGCCCTGGTCGACCGTGCGACCGGAAGGGCCGAGGGCTGGACCGTACCGACCGCGATCGGCTACGGCCACGCCGTCCTGACGACCGAGCACCTGGTGCTGTACAGCACCCTCGACGACACCCTCCTGGCCGTACCGCGCGACGACCTCTCCGCGACCCCGGTCGAGGTCGAGCTGGAGAGCGGCGCCGTCAGCCCGGCGCACCACTTGGCCGCGGTCGGGGACTGGCTGGTCTACCGCAGGTCCCACGCGACGGAGCCCGTCAGAGCCGTACCGGCGACCGGCGGCGAGGCGGTCACACTGTTCACCAAGGCCTATCCGAAGATCACCAAGGCCCCCTCCCACTCCGCCGTGGTCGTCGGCCGCACCGGCGAGGACGACTGGGGCATCCACCGTGTGACCGAGGGCGAGGACGGCAGGCCGGCCGTCACCGTGTTCAAACCGCTGCCGCGCCCGGACGTGACGATCCGGGGAATCTCACTGGCCCACGGACGGCTGGTCGTCACCGACGACAGCCGGGGCCGCAGGGAGTCCTGGCTGCGGGACGTCGCCACGACCGGCACCCCCGAATTCGGCGAGCGCACCCTGTTCAACAACAGCCCCGTCCAGTACGAGCCCTGCCCGGCGGAGGACCCCGGCTGCGCGCGGGTCCACGGTCTCGCGGACGGACGGATCGCCTGGCTGGACCGGGGGGCCGACGGACAGGACACGATCAGGATCGACAGCCGGGGGACGTACGACGACTTCTCCTTCCCCGCCGAGGCGGGCGGCGAGATCACGGACGCGTCCGGCGACTACCTGCTCCACACCGCGCCCGGACGGCAGGCCGTGTACCGCATCGGACACTTCGACAATCCCGTGCTCGCCCGCGACCCGGGCCCGGCGGCGGTGTGGGGCGATGTGCTGTGGACCCCGGGCTCCGATCCGGGCACCGTCACCGGCTACGACCTGGTCGCGAAGAAGACGGCCGCGACGGTGGACACCGGCGCCGACTGCGCGCCGGAGGAGCTTCAGGTCGTGGGCCGGTGGCTGTACGTCGACTGCTCCGGTGACGCGCCGTCGGCGGTCCACGACCGCGAGGCGGGGACGACGGTGGCCGTACCGGACGGTGAGGCGCTGCTGGGCAACGGCTACCTGGTCACCCACGACCGCACCTCCGGCGACCTGACGCTGACCACCATGACCGGTGGGGCGGCCGCCGGCCGGGTCATCGGCCACCTGCCCGACACCGGGCACTCGCAGCGCCGGGTGCGCTGGACGGTGGACGAGTTCGGCGGCCACGCCGCCTGGGTGGACGACCAGGGGCGCGTCCACCTGGTGCCCTCCGGCGCGCCCACCAGCGCGCTGACCGCCGTCGGCGCACCGGAGAAGTCCCCCGAGGTGTGGGCGGCCACCGCCGAGGCCGCGCCCAGCCCACTGACCTCGGTGCTGCTGTCCAAGCCGGCCGACCGCTGGACGCTGACCGTGCGGGACGCCGTGACCGGCCGGACGGTGGACACCTCCACCGGCGGCGCGGCCGGCGGTCGGCTGGAGGTGGGCTGGCGCGGCCTCCACCCAGGCTTTTCCCGGGACGTGTTCCTGCCCGACGGCCGGTACGACTGGACACTGGCGGTCACCCCGGCCGACGGCCACGGCCCCGCCCTGACCTACGGCGGCACGACCGTGCTGCGCGGCGCCGGCAAGGCGCGCCACGACCACGCCGGGCCCAGGCAGCCGGACGGGGTGGGCGACCTGGTGACCGTCAGCACGGGCGGCTGGCTGACCTTCCAGCACGGCGACGGATCGGGCGGCTTCTCCGGCAAGACCAGCTTCTACGGCTGGTCGAACCGGATCACCCCGGTCTCCTTCGGCGACCTCGACGGCGACCGCTGCAACGACCTGCTGCTGCGGATGCCGGACGGTGAGCTGCGCGGCTACCGGCCCGAGTGCGGGGAGGCGGTCGGGTTCGACACCCCCTACACCGGCCTGGGCACCGGCTGGGACGCCTACGACATGCTGACCTCGCCCGGCGACCTGACCGGCGACGGGCGCGCCGACCTGCTGGCGCGCCGGACCTCCACCGGCGACATCCACCTGTTCGCCGCCGAGGCCGGCGGGACGCTGGCGGCGGGGAAGAAGATCCGCTCGGGGTGGACGTACACCAAGATCGTCGGCGTCGGCGACCTGAACGGCGACGGCCACGGCGATCTGCTGGCCCACCGCAAGGACGGCGCCCTCTTCCGCTACGACGGCACCGGCACCGGCCTGCTGGAGAGCCGCGTCCTGGTCTCCGCGAAGTGGGGACTGTCCTACGACACGGTGGCCGGCGTCGGCGACATCACCGGCGACGGTCACGCCGACATCGTCGTGCGGGACACCGACGGCGTGCTCTACCGCAACCACGGCAAGGGCGACGGCACCTTCACCAAGCGCACCGAGATCGGCACCGGCTGGGGCGGCTACAAGAGCCTGTCCTGACCGCTGCCGGCCGGCTTCCCCGTCCCGGCCCCGCCTCCGGCCCCGGGGTGCTCCCTCGCGCGGAACCACCACGGCCGCCGCCACGGCCGCCACGGTGACCGCCGAGGGACACCCCGGCCGACGGCCGACGGGACCGGCCCCGGGCCGGGCGCATCCCGCGCCCGGCCCGGGGCCGGTCTCCGTACGAGGTTCGTCAGGCCCGGATCACCGTGTCAGTCGCGCCCTGGCTTGATGCCCAGCGGGGCGGCGATCTCCGCCGCCATCACCGCGCCGGCCTCACGCTCCAGCTGGAGGTCGTCGGCGTCGGTGTCCGTGTCCAGGCCCTCCAGCTCGTCGAGGGGGGTGTCGAGGCGGACGTGGGCCACCAGCGACTGGAGGGCGCGCAGGGAGGCGGAGGCGGTGGGGCCCCAGTTGGACAGGTAGGAGAACTGCCACCACCACAGCGCCTCGCTGATCCGCCCGGCCCGGTAGTGGGCCATGCCGTGGCGCAGGTCGGTGACCACATCCGCGATGTCGTCGGAGATGCGGCAGGCGACCGGGGCGCTGCGCGCGTACGGGTCGAAGACCTCCGAGTAGACGTCCACCGGGTCCAGCAGCCGGGCGAGCCGCATGCGCAGCTCGTCGACGTCCGGCTCCGGGCCGGTGTCCGGCTCGTACCGCTCCTCCGGGACGATGTCCTCGTGGGCGCCGAGGCGCCCGCCCGCGAGCAGCAGCTGGGACACCTCCAGCAGCAGGTACGGGACGGCGCTGTCCGGCTCGTCCCCCTTGGCCACCTCGGTGACCGCCACGAGGAAACTCTCGACCTGGTCCGCGATCTGCACCGCGAAGTCGTCCGGGCTGCGGTCCTGGTCGCGGTCCCGGCCGAGGTCCTGGTTGCGGTCCCGGCCGTGGTTCTCGGGCATGGCTTCAGACATCGAGCAGTCTTCTCCCCTCGAAGGCACGTCCCAGCGTGACCTCGTCGGCGTACTCCAGGTCTCCTCCGACGGGGAGACCGCTGGCCAGCCTGGTCACGCGCAGGCCCATGGAGGACACCATGCGCGCGAGGTAGGTGGCCGTGGCCTCCCCTTCGAGGTTCGGGTCGGTGGCCAGGATCAGCTCGGTGACGGTGCCGTCGGCGAGCCTGGCCAGCAGTTCCCTGATCCGCAGATCGTCCGGGCCCACGCCCTCGATCGGGCTGATCGCGCCGCCGAGGACGTGGTAGCGCCCCCGGAACTCGCGCGTCCGCTCGATGGCCACGACGTCCTTGGGCTCCTCCACGACGCAGATGACCGACGGATCGCGGCGCGGGTCCTGGCAGACCCTGCACCGCTCGGCCTCCGCGACGTTGCCGCAGACCTCGCAGAACCGGACTTTCTCCTTCACCTCGGTCAGCGCGTGGGCGAGGCGGCGGACGTCCGCCGGTTCGGCCTGCAGGATGTGGAAGGCGATCCGCTGCGCGCTCTTGGGACCGACGCCGGGCAGCCTGCCCAACTCGTCGATGAGGTCCTGAACCACGCCTTCGTACACGGCCGCCTACTCCACTCTTCCCGCTCTGCCCTTGTCACTCCCGTACGGTCCCCGCGCCGACCGTACGCTCATTTCCGCTTTTCGGTGCACCATGCACCCGGCGCGCGGTCCGTGCCGGGCCTTCCTCAGAAAGGCAGGCCCGGCATGCCGCCCAGCCCCTGGGCGAGGGGGCCGAGCTTCTGCTGCTGGAGCTCCTGCGCGGCGGCGTTCGCGTCGCGGACGGCCGCCAGGACCAGGTCGGCGAGGGTCTCGGTGTCCTCCGGGTCCACCGCCTTGGGGTCGATCACCAGGCCCTTGAGCTCACCGGAACCGGAGACCGTGGCCTTCACCAGGCCGCCTCCCGCCGATCCCTCGACATCGGTGTCGGCCAGCTCCTGCTGGGCAGCGGCGAGGTCCTGCTGCATCTTCTGGGCCTGCTGGAGCAACTGCTGCATGTTGGGCTGGCCACCACCGGGGATCACGGGATTCGCTCCTGGCTCGCTCGACGACGTGTGCGCGTGTGCGTACACGTGCTCGCCGCGTACGCGCCCGCCTTGTACTCCGTATACCCCTGAGCGTACGCGTTTCCCCTGCCTCTTGGCCTCGTCGGGCCCGGGTCGTTTCCGTCCCCGGCGGATACGCGGGCGCACGGGCGCACGGACGCACGGGGCGTCACTCGTGGTAGAGCTCCTCCAGCACCGTCGCGCCCAGCTCGCGCACGATCAGGTCGTGGCCGGACAGGGCGGTCTCGTCCAGATCCGGGTCGTCCTCGGCCGGCATGTCGTCCTCCGGCGCCACGGGTGGCGGGGGCGGCGGCTCGGCGTCGCCGCGCGGCGCGGGCGCCTGGGGCGCCTGCGGCCGGGAGGGCTGCGACTGCTGGGGCTGCGGCCGGGCCGGCGCCGGCTGCTGCCCGGACGGCGCGGAGGACGGAGGCTGCGCGGCCGGTGCGGAGGGCGCCGCGGCGGCGGCCGGACGGAAGCCCCCCGCGCCCCCGGGGGAGTACGGGGCCTGCCCCTGCGGCGGCGCGGAGCCGCCGGAGGGATCGACGACGGACTCGATCCGCCACTGCACACCGAACCTGTCGGCCAGCGCGGCGCTCAGCACCTCCTCACTGCCTCCGTTGGCGAAGCTGTCGCGAGCCCCCTGGTTGGAGAAGCCGAGCCGGAGCGTCGTCCCGTCGAACCCGGCGACGTGCGCGTTCTGGCTGAGCAGGATCCAGGTGAACCGGCGGCGGCCCTTGACGGCCTCCAGGACGTCGGGCCACATCTGCCGCACCTGCGCGGCTCCCTGCCCGGCGTCGGTACCGCCCCGGGGCGGCGCGGGGGCCTGGGCCGGGGGGGCCGGAGCCTGCGGCTGCGGCGCGGGGGCTGCCGGGGCCTGGGCCTGTGCGGGGGCGGACGCCGGAGTGGGCCAGGCGCCGGGGCGCCTGCCGTCGTCCTGCGGCCGGTCGGGCTGCTGCGCCGGCTGCTGACCGGGCCACGCCCCGGGGCGGGCCTGCGGCTCCGCCTGACCGCCACCGCCCGGTGCCGCCCCCGGCCAGGCGCCGGGCCGCCTGCCGGCGTCCGGTGCGGGCCCGCCCTCCGGCTGCCCCGCGGGCGCGGAGGGCTGTGCGGGCCGGGCAGGTGGCATGGGCTGTTCGGGCGGCGGGGCCTGCGGTGCGGGCGCGCCCTGCTGCCCGGCCAGGGCCGTACGGGCCGCCGCCGGACCGCCGCCCGGCGCGGGGGGCGCCGGAGGCGCCCCCGCAGGGGCTCCCCCCGCCAAACCCGCACCCACCGGACCCGCACCCGCCGCCAGGCCGCCCGCGGGACTCGCGCCCCGCTCCAGACGGTCCAGGCGGGCCTGGAGGGAGCGCTCGTCGCCGTACGCCGCGGGCAGCAGGACCCGGGCGCAGATCAACTCCAGCTGCAGCCGCGGCGAGGTCGCGCCGCGCATGGCCGTCAGGCCCTCGTTGACGATGTCCGCCGCCCGGCTCAGCTCGGCCGGGCCGAAGACCGACGCCTGCGCCGTCATCTTCTCCACCACGTCGGCGGGGGCGTCGATCAGGCCCTTCTCCCCGGCGTCCGGCACGGCGGACAGGATCACCAGATCGCGCAGCCGCTCCAGCAGGTCGGCGACGAAGCGCCGTGGATCGTGCCCGTCCTCGATCACCCGGTCGACCACCTCGAAGGCCGCCGCGCCGTCACCCGCCGCGAAGGCGTCCACCACGGAGTCCAGCAGCACGCCGTCGGTGTAGCCCAGCAGCGCCGTGGCCATGGCGTACGTCACGCCGTCCGGGCCGGCGCCCGCCAGCAGCTGGTCCATCACCGACATCGAGTCACGCACGGACCCGGCCCCGGCGCGCACCACCAGGGGCAGCACCCCGTCCTCGACGGGGATGGCCTCGCGCTCGCACACCTCGGCGAGGTAGTCGCGCAGGGTGCCCGGCGGCACCAGGCGGAAGGGGTAGTGGTGGGTGCGCGACCGGATCGTGCCGATGACCTTCTCGGGCTCGGTCGTCGCGAAGATGAACTTCAGGTGCTCCGGGGGCTCCTCGACCACCTTCAGCAGGGCGTTGAAGCCCTGCGGGGTGACCATGTGCGCCTCGTCGATGATGTAGATCTTGTACCGGCTGGAGGCGGGACCGAAGAACGCCTTCTCGCGCAGGTCGCGGGCGTCGTCCACACCTCCGTGCGACGCGGCGTCGATCTCGATGACGTCGATCGAGCCGGGCCCGTTGCGCGCCAGGTCCCGGCAGGACCGGCACTCACCGCACGGGTTCGGCGTCGGACCCTCCTCGCAGTTCAGGCAGCGGGCGAGGATACGGGCGCTGGTCGTCTTGCCGCAGCCGCGCGGCCCGCTGAAGAGGTACGCGTGGTTGACCCGGTTGTTGCGGAGGGCCTGCTGGAGGGGGTCGGTGACATGCTCCTGCCCGATGACCTCGGAGAAGGCCTCGGGGCGGTAGCGGCGGTACAGCGCGAGGGACGACACGCCTCCGACGATATAGGCCGCCGCCGACAACCGTGCCCCTGTGGGGAGCGGGGGGCGCGCTTGTCGGCGGGAGGAAAGTCAGGCGCCCCCCACGCACCCGCCAGAGCTCACCTACCCTTGCTGCCTTCCGGCCCTGGGGGAGTTCAGCGAGATGGCGCCACGTGAGGGGCTGCGCCAAGCCTACCGGATACCGGAGGGTGCTCGGACCCGGGACGGGGGACGGGGACAGCCCCGGGGGTCGGGTTCGCAACCACTGCCCCGCGTCATGTAATGTCTCCGGCGGAGGATTCGCCTAGAGGCCTAGGGCGCACGCTTGGAAAGCGTGTTGGGGGCAACCCCTCACGAGTTCGAATCTCGTATCCTCCGCAGCCGCCCACCAGGGCAGACGCAAGGCCCCGACCGGTCACGGTCGGGGCCTTCGTCGTTCCCTGGTCTCAGTTCTGGTCTCATTCGCGGTGATCGGATCGGCACGGACGTGGGCGGACAGCGCCCGCCGCGCCTGCCGAGCGACGCGTCCCCGTGCCGCGCTCCGGGCCTCCGTCCTCCCCTAATCCGGCGGCCCCATCGATCACGGGCCTTGCTCCGGCTGCTCGCACTGCTGGGTCTGCCACCAGAAGCGCGGAACCTGACCACCCCGTAACGGGGCTCGGCCGGATACCCCTCGAATGGAGCACAGGCACCTGGTCAGCCCATGGGTAGGCCCTGTCTGGCTTCACAGCGATAGGGAGGAGAACGATCATGCCCACCAACGACATTGACATCGACGCGCTCCCGCCGGACACCCTCGTCGTTGAGAACGGACAGGTCACCCCGATCGGGAAACAGGTCATCGCGAAGGTGGCCGGGGACCTGGTCACCGCCTGCCGACAGGCTGACGCCCCGCAGGTCGTG
The DNA here is from genome assembly GCF_017114865.1 of Streptomyces verrucosisporus. Taxonomy (GTDB): domain Bacteria; phylum Actinomycetota; class Actinomycetes; order Streptomycetales; family Streptomycetaceae; genus Streptomyces; species Streptomyces fenghuangensis. Next base: position 8,560 of record NZ_JADEYH010000027.1, on the reverse strand, counting down.
CTCAGAGAGCTTCCGGAACTCATCGCCAAGCACACGGCGGAGATCGCCGGCCGACGCAGCCACGTCGAGTCCAGCCCGCTACGCACGGTCCTCGCCAGCCTTATCGGGTCCGAGTGTCTGGAGCGACGCCCCGGTCGCGATCCGCTGACCGGCGACCGTACAGACGGCCGACCGGACACCGACGACACCAGGCTCGATCGCCTGCCCTGTACCCGGCAGCACGGCCACGGTGGCGACCACAGCGACGCCCTTGGGCGGACCTGGCAGAGGGCGGAGGTTCCGGCATGAAGATCCTGACCCCTGAGCGCCTCCTGCCCGTGTCGCTCCACCTGCGCCGAGGTGACGCCCAGCAGGCGAATGCCATCATGCTGCGTCGCGACGGCGACCGTTTCACCACCACCTACGACCCCGAGCGGGCCTCCCTCGACACGGTGGTCATGCTCGGCCGTGTCCGTTTGTCCTCCGAAGGCATCACCATCTCCGAGGTGATCCTCGAAGGCCACGACCCGGACCTCACAGCCTTGTACCGCGCTGCCTCGAAGTTGCTCCTGAACGTGGAGATCACCAGTGGACCGCGAGTCGCCGAGCCCGTTGTAGAGGTGCGCAGCCAGGACCCGATGCAGGCGGTGTACTTCATCCCGGAGGGCTGGGACCTGTCCGACGCTCTTACCAGGCTGCCCGCCGCGTTCGCCTCCGCCCGACCAGAGGTCGCCCGCCACCTCGAAAAGATCGAGCAGGCGAAGAAGGGCTCTGACGGGAAGGTCCGCTGTGCCCTCGACGTGTTGGCCGTGCTGATCCTGGAGACTGACGACCCGGAGGGCGTCTACAGCGAAGTGCTACAACTGCTCAGCCCGACCAGCACCGAGAAGAAGACGGCCTCCCCCGCTACGGCGGCCTGAGCTTCCATTGGCATGATCTGGGGGTCGGCGGCTCTGCCGCCGACCCCCAGATCATGAGGACAAGCGGTTCATGCAGCGAGGCGCCCCGGTGAGGCGGGGACTGCCTCCCCACCCCGCCCCCTGCGCTCATGCCCTCACCAGTAGGGCGCCGGGCGCTACCACTCGTCGGTGTCGCCGTACTTTCCCGGGTTCCGGGCGCGGTCCACAGCCTGTGCGCAAGCCTCGGCGAAGGCCGCCTCGACGGCTGCCTTGTCCGTGCCTCGCACCTGGGCCTCGACCTCCTGGCCCGCGCCGGGACGCCGGACCGTGCGCCAGGCCGAGGCGCGGTCGGTGTAGCGGTCGGTCTCGAACTCCCAGGCCGGTAGCGACCACTGCTCCGGGGATCCGGTCGCCGCACGTTCTCCGCCGGGGAGGAACAGGGCCCTGGCGTGGAAGACCACGGCCCGCTCGGGCACCCGCTCGCGGATGGTGCTCGCGCCGCCGGGGCCCTGATGCTCCCAGCGCCAGCGGTCCCACTGCTCGACCTCGGCGGCGTGGTCGGACCAGTCATCACTCCACCGTTTCACCACCTCGTCGGCGTGCTCGCGGTGGAGGAAGGGGACACGCCGCTCCCCGAGGCGAGCGACGTGCACCGCCAGCTCGGCGGGTACCGGGCTCCGGCCGGCACCCGGCGCAGCATCTCCCGCGATCTGGTCCGTGCCCCAGAGGAGGCTGCCGACCTTGGCGGCGGTGTCCTTGAGGACGCGGCTGGTCAGGTGCTGGTAGCGGCGGCGCATCCGGGCGGACTTGCCTGGCTCCCAGCCCATGACGGCGTCGACGACCGCGTCGGAGACGCCGAGGATGAGCAGGACGGTCGCCGCGGTGTGGCGGGCGTCGTGAAGGCGGGCATCCCGGACGCCTGCGGCCTTCAGCAACTCCTTCCACCGGTGGTAGTCGGTGTTCGGGTTCAGGGGCTCGCCGGTGGGCCCGTCCGGCACCAGGGGCGCCGGGCGGGAGGGCTGCGGCCGAGGGCGGACCGCAGCCAAGCAAGGCCGGCCGCAAGGGCAGGGCAAGGAAGGGGAGGTCGCGTCCGCGGGACATGAAGCAGCGCCCCGCGCACAGCGTCCGCCTCAACGACCAGGAAATCGCCGTCATCCAGGCCGGCGCCGACCACGTCGGCATGAGCGTGGCCGGGTTCCTGGCCCACTCCGCGCTGGCCGCCGCCCGCGACCAGTCCCGCACCGCCGCGGCCATCGCCACCGAGCGGGACATCCTGACGGCCCTGTTCGGTGTGCGTCGTCAGCTCGGCTGGGCGGGCAGCAACGTCAACCAGATCGCCCGCGCCCTCAACTCCGGTGCCGCCGCGCCCGATGTGGCCGCCGCCCTCGCCGACCTGCAGCGTGCCGCGCAGGCCGTCCAGCGGGCAGCCGACAGGGTCGCCGGCGGGTCGGAGGGCGAGGCGGCTTGATCCCCCGGGTCCACCGGCAGGGCAGCAACACCCTCGGGCTGCTGCACTACCTGTACGCCAAGGGCACCCACGAGGAGCACACCGACCCGCACCTGGTCGCTTCCTTCGACGGCATGGCCCCCGACCCCGGCCGCGACCCCTCGGTGACGAAGAGGGACCTCCAGCACCTCCTCGACCAGCCCCTATCGCTGCTCGACGCTGGCCGGCGCCCGGCCAAGCATGTGTGGCACTGCTCGGTGCGCGCCGCGCCCGACGACCCGATCCTGTCCGACGAGCAGTGGGCTGCGATCGCCCGCCGCATGGTCGCTGCCACCGGCATCGACCCCGGCGACGGGGCCGGCTGCCGCTGGGCCGCCGTCCGCCACGCCGACGACCACATCCACATCATCGCCACCCTCGTCCGCGAGGACGGCCGCCGCCCCGACCACCACCGCTCCGGCAAACGCGCCCAAGCCGAGTGCCGCCTGATCGAAAAGGAACTCGGCCTGCACCAGGTCGCGCCCGGGGACGGCACGGCTGCTAAGCGGGCCACCAGCGCGGAGCGGTACAAGGCCGAACGCGCGGGCAGGGAGCGCCCGGCGCGGGAGGAGCTGCGGGAGACCGTACGGCGCGCGGTGGCCGGCGCCGGCAGCGAGGAGGAGTTCTTCGACCGGCTGGCCGCCGCCGGTCTGCTGATCCGCAAGCGCGTCGCGCCCTCCGGTGACCTGCTCGGCTACACCGTCGCGCTGCCCGATGACCGCAACGGTGAGAAGGAGCCGGTGTTCTACGCGGGCTCCACGCTCGCACCCGATCTGTCCCTGCCCCGCATCCGCGAACGCTGGACGCTTCCCGCGGAGGCCGCTTCGGCGGACGGCTTCCGGCCGGAGCAGCCGGCCCTGCCGGATGTGACAGGTCCCGCGTTCGCGCGGCGCCGGGCCACCGCCGCCACCTGGCAGGCGCTGCTGATCATCGATCACGGTGGCGACGGTGCGGCAGCGGCGCAGATCGCCGCGGCGGGTGAGGTGCTGGACGCGCTGGCCAAGACCTCCGCCGCCCATACCCGCGCCGAGCTGCGCAAGGCAGCCTTCGTGTTCGAGCGAGCCAGCCGCTCCCACGTGAAGACTGTACGGGGGCATGACCGCGCCCTGCGCCAGGCCGCCCGCGACCTCGTCCACAGCGGACCCGCTCTGGGCCGAGGCGAAGACGGCGCCACCACCGCCATGCTCATCGACATGGCCTCCTTCCTCGCCATCGCCGCGGCGAACTGGCACGCGAGGAAGCACCACAGCCAGCAGGCCGCAGCCGCCCGGCAAGCCGCCGAACACCTGCGCGCCGCTTACGAAGCCGCCGCAGGTGAGCCCATGGCCGTCCTCTGCCGGCGAGGCCACCGTCTGTCCCCGCGGGCTCGGCAGCGGCAAGTCGACCTCCTGCACGAGGTGCTGCCGGACCTGGCCACACGGGTCCAGGCCGAGCCCGGCTGGCCCGCCCTGGCCGCCACCCTCGACGACGCCCACCAGGCCGGACACAACCCACGAGCCCTGCTGACCGAAGCCACCGCCCACCGGGAACTGCACACCGCCCACTCCCTCAGCAACACCCTCACCTGGCGCCTGCGCCACCTCACCGGCATGGCAAGGGAAGAGTCCGTCCGCCCCACCCCCGCAGACACCGCGCAGCCAGGGGCCGCTGCAGCCGTACCCGGTCGCTCCCAGCCAGAGTCCCCGCGAAGGCGCCGGTGACGTGAAAATCGTCGTGATCACCGCGGTCGGGCATGTTCCCCGAGGGAACAGTGAACGTGTTCCCTCGGGGAACGCCCGGTCCGTTCCCTGAAGGAACAGGGCGAGGGCGGCCGGCCCCGGCCTTGCTGGGCAGCGCAGAAGGTGCCGTTGACGCCCGGTGCCCGTCTGCCGATGTTCGGCAGACGGGCACCGGGCGTCAGTCCCTCAGGAGGCTGGCTGCGTGAACAGCAGGGTGGGTTCGGCGAGGATGTCGCGGCCCAGTTCGCTCTTGTAGATCAGATCGATGCTGCCGAAGCGGGCCTGGCCGTAGTCCAGGCCGAGTTCGGCGACCGCCTTGCGGACGGCGTCCTCGGAGGTGCTCTCGACCTCCAGGAAGGTGGGCAGGTCCGGCCAGGTGTCGAGGTCGTAGGTGACGTCGCCGAGCCGCCACTCCTCGCGGTAGTTCTGCTGGTAGCGCACCTGGCGCAGGCCGAGGGCGGTGAGGAGTTCGGCGGTCTTCTCCAGGTCGCTGACCTCGACCTCGATCTCGGTGGTGCCGTTGATGTGGGTGGCGTCGGTGACCTGCTTCAGGGTGAGCGTGGTCCTGCCGCCCTCGTCCCGCAGTCGCAGCCACTGCTCGCCCTGGACGGCGTCGTTCTCGAAGATCAGGCGGGTGAACAGGGTCTTGTCGAAGACCCGCTCGGCTCCGGCCGACCGGAGGTGGTCGCGTACGGCGTCCACGTCGATCGCCAGGAACTTCGCCTCATACTCGTGCTGTGCCATCGCTTCCTGTTCTTCCTCGGTGGGTGGGGCCTATGCGGTCAGGTCGTGGAGGTCCTGCTCGCGCAGCTTTCTGACCTCGGCGCACACGTCGCTGCCCACGAACTCTTCCACGGGCAGGCACAGGTCCATGCGCTGAATGCACACACCGACGTGAAAGGTGCCCTTCGGATCGCGGTAGAGCCGCACCCCGTAGTAGCCCTCCTGACAGTCGACGCTGTTGTTGAACCGGCAGCCGGCGCACGTGCGGGGCAGCCGTAGCGACCGGATGTGCTTGACCACGAGCGGACGGCCGCCGGGGAGCCGGTAGGAGATGCGGAAGCCGGACGTACCGGCGATCAGCTTCACCTCCTGCGGCTGGGCGCCGAGCTCGTCCAGAAGGAGGTCGATGGCGTCCAAGGAGGCGTCCCCGTCGGCCAGGGAGGTCAGGATCCGGACGGACAACTGCGGAGAGTACTTCTCCAGCAGCCGGTGAACCCGGTGGACGTGGCCGCGGTCGGGGACGACGATGTTCGCCCGCGCTCCCACTCCCAGTTCCATCGTCAGGCGGATCGACTCCTCCAGCGCCTCGATCTTGCGTGCCGCAAGAGGCCGTGTCCGGAGGCGTGCGTTCTGTACCTGCGCGAGTTCCTCCGGGGTGGTGCCGAAGATCGAGAAGTTGACGTGGTCGAGTCCCGCCTGCGCACACCCGGGCAGGACCTTCGCGCCGTTCTCCCCGTTCGAGGTGACGCTGACCGCGTAACCCGTATCCCGTGCCAGGGCGACGAGCTGCGGCAGCCGGGGGTGGAGGGTCGGCTCTCCACCGGTGAGGTGGATCTCGTTCAGGTCCAGGACGTCGCGGAGCTGGGTGAGGGCGGTGCGGAAGGAGTCGTCGGGGAAGACCGGGGCGCTGACGAAGCGGGCGCCGTTCGTGGCGAGATAGATCGAGACGCGCCCGGAGCGGCCGGTGGTGGCGAAGCTGCCGGGGCGGTGTGCGCGGTTGTCCACGCTGACCGGGGTGCCCTCGTTGTGGCAGAACGTACACGTCATGCCGCACGAGTCGATGACCTTCACACGCAGGGTGCGGTCCATTGACACCCGGACGGGAACAGCACTGCTGAGACCTCGTAAGGCGCGGTGCTGGAACATGTGATGCTCCTTCGCATCATGGGAGTGGTTGTGGAACCCCGCCCCTGCCAGGCTCGGGCCGCCGTAGGGGGTACGGCATACGCACTGGCAAGGGCGGGGCGTCAGAGGCCGCTCCTCCTCGGCCGGAAGAAGACCGGCGAAGCGGAATCGGTATCGGCGGGTGAGACGGGTCAGCTCTGCGAGGCGAATGCGTCGGGTGTGGTGTGCGCGGCGCGGGGCAGCTCGGCCGTGTGCCGGTCCAGGTCGTGCTCGGCGACCTGGACCAGCATCAGAGCCGTGGCACCGGAACCCAGTGCCCACAGCCATCCCAGGCAGGTGTTGAGGTCCCCGGGCGGCCGGACGTGGGCGCCGACTCGTCGACCAACAGATGACAGAGCCTTCACAGATAGGCCTTTCTGGTGAGATATCCCTGCTTGGCGCACGCGAGTCCGCTCGCACCGGTGCTGATGGGGGGTAAGGCGAGGAGTTGCGCTTGGCTACGCGGTTGCCCGAAGGAGCGGACCGTTGAAGCGGCAGGCCGCCGCAGTCGGTCGGGCCCGGTTGGTCAACGGCCCTGTTCGGAGCCCGGCATCATCAGCGGTTATCTCGAACCAGACCACCTTTCCGGCGCGGTCCGGTCTGGTTCCCCATGCTGCGGACAGTGCGGAGACGAGCAGCAGTCCCCGTCCCGACTCCGCGTCCAGCACTTCGTTTTCCACCCGCGGGGGGTTCGGGGCGGCGTCGGTCACCTCAACTCGCACTCGGACGCCGGTCCAGCGGACACGGACAGCACAGGTGGAGCCGGTGTGCACCACGGCGTTGGTGATCACCTCGCTGGTCAGCAACCGCAGGTCATCCATCCGGTCCTCGGGGACGTCCAGTCCCCACCTGCGGACCGTGTCCACAACCCGACGCCGCGCCGCCGACACGGCTTCGTCAGTGGGCGTCACCAGGAAGCCGTAGTGCCTGGACTCGGCCACTCGTTTCGGCACGGCAGACCACACTCCGCTTCCCCCTCGCCTCGACGCCCGAAGAACCGGGCCGGGCTACGACCATCCACCGGCGCCCGCCGGCTCTGGAAGGTTTCACGGGGGTTTCAATGCCGCGCCGACTTCATGCGCAGGGCGTATCGGCCGCGCTACGTTGAGCATGCACACAGGCGATGACGTACACAGGCCGCGACGGGGGTCCTGATGACCGGTCAGCCGGAAGAAGTGCTCCAGCACCCACTGTCCTACGCGCGAGCCGCGCTCGGGATGGGTAAGGCGAGATTCGCCGAGACGGTCCGCCTCCACGGCCGGCTCCTGGGCCACAACCTGGGGACCACACGCTCGACCGTCTTCAAGTGGGAACGGGGCGACCACGTGCCGGACGACCCCACCCAGGAAGTCATCGCCCACCTGCTGCAGATCCCCGAGTCGGTCCGGAAAGCAGCCCCCTGGCCCCGCTGGCTCCCCGCCTGGGACTCCCTGACTTTTGCCGCACCGTGGACCCAGACAGCTACGCTGGAAGCCCTGACCTCACTTGCGGGGAGTGGACCCATGGACCGGAGAGGCTTTCTCGGTATCGGCGGTGCGGCACTCGTCGGCATTGGTACGCAGTGGGCAGCGGCCGACCCTGCCATCGCCGCGGCCGCGACCGGAGAAAAGGTCACGCCCGCCACGGTGGACCGGATGAGCGACCGGGTCGAGTCACTGCGCGCCATGGAACAGGAGACCGGAGGTGGCGACTACCTGGACTCCGCCCGCACCGACCTGAGCCTGATCAGCCGCATGCTCAAAAACGGCCGGTACAGCGAGGAGACCGCCCAGCGGCTCTACACCCTGGCCGCGGAAGTGTGCTGCCTGCTGGGCTGGATGAGCTACGACGCCAGCCTGCACACAGCCGCCCAGCAGCACTACACCGCCGCCCTCCGGGCCGCCAAGACGGCGGGCGACGACACCCTCGGCGCCCACACCCTGTGCTTCATGGCCACCCAGGCCGCCAACCAGCGCGAGCAACGTGCCGCCGTCGGCCTGATGGAAGCCGCCGACGCCGTACGTGACCGTGTCCCGGCCACGATGCGGGCTTCCCTCGCCGCACACCAGACCACCGTCTACACCAAGGCCGGCGACAAGAAGCGGGCAGCAGCAGCCCTCAACCGAGCCTTCGACGCCCTCGACCGCGGCGACCACTCCGACACACCCCCCTACCTTGAGTGGTTCGGCGAAGCCCAGCTCCGCTCCACCGAAGGTCGCTTCCTCCTGGCGACGGGACAGGCGGCAAAGGCCACCGAGGCCCTGGAACGCTCGGTGAACCAGGCAGCCCCCCGCGACCGCGCGGTCCGCTACGGCACCCTCGCCCTCGCCCACCAGCGCAACGGCGACCTCGACGGCGCACTGGACGCCACCCACAAAGCAGCCCACCTCATCGAGGAAGGCATCCACTCCCAGCGCGGCGTGGAACGCCTCCAGGAGGTCCGTAAAGCATTCGCCCCCTACCGCAACGAAGCGAAGGTCAAAGAAGCGTCCGAACGAATCGCGGCCCTGACGGCCTGAACGGATACAGGCAGGTCAGCCAGGGCATTCCGTCCATACAGGAATTCTGTGACCTGCAGAGTTGCGGCGTAGCCACACAATGAGGTTTTCCTC
>NZ_JADEYH010000026.1 GCF_017114865.1 Streptomyces verrucosisporus | reverse complement strand
ACTATCAGCCTCTCCTCTGAATTCCGAAATCCGGTCTTCTCTGCGAACGCGGAGAACCGAACCGGTTTCTCAAAGGGAGATGAGGTCGGACGTCACAGGCGCCATTGGCGCCGGACGGAGGTACGAGAGTACAGATGGACAGACGCAGAGGCAAATCGGGTCTGCGGGCCCGGACAGGCCGCCACACGCGCGCTCACCGGAACCGGCGGCCCCCATGTCATACGCTTCTGATCAGCTCGCCGATTCAGGACAAGTCAGGACACACGACGACGGTGACCGCTCGGTCCCCGCGCCCGGGAGGCTTTCCATGACCACCGTGACGTCCCCGCTGGCCGGGCGTGCCATCGGCCTCGCGGCCGTGCCGGATCCGGTGTTCTCCGGAGTGATGGTGGGGCCCGGTACCGCCGTCGACCCGGTCCGTGAACCGTCCGTCGCTGTGGCCCCGGTCGACGGCATCGTCGTATCACTGCACGCGCACGCCTTCGTCGTCGTGGACGGTGAGGGGCACGGGGTGCTGACGCATCTGGGCATCGACACCGTGCAGCTGAACGGCCAGGGCTTCGAGTTGCTGGCCGCCAAGGGCGACACCGTACGGCGCGGTGACCCGATCGTCCGCTGGAACCCGGTCGAGGTGGAGGCCGTGGGGAAGTCTCCGGTGTGTCCGGTCGTCGCGCTGGAGGCCACTCCCGACGCACTCGCCGACGTGGCCGAGGGCGTCGACGTGCCTTCCGGCGGCACGCTGTTCACCTGGCGGTGACCCACCGCCCTCTCGCCGGCCGCGGGGCCTTCGCGGGCGGCGGGCAGGAGGCGGACGCGTCCCGCCTACGAAACTGAACCGGCCGGAGATCCGGAGACGGGTGAGGGTGAGATGGAGACAACGCTTCGAGGGGTCGGGGTCAGCCACGGGTTGGTGATCGGCGAGGTGCGGCACATGGGGGCCGCCGAGCTGGAGCCGCCGACCCGGCAGACCACCCGGGACGAGGTGCCGCACGAGCGGAGGAGAGCGCGCCAGGCGGTGGAGGCCGTGGCCGCCGACCTGACCGCGCGGGGGAACCTCGCGGGCGGCGAGGCCCAGGCCGTGCTGGAGGCACAGGCCATGATGGCCCGGGATCCGGAGCTGATCGCCGATGTCGAACGGCGCATCGCCGTGGGCAGCACAGCCGAGCGCGCGGTGTACGACGCACTCGCCGCCTACCGGGCACTGCTCGCGGGGGCCGGCGACTACCTCGCCGGGCGGGTCGCGGACCTGGACGACGTGCGGAACCGGATCGTCGCCCGGCTGCTCGGGGTCCCGATGCCGGGGGTGCCGAACAGTGACAGGCCCTATGTGCTGGTCGCGCGTGATCTGGCGCCTGCGGACACCGCGCTGCTGGATCCGTCGCTCGTCCTCGGTTTCGTGACCGAGGAGGGAGGCCCCACCAGCCACAGCGCCATTCTGGCCCGGGCGCTGGGAGTGCCCGCGGTGGTGGCCCTGCCGGGTGCCGTCGAACTGGCCGAGGGGACGGTCGTCGCGGTGGACGGCAGTACGGGTGTGGTCACCGTGGACCCGGGCCCGGAGCAGCGCGAGGAGATGCTCAGGGTCGCCGGGGATCGCAGGGCCGCGCTCGCGTCCGCCACCGGCCCGGGTGCGACATCCGACGGGCACAAGGTGCCGCTGCTGGCGAACATCGGCGGTCCGGCGGATGTGGCGGCCGCCGTGGAGGCGGGCGCGGAGGGTGTCGGCCTGTTCCGTACCGAGTTCCTGTTCCTGGAGTCCGCGGGGAAGGCACCGTCGGAGAAGAAGCAGGTCGAGGCGTACCGGCAGGTGCTGGAGGCGTTCCCGGAAGGACGTGTCGTGGTGCGGGTGCTGGATGCGGGCGCGGACAAGCCGCTGGAGTTCCTCACTCCCGCCGAGGAACCCAACCCCGCACTGGGCGTGCGCGGGCTGCGTACGCTGCTCGGCCGTCCCGAGGTGCTGCGCACCCAGCTGCGGGCGCTCGCCAGGGCCGCCGAGGGGCTGCCGGTGTATCTGGAGGTCATGGCGCCGATGGTTGCCGACCGGGCCGACGCCAGGGCGTTCGCCGACGCCTGCCGGGACGCGGGGCTGCGGGCGAAGTTCGGTGTGATGGTGGAGGTCCCCTCGGCCGCGCTGAGGGCCCGGTCGGTGCTGCAGGAGGTGGAGTTCCTGTCCCTGGGCACCAACGACCTGGCGCAGTACACCTTCGCCGCCGACCGGCAGGTGGGCGCGCTGGCCCGCTACCAGGATCCGTGGCAGCCGGCGCTGCTGGATCTGGTGGCCATGTCCGCGGAGGCTGCCGGGGCCGAGGGCAAGAGCTGCGGTGTCTGCGGTGAGGCCGCCTCCGATCCGCTGCTCGCGTGCGTGCTGGTCGGGCTGGGCGTCACAAGTCTGTCCATGGGTGCGAAGGCCATTCCCCACGTACGTGCGGAGCTGTCCAGGCGGACCATGGCGCAGTGCGAGCGGGCGGCGGCCGCCGCCCGTGCCTCAGACGGCGGCGAGCAGGCGCGGGCGGCCGCGCAGTCGGTGCTCTCCGGGGAGTGAGCGTTGCCCCTCGGGGACTGAGGTTCCGGCCGTCCCGCGGTGGGACGGCCGGAACCGGAGGGCGGGAGTCAGACGTCGTCCTTCCGCCATCCGTGCCTTCGGTTCTCCGCCGTGTGCTCCGGCAGCGGGAAACCGGCCCGGTAGACAAGGCCCGGCTCCGGTGGGACCGGGCCTCCGGTGCGGGCGTCGGTGCAGTAGGCGGAGAAGACCTCCGCCTCGGTGAGGGGGCGGAGGCGGCCGTCGTTCAGGCTCCAGCCGCGCACCTGCTCGTCGCCGTCGCGGACGGTGCGCATCACCACTCCCCCGGGCCGTCCGGTGGCCAGTCCCGCGGCGAGCACCGCGCGGAAGACCGGCTCCTCGGCGGTGGCCGGCCCCGTACCGCCGCGTGGGGAGCGCTCGATGTGGAGGACGGCGACGAGGGGCCCGGTGGACCCGGTGACGCTGCACACCAGGTGGTGGGTGCCCGGGCCGGCTCCGGCGGTGAGCCGGTCCAGGATGCCGGAGGCGGCGTCGAGGGCCTCTTGCCCCAGGTCTTTGCCGCAGCCGGGGCAGGGGCCGAGGCCGGTGAGGGTGTCGGTGGCGCGTTCCCCGGCCTCCTGGCGCTCCCAGCCGTCGAGCAGCAGGGGCAGCAGTCGGTCCAGGGACTGCCCCCGGTAACGGACGGTGGCGCCGGTCGCGGCGATCTCGGCCACGTAGCGCGCACGGCTGTCGGGGGTGTCTGGGTCGATCCGCTCCTGGGCGCAGAAGTACGCGTAGTCGTCCGGCTCGAAGAGACCGACACGGGTGTGAACGCCCTGGGCGGTGAGCGAGCGCAGCAGTCCTTCCGTCTGCCGCAGGTAGCGGTGGTGGTCGTCGAAGGCGAACGTGGTGTAACGGCGCATGGCCGCGAAGCCGGCCGGATCGGCCACGACGGCGACCGTGCTGGGCGCCTCGCGGCGCAGGGCCCTCCGCGCCGTCTCCGGCCTGTGGTGCTCCCGCCTTTTGCGGTGTGCCATGTCGTCAGCCCCCTCGAAGGTGTGTTCAGCTTGTGACTCACCGTAATCGAGGGGGCTGACAACGGGCCTCGGGCAGGCTCAGGAGGTGCGGCGTTCCCTGGCCAGGCGCTCGTAGAAACGCAGTAGCGCCACATCGTCGACCGAGCCGGGGTTGACCGCCTTGTCGAGTTCGGCGCCCTGCAGGAGGCGTTTGACCGGGACCTCCAGCCGCTTGCCGGTGAGGGTGTGGGGGACGCCCTCGACCTCGATGATCTCGTCGGGGACGTGCCGGGGTGAGAGCTGTTCGCGGATGGCCCGCTTGATCCGGTCGCGCAGGGCGTCGTCGAGGCGGGCGCCCTGCGCGAGGTGGACGAACAGGGGCATCCAGTAGCCGCCGTCGGGCTGTTCCGCGCCGATGACGAGGGACTCGCGGATCTCGGGGAGGCGTTCGACGACCTCGTAGATGTCGGCCGAGCCCATGCGGACGCCCTGCCGGTTGAGAGTGGAGTCGGAGCGGCCGTGGATGACGACGGTGCCGCGCGAGGTGAGAGTGGTCCAGTCGCCGTGTCGCCACACGCCGGGGAACATCTCGAAGTAGCTGTCGCGGTAGCGGGAGCCGTCCGGGTCGTTCCAGAAGCGGATCGGCATGGACGGCATGGGGCGGGTGACGACCAGTTCGCCGACCTCGTCGACCAGCGGCCTGCCGTGCGGGTCCCAGGACTGCAGGTCGGTGCCCAGGCCGGGGGCCTGGAGTTCGCCGATGTGGACGGGGAGGGTGGGGACGGCGCCGGCGAAGCAGCTGCACACGTCGGTGCCGCCGCTGACGGAGGCGATCCACATGTCCTGGGCGACCTCGTCGTGGATCCAGCGGAATCCGTCGGGCGGAAGGGGGGAGCCGGTGGTGGCGACACACTTGACGCGGGAGAGGTCGAGGTCGCGGCCGGGGTGGACGCCGGCCTTGCGGCAGGCCATGACGTAGGCGGCGGAGGTGCCGTAGAAGGTGGCGCCGGTGCGTTCGGCCACGCGCCACTGGGCATCGGTGCCGGGGTGGCCGGGGCTGCCGTCGTAGAGGACGACGGTGGTGCCGGTGAGCAGGCCGGAGACGAGGAAGTTCCACATCATCCAGCCGGTGGAGGTGTACCAGAAGAAGCGGTCCCCGGGGCCGAGGTCGCAGTGGAGGCCGAGCTGCTTGAGGTGCTCGACCAGGATGCCGCCCTGGGACTGGACGATGGCCTTGGGCAGCCCGGTGGTGCCGGAGGAGTACAGCACCCACAGCGGGTGGTCGAAGGGGACGGGCTCGAAGACCGGTTCGGTCTGCGTGCCTTCGGCGGCGGTCAGGGCGTCCCACTCCAGGGTGCCTTCGGGGGCCGGGGAGCCGAGCAGGGGGATGTGGACGACGGCGCGCAGGGAGGGCAGTTCGCGGCGCAGTTCGGCGACGGTGTCGGTGCGGTCGTGCTCCTTGCCGCCGTAGCGGTAGCCGTCGACGGTGAACAGGACGACCGGTTCGACCTGCTGGAAGCGGTCCAGGACGCTGCGGGCGCCGAAGTCGGGGGCGCAGGAGGTCCACACGCCGCCGACGGCGGCGGTGGCCAGCAGGGCGACGGCGGCCTGGGGGATGTTGGGCAGGTAGCCGCTGACGCGGTCGCCGGGGCGCACCCCGAGGCGGCGCAGTTCGGCGGCGAGCGAGCCGACCTGGCTGCGCAGTTCCGCCCAGGTGACGGGGACCGGCTCGTGGCTCTCGTCGACGTACAGCAGGGCGGGGGTGCCGGCGCGGGCCGGGTCCTCACCGGCGCGCAGGGCGTGCTCGGCGTAGTTGAGGGTGGCGCCGGGGAACCAGCGGGCTCCGGGCATGGCGGGGTCGGCGAGGACGGTCTCGCACGAGGTGGTGAAGCGTACGTCGAACCACTCGGTGACCGCCTGCCAGAAGGTCGCGAGTTCCTCGACGGACCAGCGGTGCAGCGCGGCGTAGCTCGCGGCCGGGTCGCCGGGGGCGGCGGCCGGGGCGCCGAAGCGTTCGGCGGCCCATGCCTGGAAGCGGGTGATCCGGGCGCCCTCGATCCGGTCGGGGCCGGGGCTCCACAGGGGCTCCGGCTGGTCTGCGGTCGTTGGTGCGGCGCTGTGCGCGGCGGTCATGGCGGCTCCCGGGCTGTTTTCACGCTTCGTGTGCGTTCGCCTCCCCGCACCGCTCGGCCCCTGGGATGGTGGCCAAGGGCGTGCGGGTGCGCGGCGGCTGTGCAGGACTGTGCCATGTGATCGGTTTCCGCACCAGGGCCGCTCCCCCATACCGGGGGGCCTGACGGTGTGGTCCAACCACGGGGGGACGTCCGGTGAACGATGGTTGAACGCGGCGCCTGCCGCTCGCCGGTGATGGCACTCTGATCAGCATGGATGCACGTGGCCTGGTGCGGTCGGTGAGGTTGGTCGGTGCGGCGCGGGGGTTGCGTGCGGCGCGGTCCGCGTGGCGGGGGCGGCGCGCGGACGCCCGGGCGCTGCCGCGCGGCGGCCGGGAGCGGGCGCGGGTGCCGGGGCCGGCTCGGGGGGCGGAGCCGCGGCCGGGCGGTGGGGTGGTTCACTTCGAGCGGTCGTCGCTGCGGGTGCGGGTGACGGCGGGCGGGATGGTCTTCTGCGGCTGGGACGGCGCGGCGCCCGATCCGTCGTACGCGCTGGCGGGCTCGTATCCGCAGGCGGACCCGCGTGCGGTGCTGGAGCCGGACAAGGACGGCGGCTGGCGGGTGGTGTCCGAGCGGGTGCTGGTGACGGTGACCCGGCTGGGTGCGGTGGAGGTGCGCACCCCGGGCGGTGTGGTGCTGCGCCGTGATCAGCCGCCGCGCTGGTGGGAACCGGCGGACGGTGCGGAAGGGGACGCGCGGGGCGGTGCGGGGAGCCGCTGGACGCAGCGCTCGGAGGTGCCGGCGGACGCGCGGTTCTTCGGCCTGGGCGGGCGGGCTCCGGGGCCGAGGCTGCGCGGCGGACCGTACCGGCTGTGGAACGCCGGTACGGTTCCGTTCCGGACCGGGCGCGGGGCGCGGTCGCTGACGATGCCGGTGCTGTGGGTGGTGGCGGACGCGGGCGGCCATCTGGTCTTCCACGACAACTCCTGGGACGGTCTGGTGACGCTGCGTGAGGGCCTGGAGGGCGCGGGTTCCGGTCACGACCGGCCGGGCCGGTGCGAGGTGCGGATGTCGGGCGGCCCGCTGCGCTACTGGGTGCTGACGGGGGCGCCCTCGCGGGTGCTGAACGGCTGGCGGGCGCTGACGGGTGCGCCCGTGCTGCCGCCCCGGTGGGCGCTGGGCCACCAGGCGGGCCTGTGGGGGGCGGGGGGCGAGCGCGAGGTGCGGCGGGTGGTGGCGGGGTACGCCGGGCGAGGGCTGCCGCTGAGCGCCGTGCATCTGGGGGCGGGTCACCACCGGGGGCGGCGGGGGTTCACGGTGGACTCCGGGCGGTTTCCGGACCTGCCGGCCCTGGCGGAGGCGCTGCGCGGGCCGGACGGGAGCGGAGTGCGGCTGGTGTCGTGCGTGGATCCCGCGGTGCGGGCGGAGCCGGGTGAGGCGGTGTACGACGGCGGGCTCGGCGAGGACGCCTTCGTCCGGGATCCGGTGGGCGAGCCGGTGCGCGGGCTGGGACCGGCGGGTGAGGCGGTGTACCCGGACTTCACCGATCCGCGGGTGCGCAAGTGGTGGGGAGGGCTGTACTCCGAGAGGCTGGCGCGGGGGTTCGCCGGGTTCTGCCACGAGATGAACGATCCGGTCTCCCTGGCGGTCTTCGGTGACGCGACGCTGCCCCGGTCGTCCGGACACTGCCTGGAGTCACGCGGCGGCGACCACCGGGAGGCGCACAACGTCTACGCCCTGGCGATGGCCCGTGCGGGTTTCGAGGGACTGCGGGGTCTGCGGCCCCATGAGCGGCCGTTGCTGCTGTCGCGCTCGGGCTGGGCGGGTCTGCAGCGCTACGGCGGCACCTGGACGGATCAGACGTCGGCCGGCTGGGAGGGGCTGCGGGACGCGCTCGCCCAGGTGATCGGCCTGGGGCTGTGCGGGGTGCCGTACTGCGGCGCGGACGTCGGGGGGCCGGCGGGGTCGCCGCGGCCGTCGCCGGAGCTGTACCTGCGCTGGTTCCAGCTGGCCGCGTATCTGCCGCTGTTCCGTACCCCGGCCGTGCCGGGTCCCGGGCGGCTGGAGCCGTGGGAGTTCGGTCCGGAGGTGCTGGAGCACGCGCGGGCGGCACTGCGCGAGCGGGAGCGGCTGCTGCCGTACTTCACGACGCTGGCCCGGCTGGCGCACCGTTCGGGGGCTCCGTACGTGCGCCCGCTGTGGTGGGCCGCGCCGAAGGACCGGGCGCTGCGGGAGTGCGAGGACGCGTTCCTGCTGGGGGACGCGCTGCTGGTGGCGCCGGTGCTGGAGCCGGGGGTGGTGCGCCGTACCGTACCGCTGCCGCGTGGGCGGTGGTACGACACGGCGACGGGGCGGGTGCACAGGGGCCCGGGCCGGGTGGTCGTCGAGGCTCCGCGAGCGCGGATACCGGTGCTGGCCCGGGCGGGGTCGGTGGTGCCGGTGGCCGGGCCGGAGGGCGGGATCGAGCTGGAGGTGTGGGCTCCGCCGCCCGGGCGTACGGGTGGCGGGGTGGTGGCAGCGGACCCCGGGGACGGCTTCGGGCGGGTGGAGCTGGAGCGGTTCTCGGTGCGGGTGCTGGACCGGGATGTGGTGGTGGTGCGGGAGGGGAGCTCGGAAGTGGGGTACCCGGTGCGGGTGCGCGGCTCGGGGGCGTGAGCGCGCGGAGGGCGCGGGGCGTTCGCGCGGGGCGCGGGCGGTCTTCCGCGTTGTGCCGGGCACCTGGTAGACGGAGGGGTCATGCCGATCAGGGAACCGATCAGGGAACCGATCACTTCGCCGTCCGCGCGACCGGGCGGGAAACATCCCGCGCGAAGGCACGTGGCACGCGTCCCGGTGGCCGCGGTCCTCCTCGCGCTCGCCGTGCTCCTCGCCCCCGCCGTCCTCGTCGCCGCGGCGCCGTCCGCGCGGGCCGAGCCGGAGCCGAAGGCGCCGCCGGAGTTCGTGGCACTCTCCGAGGTGGATCCGACGATCCTCCAGGAGATCCGCTACACCACATCGCACAACTTCGTCGGCGATCCCGTGGACGGGTACCGCAAGCCGATGTGCCTGCTGACCCGGAACGCCGCCGAGGCGCTGCGCCGGGCGCAGTGGAAGCTGCTGTGGCGGGGGTACTCGCTGAAGGTCTACGACTGCTATCGCCCGCAGCGGGCCGTGGACCACTTCGTGGCGTGGGCCCAGGAACTCGGCGACCAGCGGATGAAGGAGGAGTTCTACCCCCGGGTGGACAAGACGCGGCTGTTCTCGGACGGGTACATCGCCGAGCGCTCCGGGCACAGCCGGGGTAGCACCGTCGACCTGACCCTGGTCCGGCTGCCCGCCTGGCCGACCCGGCCGTATGTGCCCGGTGAGCCGCTGACGCCGTGCTTCGCGCCCCGGGAGGAGCGCTTCCCGGACAACTCGGTGGACATGGGGACGGGCTACGACTGCTTCGACACCCTCTCGCACACGCTGGACCCGCGGATCACCGGTGAGCAGCGGGCCAACCGGCTGCTGCTGAAGGAGGCGCTGGAGGAGGTGGGCTTCGTGAACTACGAGGCCGAGTGGTGGCACTACTCCTTCCGGCGGGAACCGTTCCCCGACACCTACTTCGACTTCCCCGTGCACCCCAGGTCGCTCACCGGACGCTGAGCGGCTCCCACCGGCCGCGTGTACCGCCCGGCGCCGGCGTGCCGGGCGGGGCGGTACGGCACCACCCCCGTGGGTCCCGTACCGCCGTCGTCCGGTGATGGGGACGCGGCCCGCTCCACGGCGGTTCTGGATTCGGTGCGCTGTCACCCGTTCGCCACGTTTCCCGGATTCTCCGCCCGCGCCCGGGGCGGCGGGCGCGAAGCGCGGAAATACTCGTGAACTCTGCGCGAACAACCCCTCCGGGTGCCTTCGGTGGCAGCATGCTGATGCCGTGCATGCCTGGACGAGCCACCTCCGATTCGCCTACCAGCCGGTCGTGGACCTCGGGACCGGTTCCGTTACGGCCCTGGAGGTCCTGGCCCGCTGCGGGAGAGGCGATGTCCTGGCCGAGGCGTGCCGCGATCCGGAGCTGGACGCCGAGCTGGCCGCGCTGGCCCTGCGGTCCGCCGCACGCCGGGAAGGACTGCTGCCCCTGCACGTCAACGTCTTCGCCGCCACCCTCGCCGGCCTCGGCGACCTTTCCGCACTGCGCCGGGCCGTGCGGGAGGCCGGCCGCCGGCCGTGGGAGGTGACGCTCGACATCACCCCGCGGCCGGCGTCGGCGCCCGGCGGGGCGCCGGTGCCCCGCGAGGCGCTGCTGGCGGCGGTCGGCGCGCTGCGCGAGGACGGTTTCCGGATCTGCGTGGACGGGATCGGCGCCGGGGACCCGTCGCTGCTGCTGCTCGCCGACCTCTCCCCCGATCTGCTCAAGGTGGACGCCGCCGTCGTGGCCGGGCTGCCGCACCGGCCCGCCTACCGTGCGGCGGTCGCCGGGCTGCGGCGGTTCTGCGACGGCGTCGGGGCGCTGCTGGCCGTCGAGGGGGTGGAGACCGAGCTGCAGTACGCGTCCGCGCGGGCGGTCGGCGCGCACCTGGCGCAGGGGCATCTGTTCGCCCCGCCCGCGCGCCGTCCGGCCGTCGAGGTCCGTGTGCCGGTGTGTCCGCCCGCCGCTCCGCCGGACGGGAGGGACTCGCAGGGGCCGCCGGTCTCGGAGTTCCTGCATCCCGCGGTCCTGCTGCCGCTGTCGGCCTCCGCCTCCCAGGTGCGGGCGCTGCTCACCGGCTCGCCGGAGGTGACCGGGGTGATGCTGGTGGACCACGACGGTGTGCCGGTGCGCGCGGTGGACCGGGACCGCTTCCTGCTTGCCATGTCGGGCCGCTACGGCCACGCCCTGTACGCCGACCGGCCCGCGGTCCGGCTGGCGGACCGGCCCCGCACGGTCCGGGTGGGCGCAACCGCGTGGGAGGTGCTCGACGTGGTGGCCGCCGGGGACAGCGGCCGTACGGCCGACGACGTGGCGGTCGTGGACGAGGCGGGACGCTGCGTGGGGGTGGTGCGGCTGGCCGAGGTGATCAGGGCGCTGGCCGACAGCCGTATGGAGGACGCCCCGGGGCCGGACCGGCTCACCCGGATGCCCCGCCCGGGCGCGGGCTGAGCCGCGTCCGGCCTTCTCCGCCGGGCCGCCTCGCCCTGCGGGTTGCCTTGACGGTCCTCCTCACCGGGGGAACACTTCCGATTATCAGACGGTATCGCCGCACGTCGGTCTCCATGACCGGATGCTCCCCGGGGCGGTTCCGCTGGACACGCACGCTCGTCGCGGACGCCGGGCGGGGCGCGGCCGCGCCGTGCCGCCGGATCCGTCGGCACCGCACAACGCACCCCGCAGGGACACCCGGGGCCGCTGCCCGGGGTGAGGGCACGGAGGAGCGGCAATGAACCTTCCCAACAGCGATATCTTCCTCGGCGAGATCATCGGAACGGCACTCCTGGTCCTCTTCGGCGCGGGGGTCAACGCCGCCATCACGCTCAACCGGTCCAAGGCGCAAAACGCGGGCTGGATCGTCATCGCCTTCGGATGGGGCTTCGGGGTGCTCACGGGCGCCTACACCGCGGCGCCCCTTTCCGGGGGTCACATCAATCCCGCCGTGACCATCGGCATCGCCACCCAGACGGGTGAGAACTGGGACAAGGTCCCGGTCTACATCACGGGGCAGATCATCGGTGCGATCCTCGGCGCCGTGCTGGCCTGGCTGGTCTACTACGCGCAGTTCGCGCTGAACCGCGACAAGGAGACCGCGATGCCGACCCTCGGCATCTTCTCGACGATTCCGGAGGTCCGCAGCCCGGTGGCCAACCTGGTCACCGAGATCATCGCGACCGTCGCCCTGGTGCTGCCGATCCTGGCCTTCGGCCTGACCAAGGGGCTGGGCGAGTCCGGCACCGCGCTCCTCATCGTCGCGCTGCTGGTCGTCGGAATCGGCCTGTCCCTCGGCGGCCCCACCGGTTATGCCATCAACCCGGCCCGTGACCTGGGTCCCCGCATCGCCCACGCGCTGCTGCCCATCCCCAACAAGGGCACCTCCGACTGGGGGTACTCCTGGGTTCCGGTGGTGGGGCCGGTCATCGGCGGCGTCCTCGGGGCACTCGTCTACAACCTCGCCTTCTGATCCGGGCCGCGAGGACCGGGAACAAGGCCGGAGAAGGACCGGGAAAGAGCGGGAAGCACCGAGGACGACCAGCACAAGGGGACCGGAGGAACCGCCATGACGGACACCGCAGCCACCTACGTCGCCGCGATCGACCAGGGCACCACGTCGAGCCGCTGCATCATCTTCGACCACGACGGCGCGATCGTCGCCGTCGACCAGCGCGAGCACCGGCAGATCTTCCCCAAGCCCGGCTGGGTGGAGCACGACGCCACCGAGATCTGGTCCAAGGTCCAGGCCGTGGTCGCGGGAGCGCTCGCCAAGGCGGGGCTGCGCGGCCGCGATCTGAGCGCGCTGGGCATCACCAACCAGCGTGAGACGACCGTGCTGTGGGACCGCGCCACCGGCAGGCCGGTCCACAACGCCATCGTCTGGCAGGACACCCGCACCTCCGCGCTCTGCCGGGAGCTGGGCGGCGACGTGGGCCAGGACCGTTTCCGCGACCGGACCGGGCTCCCGCTGGCCAGCTACTTCTCCGGCCCGAAGGCCGCCTGGCTGCTGGAGCACGTGCCCGGGCTGCGCGAGCGCGCCGAGGCCGGCGAGATCGCCTTCGGCACGATGGACTCCTGGCTGATCTGGAACCTCACCGGCGGCACGGAGGGCGGCGTGCACGTCACGGACGTCACCAACGCCAGCCGGACGATGCTGATGAATCTGGAGACCCTCCAGTGGGACTCCTCGATCCTGGAGGCCATGGGCATCCCCGAGGCGGTGCTGCCTGAGATCCGCTCCTCGGCCGAGGTCTACGGCACGACCTCGGTGGGGACGAGCACCGGGGTGCCGGTGGCCTCCGCGCTCGGCGACCAGCAGGCGGCCATCTTCGGCCAGACCTGCTACGAGGTCGGCGACGCCAAGAACACCTACGGCACCGGCTCTTTCCTGCTGCTGAACACCGGCCACCGTCCGGTGGCGTCCAGGAGCGGACTGGTGACCACGGTGGGCTACCAGCTCGGCGGCGAGCGGCCCGTCTACTGCCTGGAGGGGTCGATCGCCATCACCGGCGCCCTGGTGCAGTGGTTCCGCGACCAGCTCGGAATCATCCGGGAGGCCGCCGAGATCGAGCCCCTGGCCGCGAGCGTGGAGGACAACGGCGGCGCGTACATCGTCCCGGCCTTCTCCGGCCTGTTCGCCCCGTACTGGCGCTCGGACGCGCGCGGCGTCGTCACCGGTCTGACCCGCTATGTCACCAAGGCGCACCTGGCACGGGCCGTGCTGGAGGCGACGAGCTGGCAGACGCGCGAGGTCGTCGACGCGATGTACCAGGACTCCGGGGTGGAGATCACCAGCCTCAAGGTGGACGGCGGCATGACCGCCAACGGGCTGCTGATGCAGCACCAGGCGGATGTGCTCGGGGTGCCGGTGATCCGGCCGGTGATCTCCGAGACCACCTGTCTGGGCGCGGCGTACGCGGCCGGTCTGGCCACCGGGGTCTGGTCGGACCTGGAGGAGCTCAAGGCGCACTGGAAGAAGGACGCCGAGTGGACTCCCCGGATGGACGCGGAGGTCCGTGAGCGGGAGCACCGCAACTGGCGCAAGGCCGTCGAGCGCAGCTTCGGCTGGGAGGAGGACGGCGACTGAGCCTCTCTCCCCGGCTGCGCCTCCCTCCCCGGCCGGGTCCGCCTCCCCGGTGGCCTCCGGCGCCCGGGAGCCGGGCCCGCCGGGCGTCGGAGACCTGGTCGTGTCAGGCCGGGGGGTACGTGGGGCCGGGGGCTCTTCCGCGGCGCCCGGGTGCGCCGGCGGTCATGGCGTGCTCCACGACCGAGGCCAGCATCTCGCGCACGGAGCCGCGGTCGCGCGCGTCGCACCGCAGGACCGGCACCGCCGCGTCCAGCCCCAGCGCGGCGCGCACCGCCTCCGTCGCAGGCCGGTGGGCGCCGTCGGAGCCGTTCACGGCCACGGCGTACGGAACGGCGTGCCGCCGAAGGCGGCCGAGTGCGCCGAGGCAGTCCTGCGGGCGGCAGGTGTCGGCGAGGAGCACCGCGCCGAGCGCCCCCTGGGCCAGTTCGTCCCACAGGGGCCCGAACCGCTCCTGACCCGGGGCCGCGAGGAGGCAGAGGGTCAGCCGTTCGCTCAGTGTGATGCGGCCGAAGTCCATGGCGACGGTGGCTGCTTTCCGCTCTCCGGGGCCCTCCGCTGCCGCCGCTCCCCACGCCCGTCCGGGTCCGCCGGCCGGAGGACGCCCCTGTGTCAGGAACTCCTCGGTGCGCAGCGGCCCGACCTCGCTGGCGGAGCCGACCAGGGTGGTCTTGCCCGCTCCCGGGCCGCCCGCCACCAGCACCTTCAGCGCCACCGGTGAGGCGGCGGCGACGCTCTCTCGGTGCTCTCGCCAGGCGCCGGAGTCCGCGAAGACCATCGGTTATTCCTCCGCATCTCGCAGTGCGGCCCGCCCTCCGCGGTGCCGCCCGTCGGAGCATGGGATCGTTCCGTACCGGCGCGGTGACGACAAGTCCCCGCGGCGGCCGGGACGTGATCAGGCCAAGTACCGCTACGGGCCAAGTACCGCCAATGGCCGTCGAGTACGGCCTGTGCCACCTCCGCGGGTCGTTTACGGCCGGTATCGCCAGGGAACTGGGCGGTATGCCTGTTTCTCAGAACGTCCGCACGGCCTTCTCCGCCGCCCGATCCGCCGTCCGTTCCGCACTTCCGGATTCCGAGCGTCCGGGACGGGTCCTGACCGCGGTGGAGAGGCTGGAGAGCACTCCGCGTCTCGACGCCGCGCTCGGACCTCTGCGGCGCGCCGTGCACGCGCTTCCGCTGGGCGGTGCGCGCGACGCCCTGCACGGCCGCTGGCTGGGCCACGCGGTGCATCCGCTGATGGTGCAGGTCCCCATCGGCACCTGGATGTCCGCCGCCGTACTCGATCTGCTGCCCGGACAGCGCCGCGGCGCCGACGTCCTGGTGGGGGTCGGCCTGGCGGCGGCCGCACCGGCCGCCCTGACGGGCTGGGTGGACTGGGCCGAGCTGCGCAAACCGCAGATGCGGGTCGGCCTGGTACACGCCGCGGCCAACGCCGCGGCCGTCGGTCTGTACTCGGCCTCGCTGGCCGCCCGCCTGCGCGACCGGCGGGCCCGGGGCCGCCTGCTGGGCTTCGCGGGACTGGCCGTGGTGAGCGCGGGAGGGGCCCTGGGCGGCCATCTGGCCTACCGGCAGGCCGCCGCCGTCAACCACGCCGAGCAGGTGCCCGCCGTGGTCGAGCCCGGCTGGCACCCCATCGGCGACATGGCCGACCTGCCGGTCGGCGAGCCGGTCCGGCGGTACGTGGGCGAGACGCCGGTGGTCGTCGTCCGCGAGACCGGCGGGCGGGTGCACGCCCTGGCCGACCGGTGCAGCCACATGGCCGGACCGCTGTCGCAGGGCACGGTCGCCGACGGGTGTGTGCGGTGCCCCTGGCACGGCAGCGTCTTCCGCCTGGCGGACGGCTGGAACGTACGGGGTCCCGCGACCTCCCCCCAGCCGGTCTTCGAGACCCGGCTGGTGGACGGCCGGGTGGAGGCACGCCTGATCCAGGATCCGGACCGGGCGCACCGCCCCGTGGCCGGATCGGCCGGACCGGCCGATCCGGCCGGCCCGGCCTGAGCAGGTCTCCCGCGGCCGCTCCGGGGACGCCCGGGGTGTCCGGAAATGGCTCAGAGCGCCCGCAGGCCGTTGATCACGTCGCGCAGTATGCGCTCGTCCGGCAGTTCGGCCGGGGGCACGGGACGGGCGACGCGGACCAGCTCGGCCTCGACGAGATCTCCGACCAGGACGCGTACGACACCCACCGGCAGGTCCAGCACGGCCGCCAGTTCGGCGACCGGCTGAGGGGCCCGGCGGCACCGGGCGACGATGTCCAGGTGCTCCGGGCCGAGTACGCCGGTGCCGCCCGCGGACCCGGCCTGCGTCTCGGCGACCACCAGCGCGACCGGGTCGATACGGCTTCCGGTCGCGCTGCGGGTGCGGCCGCGCGTCATGGCGTACGGCCGCACCACCGGTCCTGCGGCGTCGTCGAACCAACGGTCCGTCACGGCGGGCTCACCCCGCACCGGTCGCGTCGTGCCGGGGCTGTCCGGCCGGGCCCGCCGGACCGCCGGGGAACCGGTCCGGCTCACCCTTCGTCCCCCTGGTGCCCTCTCCCATACCGTGCACTGCGGTCATCGGCCGTCCCCCTCCAGTGTGTCGGTCGCGGTGCCGCGTCCTGCGAACCGGTCCCACCGTCCGAGCCGTTCCCGTCCTCCGGGGCGTCCACACCCGTACCGCCGGGGGAGTTCACGCTCTGCTGCCGACCGCGCCGCAGTCCGTGCTGGAACGAGGCCATCCGGGTGCGCGCCCGGTCGGCGTCCCCTCCCCGCTCCCGGCCCCCGCCCCGGCTCGGGTCCTGCTCCCGTTCCCGGCCCCCGTCCGGTGCCCGGCGGACGCCGGGCCGCAGTTCCCGGACGAGTCCGGTGCCGCCGCTCTCTCCGGGCGGGCGGCGGGACGGGGGCCGCGGCGCCGGATCGCCGCGGTGGTCGGCGGCGTGGCCGCGCAGCAGGGTCCCGACGTCCGCTTCTGTGCCCCTGACCTCCCCGGCGGGCGGTTCCGTTCCGTCCGGGCCTCCCCGGCCCGCCGCTATGGCGGTCCGGGCGCCGCGCAGCGGGAGGCCCGCGGCGGTCCGGGCGGGGTGCTCCCCGGTCTCCTCCTCCCCCGCCGCCACGGCGTTCCGGGAGGCGCCGGGGATCTCGGTGAGCAGCGCGCCGGGGATGAGCACGACGGCGGTGGTGCCCCCGTAGGGCGAGGGCTGCAGGGAGACTCGGACGTTCTGGCGCCGGGCGAGCCGGGAGACAACGAAAAGGCCGAGCCTGTCGGTGTCGGAGAGCCGGAAGTCGGGCGTCTCGGAGAGCCGGAGGCCGGCCTCCAGCAGCGCGTCGGGGGACATGCCCAGGCCCCGGTCGTGGATCTCCAGGGCGAAGCCGCTGGGGACCCGCTCTCCGAGCACCTGGACCGCGGTGTGCGGTGGCGAGAAAACCGTCGCGTTCTCCAGGAGTTCGGCGACGAGGTGGGTCAGGTCGGCGATGGCGGCGCCGTCGACCGCGAGCGGGGGCATCGGCCGCACATCGATGCGCTCGTAGTCCTCCACCTCGGAGACGGCGGCGCGGACGACGTCCATCAGGGGGATGGGCTTGCGCCACTGGCGGGAGGGCGTGGCGCCGGAGAGGATGACCAGCCCCTCCGCATGCCGGCGCATACGGGTGGTGAGGTGGTCGAGCCGGAAGAGGTCGGCCAGTTCTCCGGGATCCTCGGTACGCCGCTCCATCGCGTCCAGCAGGGTGAGCTGGCGGTGGAGCAGCACCTGGCTGCGGCGGGCGAGGTTGACGAAGACCTCGGAGACGCCGCGGCGCATGTCCGCCTGCCTGACGGCGGCCTCGACGGCGGCCCTCTGGAGGGTGTTGAGGGCCTGTCCGACCTGCCCGATCTCGTCGCGTCCGTACTCCAGGAGCGGCGCCTCGGTCTCCACGTCGACCTGCTCGCCCGCGGCGAGCCGCCGCATGACCCCGGGCAGCCGTATGCCCGCGGCCTCCCCCGCCTCCCTGCGCAGGGCGCCGAGGTCACGGACCAGGCCGCGGCCGATGCGCAGGGAGACGGCCACGGAGACGACGACGGCCGCGAAGCCCAGGATTCCGACGACGGCGGCGCGCAGCAGCACGGAGGCGGCCTCCGGTTCGACCCGCCGGTGGTAGCGCTCGCCGGTCTCCCCGTCCATGCGCCGCAGCTCCTCCAGTGCGGTGCCGGAGGTCTTCCGCCAGCGCTCTCCGTCGAAGGCCTCCACCGCTCCCGCGGCGCCGGCGGCGATGATCTCGTCCTCGGCCGCGCGCAGGGCCCGGCCGTCGGGGCCGGACCAGAACCTCCAGTACCTCTCCCGGTCCTCGGCGGGAAGCACCGAGAGGTGCGTGCGGTAGGTGAGTTCGCGCTCGGCCACCCGGTCGGACACGGCCCGCAGCTGCTCCCCGGTCATCCGGCCGGCGGCGAACGCGGCGGCCAGCAGGGCGTCCTGGCGGGAGAGGTACTCGCGGGCGCGGGTGAGGCCGATGAGGGCTCGGCCCTCCCTCTCCAGCCGGACGTCGTCGACGCCGCGCATGCCGGTGAGGAAGGTGTGGCACGGGTCGATGAGGGCGTTGTAAGCGTCGTAGGCGTCCTGGCGCTCGATGGCGTTGTCCGTGACCCGGGCGCGCACCTTCTCCAGCCGGTCGAGCGCGGCGAGGAGTTCGTCCAGGCGCCTGCGGGGGTCGTCGTCCAGCTCACCGCGGACCCCCTCGCCCTCGGCCCGGGAGCGCAGGGCCGCCACCGCCTCGTCGGTGGCCTGCCGACCGTCGTGCAGGGCGGTCAGGGAATCGGAGCGGCGCGGGTCGGCGAGGTGGACGAGGGTGTGGCGGCGCTCGGTCTGGAGGGCACGGACGGCTTCCTGGACCGGTTCGCCGAGCTCGCCCATGACGGCCGCGGCGTCCAGCAGCCGGTCCGCCTCACGGCCGGTGATCACAGTGGCGAACGCCCAGATCGAGGTGAGCGCCACCAGGGGGACCAGCAGCAGCGCCACGATCTTCCGCCGGATCGACTTGCCGCGAAAGCGCATGGCCTCCCCTGTGTCCATCCCGTCGAACGGGAGCATGGGTTCCCTCAGCAAACGGCGCGAGCCTACTACTGGCAACGGGTGGGCCGTGGGCGCGTCCGGGACATCGGGCCCCCGTACGGCGCCTGTCGGGCGCTGTTGTGACGCTGTGGTGTGATACGCCGGATGCCGCACGGTGCGCGGGGAACGCGCGCACGGCAGGGCACGGGGAGATGGCATGGGGCTGAGCAGGGCCGACTGGGGACCGGGTGGGTTCGATCAGTTTCGGCGGGACCGGGATGAGGATGTGATGTACGAGGAGAGTGGAGATCCCGTGGGCACCGGACCGGGGCTGCCCGACCCGGTGCGGGCGGCGGCCGTGCGCGCGGTCGTCCTGGTGGCCGTGACCCTGGTGCTGGTGATGGTCGCCGTCCTGTGCTCCCTGGCGCAGGTGTGGCTGGCCCTCCCCATGGTGCTCGCGGCGGTGGCGGGCACGGTGGTCACCACCTGGGGGGTGCTGGACGTGTGGGTCACCCGGCAGATGTGGAACCAGCGCAACGGGGTGGTCTCCACGCCGAGCAGCGTGGCGCGCGAGCGCGGCGCCTTCCGCCGAGGACACGGCTGACGGGCCCGGCGAGCCGGGCTCCCCGGACCACGGGACTCCGGGGGGAGCCCCTCACGACTCCGTTACGGAACAGGCCCGTTGTTCAGGGATCCGGCAGGGCGCACGCCCTCCTCGGGAACGATCACGCCGTCCGGGCCGGTCGCCGAGGATGTGGTGCACGGCGGACGCCCCGTCCGCACCACTGGAGGAGCCGATGAGACAGCACCCGTACCGTCCTGGCAGCCGCCCTCGTCCTCGGGCTGGCGGCGGGCCCGCTGGCCCTGCCTGCGGTGGCCCGCCCCCGCCTTCCCGCGGTGGCCGGCGCCGACGCGTTCCCCGCCTTCGACCGCTGATCCGCCCGGCGGACGGCCCGCGGGGCGGATCGGCCGGCACGCCCCGCGGCCTCAGCCGGGGGCGTCGGAGGCGCTCGCCGCTGTGGTCTCCTCGCCGGGGGCGGTGGGCGCCGGGACGGAGGGCACCGGGACGGAGGGCGGCACCTCCTGCGTCCGGCCGACGGCGTCGGGGCGGCGGAACATCCGGGTGGCGGTGATCTCGCCGTGGACCGGTTCGGACTCCGGATCCCGCCTGGGAAGCCCGGGCCGCAGGTGCTCCTCGACGCTGATGTACTTCAGCCCCGCCCTCAGGTCGGCGTCGTTGCGCAGCCGGATCACCAGGGGGAACTCCGCCAGCGCCGTGGTGTCGAACAGACCGGTGGTGTAGATGAGCTGGACGCCCAGCGCGTCGGCCACCGCGCGCTGGAGCTCCAGCAGATAGGTGGCGTTGGCCCGGCCGATGGGGTTGTCGAGGAAGAGCGTGCCCGCGTGCCGGTGCCGGTCGCGGCCCCGGTCGTTGCTGCGCAGCGCGGCCATCGTGCAGTACAGGGCAATCGCCGCGGTCAGCAGCTGGCCGCCGGAGAAGACGTCCCCCATCTGCCCGACCGGCACCCGCTCGGCGCGCAGCACCGCGTCGGGCTTGAGGATCTCCACCGACACCCCGCGCGGACGGAGGGCGGCGTGCACGCCGCGCAGCAGCAGCGTCATGCCGTCCCGGCGCAGATCGGAGTTGCGGCGCACGGCCGCCCGGGTGGCCTCGTCGATGACCTCTCCCAGCCACTCGGTGAGAGCGGCCTGGTCGGGGTCGTCGAAGCGGATGCGCAGGAACTCCTGGCCGGACCACTCCCCCAGTCCGCCGGGGAGCCTGGACAGGCGCTGCGCGGAGCGGAGGGTGGCCAGCGAGGACTCCACCAGGCCGCGCAGCCGGTCCACGATGCTGTCCCGGTTGCGCTCCAGTTGCTCCAGCTCGTCGGTCAGGACGCGCAGCCGGGGCTCGAAGGCGGCGGCCCAGGAGGCGGCGTGGTCGGGCAGGGCGGCGGCCGGGAGTTCGCGGATCTGCTGGCGGGCGGGGGTGCGCACCTGCTCGTAGCGGGTGGAGTTGGCGTGCCGTACCAGGATGTCGCTCGCCTCGCGCACGGCCGACTCGGCGGCGGTGAGGTCGGCGGCGCAGCCGCGCAGGGAGCGGCGGGCCTCGGCGGCCGCCTGCCGGGCCTGGTCGAGGGCGCCGGCGTACGGCTCGGGCCGCTCCCCCTCCTCCTCCGGGCCCGTGCCGTGCGGGTCGCGCAGCAGGTCGCGGAGCATGGCGGCCAGTTCGTCGAAGGCCCCGGCGGCGTCCTCGGCGGCGCGCTGGGCGCGCAGCAGCTCGGCGTGGGCGGCGCGGGCGGCCTCCAGTTCGCCGGTGCGGGCGGCCAGTTCGGTGTTGGCGCCGCGCAGCAGGGTCTGGGCCTGCTCCGCGTCGGCGGGGATCAGCTCCTGCGGCAGATCGGTGTAGGCCTCCCGGTCCTCGCCGGGGGCCAGGCGTTCGGCCTCGCCGCGCAGCCGGCCGAGCTGCTCGCTGGCGGCCGAGGCGCGGGACTCCAGCATCTGGACCAGGGCCTCGGCGCGGGCCGCGGCGGCCTGCCGGGAGGGGCCGTCGGCACCGTCGGGCCCCTGCAGGAGCTGGGCGGCACGGGTGCGGACCTTGTTGGTGAGCCGGTCCAGGGCCGCGCGCGCGGCGCTCTCGTCGCCCTCGGCACGCGCCTGCTCGGCGCGCAGGTCGGCGCCGACCCCGACCTTCTCGTAGAGCCGGGAGGCCGCGCGGTACGCCTCGCGCAGGGCGGGCAGGGAGGCGGGAGGGCCGGCGGACGGCGCGCCGGTGTCCGGGGTGTCGGCCGCGTCGAGCGTGTCGGGGGCGCCCGCGATCTCGGCTCGCTCGGCGCGCAGCGCGCGGGCGGTACGGCGTGCGTCGTCGGCGGCGCGCTGGGCCGCGCGCCGGTCCTCGTCGGCGGCGCGGGCTCGCTCCAGGCAGGCGCCGGCCCGGGCCTCGGCCTCGGCCGTCTCGTCGGCCAGCTCCCGCAGCCGGGCCTGCCACCTGGCGCGCTCGCGCAGCCGGAAGGCGAGTCCGGCCAGGGCGTCGGCGGAGCGGCGGGACTGCTGGGCCCCCTCCTGCCTCTCCTCGCGTACGCGGGCGGCCTCGGCGGCGCTCTCCTCGGCCTCGGCGGCGGCGGCGCGGGTCTCCTCCAGGTGCTGCCGGGCGGTCTCGGCGGCCTCGGCCGCGGCCCGGGCCCCGGCGGCCAGCTCGGCCAGGCGGCCGGGCGGGCAGCCGGTGCGCCAGGAGGCGATCCGCGCGGCCAGGGAGCGGTCGGCGGACAGCCGCGCGGCCAGGGAGCGGATCTCCTCGTCACGGGCGGTGGCGCGCTCGCGCAGCCGGCGGCGCTCGTCGTCGGCCGCGTACTCGTCGTGCATGGCCGGGTTGGGCGGCACGAGGAACACGCCGGAGCCGTCCAGGGCCCCGGCGCTCTCGCCACCGGGCGCGGGGACGGGCGCCAGCAGCGCGGCGGCGGTGCCCACGGCGACGGCCGAGCGGGGCAGCAGGGCCGCGCCCGCCAGGACTTCCCGGGCGCGGACGTGGCTTCCGGGATCGGTGATGACGACACCGTCGACCAGCTCGGGCCGGGCGGCCAGGACGGCTGCGTGGTCGGCCGGGTCCACGGACTGGGCGAGATAGCGCCAGCCGGGCAGGGCGGGGATGCCGTGCTCGCCCAGGTACTCGACGGTGGCCAGGACGTCGGGGCCGGGCGGCAGCAGCCCGCCGTCGCCGAGGGCGCCGAGGATGCGGGAGTCGTCGGCGGCGGCCGTGCGCAGGTCGAACAGCTGGCGCTCGGCGGTGGCGACCGACTCCTCCAGCAGCTCGCGCAAGGTCTCGGCGTTGCGGTCCAGTTCCTCGGCGTCCAGCGCGCCGAAGGGGCCGTGACCAAAGGGGCCGGGCTCCGGGGAGGCCGCCGACCGCTGTCCGCCCGGCAGTCCCAACAACTCGGCCAGCCGTTCCTCGGCGCCCAGGGCCTCGGCGGCGCGCCGCTCGGCGGCGTACGCGCCTCCGGCCGCCTCGGCGGCGTCCGCGGCGCGGGCCGCGGCCAGTTCGGCGCGGGAGCGGGCCGCGGCGGTCTCGCGGGCGCGGTCGGCGGCGCGCCGGGCGCTCTCGCGCGCGGTCTCCCACGCGGCGACGGCGGCCTTCTCGGCGTCGCTGGCGGCCAGGGCTGCGCGGGCCGGGTCGGCGTCGGGCGACGAGTCGTCCAGCCAGCCGGCGCGTACGGCCTCGGCCGTCTCCTGCTCGACCTCGGCCAGGCGCTGGCGCAGATGCTCGCCCTCGCTGCGGGCGCGCTGGGCCTCGGTGGCGGCGGCGGTGGCGTCGCGGTGGGCGGCCTCGCCCTCGCCCTGCAGGGCCGTGGAGCGCTCCTCCTCCTCGGCCGCGAGGTGCTCGGCCTGCTCCGCGGCGGCGTGCAGGGCGCGCACCAGGTCGGTGGCGGCCCGGGCGCGGGCGGCCAGCGCGGGGGCGGCGTCGCGCTCGGCCTCCCGGATGGCAGCGGCGACCCGGGTGGCGCGGTCGGCGGCGGCGCGGTGCGCCAGTACCGTCTCGGCCGCCTGCCAGGCGGCGTGCAGAGTGCGGGCGTCGCTCAGCTCCCGGCGCTGGGCGGCGGCGCTCCTCTCGCCGGCGGCCAGCGCGAGGGAGGCATGGCGGTAGGCGAGTTCGGCGGCGATGAGCCCGGCGCGCTCGCGTTCGCGTTCGGCCGCGGCCGCGGACCGGGCTGCGTGGTCGGCCCGCTCGGCGAGTTCGGCGGCGCGGCCGCGCTCCTCGGTGCCGCGGGCGGACAGCCGCCGGGCCAGGGCGCGGGTGCGCTGCTCGGCTCCGGCGTGGACGGCGCGGGCCCGCTCCCGGTGCCGGGCGGCCTCGTCGATGCGGCGCAGCAGGTCCAGCGACCCGGCGGTGAAGTCCTTCTCGGCGGTGAGTTCGGCGCGGCGGCCGAGCTTGTGGGCGAAGCCGTGCACCAGGTCGGCCAGCCCGTCGGTGTCGCGGGTGTCGGTGACGGCGCGCAGCAGCAGATCGGTGAAGTCGGAGTCGTTCTTGACGGCGAACAGGCCGGCGGCCTCGCCCTCGTCGGCGTTCATCTCCCGCTGGTAGCGGAAGAGTTCGGGGTCCAGGCCCAGGTGGCCCAGGTGCTCGTTCCAGCGTTCGTGGACCTCCTCCCAGACCACGTCGAGGCCCGGGTAGGCCTTGCCCGTCTCCACCAGGACGTCGCGGAAGCCCTTCATGGTACGGCGCCGGCCGCGGGCGGCGGAGGCGCCCTCGGCGACGGGCCGCAGCGCGGTGGACTCGGCCACCGGCAGGGAGTCCAGGTTCATGCCGGGGCCGGGCCGGAAGCTGTACCAGGCCTCGGCGAACTTCCGCGGGTCGCTGGAGATCTGGCGACCGCGCCACTCGCTGACCTTGCCGACGACGACGGTCTCCCCGGTGAGGGTGTGCTGCCACTCCAGGGCGACGTGCCCGCAGTCGTCGGCCAGCAGGAACTTGCGCAGCACACCGGAGCTGGCGCCGCCGAGGGTGTTGCGGTGGCCGGGCAGCATCACCGAGAAGATCAGCTTGAGCAGGACGGACTTGCCGCCGCCGTTCTCCAGGAAGAGCACGCCGGCGGGCGCGGGGCGGCGCGGCGGGCCGATCGGCTCGTCCTCGAAGAAGTCCGCCTGGGCGGGGGCGGGGCTGGGCACCGGCTCGCCGACCCCGCGCAGGTCCAGCACGGTGTCGGCGTAGCGCGCACCGGCGGGCCCGATGGAGTAGAGGCGGATCCGGGACAGCTCGTACATGGCGGCGGGGCTCTCGTTGCTCTGGCGTCTGGGGGACGGGATTCAGCTGTGGAAGGGCAGTCCGGCGTCGGCGGCCGGCTCCGGGGCGTCGGGATCGGGGGGCGGCAGCAGGGTGGCGCTGCCGTCGCCGACGGGCACCACGCCCAGCTCCAGCAGCTCGGCCATGGCGGCGCTGCCCGCCATGTCGCGCACCTGGAGCTGGTAGCGGGCGGTGGTGCGGTAGGTGCCACCGGCGTCGTCGCCGGTGCGCTGGAGGAAGCCTGAGTCGGCGAGGAAGGCGGCGGCCTTGGCGACGATCCCGGTGGTGGAGCCGGCCAGCCGGCGGGAGTCCTTGGTGGCCCCGGTGGCGCTGCGCCGGGTGTACACCCGCCAGGCGGCCTCCAGGCCGGGCGTGTCGCTGGCCGGGTCGGTGTTCTCGCCCTCCCGCTCGGCGCGTTCCTCCAGTCTCCGGCAGGCCTGGCGGACGAAGGCGTCCACGCCGTTGACGGAGATCCTGCCGACGTAGCCGTCGTCGGCCAGATCCTCGGGGCGGGGGAAGGCCAGGGCGGCGACGGCCAGGTGGGCCAGGCCGTGCAGGAAGCGGTCGGTGGAGTCGGAGGTGGCGCGGCGGGCGTAGTCGCCCATGCGCACGGCGAAGACGGAGTCCTCGGCGGCGGTGACGGCCATCCCCGCGCGCGGGGAGACCTCCAGCACGACCAGTCCGAGACCGGTGGCGACGGCGTCGGTGAGCCGGGCGAAGGCGGGCTCCTCCCGGTAGCGGCGCAGCAGTTCCGCGTACTCGGCGTCGCGGGCGGGCAGCAGCTTGGGCTGGAGGCCGAAGGAGACCAGCCGGGCGGCGTCGGCGGCGTCCGGCGGGGCGAGGACGGCGGGGCGCCGCGCGGACTCCGGTGGGACTTCCGTTCCGGGCACCCCGTGCCCGCCCGGCCCCTCACGCTCGTCGTGATCCTCGTGACCGACGTGACCGCCGTATGGGCCGTACTCGTTCACGATGCCACCTCCGTACGGTCGGCCGCCATGCCCGCGGCGTCCAGCAGGGCCGTCCCCACCACGAGGTCGGCGCCGCCGAACTCCGGGTCGTCCAGTTCCGTTCCGTCGTCCACGGCGAACAGCAGGCGCCGCTCGCCCTGCCGGTAGGCGGTGCCGACCGGCGGGCTGGCGGCGTGCACCGCCAGCAGGGCCACCAGGTAGGGCAGCTCCGGGTCGCGGCGGCGGGCCTCGGCCAGCAGGCCCGACAGCCGGCGCGGAGCGTCGGCGGGCAGCTCCAGCAGCTCCCGGGCGGCCTCCATCTGCTCCTCGCTGAACCGGCTGTCGTCGGGGGTGGCGACCAGATCCGGCTCGGGCATCTCGGCGCCCAGGTGCTCTCGGGGCACGGGCGGGGTGAGCAGCATCTCGGTCAGGTCCCCCAGGCGTACGGCCGCCGGGGCGCGCAGTCCGGTACCGCGGGCGAAGAAGGCGTCGGTGACCTTGCCGGCCCGCTCCACCGGCAGAGGCAGCAGGGGCGCCAGCAGCTGCCCGTACAGATCCAGGCCGGAGGCGGCGGCGGGCGGGGCGAAGGCCTGCCGGTCCTGCTCCGCGCGGAAGAGAGGCCCGGCCTCCAGCAGCCGTGACTGGAGCTGGGTGTGGCGCCGGATGCAGTCCTTGACGATGTCGACCAGTTCGGCGGCGCACAGCTTGTGGTCGGGGTTCTTGTCGGCCGGGGCCTCGTCCCGCGCCCTGCGGATGTTGGTGAGGATGGCGTTCTCGTGGCGGTAGCGGTCGGCGACGTGGTCGAGCGCCTCGGCGATCATGTCGGGGACGGCGTTGAGCCAGTCGACCGCGCGGACGTTGCGCCGGGTGGCCTCCAGGGTGCGGCGCAGCGTCTCGGCGTACTGCACGGTGCGGTAGCGGGCCTGCTCGGCGGCGAGCTGGGCGTCGGCGAGGCGGCCCCGGCTGACCAGCACCTCCAGCTTGACCTCGGCGGCGATCTGCGCGCTGGTGACATCGGTGTCCAGGGCGCCGACCAGGACGTTGACGGCCTCGTCGGTGGTGCGCAGGTACACGCCTCCGCCCGGCCCCGGCACCTCCTCGATCAGCTTGAAGTCGTAGTCGCGCCGCACGTACTCGCCGTCGGGGCCGAAGGTGCCGTAGACGGCGCGGAAGCCCCGGTCGACGCTGCCGACGTTGATCAGGTTCTCCAGGACCCAGCGGGCGACCCGTTCGTGCTCGGCGGCGGGCCGCCGCGGGGCCTGGGCCGCCACCCGCGGCAGCAGCCGGGCCACTATCTCCTCGTGGTCGGCGCCGGTGTCGAAGTCCATGTGCAGGGTGACCAGGTCGATGGCGGCCAGCGCCACCTCCGCCATCGAGTACGTGCCGTACTCCCCGGCCAGGTTGGCCTTGCGCGTGTCCAGGTCGTGCAGGGGCGCGGTGCAGGCCAGTGCCCGCAGACGCCGGGCCAGGCCCTCGTCGGCGGCCGGGCCTGGTGCGGGCCGCCCGGCGCCGGGGGACGATACGGATACTGCTGTGGTCACACGGCACAGATTAGGCGCTGGCACCGACAAAGATCGAAACGGCGAGTATGCGCCCGGTCCGCGCGGGCCTTGTCGGCCGGCCGGCGGCCCGGCAACCCGGCCGACAAGGCCCGCGCGGCCGGATCAGCGGGCCGGGGCGCCGTCGGAGTCGA
Organism: Streptomyces verrucosisporus; assembly: GCF_017114865.1. Lineage (GTDB taxonomy): Bacteria > Actinomycetota > Actinomycetes > Streptomycetales > Streptomycetaceae > Streptomyces > Streptomyces fenghuangensis. The sequence goes on along the minus strand of NZ_JADEYH010000026.1, from coordinate 44,682 downwards.
GCCGGCCGCGCACCGCGCTCTGCACGCCCTCCTCCTCCGCCGGATCGGCGGCCAGCCGGCGCAGCCGCTCGACGACCCGGGTGTCGCCGGTGGCGGCGTGGCGGGCGGCGATCTCACGGGTGGACTCCTCGCAGTCCCACAGGCACTCGATGGCGAAGCCCGCGGCGAAGGAGGGGTCGGTGGCGGCCAGGGCGCGGGCCGCCCGGCCGCGCAGCTGGGAGGAGGAGGTCTCGCGGTAGACGTGTCGCAGAAGGGGGGCGGCGCGGTGCACGGTCAGCCGGCCGGCGCCGTCGACCAGCGGCCGCAGACCGTCGCAGTCGGGTCCTTCGGTACACACGGTGCGGCGCAGCGCGGCCAGCACCGGAGGGGCGTCCCGCTCCGTGCCGTGGCAGGCCAGCAGTGCGGCGGCCGCCGTGCCCAGGGCGTCCTCGCGCCGCGCCCACCGGCGGGCGCGGTCCAGCGCGGCGGTGCCGCGCATCCGGGCGAGGGCGTCCAGTGCGGCCCGGGCGGCGGTGCCGGAGGGGTCGCCCGCTCCGGAGGCGGCCGGGTCCGCCACGGCGGCCTCGATCAGGTCGAGCGCTGCGGGGTCGCCGCGCTCGGCGAGGTGGCGCAGGGCGACGGCGCGCGCGATGCCTGGGCCGGACCGGGCGGCGTCGAGCAGTTCGGGGCGGTCCTCGGGCCCGGCGACGGCGGCCAGGCAGCGGGCCGCGGCGGCCTCTCGGCTCCGCGGGTCGCGGTCCGCGGAGCCCCCGGGCACGGCGGATCCCGCGGTCTCGGAGGCGAGCGGTCCGCCGGCGGCGGGGTCGGAGGCGGGGTCGGCAAAGAGGATCCGGTCGCCTTCCTGTGCCCAGTCGAGCACCGCGCGCACGCTCCAGCCGGGGCGCGGCCCGGACGGCCTCATCTGGCGCTGCCAGCGGCCGAAGGAGCCCTGTTCACGGGCGTGCTCCAGGCGTTCGCCCTGTTCGGGGCGGGTCGGGTCCTCGGCCCACAGCCTCCAGGGCCTGGGCTCGAAGGCGTCGCGGACGGCCGCCGCGAGTTCGGCGTCGCCCTCGGGGGTTCGCGGGAAGCGTGCCAGGACGGCGGGGCCCAGCGGACGCAGTCCGGCGTCGTCGTCGCGGACGGCCAGCTCGTCCAGGGCCCAGCGCCAGTTGGCGCCGCGCGCGGTGTAGCGGCGCAGCAGCAGCAGCGCGCCGCGGTCTCCGTAGGAGGCCAGGTGCCCGAGGACGGAGAGGGCCAGTCCGGTGCGTTCCTCGCCGGTGTCGGTGAGGTCGTCGGGGCCGAACAGGTGCTCCTCGATGTCGTCGAGCCCGGCGTCCAGCTCCACGTGGAGCCGTGCGTAGTAGAGGGAGCGGTGCTCGAGCCGCCAGTCGCGCCGGGGGTCACAGCGCAGGCAGTGGCTCAGCGCGGCGAGCGCTTCGGCACGCGGGGCCGCGAGAGCGTGCAGCGTGCCGTCGCCGCGGCCCCTCTGGAGGAGGCCGAGCAGCGTGCCGCTGGGCGCTATGTCGGAATCGACGGAATCGGCGAACATAAGGTCAGCATCCGGTGCGGGGTGAGGGACTGGCAACGGGATTTCCGCTCTCCGGTGTTCCGGCCGGTCACCGCGGGTTCGCCCCCCGTTCGTCCCAGGGCCTTTCGCGGCTTCCCGGCACCGTGCGGAAAGCGGTCACTCCGGCCGCCGAAGGATACCGGGCCCGCGGCGCCGCGCCGAGTCCGCGCGCACCGGTGGCGCGCGAAAAGGTGGTCCCGGGACGCCGGGGCGTCCCGGGACCCGTCCGCCCCTACACCGCGGCGCCGCCCCCGGCCCGCCGGGGCTCGGGCACGGCGGCTCCCGCGCCGGGGGACCCGGGAGCCGTGGGCAGGGCGAGCGCGAGCTCCTCGCGCAGGTCCTCGACCTCCGGGTACCCGGCGTACCGTCCGGTGAGCCGGTACATCTCCCGCAGCCGGTCCCAGGTGCGGTGGGAGGAGGTGCTGCCGATGCTGACCAGGGCCAGCCGCGCGTAGCGGTCCGCCTGCTCGGGGTCGTCGGCGATGAAGCAGGCCGAGGCGAGCGAGATGTAGTCGAGGATCTTGGACCGCTCGCGCCCCTTCTCCCGCAGCCGCAGCGCCTCCTTGGCGTGCTTCTCGGCCGTCCTCGCGGCCGAGGGGTCGTGCTCGGCCAGGGTGCGGTACGCCAGTGCCTGCATCCCGTGCAGATCGGCCTCGTCGAACAGCTGCATCCAGCTGGGCGGCGGCACGTCCCCGCGGTCGGAGACGAACAGGTCCTCGGCCCGGCCGAGGGTGCGTCGCATCGCCTGCCCGCGCCCCATCGAGGCCTGGGCCCAGGCCTCGATGGTGTGCAGCATCGCACGGGTGCGCGGCAGGGTCTCCTCGCCGCAGCCGGCCTTGGCCAGCTTCATCAGGTCCAGGGCCTCGTCGGGCTTGCCCAGGTGCACCATCTGGCGCGCGGCCCGGGAGACCGCCTCCCCGGCGCGGGGCCGGTCGCCGCCCTCGCGGGCCGCGTGCGCGGCGATGACGAAGTACTTCTGGGCGGTGGGCTCCAGGCCGACGTCGTGGGACATCCAGCCGGCGAGCACCGACAGGTTGGCCGCCACCCCCCACAGCCGCCGCTGGATGTGCTGCGGGTGGCGGTAGGCGAGCATGCCTCCCACCTCGTTGAGCTGGCCCACCACCGCCTTGCGCTGGAGACCGCCACCGCGTGCCGCGTCCCACGCGCGGAAGACCTCCACGGAGTGTTCCAGTGAGTCCACCTCCTCCGAGCCGACGGGCACGGCCTCGTAGCGGCCGGATGAGGCGGGGACGGCGGGTGGGGCCCCGGCGGACCGGAGGGCGCCCGCCGGGGCCGGGTCGGTCCGGAGCCAGTCGTACAGAGCGCTGCTGAGAGCCGGTCCTGCGGTGAGCGCGGCGCCCGCGCCCACCAAGCCGCGTCGGTTGAGCATGAGGTCCATTCCCGTGAATTCGGTGAGGACCGCGGCGGTCTGCTCGGGGGCCCACGGCAGTCCGTGGACGGACTGCCGTCTTCCTGCCTGCCCCGATCGGCTGAACCCGAGGTCCTCGATGGTCACGACACGGCCGAGTCGCTCGGTGAACAGGGTCGCCAGCACCTTCGGCACCGGATCGCGCGGGGTCTCCCCCATGTCGATCCAGCGCCTCACCCGGGAGGTGTCGGTCGCCAGCTGCGGGTGGCCCATGGCCGCCGCCTGCCGGTTCACGCGCCGGGCGAGTTCGCCCTTGGACCAGCCGGTGAGGCCGAACAGGTCCGCCAGGCGGGTGTTGGGTCCCTTGGTCACGTCGAAGCCCCCAGGTTCTCGGCTGCCTCGACAGTAGCCCTCGCCGATCGCCCCCGAAGGGGCGCGCGGACATTCGCCAGGGTTCGCCAGGGTCCGCCAGGTGGTGTGCCACCCGCACCCGGGTATGCTGTAGGAACGCGCCACCCCGTCCGGTCACCCGGGCTCCCGCATTCCCCAGGGTGCGGTACGCCCCGGCCGGCCGGGTGGCGCGGCAATCCGTCGGCGCACGAAGGGATCCGGCTCGTCCATGAATCCAACACCGTCCCCCGTGCCGGCCCCGGTCCGGATGCGTCCGCGACCGCGGTACGGCATGGTCCGCCCCGAGCCGGTGCGCACACCGCCCGCGGTCGCCGGTCTGCCCCGGCCGCGCCGGGCGCCCGGCGCGGGGGGCGGGCCGGCCGCCGGGAGGCCGGAACCGTCCGGCCCGCAGGACGGGCGGCTGCGCACCGCCATCGCCTCGGTGCACCGGGTCTGCCCGGACTTCCAGCCGGTGCAGGTGCTGCGCCGCGGCGGGCGCTCGGTGCTGCTGGTGGGCACCGTCGGCCGCGGCACCGCGGTCGCCAAGTGCCTGCTGGACCACGCGCCCGCGCGGGTCGAGCGGTTCCGGCACGAGATAGCGGTCCACCGCACCTTCGTGCGCCACCGGCCGCCGGTGCGGGTGCCCCGGCTCATCGCGGCCGACCCCGACGGCTGCGTCCTGGTCGCCGAGCGGGCTCCCGGCCGCCCGTTGGCGCTCCAGCGGCATCCGCTGGAACCCCCGTCGCCGGCCGATCTGCGGGCGGTGCTGGGCGCGGTGTCCCGGGTGAACGCCTGGCAGCCGCCGCCGGGAAGCTTCGGGGCCCCGGTCGACTACGGGGTGCGGATCGCCCGCTACCACGGGCTGGGACTGCTGACGGACCGCGATCTGAGCGATCTGGGCAAGCTGCTCCACGGTCTGGCGCGCGGCGGCGGACGCGCGCAGTTCTGCCACGGCGACGCCCTGCCGTCGAACGTGCTGCTCTCCCCGTCCGGCCCGGTGCTGCTGGACTGGGAGCACGCGGGCTGGTACCTGCCGGGCTACGACCTGGCCACCTTGTGGTCGGTGCTGGGCGACAGCCCGGCGGCCCGCCGCCGGATCAGCCGGCTCGCCCAGGCCGGGGGCCGCGACGCGCGGGACGCCTTCCTGGTGAACCTGCTGCTCGTCCTCACCCGGGAGGTCCGCGCCTGCGAGACGGCCGTGCAGCGCGCCATGCGGGACCCGGGACCGGCCCCGGGCTGCGACCGGACCGGTCTGCTGAGCGCCGGCGAGGAGCAGCGGCTGCTGCTGCGCCGTCTGCACGACGACTGCGCGATGGCCCGGCGTGCGGTGCGGGCGGCGGTGGGGACCCGCTGACGGCCCGGCCCGCGCGGTGCCGCGCGGGCCGGGCCCTGGGGCGCCCGGCGGTCCGGGGCAGTACGGGGGGCGGCGATCCGGGGCGGAGCGTCACCGGGCTGGACCTGTGACGCCGCGCAGGTCCGGGCCCGCCCCGGGGCGAAGACTCCCCCATATGGCCTCTGACGTGGGAGGATCCACCAGCGATCCCTTGTCTCCCGGTCGTTGACGGATCGTCGGCCGGCCGATACCCCTGTGGGCAGTCCCGTGCCGCTCGGACGCGGCGTACCCCTCAGGAGGCCGTCTTGCCAGGACCCGTCCCCTCCCACCCGCAGACATCCCCGCGCGGTTCCGTCCGCCGGCGGCTGCGGATGCTCACCGCGGCCTCGGTCGCCGCCCTGCTGCTGCCCCTCCTCCCGGCCGGCGCCGACGCCGGCGGGCGGGACCCGGACTCGCTGCGGGAGGCGTTCACCCGCGCCTCCGACCGCTACCGGGTGCCCGAGAGCGTGCTGCTGGGAGTGTCGTACCTGCAGTCCCGCTGGGACGGCCACCGCGGCGCGCCCAGCGTCTCGGGCGGCTACGGTCCCATGCACCTGACCGACGCGCGCACCGCGCTGGCCGAGGACCCCCACCACAGCCACGGCTCGGAGGACCCGCGCGGCGACACCGCCCGCGGCACCAGGCGGGCCCACGACGCGCTGCCCGATCCCGCCGACCTTCCCGACCGGCTGCGCACCCTGGAGCGGGCGGCCGAGCTGACCGGGCTGGACGAGGAGGAGCTGCGGAGGGACCCGGCGGCCAACGTCGCCGGCGGTGCGGCACTGCTGGCCGCGGCCCAGCGGGAGCTGGGGCTGCCGCTGAGCGACGACCCAGCCCAGTGGTACGGGGCCGTGGCCCGCTACCCGGGCTCCGGTGACGCGCGGGCGGCCGGGGTCTTCGCCGACGAGGTCTTCGACGTGATCCGCGAGGGGCGGCGGCGCACCACCGACTCCGGCCAGCACGTGGTGCTGGCGGGCCACCCGGACCTGATCCCGAGGACCGCGCAGCTGGACGGCCCGGGGCTGCGCCCGGCGTCCCCGGCGCGCGACGAGCGCGTGGAGTGCCCGAAGTCCGTCTCGTGCGAGTGGATCCCGGCGCCGTACGAGGAGTACGCCAACCCCGACGGCTCGCCGAACTACGGCAACCACGACAAGGCCGACCGCCCCGCGTCGCAGAAGATCGACTACATCGTGGTGCACGACACCGAGGCGACCTGGGACACCACCCTGAGCCTGGTGCGGAACCCGAAGTACGTCTCCTGGCACTACTCGCTGCGCGCCTCTGACGGCCACATCGCCCAGCACGTCCCCACCGGGGACGTGGGCTGGCACGCGGGCAACTGGTACGTCAACGCCAAGTCGGTCGGCCTGGAGCACGAGGGCTTCCTGACCGCCCCCGACGCCTGGTACACCGAGGCGATGTACCGCACCTCGGCGCGGCTGGTGCGGTACCTGGCCCACCGGTACGACATCCCGCTGGACCGGCAGCACATCATCGGGCACGACAACGTGCCGGGCGTGACGTCCGCCCACATCCCCGGGATGCACACCGATCCGGGGCCGTACTGGGACTGGCAGCACTACTTCACGCTGCTGGGCGCGCCCTTCCACCCCACGGCCGGGCCGGACTCGGAGCTGGTGACCATCCGGCCCGACTACGAGAAGCACAAGCCCCTCTACACCCGCTGCGACGGCTCCGGGCAGCCCTGCCCGCCGCACGGTTCGGGCGCGGTGCGGCTGCACACCGGGCCGAGCGCCGACGCGCCGCTGGTGAAGGACGCCGGGCTGCGGCCGGGCGGCGGCGACTCCACCACCGGCGTCAACGACACCGGCGCCCGCGCCTCGACCGGCCAGCGGTACGCGGTGGCCGAGCGCCGGGGCGAGTGGACGGCGATCTGGTACCTCGGGCGGAAGGCATGGTTCCACAACCCCGCCGGCGCCCCGACCGCGGTGCCCTCCCGCGGCCCGGTCGTCACCCCGAAGGAGGGCGCGGGGCCGGTGCCCGTCTACGGCCGCGCCTATCCGGAGGCCTCCGCCTACCCCGAGGGGATCCCGGCCCAGGCGATCTCGCCGCTGCCGTACACGGTGGAGGCGGGCCAGGCGTACGCGCTGGGGCTGCGGACGAAGGGCGAGTACTACTACGCCAAGACCTTCGACCCCGCGAACCACGTGGTGGTGCGCGGCGAGGAGGAGTACTACCAGATCCAGCTCGGGCACCGGGTGGCCTTCGTCAAGGCCGCCGACGTCACGGTGCGGCCGGCCCGGCGGTGAGGTGACGCCGGCGAGTACAAGGCACAGGGGAGGGGCGCCGCGAAGCGCCCCTCCCCTTCCGTGTCCCTCGTGCCCCGGCCGTCCGCGCCGCCGGTGCGTCAGCGCTGGAACAGCTCCGCGGGCAGTGGCTTCAGCAGCTGGTAGAGGTCCTCGGTGATCGGCCGGTCCCAGCTGGCGATGGTGACCAGCACGCCGTCACTGCGGTCGAACTGGACGCAGGAGATCCGGCTCTCCGAGCAGATGATCCGCCGCACGATCAGGAGATTGTCGTCCAGCATCACCGGGCTCTCCTCCGTCCCGGTGACGGTGACCTCCTCGTCGTTCTCCAGCGCCGCCAGCAGCTGTGCGACCTCGAACGGGATCTGTCCCTCGGCCGTCTCGCGGACCTGGGAGCCCTCCGGCAGGTTCCCGATGACCATGGCCGGTCCGCGTCCGCCGAACAGGTCGTAGCGCAGGAAGACGCCCTGGCAGCTTCCGTCCGGCGCGGGCAGCAGCCCGGCCCCGAGGTTACCCGGCCAGTCCCCGGGGTCCATGGCCAGCACGTCGAAGTCGGGTCCGGCGGGTGTGGCGGCACTGCGGCGGCGGAGAAAGGACATGCGGCCATGGTACGGGCCCGGTGCCGCCTCGGGCCGGTGGCCCGCACCCCCTGCCGTACGGCGGCGGGGCCGGTCTTCGGGCCCCGCCTCGCCGGGGTCGCGGGAGCCCGGTGGATGCCCTACTGTCGCCCGAGGACCCGCGCCGGGGCCGCCCGCGGACGGCCGGTGGTGGCGGACCGGGCGGGAGGGGGGCAGCGGTCCAGTTCGTGGAGGACGGCGGCCCTCTCCACCGGCCCCGGGGGCTCGCGCAGGGCGCGTTCCAGGCAGCGCCGGGCCTCCTCGGGGGCGTCGGCCCCCAGATACTCGGCGGCGGCCTCGCGCAGGGTGGCGACGACGGTCGGGTCGCCTTCGGGATGGACCTCCAGCAGATGGCGTGCGGCGGCCCTGGGGCCGCGTCCGGCGCCGGCGACGACCGCGGCGGCCTGACCGTGGAAGGCGACGCGCAGGGCGGGCGGGATGGACCGGTGGACGGCGGTGGCGGTCAGCGGGTGGGAGAAGCGCAGCGGCCGCCCCTCCTCACCACCGGTGAGAACGCGGGCGGCGGCCAGCCGTGCACGGGCCTCGGCCGCCTCCCGAGGTCCCAGGGCGGCGACGTCCGCGGCGAGCGAGGGGGCCGCCTCGGCGCCGAGCACCGCGGCGGCCCAGGCCAGCCGCACGGCGGAGGCCCCCAGACGTTCCATGCACTCGACGGGTCCGCTGTCCCGGCCGGTTCCCGCGGGCACCGGCCGGACGGGCCGCGCGGCGGTGCGGGAGGGCGGTTCCCGCTCCTGCTCGGCGCCGCGCGCCGGCGGTGCGGTACGGCCGCGCGCGGCGGCGCGTCCCCGGGCCCCGCCCCGCCCGGCCGGCACGTCGTCCGGCGCTCCGGGTCCGGACTCCCTGTCGAACATCGCCCGCTGCATGCGCCCCTGCTCTTCGTCCGCCGCCACGGCTGCCGCCTTGCCACTCCCGCGGCAGGTGGTGGAGAGCGTACGCCGGTGTGAACCGGACGCGGTGCTCTTGGCCGGTTTCCCCGGCGGCGGAGGGCCGTTTCGGGTAGTGCCGCCCGCGCGCACTCCCCGTACCGGAGGAAGCACGGAGTGTCCCCGGCACTCTTGACCGGCAACTGCCTTTGTCCAAAGGTGGGTTGGCGTATGCGCCCGTCATTCCCACCATCGTGTCGACCAGCTCGCTCACCGCTCGTTCACCGCTCGCCGGGGAGGCGTCATGCCCGTGACCGAAGCCGGCACGGCCGGGGAAACCGCCGGGCGGGAGGGCCTGCTACGGCGGACGGCTCACCTGGAGATACCTTTCCCCGGGGCCGTCAGCCCCGCCGTCGGCAGGGCCAGGCTCCACACCCTCCGGTGGCTCGGGGACTTCGGACTGCTCACCGGGGAAGCGGCGGTGGAGGAGTATGACGCCCTGCGGCTGGAACGGGCGATGGCCCGCTTCCACCCCCGGGCCGCGGACGAGGACCTGATGCTGGCCACCGACGTCAACGGCTGGTTCTTCGTCTTCGACGACCGGCTGGACGGGCCTTCGGGGCGGAGGCCGCACGATGTCACCCGCCTCGTGGACCGCCTGGCCCGCGTCATGGACGGGCACCGGCCGCCGTCCGGCGTCCCCGCGGACCCGCTGGTCGAGAGTTTCCGCGACCTGTGGCAGCGGGCAAACGAGGGGATGCCGCCGGTGTGGCGGAACCGCTTCCGCGGGCACTGGCACGGCTATCTGCTGGCCCACCGCCGTGAGGCCCTCAACCGCTCCGGGGCGCGACTGCCCACGGTGGAGGAGTTCCTGTCCGCCCGGCGGCACACCATCGGCATACAGCCCTGCCTGGACCTGGCCGAACGCTGCGGCCGCTACATCCTGCCGTCCGAGCTGCACGGCGGCCGCCCGCTGAGGCAGATGCGGCGGATCACCGACGACGTGGCGATCTTCGTCAACGACATCGTCTCGCTGGACAAGGAGCTGGCCGCCGGCGACGTCAACAACACCGTCGTCCTCCTGCGGCACGGCACCGGCCGCCCGCTTCCGGACTGCGTGCACGAGATCGGCGCCGCCGCCAACGGGCGGGTCGCCCGCTTCCGGGAGCTCGCCGCGCGACTGCCCGGCCTGCTGGAGGCCTCGGGCGTATCCCGCACGACACGAGCACATGTGGAGGACTACGTCGACGGCATGCGCAACGTGATGCGGGGCAACCTCGACTGGTCCCTGGAGAGCGGGCGCTACGACGACGCCGGGGTCGCCGCCGCCAGCGGCGGGCGCCTGCGCCCGTGGGCCCGGCCGCCGCAGGCGGGTGCGCCGGAGCACGGGGCCGGTACGACGGCCGGTGCCGGTACGGCGGATACGGTGCGGACATGACGGATGCGGCGGAGCGGACGGACGGCGGGGCGACGGTCGACCTCTGGCGCGCGGGCCTGACCCGCGTTCCCGAACGGGTGTGGGAGCACCTGGAGTCGCGGGTGCTGATCCTCGCGGACAACGCACTCACCGGCCTCCCGCCGCGGATCGGCCGGCTGCGGCGCCTGCGCACCCTCGACCTCGGCCACAACGCGCTCACCTCCCTGCCCGAGGAGATCGGGGAGCTGACCGGGCTGGACGGCTGCCTCTACCTCCACGACAACCGGCTCACCGCGCTGCCGCGCTCATTGGGGCGGCTGCGCTCGCTGACGTATCTGAACGTCGGCGACAACCCGCTGGGCGCGCTGCCCGAGGAGATCGGCGGCATGGCGGGGCTGGTGGAGCTGCGGGCCCAGCGGTGCGGGCTGCGGGAGCTGCCGGCCTCACTCGGGCGGCTCACCGCGCTGCGGGAGCTGTGGCTGCGCGGCAACGCCCTGGTCTCGCTGCCCGCCTCCCTCTCCCGGCTGCGGGAGCTGCGCGAGGTGGAACTGCGCGAGAACGCCCTGGAGGAGGTGCCCGGGGCGCTGCGCGGCCTGCCGCTGCTGCGCCGCCTGGACCTGCGGGGCAACCGGCTGCGCACGGTGCCGCGCTGGCTGGGGCGGGAGCTGCCCGCGCTGGAGAAGCTTGATCTGCGCTGGAACGGGGCGGCGGTCGCGCCGGGGCCGGTGGAGGAGCTGGAGCGGCGCGGCTGCGTGGTGCTCCGTTAGGCGGGCGGGACGCCCGGAACGCCCGTCCGCCGTGCCGCGGGGGTTGACGGGCGGAGCGCTCGGGAAGAAGGTTTCAGCGTTCTCCCGATCCACTGGAGGATACTTTCCCGAAGGGGCGCGGTATGACAGGTTCGGCACGGGATCGCACACCGGGCCCTGCGCCCGCCTCCGGCCCGGACGCGGGCGGGGACATCGGCCGGCGGCAGCTCGGCCTGCGGGCGCTCGCGCTCGGCGGCGGCCTGGTCCTGGCCTCGGCGCCCGTCGCGGCGGCCCGCGCCCGGGGCGGGCACGCCCTCGCCGCCGGCGGGCACGCGCCCGTCCTGCGCCGCGGCTCCGCGCGGCGGGCCGGACTGCTGGAGCCGCATCTGCGGCGCCTGGTGGAGGACGCGCGGACCTTCCTGGGCCCCTCCCCCGAGCACCCCTGGTACGCGGGCGCGGTCCTGCTGGCCGGACGCGGCGGCACCGTCGCCCTCCACGAGGCCATCGGCCACGCGGTGCGCTACTCGGCCTACGACGAGGCCACCGGCACCGGCGTCGAGCTCCCCGCCGGCGAACAGGTCCCCGCCGTCCCGGAGACCGTCTACGACCTGGCCTCCGTCTCCAAGCTGTTCACCGCGATCCTGGCCGTGCGGCAGATGGAGCGCGGCGCCCTGGACCTGGAGGGCGAGGTCGCCTCCTACCTGCCGGAGTTCGGCGCGGCGGGCAAGGAGAAGATCACCCTGCTGCATCTGCTCACCCACACCTCCGGGCTGGCCGCCTGGCTCCCGCTGTACGCCGAGCCCACCGGGGAGGACCGGCTGCGGCGGCTGTGGCGGGAGGAGCCCCTGGACCCGCCGGGCACGGTGTACCGCTACTCCGACCTCAACCTGATCACCCTTCAGCTCGTGCTGGAGCGGGTCACCGGCAAGGGGCTGGACACGCTGCTGCGCGAGGACATCACCGGACCGCTGGGCATGCGGTGGACCCGCTACAACCCGCCCGCCTCCTGGAAGCCGCTCATCGCCGCGACCGAGGACGCCCGCCGCCCCTGGTCGGGCCTGGACCGGGGCATGGTGCACGGCGAGGTCCACGACGAGAACGCGTACGCCTTCGGCGGCGTGGCCGGCCACGCCGGGGTCTTCTCCCGCGCCTGGGACCTGGCCGTGTTGTGCCGCGCCCTGCTGAACGGCGGCGCGTACGGCGGCGCCCGCGTCCTGGAGCCGGAGTCGGTGGACCTGCTCTTCCGCGACTTCAACACCGCCTTCCCCGGCGACGAGCACGGCCTCGGTTTCGAGCTGTACCAGCACTGGTTCATGGGGGCCATGGCGACCCCCCGCACCGCCGGGCACACCGGCTTCACGGGCACCTGCCTGGTGCTGGACCCGACCACCGACACCTTCCTGGTGCTGCTGGGCAACTCCGTCCACCCGGTGCGCACCTGGCGCTCCGGCAGCGCGCCGCGCGTGGCCGCCGCCACCCATCTGGCCCGGGCCGTGCCGGTGCGTCCCGCTGCCGGGCGCGCGGCCTGGTTCTCTGGGACGACGAGCGGCGCCCCGGCCGTGCTCGCCCTGCCCGAGGTGGCGCTCGGCGACGGCGCGGAAGAGGGCGCGGACGGCGGTACGGGCGCCCGGCTGAGCTTCTCGGTGTGGTGGGACACCGAGCGCACCTTCGACGTCCTGCGCCTGGAGGCGTCCGGCGACGGCGGCGTCACGTGGAAGCCGGTGCCGTTCACCACCTCCCGCCCCGGCCAGGCCCCGGTGGAGCACCCGGAGGGTGCGCTGCACGGCTTCTCCGGACGCGTCTGGCACCGGGCGCTGGCGGACCTGGACGCCTGGCGCGGCCGGGCGGTGCGGCTGCGCTGGCGGTACACCACCGACGCCCGCTATGTGGGACGCGGCGTGTACGTCGACGGCGTCCGGATCGAGGACGGCGGGCGCACGGTGTTCGACGACTCGCGGCGCCGGGACGCCGGCCGTGTCACGGCCGACGGCTGGTCGCTCTCGGCCGACTGACACCCCGTCATGGACGGGGCGCTTCCGGAGGCCCGGCCGCCCGTCAGGCCATGTGCACGGTGGCCAGGTCGGCGAGGCCCGAGACGGTGAGGACGGGGCCCAGCAGCGGCGGGGCGATCAGTTCCAGACGGTCGGCGTGGGCGAACAGCGCCGCCAGCCCGGCGCTGTCCAGGTAGTCCACGGCGGTGAGGTCCACCACCAGCCGTCCGGCGCCGGCGCCGGCGGCCCGGTCCACCGCGGCCCGGAACTCGCCGACGTTGCTCATGTCGATCTCCCCCTCGGCCACGAGGACCGGGGTGCCGTCGGGACGCTGCTGGTCGGTGAGTGTCAGGGTGGTGGTCAACGTGTGATCCTCACATGCATGTCAACGGTGGTTCCGGTCTCGTCGGTGACGATGCCGACCTGGTCCATGAGCGCGTGGATCAGGATCAGGCCGCGGCCGCGGTGGGCGTTGGCCTCGGGCCGCGGGGGCTTCCAGCTCCCGGTGTCGGTGACGGTCAAGTGCAGGTCGTCCGCGGCGGCGACGGCCCTCAGGCGCACGGTGCGGCCGGGATTGTGGCGGTGGCCGTGCTCGATGGCGTTGGCGCAGGCCTCCCCCACCGCGACCAGGACCGCCTGCGTCAGACGCGGTCCGGCCTCCAGCCGCTCCAGCCAGTCGCGCAGGGCGCCGCGGACGCGGGCGAGCTGGGCGGACTCGGCGGGGAAGGCCACTTCCAGGGGCGCGGGGTGGCGGTAGAGCAGCAGCGCCATGTCGTCGTCGTAGCCGCCGGCCGGTTCCAGACCGGTGCGGACGTCGTCGGCCAGTTTCTCCAGGTCCGCGCCGCGCCCGCGCCGGGCGGCGGCCGAGGCCTCGGCGATGCCCGCGTGCAGCGGGCGGCTGCGGCGCTCGATCAGGCCGTCGGTGTACAGCAGCAGGACGGAGGCCGGCGGCATGGTGCGCGTTCCCGTGGGCCGCGGGCGCCCCGGCCGCACCGCCAGGGGGATGGAGCGGGCCTGGTCGAGCAGTTCGGTGGTGCCGTCCGGGTGGGTCAGGATGCCCGGCGGGTGGCCGGCGCTGCTGTAGGCCAGCCGGCCGGTCGAGGGGTCGAGCACACCGCAGAAGACGGTGGCGCACAACGCTCCGGGGATCAGGGCGGCGAACCGGTCGAGCGCGGTCAGCACCTGGGCCGGGTCGGCGAGCTGCAGCAGCAGGGCCCGGCAGGCGCTGCGCAGCTGGCCCATGACGGTGGCCGCCTCCAGGCCGCGGCCGACGCAGTCGCCGACGACGATGCCGATACGGCCGTCGGGCAGTTCGACGGTGTCGTACCAGTCCCCGCCGACCTCCAGGGGCCGGGCGGCGGGCTCGTAGCGGACGGCGAACCCCGCCGGGAGGCGGTCGGGGCCGAGGATGGCCCGCTGGAGGGCCAGGGCGGTCTCGCGCTGCTGCTCGAAGACGTGGACGCGTTGCAGCGTCTGTCCGAGGTAGCCGCCCAGCACGGCCAGCAGGGTGTGGTCCTCGCCGATGAAGGGCCGTTCCGCGCCGGCCTCGACCCACAGAGCCAGCGGCCCCCCGGGATGCTCCAGGGTGATGCCGATTCCGGCCGGTTCGGCGGTGGCCACCGGATGCAGGGGGTTGCGGCCGCGCAGGGAGTCGACGGCCTCGCGCACCGGGTCGCCCGGCCGGCCCCACGCGGTGCCGGGCACCGCGGCGGCCGGCCGGGGGGCCCGGTCCGGGCCGTCCCAGGTGACGGCCAGCGCGCGGGGGGCCCGCCACACCCCGCGCAGTTCGTCGAGCGCGGCCCGCAGGGCCTCGGGGACGCTCCCGGCCTCGGACAGCCGTACGCTCAGCGCCGCCAGGGCGGTCTCGCGCTGGGCGGTGAGGCGTTCGGCGGTGACGTCGCGGAAGGTGCCGACCACCATGCGCCTGCCGGTGTCGGGGTCGCGGACCTCGTTGAAGGAGGCGTACACCCACAGCCGGTGTCCGTCGCGGTGCCTGACGGGGGTGACGTAGCTGCCCTTCCGCTCGCCCACGACCTGGGCGAAGGCCCTCTCGATGGCACGGTGGGCCTCGGAGTCGGTGTCCTCGTCCGGCCACCAGGGGTGCTTGGGCCGGTAGGGGAGGTCCTCCGGGCCGTAGCCGAGCACGTCGGTGAAGGCGGAGTTGATCTCGACGACGGCGCCCTCCTCGTCGCAGACGAAGAACGCCTCCTGGAGCGAGTCGACCAGGGCGGTGCGCCACTGGGCGTGGTGGTTGCGCAGCCGCGACAGCTTCACGGCCGCCCGTACCCGCGCCAGCAGCTCCGCGGCGGAGAACGGCTTGACCAGGTAGTCGTCGGCTCCCGCCTCCAGTCCTTCGATGGACGCCTCCTGGCCGGCCCTGGCCGACAGCAGCAGCACCGGCACGGAGGCGGTGCGGGAGTCGGCGCGCAGCGCCGCCACCAGCTCCAGGCCGTCCATCCGGGGCATCATCACATCGCTGACGACCATGTCCGGGGCGTCGGCGCGGACCGCCTCCAGGGCCGCCCGCCCGTCGGCCACCGTCGTCACCCGGTAGCCGGGGGCCAGGATCCGCCGCAGGTACTCGCGCATGTCGGCGTTGTCGTCGGCGACCAGCACCCGGGCCCGCGCCGTCCCGGGGGCCGGCGGTACGGGCTCGTCCCGCCCGGTGCCCCCTCGCTCGTCCTCCCCCTCCTCCCCTTCCTCCCCGTCCGGCAGCCACCGCAGCGCCTCCTGGAGGTACGGGTCCGCGGCGGACACCGGGAACGGTTCGGCGCCCCGGACCACCGAACCGGCCGGCAGATGCGCCGTCCCGAAGGGCAGCCGGACGGTGAATACGGTGCCCTCGCCCTCGGTGCTGTCGGCGGTGATGGTGCCGCTGTGCAGGCCGACCAGTTCCTTCACCATCGCCAGCCCGATGCCGCTGCCCTCGTTCGAGCGCGCGCGGGCGTTCTCGATGCGGTGGAACCGCTCGAACAGCCTCGGCAGCTCGCCGCGGGGCACCCCGACGCCGGTGTCGGACACGCGCAGCACCGCCTGTCCGTCCTCGGCGCGCAGCGTCACACCGATGGAGCCGTCGAAGGTGAACTTCAGCGCGTTGCTCAGCAGGTTGAGGACCACCTTCTCCCACATGTCGCGGTCGATGTGGACCGGTTCGGGCAGCGCGGGGCAGTCCACCTCGAAGTCCAGGCCGACCCGCTCCACCGCCGAGCGGAAGACGCCGGCGAGCCCCGTGGTGACGGCCGCCAGGTCCACCGGTTCGAAGCCGGCCCGCATCCTCCCGGCCTCGATGCGGGAGAAGTCCAGCAGGGTGTTGACGAGCTTGCCCATGCGCAACGCGTTGCGGTGGATGACCTCCAGCTCCTCCCCGACCCGCTCACCGGCTCCGGCGAGCTGCCCGCGCAGCTCCTCCAGCGGGCCCGTGATCAGCGTCAGCGGGGTGCGGAACTCGTGGCTGATGTTGGAGAAGAACGCGGTCTTGGCGCGGTCCAGCTCGGCGAGTTCCTCGGCCCTGCGCTGCTGGACCTCGTACGCCACGGCTCCGTTGACCAGCGCGGCGGTCTGCCGGGCCACCAGGTCCAAGAAGGCCCGGTAGTTGTCGTCCAGGACCCGCCCGGCACTGACGGCCAGGACGATCGCCCCGACCGGCCCCGTCCCGGTCTCGCCCGGCAGCGGCAGGACCACCGCCTGGGTCGGCGGCCTCTCCCAGCCTCCGGACGGCAGCCGCCCGAACCGGGGCACGACGTCATCGACGGCCACCGGCTCGCCGGTGGCCAGCACCCGCTCCAGGGGCCAGTCCCCGGGACCCTGGGGCAGGGGCCGGAGGGACGTGCCCGGCGGGCTGACGGCGGCCGGGACCGGCTCACCGCCGGAGTCGCGCAGGTGGACCGCGGCGAACGGCACGTCCCGCTGCGCGCGGCCCAGCACCCCGGCGACCAGTCGGCACGCCTCCCCCACGCTGCGGGCGGTGCCCGCCTGGGCGCCCAGATCCTGCAGCACGGCGAGCCGCCGCTCGCCCACGACGCGCTCGGTGGTCTCGTTGCACGCGGTGAACACCCCCCGCACCCGGCCGTCGTCGTCGTGCAGCGGACTGTAGGAGTACGTCCAGTACGACTCCTCCAGATAGCCGTGCCGCTCCATCCTCAGCAGCAGGTCCTCCGACCAGGTGGCCTGCCCGGTCTCCGTCACCGACCGCAGCATCGGGCCGATCACGTCCCAGATCTCGCCCCACACCTGCCTGCCCGGCTTGCCCAGCCCGGGGTGCTTGTCGCCCAGCAGTGGAAGATAGGCGTCGTTGTACAGCAACCGCAGGTCCTCGCCCCACCACAGGAACATGGGGTAGCGGGAGGTCAGGCAGATGCGGCAGGCCGTACGCAGACTCGCCGGCCAGCCGGCCGGGTCGCCCATCGGGGTGCCCGCCCAGTCGAGGGCGCGCATCCTTTCGGCCATCTCGCCGTTCCCGGGGAAGAGCAGCTCCAGCGGCTCGGCCCCGTCAGCGTCGCCCATCGCCTCCGCCCTCCTCGCCCGCCGTGTGCACCCGCGGTCCCGCGACCCCGTCACCGATGCGCATATCCACTGGTACGGCGAGGATGCGCCGCATCCGGTCCCGTAGGATAAACGCGGTCGGCCACGGCCCGTGGCGCGGCCGGGTCGCGGGGTTCGCCCGCTCCGGGAGCGGGCAGTCGATCAGCGTCCCCGCGGATCCGCACCGCGGGGAGTCCCGCCCCGGCGCCGTCCCGCCTCCCGGGCCGTGCCGTGGGGGGACGACCGGACCGACCAGCGCGTACAGGAGAACACGGGTGCCCGACCGAGATCTGACCGTCACGCTGCGCCCCCACCCCGCGGGCCCCTGTCTGCTGGAGGTGGCCGGCGAACTGGACCACCACACCGCCGACCGGATGCGCCAGGCGCTCAACGAGCTGCCCCGCGACCGGGGAACCGCGGTCGTCATCGACCTGTCCGGCCTGGTCTACTGCGACTCCAGCGGCATCACCGTCCTGATCACGGCCTACCACCTCACCCAGGCCGTGGGCGGCAGCCTGGCGCTGGCCGGTCTGGACGACGACATCATGCGTGTCTTCGGGATCGTCGGGCTGGACCAGATCTTCGACTTCTACGGCAGCGTCGAGGAGGCGGTGGCGGCCCTCACCGGCTGATCCCCGTCCCGGTCGGCACCGGCTTGCCCGGCGTCGGCTCCGGGGCCGGTCCACGGGCCACTGAGCACCCCCTGGTGTCCGAAGAGCGGCGAGGTGCCGGGACGCGGCGGCAGGCCGGCGACGGCCCTGGCGCCGGCGCCCATGCCGTGGGTCCACACCGGGAGCCGTCCGAAGGAGCCGGGCCGCTCCCGGAGCGGGGCCGGCCGCCCGCCGGGGCTCCCCGCGCGGCGCGCCTCGGCGGTACGGCGGCCGAGTTCCGCCGCGTCCCCGGGCCGCTCGTGCGGTTCCTTGGCCAGCAGGTCGAGGATGATCCGCTCCAGGTCCCCGGGCAGGCCGGGGCGGAGTTCGCGCGGCGGGCGGGGGGCGGTCTCGCGGTGGCCGACGAAGACGCCCCAGGTGCCCTCCAGGTCGAAGGGCGGGGCGCCGGTGGCCATCTCGTACAGCACGCAGCCGAGCGAGTACAGGTCGCTGCGGTGGTCGAGGTGGGCTCCGGCTATCTGCTCGGGCGACATGTAGTGCGGGGTGCCCATGGGAAAGCCGCCGTTGGTTCCGGTGGACCCTGACGGGGAGGCCGTGCCGCAGTCGGGCCGGGCTATGCCGAAGTCGCAGATCTTCACGGTGCCGTCGGCGGTGCGCATCACGTTGGCGGGTTTGAGGTCGCGGTGGACTATGCCCCGGTCGTGGGTGTAGGCGAGGGCGTCGGCCATCTGCTCGGCGATGTCGAAGAGGTCGGGCACGGGCAGCGGCCGCCGTCCGCCCAGTTCCAGGAGCCGGCCGAGGTCGTGCCCGTTCAGCAGCTCCATCACCAGGTAGAGCACTCCGTCGTGCTCTCCGAAGTCGTGGACGACGGTCACACCGCGGTGCTGGAGCGAGGCCGCGAGGCGCGCCTCGCGGCGGAAGCGCTCGCGCAGCGCCCCGGTCGCGTGCGGGTCGTCCTGGCCGCCAAGCGGCTTGAGGCACTTGACGGCGACCTCGCGGTCCAGCGACTCGTCGTGCGAGCGCCACACCTGTCCCATACCGCCGCGCCCGACGAGGTCCAGCAGCCGGTACCGGCCCTGGATCAGTGTGCTCCGCCTCATCGCGTGCCGCCGCCCCCTCTCGCCCTGCCGCCCCCCGGCCCGTCCAGTATGGGCCCTCCCCCGGCCGGCCGGTAAGGCGGCGGTCCGGTGCCGGGCGCGCCGGGGTTTCGGCACCCGCCCCGCGGCAACTGCGGACCGGGAGGGTTCAACCGGAACCCGCCGGCGAGTCCGGCCGGTCCGCCCACCTCCAGGAGGCGCCGATGTCCCGACCCGTGCCCCTGCGTGTACGCGGCACCCGGGCGGGCTTCAGGCAGCTCGCCCGGCTGCGCCACGCCCCCGCCTTCCACCCCGACGGTCTGACCTGCGCCGGTGAGCTGGTGATGCCCGGTCTCACCGGGGCCGCCTGGGGCGTCCCCTGGCTGGACGGGCTGGGCCGGTACGAGTGCCTGGTACGGCTGTCCCGGGGCGCCGGCCTGCCGCGGCCGCTGCCCGACTGGCTCGGACTCGCCGTCCGGGCGCTGGACGGGGGCGGCCCCGGCCGGCCCGTCGACCTGCTGCTGACCAGCAGCGCCCGGCCTCCCGTACTGCGCCGGCTGCCACTGCCGCGCGGCGACGCGCTGGGCGGCCCGTACAGCAGTCTGCTCACCTACCGGGTCGGCGGGCGCGGCATGGTGCTGGCCGCCTTCCCGCGCCGCCGGCTGCGCCCGGTCCACGGCAGTCCCCCCGCCCTGCGGCGGGCGCTCGCCGGCGGTCCGCTGGTGTTCGACCTGCGGGCCGCCGAACCGCTCGGCCGGTGGCGGACCTTCGCGGTGCTCACCGTCCGCTCGCCGCTGCCGAAAGCGCCCCGCTCCACCCCTGGTTTCGACGTCCACCGCAACAGCCTGCCGGAACTGGCGCCGGGCACGGCCTTCGCGGCGGTGCGGCCGGCCGCGTACGAGGGATCCCGGGAGGGCCGCGCCTGAGGAGGCGTCACCCGCGTCGTTTCCGTCCGGGAAGCGGGGGTACCCCGTACCGGCCGTCAACCGACCCGAGTGGAGATGATGACGATGGCCAGCACAGGCCCGAGGGCGGCGGGCACGGCGCGCCGCGCACCGGTGAGCACCGCGGCCATGGCGGTGTCGCTGGTCTTCCTGCTGGTGGGGATCCTGGGGTTCGTCCCGGGCATCACCACGGACTACGGCGACATGCAGTTCGCGGGACACGAGTCGCAGGCCCAGCTGCTCGGCCTCTTCCAGGTGTCGATCCTGCACAACCTGGTGCACCTCGCCTTCGGTGTCGTCGGCCTGGCCATGGCCCGTAGCGTCGCCGGGGCCAAGGCGTTCCTGATCGGCGGCGGTGTGATCTACCTGCTGCTGTGGCTCTACGGACTGATCATCGACAAGGACAGCGGCGCGAACTTCGTGCCCCTGAACTCGGCCGACGACTGGCTCCACTTCGTACTGGGCGCGGGCATGATCGCTCTCGGCGCGGTTCTGGGCGGTCGCCGCACCACGACCGCCGCCTGATTCCGGCCGCCCGACCGGGCCCCGGCCCACCGGAGACGGTGAAGAACGCGAGGAGGCTCCGCCATGCGACCCGCGCCGCCCCCGGGAGCCGCCGAGCTCCTCTTCGTCGGCAACGCCACCCTCCTGATCCGCTACGGCGAGCTGAAGCTGCTGACCGATCCCAACTTCCTCCACCGCGGCCAGTACGCCTACCTGGGCAAGGGGCTGCTGTCCCGGCGGCTGAGGGAGCCCGCTCTGCGGGTGGAGGACCTCCCGCCGGATCTGGACGCGGTGGTGCTGTCCCATCTGCACGGCGACCACTGGGACCGGATCGCCCGCCGCGGCCTGCCCCGCTCCCTGCCGATCGTCACCACCCCGCACGCCTCGCGGCGGCTTCAGGGGCTGCACGGGTTCAGCCGCGCCACGGGCCTGCCCACCTGGCACGACCACGTCCTGGTGCGCGGCGGCAGCCAGGTGCGGATCACGGCGCTGCCCGGCCGCCACGGCCCCGGCCCGGTGGACTTCCTGCTGCCGCCGGTGATGGGCAGCCTGCTGGAGTTCGGCGACCCGGGAGGGACGGTGAGGCTGCGGCTGTACGTCTCCGGCGACACTCTGATGTTCCCCGGCGTCCACGAGATCGCGCGTCTGTGCCCGGACATCCACCTGGCGGTGGTCCATCTGGGCGGCACCACGCTCCCCGGGGGGCTGCTGGTGACCATGGACGCCCTGCAGGGCGCCGACCTCGTCTCCGTGCTGCGTCCACGCCGCGTGCTGCCGGTGCACTACGACGACTACACCGTCATGAAATCCCCTCTGCCGGACTTCCTCCGGGAGGCGGAGCGGCCCGGTTTCCCCTCCGGCGTACTGCACTGCCCGCGGGGGGAGCGGGTGACCGTCGACGCCGCCGGCCCTGTCGAGGCCGGCGCGGCGGGGCCGGGGCGGCCCTGACGGTTCCAGGCCCCGAGAAGGACCGAGACAGCCGAGAGGAAGGCCCACAAGGTGCCGAGCACGAACACGATCACAGCCCAGCACGTACGGGAGCTGCTCAGCTCCCCCGACCCCGATCCCCGGCTGGTCCTCCTGGAGGGCCGCCCGCGGGTGGTGCCCGCCGCCGAGACCGGTGCCGACCGCTACCGCGGAGCCGTCGAGGTCGTCTCGCGCGAGGACCTCACCGCCCGGATCGGTCCGGGGGCGCCCTCGGAACGGGATCTGGAGGCGCTGGCCTCCAGGCTGCAGACCGTGGTCTCCGAGCTGGGCGGCTGAGGAACTCCGCCCGTGCGCGTCCCGTGCGCCGCTCAGGCGGGCGGGACGCGCACGGCCAGTGCCAGTGTGTCGTCGGGGTGCAGGATGACCGTGTGCATGTCCTCGGCGATGGCGCCGGGGACCTCCGTGATGGGCCTGTCGGCGTGGCGGCGGGACGCCTCGATCAGCCGCTTCTCGCCCTCGCGCGGGTCCTTGCGGCTCTCGGTGAGGCCGTCGGTGTAGAGGATGAGCATGTCCCCGGGCCCCATCCGGGTGTGCAGCAGGCGCTCGCTGCCCGGCAGCGGGTAGCCGATGCCCCGGCCGCGTACCTCCAGGTACCCGGGCTCGCCCCCGGCCGGCAGCAGCAGCGCCGGCGGGTGGCTGCCGTTGGCCAGGAACAGATCGCCGGTGGCCGGGTTGATCCGGGCGAGCAGCACGGTGGACATCAGCTCGCTGTCGAAGGGCATCAGGATCTCGGCGGTCCGGGCGATGATCGACTCCAGCGGATGCCCTTCCAGCGCCAGGGTCCGTACCGCGTGGGTGACGTTGAGCGCACCGCGCGTGCTGGTCACACCGTGGCCGAGGGCGTCGACGACGGTGATGTGGACGGTGCCGTCGGGAAGCTGGAGCCAGTCGTACAGGTCACCGCCGGTGGGCGCGTCGGTGCCGGCCGGCGCGTAGTGGACGGCCATCTCCAGGCCGTCGACCTCGATGGGGGCGGGCCGCAGCGCGTCCTCCAGCTCGCGCAGGGTCTGGCCGTGGGCCTTGCGCAGCTGCTCGTCTCGCTCCTCCAGCTGGACGTAGAGGGCGAGGGTGCCCCGGTTGGTCTCGGCGAGTTCGTGCTTGAGCCGTCGGTGCTCGGCGGTGAGGGCGTCCAGGCGGGCCAGCGTCGCGCGCAGTTCCTGCTCCACCGCGTGGATCTCCGACGTGGGGCAGCCGCTCCCGGCATCCGGCCCGCCGCCGTTGCGGGCGGGCGGGACCATGCCCGCCTCGCCGCCGCTGCCGCCGTCACCGTGCCGGCCGGGCAGGGGCACGCGCCAGGTGGCCGAACCCCCGGAGGCGAACTGGGCGGGGAGGGGGAGGTCGGCGATGCCGTCGCGGTCGGCCGTCAGATCGCTGAGGATGTCGAGCGTGACGACGAGCTGCCCCGCCGGTTCGCCGCCGGACGGCTCGGCGTACGCCTTCAGCCGTACCGGCCGCCCCGCCGCGATCTCGGTGCGCGCCAGCTCCACCGCGGACATCACCAGCCGGGCCCTGGTCTCCACCGGCAGCCGGTGGACGCGCGCGATGCCGCGTACCGCGTGCCGCAGGCTCGGCAGCGTGTGGTGGTGGGAAGTGGTGTTGTCGGTCATGGAACCTCTGGGCCGCTCAGGCCGCTCGGACGGTGAGCACGGTGGCGTCGTCGCGGACTCGCCGGTGCCCGTGGGCCAGGGACGCCGCCAGCAGGGGCGGTGGAAGCCGCAGCAGAAAGGTGGGCGGGCTGTGCGACCAGCGGGACTCGATGCCGTCGCTGTGCAGGACGACCGCCGCTCCCCGCGCCAGGGGCACGGCGCGCGGCCGGGGGGTGGGGACGTTCCAGCCCACGATGCCGGGCTGGCCGGCCATCCGGTGGGCCACCTCCCCGCCCGAGAGCACCGTGGCGCGGATGTTGCCCGTGCCGCAGTACTCGGCGCGGCCGGGGTGCAGCCGCACCACGCCCGCCGCCGCGCCGCGGGTGTGGCGCAGCGAGCGGTGCAGCGAGGTCAGGATCTCGGCCAGGGGGCGTTCGGGTGCGGTGTGGAAGGCGCGCAGGGCGCAGCGGGCCGCCTCGGCGGCCGCGGCGCCGTGTCCCAGTCCGTCGACGACGAGGCCGGTGAGGGCGCCGTCGGTGTCGGCCACGGCGCAGGCGTCGCCGCAGTGCTTCTCGCCGTGGGCGGGCAGGCACACCGACCCGACGCCGTACCGGGGCTTCGGCTGCTCGCCGGGAGCGGACAGCCGGGCGTTGACCAGGGTGCCCGAGCCCGGCTGGGTGCGGATGGTGAACTCGGTGGCGATCCGGCGGACCGCGCCCAGCCCCGCCCCGAGGGAGCCGGTGGTGGTGTAGCCGTCGGCCATCGAGCGGTCCAGGTCGCGGATGCCGGGGCCGCGGTCGACGGCGGTGATCTCCACCCCGTCGCCCCGGAGCGTCGGCTGTACGTACACCGTTCCGTCGGCGGCGTGCTTGACCTGGTTGCTGGCCAGTTCGCTGGCGATGACGGCCGCCTGGTCGGGCACGGCCCCGGGCAGCCCGCACCGCTGCGCGCAGCCGCGCGCGGCCGAGGCCGCCACGTGGATCGCGCTCTCGTGGTCGATGCGGATCTCTTCGGTCAGGCCCTCCGCTGCGGGGGACGGCCGGCTCACTGCGTGTTCCAGCGGGTCACGCTGATGGTGGTGCCCCGGCCCGCTTCGGTGTGCACCTCGAACTCGTGCATGAGGCGGCGCGCGCCTCCCAGCCCGTGCCCCAGGCCGGAGCCGGTGGTGAAGCCGTCGGCCAGCGCCGCCTCCAGATCGGGGATGCCGGGCCCCTCGTCCCTGACGGTCAGCCGCACGCCCCGGCGTCCGGCGTTCCTGGGGAACTCGATGGTCACCGTGCCGCCCCCGCCGTGGATGTAGGCGTTGCGCGCCAGTTCGCTGGCGGCGGTGACGACGCGGGTCTGGTCGACGAGCCCGAAGCCGGTCTCGACGGTGGCGGCCCGTACCGCGTGCCGGACCGTGATGAGGTCCTCGTCGGTACGGACCGGGTAGGTGGCCCCGGCGCCCGCGCCGCCGCCTCCCTCGACGGGAGCCGTCGGGGCGCCCATCGTCCTTTCACCCGAGAGTTTCACGCCGGGTCACCCCTTCCGGGGGCCGCGGGGCATGGTGCCAGCCCAGTGCGGCCATCCCCTGCTCCGCGTTGAGTGCGGTCTCCACTCCGGTGAGCTGCAGGCCCAGCTCGACGAGGGTGATCGCCACGGGCGGCCGCATGCCGGCCACGATCACCCGGGCGCCCAGCAGCCGGGCCATGGTACTCAGCTCGGTCAGGGTGCGCGCCACGAAGGAGTCGATGATCTCCAGCCGGGAGATGTCGATGAGGACTCCCGTGGCCCGCTCGGTGGCGATGCGCTCGGTCAGCTCGTCGGCGAAGACGGTGGCCGTCTTGTCGTCGAGCTCGTTGATGAGCCCGGTGACCAGTACGTCACCGAGCCTGAGGATGGGGATGTCCATGGACTGCCGGCCGGTCATCGGTTCGTCGTCGCCCCGGTGGCCGGTGAGTCCTGCCCCGTCATGTCGACCGCCGCGGCCAGGGCGTCGGCGAGGGTGGCGCGGGTGAGGATGGTGGACAGGTCGATGCCCAGCTGGGCGATGGTCTGCGCGATGGAGGGCCGCACGCCGCTGATGAAGCAGTCGGCGCCCATCAGGCGCACCGCGTTGACGGTCTGCATCAGGTGCTGGGCGACGGCGGTGTCGACCGTGGGCACACCGGTGATGTCGATGATCGCCACCCGGGCGTCATGGGTCTGGATGGACTGCAGGAGGTTCTCCATCACCACCTGGGTGCGCGCGGTGTCCAGGGTGCCGATCAGCGGCACGGCCAGGATCCGCTTCCACAGGTGGACCACGGGGGTGGACAGCTCCAGCAGCTGGCGGCTCTGCCGCTGGATGATCTCCTCGCGGCGCTCCACGTAGGCGTTGAAGGACAGGGCGGCGGCCTCGTCCAGCAGCCGGTTGATCGTCAGGGCCGCCGGGAACAGCTCCCGCGGATCGCGGTTGTCGCGCTCCACGGCCTCCAGCAGGGCGTCCTTGAGCGCCAGGATGGCCAGGGACGTGGCCGTCGGGGTCGCGCCGCTGCGCTCCCTGCGCAGGGACAGCTCCATCACCGCGCCGCGCAGGTCCTGGTGGGCGTCGACCACGTTCTCCATGCCGTAGTCGCTGTTGAGGGCTCCGCCCAGCAGGACGAGGAGCGCGTCGGCCTCCTCCCGCAGCTCGCCCTCGTCTATCCCGATCGCCGCACGTTCCCGCTGCAACTGCACCCACCGGTCGGCGATCTCGTCGCCTCGCTCGCGGATTGCGGTTGTCAACCGGTCTCGTACGGCTGCGTCGCTGGCGTTCACTGACAAGCCCTCTCACAGTCGTTCGTCGCCGGCCCACGCCCGTGACGTCGGCATCCGGCTGGAAGTGCGGGGTGACGGGACAGTACCGTTCACCCCTTTTGTTGCCGTCCGGCAAATATTAGCAGCGGCCGCGAAGCCTGTCGGCCCCAACTGACGGGGCATCAGGCCATGGTGAGACCCGCCGCCCCCTGACGGGACCTTCCCCGAAACCGCCCTCCAAAGCATCCCCGATCGATTGTTTCCATTTGACAACTGTATCCGCGGCACAACAATCTTTCCCTGTCGCACCCGCCCCGACCGGCCATCACGCCAGGACTCCCCCGCGGTGCGGCGCTCCGCGGCGGCCACGAGGTGTGTGATGTATCGGTGAGACAGAATGGCGGCGCACATGCCCTCCAGGGCGGCGGCCTCACGCCGATCTCACACCACCGCCGGCCCCTGCCCCCCGGCGCCTGGGCAGCGCTTCGTCCACCGCCGCCCGGAACCCCCGCAGCCCCTCGGCGAGCGCCCTGCGCGCCGCGGGCGACATCGCCGCCATGGCCGTAGCCAGCGCCTCCTCCCGCAGGTCCCGCAGGTCCCGCAGGTACGTCCTGCCCCGGCCGGTCAGCCTCAGTTCGAGTTCCCGCCGGCTCGCCGGGCTGGGGGCGCGTTCCACGAACCCGACCGCCTGCAACCGGTCGCACAGCCGGCTGACCGACGACGGGGCGGAACCCAGCGTCTCGCTGAGTGTGCGCAGATTGATGCCCTCGTCTCGGTCGAGGGTGTACAGAACCCTCAGCTGGGAGGCGGAGACGGGCGCGGGCGACGCGGCCTCCCGGCCCCGTTCCCACAGCACTTCCAGGAGCTCTATCACCTCGGACGCGGCATGGGCCGCCTCTGCGGAGTGGCGCTGGGAGGGTCCGGAATTCACGACCATAACTGTGACACTCCGCGTCTGTATTGTCAGCCCGAGCTCCGAACGGCACTTAACTTCCCATATCGGATTTTTCTGCGGAAACAGAAAGTAGTTGTGACACGGTGGACAGATTCACGGCCGTGGAGCGCGCCCTGCGCGATGCCGCTCCCCACGCACTGCTCGACGCGCTCCGCGCCTCACTGGCACGGCACTTCGGGGCGCTCACCGTGGACCTGCTGATGGCCGACTACGGAACGACCATACTCCAGCCGGTCGGTCCCCTTCCTTACCCGACGGAGCCCTTCCCGGTCCACTCCACCGAACCCGGAAGGGCGTTCGCCTCCCAGCAGCCCCGCCTCTCCCCCGACGAGCGCGCCGGCACCGTCACCGCGCACCTGCCGGTCACCGTCCGCGGCGACCGGCTGGGCGTGCTGTCGGTGACCCTGCCCGGCGAAGGGGCCTCGCCCGAGGCACTGGGAGAGCTGCGGCAGTTGTGCGAGGCGCTCGGCCGGGAGGTCCTCGTCGCCGACCACAGCACCGACGTCTATCTGAGGGCACGGCGGGCCGAGCGCCTCACCCTCGCCGCCGAGATGCAGTGGCAGCTGCTCCCCGGCCGCTCCTGCTCCGGCCCCGAGTACGAGCTCGGCGCCCAGCTCGAACCCGCCTACGCCGTCTTCGGGGACAACTTCGACTGGTCCGTCTCGGCCGACCACCTCACCGTGACCCTGACCGACGGGATGGGCGAGGGTGTCGACGCGGCGCTCCTGACCAACCTCGCCCTCAGCGCGCTGCGCAACGCCCGCCGGGCCGGGCTGGACCTGGTCGGCCAGGCGGTCCTGGCCGACCAGGCCGTCTACGGACAGCACCGCGGTGCCGCCCATGTCTCCGTCCTGCTGCTGCGCATCCACCTGGCCACCGGGCGGCTGGAGGCCGTCGACGCCGGGTCGCCGCGCATCTGGCGGCTGCGCGGCGGCGCGGTGGAGCCGGTCGAACTGGAGGCGCAGCTCCCGCTGGGGATGTTCGAGGACACCCCCTACGCCGTCCAGCACTTCCGGATCGAGGCCGGGGACCGGCTGCTGTTCGCCAGCGACGGGGTCTACGAGGTCGCCTCGCCGTCGGGCGAGCGGTTCGGCGAGCGGGCCCTGGCACGCGCCATGACCAGCACCCGGCTCCTTCCCCCCTCCCAGGTGCCGCGGGCGGTCCTCACCGAACTCGCCCGGCACCGCGGCGAGCCGCCCGCGCACGACGACGCCATGGTGGTGTGCCTGGACTGGCACGGCAGGAGGAGCTGACCGGCCGGACACCCGCCACCTGCGCCCGGACCGCGCCCGGGAGCCTCCGCACCCTTCCCCGTCTGTCCCAGCACTCCCCGTACTTCCCGCACGCCCCTTACACCTCGTACACCCCGTGCCGCCGGGGGCCGTCCGCCTCCACGCGGCGCGCCCGGCCACGATCCCGGCCCGGGTCACAAGTCGAGAACGCCGGTGTACACCGGGCCCCGCAGGGCAGACGGGCTCGTGGAGCAGGGCCGAGGACCGAGCGGAGGTGTTCACCGACGTGCCGATACCGGCACCGGGCCGGTGTGTCCGGCGCGTCCCCTCCCGGGCTGTCGCCCCGGCGTCCGTCCGCCCGTGCGGATCCGCGGCCGGTCCCCGGCCGTCGGCACGTGCGGCCGGCCCTCTCCCGCACCTTCCCGCCGCGCCAGAGGTGGTGCTTCCGTGACCCGAAGCGAACACGCCCCCGCCGAACGGAGGAATCCGGACCCCTTCGTCCATCCCGCGCTGTTCTACCGGAGCCCCGGGGAATACCTCGCCGGGGTGGGCGGATTCGTCGACGGCGCGCTGGAGGCCGGCGATCCCGTTCTCGTCGCCGTCCCCGGCCCCCGGTTGGGGATGCTGCGCGAGCGCCTGGGGGACGCCGCCGCCGCGGACCACCTCACCCTGGTGGACATGGCCGAGTTCGGACGCAACCCCGGCCGCATCCTCTCGGGTCTGCGCGACTTCGCCGACCGGCACCCCGGCCGGACCGCCCGTATCGTCGGGGAGCCGATCTGGGCGCGACGCTCCCCGGCCGAACTGGTGGAGGCCACCCGGCACGAGGCGCTGATCAACGCGGCCTTCGCCGGCCGCGCCGCGACCGTCCTGTGCCCCTACGACGTCTTCGGGCTCCCCGCGCGGGTGTGCGCCGACGCCCGCCGCACCCATCCGGTGCTGCGGGAGGACGGCCGGGAGCGGCCCAGCCCGCACTACACCGATCCCCGCGCCCTCAGCGCCGAGTGCGACGCCCTTCCGCCGGCTCCCCCGCCCGCGCACACCCGCACTCTGGCGTTCACCACCGGCGATCTCGGCGAAGTCCGCCACCACGCGGACACCTGGGCCGACGCGACCGGGCTCGGCATGCCTCGGCGCGGTGACTTCGTCCTCGCCGTGGCGGAGGCCGCGGCCAACTCCATCGCCCACGGCGGCGGGCACGGCACCCTGCGCCTGTGGTCCGACGGCCCCGCCTGCGTTGCCGAGATCCGCGACGGCGGGCATCTCGCCGATCTGCTGGCCGGCCGCCGCCGCCCGGCGCTGGACTCCGCCGACGGCGGGCGCGGGCTGTGGATGATGCACCAGCTGTGCGATCTGGTCGAGACCCGCTCCACGTCCGCCGGGCTGACCGTACGGCTGCACATGGACCGCTCCTAGGTTCCTCCGCGGGCTCCGCCCCTCTCCCCCGCCGCCCCGGCTCCCGTGCCACACGCGGAACGTGCGGCACCGATGAGTGCGGACGGCCTCTCCCGACCCCGGCCCGGCCGCGGTCCGACCGTGTTCAGGCGGCCGTGCGCTCCCCGCTCCCGCCGCGGCGGACCCGTGCCTCCGCCGCGGCGGGACGTTCGAAGACCGATCCGGCGAACCTCGTAGCCCTCCTGCTGTGACCCACGTCACCGCATATACCCCCCGGGGCATAAGGCGACCCCTGTTACGGTTGACCCAGTCATACCCCCCCGGGTATTCATCGAAGGCAAGCGAGCAGGAGTCCCCGCATGGTTCCCGAGATCGACCAGCAGCGGTTCGCCGAGGCGCACGCGGCCGGCGCCCTCGTCGTCGACGTCCGCGACCGCGGCGAGTACCGCACCGGTCACGTCCCCGGCGCCCGGCCCGCGCCGCTCAGCCTGCTCCCCCTGAAGCTGGCCGAGCTGCCCAAGGACCGCCCGGTCTACGTGATCTGCCAGAGCGGCGGCCGCAGCGCGCAGGCGACCGCACTGCTGCGCGACGTGGGCTACGACGCCCACAGCGTCAGCGGCGGCACCGCGGCCTGGACCGACGCGGGCCGGCCCGTGACCACCGGCGACGAGCCCGGCACCCCCGACGTCACCGCCACCACCGAGGAGACCCGATGATCACCGTTCTGCCCATCGAGACCCCCGGCCTGGGCGACCGCACCTACCTCGCCCACGACGGCTCCACCGCGCTGGTGGTCGACCCGCAGCGCGACTACGACCGCGTCACGGCGCTGGCCGAGGCCGCGGGCGTGCGGATCACCCACGTCTTCGAGACCCACATCCACAACGACTACGTGACCGGCGGTCTGGCCCTGGCCCGGGAGACCGGCGCGCAGTACCTGGTCAACGCCGACGACGAGGTCTCCTACGAGCGCACCGGCGTCCGCGACGGCGACATCGTCGAGGCCGGCACCATGCGGGTGAGAGTGATCCACACCCCGGGCCACACCCACACCCACCTCTCCTTCGCCCTGGAGGCCGACGGCGAGCAGATCGCGGTGTTCACCGGCGGATCGCTGCTGTACGGCTCCACCGGGCGCCCCGACCTGCTCGGCCCCGACCACACCGACACCCTGGTGCGGGCCCAGTGGCGCTCGGCGCACCGGCTGGCGAAGGAGCTGCCCGACTCCACCGCCGTCTACCCCACCCACGGTTTCGGCTCGTTCTGCTCCGCGACCCAGTCCGCCGGCCTGTCCAGCACCATCGGCGAGGAGAAGAGGACCAACACCGCCCTGACCGCCGACGAGGAGGCCTACGTCGAGCAGCTCCTGGCGGGCCTGGACGCCTACCCGGCCTACTACGCCCACATGGGCCCGGCCAACTCCGGCGGACCCGGCAAGCCGGACCTGTCCGCGCCCTCCGTCGCCGACCCGGCCGAGCTGCGCCGCCGCATCGAGGCCGGCGAGTGGGTGGTCGACCTGCGCGACCGCACCGCCTTCGCCGCCGGGCACCTGGCCGGCAGCCTCAACTTCGGCCTGGACGGCCAGTTCATCACCTACCTGGGCTGGCTGATCCCGTGGGGCACCCCGGTCACCCTGCTCGGTGAGAGCGCCGAGGACGTGGCCGAGGCCCAGCGCGAGATGGTCCGCATCGGCATCGACCACCCGGCCGCCATGGCCACCGGCGGCCCCGAGGACTGGGCCGGCGGCGAGCCCCTGGCCGCCTACGAGCGCGCCGGCTTCGAGGACCTCAAGGCCGCCCTGGACAAGAGCTCCGACGGCGGGGAGGAGTTCGTCCTCCTCGACGTGCGCCGCGACCAGGAGCGCGCCGAGGCGCACATCCCCGGCTCGGTGCACATTCCCGTCCACGAGGTGCCGGGCCGCATCGGGGAGATCCCCGCGGGCCGGGTCTGGGTGCACTGCGCCGGCGGCTACCGCGCGGGGGTCGTCGCCGCCCTGCTCGACGCCCGCGGCCGCAACGTCGTCGCCATCGACGACAGCTTCGACAACGCCCGCGACCTGGGCCTGTGCCCCGTACCCGCCCAGGTCCCCTGACCCCGGAACCCCGAAGAACCCCGGCCCCGGGCCACCGACCCCCTCTGAACCAGCGAACACCGCAGGAGAGCAGTACATGACCACCTCCACCACTCCCCGCAGCCTGACCACCGAGGAACTGCGCGCCAAGCTCGACTCGGAGCACCCGCCGCGGCTGCTCGACGTCCGCTCCCCCGCCGAGTTCGAGGCCGCGCACATCCCCGGCTCCTACAACGTCCCGCTGGACACCCTGCGCGAGCACCGCGAGGAGCTGACCAGGCACCTGGACACCGACGTGGTGCTGGTGTGCCGCTCCGGGCAGCGGGCCGGCCAGGCCGAGCGCGCCCTCGCCGAGGCCGGGCTGCCCGGACTGAGCGTCCTGTCGGGCGGCATGACCTCCTGGGAGAAGTCCGGCGCCCCGACCAACTACGGCCAGGAGCGCTGGGACATGGAGCGCCAGGTCCGCCTGGTGGCCGGCTCCCTCGTCCTGGTCGGCGCCCTCGGCAGCTTCGTGGTGCCCGGGCTGCAGGCCCTGTCCGCGTTCGTCGGCGGCGGCCTGGCCTTCGCCGCCATCAGCAACACCTGCGCCATGGGCGTGCTGCTGTCGAGGATGCCGTGGAACCGCACGCCGTCCTTCGACCCGCGCAAGGCCGTCGCGCAGCTCGCCGGCAGCAGGTGACCACCATGACGCTGACGCTCGTCCTGATCCTCGCGCTGCTGGTCGGCGTCTCCCTCGGGCTCCTCGGGGGAGGCGGGTCGATCCTGACCGTGCCGCTGCTGGTCTACGTCGCGGGCATGGACGCCAAGGAGGCCATCGCCACCTCCCTGTTCGTCGTCGGCGTCACCTCCGCCGTGGGCGTGGTCAACCATGCCCGCGGCGGGCGGGTCCGCTGGCGTACCGGCGTGCTGTTCGGAGCGGCCGGCATGGCCGGCGCCTACACCGGCGGGCTCATCGGCGGCAACATCCCCGACGTCGTCCTGCTGATCGCCTTCGCGGTCATGATGATCGTCACCGCCGCCGCCATGCTCCGCGGCCGCCGGAACGTCGACCCCGGCAAGGCCCACAAGCAGCTCCCGGTGGGGCGGATGCTGCTGGACGGAGCGGCCGTCGGCCTGGCCACCGGCCTGGTCGGCGCGGGCGGGGGCTTCCTGGTCGTGCCCGCCCTGGCCCTGCTGGGCGGGCTGCCCATGCCGGTGGCCGTCGGCACATCGCTGCTGGTCATCGCGATGAAGTCCGCCGCCGGGTTCGCCGGATACCTCTCCACCATCCAGATCGACTGGGCACTGACCCTGGCCGTCACCGGTTCCGCGATCGTCGGCAGCCTCGCCGGGGCCAGGCTGGCCGGACGCGTCCCCGCGGACGTCCTCTCCCGGCTGTTCGCCTGGTTCGTGCTGGCCATGGGCACCTTCGTCCTGGTCCAGCAGGCCCCCGCCGACATACGTCTGCCGGTCCTCGCCGCCGTCGCCTCGCTCGGCGCCGGAGCGGGTGTCTGCTACGGCTTCGTCGACCGCTGTCCGCTGCGGCGGGCCGTGCACGGCACCTGACCCCGGCCCCCACTCCCGACCCGGTACCCCGGAACGCCTCCCGTCGGCGCTCCGGGGTACCGGTGTACCAGGACACTGGCACACCGGTGCCGCCCGCCATGCGGAAGGCACCGGAGCACAGGCGGAATGTTCCGCCCCATCCCGGCGTTGACTACCCCAGGGGGTATCAACCGCCACCACTCCGGTGAAACGGAAGGAACCACCATATGAGCACCGTCGCACTCACCGCCGCCGACTTCGAGAAGACCGTCACCGGCAACGACATCGTCCTGGTCGACTTCTGGGCCTCCTGGTGCGGCCCGTGCCGCATGTTCGCCCCGGTCTACGAGAAGGCCTCCGAGGCCAACTCCGACATCGTCTTCGGCAAGGTCGACACCGAGGCCGAGCAGGCCCTGGCGGCCGCCGCCGACATCACCTCCATCCCGACCCTGATGGCCTTCCGCGAGGGAGTCCTGGTCTTCTCCCAGCCCGGCGCGCTTCCGGCCCAGGCCCTGGACCAGGTGATCACCGCCGTCCGCGGACTCGACATGGACGAGGTGCACGCCTCCGTCGCCGCCCAGAACCCCGGCTCCGGTCAGAGCGACTGAGCCCGCCCGGCTCAGAACGAACGAAAGGATCGACCATCGTGGTCCAGCTTCCTCCCGAGAACGTGCGATCGGCCGTCAACCGGCTCAAGCGCGCCCAGGGCCAGCTCGCCGGCGTCCTTCGCATGCTGGAGGAAGGACGCGACTGCGAGGACGTCGTCACCCAGCTCGCCGCGGTCAACCGCGCGCTGGACCGGGCGGGCTTCTCCATCGTGGCCAGCGGCCTCAAGCAGTGCATGGCGCAGGAGGGCGGCGCGGACAGCCTCGACGCCCAGAAGATGGAGAAGCTCTTCCTCTCCCTGTCCTGAGGACCCCGCCGCGGCCGCTCCGGCCCGGGCGCCGTTCCGGACCGGAACGGCGCCCGGTCTCACCACCCTCCGTCGCGCGGGACTCCGCCCAGGTCGTCGCGGTACGTGGCCCGGGCCAGTGGGGCGCCCGAGCGGTGCGCCGAACGCCCCACCGCGTACGCCGCGAACGGGGTGGTGAGCAGCTGCAGCAGCACCCCGAGGACGAGGACGACGCCCGTGAACACACCGGGCATCAGCAGGAAGACGCCCAGCAGCACGCACACCACGCCCAGTGTCGCCGCCTTGGTCACCGCGTTGGCACGGTTGTAGGCGTCGGGCAGGCGGACCAGGCCCAGCGCGGCGACGGCCATCAGCACGGTGCCGGTGGTCGCGAGTACGTGGCCGAGCAGTTCCGAGACGGTCACGACGACCACCGCTCCAGCAGATGGGCCACCGCGACGGTGGACAGGAAGCCGAGCAGTGTCGCGGCGAGCACCAGGATCAGCACCGCGGGGGTGTCCAGCCGCACCGCCAGCAGGGCGACGGCCGCCACGAACACCACGAAACCGAGGTCCACCGCGACCACCCGGTCGGCCTCCGTGGGCCCGGCCGCCATGCGCCACACGGCCACGGCCATCACCACCGCGAGCACGCCGAGCAGGACTGCGGTCATCGTCATGGGTTCCCTTCCCGTCTCCTCGTCCCCCGCGCCGCCCGGGAGTCCGGGGGGCGCAGGGCCGTCAGCAGCCGGCCCTCCAGATCACCGAGCTCGCCGAGGAAACGGTCGGCGTCGGCCGCGTGCATTCCGTGGACGAACAGGGCCGGCGGCTCCGTGCGCACCTCCAGCACGAGCGTTCCCGGCGTCAGCGTGATCAGGTGCGCGAGGGCGGCCGTCTCCGCCTGGGTGCGGCAGCGCAGCCGCATCTCGACCACGGCGGGCGCCAGCCCGCTGCCCGGTGTCACGATCTCCCGGGCCACGGTCACGTTGGCGTGCAGGAACCGCACCCCGTAGTGGCCGAGGAAGGCCATCACCCGTGCGCAGCGGACGGCCGCGCGGCGCAGCCGGGCCGGCCGACGTGCGCTCATCGCGTCACCGCCCGTACGTAGGCGGAGGCGTCCAGCAGTCCGCCGGCCGCCTCCGCCGCCGCGGTGAGCAGCGGCTGCGCCGCGATGCCCAGCACCACCGACGGCACGGTGAGCACCAGCGCGGGCACGGCGAGCGCCGGCCGGACGGTGGCGCGGGCCATCAGCCGGAGCAGGGACTCCTCCCTGGAAGGGTCCTCCCCGCCCCAGAAGGAGCCGGCCCAGATCTTGACCATGGAGACCAGGGTGAGGAAGCTGACTCCGACGGCGACCCCGACGGCCAGATGATCGGACTCGGTCGCGGCGGCGTCGACCAGGCCCAGCTTGGCGACGAATCCGGACAGCGGCGGCAGCCCGGCCAGGGAGAGCGCCGAGACCAGGAAGGCGGCGGCGATCAGGGGCTCGCGGCGGGCGAGCGAGTCGGTCCGGTCGGTGCCGTAGGCGGTCTCCACGGCACCCGCGCACATCAGGAGCGCGGCTTTCACCAGCACGTACTGCACCAGGAAGAAGACCGCGGCGGTGAGTCCGGCGCGGGTGAACAGTGCCAGGCCGAGCAGGATGTAACCGATCTGGCTCACCATGTGGAACGTCAGGATGCTCCGCATACCCCGTTCCCCGACCGCGCCCAGCACCCCCACCACCATGGTCAGCAGGGCCGCGGCCATCACCGGCCAGCGCAGGCCCGTCCCCTCGTGGACGACCGCGTAGACCCGGAGGAGCCCGTACACACCGACCTTGGTCAGCAGCCCGGAGAACAGGACGGTGACCGCGGGTGGGGCCTCGGGGTAGGTGCGCGGCAGCCAGCCGTGCAGCGGCACGACCGCCGCCTTGGCCGCCAGGGCCAGGAGCACCACGCCGACGGCCAGGGCCGCGGCGGTGCTCTGCCGTGCCGCCCCGGCCAGTTCCCCCAGATTCACGGTGCCAGTGACCCCGTAGACCAGGCCGACGCCGGCGAGCAGGAGGGTGGAGGCCAGCAGGCTGAAGGTGAGGTAGATCCGTCCGGCGGCGGTCCGCGCGCGGCCTCCGCTCATCGTCAGCAGCGCGTACGACGGCACGAGCATGACCTCGACGAAGACGAAGAGGTTGAACAGGTCCGCGGTCAGGAAGGCCCCGTACACCCCGGCCGAGAGGATCATCGCCAGCGGGGCGAACCAGGGGCTCGCGTCGTCCCCGGTCCCGGCGGCGAAGGCGAGGGAGGCCAGCACCAGGGCGGCGCTGACGCACAGCATGAGCGTGCTGAGCGCGTCGGCGGCGAACACGATCGCGAAGCCGGGCGGCCAGCCGCCCATGCTCAGGCCCCGGACCGTTCCGTCCAGACTCCCGGCGAGCAGGACCGCGGACAGCACCAGAATCCCGGCGCTGACCGCCGACGTGATCAGCCGCTGCGCCCGTCGGCCGCCGGGGCACGCCACGAGCACGCCGGCCGCCAGCAGCGGAACGGCCACCGGGAGGGCGAGCACCAGGCCGCTCACCGCGGGGGCTCCGCGGACTCGGCGGGCCCTTCGGGCCCGGTGCCGGAGCGGCTGCCGGAGCCGGCGAGGTGCTCGGCGCGGGCCAGGCCCAGCAGGTACACGGTGATGCCGAAGGTGATGACGATGGCGGTGAGCACGAAGGCCTGCGGCAGCGGATCCGCCATCCCGGCCGGGTCGCCGTCGCCGATCAGCGGGGGTTCCCGGCGCTCCGGCCCCCCGGCCGCCAGCAGCAGTACGTTCGCCGCGTGGCCCAGCAGCACGAACCCGAACGTGACCCGGACCAGACCGGGACGCAGCAGCAGGAAGAACCCTCCCGCCGTCAGGACGCCGACGGCGATCGCCGCGGTCACCGGTGCTCCGCCCGGCCGGCGCCGAGCCGGTCCACCACCGTGACCACCAGCCCGAGGACCATCAGGTAGACGGCGGCGTCGAACAGCAGCGGCGAGGACAGACCGCCACCGGGCACCGGAATTGTGAAGGGGGTCAGGAAGGGGTCGCCGAGCACCATGGCGGCCAGGCCCACGGCCGCGCCGAGCACCAGCCCCGCGGCCAGCAGCGGCCGGGGGCTCAGCCACCGCGGGCCGGTGCGGCCGGCCAGGTAACCGAAGGCGACCGCCGTGCCCGCGACGAGTGCGGCGCTGAAACCCCCGCCCGGCTCGTAGTGCCCGCGCAGGAACAGGTACGCCGACAGCCCCGCGATGCCCGGGAGCAGCAGACGGTGGGCCGGGCCGAGCACCCGGCCGTACGGCGCCCGCGGCCCGCCGACCGTCCCGTCCGGCTGCCCGGGCAGCAGCAGGAGCAGGCCGAGCGCGGCGGCGGCCAGTACGCTCGCCTCGCCGAGGGTGTCCAGGCCGCGGAAGTCCACCAGGATCGTGTTGACCACGTTGCGCCCGCCGGTCTCCGGCTCGGCGGCCTCGAGGAAGTACGCGCCCGCGGGCGACAGTTCCCGCCTTCCGGTCAGCGCCAGTGTGCCCAGTGCGGCGACGAGCCCGGCCGCCCCGGCCAGTGCCGCCGCGGCCGCGCCGCGGCGGGGCCGCGGGAACCGGGTGGACAGGTCGCTCAGAACGAACGCCGCGGTCATCGCGGTCAGCACCTCCACCAGGAGCAGCGTCAGCGCCACGTCCGGCGCCCCGGCCAGCAGGAACCACAGGGCCACGATCAGTCCGACCGCTCCCAGCAGCGACACGGCGGCCAGCGCCGACCGCGTCCGCACCAGGGCGGCCACCGCCATCGCCAGCAGCGCGAGCACCCCCCAGTCCACCGGGTCCGACGGCGCCCCGGCCCGGATCCCCGGCCCGTCGGCCGCGAACACCCCCACGCAGCCGAGGACCACCAGGGCGGCCGCGGGGCGGGCCAGGTACGCCGCCGTGGAGTCGCTGCGGTCGGGCCGTCCCACCACCGCGCCCGCGCCCAGTACGGCCGAGTGGACCCGGTCGAAGGCGGCCGCGCCGTCCGGCCGCGGCAGCCGCTGCAGCATCCGGTCCACCCGGTCGCGCGCCGAGAACAGCACCAGGCCGCTGGCGATCGTGAGGGCGGACAGGAACAGTTCGGGGCTGAGCCCGTGCCAGAAGGCGAAGTACGGCGGCACGGCCCATGGTTCGGCGTTCAAGACGGCCTGGCGCATCAGCGGGTCGAGGACGGACACCGCGGGACCGAGCACCGCCCCGGCGACCGCCGCCACCGCGGCCGGGGCGATGAACGCCCAGGAGGGCTCGTGCAGTTGCCGCTGCAGCATGGGCCCGGCGAACGCGCCGTAGAAGATCCGCATGCCGTAGGCGAAGGTCAGCACCGAGGCGGTGACCGCGAGCGCCGCGGCCACCACCCCGGCGCCGGGGAAGACGTCCGCGCCCGCGAACCCCTGGAAGAGCGACTCCTTGCTGACGAAACCGATCATCGGCAGGACCCCGGCCATCGACAGTCCGGCCAGACCGGCCAGTGTGGCGGTGACCGGCATGATCCGCATCAGTCCGGACAGCTCCCGGATGTCGCGGCTGCCGGCCTGCCGGTCGATGACGCCGATGATCATGAAGAGGGTGGCCTTGAACAGCGCGTGCGCGAAGGTGTGCAGGATGGCGGCGGCCAGTGCGACGGTCGTCCCCACCCCGATGGCGGCGACCAGCAGGCCGAGCTGGCTGACCGTGGAGTGGGCGAGCATGGCCTTGAGATCGTGCTCGCGAAGCGCCTGGACGGCGCCCAGCACGGCGGTGAACAGCCCGACCCCCATCAGGCAGATCACCCACCCGGTCTGTCCGGAGTACAGCGCGGAGAACCGCAGCAGCAGGTAGATGCCCGCCTTCACCATGGTGGCCGCGTGCAGATAGGCGCTCACCGGTGTGATCGCCACCATGGCTCCGGGCAGCCAGAACTGGAACGGCACCTGCGCCGACTTGGTGAAGGCCGCGAGGATGAGCAGAGTCGCGATGGCGGGTGACAGCGGGGAGTCGAGCACCTCCTCCCGCGCCCTCAGCACGGTGGCCAGGTCGGTGCTGCCCGCGGCGATGCCGAGAAGCACCATCGCCACCAGCAGGGCCAGTCCCCCCATGCCCGTCACCAGCAGGGCGCGCACCGCCGGTCTGGCCGCCCTGGCTCCGCCGGTCCCGATCAGGAAGAAGGAGGCGACCGTGGTCATCTCCCAGAACACGAACAGCAGCAGCAGGTCGCCGGCGAGGACCAGGCCCAGCATCGCGCCGCCGAAGAGGGTGAGCAGGAGGTAGGTCCTGCCGTGCCTTCCACCGGCGGTCAGGTAGCGGGGGCAGTACGCCATGATCAGCGCGCCGACTCCCAGGACCAGCAGGCAGAACAGGGTGGCCAGCCCGTCCATGCGGAGCGTGAAGGAGATCTCGGGGGAATCGGTCCAGGCGTGGGAGAAGGTGACCGCGCCGCCGTCCAGCGCCGTCGAGGCCGCCGGGGCGAGCACCGCCGCCACGACGAGGAAGCCGACCGCGAGCACATATCCCGTGTCGCGCCCCAGACGGCGGTCCAGGACGGGCGAGAGCAGGGCCAGTACGCCCATCGAGAGCAGCGCGGCGGCCAGCGCACCCCCTTCGCCGCTCATCGCCCGGACACACCGTGGCGCCCGCCGGTCACCAGGACCGGTACCGATCCGTCGCGCAGCAGTTCCCGGGCCACGTCGCCCAGCAGCCGCTTGGACAGCCCTCGGCCGTGCCTGCCCACGACCACCACGTCGATGTCGTTCTCATCGGCGAACCGCGCCAGCGCGGCCGCGGGCGGGCCCGCCAGGATCTCGCACTCGGTCACCCGCCCGCCGGCCTCCTCCGCCACGGCACTGAGGCGTTCCTTGGCCGCCACGATCCTCCCCTGCCAGTCGAGTTCCGCCGCGTCGTAGTCCACGACCTGCGCGGCCACCAGCGTCTGCGTGTACGGCCCGAGCAGGCTGACCGCGAGTCCGAGCGCCGCCTCGGACTCCGGCGACCCGTCCACGCCGACCAGCACCCTCAGCCGGCCGGGGCCGCGGGGCCCCGCCTCGGCCCGCGCGACCGTCGTCGGCCGGCGCCGGACGCGCTCGCCGGCGACCAAGGCCAGAACGGGGCCGAAGACGACGCCCATGAGCAGCCAGCCCGGACCGCCGTGCCCCCGGCGAGCCAGCCACCAGGCGGCCAGGAGCCCGGCCGCGACCCATACGACGACGGCGATCAGTACAAACCAGAGGTCACCCATACAGACCCTTTTGCCGGATTCAGGCAGGTTTTGGGAAGATTGTGCCATCCAGGTTCAGGTGACCCGGCGACGACACCAGCGGGAGCTTCGATGAGGCAGTGGCACGTACGCGACCTGATGACCGCCGACGTGGTCTCGGTGCGCGAGGACGCCCGGTACCGGGAGATCCTCGACGCGCTGGACCGCAATCGCGTCAGCGCCCTCCCGGTCGTCGACGCGGAGGACCGGGTGGTCGGTGTAGTCTCCGAGGCCGACCTGCTGCGGGCCGAGGGGCACACCGGGGACAGGCCGCGCTCCCCGCTCCCCCGGCTCCCGCGCCCTCCGCGCCCTCCGGACCGGACCGGGACCGCACGGGAGCTGATGACCGCGCCGGCGGTGACGGTCGGACCGGACGAGCCGGTGGCACAGGCCGCCAGACTGATCGAGGGCAGGGGAGTCAAACGGCTGCCGGTCGTCGACGGCGAGCGGCGACTGCTCGGCATCGTCTCGCGCCGCGACCTGGTGCGGATGCACGTACGCCCGGACGCCGACATCCGCGCGGACATCGTGGACGGGGTGCTCAAACACACGCTGTGGGTCGCCCCGTCCCAGGTGGACGTCCACGTCGGCGACGGCGTGGCCGAACTGCGCGGCCAGGTCGACCGGCGCACCACGGCCGCCTTCGCCGTGCGCCTGACCGAACAGGTCCCCGGCGTGGTGAGGGTGGTGGACCACCTCACCTGGGACGAGGACGACCCCACGCCGCCGGGCGTGGTCGTGCGCCTTCCCTAGCCGATGAGAGGCGGCGGGCGGCGCCCTCGCGCCCCGCACCGCCCGCCGCTCACACCAGCTGCCGCCGAAGCCGTTTGTCGACGGCGACCGCGAGGGAGGCGAGCAGCGCGACACCGAGGATCCGCAGCCACGCCGTCCCGCTGATCGGGGCCGTGTGGAACAGCCGGTTCATGGCCGGCAGATACGTGATGGCGAGCTGGCCGACCGTCTGGGCGAGCACTCCCCCGACGATCCACCGGTTGCCGAAGACCCCGGCGCTCCATACCGAGCGGGTGAGCGAGCGGCAGCTGAACAGGTAGAACAGCTCGACGGCGACGACCAGGTTGACCGCGGCGGTACGCGCCTCGGCCAGGCCCGCGCCCTCCGCCAGCTCCCAGGTGAACAGCCACCAGGCCCCGCCGACGATCAGCGCGGAGACCAGCAGGACACGCAGGGCCAGCCCCGTCGTCAGCAGGGGCCTGCCGGGATCACGGGGCGGCCGCCGCATGATCCCCTCCTCCTTCGGCTCGAAGGCGAGCATCAGCCCGAGCGCGACGGCGGTGGTCATGTTGATCCACAGGATCTGGGTGGGCAGGACCGGCAGCGTGGCGCCGAACACGATCGCCACCAGGACGAGCATCCCCTGGCCCAGGCTCGTCGGCAGCACCCACACGATGAACTTGACGAGGTTGTCGAAGACTCCGCGGCCCTCCTCGACCGCGGCCTCAATGGTGGCGAAGTCGTCGTCGGTGAGCACCATGTCGGCGGCGTCCTTGGCCACCTCGGTGCCGCCCCGGCCCATGGCGACGCCGATGTTCGCCTGCCGCAGCGCCGGGGCGTCGTTGACCCCGTCCCCGGTCATGGCCACCACCTGGCCCCGTGCCTGGAGCGCCTCGACCAGCCAGAGTTTCTGCTCCGGGGACACCCGGGCGAACACCCGGGCCCGCTCCACCGCGTCCGGGTACCCCCGCGCCGGCAGCGCGTCCAGATCGGCCCCGGTGAGCACCTCCCCCTCGCGCCGCCCGGTCAGCAGGCCGATCCGGCCGGCGACGGCGGTGGCGGTGGCCGCGTGGTCGCCCGTGATCATCTTGACCCCGATCCCGGCCGTGCGGCACGCCCGCACCGCGTCGACCGCCGCGGCACGGGGCGGATCGAGCATGGCCTGCAACCCGGTGAACACCATGGAGTCCGGCAGCGCCCCGTCCCCGAAGCCCTCCGGCTCCACTCCCGGCAGCTCGGCGGTCGCCAGGACTCGCAGCCCCCTGCCCGCCAGCTCGCCGGCGGCGCGCAGGACCGCCTCGCGGTCCAGCGGCCGGACGGCGCCGTCGGCCCCCATCCCGCCCGAGCACAGCTCCACGATCCGCTCGACGGCGCCCTTGACCAGCAGGAGGTGACCGCCCGCCGCCTCGTCCCGGTGCACAGTCGCCATGTACCGCCGCTCGGAACTGAAGGGGACGGTACCGACACGGGGGAACGCCACCGTGGCGTCCGGGCCCAGGCCCCCCTTGGCCGCCGCGACCATCAGCGCCCCCTCGGTGGGATCGCCCGTCAGGCTCCAGCGCCCCTCCCCGCCGGACTCCGCGGCCCCGCCGGTGAGGACGGCGTCGTTGCACAGGGCCCCGGCCAGCAGGCACCGGTACAGCGCCCGGTCCGCCGCCACGGGGACGGCGCCGCCGTCTCCTCGCCGGAACTCGCCGTCCGGCGCGTACCCCGAACCGGTCACGGAGAACTCGCCGTCCGGTGTCCACACCGCCCGCACCGTCATCTGGTTCTCGGTCAGCGTCCCCGTCTTGTCCGAGCAGATGACGGTGGTGCTGCCGAGCGTCTCCACCGCCGGCAGTCTGCGGATCACCGCCCGTCGGCGCGCCATCCGCGACACGCCGATGGCCAGGGTGATCGTGACCACCGCGGGCAGCCCCTCGGGAATGGCCCCGACCGCCAGGGCCACCGCCGCGGTGAACGTGCCCGACGCACCCTGCCCGCGGACCAGGCCGATCGCGAAGGTCGCCGCCGCCAGCACCAGGATGACCACCGTCAGTACCCTGCTGAACCTGGCGAGCTTCTCCGTCAGCGGTGTGGTCAGCACCTCCGCGGCGCCCACCAGCCGGTGGATCTCCCCCAGCTCGGTGCCGGCCCCGGTGGACACCGCGACGCCCGCCCCGCGCCCGGCCGTCACCAGCGTGCCGGAGTGGAGCGTGTTGCGCCGGTCGGCGACCGGCGTCAGCGGATCAAGCAGCACCTCGTCCTTGGCGACGGGGACGGACTCGCCGGTCAGCGCCGACTCGTCCGCCCGCAGCTCCACCGCCCGCAGCAGGCGTACGTCGGCCGGCACCTTGTCGCCGGCCTCCACCAGCACCAGGTCCCCGGGGGCGAGATCCTCCGAGGGCACCGCGCGCTCGTGCCCGTCCCGCACCACCCTGGCCGTGGTGCGCACCATCGACCGCAGGCTGTCCAGCGCGGCCTCGGCCCTCGACTCCTGCGCGAAGCCGACGAACGCGTTGATCAGCACGACCGCGAAGATCACCGCGGAGTCCACGGACTCGCCCAGCGCGGCGGTGACCGCGCCCGCGGCGATCAGGATGTAGATCAGCGGATGGTGGAACTGGCGCAGGGCCCGCAGCAGCGGCCCGCCGCGCGCCGCGGCGGGAAACGTGTTGGGCCCGAAGCGGTCCAGCCGCCGCGCCGCCTCGTCCCCCGCCAGGCCTCGGTCGGGGTCGGTCTCCAGCAGCAGCACGACCTCGTGGACGGGCAGCCCGTGGTGGGCTTCCCCGGCGCGGAGGACGGAGGCGGGAGAGTCCGGGCGACGCGGCACGGCCTCACCCCTTCCGGTCGGCTCCGGAGGCCCGGACCACGGCGACGGGGCAGTGCGCGTGGTGCAGGGCGGCCTGGCTGACCGAGCCCAGCAGCAGACCGGAGAAGCCGCCCCGGCCGCGCGCCCCGACCACCAGCAGCTGGGCGCTGCCGCTGGCCTCGATCAGCGCCTGGCGGGCGCCTCCCTGGACGAGCTGCCGGTGCACGGTGACGTCGGGGTACTTCGCCTGCCAGCCCGACAGCGCCTCGGCCATCGCCCGCTCCTCCTCGTCCCGGAGCATGTCCACGTCGTAGACCAGGGGCAGCGGCTCGGCGGGACCGCCGGAGACCGGACCGGTCCAGTTGTTCCAGGTGTGCAGTGCGACCAGGGCCGCGCCCCGCGCCGCCGCCTCGGCGAACGCGAACCCGACGGCGGCCTCGCCGGCCGCCGAGCCGTCCACGCCCAGCAGCACGTGGCCCGTCGGGTCCTGCCTGCCGCGCACCACCAGGACCGGGCAGTGGCTGTGCGCGGACAGGTGCACGGCGGTGGAGCCGAGCAGCAGTCCGGTGAAACCGCCCAGGCCGCGGCTGCCGACCACGACCAGCGACGCGGACCGCGACCGGGCCTCCAGCACCGTCAGCGGCTCGCCGACGACGACCTCGCCCTCGACCTCGATTCCGGCCTCCGCGCCGCGCGCGTGCTCGACCGCCTGCGCCACCAGCTGGTCGGCCATGTTGCGCAGTCCGCCCTCGGGCGGGCCCATCGGGGACGGCCCCAGCGGCACGTGCAGAACCGGCCACAGGAACGCGTGCACCACCCGCAGCCCCACACCGCGCAGCCGTGCCTCGTGTGCCGCGGCGGCCACCGCGTCCAGGCTCGACGGCGAGCCGT
The DNA here is from genome assembly GCF_017114865.1 of Streptomyces verrucosisporus. Lineage (GTDB taxonomy): Bacteria > Actinomycetota > Actinomycetes > Streptomycetales > Streptomycetaceae > Streptomyces > Streptomyces fenghuangensis. The sequence continues at coordinate 366 of NZ_JADEYH010000026.1, read as the reverse complement.
CCACTCCCACCACGACCGGTCCGTTCATCTTCCCTCTCCCAACTCCGTGCGGAAGCCGCGGCCATGTCCGTGCTGCCCGCTCGACTCCTCCGCACCGTGTTCCGTTGTGCACTGATCACACTGATCTTCTCCCATGCTCCTCCATAGGGCCGCACGGCCGGGGGATGGGGGCCATACGGCCTTCGTTCCGTCCGAGAACCGCTTGACACACTTTTTTCAAACGGGTGTGCCCGCGGCCATCCATCCGTACGACACGGGGACGGCCCCGGGCGCGACCACCGCGTCAGCGGACGGACCGAGGGGAGGAACGACGGGGCGCCGCTCGGGCGCCGCGAGGCCGGGGGCTCCTCGCGGCGCCCGAGCGGC
>NZ_JADEYH010000025.1 GCF_017114865.1 Streptomyces verrucosisporus | reverse complement strand
GCCCCGGCCTAGGGAGGAGAGCGGGACGGAACCCGGGGAGGACGCCATCCGTACCCTCGCCGCCGGGTTCTGACCCGCCGGACCCGCCACGCCGGGACGCCCCGCCCCACCGCCGTCCCGGCCGTACCGCGTCCACAGGACCACGAGGACGACCGGGACCGGGGCAGGCCCGCCGCGGGGCCGCCCCGGTCCCGGTCTGCTCCGCCGGGCTCACCCGACCGGGGCCACGGTCTCCCCGCCGGTCTCCCCGCCGGTTCGCGGAGTACCGTCACCGTCCGGTGTCCGCCGCTCCGGGCCGCCGTCCGAGGCCAGGGCACCGGCGTCGCCGGCCTCCTCGGCCAGCCGCTCCATGCCGCTGGTGGTCTTCAGCGGCTTCTCCCTGATGAACACGACGGCGACCAGGGCGAGCAGGGCGAAGGGCGTCGCGACGAGGAAGAGGTCCGCGGTGGCGACACCGTAGGCGTGCTCCACGATCGCCCGGACCGGCGCGGGCAGGGCGGTGACGTCGGGGACGCCGCCCTCCGGGCCGCCGGGGGCCTGGGCCCCGGCGGCGGGAACGCCCGCCTGCTCCAGCCCCCGGGTCATCTCGGTCGCGACCCGGTTGGCCAGGATCGCGCCGAGCACGCTGGTGCCGATCGTGCCGCCCATGCTGCGGAAGAAGGACAGCACGGAGGTCGCCGCGCCCAGCTCGGCGGCGGGGACGTCGTTCTGCGCGGCCAGCACCAGGTTCTGCATCAGCATGCCGACCCCGATGCCGAGCACCGCCATGTAGACGCTGAGCAGGCCGAAGCCCGTGCCGGAGTCGATCGTGGCGAGCAGCCCGAGACCGGCGGTCATGGTGACCGCGCCCGCCACCAGGTACACCTTCCACCTGCCGGTGGCGCTGATGACCTGGCCGGCGACGGTGGAGGAGACCAGCAGGCCCAGGATCATCGGCAGGCTCATCAGACCGGCGACGGTCGGGGACTTGCCCAGGGAGATCTGGAAGTACTGGGAGAGGAAGACGGTGCCGCCGAACATGGCCACACCCACCAGCAGGCTGGCGACGGTGGTCAGGGTCACGGTGCGGTTGCGGAAGATGTCCAGGGGGATGACCGGCTCGGGCACCCGCGACTCGACGTGGACCGCGGCGATCAGCAGCACGGCGCCGCCACCGGTCAGGACGGCGGTCTGCCAGGAGAGCCAGTCGAACCGGTTCCCGGCCAGCGAGGTCCAGACGAGCAGCGCGCAGACGCCCGCGACGATCAGGAAGGCGCCCAGGAAGTCGATCCTCACCTCGCGCCGGACGGTGGGCAGCCGCAGGGTGCGCTGCAGCAGCACGATCGCCAGCAGCGCGAACGGCACGCCGATGAAGAAGCACCAGCGCCACCCCAGCCACGAGGTGTCCACCAGGACGCCTCCGATCAGCGGCCCGGCCACGGTGCCCACGGCGAAGACGGCGCCGAAGACGCCCGCGTACCTGCCCAGCCTGCGGGGCGGTATGACGGCGGCCATCACCACCTGTGCCAGGGCGGTGAGGCCGCCCGCGCCGATGCCCTGGACGACCCGGCTGAAGATCAGCAGTTCGACGCCCTGGGAGAAACCGGCCAGCAGCGAGCCGGCCACGAACATGCCCAGGGAGAGCTGCAGCAGCAGCTTCTTGTTGTAGAGGTCGGACAGCTTGCCCCACAGGGGCACGGTCGCCGTCATGGCCAGCAGTTCGGAGGTGACGACCCAGGTGTAGGAGGACTGACTGGCCCCCAGGTCGGTGATGATCCGTGGCAGCGCGTTGGCCACCACCGTGCCCGCCAGGATGGCGACGAACATGCCGGCCATCAGGCCGGACATGGCCTGGAGGATCTGCCGGTTGGTCATGGATGTGGGCGGCGCCTGTTCAGGCGCCTGCGATGCGGTCACAACGTCCTTCTCCGGGGCTCTGGGCTCTCAGGGCTTGGGTCCAACGGGTCGCTCATATGCCGGCAGGGAGCGCGCGGGGCGGGTCAGCGCCGCCGGTTCTCGCCGGACGGCGCCGGCAGCCCGGCGGCCAGGTGCTCGAAGACCTGCCGGAAGACATCGGTGAAGGCGAGCCGGTCCTGCTGTGCGCACCAGTGCTCGACGGCGACCCGGACGGCGGTGCCGCCGACGGCGGCCAGCAGGCGCGGGTACAGGTCCAGCGCTCTGCGCCGTTCCTTCTCGGAGGCGGAGGGCACCGGGCCGGCGGCGGTGGCGGGACCGCCGCCGAGGCGCTCGGTGAGCGCCTCGGCCAGGCCGAGTTCGTCGGCCAGATGCGCGGCGAGGCTGCGGGCGAGCAGATGCGGCGAGGCGCTCAGCACCCTGGCGTGGAGATCCCACACCTCGTGGCGCTGCTCGATCTCCGCCAGCTCCGCCGCCATGGCCTCGCGCAGCGCCTCCAGCGGGGAGAGGCCGGCCGGTGCTTCGAGCACACCGCGACGGACCCGCGCGCCCGACTCCGCGTCGACCATGACGAAGGCGTCGTCGCGGGCGTCGAAGTAGTTGAAGAACGTCCGGGGGGAGACACCGGCCGCCTCGCTGATGGCCTCGACGGTGACGTGCTCCGCCCCGTGCTCCGCCGCGAGCCGCACCGCCGCTTCCGTGAGAGCGGCGCGTGTGGCCCGCTTCTTGCGCTCCCGCAGCCCGCTCCCCGCAGCCTTCTTCTCCACCACATTTTGCATGCTAGGCAAAAATGCATGCTCTGTAAAAATTATTTCCGGCCGTGCCGCCTGCTCTGCCGCCCGTCTCCTTGCAGCCCCCAGCGGCCCGTCAGCCCCCGGCCGGGCTCCTCATGCGCTCCAGTTCGCCCAGGACGCGGGTCAGGTCGCCGGGGGCGGCGGCGAGGCGGACCGGGCGACCGGCGTCGTCGAGTTCGGCGATGTGCCAGTGGCCGGGAACGGCCTTCCCGTCGCTGCCGCGGACACGCCGCACCTCCTTGACGGTGAGCCGCTCCACGGGAATCGGCTTCGCCGCGAACCGGCCGGGGCCGGGGTGCGGCGTCACCGCGGGTGGCCCGCCGCCGATGACGATGTGAGTGCCGAAGTGGTGCGGGTTGTAGCCGGTGGGATCCAGGAAGCGGGCGCTCAGGAAAACCTCCATGTCCTGTCCCGCGGGCTCCTCGGCCCCTGGAACCTCCCCGGGCGCGCGGACGCGTGTGGCGCGCCAGGCCCGGGCGAGCAGGCTCACCGTGACCAGCGACCCCGCGGCCGCCCACACGGTCCCCGCGGCGGAGTCGAACGGGCCTGTGGGGTGGAGGTAGGCCAGCGGCAGCAGCCACAGGGCCGTTGCGGCGAGCGCACCCACGAACGGAAGCTCCGACGGGAGGACCTCGTCGTCGGGCAGCCTCCGCCGGCGCAGCCACAGCAGCACCCGCGCGCCGGGCCAGCCGGCGGTCAGGGCGCACAGGGCCGCGAGGACGGCCACACTTCCCGGGGTGACGACGTGCTCGCGCCACACGTGCCGCTCCCCGGCGACCTCCACCACCTCGCCCCGCCACAGGGTCAGCTCGACCCTGTCGCCGGGCCGGAACCCCCGGGCGGCCTCCTGGGAGACCCTGAGCCGCTCCAGCGGCCGGCCACCGGTGAAGTACAGATGGCTGGGGTTCCTGGGGCGGCCCGCCTCGGTCCGCTCGATCTCGGCCGGCAGGGTGCTCAGGCACTCGCCCCGCTCGGCGGCGGGCGTCCGGGCGGTGCACGGCACGGCCGACTTCCACGCCCGCTCCCCGGCGGCGGTGCCCGATATGGACCACACCGCCAGACCCGCCCCCGACAGCAGCAGCACGCACAGGCCCAGCGACCCGAGCCGGCCGTATCCGGCGGTGCGGTGGGAGATGACCGGCAGATGCTCGGAGCGGGGGTTTCCGTGACGGCGGTGCAGCGCACGGAGCGTCTCCAGGGCCGCGTCGAACTCCGGGTCCTCGGAGGACCAGCTGCGCGGCAGGGGCAGCAGCCGCCTGCGCCCGTCGTGCAGCACCACACCGACGCAGCGGGTGTCCGGAGCCTTGTGGTTCCACTCGTTCCTCATGCGGATCTGCAGATCGGCGATTCCGGACCACGGCATGCTCCGGCGGCGCGGCAGCGTCCGGACGCGCAGGCCGTACGCGTCGGCGCTCACCCGGGCGACGGCGCCGCGCAGCGAGGCCAGGGCCACCAGCGCCGACAGCAGGGCGACCCCCGACCACACACCCCACAGTCCGCCGCGATCCGCCGAGTACACCGCGGCCGCGGCCGTCACGGCCGCCCCCGCCGCTCCCAGAACGGCGAAGACCCACAGAGCGCGCCGGTAGGGGGAGCGGCAGGTCAATTCCCGGACATCGGTCATGCGCGCAACCCTGCCGCCGTCCGGCCGTGACCTCATGTGCACGATGCGGCAGCTTTCCGCCCGGCGACGCTTCCGGATACGGGAGACCCCGCCTCCCCGGCCCGGCCGGTCATCGCGGGGAGCCCTCGCGCCCGGGCGGAACCTCATGGCTTCCTTAGGGCTTCCTGAAGAAGCGCTTCTCCGGCGCCCCGCGGGCCCCGGGCCTGTCTAGGCTCTCGCCCGGCCCCCTCCGAGGGGCCCGGCAGACACGACCGCTTCTGCCGGGCCCCTCCTGCGGGCCGACCGATTTCCCGACCGACTCCCCGAGGTACCGTCCGCATGAGCTCCCGCCGAGCCGGCCATTCCCGCCACCGCTCCCGCGCCCGTTCCAAGGGCACCCCGTCGGCGCGCGACATCGTCCTCGCGCTCAGCGTGGTCACCATGGCGGCGGGCGCCGGCCTCACCGTGGCCGCCGGCGGGGGGCAGGACGGACCGGCCGACCGCGTGGCGGCCGACGCGTCCGGTACCGCGCACGACACGGAGGCCGGGGCGGCCGGCGGCGCGTCCCCTCCCGCCTCCCCCGACCCGCGGAAGAGTGCGTCCGCCTCGCCGGATGACGACGGGGCCGGGAAGTCCGGGAAGCCGGGGAAGCCCGGAGAGCCGGGGGGATCGGAGAAGCCCGCACGCGGCGCCGCCCCCTCCGCCTCCGCGCCCGCCCCCGGAACCGCCGGGGGAGCGGGACAGGACAGGCCGGCCAGGAGCGAGCAGAGCCGCGCGGCCGGCTCCGAAGGCACCACCGGGTCCGGCGGCGGGAAGGGCGCCAGCGCCCCAGGGGCGGACGCACCGGAGGACGGCGGGCCGCAGGCGCGGGTACTCGCACTCGTCAACAGGGAGCGGACCGCCGCCGGTTGCCGCCCGGTCACCGCCAACACCCGGCTTGCACGGGCCGCGGAGGACTACAGCGACACCATGGCCGCCTCCGGCGTGCTGTCCCACACGGGGCCCGACGGTTCCACGATGGCCGGCCGGGTCGAGGCGGCCGGGTACGCCTGGAGCAACCTGGGCGAGAACATAGCCCAGGGACAGCCGGACGCCGCCTCGGTGATGAAGGCGTGGATGGACAGCCCCGGCCACCGCGCGAACATACTCAACTGCGCCTTCGAGGAACTGGGCGTCGGGGTCCACTTCGGGGACGGCGGCCCGTGGTGGACCCAGAACTTCGGCACCGGACGGTAGCGGCACGGCGCCGGAGAACGCCCGCGGGCATGAAAGAGGTCCGGCCCCGGTGCGAGTGCACCGGGGCCGGACCTTCCAGTAGCGGGGACAGGATTTGAACCTGCGACCTCTGGGTTATGAGCCCAGCGAGCTACCGAGCTGCTCCACCCCGCGGCGGTGCCACCACTGTACGGCACGCCCCGGCCCGAGGTGAAACGGGCAGGTCGGCAGGGGAATTCAGCCCGCGCCCGCGGCGCGCCCGGTCCGGGTGCGCACGGTGGCGCCCGCGCAGGCGATCACGGCGACGCCGCCGAGGACGGTTGGCCAGGTGATCTGCTCGCGCAGGAGCAGCGCGGCCCAGCAGACGCTCATCACGGGCTGGACGAGCTGCACCTGGCCGACCCGCGCCATCGGGCCGATCGCAAGACCCCGGTACCAGGCGAAGAAGCCGAGGAACATGCTCACCACCCCGAGGTAGGCGAACGCGGACCACTCGGCCGGACTCCCGGCCGGGGGGTGCGACGAGGCAGAGAGGGCGGTGAGGGCCGCCATCAGCGGCGCGGAGAGCACCAGCGCCCAGGAGATGGTCTGCCAGGCGCCGAGTTCACGGGCGAGGATCCCGCCCTCCGCGTAGCCGATGCCGGCCGCCGCGACGGCGCCGAGCAGAAGCAGGTCGGACCAGTGGAGCCCGTCGAAGCCGCCCCCCTGGAGGGAGGCGAACACGACCGCGGCGACCGCTCCGACGGCCGCCATGACCCAGAACGGGGCAGGGGGGCGCTCGTGCCCGCGGAGCACGGCCATCACCGCGGTCGCGGCCGGCAGGAGCGCGATCACGACGGCGCCGTGGCCGGCCGAGGCGGTGGTCAGGGCGTAGGAGGTCAGCACGGGGAAGCCGACGACCACGCCGCCGGCGACGACCGCCAGACGGCCCCACTGGGCGCCGCGGGGTGGACGCTGCCGGGTGACCGCCAGCGCGACCGCCGCGAGCAGCGCGGCGACCACCGCACGGCCGGAGCCGACGAACAGCGGTGACATCCCGCCGTCCTCGACGGTGACCCGGGTGAACGGGACGGTGAACGAGAACGCCCCGACCCCGAGCAGCCCCCACCCGAGACCGGAGCGGGACGGGGATAGCGCCTGGGCTTCAAGGACGGTAGCGCTACTGTTGTGTGTCATGGACAACGATAGCAGTTCGCGGATCGTCGCCGATCTCCGCGAATGGATCGCGTCGGCCGCCCCGGGCGCGAGACTGCCCTCCACACGCACACTGGTCGCCCGTTACGGGGCGAGCCCCGTAACGGTCCAGAAGGCGCTGCGGACCCTTGCGGCGCAGGGAGCGGTGGAGAGCCGCCCCGGCGTGGGGACCTTCGTCCGCGCGATCCGAGTGGCCCGTCCGAACGACTACGGGTGGCAGACCGCGGCGCTCGGATCGCCGCGCAACCGGGTGCCGCAGCTCTCCACGGCACTGCGTACCACCCCGAACGACGTGATCGCGCTTCACTCGGGCTACCCGGACCGGGAGTTGCTGCCCGAGCGCCTGGTCCGGGCCGCGTTCACCCGTGCGGCCCGGAGCGACGCCGCCGTCAGCCGCCCCCCTGCCGCCGGGCTGCCCGAACTCCAGGCGTGGTTCGCGGCCGAACTCGCCACCGCGACACCGGCCGGAATCACGCCGCCGGCACCGGGCGACGTCGTCGTCTTCCCCGGAAGCCAGAGTGGACTGGGCACCGTCTTCCGTTCCCTCGTCGGAGCGGGCCGCCCGCTGCTGGTGGAGTCGCCCACCTACTGGGGCGCGATCCTCGCCGCCGCGCAGGCGGGCGTACAGGTCGTGCCCGTTCCCAGCGGGGCGCGCGGCCCCGACCCGGAGGAACTGACGCGGGCGTTCGAACAGACCGGGGCGCGCGCGTTCTACGCCCAGCCGAACTTCGCCAATCCCACCGGCGCCCGGTGGTCGCCCGATCTGGCCGACCGGATCCTCGGCACCGTCCGAGACCACGGCGCGTTCCTGATCGAGGACGACTGGGCGCACGACTTCGGCATCGAGGCGGACCCGGTCCCGATCGCCGCCCGGGACGACGGCGGGCACGTCGTCTACCTGCGCTCCCTGACCAAGAGCGTCTCCCCGGCCGTCCGCATCGCCGGCGTCGTCGCCCGGGGCCCGGCCCGCACACGCGTCCTCGCCGACGCCCAGGCCGAGTCGATGTACGTCAGCGGCATCCTCCAGGCCGCCGCGCTCGACGTCGTCACACAGCCCGCCTGGCGCACGCACCTGCGCAACCTGCGCCACCAACTCGCCTCCCGCCGGGACCTGCTGACCGCGTCACTGCGGGAGCACGCGCCCACCGCCCGCCTCGAAGCGGTACCGCGGGGAGGGCTGAACATCTGGGTCCGGCTGCCGGACACCACCGACCTGGCACGGCTGGTGAGGGACTGCGGGGGCGACGGAGTCATCGTCGCCCCCGGCGGCGAGTGGTTCCCCGCCGAACCGACCGGGGCCTACCTCCGGCTCAACTACTCGGGACCCAACCCCGGCGCCTTCCCCGACGGCGCGCGCGCCGTAGGACGGGCACTCGCCCGGCAACGGACGCGGTAGCGCCGTCGGCCGCGATACCCCATCCGGGTGCCGCCGGTGTCCGCCGGATGCCGGAGGGCCCCGTGTGAGCGGGCGGCGGCGGGGGCACCGATCCCGCATGCGCATCGTGATCAACGGGACGGCCGGGAACACCGGCCCCACCGTCGAAGGCCGCCCGCGCGCCGAGGGCGCGCACGGCGCCGGCCGGGCCCGGCGCCCGTCCACCGTGTCCGGCCCACCGCGAGCCCGGCCCACCGGGAACCGTGCCGCGGCACGGCGGCGCCCGTGACCGCCGGGGAGGTCCGGGCACGCCCCGGACCGCCGACCGCGCTCGCACTGCTCACCGCCGCCCACGGCGGGCCGGCCCTGGCGGTCACCGCCGTCACGGGTCTGCTCGCGCTCCGCGGCGGGCTGCGCCCGGCACAGACCGCCGCCGTCACCGCCGCGGTGCTCGCCGGCCAGCTCACGATCGGCTGGGGCAACGACCTGCGCGATCTGGCCCGCGACCGCGCCGCCGGCCGCTCCGGCAAACCGCTGGCCGCCGGAGACCTCCCGGCGGGCACGGTGGTGCGCGCCCTGGGCGCGGCCGCGCTCGCCTGCCTGGTGCTGTCCGCGCTCACCGGCCCGCGCGCAGCTCTGGCCAACATCGTCCTCGTCACCGGCGCGGGCCACGCATACAACCTCGGCCTCAAGGCGACCCGCTGGTCCTGGGCGCCGTACGCCTGCGCCTTCGGGGCGCTGCCCTCGGTGGCCACCCTCGCCGGACCCGCCCAGACCTGGGCGGCGCCGTGGGCGACCGGCGCCGGCGCCGCGCTCGGAGTCGGGGCGCACCTGCTCAACACCCTGCCCGACCTCGCCGACGACGAACGCGCCGGGGTACGCGGCCTGCCGCACCGGATCGGTGAACGCCCCTCGCGCGCCCTGGCCGCCGCTCTGCTGGCCGCCGCCTCGCTGCTCGCCGTGCTGGGCCCCGCCGGAAACCCTCCGGCCTGGGCACTCGCCGCCCTCGCGCCGGTGGCCGCCCTCACCGCACTCACCCTGGCCGCGCACGGCCGCACCCCCTTCCGGGCCGCGGTGGCCGTCGCCCTGCTCGACGTCGTACTGCTCGTGGCGGCCGGCCGATGACGCCGGCATCCGCGCCATCGGTGCCACCGGTGCACTGGGACCTCGCCGTGGTCGGCGCCGGGCCGGCCGGCGCCGCCGCCGCCCTGGGCGCGCTGCACGCCGATCCCGGCCTGCGCGTCGCCCTCCTGGACCGGGCGGACTTCCCCCGGGACAAGGCCTGTGGAGACGCGGTGGCCCCGCACGTCCTCGATCTCCTCGCCCAGGTCGGCGTCACCGGTCTCCTCGACGACCGGATCCCGGTCGGCCGGCTCCGCCTCGGCCGAGGCGGCCTGACCGCCGAGCGGCCGATGGCCCGCCCGGCGTGGGTGGTGCCGCGCAGGGTCCTCGACGCCCGGCTGGCCGGCGCGGCCGTCGCGGCCGGCGCCCACCTCCTGCGGCACCGGGTCCGCGGCCTGGGGCAGGAAACCGGAGCGGTGGTTCTGGACGGGCGGATCCGCGCCGCGGTCGTCGTCGGAGCCGACGGCGCCCACTCGGCCGTCCGCCGCGCGCTCGGCCTGCCCGGCGGCCCGAGGGCCCTGGCGCTGCGCGGCTACGCCCCGGTCCCGCCCGGACGGCGCGGCGCACAGGTCATCGAGTTCGGCACCCGGCACCAGCCGTCGTACGCCTGGTCCTTCGACCGCGGCGACGGCCTGGCGAACGTCGGGTACGGCGAGACCCTCCGCACCGGCCGTACGGCGCCGGCCCGCGCCCGGCTGATCGAACGGCTCCAGGCGCTGCTGCCCGGCGCGGCGGAGGGCGGACGGCAGTGGGTCGGACACCATCTGCCGCTCTCGACGGCGCGCTGGCGCCCTCCGCCCGGCCGGGTGCTGCTCGCGGGCGACGCCGCCGGGCTGGTGAACCCGCTGACCGGCGAGGGCATCTACTACGCGGTGGCCACCGGCATCGCGGCGGGCCGCGCCGCCGCCGCGGCCTGCCGCGACCGAAGGCCCGAACGGGCGGGGGAGCGGTACGCCCGCGCCACCGGCCGGATCCTGCTGCCCCACCTGCGCCACACCGCCCTGGCGGCCCGCCTCGCCCGCGGCCGTCACGCCGTCGAGGCGGCCCTGCGCGCCTCCGCTGCCGACCAGCGCGTCTTCGACGACCTCGTCGAACTCGGGCTGGCCCGGGGCCGCCTCACACCCGCCCTCGCGTTCGGCCTCGGCCGGGCGCTCGCCGCATCCGCCCGCCCGACCGGCCGAAACCGGGAGCCAGCATGAGCACGCGCGTCCTCAGCGTTCGCGGCACCCTGCCCGAGCACCGCCACCGGCAGGAGGAGATCACCGAGTTCCTCACCACCGTGCCGGCCGCCGGCGCCGTCGACCGCGGCCTCGTCGAGCGGCTGCACCGCAACGTGTGCGTCGAGACTCGGCACACCGCGCTTCCCCTGGAGGAGTACGCCCGGCTGGGGGACTTCGGCCGGGCGAACGACGCCTTCATCCGGGCCGGCACCGAGCTCGGCTGCCGCGCGGTCGTCGAGGCGCTCAAGGACGCCGGCCTCGCCCCCGCCGACGTCGACTGCGTCGTGTCGTGCACGGTGACCGGCCTGGCCGTCCCCTCGCTGGAGGCCCGCGTCGCGGCGGAGATCGGGCTGCGCCCCGACGTGGTGCGCCTGCCGCTGGTCGGCCTCGGCTGCGTCGCCGGCGCGGCCGGTCTCGCCCGGCTGCACGATCTGCTGCGCGGCCGGCCGGACGGGGTCGCGGTGCTGATGTCGGTCGAGCTGTGCTCGCTCACCCTTCAGCGCGACGACGCCTCGGTCGCCAACCTCGTGGCCGCCGGCCTGTTCGGGGACGGCGCCGCGGCGGTGGTCGCCGTCGGACCCGAGCATCCGCTCGCGCACTCCGAGGATCCCGCCCAGCCCCTCGTACTGGCCTCGCGCAGCCGCCTCTACCCCGACTCGGAGCGCGCGATGGGCTGGGACGTCGGCCCCGGCGGGTTCAGGATCGTGCTCGACGCCGCGGTCCCCGATCTGGTGCGCCGCCACATCGGTGGCGACGTCCGCGACTTCCTCGCCGACCACGGGCTCGGTGCCGGAGACATCGGCTGGTACGTGGCGCACCCCGGCGGCCCCAAGGTCCTCCACGCGCTGCAGGACGCGCTCGGGGTCGGGCGGGACGCCCTGGGCGTGACCTGGGAATCGCTGCGCCGGATCGGCAACCTGTCCTCCGCCTCGGTGCTGCATGTCATGGCGGACACGCTCGCCGGCCACCCGCCCCGGCCCGGCTCCTACGGGCTGATGCTCGCCATGGGCCCGGGCTTCTGCTCCGAACTCGTCCTCCTGCGTGCCCCGGGCGGTGCTGAATGAGCAGCGAGCTGCTGTTCACCGCCCTGGTCGTGGCCGTCGGCCTGGAACGGGCCGCGGAACTGGCCGTGTCCCGCCGCAACGCCGCCTGGAGCTTCGCGCGCGGCGGTGTGGAGTTCGGGCGGGGGCACTACCCGTTCATGGTGGCGCTGCACACGGGCCTGCTCGCCGGCGCGCTCGTGGAGGTGTGGACGCGCGGGCCTGACGCCGTACCGCCGCTCGCCTGGAGCATGCTCGCCCTCGTCGCGGCCTCGCAGGCGCTGCGCTGGTGGTGCATCGCCACCCTGGGCCGGCAGTGGAACACCCGGGTGATCGTCGTGCCCGGCGCCGCGCGGGTGACAGGCGGCCCCTACCGCCGCCTGCCGCACCCGAACTACCTCGCCGTCGTCGTCGAGGGGATCGCGCTGCCGCTGGCCCACTCGGCCTGGATCACGGCGACCGTCTTCACCGTGCTGAACGTCCTGCTGCTGGCCGCCCGTGTCCGCACCGAGGACGCCGCGCTGGCGCGACTGGCCTGAGATGCCCGGGGGAAGGGCCACCGTGGACCTGCTCGTCGTCGGCGGCGGCCCGGCGGGACTCGCCACCGCCCTGCACGCGGCCCGGGCAGGACTCGAGGTCACCGTCCTCGAACAGCGCGCCGGCACCGTCGACAAGGCGTGCGGCGAGGGATTGATGCCGGGGGCCGTCGCCGCCCTGGCCGCGCTCGGCGTGCACCCGGCCGGACACGAACTGCGGGGTATCCGGTACGTCGCCGGGACTCGCCGGGCCGCCGCCGCCTTCCGGACGGGGCCGGGCCGCGGGGTGCGCCGCACCGTGCTGCACACGGCGCTGCGCGAGGCGGCGCTGGCCGCGGGGGTACTGATCGAGCACCGCGCCGTGCGCGGTGTCGAGCAGGACGGGCGGGGCGTGGTGGCCGGCGGTCTGCGGGCCGCCCACCTCGTCGCGGCCGACGGCCTGCACTCGCCGATCCGCCGGGCACTGGGTCTGGACCGGCCGCACCGGGCGCGCCCGCGCCACGGACTGCGGCGTCACTTCGAACTGGCCCCCTGGAGCGACCATGTCGAGGTGCACTGGGCCCGAGGCGCGGAGGCTTATGTGACCCCGGTGGCCGACGGACTGGTGGGTGTGGCGGTGCTCACCGCCGGCCGCGGCCCCTACGACGACCACCTCGCCGCCTTCCCCGGCCTGCGTGAGCGGCTGTCCGGGGCCCGGTCGGCCGGACCGGTGCGCGGGGCCGGGCCACTGCGCCGCAGCGCGAGAGCGCGCACGGCCGGCCGGGTGCTGCTCGTCGGCGACGCGGCCGGCTACGTCGACGCGCTGACCGGTGAGGGAGTCGCGCTGGCACTGGCGCAGGCGCAGGCGGCTGTACGCGCGGTCACCGGAGGCGATCCCGGAGCCTATGAGCGGGACTGGCGGCGGCTCACCCGGCGCTACCGCCTGCTGACCCGCGCACTGCTCGCGGCGACCGGGCCGCCTCCCGTCCGGGCGGCGCTGGTCCCCGCGGCGCAGCGGCTGCCGTGGCTGTTCTCCGCCGCCGTCGACGCGCTGGCCCGCCCGGCGGGGGAGTGAGCCCCCGGCGGACGGCCCGCGCGGTCGTCGCGCTACTTCGGGTCGCGGTTGAACAGGTACCTGGACCAGAGGTGTCCGAGTATGGCCAGGCCCAGGCACCAGGTGACGGCGAGCGGGCCGTTGTGGCCTATTTCGGTGCCGAGCAGCAGGCCGCGCAGTGTCTCGATGGCCGGGGTGAAGGGCTGGTACTCGGCGATCGGCCGGAACCAGCCCGGCATCGCCTCCAGGGGGACGAAGGCGCTGGAGACCAGTGGCAGGACGATCAGCGGCAGCGCGTTGTTGCTCGCCGCCTCGGCGTTCGGGCTGACCATGCCCATCCCGACGGCGATCCAGGTCAGCGCCAGGGCGACCAGTGTCACCAGCCCGAAAGCCGCCAGCCACTCCAGGGCGGTCGCGTCCGCGGACCGGAAGCCGACGGCCACGGCGACGGCGCCGACGAGGACCACGCTGGCGACCGACCGCAGCACGCTGCCGACGACGTGCCCGATGAGCACGGAGCCGCGGTGGATCGCCATCGTGCGGAAACGGGCGACGATGCCCTCGGTCATGTCCGTGGACACCGACACCGCGGTGCCCACCACGGTGCTGCCGATGGTCATCAGCAGCAGGCCCGGCAGCAGGTAGGCGAGGTAGGCGGAGCGGCCGGCGTCGCCGATGCCCGCGCTCATCACCTCGCCGAAGACGTAGACGAACAGCAGCAGCAGAACGACCGGAGTGAGCAGGAGGTTCAGTGTCAGGGAGGGGTAGCGCCGCACATGCAGGAGACTGCGGCGCACCATCGTGGACGAGTCGCGGACGACGAGGGACAGGGAACTCATCGGGAGATCTCCTCGGAGGGCTGGTCGGTGCCGCCGGTCAGGGCGAAGAAGACGTCGTCGAGGTCGGGGGTGCGCACGGTAAGCTCGTCCGCCTCGATACCGGCGGAGTCCAGCCGGTCGAGGATGGAGCGCAGTTCGCGCTGGCTGCCGTCACTGGGGATCCGCAGTACGAGGGAGTCGTCGTCGCGGGCGGCCCCGCGCAGCGCGAGGGCGGCGGACCGGTATGCGGCCGGGTCGGTGAAGCGGAGGCGGACATGGCCGCCGGAGACCAGCCGCTTCAGCTCGTCGGGGGTGCCCTCGGCGGCGATCCTGCCGCCCGCGAGCACGGCGACGCGGTCGGCGAGCTCGTCGGCCTCCTCCAGGTACTGGGTGGTGAGCAGGACCGTGGTGCCGCCCGTGACGAGTTCACGGACGACTCCCCACATGTTGTGGCGGGCGCGCGGGTCGAGTCCGGTCGTCGGCTCGTCGAGGAAGATGACGCGCGGGTCGCCGACGAGTGTCATGGCGATGTCCAGGCGCCGCTTCATGCCGCCGGAGTAGGTGGAGGCGGGTTTCCCGGCGGCGTCGGCGAGGCCGAAGCGCTCCAGCAGTTCGGCGGTGACCCGCCGCCCCTCGCGGCGGGAGAGGTGGTGCAGGTCGGCCATGAGGAGCATGTTCTCCTCGCCGGTGATCAGGCCGTCGACGGCGGAGAACTGCCCGGTGACGCCGATCGCGGCGCGTGCGGCCTGCGGTGACGTGGCGATGTCGTGACCCGCGACCAGGGCCCGGCCGTCGTCGGCGCCGATGAGGGTGGAGAGGATCCTGACTGTGGTGGTCTTGCCGGCGCCGTTGGGCCCGAGCAGCGCGAACACGGATCCGGCCGGGACGTGCAGGTCGATGCCGTCGAGGACGGTTTTGTCGCCGTAGGACTTGCGCAGCCCGGCGGCGGAGACGGCGGCGGGCGGCTGCGGACAGCCCTTCCCTTTGGATGTGGACATGATAGATGAAGGCATGGAGTCCTCCCTCTCGGAGGCCGAAGCGGTGAAGTGGTGGGGGAGCGGGCGAGCCCAGGAGTCCGGTGTTCAGGCCCGGGCGCGGCGGATGTCGATGTTGCCGTAGCGGGTCCGGGCGCGTACCTCGACGGTGTCCTCGGTCTTCTCCGGGGCCTCGGAGGCGGCGAGGGTGTTGCGCACCTGCCCCCGGCCGGAGCTGACGTCGAGCCAGGCGGCTGTCCCTTCGCGGACGCCGACCTCGATGGCTCCGTAGGAGGTCTCCAACTGGACTGTCCCGCGAGCGACTTCAGCGATGCGCAAGGTGCCGTGGGCGGTGGTGGCGACGACCGGGCCCTCGGCGCGCGCGACGTCGATGTCGCCGTTGGCGCCGTGCACCCGCAGTTCGTCCGCCGCGGTGCCGACGGTCGTTGTGCCGTGCGAGTTCTTCAGGACGGCGGGACCGCGGACGGCACCGACGCGCAGGCTTCCGGAACTGGTGGTGATCTCGGCCGATCCCTCGACCCGGTCGACGGTGACCGAGCCGTGGGAGGCCGTCAGCTTCAGTGGGCCGGTCACATCGAGGCGGACGTCACCGGAGGAGGTCTTCACCCGGACCTCGCCGAGCCGGCCCTCGCCGAGCACCTGGGCCCAGGCGCCGGTCATGTCGACGTGCGAGTCCGCGGGCAGTTCGACCGTCACGTCCACGATGCCGGTGCGCCCGACGAGGTGGCGCCGCCTGGGCGTCCTGACGGTCAGGGTGCCGCCGGAGTACGTGACCTCGGTCTGCTCGGCCGCCCGTACGTCCTGTTCACGCTTCGGGTCGCGGGCCAGCACCTCGACGACGGTGTCGAGGCGGTCGCCCGCCGTGAACCGGATGGAGCCGGCCTCCACGTGTGCCGTGGCCGAGATCGGTTCGGGAGTGTCGAAAGAAGGCATGGCTGTCCCGTCCTCCTGGGTCTTGGTGACGTCCCCGCTGGTGGGACGTGATGTGGGTGTGAGTGGTGCGGTCGCCGGGCGCGGGCTAGCGCACCCAGCCCGTGTAGCTCTGCCCGATGGTCCGGGTCCTCTCCGCCGGGCGGTGGTGGTGGCCGCCGTCGACCGCGGCCGACACGGCGCGCACCAGCCAGGCGTTGACCGACAGGCCCTCGCGGCTCGCGGCCTCCTCGGCCCGGGCCTTGAGGTGGGCCGGCAGGCGCAGGTTGACGCGGGCGGTGCCGCCTTCCTCGCCGTCGGCCGGGGCCGGGGGCGTGAGCGGTTCGACGGGTGCGGAGGCCTCCACGGGGGCGCCCTCGGCGGGCGGCATCACCACGAATTCGGGGTCGAGCCCGCGCAGCCGTACGTCGACCGAACCGGGGGCGAGTTCGCGAGTGATCTCGTCCATCGCGGCGGAGAGCACGTTGAGCATGATCAGCCGGGCCGCCGACTCCAGAGGGGTGGTGAGCCTCTCGGCCAGCTCGCGGGCTTCACCACCGCCGGCCTCGGCGGCCACCGCGAGTTCGCGGCGGAGGGTGTCGACATACGGAGTGAGGTCCATGGCGCCATGGTGGCACCATGTGGTGCCAAGTGCAAGCCCGGATGGCGTCCTGTGTGTGAAGGGCCCGAGATTGGCTGCCTTGAACTGCGGAAACGCGGACCCGGTGGCCTGTGCGACGGTGGCGCCATGCGCGTGCGCGAGGTCTTTTGGGTGTTCGGTGGCGCCGGATGGCTCCCAGTGGCGCCACTTGATGTCATCAGGTGCCATCGGGCGCCGCCGCGGATCCGCCCTCGCCGGGATCGGTGGAGCACGCGCCCGGGCCGGGTGACGCGGGGCGCCGGGCGGCCGCAGGCGTCCCGCGCCCCCTCGACGGGAACGTGGAGAGGGTTGAAAGCGCTGGTTGGAGGCGACATCGGAATGGGACGGATCTGATAACTTCCCGGCGGAGGTGAAAGGCGTGCCCACCGAGGAAGAGCTGTTCGCGTCCGTGGACGCGTTGCTGGAGGAGGAGCCGCAACTGCCGCCCCCGGCGGAGCGGGCCCGGCTGAGGGAGGCCGCCGGAATCACCCAGGCCCGTCTGGCCCAGGCGATGAAGTCCACGCTGCAGACGGTGAAGAACTGGGAGAACGGGCGCGCGGAGCCGAGGCCGCCGCGGCTGCAGGCTTACCAGCGGCTGCTGGAGGGCTGGGCCGCGAAGTACCCGGAAACCGAAGCCGCCTCACCCCCGTCCGCGCCGGCACCGCAGGAACCGACCGCGGCGCCCACCCCCGGGCGGCCCGCCGTCCCCGCCGCACCCCCCGAGCCTCCGGCCGGGCCGAAGTCCGCCGCCGCACCGGACGCGAAGCGGCTCCCCGAGTCCGCGTCCCGGCCCGCGCGGCCGCCCCGCCCGGCGCGTGAGCGGCCGATGGTGCCGGACACCGCCGCCCCCGCCGCCGTCACCTCCTACCGGCACGGCCCGCTGGCCGTGCTGGACGGCGACGGTCTCGCCTACGGCGCACAGGGCATCGTCCTGGAGTGCCCGGCCACGACCATCGCCGGGCTGGTGGAGTGGACACTGGCCGAATCCGGCCTGGGAGCGCCCCGTCTGCACCGCGCGGGCCGGGACTCCGATCCGCTGATCGTGCTCACCGCCTCCGCGGCGGTCGCGCTCGGCCTGCCCGAGCGCCTGGAAGGGCACGAGGCCCGCCGCACCCTGCGCCTGCCCGACGACCACCCGGTGGTCAAACAGCTGACGAAGGCGCGGTGGAAACTCACCAAGCGCGGCTTCGGTCCCTGGGCCCGCGTGTACCGACCCGCAACCGAAGGCCGCCGGCAGTGCGTACAGCTGGCGATCCTGTCCTGGGACGCGCTCGACCCAAGGGCCTGGCCGGGTGCAGCCGACCTGGAACCGGCCCGGCTCGCCGACGCGCTGGGCCGTTACGCCGCCCGGGTCATCACCCCGCGCGGCTCCACGGCCGTGACCGGCCTGGAGCTGATGACCGCCCTGCGCCCGCCCACCCGTGCCGTGCGGGACGCCGGCAGCGGCGCCTGGGTCTCCGGCCGCAGCCCCGGGTCGCTGGGCACCGAACCGGTCGACCCCGCCCCGCCCGAGGCGCCCACCGGGCACCCCGTCGCCCGGGGCTGGGAAGGAGGGTTCCTGGACGAGGAGGTCTACCAGTGGGTCCGCGACGTCGACCTGCTGTCGGACGCCGAATGCCTGCTGCCGTTCGCCGTCGGCCTGGACATCAACACCGCGTTCCTGGCCGCCGCCGCCCGTCTCGCCGTCGGCCTGTCCGGCCCCGAGCACGTCACCCGCCCGGTGTTCGACAAGAAGGTCCCCGGCTGCTGGCTGGTGGACCTGTCCCACGTCGACCTGGACCCTCGCCTGCCCTCGCCCTTCACCCCCACCGGCGAGCGCCCCGAAGGACCCGCCTGGTACGCCACCCCCACCGTCGCCTACGCCCAGGAGCTGGGGTACGACGTCCGGCCGGCCGAGGCGTACCTGCGCAGGGACAGCGGCGCGTACCTCGACCCATGGCACGACCGGCTCAAGGCCGCCTACCTCGACACCCTCGCCGACCTCGGCGTCACCCGGGACCTCACCGACACCGCCTATCTCGCCGCGATGGAGCGACACAAGCACACCGATCCCGCCCTGGTCATGGTCCTGGCCGCGATCAAGGCCACCGTCAAGGGCGGCATCGGCAAGCTCCGCGAGCGCCCCCAGGGACGCCACCACCGGGACGGGGAGCGCTGGCCCGCCCTTCAGCGCCCGACCTGGCGCCCCGACATCCGCGCGGCCGTCATCTCCAGGGCCCGGGTGAACATGCACCGCAAGATGCTCAGGACCGCCGAGGCGACCGGCCTGTACCCCCTGGCCGTGCTGTCCGACTGCGTGGTCTACCCCAGCCCCGGCGACTCGCCGCTGGACTTCCTGCCCCGCACCGCCTCCGGCAAGCCCCTGCCCGGCTCCTTCCGGCTCGGCCCCAGCCCGGGCCTGTGCAAGGTCGAGGGCGTGGCGCAGCTGGCCTGGGCGGTCGACCTGATGGAGCAGGGCTACAACCCCGCCCGCCACATCAAGGACGGCGTCGACGCCGTCCTGGACGAAGGAGAGTGACCCGTGGGGGAGATCGACGACGCCATCGAGCGTGCCGAGGCGGAGACGTTCACCCGCAACCCGCCCAAGTCCCTCCAGGCCCGGATCAACTTCCTGCTGGGCAAGCTCAGGACCACCCGCGCCGTGGCCGCCGAACTCGGGGTGAGCCAGCGCTCGGTGGAGCGCTACCGCAGAGGCGACCGGAAGAACCCGCCCCGGCACATCGCCGACCGCATCGACGCCGCCGTCCGCGCCCGCTGGCAGCCCCTTGTGCGCAGGCGCCGCCGCCGCGAGGCCGCGACCACCGGCGGCATCACCATCGAGACCCGTGCCCGCTTCGGCTACTCGGCCCCCATCGGTTCCACCGACGACCCCCGCCTGCGCCGCCTGACCGTCCACCTTCCCCCGGCCTACGCCGACCGCCTCTTCGCCGCCCGGCAGCAGGGGGCCGACGACCGGCAGCTGCGCGACATCGTCGCCGAGGGCCTGCGGGAGGAGTACTTCCGCGACGGCGGCCGCCGCGCCGAACACCTCGACGTCGCCTTCACCGACATCGACTACATCGACGTGTCCTTCTGAACGGCCGTCCGGCCCGCCGCGGCCGCGGCGGGCCGGACCGGGAGCGGTGGGGCGGCTCCTCCCGGCCGCCCCGGAGAGGGGCTCGGGCGAGAGGCCACGGAGAGGTCCTCGCCTCAGGCGCCGATGTAGGCCGCCAGATGCTCACCGGTGAGGGTGGAACGGGAGGCGACGAGGTCGGCGGGCGTGCCCTCGAAGACGATCCGGCCGCCGTCGTGGCCGGCGCCGGGCCCGAGGTCGATGATCCAGTCGGCGTGCGCCATGACCGCCTGGTGATGCTCGACGACGATGACCGTCTTCCCGGAGTCCACCAGCCGGTCGAGCAGGCCGAGCAGCTGCTCGACGTCGGCGAGGTGGAGGCCGGTGGTCGGTTCGTCGAGGATGTAGACGCCGCTCTTCTCGCCCATGTGCGTGGCCAGTTTGAGCCGCTGCCGTTCGCCGCCGGACAGCGTGGTGAGCGGCTGGCCGAGGGTGAGGTAGCCGAGTCCGACGTCGACGAGCCTGCCGAGGATCCGGTGCGCGGCCGGAGTGCGCGCCTCACCGGAGCCGAAGAACTCCGTCGCCTCCGTCACCGGCATCGCGAGGACCTCGCTGATGTCGCGCCCGCCGAGGCGGTGTTCCAGCACCGACGCCTGGAACCGCTTCCCCTCGCACTCCTCGCAGACGGTGGCGACCCCGGCCATCATGGCCAGGTCGGTGTAGAGGACGCCGGCGCCGTTGCAGGCGGGGCAGGCTCCCGAGGAGTTGGGGCTGAACAGCGACGGTTTCACGCCGCACGCCTTGGCGAACGCCTTGCGGACCGGGTCGAGCAGCCCGGTGTAGGTGGCCGGGTTGCTCCGCCTGGAGCCGCGGATGGGCGTCTGGTCGACGCAGACCACGCCGGTGCCGCCGGCCTCCGACCGGCGCAGCAGCGATCCGTGCACCAGCGAGCTCTTGCCGGAGCCCGCCACGCCGGTGACCACGCAGAGCACCCCGAGCGGGATGTCGACGTCGACGTCTCGCAGGTTGTGCGCCGTCGCGCCGCGGATCTCCAGGGTGCCGGAGGGTTCGCGCACCGTCTTCCTGAGGGCGGCCCGGTCGTCGAGGTGGCGGCCGGTGAGCGTGTCCGCGGCCCGCAGTCCTTCGACGGCGCCCTCGAAGCAGACGGTGCCGCCGGCCGTCCCGGCGCGGGGGCCGAGGTCGACGACGTGGTCGGCGATGGCGATGACCTCGGGCTTGTGCTCGACGACGAGGACGGTGTTGCCCTTGTCGCGCAGGCGCAGCAGCAGGTTGTTCATCCGCTGGATGTCGTGCGGGTGCAGGCCGGTGGTGGGCTCGTCGAAGACGTAGGTGACGTCGGTGAGGGAGGAGCCGAGATGGCGGACCATCTTCACCCGCTGCGCCTCGCCGCCCGACAGCGTGCCCGTCGGCCGGTCGAGCGAGAGGTAGCCCAGCCCGATCTCCGTGAACGAGTCGAGGGACCGCCCCAGCGCGGTGAGCAGCGGAGCCACCGAGGCATCGTCGAGGCCTCGGACCCACTCGGCCAGGTCGCGGATCTCCATCGCGCAGGCGTCGGCGATGGAGATCCCCCCGATCTTCGACGACCGGGCCCGCTCGCTGAGCCGGGTGCCGTCGCACTCGGGGCACTCGGTGAAGGTGACCGCCCGGTCCACGAAGGCCCGGATGTGCGGCTGCATCGACTCCCGGTCCTTGGAGAGGAACGACTTCCGGATCTTCGGGATCAGCCCCTCGTAGGTCAGGTTGACGCCGTTGACCTTCACCTTGGTCGGCTCGCGGTGCAGGAAGTCGTACCGCTCCTTCTCGGTGTACTCGCGGATCGGCTTGTCCGGGTCGAAGAAGCCCGACTCGGTGATGATCCGCACCACCCAGCCGTCCCCGGTGTAGGTGGGGATGGTGAACGGGCCCTCGGAGAGCGACTTGGAGTCGTCGTAGAGCTGGGTGAGGTCGATGTCGGAGACCGTGCCCCGGCCCTCGCAGCGGGTGCACATGCCGCCGGTGCGGTTGAAGGTCACCTTCTCGGTCCTGGTCCTGTCGGCGCCGCGGTCGACCGTGAACCCGCCGCTCGCCGAGACGGAGGCGACGTTGAAGGAGAACGCGGAGGGCGGGCCGATGTGCGGCCTGCCGAGCCGGCTGAAGAGGATGCGCAGCATCGCGCTGGCATCGGTGGCGGTGCCGACGGTGGAGCGGGGATCGGCGCCCATCCGCTGCTGGTCGACGATGATCGCGGTCGTCAGCCCTTCGAGCACGTCGACCTCGGGCCGGTTCGGCGTGGGCATGAAGCCCTGGACGAAGGTGCTGTAGGTCTCGTTGATCAGCCGCTGCGACTCGGCGGCGATCGTGTCGAACACCAGTGAACTCTTGCCCGAGCCGGAGACGCCGGTGAACACCGTCAGCCGGCGCTTGGGGATCTCGATGCTGACGTCCTTGAGGTTGTTCACGCGCGCGCCGTGCACACGGATCAGGTCGTGGCTGTCGGCGGCGTGCGGCTCGGGCGCCCGCGTGTCCGTCCTCGTGGTGGTGCTCATGGTCTCCCCCATCTGCCGGCCGGCTCGTCCCGGCCGGATCCGAGTGTGTGGTGTTTTCTTCCGTTCGCCGGTGAGGGCCCGCAGCTCACCGCGTACGGGGCTGGACGAAGCGCAGCATGTTGCCCGCGGGGTCGCGGAAGGCGCAGTCGCGGACGCCGTACGGCTGGTCGACCGGCTCCTGCAGCACCTCGCCGCCCGCGGCGCTGATGCGCTCGAAGGTGGCGTCGCAGTCTTCGGTCGAGAAGATCACGCCGCGCAGCATGCCCTTGGCCAGCAGTTCCGCCATGGCCCGCCGGTCGGACGGAGAGGCGTTGGGGTCCGCGACGGGAGGTTCCAGGACGATGTCCACATCGGGCTGCGACGGCGCGCCGACGGTCACCCAGCGCATCCCCTCGAACCTGACGTCGTCGCGGACCTCCAGGCCGAGGGCGTCCCGGTAGAAGGCGAGCGCCTCGTCGTGGTCGTCGACGGCGATGAAGCACTGTGCCAGGTTGATGTCCATGGGGTTCACGCTACGGAGGGGAAGAGGGTTTCGCTTCTCCGTTTCTGACCGGCCGTGTGTGGATCTTCGCGATGCAGGCCGGGACGGCGGCGCCCTCGTCGTGCGGACGGGCCCGGTACGCGCTCGGGCTCTCGCCGACCAGCTCGGTGAACCGCGAGCTGAACGACCCCAGCGACGTGCAGCCGACCGCGAAGCAGACCTCCGTCACCGACAGGTCGCCGCGCCGCAGCAGCGCCTTGGCCCGCTCGATCCGGCGCGTCATCAGATAGCTGTACGGCGTCTCGCCGAAGGCGGCGCGGAAGCTGCGGGAGAAGTGGCCCGGTGACATGAGGGCCACGCGTGCCAGCGCCGGGACGTCGAGCGGCTCCGCGTAGTCGCGGTCCATCAGGTCACGGGCCCGGCGCAGCCGGACGAGATCCTCCAGCGTCACATGTCCACCATCCCACAGCGCCGGACGCCCCCCGGCACTGTCTCCGGCGCACGACGGGCCCGGTGCGCGCCCTGGCTCCCACCGGCCGGCCCGGCGGGAAGGGCGGCGGGGACGCCCGGCGGCGGACGGCCGGCCGCAAGGCGGACCCCGGCGGTCCCGGCGACGCCGGGACCGCCGCGCAGCCGCGCTGCCGCCGCGTGCTCGGCCCGGCGTGCCGTCAGGTAGTCATGCGGTGATCTGCCGTAGGCCAGCCGGAACCAGCGGCCGAGGTGTGCGACGGGCATGCCCGCCTCGCGGGCGAGCGCCTCGACGTCCAGCGGCCGCGCGTACTCCCGGTCGATCCGGTCGCGGACGCGGCGTATTCGCGTGAACTCGCTCAGGCGCTGCGCCCGGACGAG
The DNA here is from genome assembly GCF_017114865.1 of Streptomyces verrucosisporus. Classification (GTDB taxonomy): domain Bacteria; phylum Actinomycetota; class Actinomycetes; order Streptomycetales; family Streptomycetaceae; genus Streptomyces; species Streptomyces fenghuangensis. The sequence continues at coordinate 51,957 of NZ_JADEYH010000025.1, read as the reverse complement.
CGCGCGTCTCCAGGCGGGGCGGCACATGGTGGAACTCCTTTCGGCCGGTTCCCGTCGGCGGACGGCCGGGTCAGCGCAGTTCCTGGACGCGGACCAGGTTGCCCGCGGGGTCGCGGAAGGCGCAGTCGCGGACGCCGTACGGCTGCTCGACCGGTTCCTGTACGACCTCGGCGCCCTCGGCCCGCACCTTCTCGAAGGTGCCGTCGAGGTCCGGGGTGGCCAGCTGGATCCAGCCGTAGGTGCCCTTGGCCATCATCTCGGTGATGGTGCGGCGCTCGTCCTCGGTGATCCCGGGGTCGGCGGCCGGCGGTGCCAGGAGGACGGAGGTGCCGGCCTGGCCGGCGGGGCCGACGGTGATCCAGCGCATCCGGCCCTCTCCGACATCGGTGCGGACCTCGAAGCCGAGGACGTCGCGGTAGAAGGCCAGGGACGCCTCCGGGTCCTCGTGCGGAAGGAAGACGGTGTGAATGGTGATGTCCATGTGACCAGGCTAGGCACGGCCGTGCGGCCCGCGCTTCTCGAATCCTGACCGGCTGCCGATCACCCGGGCCCGTCCGGCTCACCCGGCGGGCAGGACCTCCCGCATCGCCCGTGCGGTGGCGGCCGGGTCGTATCCCTCGGCGACACCCTCCACCAGGATGATGTCGCCGGCGATGTGCCGGGAGCGCAGTGGTGCGATCTCCCGGTAGGCCGGCGAGTCCCACCAGGCCCGCGCCTCGTCGATCCCGGGGAAGCCGATCACCACGACGTGCCCGGGCCAGTCCCCCTCCTTCACCTCGTGCCGGGTGCCGTGCACGAGGAAGCGGCCGCCGTACGGCTCGAAGGTGGCGGGGACGCGCTCGATGTACTCGGCGATCTCCGGGTGCGGGGCCGCTTCTCTCAGATGGGCTATGGCGTAGGCGGGCATGGGGTCCTTCCGGTCGGTCGGGTTTTCCCTACGCGGACGATCCTGGCAGCCGGACGCGCCGGGGGCGATTACCCGCCGGGTAATCGCCCCCCGCACCACGCCGTGCGGGGGCGTGCGCCTACCGGGCCGCGGAGAGCGGGCGCAGGCGTCCGTCGTGCATCTCGGCGACCCGGTCGACAGCGGTGAGGTGGGTGCGGTCGTGGGTGACCAGGACGGTCGCGGTGGCCTGCCGGTGGGTGAGACGGGTGATCAGGTCGACCACGGCGGCGCCGCGTTCGTGGTCCAGGGCGCTGGTGGGCTCGTCGACCAGGAGCACGGTGGGGTCGTTCATCAGGGCGCGGGCGATGTTGACGCGCTGGCGCTGGCCGCCGGAGAGCTGATGGGGGCGCCGGCCGGCCCGGTCGGCCAGACCGACGGCGTCGAGCAGTTCCATGGCCCGCGCGCGGGCCCCGGACGGGGACCGTCCGTCGATCCGCGCCATGACCTGGAGCTGTTCGGCGGCGGTGAGGGAGGGCAGCAGGTTGGGCTGCTGGAAGACGATGCCGATCTTCCGGCGGCGGAGCCCGGCGAGGTCGGCGCGGGTCATGCCGGTGGTCGTGGTGCCGTCGACGGCGACGGTGCCGCGGTCGGGGGCGATGAGGGTGGCGGCGACCGCCAGCAGGCTGGACTTGCCCGAGCCCGACGGGCCGACGACCGCGGTGATGCTGCCCCCGGGGACGTCCAGGGTGACACCGTCGAGGGCGGTCAGACGGGAGTCGCCGTCGGGGTAGGTCAGGGTGACGTCGGTCAGGTGCAGGCTCATCGGGCGCTCCCCAGGGCGGTCAGCGGGTCGACGGAGGTGATGCGGCGGATGGACAGGGCGGCCCCGAGCGCCCCGAGCGCGGTCATCACGGCGGCCGGGACGAGGACGGTGGCGGGCGTGAGCAGGAAGGGCACGTCCATGCCGGAGACGAGGGAACCGACGGCCGCGGCCGTGCCGGTGCCGATCAGGGTGCCGCCGGCCAGCAGGACGACGGCCTGGCCGAGAGCGTCCCCCAGCAGCGTGGCGGTGGAGGCGCCCAGGGCCTTCAGGACGGCGATGTCACCGCTGCGCTGGATGGTCCACACGGTGAAGAAGGCGCCGACGACCAGGGCGGAGATCACGAACAGGAAGCCGCGCATCAGCTGCAGGGAGCCGTTCTCGGAGGCGTAGGAGCCGATCGCGGACAGGGAGTCGTCCCTGGCGACCGTCCTGGTGCCCGCCGCCCGGTCGGCGGCCGCGACATCGGCGGCGGAGGTGGTGTTCAGGGCTATGACGGTGGCCGTCGGCCCGTCGGCCCCGCCCGTGGGGGGTGTGATCTCCCGCCAGAAGTCCAGGCCGGTCCAGACGACCGGGGTGTGGCTGAAGAAGGCGTCACCGCTCACGGCGGCGACGGTCGCCCGCCGCCCGGCGAGGGTGAACGCGTCGCCCACCGCGAGGCCGAGATCGTGCGCTGCGGTGGCGGACAGGACCACCGCGTCCTCGGGCCCGCCGTTCAGCCCGCCACCGGGCCCGCCACCGGGAACGAGCGCGGAGCCGGGCCGGACGCCGAAGACGGACACCCCGGCGCTCCTCCCCCCGGCGGCCGCCTTCGTGGTGGTGATGCCCAGCGGCTCGGCGCCGCTCACGCCGGGCGTCCGGGCCCACCGCAGCCACTGCCGCTCGGTGACGGTGGAGTCCGCGTACGACAGCTCCACGCCCTCGTCCGTCGCCGCGAAGGCGATCGCGTCGGCGGGCAGGGAGGTGATCGCGGAGACGTTCTGCCGGCCCAGGCCGGCGGTCAGGCCGGACAGCAGCCCGACCAGCAGGGTCATCAGCACGATGACGGCGCCCATCAGGGCGAAGCGCCCCTTGGCGAACTTCAGGTCTCTCCACGCTACGAACACGGTGCTGCCCGCCCTTTCAGAGGACACCGGGGAAAGCGGTGTGCCCCCACTCTCGGCCGCCGCCCCCGGGGCGGGCATCCGGCCCAGGGCGGCAATCGGCGAGACGAAAGGCGGCGTGCCGGTTCCAACTTTCGACAGAGGCCGGGCCGGGGGCGTCTCCTTAGGATGGAAGGACTGTGAACACCGCCGCCCCCGCCCCGACCCCCACCACCCGGGCACTGGCCTGGTGCCTGCATCTGCTGGTCGTCGGGCTGCTCGCGCTCGCCGCCGGGCGGGCCGTCGCCGGCGGCCACCCGCACGCCGCCGCGGTCGTCGCCGCGGCGGCGGCGTGCGGCCTGGTGTACGCGGCCGGCCCGCTGCTGCCCCGGGCGAGCCGCTCGCGGCGGGCCGCCGTGCTGTGGCTGGCCGCCGTGAGCACCGCCTGGCTGGTGCTGCTGGCGCTCTCCGCGGACGGGGTGTGGGTGGCGTTCCCGCTGTACTTCCTCCAGCTCCATCTGCTGCCCCGCCGCGCCGGCCCGGCCGCGGTGGCCGCCACCGCGGCGGCCGCCACCGGCGGTTTCGCCGCCCATCAGGGCTCCTTCGGCGCGGCGATGGCGATCGGGCCGTCCCTGGGCGCGGCGGTGGCGGTGGCGGTGGCGTGGGGGTACCAGGCCCTGTACCGGGAGAGTGAACGGCGCAGGCAGCTGATCGAGGAGCTCACCGCCACCCGTGCCGATCTGGCCGCGGCCCAGCACACCGCCGGTGTGCTGGCCGAGCGCGAACGCCTGGCCCGCGAGATCCACGACACCCTCGCCCAGGGGCTGACCAGCATCCAGTTGCTGCTGCGGGCCGCGGAGCGGGCCCTGCCCGGCGCGCCGGAGGCCGCCGCCCGCCATGTCGGCCAGGCCCGCCGGAGCGCCGTCGACAACCTCGCCGAGGCCCGCCGCTTCGTCGCCGCCCTCGCCCCGCCGGCGCTGGAGGGCACCACCCTGGCCGGAGCCCTGGAACGCCTGTGCGTCACCACCGGTGCCCACCACCGGATCGCCGTACGCCTCCGCGTCACCGGCGACCTCGTACCGCTGCCGACCGCGCACGAGGTCGCGCTGCTGAGGATCGCCCAGTCGGCGCTGTCCAACACCGTCCGCCACGCCGGGGCCGCCACCGCCGAGGTCACCCTCGGCCTCCTCGGCGACCATGTCACCGTGGAGATCGCCGACGACGGGCGCGGCTTCGACCCCGACCGCCTGCCCGCACCCGATCCTGGGACCGGCGGGTTCGGGCTGGCCGCCATGCGCGCCCGCGCGCACGCCCTGGGCGGGGAGTTCACCGTCGACTCCGCCCCCGGCCGCGGCACCGCCCTGACCGCCCGGCTGCCCCTGGGGCGGTCCGGTGGCACCTCGCCCGATCCCGGCCTCGGACCACCGCCCGGTCTCGACCCCGATCCCGTACCCGATCCCTCACCCGAGGCGCGCCCGTGACCGATCCCGCCATCCGCCTGCTCCTGGCCGACGACCACCCCGTGGTGCGGGCCGGGCTGCGCGCCGTACTGGAGACCGAACCCGGCATCGAGGTGGTGGCCGAGGCCGCCACCGCCGAGGCCGCCGTCGCCCGCGCCGCCGGGGGCGACATCGACGTCGTCCTCATGGACCTCCAGTTCGGCGGGGGGATGAACGGGGCCGAGGCCACCGCCGCGATCACCGCCCGCCCGCCGGCGCCCAGGGTGGTGATCGTCACCACCTACGACACCGACGCCGACACCCTCCCCGCCATCGAGGCCGGCGCCACCGGCTACCTCCTCAAGGACGCTCCGCCCCAGGAGCTGGCCGCCGCCGTACGCACCGCCGCCGCGGGGCGCACCACGCTGGCCCCGGCCGTCGCGGACCGGCTGATGAACCGGCTTCGCGCCCCCGGCACCGCCCTGACCCGGCGGGAGACCGAGGTGCTCGCACTGGTCGCCGAGGGCCTGTCCAACCAGGCCGTCGGTGCCCGGCTCCACCTCACCGAGGGGACCGTCAAGTCCCATCTGGTCCGTGTCTACGCCAAGCTCGGCGTCGAGTCCCGCACCGCCGCCGTCGCGGCCGCCGCCGAGCTCGGTCTCATCCGGCGGTAGCGGACGGCGCCGGCGGTCGCCCACCGGGCATCGGGGACAGCGGTCAGGAGCGCCCGGCCGGATCCGCCTCCAGCGCCCGCGCCGCGGCGCCCGGCGGCCGCCACCGGCGACTGGAGGCCGTGCGGGTCGTGGCGCACGCCGGGCATGGACACCGGCAGACCGGCCGGCGCGGTGCCGTCGGCATCGCGCACGGGGACGCCGACGGCGACGAGTCCGCGTTCCGAGCGCCACCGGCAGGGCCACGCCGACGGTGTCCGGGGGACCGGCGAGGTGGTGGGGGCGGTGGCCGGGGAGGGGGGGGTCAGGCACCGGTTCCGGTGGCGACGGGCAGGCCGGCCAGGCGCCACTCGAGCATGCCGTCGCTCAGGCGGATCGCCCTGCGACCCCGCCCGGCCAGCAGGCGTACGGCCTCATGGGCCATCACGCAGTACTCGCCGCGGCAGTAGGCGACGACCTCGACTCCGTCGGGCAGCTCGCCGACGCGCTCGGCGAGCTCGCCGACGGGGACGGATATCGCGCCGGGGATATGTCCGGCCGCGTACTCCTGCGCGGGGCGCACGTCCAGCACGACGACATCGCCGGACTCGACCCGGGCCAGGAGCTCCTCCCGGGTGACCTCCCGGCCCGCCTCCGGGCCGAGGTAGGCGGCGCGGGCCGGTTCGACGGCGGCCTGGTGCGCCTGGGCGACCTCGCGCAGCAGCGCGAACAGACGGGCCACGTCCTCGCCGGCGAGCCGGTAGTGGACGCGCACCCCCTCGCGCCGGGTGGAGACCAGACCGGCCTGCTTGAGGGTCTGGAGATGCGCGGACGCGGTGGTCAGGTTCAGTCCGGCCGCCTTGGCGAGCGCGTCGACGGTGCGTTCCCCCTGGGCGAGCAGGTCGAGCAGTTCCAGACGTTTTCCGCTGGCCAGGGCCTTGCCGGTGGCCGCGAACGCGTCGTAGAGCCGGGCTTTGGCCCGGACTTCCGGAGTCCCCTCCATGACATCCTCCATAATTCCATGGAATATTGTAGACGAGGATGGGCGTGCCGGCCCACCCTTCCGTACCGAGACCTGGAGGAGCACCGTGAGGTTCTCCGACGACCTCCCGGCAGCGCCGGTCGACTCCGCCGGACGGCCCGTCCGGCTGGGCCTGAGGGAGAACTGGCTCCAGTTCACCCTGCTGGTCGTCGTCAACGTCTGCGTCGGCGGCCTGGTCGGCCTGGAACGCACCACCGTCCCGCTGATCGGCACCGACGTCTTCGGGCTGACCAGCGACCTGGCGGTGTTCTCCTTCATCATCGCCTTCGGCTCCACCAAGGCGATGACCAACCTCGCCGCCGGTGCGCTCACCGCCCGTTTCAGCCGCAAGCAGCTGCTGGTCGCCGGCTGGCTGATCGGCGTACCCGTCCCCTTCGCCCTGGCCTGGGCGCCCTCATGGGGCTGGATCGTCGCGGCCAACGTCCTGCTCGGTCTCAACCAGGGCCTGACCTGGTCGATGACCGTCAACATGAAGATCGACCTCGTCGGTCCCTCCCGCCGGGGTCTGGCCACTGGTCTCAACGAGGCCGCCGGCTACACCGCCGTCGGCGTCACCGCCCTGCTCACCGGCTACCTCGCCACCGCCTACGGCCTGCGCCCGGTCCCCGAACTCATCGGCGTCGTCTTCGTCGCGGCCGGCCTCGCACTGGCCCTGGTCGTCCGCGACACGGCCGCCCACGTCGCACTCGAACTCGCCCGGCACTCCAGGCCCCTGCCCGACGGCGAGGACATCGCCTTGGCCGCCACCTTCGCCCGCACCTCCTGGCGCGACCGCTCCCTGCGCGGCGCGAGCCAGGCGGGCCTGGTCAACAACCTCAACGACGGCCTGACCTGGGGCGTCTTCCCCCTGCTGTTCACCGACCGCGGCCTGGGGCTGGCCGCCGTCGGACTGATCAAGGGGCTCTACCCGATCCTGTGGGGCATCGGCCAGATCCCCACCGGCCACCTCGCCGACCGCGTCGGCCGCAAGCCCCTGATCGTCTCCGGGATGCTCGTCCAGGCCGCGGGCTTCGTCCTCGCCCTCGTCCTGCTGGACCGCCCGCTCCTGGCAGGCGTCCTGTCCGCGGTCGCGCTCGGGATCGGCACCGCCATGGTCTACCCGGCCCTGATCGCCTCCGTCTCCGACCACGCCCATCCCGCCTGGCGTGCCAACGCCCTGGGTACCTACCGCTTCTGGAGGGACATCGGCTACGCCGCCGGCGCGCTGGTGGCAGGCGTCCTCGCCGACGCCCTCGGGCTGGAGGCCACCGTCGTCGCCGCCGCGGTGCTCACCGCCGCCTCCGGCCTGCTGGCCGCCCGCTGGATCGCCGAGCGCCCGGTCCGGTGACCGGCCCGGCCGCCGCGCGGCGGCGCACCGGGCCGTCCCAGTAGCCGCGCAGCCGGGCGGCGTCGGCGTGATCGTCCTTGCGGACGACGCCGAGCAGATGGCCCGGCAGCAGCGAGAGCACGTCCCGGTCGCCGGGGAAGTACGCCGCCGCCAGAGCCAGCGCCCCGGCCACGGACACCGCCTCCGCGGTGGACATCACCGTGGAGGGCCGCTCCACCTCCCAGCCCTCCGCCGAACGACCCTCGCGCAGGTCCCGGAAGGCGGTGACCAGGGCCTCCAGCACGGCGTCGTCGACCCGGAACGGCGCCCCGGCCCGCTCCACGGACGCCCGCGCCTGGCCGCGCACCAGCGCCGTCTCCGCCTCCAGGTCCCCGATGGGGCCGACCGTCTCGAAGTTGAAGCGGCGCTTGAGGGCCGCGGACATCTCGGAGACGCCCTTGTCGCGGAGGTTGGCGGTGGCTATGAGGGTGAAGCCGGGCGCCGCGCGTGCCAGGTCGTACCGCCCGGGCAGCGCCGCCGGGTCCTCCGCCACCAGACCGACGTCCTTGTCGGGCCGCTGCACGGTGGTGCGGCTGATCCAGGGGGTGCGGCGCGGGTTGAGCACCTCCTCGGCGGAGCCGGCGGGCAGACACGACAGGAGGAACTCCTCGGCTGTGTCCTCGGGCAGGCGGACGAACCCGACCAGGCGCTCGGCCCACACCCGGCCCGCCGTGTCCGTGTCCGGCCCGGACGTCCACAGGTCGCCGGGGTCCTTTGGCAGCAGCGCGCCGGCGAGCGCCGCCAGGTCGCCGGGCTCCAGCGACTCCAGCAGCGTGTCGCCGAGGCTCTTCCGCCGCGGCTTCAGCGCGGTGACGGCGGCCGCCTCGTCGGTGAGCCGCGACGGCTTCCCGGCGAGCAGGAGGGTCGCCTGCACGGGGCCCAGACCGCCCCGCGTCGCGGCGGTCAGGGCGGTGGGCGCCTCCGGCCGCCAGGGCGCGGAGCCCTTGTCCCGGATCAGCCCGGTCACCGCGGTCAGTGCTTCCGCGGGGAAGACCGGCGGGTGAGCACTCTCCTCCTTCAGCGTGAAGTGCGCGACCGCGCCGGACGAACCGGCCGGGTCATGGTCCAGAGCCAGCCAGTTGATATGCCCGTCGCGGTGGTGGTCGACGCTCTGGCAGCGCAGAATGACGACGGTGCGGCCGTCCCGGCGCAGCACCTGGCCGGTGCGCCTCTGCCCGTCGTGCGGTTCGCTCAGCACGATCTCGCGCAGCGCGCCCCCGGGTGCGGCCATCGGTCCCTCCGCGACCGCCTCGAACAGCAGCAGCGCCCGGCGGTGCGCCTCGGACAGGGCCGGGGAGGCGGCGCGGTAGGCGAGCGCACGCAGCATGTCCAGCACGGGCAGCCATACCACGCCGTCTCCCGGGACGGTGCGGTCCTCGCTGCGCCACCCGTCGGCGGACCCGGCGAGCCGGGCGGACTCGGGCAGGGGCCTGCCGCCGGCGGGCTCGCCGGACAGGACGCGGTTCACGGCGCGTATCTGGCGCAGCGCGCTCCAGGACCGCTCGCCGCCCCACCAGCCGTACAGCGTGACGAGACCCGTGACCGCCTCGCGCAGCGTCCGGTCGTCGCCGTCCGCGGGGCTGTAGTCGGCGAACATGCCCTCGGCGTGTTTGCGCTCCGCCCCGGTCGGCTCAGCCTGGGGCGACACGAAGGCGGCGACGACCCCCGCCAGGCGCAGCGCCGCGTGTACGTGGCCGGCGACGCCGGCGAGCAGACGGGGCTCGGCGAGGGAGGGCAGAAGGCGAAAGACGACCTTCCGCAGCACCTCGTCGGAGGTCGGACCGGCGGGTTCGCCCGCACCGGCCCCCGCGGTGCTCCGCGGCCCGGCCCGCAGGCCGCCGGCCGCCTTCGCCGGTACGGCCGTCGCCCTGAACGCCGCCTTGATCTCCGCATCCCGCTCCGCCAGAGCCCGGGCCCCGGCGCGCAGCAGCTCACCGGCCTGCTCGTCGCTCAGCGCCCGCAGGACCGCCGAGGAGCCCTCGTCGCGTGGCCGCAGCGCGTGCCAGAAATCGGCCGGCGGGACCAGCCGCGTACCGGCGGCGAACTCGCCGCCCCGTTCCAGCGGCGTCACCCGGCCCGACTCCCACACGCCGCCGTTGTCACCGTCGGCGTACAGGGCTATGCGGCGGTACTGGGCGACGACGACGGGCTCGGCGCCGCCGGGCAACCGCAGCGCGCCGAGCGGAACACCCGGCGTCCGGCCGTCCGCCGCCGGCAGGGTGACGGTCCGGCCGTCCGGCGTACCGGCGGTGGTGCGGGCCCGCTCGCCCTCGCCCTCGGTGCGCACCCAGCGGCCCAGGACCGTGCCGTCGGTGCCCAGCGGACTGTGCTCCAGGCCGGGCTGGAGGGGCAGCACGGCGCAGTGCCGCTGGGCAGGGCGGCTCCGTCGTGGATGCCGGACCGGAGGAAGGCGGGCAGCGAGGCACGCCCGTGGGTGCCGGTGGCCGGGTCGTACTCGAGCCACACCTGCTGCCGTCCCTGCCGCCCCTGGCGCCAGTACGAGGTGCCGTCGCCCAGTACGGGGTGGCCGGGCGGCAGGACCGTGTCGCCGGCGTGCAGGGCGCGCCCGCCGGTGGCGCGGCCGCCGCCCGGCAGGGGGATGGAGGTCTCGCCCGTGTCGTCGTCGTACCAGTGCGGGAGCTTCTCGCCGCCGAGCGGGAACACCTCGGTGGGGCGGGCCGACCAGTAGCCGTGCTGTTTGCCGTCCTGCCGCCATATCACCAGCAGTTCGCCGTCGGTGTAGCGGAACGACGGGCGGCTCCAGCGGTCGGGCTCCACCGGCAGCCGCAGATCGTGCTCCAGCAGGATGTCCTCGGGGCCCACGACGATGGCCTTGTGCCGGCGGGAGAGGACCAGCGCCGGCCAGGCCTCGTGGACGGTGAGCGTGTCGTCGCGGTCGCGCCCGGTCCGTGTCTGCTCGTCCAGGCGCCGCAGCGCCTCCTCCAGGGCGGGTCAGCCCAGTTCGTCCAGGATGCCGGCGCGCAGGGTGCGGCCCAGCAGCGGGGCGGCGTCGAACGCGGCGGCCCCGGCGGCGGCCCGCGGGCCGACTCGGGCGGGCGACCGCCTGGAACGGGCGCAGCCGTTCCAGCGCCGCGCGTGCGGCGGGCAGGCCGGCCGCGGTGGCCAGCTCCCCGGCCGCGTCGTCCAGCCACTCGCGCAGCACGTCGGCGAGTACGGGGTGCCCGGCCAGATCTTCCAGCAGCCCGGCGCCGAGGCGGTGGCCGCTCAGATTCCCCACGGAGTGGTACAGCAGGCGCCGGCAGCGCGGATCGGCCGCGACGGCCGTCAGGTCCCGCCGCCCGGTCCGGGGCTCCCGCAGCCACCGGTCGACCGGAAGGAGGACGCCCTTGCGGGCCTCCGGCAGCGTCAGCGGTACGTCCCGCGCCACGCACAGGTCCAGCAGGTCGAGGTCGGCGGCGACGTTCCAGCGGCCCGTGAAGAGGTCCACGGGGCGGCCCCGGGCGCGCAGGCGCGGTGCCATGCGCTCCACGAGGTCGAGGGTGGCCGGTGAGCGGCCGCCGGCGGACGAGCCGCGCTTGAGGTGCAGCGCCCAGCGGCTGAGCCAGTCCGCCGCGTCGACCCCGCCCGCGTCGACCCCGCCCGTGCCGGCCTCCGCTCCGTCCGCCCCGGCCTCGCCCGTCAGCAGCCGGTCGGCACCGGTCTCGGCGAGCAGCGCCAGCCAGAACTCGTCGTCCTCGGTGGAGCGGCCCAGCCCGGCCGGCATGATCTCCAGCAGCCGGACCCGCACGGCGGGCCGCTGCCCGGCCAGGGTGACCAGCGTGGCCCGGTAGGCGTTCCAGAAGGAGGCAGGGGCCCGTACCGCCGCGGGTGACGCGAGCAGATCCCCCACCAGGGCGCACTCCTCGGCGACCTGGTCCAGCCCCGCCGCCCTGATCAGACGGCGCGCGTCCTGCGGCAGGGAGGCGTACGGCGGCATGCCCGCCGCGCAGCGCTCCACGGTCAGCTGCCGGAACTGCGCCCACGCCTCGGCCGGGGCCAGCCGCGCCGTTAGGGCCTTCACATGCTCCTTGAGCGCCTTGACCGTCAGCGCGCCGGCGAAGGCGAACTCCAGGAAGACCGCCCGCTGCCGCTCCTTGTCCACGGGCAGCGCGTGCACCCGCTCCGCCTCGCGGGCCTTGCCGAAGAAGACCGCCGCGTAGGTGGTGTTCTCGTGCCGGAGGAAGACTCGGGCGGCCTGCTCGTAGAAGGTGGGCAGGAAGTGCGGCACGGCCCGGCCGAGCCGCTCGCCGAGCTCCTCGAAGCCCTCCCTCGCCGTGGCGGGACGGGACCTGGCCTGCCGGGCGAGCCGCTCGACGTCCCTGACCAGTGCCAGTGCGTGATGGCCGTTCGCCGGGTCGTTGACCAGTGCCCACGCGGGGAAGCCCAGGGTCTCCCTGCGTACCTGTCCGACCTCGGGGGTCTCCGGTTCCCGGACCAGCCCGAGGAAGTCCAGGGCGAGGTCCTCGGCCTCGCCGAGCGTGCCCGGCACCAGCCTGGCGATCCTGCGCTCGTCCAGTGCGGGGTGGGTGTAGACGCGGACGGTGAGGACGTCGGCGTCCTCCCGGTCGGTGGTGCCCACCGGCAGCACGGCGCCGGCCTCCAGCAGCGCGGCGCAGGTGGCCTCGTCGTACGCGATGCCGTCGTATGCGGTGTCGTCGTAGTTGTCGTACGTCGTCACGCCGCACGCTCCTCGTCCTCGATGTCGCGTCCGGCGTACAGCGCGGCCGCCATGCGCATGCCCTCCGACCAGGCCACCGGACCGACCTGACCGAGCTTCAGGACCCGGCCGGCCGGGTCGGTGAAGACCAGCGGGCCGGTCTCCGTCTCCTCGTAGCCGTCGTAGTCGCCGACCCACAGCCGGGCCTCGACACCGCGGCCGCCCTCCAGCACGGAGCACACCGCATGGCCGCCGCGCACGCGGTAGCCCAGCTGGGCGGCCCGCCCGTGCAGGAACCTCAGCTCCTTGAAGACCCCGCCCGCGTAGTCCTCGACGGAAGTCGCCCTGGCGTCCAGCGCCGCGGGCCGGCGCCACACCTACCGGAAGAGCTGCTGGGCACGCTGCTCGACGCCCAGCTCGACGGCGAACTCGCGCAACTCCTCCAGCTCATCCAGCAGCACCGGATGCGGCAGGCGGACCAGGCCGGGGGTGAGGCGGACGGTGTCGCCGTCGAGGTCGACCACCCCGAGGCCGCGCCCGGGATCGGCGTCCCGCAGGAACCCGGCCACCTCCCCGTCCGCCCGGCGGCCTGCCAGGCCGGATCCGGTCGCACCCGCGCCAGGACCGCGAACGGCACCGGCAGCGAGCGCACCATCCACCGCTCCACATCGGCCAGGCACTGCCGCTCGTGCCGCTCCAGCCACTCGGCGAGCTGACGCAGTTCCACCACCGCCGGATCGTCGGCGATCTTCGGCGGTACGGACTTCAGCCGCCGTCCGGCCGCGTTGCGGCACACCACCTTTCCGTCGTCGAGGGCGACCTCGTAGCCGCCGGCCGACACCCACCCCATACGTGCCTCCCCGCACCCGCAGTGATCAAGTGACGGGAACTGTAGGGCAGGGCGCTGACAACGGTGCCGACGAGCGGGTCCGGCCGGGTGCGGGCGGGGCGGCAGGGATGACGGGCGGTGAGGTTCCGCGCCGTCACCCCTGCCGTTGTACGCGCAGGTCAGGCCAGCATGTCCTCGATGAGGCCGACGGCGCGCCGGGTGCCGCCCTCGGCCCGTGCGGCGTCGCGCAGCAGAGCCGAGCGGCGGGCGACGACCGCGTCGGCGACCAGCTCCTCCAAAGCCGCCCGCAAGGCCTCGGCGGTGGCCTCCGCGGTGTCGATGCGGCGGGCCACGCCCAGTTCCACGAGCCGGTCGGCGTTCGCGAACTGGTCGACGGCCTGCGGCACGGCGATCATCGGAACCCCTGCCAGCAGACCCTCATTGCAGCCGCCCATGCCGGCGTGGGTGACGAAGGCGTCCGCCTGCCCCAGGATCGCCCGCTGCGGAACCCAGGGGCGCACCTCGATGTTCGACGGGACGGTGCCGAGTTCCCGCGGGTCGGTGTACCCGCCGATCTGGAGGACGACGTGCCAGCCGGGCAGGTCGCCGAAGGCGGCGACGCACCGGCGGTAGAACTCCGCCCGGCGGGTGTACGCCGAGCCCAGGGAGACCAGCAGCACCTTCTCCGCGTCCGCGGGACGGGCCCAGCCGCCCGTGCCCGCGGACATCTCGAAACAGGGCCCGACGAAGGTCACCGTGGTGGTGTCGACCCTGTCGGCGTGCGGCTGCATCGCCCGCGGGATCAGCGCCAGGGTGTGCGCAGGACGGCCGGTGAAGGCGTCCACGTCGGTGGTGGACGCCCCGCAGCCGGCGAGCCACTGCGCGAACCTGGCCCGGTAGGCGTCGGCGCCCGGCAGCCGCCACAGGTGCGCCGCGACCTCCTGGCTGTAGCCCTCCCAGGCCACGAACGTCGGGGAGAGCTGCATGAGGGGCCGGCCCTGCGATTCGGCGAGGGCGCGCGCGGCGTAGGCGCCGATGTCGTACAGGTACAGATCCGCCGGGTCGCGGTCGTAGGCGGCGCGCAACCGGGGGAGCGCCTGTACGGCGTCGTCGAGGAAGAGGCCCATCGCGGCGATGGGGTCCTCGGGCCAGTCGTTGTCGGCGACCGGCAGCCCGGACGCGCAGGGGAGGAGTTCGGCGTCGGTGGGCTCGATCAGGTCGGCCACCGCCGGATCGTTGGCGTAGGTCACGCGGTGGCCGCGGGCCACCAGCTCGCTGATGATCGCCAGGCTGGGCAGGACATGGCTGACGGCAGGGATGCCGACCATCGCGACATGGGCACGGCGACGGGACATGGGTGATCACTCACTTCGGGTCTACGGCGAACAGGGACACAGCAGGCCCGCACGCCGGCCTGTCCGGGAACCTCGGACACCGGTGCGCACGCGGGCATGCGGGCGGGGAGGCGGGGCGCTGCCCCGGCCGTGTCAGCCGTAGATCTGAAGGAAGGAGAACACGCCCGTGACCCTAGACCCCCGCCGGGCTCCGGCGCATCCCGATTACCGCCGGCCGCCGCCCGGCGCGTGCCGTCGTCCGGCGGACGGGATGCCCGGCCCGCCGGAGCTCCTCCAGCGGGTACGGGGTCTGCCTGCTGCCGTACCGGAACTCGCGGTTGAAATCCGACATCACGGCGGCGACCGGCGCGTGCCGGGCGATGGCCGCCGCGGCCTTCTCCGGGATTCCCGTGGGGCGCCTGCCCCCGGCGTAGGCGCGCACCAGCGCCCGGCGGCCGTCGCGGTCCTCGATGCGGTATCCGAGCAAAGCGGTGACCAGCCAGTTCACCAGATATGTGGCGGTGTAGCAGCGGTCGTAGGTCTGATGCAGTTCGAAGAAGTCGGCCTCCTCCCGCGACAGTTCGAACCGGGAGGAGAGTGCGAGGCCGTAGTCCGCGAAGTAGAGACGCCGGCCGTCGGTCAGGATGTTCTCGAAGTGCGCGTCGAAGTGGACGAGCTCGCGACCGGCCATGAAGGAGGTGCCGTCCGCCAGTTCCCTCTCGACCATGGCGCAGGCCCGGTTCGCGGCCTCGTCCCCGGCGGCCACCCGCTCGCCCAGCCATTGGTGCAGGTTCCGCGGGATGTACTCCAGGAACGCCACGACGCTCGCCGAGGACCGCCGGAGGGCCTCGATCCGGCGGCGCACCTGCGGTCGGCCGCCCCAGTAGGCCACGGCCCGTTCCACGTCGGCCAGTTCCGCGGGCAGCGGCGTCGAGCCCGGCAGCACCCTCCAGTGGTACATCAGGGGAAAGCCCTCGTACTCCCCGGTGAGCACCCAGCCGGTCGTCATGGTGTGCACGGCGAGCTCCCGCCAGGCTCCGAACCCCGGCCCGCCGATGGCACCGATGCCGTACTGGCAGAAGACGGGCAGGTCGAACAGGTTCGCCGTGGAGCGGATGTGCGCGGGTTCCCTCTCCAGGTCGGTGAGGGGCACCCGCTTGACGAACACCGGGATTCCGGAGACCTCCAGCAGGGACGACTCTCCGCCGATGCCGGAACCGAGCGGCACGGCCGCCTCCACCAGTCGGCGCAGTTCACGGTCCCCGAGCCGGGCCAGGGCCGTGGAGACGGCGCCGTGGGCGGCCGACCGCGCACCGCGTGACATGTCGGGGTGCTCCACCGCTGCCTCCGTCCGGGCGCCCGGCGCCGGCCGCCGGTCTCGATTTCGCGACGGCCACTCTACGCATGGTGGCCGGGCCGCGTCCGCGCCCTTCCGGACCGCCGTGTCCGGCCGGAGACCAGGGCGGTCCAGCCGGGGACGGTGGCCCGCCCGCCGCGGACGGTGATGCCGTGCGTCCACCGCCCGGTTCCGCGGTGCTACGGGGTGCGGTGCGGGGTCACCTCCCTGCTATGGTGGTCTATACCACTGGTGTTCACTCTTGGATCGGCAGGCCCAGCGTGGAAGTTGTCATCGTTCCGGACGCCGACGCAGGCGGGGAGATCATCGCCGAGGCCATGGCCGGCCTCCTGCGGCGCAAGCCCGACGCGCTGCTCGGTGTGGCCACGGGCTCGACACCGCTGCCTGTCTACCGGGCGCTGGCCGCCAGGGCCGCCGCGGGTGATGTGGACGTCTCGCGCGCCCGGATCTGCCAGCTCGACGAGTACGTCGGCCTGCCCTCCGGGCACCCCGAGTCCTACCGCTCGGTGGTACTGCGCGAGGTGGTGGGGCCGCTCGGGCTGGACGAGGCGTCCTTCATGGGGCCCGACGGCTCGGCGGGGGACATCCCGGCGGCCTGCGAGAAGTACGAGAGGGAGCTGGCCGAGGCCGGCGGTGTGGACCTCCAGCTGCTCGGTATCGGCACCGACGGGCACATAGGCTTCAACGAGCCGTGCTCCTCGCTGGCCTCCCGCACCCGTATCAAGACGCTCACCCGGCAGACCCGGGCCGACAACGCCCGCTTCTTCGGCGGTGACATCGACCAGGTGCCGCACCACGTCATCACCCAGGGCATCGGCACCATCCTGGAAGCCCGTCATCTGGTGCTGCTCGCCACCGGTGAGAACAAGGCGGAGGCCGTGGCCCAGACCGTCGAGGGGCCGCTGTCCGCGATGGTGCCGGCCTCCGCGCTGCAGACGCATCCCCATGCCACGGTCGTGGTGGACGAGGCGGCCGCGTCCGGGCTGAAGCTCGCGGACTACTTCCGCGCCACCTACGAGGCCAAGCCGCACTGGCAGGGACTCTGACGGCCGTGACCGGTTCCGCGCCCCCGGTGCGTCCGCGCGGACGCACCGGGGGCGCGGCGCGTCCCGGAAGCCGCACGCCGTGCGGCCCCGGCCGGAGGGGAGGGTCCGGCCGGAGCCTGTGAAGGACCGCCGAAGGTCCGCGCCCGGAACTTCCGGTCAGTCCGCGAGCCCGTCCGCGAAGCGCCTGGTCAGCGCGGTCGGCGCCGTGATGGCGGTGCCCACGACGACGCTCAGCGCGCCCGCCGCGAGCGCCTCGGCGGCCTGTTCCGGGGTGGCGATACGCCCTTCGGCGACCACCGGGGTGTGAACCGCGGCGGCGAGTTCGGCGACGAGCCGCAGGTCCGGCGCGGTCTGCCGGGGTGGTCCCGCCACGTAGCCCGACAGGGTGGTCGACACCAGGTCGGCTCCCCGCGCGGCCGCTTCCCGCCCCTCGTCCAGGGGCGAGACATCGGCCATGACCAGGGCGCCCGCACCGTGGACGGCCGCGACGAGTTCGGCGAAGGTGCTGCCGTCGGGGCGCGGCCGGGCGGTGGCGTCGGCCGCGACGATCGCGGCCCCCGCTTCGGCGACGGCGAGCGCGTGGCGCACGCCCGGGGTGATGTAGACACCGGCGTCGCCGTCCTTCCACAGGCCGATCACCGGCAGGTCGACGGCCGCGACGGTGGCCGCGACGACCTCCGGTCCGTTGACGCGTACGGCCGCGGCGCCGCCGGCCCGCGCCGCGCGGGCCATGCGCACGAGGGTGCCGGTGTGGCACATCGGGTCGCCGGGCGGCGCCTGGCACGACACGATCAGGCGGCCCTCGAGGGAGGCGATCAGGTCGTGGGGCCGGGACCGGGGACCGGGCTCGGTCTCGGGCGAGGTCATGGCGTGACTCCAGAGGTGCGGGGAGGGTGTAGGGGCAGCGTGCGGGTCAGCGCGGCGGCCCCGAGGACCGCCGCGTCGTCCCCGGCGCCCGGCGGGACCGGGCGCAAGGTGCGCAGCGGGGGCATGAGTTCGGCGGCGAAGGCCGCGTACAGGGCGTCCCGGTACAGCGCCCCGATACGGGGCACTCCGCCGCCGACGACGACGCGGTGCGGCCCCAGCGCGTTGGCGAGGCCGCCCAGGACGCGGCCGGCCGCCCGGGCGCCCGTGACGATGGCCGAGAGCGCGTGCGGGTCCTGGCGGGCCGCGCGGCCCGTCACGGTCTCCAGGCGATCGGCCGGCTTCCCGCTCAGCCGTGTGTAGTGGGCGGTGATGCCCGGTCCGGAGGCGATCGCCTCCAGGTGGCCGGTGGCTCCGCAGGTGCAGGGCAGGCCGTCCGCCTCGGGGCTCGGCAGATGGCCGAGGTGTCCGGCTGTTCCGGCGGCGCCGTGCAGCAGCCGTCCCGAGGCCGCGACGGCGCCGCCGACGCCGGTGCCGACGGCCGCGTAGACCAGCGTGGTTCCCTCACCGCCGCCGTCCATGGCGGCGAGTTCCGCGGCGGCGGCGGCACGTACGTCGTTGTCGCAGGCCACGGGGAGCCCGGTGCGGGCCGCGAGGCCGTCGGCCAGGGCGGTGCCTGCCCAGCCGCGCAGGGTGTCCGTGGCGCTGACGACGGTCCCGGAGGCGGGGTCGATCACTCCGGCCGCGGCGACACCGATCGCGGCGGCCTCCTGGGCGCGGACGGCGCGGGAGGCCTCGGCCAGCGCGTCCAGCACCGCCTCGGGGCCCCGGGCCGCCGGGGTGGGCAGGGTGTGCCGGGCCAGGACGGCGCCGCCGCCCGCGACGAGGGCGGCGGCGATCTTCGTGCCGCCCAGGTCGAGGCCGATCACCGGGGCGCCGGGGTGCGGTGCCGTCATCGGACCGGGAGCAGCCCGGCCTCGCGCAGCCGCTGCTCGACGAGGGCGACCGACGCGTCGCTCAGCTGGATCTGCGGGGCGGCGGTGGTGCCGTGGGCGAACACCCCGAGCAGCCGCAGCGCGTGTTTGAACGCGCCGATGGCGGAGGAGTTGCGGCCCATCTCCGCCTCGGGGCCCGCGTCGACCATGCCGAACAGCTTCACCAGCCGCTCCTGCTCCTCGACGGAGCGATCGAGGTCGCCGTCCCGCGCGGCCTGGTAGAGGCGCACGTATCCGGCGGGGTCGACGTTGCCGAGGCCGGGTACGACGCCGTCGGCGCCGGCCAGCACGGCGGCGTCCACGGTCAGTTCGGATCCGGTGAGGATGCTGAAGGAGGGCGCCGTGCCCTCGGCCCGGCCGTGGCGCCCGCCGAGTTCGACGATGAGCCTGCGCAGGGAGCCCTCGTCGCCGCTGCTGTCCTTGAGGCCGGCGAGTGTGCCGTCCTCGGCCAGTTCGCGCACCAGGGGCACGGAGAGCTTGCTGTGCACGGAGACCGGGAGGTCGTAGGCGTACAGGGGCAGACCGGAACGGGAGCGGACGGCGCGGAAGTGACGGGCGATCTCGGCGGGGTGGGTCCGGGCGTAGAAGGGGGCGGTCGCCACCAGTGCGTCGGCGCCGGCCGCGCGGGCGGTCTCCGCGTGGGCGAGGACACGGGGGGTGGTCATGTCGATGACACCGGCGAGCACGGGGACGCGTCCGGCGACGGCCTCGACGACCGTCTCCAGGGCCACCGCCCGCTGCCGGTCGGTGAGGAAGGCGACCTCGCTGCTGGAGCCGAGGGCGAACAGGCCGTGCACCCCGACCCCGGCCCCGCAGCAGCGCTCCGGAGAGGGCGAGCCGGTCTCGGAGGACGGCACCGACGGCGGCGCCCCCGCCGGCGCCCCCGCCGACTCCGGCGGCGGGAACGGTGACGGCGACGGAACCCGAGCCGCCGGGGCCGCCGCGCAGGACGGGGAGAACCTGGCCGACACCGGCGGCGACTCCACGACGCTGCCGCTCGCCGCCGGCGGCGCCGCACTCGTCGCGCTCGGAGCCGCGGCCGTCCTGCGTGCCCGCCGCAACCGCGCCTGACGCCTCCGCGGGCCGCGCCGGGCGGCCGCCCGGCCCGGCCCGGCACTAGGATCCGGGCCATGCCGCTGACCGTGAAGGACGTGAACCGCTTCGAGGCCGCCAGGCCCCGTCTGGAGGCCATCGCCTACCGTCTCCTCGGTTCCGCGAGCGAGGCCGAGGACGCCGTGCAGGAGACCTTTCTGCGCTGGCAGGCCGCCGACGTCGGGCGCATCGAGGTCCCCGAGGCCTGGCTGACGAGGGTGCTCACCAACCTGTGCCTCAACCAGCTCACCTCGGCCCGCGCGCGGCGCGAGACCTACGTGGGCCAGTGGCTCCCCGAGCCGCTGCTCGAGGGCGATCCGATGCTCGGCCCGGCCGACACCGCCGAGCAGCGGGAGTCGGTCTCGTACGCGGTGCTCGCCCTCATGGAGCGGCTGTCCCCCCACGAGCGGGCCGTGTACGTGCTGCGGGAGGCCTTCGACTACCCGCACCGGGAGATCGCCGGGATCCTCGGCGTCACCGAGGCGGCCAGCCAGCAGATCCTCCACCGCGCCAGGAAGCACATCGCGGACGGCAGGGCCCGCACCGAGGTCGACGAGGCCGCCGCCCGGCGGATCGTCGAGGAGTTCCTGGCGGCCGCCGCCGACGGGAGGACCGAGCCGCTGGTGCGGCTGCTCACCGCCGACGCCGTCTCGGTCGGCGACGGCGGCGGAAAGGTCCCGGCCCGCCCCAGGCCGGTCGAGGGCGCTCTCGCGGTCGCGAAGTTCATGCGGGGGCTGTTCAAGCCCGCACGGGCCAAGCGCGCCCTGGTCGGCGGCTCTCCCGGACTCCACATCACGACCGCCAACGGCGGACCCGCCGTCGTGGCGGTCGTGGACGGCCGGGTCGTCGGCGTCGTGTGCCTGGAGGTCACCGCCGAGGGCATCAACGCGATCCGCAGCCAGGCCAACCCCGACAAGCTCGGGCGTGCGACCGAGGTGTGGGCGGCCACCGATCACGGAGAGCCCCTGTTCCACGCCTTCTGACCGTGAGGCGGGGCCCCGGCGCCGGAGCCGGGGGCCTCCGGTGCGGGTGTGACCTGTCTCACTCCCCGTTCCCGTCAGGAAACGGCTCGCTCCCCGGTTCAGGGGGCGAAACCGCGCAGGAGACGGAACCGCGCAGACAGGAGCCAGGGAAATGAAGCACCGCATCATCGTCCTCGGAGCCGGATACACCGGAGCCGCCGCGGCCGGCCGCCTCGCCAGGCGGCTGCACCGTGACGACGTCGCCATCACCCTCGTCAACGCCGACCCCGACTTCGTCGAACGCGTCCGGTTGCACCAGCTCGCGGCCGGCCAGGACATCGGGTACCGGCCGCTCGACGAGATGTTCGCGGGCACCGGCGTCGAGCTGATGACCGCCAAGGTCACCGGCGTCGACGCCGACCGCAAGGCCGTGACCGTCGTCGGAACCAGCGCCGGCACCGGCACGGACGTCCGGGAGCTGGAGTACGACACCCTGGTGTACGCCCTCGGCAGCGGCTGGAACGACCAGGACGTCCCCGGCGCCGCCGAGCACGCCCACGAGGTCGCGAGCCGGCCCGGAGCGCTCCGGTTGCGCGAGCGCCTGGCCGGCCTGGCCGCCGGGCAGCCCGTGGTCGTCGTCGGCGGCGGCCTCACCGGTCTGGAGGCCGCGACCGAGATCGCCGAGGCCCGCCCGGACCTCGCGGTCGCCCTCGCCGTCCGCGGCGGCCTCGGCGACCACCTCTCGGACAAGGGGCGCGGCCATCTGCGGAAGGTCTTCGGCGGGCTCGGCATCACCGTGCACGAGCACACGGCCGTCACAGGAGTCGAGGCCGACCGCGTCACCACCGCCGGCGGCGGGGCCATCCCGGCCGCGGTCACCGTGTGGGCCACCGGCTTCGCGGTACACCCCGTCGCACGGGCCACCACCCTGGAGACCACCGGAACGGGCCAGATCGTGGTCGACGCGACCATGCGCTCGGTCTCGCACCCCGAGGTGTACGCCGTCGGTGACGCCGCCATGGCGACGGGCCCCGGGGAGAAGCCGCTGCGGATGTCGTGCGCCTCGGGCACCCCCACCGCGTGGCAGGCCGCCGACGCCGTCGCCGCGCGCCTGACCGGCGGGAAGCTCCCGAGGATTCCGGTCCGCTACTTCAACCAGTGCGTCTCGCTGGGCCGCCGGGAAGGCCTGATCCAGCGTGTCACCGCCGACGACCGGCCCATCGAAGCGGCTCTGACCGGCCGGCTCGCCGCCGTCGGCAAGGAACTGATCTGCAAGGGCGCGGCCTGGGCCGTCGCCAACCCGACCCTCGGCCTTCCGGTCCGCCGTCGCCGTGTCGTACGGGAGGCGGCCCGGACGGGCCCGTCCGCCCGGGCGTCGGCCTGACCGGGACGGTGGAGCGGGCTCCCGCGATACGGGGCGCCCGCTCCGCCTCCCGGTACGGGACCTCACCCCCCGAAAGGCCGGGTGCGGCCCGTGCCCCCGGTCAGGACGGAACCGCCGGGGCGAGCTTGGAGTCGTCGGGCGCGTATACGGTCATCCAGTGCGGACGGATCCGGTAGTAGACCACCTCTTCGTCCCAGTCGAAGGCGTCCTCGCCGTAGAAGTCCTTGAAGTACGAGAGCAGGTCCGGCCAGTCCGCGGCCGGTTCGCCGCCGCGGGGGTTGAGGACCTCCACCGTGCCGTGGGTGAACACCCCCAGGTCCTCGCCCCGCATGTGCGCGGCGCTGACGGCGGGCCGCGCGGCGAGGTGGCGGGCCTTGGCGGCGCCGCGTGCCGTGCCGAAGTGCCACTTCCCGTGCAGGAAGTGGCCGTCCGCGCCGCTGATGCGCGGTTCGCTCCTCGCCGTCACGGTGGCCAGGGAGAGGGTGCACATACCGGTGAGGACCTGGGTGAGCCGCTTCGCGGTCAGGGTGCGCTCTGCGTTGATGATCGAGCGCAAGTGCGGGGTGGAGTGGGAGAGCGAGGAGTCGAGAAGGCTCTGGAGCTCTGCGAGCTCCTCCGGTGTTTCGCGCATGGGGGTCCTTGTCTGCCGGTGTGACTTCTTGGGCCCGCGTCCACCGTCGACGCCGGCCGGCGAAGCCATGATCGACCCGAAACCCGACATCTTCTGTCAGGTTTCCTCGGCGCCGTCACTCGCCACCCGCACTCGTCACTCGCCACCCGCCTCCACCGGAACCGGGACGGCCGCTCGCTTCCGGGACCGCCGACGCGGCAGCCGACGGGGGCGGCGATGAGTTTCTCCGGCCCGGAGAGTCTCACCAACGTCCGACAACACGGGAGGAACGCATGACCCAGCTGCTGAGGGTCCAGAACTTCAACGTCTCCAGCGACGGCGTCGCCGCCGGGGAGGACCAGAGCTTCGACAGCCCGTTCGGGCTCGCCGGCGCCGAGAGGCTGTTCGCCTGGGCCGGCGCCACGGCGAGCTGGCCCAGGCGCACCGACCCCGGAGGGAGCCGGGGCCTGGACGACTACCTCACGCGGGACTACGCCCACAACATCGGTGCCGAGATCATGGGCCGCAACAAGTTCGGCCCCCAGCGCGGGCCCTGGCAGGACCATCAGTGGCGCGGCTGGTGGGGCGAGGAGCCCCCGTTCCACACCCCGGTGTTCGTCATGACCCACCACCGGCGGCCTTCGTTCACGCTCTCCGACACCACGTTCCACTTCGTCGACGGCTCCCCGGCCGAGGTCCTCGAACAGGCGCGGGAGGCGGCGCAGGGTGGAGACGTCCGGCTCGGCGGCGGGGTCACCACCATCCGGCAGTTCCTCGCCGCCGACCTCGTCGACACCATGCACGTGGCGGTCTCGCCGGTGAAGTTCGGGTCCGGTCTGCGGCTGTGGGAGTCGCCCGACGAACTGCTCGACCGGTTCCACCTGGACGTCGTCCCCAGCCCGAGCGGGGTGACGCACCACCTGTTCTGGCGGAAGTGACGGGTTCCGGGGCGGGGTGTCGACCGCCCCGGAGCGGTCGACACCCCGGTGCACCCCGTGACGGACACACAGCAGCCGCGGTGTTCGGCAGACCGCCACGGTGCCGCCGTCACCGGCACCCGAACGACCGGGCCGGCGGGCGAGTGTCAGTGCCGGGTGTCACGCTGAGGTCATACAGGACTCGTGGAAGGGAAACGCCGTGACCACCACCGACTTCGTCCCCGGGTCCCCCTGCATGCTCGATCTGGGCGCCCCCGACGTCCGGGCCGCCGCGGCCTTCTACGGCGCGGTGTTCGGCTGGGAGTACGAGCCCATGGGGGAGGGGGAGGACCCCGAGGGCGGAATGCTCCGGAAGGACGGCAGGACCGTGGCCGGGCTCGGCAGGCTGACCGAGGAGGGCGCGCGCCCGGCGTGGATGGTCTACTACCGCGTCGCCGACGCGGACGCCACGACCCGGGCCGTCGAGCGGGCGGGCGGCACCGTGCGCGTGGCGCCGACGGACCTGGGGGAGTGGGGCCGGATGGCGCAGTACAGCGATCAGCTGGGCGGCCAGTTCGCAGTCTGGCAACCGGGCAAGAGCGCCGGTGTCGAGCTGATGGGCCGGCCGGGCTCACTGATGTGGACGGAGCTGTACACCAGCGACACCGCGGCGGCGAAGGAGTTCTACGGGGACGTCCTCGGCTGGCGGTTCAGCGACACGAAGCTGCCGGGCGGTGCGGGCACGTACTCCGTCATCATGGCCGCCGGGCTTCCCCGGGAACGTGCGCACGGCGGCGTCATGGGACTGCGTACCGAGGACCTCGCCCTGGCGGACGGCCGGCCCTACTGGCATCCGGTCTTCCAGGTCACCGACTGCGACGCCGCGGTCGCCGCGGTCACCGGGAACGGCGGGAGCGTGCAGATGGGACCGGAGGACGCGGAGGGCGTCGGCCGGATGGCCGTCTGCCTCGATCCGTCTAACGCGGACTTCGTGGTGCTCGCCCCGAACCCGGGCTGAGCCCGTACAGGGCCCGGCGGAGGGTGAACGCGTCGACTGTGCCCCTTTGCGCCCGGCAGAGTGGTCACCTGTGACGAGCAGTGAGCTGTGGAACCGTGCGAACGCCGAACGCTACGACGCCGAGGAGACCGATGGCACGGATCGCCGGACTCGAGCTGGAACAGCGCGTCGCGGGCTGGGACGGGACGCCGTTCACCCAGGACTCCACGAAACACGTCCCCGTGTGGCGCAAGCCGGTCTGAGGCAGGCCCCCGCCCCTCGCGCCCCCTTCGACGGCAGCCGTTCGGTCACCGCCCGCAGCCCGTCGCAGTCTCATCCGCGGCCGGCACCTGTCCATCGACGGGGACGCCCAGCCGGCCGGCCACGGTGGCGAGGGCCGCTCCCAGCGGGAGCGCGACCCGGGTGAGGGCGTGCCGGTCGCCCCGGGTCGGATCCCGGTTGACGATCAGCACCGGCTTCCCTTCCTTGGCCGCCTGGCGGACGAACCGGAGCCCGGACATCACCGTCAGCGAGGAGCCCAGAACCAGCAGCGAGGACGCCTTGCGGACCAGCCCGCGGCAGTGCTCGACCCGCGGCGGCGGAACGGTCTCGCCGAAGAACACCACATCCGGTTTGAGTACGCCGCCGCAGAGCGCGCAGGGCACCACGGAGAAGTCCCCGACCTGCTCGTCGGTGAGGTCGGCGTCGCCGTCGGGGTTGATCCCCGCGGCCACCGGCTGGAAGCCGGCGTTGGCCTCCTCCAGCCGCCGGGCGAGTTCGCGGCGCGGGCTGAGGGCGCCGCAGGACAGGCAGACGACCCGGGCCAGGCTTCCGTGGAGCTCCACGACGCCCTCACTGCCGGCGGACTGGTGCAGACCGTCGACGTTCTGGGTGATCACACCCGAGAGCAGCCCGTGCCGCCCCAGGGCGGCCACGGCCCGGTGTCCGGCGTTGGGGCGGGCGCGGCCGAAGGTGCGCCAGCCGAGATGGCTGCGCGCCCAGTACCGGCGCCGGGCCCGGGCACTGGCGGTGAAGTCCTGGTAGGTCATCGGGGTGTGCCTGTTCAGGCTTCCGTCCACGCCCCGGTAGTCGGGGATCCCCGACTCCGTGGAGATGCCCGCCCCGCTGAGCACCAGTACGCCGCCGGCGCTCAGCGCATCGGCGACCGGTGCCAGGTCCGTGGTGCCCGGCGGCAGCTCCCCGGTGGGTGTCCAGCTCAAGGTGGGGCGTACGCGCATGCCGCCAGGGTACGGAACGGGCCGCGCCCGGTCGCTCCCACGGGTGCCGCCGGCGAATCGGCCGAACGTCATCTGTGGTACCCGGGGGAGAATCCCCCCGTGCCAATGCCCACACCGGTTGCTCAGCGAGAGGGGCGGCTTGTCCGCGGGCCGGTGGCGGGTGCACGCCTTTGGCCGCCCGCGGGCCTTCTTCTCATGACTCAGGGGCCACAGCCACCGCGATGACCGAGTTCTCGCGGTCCTCGGTCCAGTAGTCCACGACCCCGACGGAGTCGGCGAGCGGCTGCCTGCTGAGACGGGGGCGTAGCCGGAGGACGGTGACGTGGTGGGCCGCCCGCCGGGACCGGGCGCCAGGCCCCGGCGGGCGGTGGCTCCTGCACGCCGCGCTTCCGGGCGCGCACCAGCACCACGGCGAACCTGGCGGTGCCGGTGGCTCCCTCCGACCCACACGGTCGGCTTCGGCGATGCCTTGTCCACCGGCGAGTTCACGCTCCTGGTCGGCGACGAGAAGAGCGATCCCTTCGCCACCGGGGCCCCGGTCCACGGTCGAGCGTGCCGGGACCGTCCCGACGCGCGGGCCGGAGCTCCTCGTTCCCGACCTGACCCTGGTCTGCCCGGAGGAACGGTTACGTGTCCCGCGCGGGGCGGGCGGCCTCCCAGGCCGCCTCGATCATCCGGAAGATCTCGTCCACCGCGGCCTCCGGGTCGGCCGCCTCACGGGCCAGTGAATAGGCGTCGACCGCGAACCTCGCGATCGTCCGGCAGGCGGTCGTGGTCTGCGGCAGGCCGGGATCGTCGGCGATGGCCGTCGCCAGCGACTCCGCGTGGCGCAGCATCATCGACTCCTCGTACTTCCGCAGCGCAGGCGTTTCGTCGACCATGCGCCAGACCGGGGCGGCGCTGTCCGCCGCGCAGTGGCGCACCAGGGCCTGGATCTCGCGGCACAGTGCGGGGATGAGCGGCTCGTGCGGCGCCCGGCCGGTGACCGCCTGAACGAGACGTTGCTCGAAGTCCTCGTCCTGCTCGAACACCAGGGCCTCTTTCGAGGCGAAGTGGGAGAAGACTGTGGTGACGGCCACGTCGGCCTCGGCGGCCACGTCACGAATGCCCACCGCGTCGTATCCGCGGTCCAGGAAGAGCCGCAGGGCGGTGTCGGCGATCTTCCGGCGGGTCGCGGCCTTCTTGCGTTCACGGCGTCCGGGTGGCGCGGTCATGGCTTGACACTACCAGGTGTGAAAGTAGAACAGTTTTTTAAAACTAACGGTTAGTGTTATGGTCGATCGTATGAAGAAGGTGAGCTTCGCCGAGTTCGGCGGTCCGGACGTTCTGCAACTCACGGACGCCGAGGAGCCCCACGCGGGCCCCGGCCAGATACGAATCGCCGTGCGGGCGGCGGGAGTGAACCCCGTGGACTGGAGGATCCGGGAAGGACAGCTCCAGAAGATCCGTCCGATCGAGCTGCCCGCCGGGGTCGGGCAGGACGCCTCCGGGGTGGTGGACGAGATCGGCGAGGGCGTCGAAGGCATCGAGGCCGGCGACCGCGTGTTCGGCGAAGGCGCGAGCACCTATGCCGAGTTCGCCGTGCTGTCTGCCTGGGCCCGGATACCCGAGGGCCTGACGTTCGAAGAGGCGGCCGGATACCCCTCCGTGATGGAGACCGCGCTGCGCATCATCGGCGAGGCCGGTGTGGAGCCCGGGCAGACGCTGCTGGTCAGCGGCGCGTCAGGGGGAGTCGGATCGGCGGTGCTGCAGATCGCCCGTGAGCGCGGCGTCACGGTGATCGGCACGGCCGGGGCCGCCAACCAGGACTACCTGCGCAGCCTGGGCGCCCTCGCCACGACGTACGGTGAGGGCTGGGTCGAGCGGGTGCGGTCGCTCGGCCGTGTCGACGCGGCGCTCGATCTGGCCGGATCGGGCGTGATCCGCGAACTCGTCGAGCTGACCGGGGACCCGCGGAAAGTGGTCTCCATCGCCGATCTCGCCGCCCCGGAGTTCGGTGCCCGGTTCTCCGGCGTGGCCGGGAGCATGCCCGAAGCGCTCGCCGAGACCGTCGGCCTCATCTCGCGGGGGAGGCTCCACATCCCGGTCGAGAAGTCGTACACACTCGCCGAGGCCGCGGCGGCGCACATCGACAGCCGGGCCGGTCACACGCGCGGGCGCCGGGTCATGGTCGTCTGAGCCGCTCCCGCGCGGACACACGGCCCGGCGGAACGGGTTCCCCGGCACGTGTGAGCGGGCGTCCCGTCGCGGAGCCCACCGGCAGAGGACGGCCGCGGGTCTCCGAGCCGGCGCTCGCGGCATGCGGTTCGCGCGATGACCGCTGCGCTCGGGGCGCCCGGCCGACCAGGGGCCTACCGGTGGCCGTGCTCCGTCGTCATCAGCCCGCCGACCGCGCGCCGACCTGCTCCGGCCACCCTCGGTGTTCGCCGGCCACACCACCGCCCGGCCGAGCGAACGCCGTGGGGCGCCCTGGTCGGGCCGGGGAGGGCTCGGGGCGACCCCGACTTCGCCACCCTCGTACGGCTGGCCGACGCCCCTTCACGCCCACCGCGGTGACGGCGAGGAGATCCGCCATCCGATCATGACCGCGGGAAGGTCGCCGGCCTGAACGGTTTCCTGGTCGATGGACAGGCCGCAGTAGTCGCCGACGGCGGTGAACACCGCCGCGGGCAGCCGGGGCCCGTGCTCCTCGTAGTAGGCCGCCACGGCGGCTTCGCCCACCTCCGCTATGGACGGGAACACCGCGCCGGCTGCGTGGAGTGCCGCGTCCAGGGACGATCCCTCCCCGGTGTCCTCCCCGAATCCGGCCTCACGGGCACGCCCGTCCCCCGGCGCATGAATGATCTTCCGCGGCGGGTTCCACGGGTCCAGCGTCACGCAGAGGATCTCCTCGCCTGGTGCGGGCCGCATCGACTCCACCGTTCGGTAGCCGGTGGCCCACGTCGCCATGCCCCAGTCCTCCAGCACGTACACCCAGTCACCGCACGTCCCGTACATCGCGCGATTGATGTGAGGCGACCGGTCGTCCCGTCGCCCCGCCGGCACGGCGAGGTCCTTGCCGAGGGTGCGGTCGGCGATCTGGTCGAGGTCGGCGCCCGGGTTGATGAGGAACCCGTCCGCCTCGACACCCCGGGCGAGGGGCAGCGAGATGCCGCCGAGCATGCCAGGCAGGGCGGCTGAACTGGCCGTGGTGCTGTGTGCGCCTATCCAGGCGATTCCGTCACGCATGCGAGTCCTTTGGACTCGGTTTCTCGTGGGGCCTCTCACGTCTGCTGCCCCGGAGCGGGTCGGGGCAGCAGGCCGCCGAGGTCTGCCAGGTCCGGTGCGGTACCGGTCCGTCCAACATGTCCCGGGCGCCCGTGCACCCGGCCTCCCGACCGGGACGGTCACCACCTCGGTACGCTCAGGAGGACGCCCCTGACCTGGGGGTCTCCCGATTCGCCGGTCACATGCTTGACCTTGACACGGTGACAAGGTTTCCACTTGGGGCCCAGGAGGTGGTCCCGATCGACACGACCCCGCAGGACACCTGTGTGGCCGATGCCCTGAGCGCCGAGGACTCGTCGGTCCGGCTCCAGGCGGCCCCGACCGCCGGCGCGCACGCGGAGGACGCCGTCATCCGGCGGCGTGCGGTGCCGGCGATCGCCGAGACACCCAAGACTCCGGGCGCCATCGAGGTGCTCACGGATGCCCTCGGGGATCCGGACGCGGTGGTGCGCGGACCGGATCACGGCCGCCCTGGCCGGTGAACTCGCCGCGCCCACCGCTGACTCCGCGACCCGGATCCGCATCACCCAGGCACTGGTCGAACTCACGGGCACCACCGCGCGGGAGGTCCTGCGCCGACTGGCCCACGACGACGACCGCGTCGTCGCCCTCGTCGCCTCGGCCCTCTTCCGAGTCCTCGACGAGCGGCCCCCCGAAGACCGGTCCGGCGACGACCCCTGAAGGCCCACGACGCACCGCCCCCCTGAAGGCTTCCTCCCCTCGGCCGCATCACCCTCACCGCCGCCATCGGCCACGTGCAGCGGGCCCGCCGGGCAGGGGCGCCGCCCGGAGCGAACCGGACGGCGCCGTTGCCGGCCCGGCCCGGGTGGTCCGGCGGGCCGGCGGCCGTCAGGACCGGTCGAGCCAGGCCCGGCACAGCCACCAGGCGTCTACGGCCCCGAAGGTCCCGGCGGGGTCGATCCCGGTGACGCCGTGGAAACGCTGGATCCGGTTGCGCACCGTGTTGGGATGGACGAACAGCCGCCCGGCCGCCGCCGGCACATCCCGGTCGGCCTCCAGCCAGGCGCGGACGGCGAGGGCGACCGGCTCGGCGTTCGCGCCCAGCCCGGCCAGCGCCGCCCCGTGGCGGTCCAGGAGCACCGCCGCCAGATCGGCCCGGTCCACCACCGCGGCCAGCGCCGCCACCTCGGCGACGTGCACCACACCGGACCGCCCCGCCGACTCGGCCGCCGTGAGGGCGTCCACCGCGAGACGCCGTACGAGGGCCAGCCCTTCCGGGTCGCCGGGGCCGGCGAGCCCGGCCGCCGCTCCCGGCCGGACCACGGTGCGGGCGGTGCGGTCCGGGGGCCGCCGGGCGTGCACGGCGACCAGCAGGCCGTCCACCAGCGCGGACAGCGACCGGGCACCCGGGTCACGGGGGGCGCGGTCCGGGACGGCCGCGACCTGGGCGTCCTCCGGCCGGGCGACCAGCACCCACAGTCCGCCCGCCGCCGGCAGACCCGCCTCGGCGGCCGCCAGCGCCGCCGCCGAACCGCCGGCGAACAGCCGCCGCAGCAGCGCCGCGTCCCGCTCACCGCTCGGCGGCCCCTGACCGGCCCCGGTGGCGCGATGGGCGGTGATCAGCCGGACCCGTACGGCCTCGGCCCAGTCGTCGTACAGCTCCCGTGCGTCCAGCAGCCGCTCGGGCGCCACCCCCGCCGGTCCCGCCAGCTCCCGGGCGCGGGACCAGATCGCCCGCTCGGCCACGTGCACGGCCGCGAGCACGGCCTCGATGGACACCCCCTGGCGGGCGCGCGTCACCGCCAGTTCCTCCACGAACGACAGTTCCGCCTCCGTCGGCCCCCGCCGGGCCGCCAGCGCCCGGGTGGCCGCGGCCAGCAGCGCACGGGTGTGCCCGGCGATGTCGGAGGCGGGCAGGGCCGCGATCTCCTGCACCATCGTGCGGACGGCGGCCACGACGGAGGGCAGCAGGTCGTCCTCGCCGACGACCCGCTCGATGAGATCGACCACCGGGGGCCAGTCGTCGTGCGCGTGCATCCCGTCATCCTGCCCGCCCTTGTGACAGGGAACAACGCGGGGGCCGAAACGGGTGACGCGCGCCATGTCCCGGCCGGTGGGCCGCACCTACGGTTGGGTCCCACCACAGGCCGACCGCCGCCAACGCCCCAGCGGCCCCCGGGGCACGCCTCCGGTTCCTCCGGCGCCCCGTCCGCGCGCGGCGACCGGTGATCGCCCCGCCGCCCTCCCGTACCGCCCCAGGAGACGCCACCATGCCCCCTCCCCGCCGTGTCGCCGTGATCGGCGCCGGAGCGGCCGGCCTCGCCGCCACCAAGGCACTCCTCGACGCCGGCCTCGACACCGTCACCTACGAGAAGGGCGACCGGCCCGGAGGGCTGTGGGCCCGCGACAACAGCAGCGGTCTGTCGCCGGCCTACGCCTCGCTCCACCTCAACACCAGCAAGGGCCGCACCCAGTTCGCGGACTTCCCCATGCCGGCCTCGTGGCCGGACTACCCGTCGGCCGATCTCGTGGCCGGCTACCTCGCCAACTACGCGCAGACCTTCGGTCTCGTCCCGCACATCCGCTACGACACCACGGTCGCCCGCGTCGAGCGCGAGGACGGTACGGGAGCCGCTCCGGGGCATCGGCGACCCGGGTACGCGCCGGACACCGGACACGCCTGGCGCGTCACCACCGACACCGGCGACACCGCCCGCTACGACGCGGTCGTGGTCGCCAACGGCCACAACTGGGACCCCCGGCTGCCCGAACCGGGCTACCCCGGCAGCTTCTCGGGCACCCGCATCCACGCGCACGAGTACCGCACCGCCGAGATCTTCCGGGACCGCCGGGTGCTCGTCGTCGGCATGGGCAACTCCGCCATGGACATCGCCGTCGACGCCTCGTACACCGCCCGCGGCCCGGTGCTCCTCTCGGCCCGCCGCGGGGTGCACATCGTCCCCAAGTACCTGTTCGGCCGTCCGGCCGACGCGACCGGCGGCGCCCTGTCCGTCCTGCCCTGGCGGATCCGCCAGCGGATCGCCGAGGCCCTCCTCGGGCTGGCCGTGGGCCCCCCGCAGCGCTACGGGCTCCCCGCCCCCGCCGGCGGCCTCTTCCAGAACCACCCCACCGTCAGCGACACCATCCTGCACCGCCTCACCCACGGAGAGGTGGCCGCACGGCCCGGCATCGACCGCTTCGAAGGAGACCGGGTCGTCTTCACCGACGGCCGTTCCGACCCGGTCGACGTCATCGTCTGGGCCACCGGATACCGCGTCACCGTCCCCTTCCTCTCCGCCCGCTGGACGGGCGGGGCACCCGAGCAGTTGCCCCTGTACAAAAGGGTGTTCCACCTGGACGACCCCGATCTCGCCTTCGTCGGGCTGATGCAGTCGACCGGCGCCGCCCTCCCCGTCGTCGAGGCGCAGGCCAAACTCGCGGCCGCCCGCCTGTCCGGCGCCTACGCCCTCCCCCCGGCGGCGGAGCAGCGGCGCTCCACCGACCTCGATCTGCGCGACGCCACCGCCCGCTGGGGGAGCGACCGCAGGCCGCGGATGCGGATCGACTTCGACCGCTACCTCGCCGACCTTTCCCGGGAGACGAGGGCCGGACGCGCCCGCGCACGCCGCGCCGCCGGCCGCCGGGCCGCCACCGCCCCCCGTGCGGAGAACACCGAGGAGAGCACCGTATGAACACCGGCCCCCACGCCGCCGCGACTGCCCGCACCTCTCCCGGAGCCGCTCTCGCCGCCCTGCTGGGCGGCGGCCGACGCGACGCGCGCGGCCTGCGCGTTCTCGTCACGGGCGCCTCCGGCACCTTCGGCCGGGCGCTCTCCGCCCGGCTCACGGAGCTCGGCGCACACGTCGTCGGC
The DNA here is from genome assembly GCF_017114865.1 of Streptomyces verrucosisporus. Lineage (GTDB taxonomy): Bacteria > Actinomycetota > Actinomycetes > Streptomycetales > Streptomycetaceae > Streptomyces > Streptomyces fenghuangensis. The sequence continues at coordinate 19,291 of NZ_JADEYH010000025.1, read as the reverse complement.
CTGGATCTCGCCCCCGGGCCGGACGACCCGGTCGAGGTCCTGACCTGCGACATCACCGACGACGACGCCGTGTCCGACGCGGTGGCCGGCGCCCTTGCCCGGCTCGGCGGCCTGGACCTGCTGATCAACAACGCGGGAATCGGCGGGCCCGCTCCCGCCGAACTCCCGCCCGGCCCCGAGGTCCGCCGCGACCTGGCCACCACCCGGCGGGGAGCGGTGGAGATCCTCCTGGCCCGCCATCTGCCGTGGCTGACCGACCGGATCGTCGCCCGCACCCTGGCCGGCCGCGTCCGGTCCGGCGCCTTCGACGGCGCGGAGCCGGCAGCCGGTGTCGTCCGGCGCCACGGGGGCCGGCCGTGACCGCCGTCCCCGCAGTCCCCGGACCCGCCGTCCCCGGCCCTCCGACGCGGCAGGCCGCCGAGCGGGCCGGGCCGCCGCGGCGGGCGCGGGCCGGAGACCTCGTGGCGTACGCCACCGGCTCGGTCGGCATGGGCGTGTGGGTCACCGTCCCCGGCCTGCTCCTGCTGTACTTCCTCACCCACACGCTGGGCGTCTCGCCGTTCCTGGCCGGGCTGACGCTCCTGGTGCCGAAGATCGTCGACGCGGTGGTACACCCGCTGCTGGGCACGCTCTCCGACCGGCAGGCCCGCCGCGCCGGGCACCGGCGGGGCATGCTCCGCTGGGGACTGCTGCTGCCGCTGTCACTGGCGGCCCTGTTCACCGTGCCCGCCGGTCTCACCGGGCCGGGAGCCGCGCTGTGGGTCGGCGGCTGGTTCATCGCCGGCAACCTGCTCTTCGCGTGCTTCCAGGTGCCGTATCTGACGACGCCCTCCGACCTGCGGATCGGCTACCACGAGCGCACCCGGGTCTTCATGTTCCGGATGCTCTTCCTGACCCTGGGACTGCTCGCCTCCGGGGTCGCCGCACCGGCCCTGGTCGCCTCGGGGGGCCGCGGGGACTACTCCCGGATGGCGGCGCTGCTGGCGGTGGGCATGGCCGCCTCCGGGGTGATCGGCCTCGCCGGAGTCCGGCGGCTCACCGGCCGCTGCGGCTCCCGCCCGCCCGACGGGCAAGCGCACTCCGCCCTGGCGGACCTGCGTCTGGCCGGCCGGGACCGCGACTTCCGGGCGCTGGTGCTCTCCTACCTCTTCACCGGGACCACCACGCACCTCTTCCTCGCGGCGCTGCCCTTCTACACCCGGTACGTCTTCGGGGACGGCGGCCTCACCACCGTCTTCATGGGCGCCTTCCTGGCCCCGGCCGTGATCGCCGGGCCCGGCTGGCTGTGGCTGTCGCGGCGGGCGGGCAAGCAGCGTGGACTGCTGCTGGCGCAGGGGGCGTTCATCACCGGCTCGCTGGCACTGCTGCTGGGCGGACCGGCCGGCGTGGCCTTCACGGTCGTGGTGGTGGTGGCCCTCGGCACCGCCTTCGCCGGGCTGCAGCTGCTGGCCTTCTCGATGGTGCCGGACGCGGTGGCCGCCGCGGAGACCCGGGGCACGGCCCGCGCCGGCGCGTACACCGGCGTCTGGACGGCCACCGAGGCGACGGGGACGGCTCTCGGACCCTATGTGTACTCCGCGGCCCTCGCCGTCGGCGGCTTCGTCGCCACCACGGAGGGGCACACCGTGACGCAGCCGGACTCCGCGCTCACGGCGCTGCTGCTGGGCTTCACCGTCCTCCCCGCCGCGCTGATGGCCGTCGCCGCCGCCTTCCAGCGCCGCTGCGGCCTGGACGAGGCCGCGCGGCGGTGACCGGGGCGTCCGGACGAGCCGCTGGGCCTCGGCCTGTCCCGGGAAGGCCGGCCGGCCGGACGGAGTGGACCGGCCCCCCGACCACCGCTCCAGCGAGGCGACCGCGGCGTCAGTTGCTCCCGGGGGCGGGAGCGGCCACCGGCTCGGGCCGGGGAGCGGCGCCCTCCACGCCGATGCGGGGCAGCCGGCGGTCGAGCCGGCGGGGCAGCCACCAGGTGGCGCGTCCCATCAGCGCCATGGCTGCCGGAACGAGCACCATTCGGACTACCGTCGCGTCGAGTACGATCGCGGTCGCCAGGCCCAGGCCCATCATCTTCACGAGCGGCGAGGGGTTGGCGACGAAGCTCAGGAAGACCACCGTCATGATCAGCGCGGCAGAGGTGATCACGCGGCCCGTGGCCGCGATACCGCGCGCCACCGACTCGGTGTCGTCGCCCGAGATCTCGTGTTCCTCGCGGATGCGCGAGAGCAGGAACACCTCGTAGTCCATGGACAGGCCGAAAAGGACCGCGAAGAAGATCGTCGGCAGGGGCGAGGCGATCGGGATGGTCCCGTCGAGGTTGAACAGGTCCGCGAGTCAGCCCCACTGGAAGACGGCGACCACCACACCGTAGGCGGCACCGATGGACAGCAGGTTCGTCACGGTGGCTTTCACCGGTATCGCGATGGACCGGAACACCAGCATCAGCAGCAGGAACGACGCCACCAGCACCGTGCCGACGAACATCGGCAGGGTGTCGGCGAGTTGCCGGGTGAGGTCGTCGGTCATGGCGGTGACACCGGACACGAGGACGTTGTCCGGCACGAGGTCACGGACGCGCTCGAGCGTCGCGGACGTCTGAGCGTCCGAGGGCGCGGTGGTGGGGAGTGTGGGCAGCACCACCGTCCCCCCCGTCCGCGGATGTGCGGGCCTCGCCGACCGATGCGATTCCGGGATCGGCGGCGATGCGCTCGGACAGCGCCGGGATCTCTCCGGCGTCCGCGCCGGGGCTTCGCAGATCGGCGACGACCAGCAGGGGGGCGTTGAAGCCGGGACCGAACCCCTCCGCCAGCAGGTCGTAGGCGCGGCGGTGGGTGGTGGTGGACGCGTCGTCGCCCGCGTCGGGGAAGCCCGTCTCCATGCGCAGCGCGGGGGCCGCCAGTGCGAGGAGCGCCGCTGAGGCGACGATCAGGTACGGCCAGGGCCGGCCGGAGACGTGGTGGGCGAAACGCCACCACACCGTGCCCCCGGACTTGTCCGCGCGGCGTGTGCGCGGAGTGCGCCCCTTGAGGACCCGGTCGCCCAGGAGCGTCAGCAGGGCCGGCAGGAGGGTGAGAGCGGTCGCCGCGGCGAAGAGGACCACCAGCGAGGTGCTCAGACCGATGGAGGTCAGAAAGCCCAGGCCGGTCAGCGCGAGTGCGGCCATCGCCACGATGACGGTGCCGCCGGCGAAGACGACGGCCGCGCCCGCGGATCCCATGGCGTTGGACAGAGCCGTGGGGCTGTCCTGGCCGGCGGCGTGGTTCTCGCGGTAGCGGGCCATGATGAACAGGGCGTAGTCGATGCCGACACCCAGGCCGATCATGGCGCCGATCGTGGGGGCAGCGGTGGAGACGTTCATGGTGTTGGCCAGCAGCGTGACCCCGCCCAGGCCCGCGGCCACCGCCACCAGGGCGAGCGTGATGGGCACCAGCGCGGCCACGACCGTACCGAACACGACCACCAGGGTGATCAGCGCGGCCAGCAGGCCGGCCGCCTCCGCGCCCGATGTCGGTGTTTCGGCGTTGATGAAGACCGTGTCACCGCCCAGTTCGGCTACGACTCCCTCCTCCCGCACGGGTTCGATCGCATCGACCAGGGCATCGATCTGCGCGGGGCCGACGTCCGTCGGAGGTACGTCGAAGGCGATCCGGGCGAAGCCGATCCGCCCGTCGGACGAGACCGTGCCGGCCGTGAAGGGGGTGGCCACCGCGATGACGTGATCGACTTCGGCGATCCGTGCGGCCGCCGTTTCGATGGCGGGCCGGTGGTGTTCGAGCCGTTGCCCTTCCGGTACGGCGAAGACCGCCATGGCGCTGCCTCCGGACGCTTCCGGGAAGCGGTCGCCGAGCAACTCCATCGCCTCTTCGCTCTGGCTGCCGGGAGCGGTCAGGTCGTCGGCGAACGAACCGCCGGCCACACCGGCCAGGGGTAGCACGAGAAGCAGGGCGACCGCCCAGGCGGCGACCGTGGCCCACGGCCGGCGGGCACTCGCCTCGCCGATGAGACGGGTGAATCGGTTCATGGATACGTGAGCTCCTGTCAGAGGGCTGCCGCCGGCGTCTTCGCGCAGCGCCGACGCCGGAAAACGGGAGAGGTTTCATGGTGGGCGCCGCGGCCGTCGCTGTCCCCGGCCGCCGGAGGGGTTCGGTCCTCCCGCCCGGGGCGGTGGGACCGGCGCGGCACCTCCCCCCGCCGGGGGAGGACCGGATCCGCCTGCCGACGGGTTACCGCGCTCTTGACCTGCTATTACGATGGCCTGCCCAGTGCGCCGAGGATCGAGGCCAAAGCACCGGACGTCTGTTGATGGAGCGATGATGAACCGCATGGCGCAGCCTGCCGGGACACCGGTCCGCAGCATGCCGGCCAGGTTCCGGGGCCCCTTCGCCCGCTGGCCGCGGGCCGCGGACGCCACCCTCGCGGCCGCCGCGTTCCTGTCGGCGACGTTCCTGGAGGGCGGCCCGGGGGGCGCCGTGACCGTCCGTCCGGTCACCGACGTCCCCCTGCCGTTCCTCCTGCTCTACGCGGTGGCCGGGGCGGCGCTCTGCCGGCGTCGGCGCAGGCCGGTCGCGGTCCTGTGCGTGGTGCTCGCGGCGTGGGCTCCGACCCTGGGCGGCAGCTACTCGACCCTGGGCGGGGCCGTGGCCATCGCGCTGTACGGCGTCGGGCGGTACAGCGGCGACGAACGGTGGAGTCCCCTCGGCGCCGTCGCGGTGGTCACCGCGGTCACGGTCGACGGCCTGCTCCGCCTTGCCCCCCGGGAGGAGATCGGTTTCGGCTGCCTGGTCATGTCCGGGGCCTGGTACGCCGGCCGGCGCCTGCGGCTGCGTGCCGAGCACGGTGCCAGGCTCCGTCTGGAACAGGCGGCCGAGACGCGGCGGATCGTCGCCGAGGAGCGGACCCACATCGCCCGGGAGTCGCACGACGTGGTGGCTCACCGGGTGAGCATGATGACCGTGCAGGCCGGCGCCGCCCGGATGGTGGCCGCCGAGGACCCCCGGAGTGCGCTCGAGGCGATGACCGCGGTCGAGGAAGCGGGCCGCCAGGCGCTGGACGAGCTGCGGCACCTGCTGGGAGTGCTGCGCCCGGAGACCGGACGCGACGCGCTCGGCCCCCAGCCCGGCCCGGCCGATCTGCCCAGGCTCGTCGCGCAGGTGCGTGACGCGGGGCTGCGCGTCTCGGTCACCGGAGGCCTCCGCGACCCTCTGCCGGTCCGCGTGGAGCTCTCGGTGTACCGCATCGTCCAGGAGGCGCTGACCAACGTGCTCAAGCACAGTGGACCGGGCACACGCACCGAGGTGCGCCTCCGGTACGACGAGGGCGGTCGCGGTGTCACCGTCGAAGTGCTGGACGACGGCCGGGGCGCCGCCCGGTCCGCTTCGGACACCGCGCGGGCGGGCGCGGGCGGCCACGGGATCGTCGGCATGCGGGAGAGGGCCCTGCTGCTCGGCGGTAGTCTCGACGCGGGACCGCGGCCCGGTGGCGGATTCCGGCTGACCGCACATCTGCCTGTCCAGGGGGAGCGCGCATGACCGTCCGTGTCGTCGTCGCCGACGACCAGGCACTGGTCCGCCGTGGCTTCGCCATGATCCTGCGGGTCGACGACGCCATAGAGGTCGTGGCCGAGGCCGGCACCGGACACGAGGCGATCGAGGCGGCACGCCTGCACCGTCCCGACGTGATCCTCATGGACATCCGCATGCCCGGTATGGACGGCCTGGAGGCGACCTCCCGGATCCTGCGGGAGGCCGACTGGGGCGTGCGCGTGCTGATCCTGACCACGTTCGACCCGGACGAATACGTCTACGAGGCGCTGCGCGCCGGTGCCAGCGCCTTCGTCCTCAAGGACATCCCGCCGGAGCAACTCGCCACCGCCGTGCGCACCGTGGCCGAGGGGGGAGCGATGCTGGCGCCGTCGATTACCCGGCGGCTCATCGACCGGTTCGCGCAGCGGCGCGTCGCCGGCACAGCCGCCGCGGGCCGCGTGGGGCGTCTGACCGAGCGCGAGCGGGAGATCGCCGTCGCCGTCGCCCGGGGAGCGAGCAACTCGGAGATCGCCGAGCGGTTCCTCATCGGCGCCGCGACCGTCAAGTCGCACGTGTCGAGCATCCTGGCCAAGCTCGGTCTGCGCGACCGGATCCAGATAGTGATCTTCGCCTACGAGAGCGGACTCGTCGAAGCCGGTGACCACGACGTCGGTCACTGAAGGGATCGTCCCGCCGACGGCGAAGCCCTGCGACCGGCCTCGGCCGACGGGCTGCTTCCGTCGTGATCGACCGATCGGTCCCGGGGGAGGGCTTCGCGTCGCCGACGGCCGGAACGGCGAGCCCGTATGGGTGCGGGCCGGTGGCGAGGCCGGCGAGGAGACGGTGTCCGGTGGCGGGTCCCGGCGGGGGTCGACTCAAGGCAGGGCGTGTCCGTGTGCCGCCGTGGTACGGAACAGGCCGCGGGACGGCGCACCGCGCCGGTCGCGCCTGCCCGCCGGCCACGTCCCGCGCCCGTGAGACCCCGCCCGGCCTGTTCAATCGGCGTTCCTTGCGTGCTCTGTTCGACGGACATGTGAGATCCCGGGGGCCGGTCCGGCTCCGCGGAGCGGTGCTGGAGGGCGGTCTCGCACTCTGCCGGGAGAAGGGTTGCAACAGCAGGCGACCGGCTGCGGCCGGACGGCCGCCTCGGGCGTGTCCGCGCGGCTCCGGCCGGTGCGGGGCACCCGCAACTTTCGCTGAGCGCGCTCACTGAGTATGCTCACTGACATGGACGGCAACTCCGCGCGCCCGCCCTCCGGCGGCGTACGCGCGCAACGCAAACGGCAGACCCGACAGGCGCTGCTCGCAGCGGCACGCCGAGTGCTGCGGCAGCGCGGGCTCGCAGGGCTGACGACACGGGACGTGGCCGCGGAGGCCGAGGTCGCGGCCGGGACGTTCTTCGTGCACTTCCCCGATCTGAACACCTTGATCGAGACCCTCCTCGACGAGCACGTCGGCCGGGCCCTGGAGACCGCGATGCGCACCCTGCCCCCGGCCGGAGACCTCGTCGGCCGGCTGGTCCACGTGGCCGGCGAGCTCTACGCCAGCTATGACCGCGAACCCGACCTCGCCCGGCAGTACCTGTCCGCCTCGCTCTTCCACACCAACCCCCAGGGCCCCACGGAGCGGCGGATGGCCGAGTTCCGCCGATGGGTGACGGGTGAACTGGAGGAGGCCGCCTCGGCACACGCGGTCGTCCTCCCGGACCCGGACCTGCTGTTCACGGCTTTCTTCTCCCTCTACTTCGGCATCCTCGTCGCCGGACTGCGCGGGGAGATGGACCGTGCCGCCCAACTGCGGCTGCTGGAGGCGTCCCTCACCCGGATCATCACCGCGAAGCGCCGGCAGGAGTACGCGTGAAGCCGCTCGACATCCTCGTGGCGGGCGGCGGCATAGGCGGACTGACCGCAGCCCGCGCCCTCCAGCGCGCGGGCCACCACGTCACCGTCGCCGAAAGGAGCCCTCACCGCTCCACGACCGGCGCCGGCATCGTCCTGGCTCCCAACGCGCTGCACATCCTCGCCGCACTGGACGTGGACCTGTCCGGGCACAGCCACCCGCTGCCCTCGTTCGACCTCGTCGACGCCGACGGGGCCGTGCTCCAGCGCATCCGTCCCGGGTATTCGGCCGGCCACGGCGAACCCTCCCGGTCCCTCGCCCGCTCATCGCTCCATGCAGTCCTCCACGACCACCTGCCGGGCGAGGTGCGCTTCCTGGCCGGGCGGGCCGTCAACTCCCTACGGGACACCGGCCGATCCGTCGAGGTCGGCTTCGCCGGGGACGGCGCGGTGCACTCCTACGACGTCGTGGTCGGCGCCGACGGCCTGCGCTCGACTGTCAGGGAACGGCTCACCGGACCGCTCCCGCTGCGCTACAGCGGCACCACCTGCTGGCGGGGGATCACTGACAACGCCGGGTTCACGAACGCCGTGGAGTCGTGGGGCCCCGGCACCCGCATCGGCGCTGTGCCCCTGCCCGGCCGGAAGCTGTACTACTACCTCGTCACCACCGCACCCCGGCGTGCCCCGGAGCCCGGCCGGCCCGACGGCCTCCGCCGCGCCTTCGCCCACCACCGCGGCGAGCCGGCCCGGCTTCTGGACGTCCTGACCGAGGCCCCGCCCCTCCACCACGACCTCGAGGAGCTCGACACACCCGTCTGGGGCCGTGGCAGGATCCTGCTCCTCGGCGACGCCGCCCACGCCATCACACCGAACCAGGGGCAGGGAGCCGCCATGGCCATCGAGGACGCCTACGCCCTCGCCCTCTGCCTGGGCCCCGGCGCGGACGGTGCCCTCGAGCGCTACCGGGCCCTGCGCCACCGCCGTGTCCGCCGCATGCAGCTCACCTCACGGCGCATCGGAAAGATCTCGCACTGGCGGAGCCGCCCGGCGCGTGTACTGCGTGACACGGTGCTCCGCCGACTGCCGCCCTCCGCCGCGCGGAACCAGTACCGCGCACTGGTGGAACCCGCGCTGGCCCTGCTCCGCGAGCCGTGAGCCGGGGCGCGCCGCCCGCCCCGCGCCGCCGGAGCCGTCAAGCCCTCGCACGCGGACGGGGTCTTCGGCGCCTCCGGCCACCACCGAGCGACCCATTCCCACCACAGGAGCACGCTCCATGCCCCAGAACCCGTACCGTCCCGCGGCCGCAGTGGCCGCCCTCACGCTCGCCGCCCTCTCGTTCCTCCATCTCCTCTGGCTGAGGTCGCCCTGGCCACTGGCCGGCCGGGAACGATTTCTCGAAACCGTCGTCGGCCGGACGGCCCCCTCGGCCGCCCCGCCTCCGTGGGCGACCCTGGCCGTCGCCTGCCTGCTCGCGGTGGCGGCGTGGCTCGTCCTGGCCCGGGCCGGGATCGTGCGCGGTCTCCTTCCGCACCGGGTCCTGAACGCCATGGCCTGGATCCTCGCCGCCGTGCTGCTCCTGCGGGGCGCCGCGGGCCTGGTCCTGTCCGGCGTGCTCGGCCAGGGCCCCGCGCCGTTCCGGTTCTGGGATCTGGTCCTGTACTCGCCCCTGACCCTGGCCCTGGGCACGATCGCCGCCCTCGTCACCCGCGCTCCGGCCGACCGCCCGCAGCAGTCGGGCAGGCCGCCGGAGGCAGAGGCACACCCATGCCCATGACCGGCCGGGCCGGCGCCGCCGGGCCACCGGCTCGCACATCGCCCGGCTCGCCCACCGCCACCCGCCCCACCGCCGCTGCGAGCGCGGGGCCGAGCGCCTCCCGGCCTTCGCCGGTACCCGCCTGCACCACGACCTGCTGCCGCAGACCCCCCGGACCGCCGTCACCGCCCCGGGGCGCCGGGTGCCGTAGGCCTCCCCCCGCTCCCGCGGGAGCGCATGGCCTCGTACGTCGTACGGTGACCGCCCATCGCCGGGCGGCGGCGGAAACCGCCAGGTCAGAGCGGATCCGTCCGAATGGCGCCCTTGAAGTAGGGTGACGGCGCGAAGGGAGCGTGAGCAGTGCGAGAACGGGTCACCATGGCGGACGTCGCCCGTGTGGCGGGAGTCTCCTCCGCCACGGTCTCCTACGTCCTGTCCGGCAAGAGGCCCGTCGCCCCCGCGACCCGGGCGGCGGTGGAGAAAGCCATCGACGAGCTGGGGTTCACCGTGAACACGGCGGCCCGCAGCCTGCGGACGGGCCGGTCCAGCCTCGTTGCGCTGATCGTGCCCGACATCGCCAACCCGTTCTTCGCGCAGCTCGCGGCCATTCTCCAGGAGGAGCTGCGGGGCCTGGGCATCCATGTGGTCGTCTGCGACACCCGCGCTCGGCGTGAGGAGGAACGCGCGCTGCTGGCCGAGGCGGTGCAGCAGCGCTTCGCCGGTGTCGTGATCACACCGTTCCGGCTGCTGCCCCGGGACATCCGGACGCTCACCGATGCCGGGATCCCCGCCGTCGTGAGCGCGGACGTCCCCTTCGGCCCCGTCGACCTGGTGACCCCCGACGCGCGGACCGCGACCCGGCAGGCACTGGAGAGGGTGACCGCGGCGCAGCGGCGCCGCATCGCGATGATCGCGGGGCCGCGGGACGCGACGGGGGGCGATCCGCGTCTGGAACTCCTCAGAGGGCTCGCCCGGCAGTTCGGCACCTCCCTGCCGCGGGAGCTGGTGATCAGGGGCGAGCACACGCGTGAGGCAGGGGCCGAGGGATTCGCCGAGCTGATGCGCCGGCGCTACCGGCCGGACGCGGTGTTCTGCGCCAACGACGTCATCGCGGTCGGCGCCATGGACAAGGCCTGCGAACTGGGCGTCGACATACCGGGCGATGTGGCGCTGGTGGGCCACGACGACGCCTCCTTCGCCTCCCTGGTGCGTCCGCGGCTGACGACGATCCGCTATCCGGCCGAGGACGTCGGCCGGGCCGCCGCCCGGCTGCTCAGGGGGAGGCTCGACGGACGCAGCGTGCACCGGACCATCCGGGTGAGGGCGGAGTTCGTCGCGCGCGCCTCGGCCTGACCGGTCTCCCTCCCCGCCGGCCCCTCCTCTCGGAACCCCTTCGGGGACCCCTCGGACGGCGTCGCCATGGCCTGCTGGACACCGTAGCGTAATCGATTCCGCATGACGAGGCCCTGACCGGTGAGGAGTTGGTACGGGAAAGGAAACAGCAGTTCAAGATGGGTGTGGAGAGAGGCTGACCGCCGTCCGGTGTGGTCACGGAGTGAACTCGGAGTTGCTTGAATTCCTCCAGTCTATTGACTTCTTCCGCTTCCTGTCGTGAAGGTTGCGCCCACCGCTTCGTCGGAGCGGACTCTCAGCCCAAGGAGCAACCTCATGGCGATGCGCGCTCACCTCTCACCCATGGCCAGACGCTGCATGATCGGCGCTGCGGTCGTGGCCCTCACGGCGGCCACCGGATGCGGCGGCGGTGGCAAGGACGACGCCGCGGCCGACGTCTCCTGCGAGCCGTCCTCGGGCAAGGTCACGCTGCAGTACTGGTCCTGGGTGCCGGGGATGCAGGAGGCGGTGGACCTGTGGAACGGGCAGAACCCCGACGTCCAGGTGAAGTTGAAGACGACCCCCGCCGGCAACGCGGGCACCTACCAGAACATGTCCAACGCCCTGAAGGCCGACAAGGCGCCCGACCTCGGCCAGATCGAGTACGACTCCCTGGCCAGCTTCCGTCTCAAGGGGGGCCTGCGCGACATAGCCGAGTGCCCCGGCGTGAGCGAGGCCCAGGAGAAGTTCGTCGACTGGACCCGGTCCCAGGTGGACTTCGGCGCCGGGGGAGAGGACGGCATCTGGGCCGTCCCGCAGGACACCGGCCCCATGGCCATGTTCTACCGCAAGGACGTCTTCGACGAACTCGGCCTCAAGGCCCCCACCACCTGGGAGGAGTACGCCGCCGCCGCCCGCGAGATCAAGCAGGACGGCAAGTACATCACCCACTTCTCGCAGACCGACCCGAACTGGTTCACCGGCCTGCTGTGGCAGAACCGGGCCACCATGTTCGAACGGGACGGCGAGGCCTGGAAGGTCACCGTCGACCGGCCGGAGAGCCGCCAGGTAGCCGACTACTGGCAGAAGCTGATCGACGACGAGCTCGTCGCCACGGACCTCCAGGGCTTCTCACCCGCCCTCTACAAGGCCTGGAACTCCGGCGAGGTCGTCACCTGGATCAGCGCCGCCTGGGGCTACAGCACCATCCGGGACAACGCCAAGTCGACGGACGGCAAGTGGGCGGTGGCCCCCATGCCGCAGTGGAACGCCGGCGACCAGCGGGCCGGGAACTGGGGCGGTTCCACCACGGCGGTGCTCTCCGGCACCGAACACCCCGCCGAGGCAGCCGAGTTCGCGCTGTGGCTCAACACCGACCCCGAGGCGCTGGAGATCCTCAACCGCGAGGGCGGCCTCTACCCGGCGGCCACGGCGGGCCTGGACCTGCCGGCCCTGAAGCAGCCGGTGGACTTCTACGGCGGGCAGAGGATCTTCGACGTCTTCGCGCAGGCCTCCGCCGACGTGGACACCGATTTCACCTGGGGGCCGACCATGACCGACACCTACCGCTTCCTCGGCGACGGAACGGCCGGCGCCGTCGGCGGCGAGGGAACGCTCGGCGACGTCCTGGAGCAGACCCAGTCCCAGAGCGCGGACTCGCTGCGCAAGCAGTCCCTCGACGTGGCCGACTGACCGATCACCCCTCGCCCCGCGTCCCCGCCGCACCGGCGGCGGGGACCGCACCCCGCCGAAGGCCTTCCCGTGACATCCACCGCCGCCCCGCCCGGCACACGCCGCAGGTACCCCCGCCGGGCCCTCGCCCCCTACGCGTTCCTCGCCCCCTTCCTCATACCCTTCGTCCTGTTCACTCTCGTCCCGGTCGGCTACGCCTTCTGGCAGAGCCTGCACAGGACCGAGCGGGTGGGAGGCACCTTCGGGAGCACCCACTCGGTGTTCGCCGGATTCGAGCAGTACGCCGGCGTCGTACGCGAGCCGTTCTTCGCCGACAGCGTCGTACGCGTCGGCCTGTTCGCCCTGGTGCAGATCCCGGTGATGCTCCTGTTCGCCCTGGCGCTCGCCCTGCTGCTGGACTCCGCCGTGGCCAGACTCAAGCGCTTCTTCCGCCTGGTGTACTTCGTTCCGTACGGCATCCCGGGCGTGGTCGCGGCGCTGATGTGGGCCTTCCTGTACGACCCCCGGCTCTCACCGGTCGTGGAGCTGCTCGGATCGGCCGGAGTCCAGGCCGACCTGCTGGGCGCGGACGCCATCCTGTTCTCCATCGGCAACGTCGTCACCTGGACGTACACCGGCTACAACATGCTGATCCTCTACGCCGCCCTGCAGGCCGTCCCGGCCGACATCGGGGAGGCGGCGCGCGTCGACGGGGCCGGCGACTGGACCATCGCGCTGCGGATCAAGCTGCCGCTGATCCGCCCGGCGCTCGTCCTCACCGGGGTCTTCTCCATCATCGGCACCTTCCAGCTGTTCACCGAACCGCAGGTCTTCCGGTCCATCTCCACCAGCGTGACCAGCACGTACACGCCCAACCTGGCGGCGTACTCCCTGGCCTCCGGCGACAACTACAGCGAGGCGGCGGCCCTGTCGGTCCTGCTGGCCGCCGTGACGTTCCTGCTGTCGTTCGCCTTTCTGCACTTCACCTCCAGGAGGCAGGGATGAGCTTCCTCACCCGTACCGAAGGCGCCCACGCCACAGCCCCGGGGCGGCGCGGGCCCGGACGGCTCTCCGTGGCCGCCGCCGTGGCCTTCATGACGCTGGCCGCCTGCTACATGCTGCTGCCGGTCTACTGGCTGCTCGTCTCCGCAACCAAGAGCCAGAGCGACCTGGTCTCCACGCCCGGGCTGCTGCCCGCCCGATGGCACCTCGGCGACAACCTCACCGCCCTCTTCGAGCAGCAAGGCGGCGTCTTCGGCCGGTGGCTGCTCAACAGCCTCCTCTACGCCGGGGTGGGCGCGGCCATCGCCACCCTCCTGGCCGCGGCCGCCGGATACGCCCTGGCCAAGTACACCTTCACCGGGCGCGAAGCGCTGTTCTCCGTCATCCTCGGCGGCGTCCTGGTGCCGGCGACCGCCCTGGCCCTGCCCCTGTTCCTGCTCTTCGCCGAGGTGGACGCGACCAACACGTTCTGGTCGGTCTTCCTGCCCAGCGTCGTCAGCCCCTTCGGCGTCTACCTCTCGCGCGTCTTCGCCGCGGCGTCGGTCCCCGACGAGGTGGTCGAGGCCGCCCGGATGGACGGCGCGGGGGAGCTGCGCATCTTCTGGGGCATCGCACTGCGCATGATGTCCCCGGCGCTGGTGACCGTCTTCCTGTTCCAGTTCGTCGTCATCTGGAACAACTTCCTGCTGCCCCTGGTCATGCTCCAGGACGACACCCTCTACCCCGTCACCCTCGGCCTGTTCACCTGGCAGTCGCAGACCAGCCGCCTGCCAGAGCTGCAGACCCTCACCATCGTGGGAGCCCTGGTCTCCGTCGTGCCCATCGTGCTCACCTTCCTCATGCTCCAGCGCTACTGGCGCGCCGGGCTCACCGCCGGGGCGGTGAAGTCATGACCCACGCCATGACCGCCCTGAACCGCCGGCTCGGCGGCATCGCCTACGGCGGCGACTACAACCCCGAGCAGTGGCCGCGGGAGGTGTGGCGGGAGGACGTCCGCCTGATGCGCGAAGCGGGCGTCAACCTCGTCACCGTCGGAGTGTTCTCCTGGTCCCGGATCCAGCCGCGCCCGGACACCTACGACTGGAGCCTGCTGGACGAGGTGCTCGACCTGCTCCACGCGCACGGCATCGCCGTGGACCTCGCCACGCCCACCGCCGCGCCGCCGCCCTGGTTCACCCGGCTGCACCCCGACGCCCGGCCGGTCACCGCCGCAGGCACCCGGCTGGCCCACGGCAGCCGGCAGGCCTTCTGCCCCAGCCACCCCGCCTACGCCGAGGCCGCCGACGCCGTCGTCACCGCACTGGCCACCCGCTACGCCGCCCACCCCGCGGTCGCGCTGTGGCACGTCCACAACGAGTGGGGCAACCACAACGCCCTGTGCTACTGCGACACCAGCGCCGCCGCGTTCCGCCGGTGGCTCAGGACGCGCCACACCACGCTGGAGACCCTCAACGAGGCGTGGGGCACCGACTTCTGGGGCCAGCGCTACGGCGACTGGGAGGAGATCGACCCGCCCCGCGACACCACGGCCTTCCGCAACCCGGGGCAGGACCTGGACTACCGCCGCTTCTCCTCCGAGGCCCTCCTGGCCCGCCACCGCGCCGAGGCGGCCCTGCTGCGCCGCATCGCACCCGGCACACCCCTGACCACCAACCACCTGGGGACGCTGGAGAAGAAGGTCGACGCCCACGCCTTCGCCGGCGAGTGCGACCTGGTCTCCCTGGACCACTACCTGCCCGCCGCCGACCCGGACGGCCACATCGACCTGGCCCTGAACGCGGACCTCGCCCGCGGCATGGCCGCCGGCCGCCCCTGGCTGCTCATGGAGCACTCCACCTCCGCCGTCAACTGGCAGCCCGTCAACGTGGCCAAGACACCGGGGGAGATGCGCCGCAACAGCCTGACGCACCTGGCGCGCGGTGCGGACGGCATCATGTTCTTCCAGTGGCGGCAGTCGCGGGCGGGCGCGGAGAAGTGGCACAGCGCGATGCTCCCGCACGGCGGCACGGACACCCGGATCTGGGGCGAGGTCCGCGCGCTGGGCGCGGAGCTGGCGGCGCTCGGCGAGGTGACCGGAACACGGGTCCGGGCGGACGTCGCGCTGTTGTTCGACTGGCACAACTGGTGGGCGCTGGAACTGGAGGCCCGCCCCTGCGGCCCGATGCGCTACCTCGACGCGGTGCGCGACTGGTACGAGGCACTGTGGACCTCGAACATCACCTGCGACGTCGTCCCGCCCGGGACCGACCTGGCGCCGTACAAGGCGGTCGTCGCGCCCAACCTCTACCTCCTCGCCGACGAGCACGCCGACGACCTCACCCGGTACGTGCACCGGGGCGGACACCTCGCGGTCGGCTGCTTCAGCGGCGTGGTGGACTCCTGCGACCGGGTGCGCCCGGGCGGCTACCCCGGCGCCCTGCGCGATGTGCTCGGACTGCGCGTCGACGAGTACCTGCCGCTGCGGCCCGAGGAGACGGTCCGCCTGAGCGACGGCTCGACGGCCCGGCAGTGGGCCGAACGCGTCGAGCCGCGCGGCTGCACTCCGGTGCTCCGCTTCGCCGACACCCCCGACGGCGGCCCGGCCCGCGGCGGGCCCGCCGCCACCCGGCACGCCCACGGTGAGGGGACGGCCCGGTACGTGGCCACCCGCGCGTCCGCCGCGACGCTGCGCGAACTGGTCCGGGGCCTCGCGGCGGAGGCCGGCCTGCGTCCCGCCGCCGTCGTCCCCGAGGGGGTCGAGGCGGTGCGCCGCACCGGCCCGGACGGCTCCTACCTCTTCCTCGTCAATCACACCGGCGACAGTGTCCGGGCCGCCGCCGGGGGCACCGCACTCCTGGACGCCGCGGGCGACGGCTCTCGCGTGGAGATCCCGGCCGGGGGAGTGGTCGTCGTACGCGAGGAGCCCGCGCACCGGACCTGACCCGCGCGGCCGCACTCCGCCGCACTCCGCCGCTTCCCCGCCCCGCACACCCTTCGAGGAGCCCGTCCATGCCTGCCCGGAGTGCTTCACAGCCGCCCCATGGAGGAGTGGAGATCGACGAGCCCAGCGGTACCGTCGTGCTGCGCACCCCCGCAACCTGCTACGTCCTGCGCGTCGACACCGCGGCGGGCACCGTGTGCCACGTCCACTGGGGCGCGCCCGTGCCCCTGGCCGACGCGGCGGCGCTGCCGGTGTGGGCCGACCACGACGACAGTTTCGCCGGTCGTCTGGACGGGGTGGAGGAGTACCCCGTCGAGGGCGGCGCCCGGTTCGGCGTACCGGCCCTCCAGGTCCGCTTCGCCGACGGCAGCGATCCGGTCGAACCCCGCATCGAGGGCTGCCGGATCGCCGGGGAGGGCCATCTCGCCGTCTCGCTGCGGGACCGGTCGCGGCCGCTGGCGTGGGAGCTGCACTACCGGATACCGCCCGGCACGGACATGCTCGAGCGCTGGACGGAGATCGTCCACACCGCCGGACCGGACGCGCAGCCGCTGCTCCTCCTGCGGTGCGCCTCCGCCCACTGGCCGCTGCCCCGGCGGCCGCACTGGCGGCTGTCCTGCGTCCACGGCGGCTGGTCCGCGGAGAACCGTCTGGAGCGGACCGCGCTCGCCGCCGGGGAGACGACCCTGACCAGCAGGCGCGGCCACACCGGTCACGACGCCGGTCCGTGGGCCGTGCTCGACGCCGGCGGCGCCGACGAGGAACACGGAGAGGTCTGGGCCACGGCGCTCGCCGCCAGCGGCAGCTGGCGCCTGACGGTCCAGCGCACCGCCGCCGGACATGTGGGCGTGGTGGCCTCGGAGGGACACGAGGGAGTCGAGATCGCCCTGGCTCCCGGCGCGCGCCACATCACCCCGGTCAGCGTGGCGGTGTACGGCACGGACGGTTTCGGCGGGGCCGGCCACGCCTTCCACACCTATGTGCGCCGGCACGTCCTGCCCCACCCCGACGAGCTGCGGCCGGTGCTGTACAACTCCTGGGAGGCGACGTCTTTCCAGGTCAGTGAGGAGAACCAGCTCGCACTGGCCCGGCGCGCCGCCGCCCTGGGGGTGGAGCTGTTCGTGGTCGACGACGGCTGGTTCGGCGGCCGGGACGACGACCGGGCGGGCCTGGGCGACTGGACGCCGCACCGGCGCCGCTTCCCGCGGGGGGCTGGGCCCGCTGGCCGACGAGGTGCACCGGCTGGGCATGGGGTTCGGCGTGTGGGTGGAACCGGAGATGGTCAGTGCCGACAGCGACCTGTACCGGCGGCACCCCGAGTGGGTGCTGCACCTGCCCGACCGCCGGGCCACCGAGCTGCGCCATCAGCTCGTCCTGGACTTCTCCCGGCGCGAGGTGGCGGACTGGGCGTACGAGTGGCTGCGCGACCTGGTCGACGGCAGCGGCGTCGACTTCCTCAAGTGGGACTTCAACCGGTCCTTCACTGAAGCGGGCGTCCACGCCGGCGGCCGGGACGCGCGCAGGGTCCACACCGAGCACGCCCGGGGCTTGCACCGGGTGCTCGACCGGCTGCGCGGGGCGCTCCCGCACCTGCGCATCGAGGGGTGCGCGGGCGGCGGAGGCCGGATCGACCTGGGCGTCCTCGCCCGGAGCGATCAGGTATGGACCTCCGACAACACCGACGCGGTGGACCGGCTGACCATCCAGCACGGCTTCGGCCAGATCCACCCGGCCGGGGTGATGTCCGCATGGGTGACCGACAGCCCCAACCCGCTGACGGGCCGCAGGGTCCCGATGGCCTTCCGGTTCCACTCGGCCATGGCCGGCGTCCTGGGCATCGGAGGTGACCTGACCGACTGGACCGCCGAGGAGAGCGCCGAGGCCGCACGTCTGATCGAGCTGTACAAGGACATCCGCCCGGTGGTGCAGCACGGCCGCCTCCACCGGCTGCTCGCACCGGAGGAGGGGCCTTTGACGGCCGTCCAGTACACCGACGCCGATGCCGACGCCGACCGGACGGTGGTCCTCGTGTGGCGCCCGAGCACCTCCTTCGGACCCGCCCACCCCCCGCTGAGACTGCGTGGCCTGGAGGCGTGGGCCCGCTACCGGGACGAGGACACCGGGGCGCAGTGGTCCGGGGCGACCCTGACCGGTTACGGCCTGCCGGTGCCCGATCTGCCGCGCGGCGACTGCGCGAGCGGGCTGGTACGGCTGCGCCGGGTGCGGTAGCCGCACCGCCGGGGAGGCCGTGCCGCAGGGTCCGGTGGCGGTGCGGCGGTGCGGCGCGGGATCAGCCCCTTTGGAAGAACTCCACCTCCGCCAGGGCCAGATGACGGTCCGCGGTCAGATCGACGGCCGAGCGCAGGACCAGACGCACCGTCTTCACGTCGCTGATCCCCATGGGGAACGTCTGAGGACCCGGCTTGTCGCCGAGGGCGAGTTCCTCGCGGTGCATCGTGCCGTCCTGCCCCGTCACCTCCAGGTCCAGACGGAGTGCGCGTGCCTGACGGGCGTAGTCCTCGGGAGACTTGGAGGGACCGTTGACGATGATCAGATCGACCAGCCGGAACGGCTCGCGGAAGGTGTAGGTCACCGAGGCGCCCGGTGCGGGCGCGCCCCAGTAGCGGTTGCTCAGCCCGTCCGTGGTGTTCGTCGCCGGATGCCGGGGGACCTCGGCGCTCGCCTCGATGGCCGCAGGGGTCACGGGCCTGGGCTTGCCCATCTTGTCCCGGGCGTCCTCGAACACGGTGCGCCCGGCGGGCAGTAGCAGGAGAGCGCCCGCGCACACGGCCGCCACCGCGGCCAGGGTCACCAGTGACCGCACCGCCCGGCCCGAGCCCGCCCGCGCCCGGCGGCGCGGCGGCCACACGGTCCGCCACCACGGTGGTGGGACGGGCTCGGCGGAGGGGTCCAGCGCCGTCGCGCAGCGCCTGCAGAACCGGCGGCCCGGCGGGTTGGGTGCACCGCAGGCGGGGCAGGGCGCCCCCGCCGCCTCCTCCGGCACCGCCGCGGGGCGTACGACGGGGCGCGGGGCCACCGGCTTCGCGGGGCGTACGGGCATCACGGGGTCCGGCGCCGTCGCCTCGGGGGCGGGGCCGGAGCCGGAGGCGGGGGCAGAGGCAGGGGGCCCGGTGCGGCCCTGGCCCGGGCCGGTCCGCGGGGGAGGGCTCGTGCTCTCCTCCCCGCCGGGTTCGGCGCCGGGGCCCGCGCCGTCGCCGGAACGTGAGCCCGCGGCACCGCCGGAGCCCGCCCCCCT
>NZ_JADEYH010000024.1 GCF_017114865.1 Streptomyces verrucosisporus | reverse complement strand
GTGATGATCACCATCGTTTCCGTGAGGGGGAGTCCGTCATGGCGTCGCGCCGGGCGAAGCAGGTACTGGTCACCGGATGGGCGGTGCTCGCGGCGGCGGGCGCCGGGGCCACGCTGGTGCTGAACGACAGCACCGACGACGCTCCCGGGCGGTACGGCTGGTACGAGTCCACCCCGCAGGGGGAGCCTCCGGCTCCGGTGGAGGACGACCGCTGCGCGGCGCCCGGACCGGACCAGTGGCGGTATCCCAGCCTCCCGGCGGCCCTCCGGGTGTGCCACCACGCCGTCCTCCGCTCCGCCGAGCCCGGTCCGGGCCCTCGCCGGGAACCGCTCGAAGGGTCCGTGCCGCAGCCCTACGGCGACTACCTCCGCGACACCGGGGCCATCTTGGACCCCGCCGGGTAGCGGCGCGTTCCGTGCCCGCGCCGACCTCCGGGCCCGGCTCCGCGGCGGCGGACCGGTCGTGTGCCGGAACGGCCTGTGACCATCGCCCGCACCGGGGTACAGGTGGGCTATGAGCACTGAACAGACCGGAAAGACCAAGGAAGGGGCCTGCCTCGTCGAGATCGAGCTGCCCCACTGCACCGCTTCGAACGCGGCGGCCGTCTTCGCCGTCCTGAGGTCGGCGTTCCCCGAATCGCCCGAGCTGGGCGACGGCAACGGCGGGGGCGGGCCCGGGGCGGACGGCGAGCAGCGGAAGTTCTGGGTGGGCACGGTCGACGTCCGCGCCCACGGTGAGGTGGAGTGCACCCTGGAACTCGGGGAGCCGGTCGAGGCGGACCTCAGCGGCGGCCCCGACGCGGTGCGGCAGGTCCAGAACGCTCTCGTGGGCTTCTACGACGTGACGGCCGAGCCCCGGATCTCGGGCGACCAGGAGGTGGAAGTGCGGCTGAGGCTCGCCCAGCGCTGACCGGCCCCGGCGCCGACCGCCCCGGGGCCGCTCCCATCGCCCCGGGGCCGCCGTTCGCGGACTGAGAGCGCCGCGGGCGGGTACGCGCCCCCGCGAACGGAAGCGAGCGAGGACGAGCGGGAGCGGGGAGCGCGCACCCGCCCGCCGGCTGTCCGGCCGGCGGGCCGCACCGTCTCAGAGCACCCCGGGAGGGACCCATGCCCATCTCGACCACCAACCCGGCCACCGGTGAGACCCTGCAGACCTTCGAGGCCCTGGGCGACCAGGGGATCGAGGAGCGGCTGGAGCGCGCCCGCGCCGCCTTCGAGGAGTACCGCACCACCGGCTTCGCCGAGCGCGCCGAACTGCTGCACCGGGCGGCCGGCCTGCTGGAGAAGGAGCGGGACGACATCGCCCGCACTTTGACCACCGAGATGGGCAAGCCCGTCACCGCGGCCCGCGCCGAGGCCGCCAAGTGCGTGAAGGCGATGCGCTGGTATGCCGACCACGCCGAGGAGCTGCTGGCCGACGAGCACCCCTCGCCGGCGGACGTGGAGGACAGCGGCGGCAGCACCGCGTACGTGCGCTACCGCCCCCTGGGCCCGGTCCTGGCGGTGATGCCGTGGAACTTCCCGCTGTGGCAGGTGATCCGCTTCGCGGCCCCGGCACTGATGGCGGGCAACACCGGCCTGCTCAAGCACGCCTCGAACGTGCCGCGGACCGCTCTGTACCTGGAGGATCTCTTCCGGCGGGCGGGCTATCCGAGGGGCTGCTTCCAGACCCTGCTGATCGGCTCCGGGGCGGTGGAGGACGTCCTGCGCGACGGCCGTGTGGCCGCCGCGACGCTCACCGGCAGCGAACCGGCCGGGCGCTCGGTGGCCTCGGTCGCCGGCGACGAGATCAAGAAGACCGTTCTGGAGCTGGGCGGCAGCGACCCGTACCTCGTCCTGCCCTCGGCGGACGTGGTGAAGGCGGCCGAGGTCGCGGTGACCGCGCGGACCCAGAACAACGGCCAGTCCTGCATCGCGGCCAAGCGCTTCATCGTGCACCGGGACGTGTACGAGGAGTTCGCCCGGCTGTTCGTGGACGGCATGGAGGCGCTGAAGGTGGGCGATCCGATGGACGAGTCCACCCAGGTCGGGCCGCTGGCCAGCGAGAGGGGCCGGGCCGACCTGGAGGAGCTGGTCACCGACGCCCGCTCCCGCGGTGCCACCGTGCTGTGCGGCGGGCGGCGGCCCGCGGCCCATCCGGCCGGCTGGTTCTACGAGCCCACCGTCCTGGCCGACGTCACGCCCGGGATGCGCGTCCACCGCGAGGAGACCTTCGGGCCGGTGGCGACGCTCTACCGGGCGGCGGACCTGGACGAGGCGATCGCGGTGGCCAACGACACCCCCTTCGGCCTGAGCTCCAACGTCTGGACCCGAGACGGGGAGGAGCAGGAGCGCTGCGTGCGCGACCTGCGGGCGGGCGGTGTCTACTTCAACGGCATGACCGCCTCGCACCCGGCGATGCCCTTCGGCGGGATCAAGCGCTCCGGTTACGGCCGGGAGCTGTCGGGGCACGGCATCCGCGAGTTCTGCAACGTCACCACGGTCTGGCACGGCACGCCCCCGGACGTGCCCACCGCCGAGTGACGCGCGGGGCGGTGTGTGACGGCAGGGCCCGGGCCCGTCAGGCGTCGTCGAGCCTCAGTTCCGCCCATACGACGCGTCCCCGCGTCCGGGCGGCGGGTATGTCCCCCCAGGATTCGGCGAGGGCGTCGACGAGTTGGAGGCCGCGCCCGCTGGTCGCCTCGACGTCGGCGGAGCGGGCCGCGAGTCCGGGCGCGCCGGTGCCCTGGTCGCGCACCTCTATGCGCAGTCGCCGGTCGCCGTGCTGGAGAAGGCAGGCGATCCTGTCACTGACGGTGTGGACCACGGCGTTGGTGACGAACTCGGAGACGACCAGCTGCGCCGTGTCTACCGCGCTCTGCGGACAGTGCCAGCGGTGCAGCCACTCCGCGAGCAGGTGCCGGGCCACACACACCGAGGAGCGCTGGGCGGGCACCTCGAATTCCGCCCGTTGCCGCGATCGCTGGGGGTGGACGGCCGGCAGCATGGGGGTCATGTGCGCTGAGCGGGGGAGAAGAGCCATCAGTGGCTCGCCTTTCGTACGCCGGTGGGCGTCGGGTCCGGTGCACCGTGTGCGGGGCGCGGCCCGTGCCGGGGGCCGGTGCCCGGTGCGCCACGGTGGGGAGGAACGGCGAGGGCACGGGGTCCGCGAAGGGGGTGGGAGAGCCCGTGTACCGGTACGGTTCGACGCCGGTGTGACCGCGCCGTGAACTGGATCACCCGGCTACTATGCTCATTGGTGTCCGCAAAAGGCAAGAAGAGTTCTGCAAATTGCAAGATTTAAACGACAGCCTGGCCGCGTCACCGGCTCCGTGGCACACTGCTCTGCCGGTGAGACGCGAGCGGAGAGGAAGAGACCATGGGCGAGTCCCGGTCGGCGCCGACCGTGGGGCAGATCGTCCTGGGGCTACGCCTGCGTGACCTGCGGGAACGTGCCGGGAAGTCGTTCGAGGAAGCCGCCCGGGTCCTGAGCGTCACCACATCCACGGTCCGCCGCATGGAGAAGGCCGAGGTGGGCCTGCGCCCGTTGTACGTCAAGGCGCTGCTGGAGAGCTACGGCGTCGGGGCGGAAGAGGCCGACGCCTTCCTCGCTCTGGTGGAGAAGGCCAACAAGCCGGGCTGGTGGCACCGCTTCCGCAGCGTCCTGCCGGACTGGTTCAGCCTCTACGTCAGCCTGGAGAGCGAGGCCGACCTCATCCGCTCCTACGAGCCCCACTGCGTTCCGGGTCTGCTCCAGACCGAGGAGTACGCCCGCGCCCTGCTGCGGACCGGCTTCCCCCGGGCGGACGAGGAGGAGCTCGACCGGCGGGTCGCGCTGCGCATGGGCAGGCAGCAGCTCCTGGCCAAGCCCGACGCGCCGCGACTGTGGGCGGTGCTGGACGAACAGGTGCTGCGCAGACCGGTCGGCGGAGCCGGTGTCATGAGGGCGCAGATCGACCGGCTGGTCGAGGTCTGCGCCGGTCCCGGGATCAGCCTGCAGATCATGCCCTTCAGGGCCGGTCCCCACCCGGGGATGTTCGGCCCCTTCCAGCTCTTCCGGTTCAGCTACCCGGAGCTGCCGGACATCGTCTACACCGAGAGCCTGACCGGCGCCGTCTACATCGACGAGCGCCCCGAGGTCACCACCTATCTCGAAGCCCTCGACCGCATGGTCACCCAGGCCCTGCCGGTCCAGGACACCGAGCGGACGCTGCTCGAACTGCGCGAGGCCTTCTGAGGCGGCCCGCCCCCCCGCCCGGCGTGACCGACGTCACAGGGCGGCCGTCTTCCTCCGTACAACCGTTGTGCGGTCGGTGTACAGGCATGTAGGAATGGCCCTTCCCGATGATCGATTCACGTCGGCACGTGATCGGAAGAGACAAGGAAGAGCACGTCATGTCTGTCCAGCCGCCCACCCCAGGGAACGATTCCGGCGAACCGGAGGGCGGGCGGCCGGACATACCCGACGAGATGTGGGAGCGCTTCGTCGACGAGTGCGAGACCTCCCCCGGCTCCGCACCCAAGGAGCCGTCCGCCCGGGCGCGGATGGTGACCGAGCGTCTGCGGAAGGCCGACGAGGAAGCCGCCGCGAGGCGGCGGAGCCGGCGCTGGGGGAGGAAGCGGCAGCCCGAACCCTGGCAGCCCGAGGGCTGGCGCACCGGCCCCGCCTGGCGGGAGATGGAGGGCGGCAGGCGCGGACGAGGGCGGCCGGCCCGGGCCGGCATGGCGCTCGGCGCCGGTGTGACCGCGCTGGCCCTGCTCTACGCGCTCGATCCGGCGCTCGTGCGCTCCTGGCTGCCCGACGGCGCCGACGGCCCCGGATCGGCCGCCCCCCCTGCCCGCGGAGACCGCCGCGCCCGCCACCGCGCCGGATGCGGAACCCCTGCCCGATCAGCCCACGGTGAAGCAGCCGTTCGCCGGCTCGCCCGCCAGGCGGTGGGCCGAGGGCGCGGACGCCATCGAGATGCCGAAGGCCACCGCGGTCGGCGGTGTGCCGGCCGCCGAGATCCGGGCCGCCCTGGAGCGGACCAAGAAGTTCCTGGTCGCCGCCAACCTCGACCGCGATGTGCTGTACGGCCCACGGTGGGAGCACACCGAGGGCATGCTATGGCTGTACAGCTACGATGGGGACATCGCCAACGACACCTGCGACGAGCACGACGGCTTCATCCACCCGCAGTTCGTCGCCGACCGGTACGCCAACCCCGCCACGGGCGAGGAGAGGGACCCCTACGATCGCAGCAGGCCGGTCGAGGAGTGGGCCGGGGAAGGGGAGTGCATGGCGGCCTCGAGAACCTAGTGCCGCGTTCGCCGGGGTTCGCCCGGTGGCGGGACTCCCCGGGCCCGCAGGGCCGAGGGACCGCGACCGCAGGACGGCCGTGGACCGCATGCAGCCGGTCCCGCCCGGCCCTTCGGCCGACGTGGCATGGGGCACCGGCCGTCCGGAAGCCGGGGGAGGCGGCCGGCGGGGCGATCCCGGCCGCTCCCGCACCGGCCGTCCGGCTCAGCCCCGTGGAGGACGGCCGGTGCGCAGCATCCGCAGCACCGCCTCCTCGATCGCCCCCCGGGTCGCGGGCACCCCGAAGGCGGCCCGGTCCCCGAGCCGGTGCAGGGCCGGGGCGATGGTGACACCCTCCTCGTACAGTTCGATCACCCGCGGGTTGACGTACGAGGCGCGGCACACCGCCGGGGTGTTGCCCAGGTGCTCGGAGACCTCCTTGACGGCGCGGGCGACCGCACGGCGACGGGAGGCGTCGCTCCGGTCGGCGAACCGCGACACGGCCAGGGCGACGGAGGCCAGCACGGTGGCGTGCCAGGTGCGGAAGTCCTTGGCGGTGACGTCCACCCCGCCCAGATCCCTCAAGTGGGCGTTGAGGTCCTCACCGGTCACCTCGTGCCACGCCGGCCGCTCCCAGTAGGCCAGCAGCCTCTCGCCGCCCCCGCGGCGCCGTTTGAGGGCACGTACCGCCCGGAACGTCGCGGGGTCCGCCACGGCGCGCACCACCTCCCGGCCGTGCTTGCCGGTGTAGACGAAGGTCACCTCGCCACCCGCGCAGTCGGCGTGCTCGCGCAGCAGGGTGGTCAGGCCGTAGGAGTTGTTCAGTTCCGCGTAGCGCTCGCCCCCGACGCGGAAGAACCCCAGGTCAAGCAGGCGGACCGCGGTGCCCAGCACCCGCTTTCGGGTCAGCCCGCGCTCGCCCAGGTGGGTCTCGGCCGTCCCGCGGATGCGGGGCAGCGCCTCGGCCACCTCCAGCACGTGCTCGTGCCTGGACTTCTCCTGCTCCGCCCGGAAGCACGGGTGGTACAGGTACTGGCGGCGCCCGGAGGCGTCGGTGCCCACGGCCTGGAGGTGGCCGTTGGGCCTGGGGCGGATCCACACGTCCGTCCAGGCCGGCGGGATCACCAGGGCTTTGATCCGCTCCAGTTCCGCCGGATCGCGCAGCGGCCGGCCCCCGGCGTCGAGGTAGCGGAAGCCGCGGCCGTGGCGCCTGCGGGTGTAGCCGGGGTCGCCGGGCCGGGTGTGGCGCAGACGCAAGCGGTCCTCCCTGGCCTGTCTCCTGTGGTTCCCACAGGGCTCCCGGGGTTTCCCGGGGCGCCCGGGGCCGGTACGCCGCCGCGCGGGCGGTGCGCCGGTGGGATCGTGCTCATTCCCCCTTTCGGTCTTTCCATGACCCGTTCGCCTGGGCCGGTCGTGTGACCGAACCGTGGCGCGTACTCGCGCCCGGTCGGGGAAGTCGCTGGACCGGACGAGCGCCTGAGGAGGCTGTGGCGATGAGAAGCGTCGGTGTCGAGGAAGAACTGCTCCTGGTGAGCGCGGACAGCGGTGAGCCGCAGGCCGTCTCGGGAGCGGTGCTGGCCTCCGTGGGCGAGGACGAGGAGCTGGAGAAGGAGCTCCAGGAGGAGCAGCTGGAGACAGGTACCCGTCCGCGTACGCAGATGGTGGACCTGGCCGTGGAGGTCCGCCGATGGCGCGGCGCGGCGTCGCAGCGGGCGCGCGCGGTCGGGGCGGAGGTCGCGGCGCTGGCCACCTCGCCGAGGGCGGTCGACCCCTCGCTCAGCCCAGGCGAGCGCTATCTGCGGATGGCCGGCGAGTACGGGCTGACCGCCCAGGAGCAGCTCACCTGCGGACTTCACGTCCATGTGAGCGTGGAGTCCGACGAGGAGGGGGTCGCCGTCCTGGACCGGATCCGGCCGTGGCTGGCCCCGCTGCTGGCGATGAGCGCCAACTCCCCCTTCTGGCAGGGGGAGGACAGCGGATACGCCAGTTACCGCAACCGGGTGTGGGGCCGGTGGCCGTCGGCGGGACCGGTGGAGGTCTTCGGCTCGGCCGGGAACTACCGCGAGCGGGTGCGCTCGATGATCCGGACGGGGGCGCTGCTGGACGAGGGGATGGTCTACTTCGACGCCCGGCTGGCGCGGAACTACCCCACGGTCGAGGTGCGGGTCGCCGACGTGTGCCTCGACGCCCGCGACACGGTGCTGCTCGCGGCGCTGGTCCGCGCGCTGGTGGAGACGGCGGCCCGGCAGTGGCGCGCCGGCGAACCGCCCGCGCCGGCGGACGTCGGCCTGCTGCGCCTGGCGGCATGGCGGGCGGGCCGATCCGGACTCTCCGGGGAACTGGTGCACCCGGTGACCTTCGAGCCGGCTCCCGCGCAGAGCGTCGTGGGCGCCCTGCTCGACCACGTCGCGCCGGCCCTGTCGGACACCGGTGACCTGCCCCTGGCCAAGGAAGGGGTCGAGGACCTCTTCCGGCGCGGCAACGGCGCCGCCGCCCAGCGCGCCGTCTTCGAGGAGACGGGGGGCGACCTGAGCGCCGTCGTGGCCGAAGCGGTGCGCAGGACCGTGGCCTGAACGTGGCCTGAACCGAGCCCCCGCCCACCTGGGCGGGGGCTCAGCGACCGGCCGCGTCCTTGACCATCGCCGCGGCCAGCACCCTCTGCTTGAGCCGGGCGACGCACTCCTCGCAGGCGGAGAACACGGTCGTCCTCCCGCGGTACCCGACCTCCGCGAGGGGGCTCAGCGGCACGTCGCCCCGCCCGCACCACAGCCAGCACACGGGGCCCCGCCCGGCGGGGGAGGGGCTCTCCACCTGCTCCTCCAGCCGGCTGATGCAGTCCTCGCAGGCGTACAGCGGGGCGTGGGTGCCCCAGGAGACCACCGGTCCGAGCCAGGTCACCGCCGTGCCGCTGCGCAGGCACCACAGCCAGCAGTCGCCGACGACCCACGCGCACCGGCCGTCCTCCGCCCGCTGCGGCGGCTGCTCGGGCGGCCCGGGGCGCGGGGGGCCGGGCGGGGCACCGCACTCCCGGCCGGTGTCCGTCTCGGTGGGCACGGGGCGCCTCCTCTCCACACGGGGGAGCGGCCGCCCGCTCTGCGGTCCCCCCCCCGTCATGCGTACCCCGGATCGACCGGCGGGGACAGCGGGACTTCGGGCCAGCCTCACGGGCGTGCCGCCTCCCCCCTCCGGCGGCGGCCCGGGCGCGGGAACCGGGCCCGCCCACCTGCGCGTCCACTGGTCGCGGCCGTCGGACGGACGGCCTTGGACAGGGGGGTACACCACTGTGTTTCGGACATCACGGGGAGCGCTGGGCCGGACAGCGGTCGTCGCGGCGGCGGCCGTCGCGGCGCTGACCGCCTGCCAGCCGGAGGACCTGCCGGCGGACGACGTCCCGGCGTCCGCCGTTCCGGGCGCTTCGGCGACCGCTTCCCCGAGCGCGTCGCAGCCGGCCGCGACGGACGGTCAGCGGTCCCTGGTGGACGCGGCGGAGGCGGGGGGCCTGCGCAAGCAGACCGGGGACGGGGCCGTCACGGACGTACCGGTCGACCCGGGGGAGATGCGGGACGGCATGCGACTGGTCGTCAGCCACTTCGCCGCCCCGGGCGGCGGTGACCCGGTCCTCTTCGAGGGCGTCGACAACGTCCCCGAGGACACGAACAAACGCCGCGAACACCTCTTCCGCGGCATGCTTGAGTACATCGAGTGGGATCCGGAACTGGGGCAGCCCCAGGCGCGGCCGGTGGCCGATCCGGGGCCGCTGGGCGGCTCGGTGGAGTGCCTGATGGCCTCCCTCGCCGAGAACGGCCAGGTGGTCTGCGGCTGGGCGGACGAGAGCACCGCCGCGGTGGCGCTGTTCCCCGACAGCACCCTCGACGAGGCCGGGAAGCTGTTCGTCGCCATGCGAGGCGGTCTGGAGCGCTGACCCCGGACGGGGAGCCGGAGCGCGGACCGAACACGCCGGTCCGCGCTCCGCGCGGCGCACCGATGGCCGACGTGAAGGTACGAAAGGGGCGGATCGGGGTACAGGCACACGCGCACGGCGGTTCCGGACGCCTCCGCCGCGCGAACCCTCGTTCGAAGGAGACCTGTACGTGACCGAGACAGCCAGGCAGCGCGACGACCGGCCGGTGCTCACGAACCGGCAGGGCCACCCGATCCACGACAACCAGAACCAGCGCACGGTCGGCGCCCGTGGTCCCGCCACGCTGGAGAACTACCACTTCCTCGAGAAGATCAGCCACTTCGACCGCGAGCGCATCCCCGAGCGGGTGGTGCACGCGCGCGGCGTGACGGCCTTCGGCTACTTCGAGGCGTACGGCTCCTGGGGTGACGAGCCCATCGCGCAGTACACCCGCGCCAGGCTGTTCCAGGAGCGGGGCAAGCGCACCGACGTGGCCGTGCGCTTCTCCACGGTCATCGGCGGACGCGACTCCGCCGAGACCGCCCGGGACCCCCGCGGCTTCGCGGTGAAGTTCTACACCGAGGAGGGCAACTGGGACCTCGTCGGCAACAACCTGGGCGTCTTCTTCATCCGGGACGCCATCAAGTTCCCCGACGTCATCCACGCCCTCAAGCCCGACCCGGTGACCTTCGAGCAGCGGCCGGAGCGGATCTTCGACTTCATGTCGCAGACACCCGAGTCCATGCACATGCTGGTCAACCTCTTCAGCCCGCGCGGCATCCCCGCCGACTACCGGCACATGCAGGGCTTCGGGGTCAACACCTACAAGTGGGAGAACTCCGACGGCCGCACCATGCTGGTCAAGTACCACTGGATGCCCAAGCAGGGCGTGCGCTCCATGACGGAGGAGGACGCCGCGAACGTCCAGGCCGGCAGTCTCGGCCACGCCACCAAGGACCTGTACGAGGCGGTCGAGCGGGGCGACTACCCCGAGTGGGAACTCCTGGTGCAGATGATGGAGGACCACGAGCACCCGGAGCTGGACTTCGACCCGCTGGACGACACCAAGACCTGGCCCGAGCAGGAGTTCCCGCCCAAGCCGGTCGGCCGCATGGTCCTCAACCGGATGCCGGACGACTTCTTCACCCAGAACGAGCAGATCGCCTTCGGCACCGGTGTGCTGGTCGACGGTCTGGACTTCTCCGACGACAAGATGCTGGTCGGCCGCACCTTCTCTTACAGCGACACCCAGCGCTACCGG
This sequence comes from Streptomyces verrucosisporus, assembly GCF_017114865.1. GTDB lineage: Bacteria > Actinomycetota > Actinomycetes > Streptomycetales > Streptomycetaceae > Streptomyces > Streptomyces fenghuangensis. The sequence continues at coordinate 68,424 of NZ_JADEYH010000024.1, read as the reverse complement.
GTGGGCCCCAACTACCTCCAGCTGCCGGTGAACCGGGCCAAGGCCCCGGTCCACACCAACCAGAACGGCGGCCCCATGGCCTACGAGGTCGACCCCCGGGGCGAGAACCGGCACGTCAACTACGAGCCCTCCACCCTCGGCGGGCTCCAGGAGGCGGAGGGGCCGGGCTACGGCGAGCAGGGACCGGAGCTCCGCGGCAGGCTGACCCGCAGCCGCATCCCGCGGACCAACGACTACATGCAGGCCGGGCAGCGCTACCTGCTGATGGAGGACTGGGAGCGCGACGACCTGGTCGCCAACTTCACCGACCAGTTCAGGCAGTGCCCCCGGCACATCCAGGAGCGGATGGTGTGGCACCTGCTGCTCGCGGAGAACGACCTCGGACTGCGAGTGGGCGAGGGACTCGGCATCTCCCCGCAGGACGTGGCGAACCTGGAGCCGCTGCCGGACCAGCAGTTCACCGACGAGGACCGCGAGCGCCTGGCGAACCTCGGCAAGAACCCGCCGCGGGACGTCGAGGGCCTGACGATGACCCACTGCGTCCCCGACGAGCGGCACGTGGTGACCCGCTGACCGGTGCCTGCGCGGTATGGCGCGGCGCGTACGGGGAAGCCGTGGGAAGACCCGGGCGGCCCGTGGCGGTGCGCCCGGAACAGTCCCGCGGACCCGGTAGGAGAGAACCGGTCATGAAGAAGAGGAAGCAGAAGCTGGTGTACAGGCCCGTGGGGTTCGCGCTCGGCACCCTGGGCGGCCTGGTCGCGAGCACCGCCTTCAAGAAGGCGTGGAAGGCGATCAGCGACGAGGACGACGCGCCCGACCCCGGGGACGAGGACCGCAAGCTGGGCGAGATCCTGCTGGCGGCCGCGATCCAGGGCGTGATCTTCTCGGTGGTCAGGGCGGCGGTGGACCGCGGCGGTGCCGTCGCCGTCCGCAAACTGACGGGTACCTGGCCGGGCTGAGCCCGCACGGCCGCCCGGCGGGCGGCGCACACGGCGGCGGGGCCGTACGGAGATCCGTACGGCCCCGCCGCCGTGTGCGGGGCGGGTCCGAGGCTTCCGGAGCCTTCGGCCTCCGCCGGTCCGGGCGGCCGAGGGGACATGCGGCGGCGCAGCCGCCCGGGAGAGGCGCCACGCGCGGAAGTGTCGTCACGATGGCGAAAATTTTCGGTATACCGGACGGCCTCTTCTGGTGTTCTGTGCCCTCAACTGTATTGGGAACCATGGGATTTCCATGGTGGATAGCCTTGACCGGAACATGTCTCGGTGATTCGATTTCCGGAATCGTTCCGGAACGATCAGTGTGTGCGTCCCTCCAGTCCTCTCCCGTCCATGAACTGCGGAGATCGAACAATGAGAAGGCCCGACACCGGTCCACAGGCCCCCGAGAACGCCAGCCGGCGGACGTTCCTCGGACTGATTCCGCTGACCGCGGCAGCCACCGCCGTACCCGCCGCCGCCTCACCCCCGGCCGCCGCCGCGGACCGGGGCGGACACGGGGGAGGATTCGACGCCTACGTCTCCTTCTCCCGCCGGGCAGGGAGCTCCCCTCTCGTCGCGGACGGCCGCGCCGCACCGATCGTGGTCAGCGGCGGCGACCACCCCGGCGTGCTGAGGGCGGCGGAGGACCTGCGCAGGGACATCGGGCGCGTCACCGGTGTCGAGCCGGCCCTCAAGCGGGGCGATGCCCCGCCGCGGCGCGCCGAGGTCGTGATCGTCGGCACCATCGGGAGGAGCCCGCTGATCGACCGGCTCGTCGCGGACGGCAGGCTGGACGTCTCCGGCATCGCGGGGAAGTGGGAGACCACCGTCGAGCAGGTGGTGGAGAATCCGGCGCCGGGGGTGCGCCGCGCCTTCGTCATCGCCGGCAGCGACCAGCGCGGCACGATCTTCGGCGTCTACGAGACCACTCGCCAGATGGGCGTCTCCCCCTGGCACTTCTGGGACGACGTGCCGCCGCGCCGCCACGACGAGCTGCACGTGCTGCCCGGCCGCCACACCCAGGGCACCCCGGCCGTGAAGTACCGCGGCTTCTTCGTCAACGACGAGAACCCGGTGCTGGGCACCTGGGCGCCGGAGTACTTCGGCCCCGGCCACGCCCCCGGCTTCCCCAACGGCTTCAACAAGGAGTTCTACGCCAAGGTCTTCGAGACCCTCCTGCGGCTCAAGGCCAACTACCTGTGGCCGGCCGTGTGGGGCCGGGCCTTCGCCGAGGACGACCCGGCCAACCACGCCACCGCCAAGGAGTACGGCATCGTGATGGGCACCTCGCACGAGGCCCCCATGATGCGCGGCATCGAGGAGTGGAACCGCCACGCCACCCCCGCCGAACGCGACGCCGAGGGAAACATCACCAAGCCCGGCAGCGACCCCTACGGCGGCACCGGCGAGTGGAGCTTCCGCCGCAACCGGCAGGCGATCGAGGCGTACTGGGCCGACGGCGTCCGCCGCATGGTGGAGGAGGACTTCGAGGGAGTGGTCACCCTCGGCATGCGCGGCAACGGCGACGTCAGCCTGCCCGACGGCGACGGCATCGACCTGATGCGGTCCATCCTCGACAGCCAGCGCGAGATCCTGGCCGAGGCCACCGGCAGGGAGGACGTCACCGGCATCCCGCAGGTGCAGACCCTCTACAAGGAGGTCCAGCGCTACTGGGACAAGGGACTGCGCCCGCCGGAGGACGTCACCGTCGTCTTCTGCGACGACAACTGGGGCAACATGCGCAAGCTCCCGGACCAGTCGCTCCCGAAGCGCGCCGGCGGCTACGGCATGTACTACCACTTCGACTACGTCGGAGTCGGCCGCAACTACAAGTGGGTCGACACCGTCAACCTCGTCAGCACCTGGGAGCAGCTCCACCTGACCCACACCTACGGCGTGGACCGCCTGTGGGTGGTCAACGTGGGCGACCTGAAGGCCGAGGAGCTGCCCACGCAGTTCTTCCTCGACTACGCCTGGGCCCCGGAGCGCTGGCCCCTGGAGAGGCTCCACGAGTGGGGGCGCGGCTACGTCGCCCAGAGCTTCGGCCCCGAGCACGCCGACGAGATCGCCTCGATCCTGCACACCTACGGCGTCCTGCAGGCCCGCCGCAAACCCGAGCTGCTCAACCGCCGTATCACCCTGGACCCGGCCAAGGACCTGGCGAAGGACGAGGAGGCGGTGGTCCACGACGACCAGGCCAGTCCCTACCACCTCAACCACTACGGCGAGACGGCCCGGGTCACCGAGGAGTGGCGCCGGCTCGCCAGGCGAGCGGAGAAGGCCGGCCGCAGGCTCCCCGAGGAGGACCGGGACGCCTACTACCAGCTCGTGCTCTACCAGGTGAAGGCCACCGCCAACCTCTACGAGCTGCGCGAGGCGGAGTTCACCAACCTCCTCTACGCCGGGCAGGGCCGCGCCGCCGCCAACCGCTACGCCGATCTCACCGACGAGCGCTTCGCCGACGACCGGGCGATGTCGGACCACTACAACAACATCCTGGCCGGCGGAAAGTGGAAGGGGTTCCAGACCCAGCCGAAGATCGGCTACGGGGACGTGGAGCGCTACGGGCCCGACGCGCCCTGGCAGCAGCCCCAGACACCCGACCACGTCGCGCTGCCCGACGAGGTCTTCCCGGCGGTCAGGCGCATCGAACTGCCCGACCGCGCGGAGATGGGCGTGGGCATCGACGGATCCGACCTGTGGTGGCCCGAGGCGGACGCGGAGGCGGTGCTGCCCGCCTTCAGCCCGTACCAGAACTACCCCGAGCAGTACATCGAGGTCTTCAACCGCGGCAGCAGGCCCTTCGACTACCGCATCACCGCGGCCGAGCCCTGGGTGCGGATCAGTCACGCGCGCGGACGGGTCGGGGAGCAGGTGCGCGCCACCGTGCGCGTCGACTGGAGGAGGGCCCCCAAGGGCGTCACCAGGGTGCCCATCACCGTCCGCGGCCCCGGCGGCGCCACCGTGGAGGTCCAGGCCGTCGTCGAGAACCACTCGATGCCGCGGCGGGGGCCGAGGGGCTTCGTCGAGGCGGACGGGCACGTCTCCATGGAGGCCGCGCACCACTCCCGGGCCGTCGAGACCGCGGGTGTCCGCTGGAAGCGCCTGCCGGACATCGGGCGGGCGGAGGACGGGATGGAGCCCTACCCCGTCACCGCCCCCAGCCGGGAGCCGGGCGGCCGGGGGCCGCGCCTGGAGTACGAGATGACGCTCACCACGGCCGGCGAGGCCGACGTGTGGGTGTATCTCTCGCCGCGCAACAACGTCCTTCCGACGGAAGGCCTGCGGTACGCCGTCTCGATCGACGACGCCGAACCGCGGACGGTGAACGTCACCACCGCCACCGGAGCCGACGACACCTACATGAACAGGCGGTGGGCGAGGAACACCTCCGACAACGTCAACCGCACCGTCACCCGGCACACGGTGGACCGGCCGGGCGCCCACGTCCTGAAGCTGTGGATGGTCGACCCGACGGTCGTCGTGCACCGGATCGTGGTGGACACCGGCGGTCTGCGGCCGAGCTACCTGGGGCCGCCGGAGAGTTGGAGAGCCGGCCGCTGACGGGCGGCGGCGCCGGGCACCGGGACGAGCCTGCCGGACGGCCCGCGAGAGGCCGCCCGGCAGGCTCCGTTCCCGCCCGTGTCAGCCGCTTCGCCCGGGGCGCCCCTCCGGGGAGGGGCGCCCCGGACCGTCCACGCGGTACGTGGTCCGCCTCCGGGGAAGCGGGCCGGGCTGCGGCGGGGGCACGGGCCGGCGGGGCAGGGCGTGCCGGGGCTGGGTGAGGGTGATCTGCCCCACCAGCTGGTGGAAGCAGGCCAGAGCGGTGATCGGGGGCAGGCCCGCGGCCGCCACCCCGGTCAGGGTCTTGGGGGCATGGGCCACACACAGGACCACCGCCACGGCCGAGAAGAGGATCACCACCGCCCAGGAGTGCCGGACCCGGCGCCGCAGCACGGTGGCGCGCAGGATCGACAGGGAACCGGTGAGCCAGGGCCCGTAGATCAGCAGGGGCCACCACCGGGCCAGGTCGGCCGGCACGGCGGGACCGGCCAGCAGGCGCAGGGGGTCGTAGGAGACCAGCCCGCCCAGGACGCTGACCATCGCCACGATGCCGGCGGTCAGCGCGGCCACGGCGTAGCTGAACACATGCAGCAGTGACAGCTCCGGCCGGTGCGGCGCCTGGCGCCTGCGCCGGTGGCGGCGTTCGGCGGCCGAGCGCCCCGCTCGCCGGGTGGGAACGCCGCCGCCGCCGGAGCGGCCGGCCTCTTCCGTGTCCCCTGCGTCGAAGCGGCGCAGCACCCGGGTGGCCTCGTCCGCGGACGGTTCCGTCGCTGTGTGAGTGCTGCCGCCGGGGTGCTCGGGGGAGGCGGGCCGGGCACGGGGCGGATCCTGCTCCCGGCCGTGGGGCCGGTGCGGTGCGTGGCCGGAGTCCTGCAGCAGCTTGGCGAGTTCGGCCTCGAAGTCCCAGGACGGTTCGAGGACGTCCACGTCGGGCGGGGCGGGGGCCCTCTGCTCCGGCACGAACCACGGGTCGAAGTCCGGATGGACACCGGTGCGGTACCACTCGGGGTCCGGACCCGGGGGCGTGCCGTACGGATCGAAGTGCGGGCCCTGGTCACTCACGACGGCTCGATCCGGGAAGGCGGGTCGCGGGCGTGGAAAGCGGATCTGGTGGAGTCACGTCCACAACAACGAAGGCGGGACCCGACCGGATGACCGGCATTCGGGTGAGGTCTCAATTCATACGATCACGGTGAATTACCTTCCTTTCGGTCCGGCGGCTCCGATGGAAGCGGATCTGGTCCATACCTTGACTGGTATATACCAAGGCGCTTGAGTGTTCCCGGTCAACCCCCCATCCCGGAAGGGAAGTCCACGTGCTGAGAAGACGCCTCACGGCGGGTCTCGCCGCCTCCGCCCTCGCGGGCGCCCTGGCGGTCACCATCCCCGCGACCACCGCCTCCGCCGCCGAATGCGCGACCCCGTGGAACTCCTCGGCGGTCTACCTCGGCGGGGCGGCCGTCTCCCACGGCGGCCACAACTGGACCGCCCGCTGGTGGACCCGGAACGAGGCGCCGCCCGGCACCTCCGGCGTCTGGAGCGACCAGGGCGCCTGCGGCGGCGCCACGACGCCGCCGCCCACGGACCCGGATCCGTCCGGATTCGTGGTCGGCGAGGCGCAGTTCAACTCGATGTTCCCGAACCGGAACCCCTTCTACACCTACCAGGGACTGAAGGCGGCCCTGAGCGCCTACCCGGCCTTCGCGGGAACCGGCAGCGACACGGTGAGGAGGCGGGAGGCCGCCGCCTTCCTCGCCAACGTCGGCCACGAGACCGGCGGACTGGTCCACATCGTGGAGCAGAACACCGCCAACTACCCGCACTACTGCGACAGCGGCAGGCCCTACGGCTGCCCGGCAGGCCAGGCCGCCTACTACGGGCGCGGCCCGATCCAGCTCAGCTGGAACTTCAACTACAAGGCGGCGGGCGACGCGCTGGGCGTCGACCTGCTGCGCGACCCCCACCTGGTGGAGCGGGACGCGGCGGTCGCCTGGAAGACCGCGCTGTGGTACTGGAACACCCAGAGCGGCCCGGGCACCATGACCCCGCACGACGCGATGGTCGGCGGGCACGGCTTCGGCGAGACCATCCGCAGCATCAACGGCTCTCTGGAGTGCGGCGGGCGCAATCCCGCGCAGGTGCAGAGCCGGATCGACGACTACCGGCGGTTCGTCCAGATCCTGGGCACCACCCCGGGCGACAACCTGAGCTGCTGAAAAGGGAGTTGGCGCAGAAAACCGTTGCGCAGCCGCCCGCGCCGCCGCCCGCCGCTTCCGCGGCGGGCGGCGGCGCGGGTCTTTCGCGGACGGCCTTCACAGGAAGGATCCTTCCTACCTCTACCCGCGGACGTGTCCGGCCGGAATACTGCCGGGCCATGACGCTCACGGACGAACGCATCACAGCCGAACGGCTCGAGGAACTGCTCGCCGACGACGCCATCGACATGGCGCACCGGGCCCTGTGGCTGCTGCTGTGGGAGGGGGACCTACGGGTGCTGGACCTGCTCTCCCTGGAGATCCAGGACGTGGATCTGCGGGCGAGGCGGGTGACCGGGGTGTGCGGCCGGGCGGTGCCCGAGGGCGAGGGGGACATCAGCGAGCGGGCGGCCGGACTGCTGCGCGAGGTGGTCGGCGACCGGGAGAGCGGCCCGCTGCTCGCCACGGGGAACCGCGCGCTGGGCTGGGAGCAGGTGATGCTGACCGCGGGGGAACAGGGCCATGCCATCCACGAGTTCCGCGCGGGCGGCAGGCTCCACCGCCGGGGGGAGCCGGCGGACTCCGAGTAGACACGGCCGCCGTACCGCACGAGCGGTGGGCGCGGCCGCGGCCGGGTGGAGCGGGGAACGCAGCCGTGCGGCGGACGCGGAGCCCCGGGAACTGCGGAAACCGATGAGAAGGGGTGTGGGGACGGCACTGGGGGAAACCCGTACAGCCGTGTCAGCACGCAAGCGATACGCCGTGGCCGCGTCGGGCCGGTGGACCGACGAGGAGGACGGCGTCCGGCTGCCCGCGGGCGAGGTGCACGCCTGGGAACAGGGCGTGAACCAGACCGTGTGCGGGCTGTCCCTCAGCCGCTCCCGGCTCGACCGCTTCCCGCATGTGACGTGGACCGACGTCATTCCCGAGTCGGGCGGCGCGGCCGACCGGGTGCGGCGGCTGTGCCCGCGGTGCGCCTCGGTCGCGGGGCGCAGAGGGGCCGACGCGCGCCCCCGGTGGCGGCGTACGAACCCCAGGCCGTGACACGGGCGACCCCGGCGGGGGCGCGAGGCCTGCTTCCGGACCGGTGACGAGGAGGAGCCGAATGAGTGATGCCATGGACCAGGCCGCCGAGACGGTGGGCCGGGTCACCGGCGCGGACGAGTACTCCGAGGAGGGGGAGGTCTCCCTGCGCGGACTCGCCACGCTGGCGGGTGTCTACGCGACCGGTGCGGGGGTGTTCGCCTGGCGCATGAGGGCGTCGGGCCGGCAGCTGCCCGAGCGGATCCCCCCGCTGGACCTGTTCCTGATGGGAGTCGCCACCTACCGCAGCTCCCGGCTGCTCACCAAGGACAAGGTCACCAGCTTCCTGAGGGCCCCCTTCACCCGCCGCACCGGCAGTCTCCACGGCGCCGAGGTCATGGACGTGCCCCGCGGACACGGCCTGCACCGGTCCGTGGGAGAACTGCTGGCCTGCCCCTTCTGCGTGGCGGTGTGGATCGCCGGCGGTCTGACGGCGGGCTACGCCACGGCTCCGCGCGCCACCCGCCTGGTCACCTCCTGCCTGAGCAGCGTGGCCCTGTCCGACTGGCTGCAGTACGCCTGGAGCCTGACCCAGCAGAAGGCCGAGGGCGAGGGCTGAGGGACCATGGCAGGACCGCCGCCCGGGCGGGGATCCGGACCGGGGCAGGCCCCGGGGGAGGGGCCGCGGGCGCCTGTGGAACTGGCCGTGCTGGTGGGCCTCCAGGGATCGGGGAAGACGACCTTCCGCGCCCGTTGCCTCCCCGCCGGGTACACCGTGGTCAGCAAGGACCTCTTCCCGCGCTCCGCCCGGCACCGGCAGCGGCGCCAGATGCGCCTGGTGGAGGAGGCGCTGGAGCGGGGGTGGCCGGTGGTCGTGGACAACACCAACCCCTCGCCTCTGGAGTGGGCTCCCCTGATCGCCGCGGGCCGCGCGTACGGGGCGCGGGTGGTGGCGTACTGGTTCCCGCCGGACGTGCCGAACGCCCTGGCACGCAACGCCGCGCGCCAGGGCAGGGAACGCGTGCCCGAGGCGGGATTCTTCGACACCCTCCGGCGGTTGCGCGAACCCCGCCGGTCGGACGGCTTCGACGCGGTGCGGGAGGTGCGGACCGACGGCCGCGGCGGGTTCGACGTACGGGACGCGCCGGACGTACCGCCGGGGGAGGAGGGCCGAGGGGGCTGACGGCCCGGCGGCCGGGGCCCGGTCAGCCGGGCTGGCGCACGTTCGCGACGACGAAGCCGCTGCGCGGGCGGGAGGGAACATGGCGCAGCGGGATCCGCGGATCCCGCTCGGGCACCTCGTACTCCAGCAGGGGCGGCCGCAGCAGGGGCGGCCGCGCCGACGAGGCCGTCACCCGCGCCCGGCGCCCTCGTCGTCGGCCTCCCGGGACTCCTCCCCGGCGCTCTTCCGAGAGCTCTCCTCCTCCGCCGAGGCGTCCCGGTCGACGACCCCGGCCGGGTCCTCGCCCACCACCGACCTGCCCGGCCGGGCGTGAGCCGGGCCCGCGGGCTGCCCGCCGCCGGTGGTGCCGTAGCTTCCGGAGAGGCCCGGCGGCATGTCCGCGTCGGCCTCCTCCCTGCTGATGTGGCGCCTGGCCCGCACATTGGCCCGGCGCTCGCCGTAGGGATAGTCGAACGGGCGGGCCTCGCCGCGTTCGCGCTCGGCCTCCCGGATCTCCCCGACCCTGTCGTCGTCCGGGGTCCACTTCGACGGGGTGTCCCCGCCCGTGTTCCCGTCGGTGTCCTTTTCGTCTGCCATGCCGGGTGCGTACCCCCTCGGGGTGCGGGCATGCGCCGTGCCGCCGGGGGTACCACGGCCGCACGGTGACGCGGGAGAGGGGAGCGGAAGTGGCCGGGACGGACGCGGGAGGGGGCGCGGGCGGTGCGCCGGGACCGGAACGGGCCCGCCACCGCCCGGAGGCGGGGGACGGCGTGCCGCAGGGCCGGTTGTCCGCCCGGCCCTCCGTCTCCCCGCCCCCGGTGTTCGCGCTCGAAGCCGGGGAGGGGGCCGCGGGCACCCACCGGCTGGAGGGGCGGGCGCTGCTGCGTGTTCCGCCGCCCTCGGGAGCGGGGGCGGCAGAGAGGCCGTACTGGCTGGTGGTGGTGCTGCACGAGGAGGGGGGAACGGCGAAGCGGGCACTGACCTGGCTGCTCCCGCAGGCCGGGTCCGGCCGGCTGTTGCTGCTCGCGCCCCAGGCGGCCGGCTCCACCTGGGATGTCGCCGACGGCCCGGACGTGGCCCGGCTGGACGCCGCGCTGCACGGTGTCTTCCGGCGCTTCCCCGTGGACCCGGCGGGGGTGGCGGTGGCGGGCTTCTCCGACGGAGCCTCCTGTGCGCTCTCGCTGGGGTCGGCCAACGGGGACCTGTTCGGTGCGGTGCTGGCCTTCTCCCCGGGGCCCATGGCGCCGACGGTCCACCACGGGCGCCCCCGGATCTTCGTCTCCCACGGCCGGGAGGACCCCGTCCTGCCGGCCGGCGCGTGCAGCCGCCGCCTCGTCCCGCAACTGGTGCGGTCCGGTTACGCGGTCACCTACCGGGAGTTCGGCGGCGGCCACGAGGTGCCGCCGGAACTGGCCACGGAGGCGCTGCGCTGGTGGGTGGACGGCCCGCGGCCCGCCGCACGGCGGTGACCGGCGGGTGGGAGCATGGCGCGAGTGCCGCTGCCGTACCGCACCCGGAGGTGACCGATGGAGTCCCGCTCGCTGGCGGTGTTCGACCTGGACGGAACGCTCGCCGATGTCCGGCACCGCCTGCACTTCCTCGACGGGCGCCGCGACTGGGACGCCTTCTTCGCCGCCGCCCCCGACGACCCGCCGCTGGCCGAGGGCGTCGAACTGGCCCTGGCCGCCGCCGGGGAGCACGAGATCGCGTATGTGACCGGGAGACCGGAGCGGTGCCGCCGCGACACCCTGCGGTGGCTGGACCGGCACGGCCTGCCGGACGGGCCGCTGCTGATGCGCGGCGGAGGGGACCGCCGCCCGGCCCGCGTCGCCAAGCCCGAACTGCTGCGGAGTCTGGCGAGGGAGCGCACCGTCGCCCTGGTGGTCGACGACGACCACCAGGTCTGCGACGCCTACGGGGCGGACGGTTTCACGGTGGTGCGGGCAGGGTGGATGACGGCCGAGCCCGTTCTGGAGGAGGCCCAGGAGGACGAGGGGCGCACCTGAGGCGCCCCACCGGCCGGCTACCCGTCGCCGCGGCGGTACCGCACCGCGCGGACGGCGACGAAACCCACGACGGCCACGACGATGACGGCCACCACGGCCTTGGAGTACACCGAGACATAGCCCGACACCGCGTGCCAGTTCTCCCCGAGCGCGTACCCGGTCAGCACGAAGAGGGTGTTCCACAGCAGGCTGCCGAGCGTGGTCAGCGTCAGGAACGTCGTCGCCGGCATGCGCTCGACGCCGGCGGGCACCGAGATCAGGCTGCGGAAGACCGGGACCATCCGCCCGAAGAAGACCGCCTTGGTGCCGTGCCTGGCGAACCACGCCTCGGTCCTCTCGATGTCCGAGGGCTTCAGCAGCGGGATCCTCCGCGCGACGGCCAGGGTCCGCTCCCGGCCCAGCAGCGATCCCGCCCAGTACAGCAGGAGCGCCCCGGCCACCGAGCCGATCGTGGTCCACAGCAGAGCGGCGAAGAGGCTCATGTCGCCACGGCTGGCGGTGAAGCCGGCCAGCGGCAGGATCACCTCGCTCGGCAGCGGGGGGAAGAGGTTCTCCAGGGCGATGGCCAGGCCCGCCCCGGGGGCGCCGAGGGTCTCCATCAGGCCGGTCGCCCAGTTCACCAGGCCGTCGCTCTGCTGTGCTGCGGACATGTCTCTCCTTGTGCGGCCCGGTGCTGTGGGGTGGGCACGGACGGTGTGAGAACGGCTACCCGGCCCTTTCGGGGCGAACCGCCCGGCGGAGGCGGGAGGACCGGAGCGGTGAGTCCGGACATCACCGGACATGGCATATGTCACGCGCTCGTATCGCGGGCATTTCTTGACCGTGAACCAAGTCGCGGCCCAATAATTCGGCTTGTCTTACAAATAGGACCCGAGAGGCAGCCGTGACACAGAGCACGTCCCGAGGCGACGACGCCGACTGGTGGCGGGAGGCCGTCGTCTACCAGATATACGTGCCCAGCTTCGCCGACGCCGACGGGGACGGCATGGGCGACCTGAGGGGGGCCGCCGACCGCCTCGGCCACGTCGCCGAACTGGGCGCGGACGCGGTGTGGCTCACTCCCTTCTACCGCTCTCCCTGGGCCGACGGCGGCTACGACGTCAGCGACTACCGCGACGTCGACCCCCGCCACGGCACCCTGGGGGACTTCCGCGAGCTCCTGGAAAGGGCCCACGCCCTGGGCCTGAGGGTCATCGTCGACATCGTCCCCAACCACTGCTCCGGCGAGCACCCCTGGTTCGCCGAGGCGCTGGCCTCCCCGCCAGGCTCGCCCGCCCGCGACCGCTTCGTCTTCATGGACGGCCGCGGCCCGGACGGCGGCGAGCCGCCCTCGGACTGGCAGTCCAAGTTCGGCGGCGGGGTGTGGACCCGAGTGCCGGACGGCCAGTGGTACATGCACATCTTCGCCGCCGAGCAGCCCGACCTGAACTGGGAGAACCCCGAGGTCGCGGCCGAGTTCGAGAGCATCCTGCGGTTCTGGCTGGATCTGGGCGTCGACGGTTTCCGCATCGACGTGGCACACGGCATGCGCAAGGACCTCGCCCCGCCGCTGCGCGACACCAACGGATCGGACTCCGCCCCCCTCAACGCGCCGCCCGAAGGGCACGACCACCCCTTCTGGGACCGCGACGAGGTCCACGACATCCACCGGGCCTGGCGGAAGATCCTCGACGAGTACACCCCGGCCCGGATAGCCGTCGCCGAGGCGGGCGTCAGCCAGGCGCGGCTGCCGCTGTACACCCGGCCCGACGAACTCCACCAGGCGTTCAACTTCCCCTATCTGCGCTGCCCCTGGGACGCCGGTGCCTACCGCGAGGTCATCGACTCCTCGCTGGAGGGCGCCCGCTCGGTCGGCTCGCTGCCCACCTGGGTGCTGTCCAACCACGACGTGGTGCGCCATCTCAGCCGCCACGCCCTGCCCGCCGGCACCGACACCGTCGCCTGGCTGATGTCGGACGGTCGCGAGCCCGCCGCCGACCAGGAGACGGGCCGCCGCCGGGCCCGCGCCGCCGCCCTGCTCACCCTGGCGCTGCCCGGCACCGCCTATCTCTACCAGGGCGAGGAACTGGGCCTGCCGGAGGTGGCCGACCTGCCGCGCGAGGCGCTGCGCGACCCGATGTGGGAGCGGACCGGGAACGCCCGCAAGGGCCGCGACGGCTGCCGCGTACCGCTGCCCTGGGAGCGTTCGGGCCCCTCCTGCGGGTTCGGCCCGGGCGGGAGCTGGCTGCCGCAGCCCGACGGCTGGGGCGAGTACTCGGTGGAGGCCCAGACCGGCCGGCCGGACTCCTTCCTGGAGCTGTACCGGGCGGCCCTGAAGACCCGCCGCTCCTTCACCGGGGACGAGAGCTTCACCTGGCTGCCGGCCCGGGACGGTGAGCTGGCCTTCCGCAAGGGCGCCCTGGAGTGCCGGGTCAACCTCTCCGGCACCCCGCTGCCACTGCCGCCGTCCGAGGCCGGGCCGCTGCTGGCCAGCGGCGCGTGCGACGGGCGGACGCTGCCGCCGGACACCGCCGTCTGGCTGGACACCCAGCCGCGCTGACCCCGGGCCCCGCCTGCCGGGGTGCCACCGGGCCCTTCCGGCCCGCGTCCCCGGCGGACGCGGGCCGGAAGGGCCCGGCCCCTTTGCGGACCGGGTGGGGCTGTTGTCCGTGCGGTGGGCCGGGATCCGCAGTCCGGGCATCAGCCGCGAAGGGGCGCGGGGTGGCACGGTGGGCCTTCGTGAACGGCTCCGTGCTGCCGTCGCCGCGTCCGCCCCGGTCTCCGTCCCGAAACCGTGCCGACCGACACCGTTGCGCAGGTGCAACCGCGCCGACTATGTTCTGAACGTGTTCAGTGAACGTGTTCAAACGACTCGCGCCGAACGGAAACGGCGGACCACCACCCGCATCGTCGAGGCCGCCGGAAGACTCTTCCAGGAGCGTGGCTTCCAGGGCACGACGGTCCGGCAGATCGCCGCGGAGGCGGATGTTTCCGTGGGTGCCGTCATGGCGGTGGGGGACAAGGAGTCCCTGTTGGGCCTTGTCTACGACCAGGCCATCGCCGCCCGCGTCCCCGCGCCGCCGGCGGCGGAGTCCGCAGCCTCCGCGGTCGACTACCTGGCCCATTACTTCGACCCGTTCCTCGATCTGTTCACCGAGAACGACGAACTCGCGCGCTCGTACTTCCGGGCCCTGACCCGAGGCCGACCCGAGAACGCGGCCCTCGGCGGGCTGCGCACGCTGACCGAGGACAACCTCACCGCCGCGATGGTGAGGGCGGGGATGCCCGCCTCCCGCGCCCGGCATGGCGCACAGGTGATGTTCACCAGCTACCTGGGCGAGCTGATGCTGCTTGCCGCGAGATCCACCGACCGGCAGCAGGCGGCAGCCGGGATCCGGCGCACCGCCGAATTCGTCACCGTGTGCGCAGGGGAGGGCCGATGACGCTGTCCGAACTCCCGTCTCCCGTCTGGCCGGTCCTGATCCCGCTCGGGGTACAGGTGGGTGACGCCGCGATGATGCTCCGTCCACCGGGGTTCGTCGTCGACTGCCTGGACGGCGTACGGTTCCCGCGCGACTGGTGGTGGGTGCTGATCACCTTCAAGGCGGCTTCCGTGGCTGGTCTCGTCGTCGGGCTCCGGGTGCCCGGGGTCGCCATGACGACCACTGCCGCGATCGTTGTCTACTTCCTGGCGGCCGCCGCATCCCACATTCGCGCGCGAGCCCTGGACTCCGCGTTCCGGGTCAACTGCCTGGGCATGCTGCTGCTGTCCCTGGCTGTGCTCATGGTGAGCTTCGTGCGCCTGTGACTCACCACGGGCGCTGTCGTCGTGACAGTGCCGGGATCGCCCTCAAACACGAAGCCGCAGGGGCCTCCATCGGTGGTTTCCGCGTTCGCCACAGGGGCCCTGGAGCCGTGCGGAACCGTGCCTCAAGGTCCCGACGGCCCTGTTCGGCCTCCAGCGCCGGCTCAGGAGGAAGCGTGTCCGCGCAGCCGCGGACCGTGGTGCAGCCGGCGGAGCTCGAAACCGCGCTCCGCCGCCAGACGCTCCCGGATCCCGTCAATCGTGTGCTTCTGCCTCCTCGGCGCCGCCGGGTCCTCGCGCGGCATCGCGCCGATGAAGCCCTTGACCGGCTTCCGGGCGCACGGCGGAAACACCGCCGTGCGTCAGCGGCCCGTCCCGCTCCGCGTCCGCACCAGCGCCTCGACGCCGTCCAGCAGGCGCTCCAGGCCGAAGGCGAAGTCGTCGTCGGGACCCTCCGTGCCGTCCATGGCCCCCGAGGCGAGGAGCGCGGTGACGGCCGGGAAGCGCTCGGGGTCGGTCAGTCTGTCCAGTAGCCGGGTGTAGGAGGCCATCGTCTCGGCCGTGCTCCGGCCCGATGCCCTGGCGGCGGCCTCGATGTCCGCCATCAGGGTCGCCTCGTTCCGGACGAAGCCGCTGACCAGCAGGATGACCTGCACCTTCTCGCCCTCTTCCAGCCCGGTGCCGCGCAGGCAGGCCAGGCCCCGCTCCATCCAGGCGACCGAGTTGGGCGTGGTGGGCGGCGAGCTGACCGGGATGCGGAGCATCCACAGGTTGCGGTGCAGCACCTCCCGGTGGGAGCGGGCCCAGTGCGCGAGCGCGGCCCGCCAGCCCTCCTCCTCCGGCGCGGGGCCCTGCGGAGGCGGCCCCGAGGCGGTGTCCTCCATGAGGATCAGGAGCTCCTCCTTGGAGGCCACGTACCGGTACAGCGACATCGTGGAGACGCCGAGGGCGGTGGCGACCCGGGCCATGGAGACCGCCGCGATCCCCTCGGCGGCGGCGAGTTCGGTCGCGGCGCCGACGATCCGGGACACGCTCAGCCCCGGGCGGGGCCCCTTGCCGGGGCGTTCGCGCAGACCCCAGGCGGTCTCCACGCCGGGAGGCAGGCCGTCGCCGCTGTCCTTCGCCATCTTGTCGTGCCCGCCCTCGCCGCTGTGGTGCTCTCCGTCCGGTTGACCGCCATCCTAGGGATGTGTATACCCTACGCAATAGCGTGTATGTCATACGCAGAAGCGTGCCCGGGGCGCGCGGGACAAGAGGGGGGGCCGTCATGGCCGACGAACCGGTGGTCGAGGCGACCGGCCTGGAGAAGTCCTACGGCCGGGTGAGAGTCCTGGCCGGAGTGGATCTGGAGGTGGCGCGCGGCAGCGTGTTCGCGCTGCTGGGGCCCAACGGGGCCGGCAAGACCACCACCGTGCGCATCCTGTCCACGCTGGTGCGCCCCGACGCGGGCCGGGCCCGCGTCGCGGGCTTCGACACGGTGCGCGACCGGCGCGAGGTGCGCCGCCGCATCAGCCTCACCGGCCAGTACGCGGCGCTGGACGAGCAGCAGACCGGCGAGGAGAACCTCCGCATGATGGGCCGGCTGTGCGGGCTGACACGGCGCCGGGCCCGCGAGCGCGCCGGGGAACTGCTGGAGCGGTTCGATCTCACCGGCGCCGCCGGTCGCAGGGCCGGCGCGTACTCGGGCGGGATGCGCCGCCGCCTGGACGTCGCGGCGGGACTCGTGGTGAGCCCCGAGGTCGTCTTCCTCGACGAGCCGACGACCGGGTTCGACCCGCGCAGCCGCCAGGCCATGTGGGAACTCGTCGCCGGCCTGGCGGCCGCCGGCACCACGGTCTTCCTCACCACCCAGTACCTGGAGGAGGCCGACCGGCTCGCCGGCCGCATCGCACTCCTCGACGCGGGCCGGGTGGTCGCCGAAGGCACCGCCGCCGATCTCAAGAGGCGGGTGGCCGGACGGCGTCTGGACCTCACACTCACCGACGCCGCCGCCTACGGGCGCACCGCGGATCTGCTCGGCGGGCGCGCCGTGCACCGCGAACCGGACCGGCTGCTCCTGGGAGTGCCCACCGACGGGAGCGCGGCGCGGGTGCGGGCGCTGCTGGACGAGATCGATCCGGACCGGGACGCGGTGGCCCGGTTCACCGTGCACGAGGCCACCCTCGACGACGTCTTCCTGGCGCTCACCGGCCGGGCCGCCACCCCCGCCGCCCCCGCCCACAAGGAGCCCGCCCGTGTCTGACCTCACGGCCCCCCGCGCCGCCGTGCCCGGGGCCCCGGCCCGCGCCCTGAGGCACTGCCTGGTCATGGCCGCCCGCTGCACACGGCTGTCCATGCGCAACACCGACGCCCTGCTCACCTCGCTGATACTGCCGGTGATGCTGATGCTGGTGTTCGTCTACTTCTTCGGAGGGGCGATCGACACCGGTACCCGGTACATCACCTACGTCGTCCCCGGAGTGCTGGTGCTGTGCGCCGGCTACGGGGCCGCGGCGACGGCCGTCGGTGTCGCGGGCGACATGGCCGAGGGCGTCGTCGACCGCTTCCGCTCCCTGGACGTCGGCGGTACCTCCGTGCTGGCCGGGCACGTGGCGGCCAGTGCCGCGCGCAACGCCGCCGCGACGGCCGTGGTGCTCGCCGTCGCCTTCGCCATCGGCTTCCGGCCGGAGGCCGACGCGGCCGGCTGGGCGGCCGCCGCGGGACTCCTGGCCGCCTACCTGCTGGCCCTGTCCTGGCTGTCCGCCGCGGTCGGCCTGCTCGCGAAATCCACCGAGGCCGCGAGCGGCTTCACCTTCCTGGTGCTGTTCCTGCCCTACCCGAGCAGCGCCTTCGTCCCCGTGGAGACCATGCCGGGCTGGCTCCACGGCTTCGCCGGGCACCAGCCCGTCACCCCGCTCATCGAGTCGCTGCGGGGACTGCTGCTGGGGCAGCCGGTCGGCGGCGCGCCCTGGCGGGCGCTGGCCTGGTGCGCCGGGATCCTCGCCGTCTCCGTCGCGGCCTCCGGGGCGCTCTTCCGCCGCCGCACGGCGTGAGAACCGGGCGGGCCCGGCTTCCCGGGCCCGCCCGGCAGCGGGGTGGGGGAGGGGCTCAGAAGTCGCCCCCGCCGAAGCCGCCCCCGAAGCCCCCGCCTCCGAAGCCTCCACCGAAGCCGCCTCCGTCTCCGCCGCCGAAGTCCCCGCCGTTCTCGCCGCCGTAACCCCAGCCGGGCCCGTAGCCGTAGCCCCAGCCGCCCATGCTGCTGCCCAGGACCGTTCCGAAGAGCAGGCCCGGCAGCAGCATCGAGCCGTAGCCGCCGTAGTAGCCGCCCATCCACGGACCGTAGGCCGGGCCCGCGTCCCAGTAGGGCACCCGCTCACCGGTCGCCGTCGGCACGGTCCGCACCGCCGGGTCCAGGCCGTCGTCGAGCCGGGCGGCATCGGCCGCGCAGACCGGCACCTCGCGGGGCGAGCCGTCCGGGGGCGCCCACTCCACATCGCGCACCGACGGCCCGTGCCGGGGGTCGAAGAAGCACGGCGGCCGCCGCTGGGGCAGATCCCGGCCCTCCTGCCGGGCGTCCAGCACCGCCAGGGCGAACCGGCCGTCCTCCAGGGCCTCGGACACCGCCCGTACGTCACCGGGGCGGCGGGCGGCGTCCGAGGCGTCCTTGGCCTTCTCGTACGCATCCAGGGCCCGCCGGTAGTCGTCGAGCATCTCCGGGGTGACACCGGGGGCGGAGGGGGAGAAGTCGAGCCGGTCCAGGGCCTCGCCGTAGGAGGTGATGTCCTCCTGGACCGCCGCCCGCACCTGCTCCAGTTCGGCGCGCTCCTCCTCCTGCCGCCGCTTGCGCGAGCGCCGCGTCAGGAACAGGCCGCCGAGCGCGAGCACCGCCAGCACGGCCAGGAATCCCACCAGGACGCCGGCGCCGCCGGTACCGCCGGTGGTGTCCCGGTCGCCGTAACCGCCCGTACCGCCGTCGGCGCGCGCGGCCGACCGCACGTCGGTGACGAAGCCGCCGAGGATCCGGTCCGGCTCGCCGGTGTGCTCCCGCAGGTTGCGCTGGGCCAGCTCGCCGGCCGTCGAACCGGCCAGCACGCCCGCGTCCGAGGCCGCGCCGAACTGCGAGCCCAGCGCGACGGCGTACACGCCGGGGCGTCCCACCTCCGAGCGCAGCCGGTCGAAGACGGCGTCGCCGCCGTAGGAGGGGTCGTCGGGCAGGACGGCGATGTAGACGGGGACGTCGCCGGCCCGGATCTGCTCGGTGAGGCGGTCGGCCTCGGACTCGGAGAGCTTGTCGGAGGCGGCCGGATCGACGTAGACCGGGTCGTCCCGCAGCGCGGCGGCGACCTCGTCGAGGTCGGTGGCCGCCCGGGCGGCGCCCGCGGGGGTGAGGAGGGCGGTGGCGAGGGCGAGCAGGACGGCCCAGAGCAGAGTCGCCCGCCGCCCCCGGAGTATGTGGGAGATGGGGCGGTTTGTCCTCATGGTGTCCCGCTACCCAGCCGTCGCCCGGCCACCCGGGAACGCCGGGAAAAGTCCGCTCGGGCATGGGAGCGGGTACCGGTGCGCGGGAACATCCCAGAGTGGTTTACGGTTGAACCAGATGCGGGTGCCGTCGGACGCGAGAGCGCCTCTTGCCCCGGGCGCCGCCCTCCGGGCACCCGCCTCCCGGCCGGCCCCGGTCGAGTTCTCCCCCGTCTCGACCGGGGCCCTCCCTCCTCAGGCGGGCGCTCGGGAACCGGGAGCCGCCGGAACGCGCCCGTACCATGGAGGACGCCCCGGACGCCCCGGACGTTCCGGAGCGGGAGCCCCGCCCGGTCCTCCTCCACCCCCGCACGGACCCAAGCTCTGCACGGAGGCCGCGTTGTCCTCGATCTCGATCGGAACCGCCCGCCACTTCCAGCCCGCGGGGACCCCTGGGGACGTCTGCCGCGACCACAACCGCGCCGCCCTGGCCACCGTGGTGGCCGCCGAGGCGCGCCGCAGGGGACACGGGCCCGGCCTGAGCGACGAGCAGATCGACGAGTGCGCCGAGGCCGCCGGGCGCAAGTCCCCCTCGCCCGCCTCCCGGAAGGCGATCCGGGCGGCCCTCGGGCCGCCGATCACCGCCGAGGACGCACCGGAGACCGTGGCGGCGGCCGTCTTCGACGCACTGCCCTCCAACCCGGTGCGGGTGATCGGGCGTGACGGCCGGGAGTTCTTCCTGGTGCCACTCCCGGCCACCGCCTGACGACAGTGCCCGGCGCTCCCCGGGCTCCGTTCCCCGGGAGCGGTCCGGGCGGGCCGGGGTCACTCGGGCCGGTGCTGCGCCTCGCCCGGCTCTCTCCAGTCCAGGACCTCACGGGTCTCGCGCAGTATTCGCTCGGCCGCCTCGCGTGTCTCGGTGGGTACGTCCCCGAGTTCCTCCAGCAGACCCTCGTAGATCGGCGGGTGCTCGGTCCGGGTCGCGGTGGTCGCCATGGTGCGGATCCTCTCTCTCGTGTCACGGGTGCCGTGAGCGACCCGTGGTGCGGCCGTTCGCCGCGCCCCAGATCGTTTCACGTGCCGGTCGCGCGCCCGCCGCCGCGCCCGCGATCCGGGCACACCCGCCGCGGTGCGCGTCCAGCCGCGGCGCGGCCGCGGACCAGCGGGCGGCTACCCGTGGCGGCGGCGGTCATGCCCCGGGCCGGGGAGACCTGCGCCACCCGCCGCGGCGGCGATGAGTTCCCCGCACCGCGCCGGTCTCCACATACGCGCGCCCGTACGGCGCCGCGCGAACCGGCGCACCCGGGAGAGGAAGGAACGCGAGATGACCGCGATGCCCGATCTGGAGCCCCCGGCCCGGCGCATGGCCCTGGTGCTGGAGAGCGTCGACGACGAGCGGCTCTTTGCGCCGACCCCGTGCGAGGAGAGCACCGTCGGCGACCTGATCCACCATGTGCTCGGCCTGAGCGTCGCCTTCCGGGACGCCGCCCGCAAGGACCTGGGGCCCGCCACCCGGACCGACCCCTCCGCCTCCCGGCCCTCGGCCGCGCTGCTGCCCTCCGACTGGCGCGACGCCGTACCCCGCGCCCTGGACGGACTCGTCGGGGCATGGCGGGAACCAGCGGCGTGGGAGGGGACCACCCAGGCGGGCGGCGTCACACTGCCGGCCGCGGTGGCCGGGCGAGTCGCCCTGAACGAACTCCTCATCCACGGCTGGGACATCGCCCGCGCCACCGGCCAGGATTACGACTGCGACGAGGCGAGCCTGCGGGTCTCGGTCGACCTGCTGTCACAGTCCACGGAGGAGGCGGAGAGGGCGGGCGTGTTCGGCCCCGTCGTGGAGGTCCCCGACGGCTCCCCGCTGCTGGACCGCGCCGTCGGCCTCAGCGGCAGGGAGCCCTCATGGAAACCCGGGACCGCTTCCGGGCGTCTGGGCTAGCATCGAGGGCGGCCACGGGCAGACGGGGCCGCAGGGGAGCGAACCGCGGGAGGGGGCGCAGGTGTCGTACGACAGGCGCTCGGACCGGGTGCGCGCCCCCCGTGCGGTGCTGCGCCGCACCGCCCTCCGGCCGCTCGCCCTCCTGGTCCCACCGGCGCTGACGGCGCTGCTGATGCTCCTGACGGGCCTTCAGCCCGCCCACGGCGGCGGTCTGGCGGAGGCCGTCGCCGCCCTCGCCGCCACCGCCGCCGCGAGCACGGCGCTCGCCGTGGCCGCCCTCCTGGCCGCGTGCCGCGCCCGGCCCGCGCCGCCCGCGCGCATCCGCACCGCCCTGCGCGACCGGGAGCGCCGTACCGCCTTCCTGCCGCAGCGCGACCCCGACGCCTCGGGCCGCCCGCGGCCCCGGGCGCCCGGCCGTCCCCTCCCGACGGCCGGATAGGCGCGGGAGAACCCCGGCGGATCCCCCGCCGGGGCCGCGCCCGCACGGCTCGTCACGCCGACATCCGATCAGTCCGGCACGACGAGGCCCCGGGAGGGCTCAGCCATGTCCGTCATCGTCCATCCCCTCGCGCTGCTGGCCGGCGCGCTCGAACCACTCTTCGCCGACTTCGCGACCGCCGCCGCGATCGTGGTGGCCACCGTGTGCGTACGCGCCCTGCTCCACCCCCTGGCCCGCGCCGGGGCGCGGGCGGAGAAGGCCCGCGCCCGCCTCGCCCCGCAGACCGCCGAGCTGGGAAAGCGACACGCCGCCGACCCCGAGCGGCTGCGACGCGCCCTGCTGGAACTGCACACCCGTGAGGGGGTCTCGCCGACGGCGGGCTGCCTGCCCATGCTGGTGCAACTGCCCGTCTTCTTCGTGATGTACCGGCTGTTCACGGCGGAGCGGGTGGCCGGCGAACCCAACGGGCTGCTGGAGGACCGGCTGGGAGCGGCCCCACTGGGCGGCGTCTACGCCGACGCGCTCGCGGACGGCGGGGTGTTCGGCCCGCAGGGGCTGGTGTACCTCGGCCTGTTCGCGGCGATCGCCGCCGTGGCGGCCTGGACCTGCCGACGGGCGCGCGCGGCGGCGCGCCGGGCGGAGCTGCCCGGTGCACCGGGCCTGGCGAGGGTCCTGCCGCTGCTCTCCTTCGGCACTCTGGTGACCGCCGCGTTCGTCCCGCTGGCCGCCGGGATCCACCTGGCCACGACCACGGCGTGGACGGCGGCGGAGCGGGCACTGCTGCACCGCGAACGCAAGACCGGGAGCGAGGCCGGGGGCGGGAGATGACCCGGGCGCGGCACCCCGGTGCCGCGCCCCTCCCGGAAACCCCGTTCCACCGCTCGGCGGCCTACCGTCCGCTCCTGCGTCCGGGGAGGGTGACGCGCTCGACGGCCTCCGGCAGCAGTACCGTCTGCTGCCAGGTCCAGCAGTCGGAGCTCTCCGTCGCCAGTTCCGCCCCGCACCGGGCGCACAGCAGATTGGGGCCGTCCGTCCCGTCGAGTCCGCAGCAGCCGTTGAGCCTGGCCGGATCGTCGGTGTGCCGGGTTCCCCGCAGGTCACCGGGGTTGAGGACGGGGGCGGGGCGCGGCCTGCGGGCGCCGCGCCCCGCCTCCTCGAAGCGTTCGACGGCGAAGGCGCCCGGCGGCAGCCGGGGCGGGCACACCTGGCCCCGGGACATGTCGCACGGAGCCTTGGCGCCGTGCGGGAGCGGGACCTCGCGGACGGGGGTGGTCACCTCGGCGCGGCACGAACGGCAGCGGAAGACAAAGGTCTGCATCCCCGTACCCTCCACGCCCCGGGGCGGCCGGCGCCACCGGTTCGACGACCGCCGCGCCGCCGTCGCGCACCGCGGCCGCGGCGCGGTCACGCCGTGCCGGACAGCCCCTCGCGCTGGAGGATGCCCCGCGCCCGGTCGGCGTGGCCGCCGCGCACGATGACGTCGTAGCGGGCGGCGGCCAGGGAGCGGGTGGAGGAGAAGTCGCGCCTCCCACCGGTCGCGGCGTGGCCGACGAACCCGAAGGCCGCCCCCCACAGCGCACCGATGAGGATGCCTCCGAGGATCAGCCCGAGCCAGGCCCCGCCGGTGGTGAACAGCCCCACCAGCAGACCGATGAAGAGGCCGAACCAGGCACCGCTGGCGGCCCCCATGGCCGCCGCCCGGCCCTTGGTCATCCGCCCGGTGACATGCTCGACCAGGCGCAGGTCGGAGCCGACGATATCGATGTGCTCCACGGGGAACCTCTCGTCGGAGAGGCGGTCAACGGCGCTCTGGGCCTCCTCGTAGGAGGAGTAGCCGGCCACCGTGTTCCAGGCGTCGCTGACCGGGTTCACGGGGTTCGGTTCGATGCTGGCCATCTCGTGCTCTCCTTGTCGGGATGTCCGTTATGGCCCGCCTTCCCCGGCGGCCGCCCCTTCATGGGCGCCGGGGAAGGCGAACGGACGCCCGCGGCCGTCAGGCGGTGAGCAGTACGCCCGCGTAGGAGACCCCGGCGACGACCACCCACGAGCAGGCCCCGAGCACGGCCAGCCGCACGCCGGTGCGCGCCAGGGTGGGCAGGTGGACGGCGCTGCCCAGACCGACGAGCGCGGCGGCGAGGACGAATTCCCGGACCGCCGCGGCGGCCTCCAGCGCACCGGCCGGGACGGCTCCGGTGGTGCGTACGGCCACCGCCGCCAGGAACCCGGCCACGAACAGCGGAACCAGCGCGGGCCGCCTGCCGCCGGGCGCCCCGTCACCGGATGCCCGGCCGTCCCGGCCGCGCCGGACCGCCGAGACGGCCACCGCCGCGACCAGCGGAGCCAGCAGCAGCACCCGCATCAGCTTCACCAGCACCGCCTCGCCCAGCGCCGCCTCGCCCGCGGTCTGGGCGGCCGCCACCACCTGGCCCACGTCGTGCACCCCGGCGCCGACCCAGCGCCCGAACTGGGCGTTGTCCAGGCCTAGGGGGTGGTGCAGCAGCGGCAGGACGACGATGGCCAGCGTGCCGCACAGGGTCACCAGGGCGACGGAGGCGGCCGTGTCCCGCTCGTCGCTGCCGCGCGCCTCGCCGACCGCGCCGATCGCGGAGGCCCCGCAGATCGAGTAGCCGGTGGCGACCAGCAGCGGCTGGTCCCCGCGCAGGCCGAGCCGGCGGCCCAGCCACAGGGTGCCGGAGAAGGTCGAGACCACCACCGCCAGCACCATGCCGACGGTGGCCCAGCCCAGCCCCAGTACGTCGCCCAGGCTCAGTTCCAGACCCAGCAGCACCACACCGGCGCGCATCAGCCGCTTCCCGGCCAGGGAGAGCCCGGGGCGGCCGGCGCCGGAGGCGAACCGGCCCGTCCCCGGCAGGTGGGCGGCGACGACACCCAGCACGACCGCCGCGGTCAGCATCGGCACGCCCGGCAGCAGCCGGTGCACGGCCCAGGCCAGCGCCGTGCCGCCCGCGGCGAGGGCGAGACCGGGCAGCGGGCCCGGCGCGTTCCGGTGCGGGGAGTTCGGCCCGGCCGGACGCGCCGCGGGGCGCTCGCCGTTGCCGTGACCGTCGCCGTGCTCGCCGGTGTGCCGCCGCGGACGCTGCCCGAGCAGCGCCATCAGCGGTCGGCGGGGAGGTCGTAGACCCGGCGGACGCTGCTGCCCAGCCGGGAGATGTCGGCTCCGTAGACGTGGATGGACACGGCCTTGTCCGAGCCGCCGTTCCAGACCCGGTGGATGTCGCCGGGGGGCGCGAAACCGCACACCGAGCCCTGCGGGTTCACCACGTCCTCGGTGGCGACCAGCCGTGCCCGGCCGCCCGGGGGGTCGGCGGGCAGCAGCCGGTAGCGGCGCTCGTGCTCCTCGCCCTGGTGGACACCGGTGACGCACCAGGAGACGTGGTCGTGCACGGAGGTGCGCTGGCCCGGCAGCCAGACGAGGGCCACGACCGAGAAACTGCCGTCGGCCTCGGCGTGCAGCAGGTGCTGGCGGTAGCGCTCGGGGTCGCCCTCGCACTGTCCGGGGGTGAGCAGCCCGGGGGCGCCCAGGTGGGGCGCCAGCTTCTCGCCGACCAGGTACGCGGTCGGGTCCGGCGGCAGGCCCCGCCCCACGGCCGCGCGGATGTCCGCGACGAGGGCGGCGAGGCGGTCGGTCGTCCGCGGGCCGGAGGCAGAAGCGGCCGACCGGGCGGCGGTGTGTGTCGTGGAGGAGAGCGAAGCGGCCATGTCCGCAGCGTTGCGCCGATCTCCCATCACGTCCAACGAGGGTTTCTTCGAGGTTCCCAAAATTCTTCTTATGGAAGAGCGGGGGGGACGGGCTCTGGGGCGGAGGGGTGGCCGCCCGGCGGCAGGCCTCAGCAGCCGGTGCGGTTCGCGGCCACGGCCCGCAGCTCCTGGAGCACGAGCGCGGTGGCCGGTATCCGCAGATGCTCGCGGAGCACGTACGCCGACACCTGCCGCCGGGCGGCAGGGTCCAGCGCGCGTCCGGTGACCTTCCGGTGGACCAGGAAGGACAGCACCAGCCCAGGCATCATGGCGATGCCCAGCCCTTCGGCGACCAGGCTCTGCACCACCAGGTTGTCGTCGGTGGTGAAGACGATGTCGGGGGCGAAGCCCAGTTCGGCGCACTCGTGCAGGAAGTTGGTGCGGCAGCGCAGGCACCCGGCGATCCACCGTTCGTCCGCCAGCTCCGCCAGCCGTACCGCCCGCCGCCGCGTCATCGGATGCCCGGCGGGCAGCAGTACGGTGAGCTGGTCCTCCAGCAGCGGTATCTCCACCAGTTCCCCGGGCACCTGCTCGCGCAGCCCGGGGTAGGTGAAGGCCAGGGTTATGTCGCACTCACCGCGCACCACGCGCTCCAGCGACTCCGGCGGCTCGCTCTCCTGGAGTTCGACGCGCACCCCGGGATGGTCGGCGGCCAGCCGCGCCAGCGCCTCCGGCACCAGGGTGGCCCCGGCGCTGGGGAACGCGCACACCCGCACCCGCCCCGCACGCAGCCTGGTCAGCGCCGTCATCTGCCGCTGGGCGGCCTCCATGCTGTCCAGGATCACGCCGGCGTGCCGGGACAGGGCCTCGCCTGCCTCGGTGAGCCGCATCCGCCGGCCGGCCCGCAGGAAGAGCGGAGTGCCCACGGTCCGCTCCAGCGCCTTCATCTGCTGGGTGATCGCGGGCTGTGTGTACCCCAGGGATCGGGCCGCCGCCGAGTACGAACCGGTGCGGACCACCTCGTGGAAGGTCCTGATGTGCCGCGAATCGAACATGCCGGAACGATAAACGGAATTTAGAGACGGTGAGAGACCGTTACGAGCCTTCGACGGAGCGAGTACGGCCCGCCGTGCACCGTGAGGAATTCTGCGATACCGCCCGTGGGACCGCCCGTGAGGACACCGGCTAAGGGTGCTCGCCGAGCACCGTCATGGTCCGGCCGATCAGGCCGGGCACGTCCGCGTCCCGCACCCCCTCCATCAGCCAGTCGCCCAGCCGCACGGAGTTCTCCACGACCATGCGCACCCGCGGCATGCGGCGCTCCCGGTAGGCGGCCAGCGTCCTCTCGTCCCAGTCGGCGCCGCCGGTGAGCAGTTCGGCGAGGACGAGGGCGTCCTCCAGGGACATCGCCGCCCCCTGGGCGAGGGTGGGCGGGCAGGCGTGGGCCGCGTCCCCGGCCAGCACGACCCGGCCGCGGTGCCACGGCCCCTCGACCAGAAGCCGGTGGAACCAGGTGTAGTTGACCGCGCGGTCCTCCGTGATGGAGGCGCGGATCTCCTCCCAGGCGCCCACCTCGCGCAGCACCCGCAGGGCGTTGCCCTGGAGGGTGATGCCGGAGCCCTGGACGCTCCAGTCGGAGGAGAGCTCGACCAGATCGACTCCGATGCCTGCGCGGCGCAGCAGGACGGCCAGGGCGTTGCCGCAGATTCCGCCTCCGGCGACGAGAACGGTACGGGCCGGGGACATGGGTTCCTTCCGGGGGAGGGCACGCCGGGTGAAAGGCGTGCCGGGAGCGCTCGCCGGGCGCCGGAGCGCACCGGCGGGCGGATGAGGGCGGACGGGAGGGGCGGCGGCCTTCGCCGCCGGTCAGCCGGCCGGTTCGCGGACCGGCGCGGACCGGGACATCAGCAGGTCGATCAGGGCCACCAGCAGATCGCGGCCGGCCTCCGGCCGCCGTACGTCCCCCATCAGCAGCGGGACGCCGGGGTCGAGGTCGAGGGCGTCGCGCACCTCCTGCTCGGTGCGGTCGCAGCGGCCGTGGAAGCAGTTGACGCCCACCACGAAGGGGATGCCCCGGCTCTCGAAGAAGTCGATGGAGGCGAAGCTGACGTCCAGCCGCCGGGTGTCGACCAGGACGACCGCGCCCAGGGCGCCGTTGACCAGGTCGTTCCACATGAACCAGAAGCGCTCCTGGCCCGGGGTGCCGAAGAGGTAGACCACCAGTTCCGGGTTGACGGTGATCCGGCCGAAGTCGAGCGCCACCGTGGTGGTGTTCTTCTCCGCGAGACCGCCGGTGTCGTCCACCCCGACGCTGGCCTCGGTCAGGTACTCCTCGGTGCGCAGGGGGGCCACCTCGCTGACCGCCCCCACCATCGTGGTCTTGCCCACCCCGAAGCCCCCGGCGACGAGGATCTTGACGGCCAGGGGGCCCGTCGTAGCGTCAGAGTCTGTGGAGCCCATCCCTCACCGCCTGAAGAATTTCAACGTCAAGTCCACCACTTCTCCCGTCCGCCAGGGGCGGACGGGTCGTCACCGCGCCGAGCTCCACGAGATCGCCGATCAGGATCTTCGTCACCGACACGGGCAGGTCCAGCTCAGCGGCGATCTCCGCCACCGCGGCCGACTCGCGGCACTGCTCGACGATGGCCCGGTGCTCCGGCTCCAGCCGCCGCCCGGCGGGCCGGCCCTCCTCGGGCCCGACCGTCGTCACCACCGTGATCAGGGTGAGGTCGTCGCGCTGCGGAGCGGTGCGGCCGCGGGTGATGGTGTACGGCCGGACCAGTGAGTCCTCTTCCTCGCCGTCGGACTCCAGCCTGTCCGTCCAGTGGTTCACCCACGTCCACCCCCGCCGGAGGCCGAGGCGTCGGACCGGGTCTCGGTGCCGAGCTTCTGGCCGACCTGCTGGACGAGGGTGTGCATGGCCACGGCCATCACCTCCGCGTCCACGTCCTGGGAGGCGACGACGGCCAGGTGGGTGCCCTTGCCGGCCGCGGTGATGAACAGCCACAGGTTGGCCAGCTCCACGATGACCTGCTGCACCGGGCCGCCGTCGAACAGCTCGTCGACACCGCGGGCCAGGCTCTGCTGGCCGGTGGCCACGGCCGCCAGCCGCTCGGCGGCGGTGCGCTCGATGGTGCCCGACTGGCTTATCACCAGCCCGTCGTCCGACAGGACGATGGCGTGCCGGGTGCCCGGCACCTGCTCGACCAGACCGTCCAGCAGCCAGTCCAGGTCTTGGTTGGTGGCGGTGGTTCGCTGTGTCATGTTCGGTCTTCCGTCTTGGGTCGGCTCTGCCCCGGCGTGCTGCCGCCGGTCGTGGAGGGGGCGTCGGGGTCGGCGGCCTGCTGCCTGGCGATGCGGGACTGCCGCTGGAAGGCGCCGATGGCCGCGCCGGAACGGGCGGGTTCCGGGCGCAGGGTGAGGGTGTCCTCGTCCGGGACGGGAGCCTTCCGGACGGCCGGCTTGCGCAGCTCGGGGGCGAGGCTGGCCTGGCGGACCCGCTTGGGCAGCGGCCTGTCCGCCGCGTCGGCGGGGTGCTCCGCGGCCGTCTCGGCGCTCCTGCCCGCGCCCTTCTCCGCGTCACCGGCCGCGCCGGTTCCGTCGTGCCGGGCCTCCTCGGCGCCTCCGGTCTCTTCGGCGGCCCCGGCGCCCCGGGCGGTGCCGGGGCTCCGGGGCTCCCCGGCGGACGGCGGGTCCGCCGGGGAGGGGACGACCGCGGACATCGCCCGGCCGCGGGAGCGCACGGGCAGCGGCGCGGGTGGCCCGTCGTCAGACGGCACGCTCTCCTGGCCGCCGGCGCTCTCGCTCTCGGCAGCCGCCTCCCGGCGCGCGGAGGTCCTTCGGGGAGCGTCGTCGGCGGGCCCGTCCGCGACGAGTTCCTCGGGGATGTGGACGATCACCCGGGTGCCGCCGAACACCGACGGCCGGAACTCGACCCCCAGGCCCAGGCCGGAGGCGAGCCGCGCGACCACGTACAGGCCCAGCCGGATGTCGTCGGCACGGGAGAGCATGTCGGCGCGGGGCGGATCGGCGATGAGCCGGTTGACCCGCTCGTACTCGTCCGGCTCCATGCCCAGGCCGCGGTCCTCGATCTCCACGACCAGGCCCCGCCCGACCATGCCGGCCCGCACCTCCACCGGGGTGGGCGGCTTGGAGAACGCGGCGGCGTTCTCCATCAGCTCGGCCAGCACGTGCACCACCGGTCCCACGGCGCGGCCGGTCAGCCAGGGCCGGCCCTCGACCTCGACCTGGATGCGGCGGTAGTCCTGCACCTCGCCCAGCGCGGCGCGCAGCACGTCCAGCACCTTCACCGGCTTGCGCCAGCGCCGCTGCGGCTGGCCACCGCCGAGGATGACCAGGTTCTCCTCGTAGCGGCGCAGACGGGCCGTCAGATGGTCGAGGTCGAACAGGCCCTCCAGCACCTCCGGGTCCTCGTGGCGGCGCTCCATCTCGTCGAGCTTCTTCATCTGGAGACCGATGAGCAGCTGGGTGCGACGGGCGATGCGCTGGAGCAGGCGTTCGAAGCCGCGATGCTGCTCGACCTCCCGTACGGCGGTCTCGACGGCGCTGCGGCCCGCGAGGTTGAGCGCCTGGCCCAGCCGGCCCAGCTCGTCGTTCTCGTGACCGACCCGGGGCACCTCGGCCTCGCTGTCGACCGTCTCGCCGCGGCGCAGCCGCTCGACGACGTCCGGCAGCTTCCCCTCCAGTGCCAGGGCGTCCTGACGCAGGGAGGTGATACGCCGTCGCAGGGCGCCCGCGATCCGCAGGCTGAGCACGATGATCAGGAGGACCGCAGCCAGGCTGATGGCGGCGACGACCGTCATACGGCGCTCCAGGGCCGCCACCGCCTCGTCACCGACCTGGTTGATGTCGATGGTCCGGTTCATGATCAGCTTCTGGAACTGCGGGGTGAGCGCGTCCACCGACCTGCGCCACTCGGCCTCGGAGTCGGGCAGGGGGACGCCGGGTTCGCCGTTGTGGGAGTGCGCCCCCAGCAGCACCCGCTCCGTCTCGGCCTTGCCCAGCCAGTGGCTGTTGGTGGTCATCTGGCGGTAGAGCAGGAGGTCCTCGTGCGGCAGGTGAGGCGCGATCCGGCTCTCCAGCAGGAACTGCTGGGCGCCGATCCACTCGGTCAGGTTGGAGTGCTCACTGCCTGTGAGCCGGCCGGAGTCCCAGCCGCGGGCGAGCAGGGCGTCCTCGCGGGAGAGCATCTCCTTGGCCCAGAACAGGTCGATCAGGACCCTGGCGCGGGCCGTCACCTCGCTGTTCTCCGAACGGCTCAGGGCCTCGAACAGACGCAGGTCGACGGCGATCAGCTCGGTGAAGTAGCGGAAGACGTCGGCCTGGCCCGCCACCCCGTTGTCCACGCTCTGGCGGATGCGGTCGATGCGGAGCATGTCCGAGCGGGTCAGCTCGACGATCTCCCGCAGGTCCTCGGGCGCGTTGGAGGCTTCGATGCCGGACAGCGAGCGGAAGTCGCGCAGGGCCTCGTCCGTCCGGGCGCGCTGCTCGCGCAGGGCGGTACGGGTCGGACCGTCGGGCCCGGCCAGCATCTCGGCGCTCAGGCGCCGCTCCTCCTGGAGGTTGAAGTAGACGGCGTTGGCCGGGGTGCCGGCGCGGGCGGCGAGGGTCTTCTCGTCCTTCTGGACCTCCCACTCCCGCGCCCACTGGCCGGTGCTCACAGCCCACAGGGCGATCATGGCGAGGCTGGGCACGACGGCCAGGACGAGCAGGGCCGCCCGGATCGACCTCGGGCGCAGTGAACTCGGACGGAACGTTTTGCTCGCCGACCGACCCTGCCGTCCCGGCACACGGGTGCGCAGTGCCATCTCTCCCCAGCAGTGGTTCACGGTGACGGGTCGCCGCTGGTGGGAGCGGCGAAGGACGGAGCGATGTTAGTCATACGCAGTGTCAAAAGAAAACAGGTGAGGGCGGACTCCGCATCACCTGACAGCGTGCCCGGCCGGGCGTCCGTCCCCGCCTCACCGCGGCCCGCGGACGACGGCGTCAGTCAAATGGTTGAAAACTGGACGAAGGCGGGGGAGCGGTGGCGGGCGGCCGGCTCCGGGCGGCAGGACCACCACGACCGTTCACCCCCCCGGCTGTGGGCGGCCGCGGGGGTTCCCGCCGCGAATCCGGGTGGCCGTGCGCCGCCGGTGCGTGGCCGCCCGGATTCGCGCGCCTGCGGGGATCAGCGGCCGCGCAGCCGCTCCGTCTCGCGCCGCTCCCGCTTGGTCGGGCGGCCGGCGCCGCGGTCGCGCCGGGCCACCGGGGCGGCGTACTCGCGCGGGGGCGGGGGCGGGCTGTTGTCGACGAGGCACTCCGCCGCGACCGCGGCGCCGACCCGCTTGCGCACCAGGCGCGTGACGACGACGATCCGGTCGCGGCCCAGGTGGCGCAGCCGCACCTCGTCGCCGGGGCGCACCGGATGGGAGGGCTTCACCCGGTCGCCGTTGATGCGGACATGGCCTCCGCGGCAGGCGGCGGCGGCCATCGAGCGTGTCTTGGTGAGCCGGACGGACCAGATCCAGCTGTCGATCCGCACGCTCCCCTCGTCTGCAGCCATGCCCCCGACTCTAGAGGAGCGCGCCGCCCGGCGGGGGCCGGACGGATCCCTTCGCCCTTCGCCTCCGCAGCGGCGGTCCCCGCGGGAGCGTGCGGGTGCCGCGGAAAACCCGGGTGGGAGGTCTTGACGGGCGGCGCTGACGGGAGGAAGGTCTGGCAACGAGAATGGGAGCGCTCCCATCAAGTGGTGGGCCGTGCCGAGGGAGAGCGCTCCGTCGGACCGTCCACGTCAGGAGCCGGGAACGTGCAGAGACGCAGAAGAGGCACCGTCGCAGCCGCAGCGGCGGCCGCCGCACTGGCGCTGGTCGCCGGGACCGGTGCGGCCGGGGCCGCCGACCGGGCCGAAGGGGGAGCGCAGAAGCGGGAACGGGGCGGGGAGCGCCTGTACGTACCGTCGGCCAATCCCGATGCGTACACGCAGATCAGGGAGCTGGTGGAGACGCGGGAGTACCGGGACGCCGCCGGTGTCGCCCGGATGGTGACCACCCCTCAGGCGGTCTGGCTCAACGGCAACGGGGACGACAGCCGTATCCGGCGGGAGGTGGCCCGCATCGTGCGGGACGCCGCAAGCAAGCGCGCCCTGCCGGTGCTGGCCCTCTACAACGTGCCAGGGCGCGACTGCTCGCAGTACTCGGCGGGCGGCGCGGTGAACACCGCCGAGTACAAGGCCTGGATCGACGAGGTCGCCAGGGGCATCGGCGGCAAGCGGGCGATGATCGTCCTGGAGCCCGACTCCCTGGCCCTGCTGCCCTCCGACTGCGGCCAGGACGACGACGAGGGAACCCTGACCGCCGCCCGCTACGCGGAGATCGACTACGCCGTCGAGACCCTCTCGGCCCGGCCCGGCGCCACCGTCTACCTCGACGCCGGCCACAGCGGCTGGCACAGCGTGAGGTCCATCGTGCCCCGGCTGGTCGAGGCCGGCATCGAGCGGACAGCCGGCTTCTACCTCAACGCCTCCAACTACCGGGCCGACGACGAGCTGGCCCGGTACGGCGAGCTGGTCTCCGGCTGCGTGGAGTACGTCCAGGGTGGCGGCGACGCGGCTTCCTGTCCCGATCAGTGGTCGGACCGGAATGACGCCCGGGCCTGGCTGGAGGAGAACGTCACCGCGGACCCGGCCGACCAGCCCCACTTCGTCACCGACACCAGCCGCAACGGCAGGGGGCCGTGGACCGCGCCGGCGGACCTCTACCCGGATCCGCAGGACTGGTGCAACCCGCCGGACCGCGGCCTGGGCGCACGGCCGACCACCCGCACCGGCGACCCGCTGCACGACGCCCGACTGTGGATCAAGATCCCCGGCGAGTCGGACGGCCTGTGCCTGCGCGGCACCGAGGGGCCCGAGGACCCCGCGCGCGGCATGGTCGATCCGGCGGCCGGCCAGTGGTTCCCGCAGCAGGCGCTGGAACTGGTGCGCAACGCGGAGCCGCCGCTGCGCCCCTGAACCGCGACCACCCGCCCGGATGCTCCCCGCACCTGGAGCCCCGGTCGGGAACCCCCGGCCCGGCGGCGCGATGAGGGCGCGCCGCCGGACCGGTTCCGCGTCCGGCCCCGGTGTCTCCTCCGCCGGGGCCGGACGTCCGGCCCGGTTGCCCCGGCCGGGG
The DNA here is from genome assembly GCF_017114865.1 of Streptomyces verrucosisporus. GTDB lineage: Bacteria > Actinomycetota > Actinomycetes > Streptomycetales > Streptomycetaceae > Streptomyces > Streptomyces fenghuangensis. The sequence continues at coordinate 35,028 of NZ_JADEYH010000024.1, read as the reverse complement.
CCGGAAAGCCCCCCACAGGCCGCATGCCCGGAAGCGCGGCCCCACCGGAAGGACGGCACCGCGATGAGACGAAGGACGACGAGAGGAACCCCTGAGCGCAGGAGGGCACGGACACCGGCCGGGACCGCGCTGCGCGGCCGGCTCAGGCGGCTGACCGCGGGAGTGGCGGTGAGCCTGATGGTGGCCTGCAGCCTGAACGGCACCCCCGCCGCGGCGTCGGCCGACGCGCCGCCCGCCTACGAGGACCCGGCCCTGCCGGTGGACAACCGCGTCGATGACCTGCTGTCCCGCATGTCCCTCGACGACAAGATCGGCCAGATGACCCAGGTCGACCGCGGCGCCCTGGAGGCGCGGCCGGGCGACCTGGCGGCCTACCGCATCGGCTCCGTCCTGTCCGGCGGCGGTTCCGCCCCCACGCCCAACACCCCCGGTGCGTGGGCGGAGATGTACGACTCCTTCCAGCGCACCGCCCTGTCCACCCCGCTGGGCATCCCCATGATCTACGGCGTGGACGCAGTCCACGGCCACAACAACGTACGGGGCGCGACGGTCTTCCCCCACAACATCGGGCTCGGCGCCGCCCGCGACCCCGCCCTGGTGGAGCGGATCGGGCGGGCCACCGCCGAGGAGGTCTCCGGCACCGGCATCGACTGGACCTTCGCGCCCTGCCTGTGCGTGGCCCGTGACGACCGCTGGGGGCGCACCTACGAGTCCTTCGGCGAGACGCCCGAACTGCCCGGTGCGATGACCTCGCTGATCGACGGCCTCCAGGGCGGCTCGCTCAGCGCTCCCGGTTCGGTCCTGGCCACCGCCAAGCACTACATCGGCGACGGCGGCACCACCGGCGGCGACGACCAGGGGAACACCGAGCTGAGCGAGGCCGAGCTGCGCGAGATCCATCTGCCGCCGTTCCGCGAGGCGGTGGAGCGGGGCGTGGGCTCGGTGATGGTCTCCTACAGCAGCTGGAACGGCGCGAAGCTGCACGGCCACCGCTATCTGATCACCGACGTCCTCAAGGGCGAACTGGGCTTCACCGGTTTCGTGGTGTCCGACTGGGCGGGCGTCGACCAGCTCGACGGCCGGGAGGGCTTCACCGCCTCCGAGGTCCGTGACGCGGTGAACGCCGGCATCGACATGGTGATGGTGCCCCACGACTACCGCGGGTTCATCGAGCTGCTGAGCGGCGAGGTGCGGGCCGGACGGGTTCCGATGGAGCGCGTCGACGACGCCAACCGCCGCATCCTGGCCAAGAAGTTCGAGCTGGGCCTGTTCGAGAACCCCTACACCGACCGCTCCTACACCTCCACGATCGGCTCCGCCGCCCACCGCGAACTCGCCCGTGAGGCGGTGCGCAAGTCCCAGGTGCTGCTTAAGAACTCCGGCGGACTGCTGCCGCTGGCCGAGTCGGCGAAGGTCTTCGTGGCGGGGAAGAACGCCGACGACATCGGCAACCAGAGCGGCGGCTGGACCATCACCTGGCAGGGCTCCTCCGGCGACATCACACCGGGCACCACCGTCGTGGAGGGCATGCGGGCCGCGGCCTTAGACCCCTCGAAGGTCGTCTACGACCGCCACGGCAACGGCATCGACGGCTCCTACGACGTGGCCGTGGCCGTCGTCGGCGAGGAGCCGTACGCGGAGATGGAGGGCGACCGGCCCGGCCCGATGGGTCTGGACCAGGAGGACCTGGCCACCCTCTCGCGGCTGAGGGCCTCCGGGGTGCCGGTCGTGGTCGTGCTCGTCTCCGGCCGTCCGCTGGACATCGCGGGACAGCTCGACGGCTGGGACGCACTGCTGGCCTCCTGGCTCCCGGGAACCGAGGGCGCGGGTGTGGCCGACGTGCTCTACGGCGACCACGCGCCGACGGGGAGGCTTCCGGTGACCTGGATGCGGTCCGCGAGCCAGCAGCCGGTCAACGACGGCGACGGCAAGGACGCGCTGTTCCCCTACGGCTACGGGCTCACCTACACCGACGCCGGCCCGGAGGACCCCGGCGACCCGGAGGAGCCCGAGGACCCGGAGGACCCCGGCGACCCGGAGAACCCCGGGCAGGCACCGTGCACCGCCGACTACCGGATCGTCAACCAGTGGTCGGGCGGTTTCCAGGCCGAGGTGACGGTGCGCAACAACGGATCCGTCCCCGTCGACGGCTGGCAGGTGCGCTGGACGGCGCAGGACGGGTTCACGCTCGGCAGCGTCTGGAACGCCAGGCTCACCCGCTCCGGCGACACCGTGATCGCCGCCGGCGTGGACTGGAACGCGCGGCTGGCCCCGGACGGCTCGGCGACGTTCGGCTTCACCGCCACCGGCTCCCCGGCCGTACCGGACACCGTCTGCGCCGGCTCCTGACACGGCTGCCCCGCCGGTCCGGATCGGGGCCGGCTCCGGCCCGAACCCGCCGTCACAGGGCTCGGGCCGGAGCCGCCGAACGAGTGTTTCCTCCCTTTTCGTCCGGGTACCGGGGCCGGGTCAGCGAAGAAGGGACGAGGTGACCATGCGGTACGACACCTTCCTCGGACAGGTCCAGGCACGTGCCCGGCTGGACAACCCCGGCGCGGCCGAGACCGCCGCCCGGGCCAGCCTGGAGACCCTCGCGGAACGCGTCCCGGCCACGGTCGCGGAGAAGCTGGCCGCCCAGCTTCCGCGCGAGATCGGCGAGCATCTGCGCAGGGTCGCCTACGCGCCCGACGAACCGGTCTCGGGCATGCGGATGAGCACCCAGGAGTTCTTCGACCGCGTCGCACAGCGCGCCTCGGCCGACCGCCCCAAGGCGATGCACGAGGCCCGCTGCGTGATCGAGGTGGTCGACGAGGCCACCGGCGGGGCGTGCTCGGCGAAGATCCGCCCCTCCCTGGACGACGAACTCGCCCGGGTGCTTTTCTCGGGCAGCTCGGGGCACCCGTGAGCAGGGACGGTGCGGGCCACCGGCCCGGCACACCGGCACCCGCCGGAGCGCCCGTGCGACGACCCCTGAGACGGTGACCGTGTTCGTCTTCTTCTCCAACCGCACCGGGTGTCTGGGCTCCCTGCTGGTCAGTCTGGCCGGCACGGCCCTGCTGCTCCTGATGCTCTACAGCTGCCAGGGGCGCTGAGCGTTTGAGCGAGACGGCGGGACGGGGCGCCCCGGGCCGGGCCGAGGCGCCTCATGCGGCCCTCGGCGACGGCAGCGGCTCGCCGCACCGCTCGCAGACGCCCGAGCCCGCCCGCTCGTTCATCCGCCCGCACGCGGGGCAGACCCGGTCCAGCATGCACGGCCCCTCGCCGCCCTCACCGCCGTCCTCGTCCCCGCCGGGGGCGGCGCGCTCGGCGGAGGGTGGGCGCACGCCGACGGTCATACCGGGCCTCCGGCGGTGGACGGTCAGGTAGACCAGGCCCTCCGGTCCCGCCCGCAGAGCCCGCCGCGAGGTGCGCGGCAGCCACACCAGGGCCTTGGGCGCGAGCGCCCGGCGTCCGCCGGAGCCGTCCTCCATCTCCCCGCCGCCGGCCACCACCAGCAGCAGCACGTCCAGATCGTTCTCGGCGTGCTCGCCGACGGACGCCCCCGGCGGCAGCCGTACCAGGTTCGCGTCGAGCTGCCGCCCGGACTCGGCCAGCCGCCACAGCGCCCCGCCCTCGCCGGGGGCCGCCCGAGCGATGCGGTCGTCGAGGTCGGTCAGGACACGGGGGGTCTCGTCGGGGGACACCGGCACCTCCGGGAAGGGGCGTGGACGGGCGCCCCGATCCTACGGCGGCCCTGCCCGGCCGCCCCGGCCCCGCTCGACGCGCGGCACTAGGCTTGCCCCCGAGATGAGACGCAGACGCCCCGTGCCGCCCTCCCCCCTGCCGCAGCGCCGCGGAATCGACCCCGTCCGCCTCAGGCTGCCCGGGGAAGGCCGCTGGGAGACGGTCCGCGACCACCTGCTCGACCGGCTGCCCGCGGTGGAACCGGCCCTGATCGACGCCATGCTGGAGGGGGGAGAGGTCTGGGGCACGGACGGCCCGGTGGATCCCGGCGCCCCGTACCGGCCGGGGGCCTACCTGTGGTTCCACCGGGAGTTGCCCGAGGAGGTGCCGGTGCCGTACGCGGTGGAGGTGCTGTACCGCGACGACGTCCTGGTCGTCGCGGACAAGCCGCACTTCCTGGCCACCACACCGCGCGGCCGGCACGTCACCGAGACCGCGCTGGCCCGGCTCCGCCGGGATCTGGGGCTGCCCCGGCTCAGCCCGGCGCACCGGCTGGACCGGCTCACCGCGGGAGTGGTGATGTTCACCGTCCGTCCCGAGCACCGCGCCGCCTACCAGGGCCTCTTCCAGGACCGGCGGGTGCGCAAGGAGTACGAGGCCGTGGCCCCCCACGACCCGGGCCTGGAGCTGCCGCGCACGGTGCGCAGCAGGATCGTCAAGGAACGCGGGGTCATCGCCGCGAGGGAGGTGCCGGGGGAGCCCGACAGCGTCAGCCGCGTCGAGCTGACCGGCCACCGCGGCGGACTCGGCCGCTACCGGCTGGTGCCGCTGACCGGCCGCACCCACCAGCTGCGCCTGCACATGAGTTCCCTGTGCGTGCCCATACTGGGCGACCCGGTCTATCCGACGGTCACCGACCCCGCCCCGGACGACTTCGGTCGTCCTCTCCAACTGCTGGCCAGATCACTGGAGTTCACCGACCCGATCACCGGCCGCGCGCGCCGTTTCACCAGCCGCCGCACGCTGTCGGCCTGGGACTCCCACCGGGAGTGGGCCGCCGTCGGCGGAGCCCCGGGGGCGGACGGCGCGCATCCGTCCGGGTGATCGAGCCCCCCGTGGCCGGGGGTTCCGGGGAGGGCCGGGAAGACGGTTCCGGAAGGCGAACCGGCGGAAAGGGGCTGCGGATGAGCGGCGACGGAACGGGAAGGGCCGTGCTCTTCGACGTGGACGGCACTCTGGTGGACACCACCTACCTGCACACCGTGGCCTGGTGGGAGGCGCTGCGGCAGGCGGGCCGCCGGGTGCCGATGTCGGTGATCCACCGGACCATCGGCATGGGCAGCGACCAGCTCCTCGCCCGGTTCCTCGGCGAGGACCGGGAGCCGGGGGAGGCCGCCGCCGTCAGCGCCGCCCACCACACCCTGTACGCCGAGTACTGGCCGCGGCTGGCCCCGCTGGACAAAGCCGCCGAACTGCTCAGGGCCTGCGCCGACCGCGGCTGGACGGTCGTTCTGGCCAGCTCCGCGCGCGGCGACGAACTGGAGGCCATGCGGCGCGCGGTGGGCGCGGACGATGCGGTGACCGCCGCGACCAGCTCCGACGACGTGGAGGCCAGCAAACCCGCGCCCGACCTGGTGCGCTCCGCGCTCGACCACGCGCGGGTCGCCCCGGACCGGGCCGTCTTCGTCGGTGACACCGTGTGGGACGTGGCGGCGTGCGAGAGGGCGGGCGTGCCCTGCGTGGGCGTGCTCTCGGGCGGCATCACCCGGCGGGAGCTGGAGGAGGCAGGCGCGGCGGAGGTCTACGAGAACCCCGCGGACCTGCTGGCCCACCTCGACGCCAGCCTGCTCGCCCGCCGCTCCCGCGAGGGCTGAGCCCCGCCGGCCTCCCGCCCCCGCTTCCCGGTTTCCGGCTCTCCGAGGAGGCCGCCGGAGGTTCTCCGCGGCAGGGGAAGGGCACCCGTCCGCCACTGCCCGGTGCCCTGAACCCGAGGACGGCGAGGAGGACCGCGATGCCCGCCGACCGTACCCCGCCCGCGTCCCGCCCGGCGTGGCGCTCCGGCCTTTCCGCCGGGCCGGGCGCGACCCCGCGCGAGGTGCCCGATGGCCACGACCGGTCCCGGCGCTCCCGGCGGTGACGACCCCGCGGGCGCCCACGGGCGGCCGCCGGCGGAACCGGTCCGGGGCGCCCGCCCCAGCCCGGACCGCGGCGGGTCCGCGGGGCCCGGCGACGAGTTCCGGCGTGGCCTGGAGGAGGCCCTGCGGCGCTACACCGGCCGCAGGTGTGAGGAGGCCGGCGGCCTCGACGGCCTCTTCCGTGCCCGGCTGGCCGCCGAGGTCGCGCGGTTCACGCTGCACGGGGGCAAACGGATGCGGGCCGCCTTCCTGTGGTGGGGCTGGCGCGCAGCCGGAGGGCGGCCGGGGGACGGCGACGAGGCCACCGCCCTCCGGCTCGCCGGAGCCCTGGAACTGCTCCAGACCTGTGCGCTGGTCCACGACGACCTGATGGACGACTCCGCGCTGCGCCGCGGCCGCCCGGCCCTCCACGTCGAACTCGCCCGCCGCCACCGGCGCGACGGGATGCTCGGCAGTCCCGGGGCGTACGGAGCGTCGATGGCGACCCTCGCCGGAGACCTCGCGCTGGCCTGGGCCGACGACATGTTCGCAGAGGCCCTGCCGGAGGGGCCGGCCGGGCGGCGGGTGCGGGAGCCGTGGCGCGAGATGCGCACGGAGATGGTGGCCGGTCAGTTCCTCGATCTGCACACCCAGGCGGAGGGAGGCTTCTCGGCTCCGGCGGCACTGCGCGTGGCCCACCTCAAAAGCGCCCTCTACACCGTCGAGCGTCCCCTCCAACTGGGCGCGGCCCTGCGCGGGTCGGCATCCGAGCTCGTCGGCGCGCTGCGCTTCGCGGGCCGGCGGGCGGGGCTGGCCTTCCAGCTCCGCGACGACCTCCTCGGCGACCCGCGGCGGACGGGCAAACCCGCGGGCGACGACGTACGGGAGGGCAAGAACACCTATCCGGCGGCCCTCGCCCTGGCCCGTGCCGAGGCGCTCGGCGACACCGAGGCCCTCGCCGTACTGCGCGGGAGCCTGGGCGACCGGACACTGACCCCCCGGCGGCTCGCCCGTTACCGCGAGGTCCTGACCGAGCTGGGGGTGCGGGCGGCCGTGGAGAGGCGGATCGAGCGGCTGAGCACGCTAGCCCTGGACAGGATCGATCAGGCCTGCGACGACCCCGCCGTCCGGCGGGGGCTGGCCGGCCTGGTGCGGGCGGCGGCGGGCACGCGGCCGCCGTGACCGGCGGTCAGCAGCGCACCGGCCCGGGGACGGTCATGCGGAAGGGGCGTACCGCCAGCGAGAACCGGGCGGTGGTGCGCTCCAGGGGCGGAAGCCGCTTCGACCACGAGGTGACCGCCACCTTCTCCGGGCGAGGGGCCCCCACCAGACGGCCCGGAACGAACAGCCGCCGCCCGGCCGGGCCGGAGAAGCCCGGCAGGGGCATCGGGAAGGCCGGGAGCCGGAGCCTTCCCGGGGAGAAGGCCAGCGAGGCGACCGGGCCCTCGTGGTCGGTGACGTGCACCGAGCGGTCCGTCCAGGTGAACGAGGCGAGTTGCTTGGGCAGGCCCCAGATCTCCCGGCCGCCCCGCACCGAGGTGGCGTCGTCGACCCAGATGCGGTCGATCAGCAGCCCGGGGCGGCGGCCGCGCCGCACCAGGGGCCCCATGGCCAGTTCGTCGTAGACGAGAGTGCCCTCCCGGTACCGGACGAGCCCGACCGCCAGCAGGGAGGCGCAGGCCAGCGGGCGGAGGTCCGGCGGGACGGGCAGCCGGCCTCGCACCGGCAGGAGCGCCACCCACAGGTGCCCCCGGAAGGTCCAGGGGGCGGGAGGGTACGGGGGGAGCGGCCCGTCCGGGCCGGGAGCGGAATCCGGCATGTCCCACGGCTCCTTCCCCGCACGGTCGGCGGTGCGGGGACCGTACCCCGTGCGCGGCGGCCCATGCGGGAGGGGCGGGGCCGCAACGGCGGGTGGGTGCCCCGCGGCCCGGCCGCGGGGCACCCACCCGGGATGCCGCCGAATGATTACTCCGCCGTGGTGGCGTTGCTGGTCATGCAGCCCTTGGTCTGGCTGCCCGCACTCGGGAGCAGACCGCCCAGGAGGCCGGGGTTGACGTGCTCGGAGCACATCTGGACGCCCGATTCGGGGGCGGCCGAGGCGGCGGTGGCGGCGGGGGCCGCGGCGAACAGGGCGCAGCACAGACCGGCACCGACCGCGGACATGCGGACAAGACGACGCATGGGATCAATCTCCTTCGAGACGTTGGGGACTTCCACCGTGACCCCGGCGCGGCCCTGCCGCGCGGCGGCCTGCTGCATTCGGCCTCCCATGTCACCCGCAGGGATTTGTCGATCTGTCACCACATCGCCCCGTCGTTCCGAACGACGCCGTCCGGGGCTCGGTCCTGCGCGGTCCGCGGGGTCTTCCGTTCCGGGCAGGGGCACCGGCCCGGAACGGACGGCGGCCGCCTCGCGCGGGTCGCCCAAAGGGCCCGCCGGGCGGCACGTCCTCCTCCCGGACCCGGCTTCCTCGTCCAAGGCGAGCCGGAGTCGGGGTGTCTCGGCTCGTTTGGGGGCCGGCCGGGGAAGGGAGGAGCCGGCGGCCGATCTGTGCGGGGGACGGACACCCGGCCGCCGGCGGCGTCAGCGCGCGGAACTCCGCTGACCGCTGTGACTCCCTTGCGGGTTGTGTCCTTCGCGTACCCGCCGTTCGCGGTGGCACGCATACCGGCGGCGCTCCGGTACGGCCCCGGTGCCGCCCCGGACGCCGGACGTCACGCGCCGGGCGAGGACGCCCTCCCGGCGAGATCCCGCAGCCGGTCCACCGGCACCGCGGGCACCGTGCGGCCCAGCCGGCCGGTCGTGGTGACCGCCGCGCACAGAGCGTTGAGCACCGACTCCTCGGTCGCCCGCAGGACCGCGCCGAACAGCGGGTCGAGGCAGCGGTCGGGCACCGCCGCCGACGCACCGCCGCACAGGGGGGAGGTGCTGAACGCGAGCCCGTAGTCCCCGCTGCCGTGACCGTAGGAGGCGCCGACCCGGCCCAGGGCGAACACCGCGCGCCGGGCCAGCCGGCCCAGCTGCCGGGCGTCCAGCGCGGCGTCGGTCGCGACGACCACCATGCACGATCCGTCCTCGCCGGGTCCCTGGTCCGCGGGCCGGCCGGCATCCTCCGGCAGGACGGGGGCGCCGCAGATCCGCAGCGTGCCGCCGAAGTTGGCCTGCGTCAGCACGCCCACCCGGACCGGCCCCGCCGGCTCCAGCGCGACCCGCCGGGAGGCGGTGCCGATCCCCGCCTTGAACCCCAGCGCGCAGGTGCCCGTGCCCGCGCCGACGCACCCTTCGGCCACGGGTCCGCCCCCGGCCCCCTCGATCGCGGCCAGCACGTGCTCCTTGCGCACCGGCCGGGCCCTGATGTCGGAGAGGTACCCGTCGTTGCACTCGCCGACCACCGGGTTGAAGGAGAGGACCCCGGCGTGCTCGGGGCGGGCGAGCATCCAGCCCACCACGGCGTCCGCGGCGCGGAAGGCGCAGAGGGTGGAGGTGAGGACGACCGGTGACTCCAACTGCCCCAGTTCGGCGATCTGGGTGGCACCGACCAGCTTGCCGTAGCCGTTCGCGGTGAACAGCGCGGCGGGCAGCGGAGTGCCGCCGGGGTGGGGCCCGATGCCCGCCGGGACGACCGCGGTCACTCCGGTGTGCACATCGGGCGGCCTGCGGACGGTGGTGTGCCCGACGGCGACGCCGGGCACATCGGTGATCGCGTTGTACGGGCCCGGCTCGTCGCCGTCCGCCACGATTCCCAGCTCCCGCGCCCGTTGAGAATAGTGTGCCATGCGCCGCCCTTCCGGTCAGACCCCGTCGTATCCCGTCGCAGAACGTCCCCGTCCGCGGCGATCAGGGTCCCATCCGGGAAACCACGTGTGCGCCGGCGGGCCGGGTGGCGCCGGGGCACCCTCGGCGTGTCGGGGTACGGCGCGCGTGCGCACGGGTGACGCGTTGCCCGAATGCCCGGCGCGGCCGGGGGCGAGCCGGAGGATGGGGCAGGGTGGGGAGACCGGATCCGTCCCGCCCGGCACGGATCGTTCAGTCGGACCCCGACCACGAGAGGTGCGGAAGGCGACGGTGCGCGGCCATGGTTCCCCCGGCGGAGCGCGGGCGGCCGGGATCCGGAGAAGGGGACACGTCCCCGCGAGAATCGGCTCCCGGGCGCTGGCGGTCCTGCTCGTCGTCGTGACGCTGCTGGTGGTGGTCTCCGACTACCTGACCGACCGGGGCCTCGGCCTGGTCCCCCTGCTGATCTTCCTGCCCGCCTTCGTCGCGGGCCGCGGTACGGCGCGGCAGACCGCCGCCGCGGCGGCGTGGGTCGTCCTCGTCCTGGTGGGGCTGCTGGTCTACGACCCGTTCCAGACCGTCTCCGCCAACCTCTCGACGGTCGCCTTCACCGCGGCGCTGGGCGGACTGAGCATCGCCGGGGCCTGGCAGCGCGACCGCAGGGACGAGGAGATCACCCGGCTGCGTTCGGCCGCCGCCGCGCTGCAGCGCCAGATCCTGCGTCCTCTTCCGCTGCTCACCGACCGGCTCCTGGCCGACGGTGCGTACGAGCCGGTGGAGGAGGACAGCAGGGTCGGCGGGGACATCTACGAGGTCATGCCCTCGCCGTACGGCACCCGGGTACTCATCGCCGACGTCCAGGGCAAGGGGCTGCCCGCCATCGGGACGGCCTTCGCGGTGCTGGGCGCCTTCCGGGAGGCCGCCGGCCGGGAGCCGGAACTCACCGCGGTAGTGGAGGCCCTGGAGGACGCGGTCGTCCGGCACAACGCCTTCGAGGCGCAGAGCGGGGAGCCCGAACGCTTCGTCACCGCGCTCGTCCTGAACGCCGACGGCGGCAGGGACGTGCAGGTGGTGGACTGCGGGCACATCCCGCCGTACCTGCTGCGCCGGGAGCGGACCGGGCCGACGGCCCTGCCGGTCCCGCTGCGGAACACCGGGGTGCCGCTCGGGCTGGGTTCCCTCGCGCCGGACTCCCGCGCCGTCGAGCGGTTCGCTCTTCCGCCCGACACCATGCTGCTGCTCTGCACGGACGGCGTCACCGAGGCACGCGACTCCTCCGGGTCCTTCTTCCCTCTGCGGGAGCGCCTGGCCGGGTGGGCGGACGCCTCCCCCCGCGAGGTGGCCGCGGGCCTGCTGGACCAACTGGCGGTCCATACCGGGGGCAACGCGGCGGACGACATCGCCCTTCTGGTCCTGCGCCGGAGCCGGCCGCCGGCGCAGGACCGCGAGGCCGCCTCCGGCAGCGGCGGGCCCGGACCCCCGGCCGCCGGTTCCCGTTAGGCGGTGTGCAGGCCGGCCCGGGCCGCCGCCGGGCCGACGGCGTCGGGGCGAGGGCCGAGCCACTCGCACAGCAGGACGGTCGCGTCGTCCTGGAGCCGTCCGCCGTGGTGGCCGAGCACCGCGTGGACCAGGCGGCGCAGCGTCTCGGGCACGGGGAGGCCGTCGGCGTGGTGGCGGATGAGGAAGTCGATGAAGCGGGACAGACCGAACTCGCGCTCGCCCGGTCCGCGGGCCTCGGTGATGCCGTCGGTGTAGAACACCACGCGGTCGCCCGGCTCGAGCTGCTCGCGGCACAGAGTGCTCGCCAGGCCCAGTCCGGTGCCCATCGGGTGGGTGGGCGGGCAGCGCGGCAGGGCGGACCAGCGTCCGCCGCGGATGACGACCGGCGGGTGGTGCCCGCGGTTGACCCAGGAGAGCACACCGGTGCGGGTGTCCAGGGTGGCCAGGATCCCGGTGACGTAACGGGTGTTGCCGAACTGCCGCACCAGGGTGTCCTCGATCGCCTCGCCGGTCTCGGTGAGCGAGGCCCCCTGGCGGCGCAGGTTGCGTCCGGCGGCCACGGCGAGGCCGGCGGTGAGCCCGGCCGCGGTGTCGTGGCCCATGGCGTCGAGGACCGACAGGTGGATGGCGGGTCCGGCGGTGGCGTAGTCGTAGGCGTCGCCGCTGATGAGGTAGGCGGGTTCCATGGCGGCGCTGATCACCACCCGGCCGTCGGCGTAGGTGCGCGGGGGCATCAGGTGCCACTGCATCTCGGCCGCGACACTCATCTCCCCGGTGCGCGTCAGCCGGGCGCCGATGTCGCTGGTCCTGCCCTTGCTCTCCAGCATGAGTGCCGTCAGGGAGGCCAGCAGTCCCATGTGCTCATGAGTGCGGTCGTCGTCGAGGGCGGTGCCGATGTTCAGCACCCCCATGCGTTCGGTGCCGTCCAGCAGGGGCACCCACCAGCGGTAGCCGTGCGGCCCGGCTCCGGCGGCGGGCAGGGTCCGGCCGTACTGGAAGGCCCGGCCGGGCACGGTTCCCTCGACCGGCAGCTCCCTCTCCTCGGTGTCCGGGATCGGCCCGGGGCCCGGCAGCAGCCGCAACGAGTACTGCTGAAGGTCGGCCAGGTAGATCCGCACGTCCCTCAGTCCGGCGGGCGCCGCGTGCTCGGCCACGGTGGCCGGCAGCCTCTCCAGAGGCGTCAGGTGACTGGCCCTCAGCAGGCCGGCGAACATGCGGCGGACGGCGAGGTCCCGTTCTGGCACAGCGGCTCCTTACGGTCGTCCGTCCGGCCGGAGCCGCTCCGGCGGCGGTGGTCGCGGGCGGTGGGCCGGGGCGCGCCGGAGGCGGCCGGCGGGAGGGGGGAGATCCGCCGGCCGCCGGCGCGAGGGTGTCCGGGCGCCTGTTCGCGACTCCACCTGCTCGGCGCCCGGACGCAACCGTCGCCTACCCGGGGAAGCGCGCGGCACGCCTCCGGCCGCAGGGCACCGGCGTGTCGGGGGAGCGCGTGTCACCCGGACGGAAACCGGATGTGCGGTGGGCCGCACGGCTGCCAGGATGTGCCGCCATGGACAGAGACGATCTTGTCATCCGCCGCGCGAAGGCCCAGGACGCCGCCGCGGCGGCCGAGGTGTGGCTGCGTTCCTTCACCGCGGCGCTTCCCGACGTCCGCCGGGCGCACGGCGACGAGCAGGTGCGGGCCTGGTTCCGGGAGGTGGTCCTGCCGCTCCGCGAGACGTGGGTGGCCGTTTGCGGGGACGCGGTGGTGGGGGTGATGGTGCTGGGCGGGGGAGAGCTGGAGCAGCTCCACCTCGACCCCGCCTGGCGGGGCCGGGGGCTGGGCGACCGGTTCGCGGACCTCGCCAAGCGGCGGCGGCCGGACGGGTTGGAGCTGTGGACGTTCCAGGTCAACGGCCCGGCGCGGCGGTTCTACGAGCGGCACGGTTTCGTCGCGGCGGAGTACACGGACGGCAGCCGCAACGAGGAGCGCGAGCCCGACGTCCGGTACGTGTGGCGGCCCTCCCGCGACGAGCTGCCCGACGGCCGCCGGGAACACGTCATGGCCAAACCGCTCGCCTGAGGCCGCCGGGCCGGGGGCGCGGGCACTCAGCTCCCGTCCCGCGCGGCGGACTGCCAGTGCGCGGGACGGGCCAACCGCCGGGGCAGTTCGCTCCGTGCGTCTCCCCGGGCCGCGTTGACCTGCGGCTGGGTGAGGAAGACGCTGCCGGTCAGATCGGCTCCCCGCAGGTCGGCGTCCCGCAGATCCGCGCCGTTCAGGTACGCCCCGCGCAGGTCGGCCCCGCGCAGATCGGCGGCGATGAGGTACGCCCCGCGCAGGTCGGCCCCGCGCAGGTCGGCACCCTTGAGCCGGGCCCCCATCAGATCGGCCCGGCGGTGGCTCCGGCGGCTTCCGCGTCGACCGGGGGCGGCGGCCCGCACCAGCTCGCCGGTGCGCAGCAGCAGTTCGTCGACCCCGCGGCGGACCTCTGCCACGTCCAGGTCCGCGAGCTCGTCGGCGCCGACGCGGGCGAGGCGGCCGACCTCGTCCAGTGTCCGGCGCAGTTCGTGGCGCAGCGGGCGGGCCGGCGGCAGTTCCAGTGCCTCGGACAGGTACCACAGGAATTCGTGGAGCTGCCGCATGACGGGGAAGACCTTGAACATCCGCCGGGCGGTGCGGGGGTCCTCGCGCCAGTGCCGGCCGCCGAAGGTGACCTGGGAGACCTTCTGGCCCGCGCCGAAGCACTCGAAGACGGTGCAGCCGGAGAAGCCCTCCTGACGCAGCCGGGAGTGGATGCCGCAGCGGAAGTCCGCCCGCAGGTTCCCGCACGGCTGCCCGGCGTCCTTGCCGACGGCGAAGTCCGCCGAGGGGGCGAAGGGCAGCGCGACGCAGCACAGCGCGAAGCAGGAGGCGCAGTCGGCCCGCAGCTCCGGGTCGGCGGCGGGGGCCGGAGCGGGAGCCGGAGCGCGGGGCGGCGCGGGCCGCCGCCCCGCGCGCTCCCGGCCGGCCGCGGGCGGCCGCTGTCGCCTGCCGGGGGAGGTCCTGGGGGTTCTGGGGGACACCGGGCACCTTCTCCTGCCGTACGGGCGGGCGCCGACTGCCGGGCCCTGGAAGGCCACCATCGTCCCCCCGCCGGCGGGGGCGCCGCGGCAGGGCGGAAGCCGCCGCATCCGGTCACATCCGCCGCACCCCTCACATCGCTCTGATCCGCATGTACCGCACCAGCGAGGGCGCTCCCGCGGCCGCGGTCGCCGCGGCGGCGGCCAGCAGAACGCCCACGGCGGCGCGCACCACGGCGGCGGGGACGAAGACACCGTTCCTCATCGGGTCACCTCCTTCCCGGCGAGCAGTTCCCCCACCAGGGACTCCACCAGGCCGGCGGCCTCGCCGACCGCCCGTCGCACGGGTTCGCTGAGCCCGACGGCGACATCCGGTTCGTCGCCGCGCATGCGTACCAGCGGTTCGCAGCCGACGACCAGGACACGAGGCAGTGAGGCGCCGCCGTCGGCCGCGAGCCGCCGGGCCAGGGCCAGCGTCCTGACCGGGTCCATGGCATGGACCTCGGGCGCGGCGTGGGCGTCGTCGAGGGCGGCGGAGTCCGGCTCGATGACCGACACCGTGCCGGGCGGCTGCCCGTGGGGTGCGGCGTCGACCAGTACGGCCGTGCCGTACCCCTCCAGCAGCCGGTAGGCCAGGTCCATCCCGCGGATGCCGAAGTCCGCGACGTGGACGCCGTCGGGCAGGGGCCGGCCGCGCAGCGCCTCGGCCACCGCGGGGCCGAACCCGTCGTCGGCGAGGAAGACGTTGCCGATCCCGGCCACCAGGATCCGGGAAGGGGGCGCGGCAGGCTCCCCGTGCTCCCCGGCCGGTTCCAGCTCCTCGGGGGAGAAGAAGAAGCGGTGTCCCATCTGACCGGCGGTGCCGAAGTCGATCCCCGCCGGGTCGTCGTCGAGGACCACCGCGACGTGGGTGCGGCCCTCCATGTCCTCCTCGACCGCGTCGATCTCGGCGGTGCGCCCGGTGAGGGCCAGGTCGAGGATGTCGGCGCCGGGGGACGGGCACAGCCGTACCCGGCCGCCCCGTCCCAGCCGTACCCCGCCGACCAGTACCGTCCTCTCCCTCACGGCTTCTCCCCCACGGGCCGGAACTCGCGGATGGTGCCGTGCAGGGCGAGCAGTTCGTCGGGGCCCAGGCCCGCGCAGCGGTCCAGGATCTCCCGGGCCCTGGGGTCGCAGGCCCGCGCCTCCCGCTTCTCCTCCTCCGTCAGGCTCATCACGCCGAGGATCAGCAGCCGGTCGATCTCCGTGCCGTCGAACAGGTCGCCGGGGCTCTCGGGGGCCACCTCGGGGAAGTCGTACAGGGTGACGGGGGAGGACAGGACGGTGCGGGCGAACGACCCCTCACCCGCGCCGTACACGCCGCCGGCGCCGTCACCGGAGCTTCCGTCACCGGTGTCGGCGTCGTCGTCCACGAGGACCGGCCAGGTGCCCTGGTTCTCGCACGCCGAGACCGCCTCCCGCAGCCGCCCGGGCGGGTCCAGGAGCGAGACGAAGCGCCCGGTGCGGCTGTGCAGCACGGTGTGGGTGGAGACGAAGGCGTAGGCGCAGGCCGCCTCCCGCGCACCCCGGTCCACGGGGTCGGGCGCCGGGCAGGACGTGGTGTTCTCGACGCGCACGGTCAGCCGGAACACCCCGTCCGCGACGGGCTCGGCGCCGATCTCGACCGTGCCGCTGAGCGCGTTCCACCGGCGGAGAAGGGCGCCGGCGGTGCGGCCCGAGGCGTCCAGGAGCGGTTCGCGGTCGGTGCCGGCGGGGACGGCGACGGGGGCGCGCACCGTCCGGCCGAGGACGGCGTCCAGCCGCACGGGTACGGACACCTCGCGCTCGGTCGCCTCCTGCCAGGCGAGGTGGCGCTCACCGTCCACCGTCAGCTCGTCCACGGCCTCGGGCCCGTTCGGGCCCTGCCTGACCACACCGCGGTCGACGACGTGCAGGAACCGTACGCGCACCGCCACCTCGGTGCGGTCGGCCGCCCGTCCGCCGGTTTCGAGCAGCACCTGGGTGCGCATCCGGTGCGCCTCGCCCAGGGTGTCGGCGCACGAGCGTGGGAAGACCCCGCCGAAGGTCCAGCGTTTGGTGTTCTTCAGCGCGGATCTGCGGTACGGCCAGAGCAGGTAGCCCTCGTACAGGCAGGTGCGCACGATCTTCTCGACCTTCCCCGCGGGCTCGGCCGTGCGCTCCGCCGGTGTCACGTCGTCCATGGTGCTCCGGTGGTCTCGGGTGTTCTGGGGATGTCGGGGGTGGCGGACGCGGCGGGGGAGCGGGCGCGGAGGCCCTCCGCCCGGTCCAGCAGGGCGCCGACGGCGTCGTCCAGGGTGCCCAGCGTCCACCGGGTGCGGTAGGCGTCGAGCCGGTCGTGGGTCTCGCGGGACAGCCGCAGCCAGGGGCTGCCGCCGCTGTAGCGGTCGACCAGTGTGTGCCACAGGGCGGCGGGCAGCCGGTAGCCGGCGTCCTCGGCCCAGGAGATCTGGGCCGTTCTCAGCCGGCCCTGGCCGTCGTCGAAGAAGACCGTGCCGCTGAAGAGGAAGTCCAGCGGCACCTCCCCGTCGGGGACGGCCCGCAGGTATTTGGTGACGGCCAGTTCGGCGTCGCAGGGGCACGGCACCGTCAGACCGACCGTGGTGGTCTCGTCGAACGGGGGGACCACCGCCGTGGTCCGGGTCCAGGACAGCGGGCGCAGGGTGGTGGCCCACCGCTCGGGTTCGCCGAACAGTTCGGCCAGGGCCGCCCGCGCCCGCTGGTCGTAGTGGCGGCGGGTGACGTCGATCCTGATCGCGGTCGTCAGGCTGACCGAGCGGACCGGGCCGCCGCCGGTGCGGGTGATCTCCACGTCGAACCGGAGTGTGGGCACGGCGGCGTGGCGCTCGGGCTCCGCTCCCGCGACCTCGAAGGACAGGGCCGGGATGAGACGCCGGGACGGAGCGCCGGCCGGCTTCGCGTGCGGCGCCGTCATGACGGTGAGAGGTTCGGCATCCCGGGCATCACCGGGTCGCGGCGTCCGGCGTTGACGCCCGTCGACCGGCGGGCCGAGGAGCGGCCCCCGGGCAGGAGACCGGGGGTCTTGCGGTAGGAGCCCTTCTGGTTGCCCTGCCTGGTGCCCTTGACGTGGGCCGCCCTGTCGGGCCTCACATCGGCCTTGCCTACGGCGATACGGGCCATGACGCCTCCTTCATGCGGTGGACGGGAGGTCGGTGGGGTTCGGGTCGGTGCGCGGGGAGCCGGCGGGCGGGCCGGGGGAGGAGCCGGCAGGCGGATCGGGGCAAAGCCCCCGGAAGAAGTCCCCGATGTGCCGCCACACCTCGGGTCCGCCGCCCAGCCCCTTCCAGTGGGTGCGTACGACGGCCGCCAGGCGGTAGCAGTCGTCCAGGGGGACGATCCACCGCTCCCGCGCGCCGTTCGCCAGGTTGACCAGCAGCGCCTCGACGTCGTCGGCCATCGCCGCGACGGCCGGGTCGCGGGCCCGCACCGCGCGCCAGCGCTCCGCCTCGACGGTGGAACGCAGCAGACCCAGCGGGCTGGGGTAGCCGGCCGTGATCTCGCCGCCTTCGCCGTCGCGGGTGAAGAACGCCAGACCGACCGGGACGCCGAGCGAGGCCCACAGCGCGTCGTCGAACCCGTCCTCCCCCAGCCGGGTCCTGCGCAGTGGCAGCAGCCGGTAGTGGGCGCCTCCCGCCTCCTTGCGGTCGAACAGCAGGGAGCAGGCGCGGCAGGCGCAGCAGACCGCGCCTGCGCGGACGTCCAGCAGATGACGGTGCGCCTCGGGCAGCGGCTCGGAGCACAGGTCGCACCCCTGGTGCCCGGACGGGGCGCCGTCCGCTCCCGGTCCGCGCAGGCGGGCCGGGCGGTGGGCCAGCCGCCGCAGCCGGGGTGTGGCGATGGGGGCGGGCACGGCGGATCACCCCTCCCGCTCGGCGGCGAGGGCAGGGCGGCGGAAGAGGTCGTCCACCGGGATGAGGGCGGTGGGCGCCCGGTCCGGGGCGGTCTCGACCTCCACCTCCACCCGCTCGATCTCGGGCGCGGCGGCGGCCACCGCCTCGCGCACCGCCGCTTCCAGGGCCTGCGGGGAGGAGGAGCAGCCGCGCCCGCCTGCGCCGAGCCGGACGCGGACCACCTCCTGGGAGATCCCTGCCAGCTCCACCTCGCCCTCACCGAGCCGCCGCCGCGACCGCAGGCCGGCCAGTGCGCGGCGCACCCGGGTCTCGGCCGGGTCGGGGTGGAGACCGTGCACCAGCAGCAGATGGCCGACCAGTTCGTCGCCGGCCAGCCGGCGCACCGCGTCGCCGCCGCCCTCCTCCCGGCCCAGGCGGTCCACGATCCGGGCCAGGCAGTCCCCGTAGAGGCCGACCAGGGTGTGGACGGTGTCGGTGGCACGGGCGGCCGCGGCGCTGTCCGGCAGCGACTCCAGCGCGGACAGCAGTTCCTCGGCGCGGGCCGCCTGCCCGCGCGCGTACTCGTCGTCCCAGGGCATCTCCGGCCGCCCGCTACGAGACCTGGCCGAAGGTGGGCGAGTGGGTTTGGCGCAGGGTGCGCCCGCCGCCGAGGTACATGTGGACGCCGCACGGCAGGCAGGGGTCGAAGCTGCGCACGGTGCGCATGATGTCGATGCCCTTGAAGTCGTCCGGCCCGTTCTCCTCGAACAGGGGGCAGCCCTGGACGGCGTCCTCGTAGGGGCCGGGTGTGCCGTAGAAGTCGCGGGGGCTGGCGTTCCAGGGGGTCGGGGGATAGGGGTGGTAGTTGGCGATCTTCTTGTCGCGGATCACCAGATGGTGGGAGAGGACGCCGCGCACGGCCTCGTGGAAGCCCACGCCGATGCCCTCCTCGGGAACGTCGAAGTCCTGGAAGACCTTGGTGCGCCCGGCCCGCACCTCCTCCATCGCCTTGTCGACGAAGTGCAGGGCCATCGCGGCGGCGTAGGCGACGAAGTACATCCGCGCCCGGTTGCGCTCGATGGTGTTGGGGAAGGGCGGCGGGGTCCACTCCAGCCGCATCTGTGGCATGGCCGGGGTCTTCGGCAGGTCGATCTCGACGCTGCGTCCGGTGGAGCGGACATACGGGGTGCGCACCTTCCCGGCCAGGGCGGTGGCCCACAGCCGGGCGATCGGGCCGCCGCCGGTGTCCAGGGCGAGGAAGTCGTTCGTCCTCCGGTCGTACCAGCGGGGGCTCATCACCCAGCTGTACCTGCCGCCGTCCAGGTCGCGCTTCTGGGGGGCGGGCAGGGTGGTCTGGTTCCACGGGTGGCGGGGGTCGACCGGGTTGCCGAGGGGGTCCTTGTCGACGTAGGTCTCCTCGCCGATCCAGTCCTCGTAGTAGGAGCTGCCCAGCAGGATCCGCATGCCCAGGTTGATGTCGACCAGGTCGGTGGTGACCAGTTCGCCGTCCACGACGATGCCGGGGGTGACGAACATGGCGTTGCCCCACTGGTTCATCGTCCGGTAGTCGTAGTCGACCACGTCCGGGTCCTGGAAGGCGCCCCAGCAGCCCAGCAGCGTGCGGCGGCGGCCGACCTCCTCGTAGCCGGGCAGGGCCTCGTAGAAGAAGTCGAAGACGTCGTCGTTCATGGCGACGGCCCGCTTGACGAAGTCCATGCAGCGCATCAGCCGCACCAGGTAGTCGGTGAAGACCTGGGGGGTGGCCACGGTGCCGACGCCACCGGGGTAGAGCGTGGAGGGGTGGACGTGCCGGCCCTCCATCAGGCAGCACATCTCGCGGGTGAGGCGGCTCATGGTGAGGGCTTCCTTGTAGGTGGCGCCCTCGAAGGGGTTGTAGGAGCGCATGATGTCGGCGATCGTGCGGTGGCCGTGCACGTCGCCGCGCGGGGCCGCGGTCCGCTCGGCGCGCTCCAGGACGGACGGGTTGGTCTCCTTGACCATGCGTTCGCAGTAGTCGACGAAGACCATGTTGTCCTGGAAGATCGTGTGGTCGAACATGTACTCGGCGGCCTCGCCGAGGTTCATGATCCACTCGCCCAGGGGCGGCGTCTTCACCCCGTACGCCATGTTCTGCGCGTAGATCGAGCACACCGCGTGGTTGTCGCCGCAGATGCCGCAGATGCGGCTGGTGATGAAGTGTGCGTCGCGGGGGTCCTTGCCCTTCATGAAGACGCTGTAGCCGCGGAAGATCGAGGAGGTGCTCCGGCACTCGACGACCTCCCGGTTGGGGAAGTCGATCTTGGTGTAGATGCCCAGGTTGCCGATGATCCTGGTGATGGGGTCGAACGCCACCTCGGTGAGGGTGCGCTGCTCGACCGGGACGGTCTGGCTGGTCGTCACGGAGTGGTCCTCTCAAGCCTCTTGGGCGTTCTTCGCGTCCTCGGCGCCGGTGTGCGGTCCGTCGTCACCGGCCCGGCCACCGGGGGGCGTAGCCGGAGGTCAGCTCGGCGCGGTTGTGGCGCCACCTGGGCTCCTTGTTCACCGTGCGGTTGGTAATGGCGCGCAGGGAGCGCACCAGCGGCCCGTAGGTCCGGCTGAGCAGCCCGGAGGAGACGCTGCCCCCGGGGGGCTCGTCCATGAAGGGCATGAACTTGTCGGGGAAGCCCGGCATGGTGCAGGCGATGCAGATGCCGCCGACGTTGGGGCAGCCGCCGACGCCGTCCATCCAGCCGCGCTTGGGGACGTTGCAGTTCACCACCGGGCCCCAGCAGCCGATCTTCACCTGGCACTTGGGGGAGTTGTAGTCCAGTGCGAAGTCGCCCTGCTCGTAGTAGGCGGCCCGGTCGCAGCCCTCGTGGACGGTCTTGCCGAACAGCCAGGTCGGCCGTAGTTGGTCGTCCAGCGGGATCGGCGGCGCGAGCCCGGCCGCCTGGTGCAGGACCCACAGCAGGGTCTCCATGAAGTTGTCCGGCTGCACCGGGCAGCCGGGCACGTTGACGATCGGCAGCCCGCCCGCGGAGCGGAAGTCCCAGCCCAGGTAGTCGGCCAGCCCCATGCAACCGGTCGGGTTGCCCGCCATGGCGTGGATGCCGCCGTAGGTGGCGCAGGTGCCGATGGCCACCACCGCGTACGCCTTGTGCGCCAGGCGGTCGATCCACTGGTTGAGGGTGATCGGCTCACCGGTGTCGGGGTCGTTGCCCATCGACGTCCAGTAGCCGTCCCCGTTGATGTTCTCGTTGGGGATGGAACCCTCGACCACCAGGACGAACGGCCCCAGCTCGTCCTCGGCCGCCCGGTGGAAGGCACGCGTGAAGTCCTCGCCGGTCTCGTAGGCCAGCACCTTGTTGTACAGGTGGACCTTGGGGATGCCGGGGATCGCCCCGAGGACGACATCCTCCAGGCTCGGCAGTGTCGCGGCGGTGACCGAGACCGTGTCGCCGTCGCAGCTCATGCCCTCGGAGGTCCACAGGATGTGGACCTCGTCGACGCCGCCGGGGGCCAGCGTGTCGGTGCTCATGGAGCCTTCCTTCCCTGCGGGTGGCGGGGACCGGAGTCCGGGCCCGGGGCGGGCGGCGGGCCGTGTGCCCCGGGCCGCCGACCGCTCCACGGATCGTGACATTTCCAGCAAACCCCCACAACTCAAACGTGCCGTGCCGGAAAGCGCCTTCTTCCGGACGCGCCCGGGAGTCCGGAAGGGGACCGCCGCGTACGGATGCCGCCTCGGTGCCTGGGCTGTACGGGGGAACTCGCCCGGAACCCGGACCGGCGGCCCCCGGGAAGGCCGGAGGGGATGGCTAGCGTGACCCCCCATGCACGAGCTGTCGATCGCCGCCGCCGTAGTGGAGAGCGCGCAGGACACCGCCCGCCGCCACGGAGCCTCCTCGGTGGAGGCGGTGCGCCTGCGGGTGGGCGAACTGTCCGGCGTGGTCGCCGACGCGCTGCGGTTCTCCTTCGAGGTCGTCACCGAGGGCACGGAGCTCGCCGGCGCCGAACTCGTCATCGAGGACGTCCCCGCCCGCGCCCGCTGCGCGGCCTGTGCGCTGGAGTTCGCCCCCGGCGTCCCGCTGCGGCTGTGGTGCCCGGAGTGCGGGGAGGGCGCGACGGAACTGGTCGCCGGACGGGAACTGGAGATCGTCGACGTCACGCTCCCACTGGCCGGCGCGTCCTGCGACGGCGGCTCGGCGCCACAGGGGGAACGACAGGGAGGAATCGTCTGATGTGCCGGGTCGTGGACGTGCGGCAGGCCGTACTGGCCAGGAACGACGGACTGGCGGCCGGGCTGCGCCGCGAACTGGACGGCCGGGGGATCACGGCCGTCAACCTGCTGTCCAGCCCGGGCAGCGGCAAGACCGCCCTGCTGGAACTCCTCCTGGCCCGCGCCGCCGGGCGCGGCGTGCCGGCGGCGGCCCTGACCGCCGACCTGGCCACCGAGAACGACGCACGGCGGCTGGCCAGGTCCGGCGCGCCGGTCAAGCAGGTCCTCACCGGCGGGCTGTGCCACCTGGAGGCCGCCCAGATGCGCGGCCATCTGGAGGGCTGGCCGCCCGAGGGCACCCGGGTGCTGTTCGTGGAGAACGTGGGGAACCTGGTCTGCCCCGCCGCCTACGACCTGGGCGAGGCGCTGCGGGTGGTGCTGATGTCGGTCACCGAGGGCGAGGACAAGCCGGTGAAGTACCCCACCGCCTTCGGCCTGGCGAACCTGGTCGTGCTGAGCAAGACCGACATCGGCGGGGCGGCCGGATTCGACGGCGACGCCTTCGCCGAGAGCGTGGAGCGGGTCAACCCCGGAGTCGAGGTGCTGCACACCTCCGCCCGCACCGGGCAGGGCGTCGACGCGCTCCTGGACAGGGTGCTGGCCGTGTGCGAGGGCTCCCGCCCCCACCGGCCCCCGCTCGCCGGGCGGCACCTGCGCGAACACCGTCACGAGCACGGTCATGAGCACCCGCGGGATCACCCCCGCGACCACGAGCACCCGCACGCGCACCCCGGCGGGCCGGGCGCGCTGCCCGGCGCCGGCCTGCCCGCACGGTAGCGGCGGACGGGGACGGGCGGAGAGGAGCGCCATGACCGCCACCGTCGAGGGCCGGCCGGGGCCGGACGCCGGGGCGGACCGCGTACGGCGGCGTCTGACCGTGCGCGGCACCGTGCAGGGAGTGGGCTTCCGTCCCTTCGTCCACGCACTGGCCTCGCGGTTGGGACTGTCGGGCCATGCGCTGAACAACGCCGGAGGTGTCGTCGCCGAGGTCGAGGGCACGCCCGCGGCGGTGGAGGCGTTCTGCCGGGGGCTGGCCGAGCAGGCGCCGCCCCTGGCGGTCGTCTCCTCGGTGGCGGCCGAGGACATCCCGCCGCTGGGAGCCGGACCGGACGCGGGCCCGGACGGCGCGGGCTTCGTCATCCGCCCCTCCGAGCGGGGCGGGGGCCGCACCCTGATCCCGCCCGACACCGCCACCTGCGACGACTGCCTGAGGGAGCTGGCCGACCCGGCCGACCGCCGCCACCGGCACCCGTTCGTCACCTGCACCCACTGCGGCCCGCGGTTCACCATCGCCACCGCGCTGCCCTACGACCGCGCGACCACGACCATGGCCGCCTTCCCCCTGTGCCCGCACTGCGCACGGGAGTACGCCGACCCCGCCGACCGCCGCTTCCACGCCCAGCCGGTCGCTTGCCACGACTGTGGCCCCCGGCTGAGGCTCACCCGGGCCCGCGGCGCGGTCGCGGGCACGGGCGCGGCCACGGGCGAGGAGGCGCTGGCCGGGGCCCGCCGACTGCTGGCCGGGGGCGCGGTCGTGGCGGTCAAGGGCATCGGCGGCTACCACCTGGCCTGCGACGCGACGAACCCCGCCGCCGTCGCCGCCCTGCGCGAGCGCAAGGCCCGGGGCGCCAAGCCCTTCGCGGTGATGTGCCCCGACGCGCGGGCCGCCGCCCGGCTCGGCCGCGTCGGCCCCGCCGAACACCGGGCGCTGACCGGGCGGCTGCGCCCCATCGTGCTGCTGCGCCGCCACCGGCCCGGCGAACGGGGGGACGACCCGCTGGCGGACGGAGTCTGCCCGGGCAGCCCGGACGTGGGGGTGCTGCTGCCCTACACCCCGCTGCACCGGCTGCTGTTCGGTCTGCCCGGCGACCCGCCCGGCCCCGAGGTGCTGGTGATGACCAGCGGCAACCGGTCGGGCGAGCCCATCGTGACCGATGACCGCGAGGCCCTGACCAGGCTTGCGGGACTGGCCGACGCCTGGCTGTGGCACGGCAGGCCCATCGCGGCGCCCTGCGACGACTCGGTGGTGCGGATGCGCGCGGACGGGAGCGAGGTCGTCCTGCGCCGCTCGCGCGGCCACGTTCCCACCCCCGTCACACTTCCCGTGCCGGTAAAGCCCTCCCTGGCGGCCGGCGCGGACCTGAAGAACGCGATCTGCCTCGCCGAGGGGCGCTCCGCCTGGTTCTCGCCCCACATCGGGGACCTGGACGACCTGGCCGCCCTGCGCGCACTGGACGGCGCGCAGGAGCGCCTGCGCGCCCTGACCGGCGTCGAGCCCCGGCTGCTGGCCGCCGACCGCCACCCCGGCTACCGCTCGACACGGTGGGCCCGTGACCGCGCCGGGGGCAGGCCCCTGCGCCGGGTGCAGCACCACCACGCTCACATCGCCTCGGCCATGGCCGAGAACGGGCTGGACGGCAGTACCCCGGTCATCGGCGTCGCCTTCGACGGCACCGGCTACGGCGACGACGGGGCCGTGTGGGGCGGCGAGGTGCTGCTCGCCGACTACGGCGGCTACCGGCGGCTGGCACACCTGGCCTACGTGCCCCTGCCCGGCGGCGACGCCGGGGTGGGCAACCCCTGCCGCATGGCGCTGTCCCACCTGCGCTCCGCCGGGATCCCCTGGGATCCGGACCTGCCGTGCGCCGCCGCCTGCCCGCAGGAGGAACGGCGCGTTCTGGAGGTGCAGTTGGAGCGCTCGCTGGCCTGTGTGCCAACCTCCAGCATGGGGCGGCTTTTCGACGCGGTCTCCTCGCTGGCCGGGGTGTGCCACCGGGCCGGGTACGAGGGGCAGGCCGCCGTCGAACTGGAGGCCGCCGCCGCGACGGCGTGGCACGAGGACGGGCCCGGATACGCCTTCGCCCTGCGCCGGCCGGCCCCGGACGGCACGGGCGCGACCGTGCTCGACCCCGCACCCGTACTGCGCGAGGCCGTCCGCGACCTGCGCTCCGGCGCCCCCGCTCCAGTCGTCGCCGCGCGGTTCCACCGGGCCGTGGCCGGGGCGGTGGAGGAGATCTGCCGGCGGGCGCGCCGGGACACCGAGGCGGCCACCGTCGCCCTGTCCGGCGGGGTGTTCGCCAACGCGCTGCTGGACGAGGAGTGCCAGCGGCAGCTGCGTACCGCCGGCTTCACGGTGCTGCGCCACCACCGCGTGCCACCCGGCGACGGGGGCCTGGCCCTCGGCCAGCTGCTCGTGGCGGCACGCACCGGGGCTCCCTGACGGGCCCCGGCGAAACCTCACGACCCATCAGTGAACTCACCGGCGACGGACGGAGAACGCACATGTGCCTGGCGGTGCCCGGCAGGGTGACCGGGATCGAGGAACGGGACGGCACGCGCATGGCGCGCGTCGACTTCGGCGGGGTGGTCAAGGACGTGTGCCTGGCCTACCTGCCGGAGGTGGAGGTCGGCGAGTACGTGATCGTCCACGTCGGCTTCGCGCTGCAGCGGCTGGACGAGGAGTCGGCCAGGGCTTCGCTGGAGCTGTTCGAGCAACTGGGACTGCTGGAAGAGGAGTTCGGCGACGCATGGGAACGGGCGGCGGTCGAGGCCGGGCAGGACCGGCCCGAGGCCGCCCCGGTGGAGACGGCCGGCCGGCGCACGGAGCGGCCGGCCGCGACGGAGGAGGTCACCAGGTGAGGTACATCGAGGAGTTCAACGACCCGGAGCTGGCGAAGCGGCTGCTGGAGGACATCCACGCCACCGCCACCCGCCCCTGGACGATGATGGAGGTCTGCGGAGGCCAGACCCACTCGATCATCCGGCACGGCATCGACCAGCTGCTGCCCGAGCACATCGAGCTCATCCACGGCCCCGGCTGCCCGGTGTGCGTCACCCCCCTGGAGATGATCGACAAGGCGCTGGAGATCGCCTCCCGTCCCGAGGTCGTCTTCTGCTCCTTCGGCGACATGCTCCGCGTCCCCGGCACCGACCGCGACCTGTTCCGGGTCAAGAGTGCCGGCGGGGACGTACGAGTGGTGTACTCGCCGCTGGACGCACTGGAGATCGCACAGCGCCACCCCGACCGCGAGGTGGTCTTCTTCGGCGTCGGATTCGAGACCACCGCACCGGCCAACGCGATGACCGTCCACGAGGCGCGGCGGCGCGGCATCCGCAACTACAGCATGCTGATCTCGCACGTGCGCGTGCCGCCCGCCATCGAGGCGATCATGCGGGCGCCGCACTGCCGGGTCCAGGCGTTCCTGGCCGCCGGTCACGTGTGCAGCGTGATGGGGACGGCCGAGTACCCGGCGCTGGCCGACCGCTTCGGCGTGCCCATCGTGGTCACCGGCTTCGAACCGCTGGACATCCTCGAGGGCGTGCGCCGCACCGTCCGCCAGCTCGAGAGCGGCGAGCACCGGGTGGAGAACGCCTACCCCCGGGCGGTGCGGGAGGAGGGCAACCCCGCCGCGCGGCGGATGCTGGAGGAGGTCTTCGATGTCACCGACCGCGCCTGGCGGGGCATCGGGGTGATCCCCGCCAGCGGCTGGCGGCTGTCGAAGGCGTTCCGTGAGTACGACGCCGAGCACCGCTTCGAGGTCGGCGGTATCACGACGCGCGAGTCCGGGGTGTGCCGCAGCGGCGAGGTGCTCCAGGGGCTGATCAAACCGAACGAGTGCGAGGCCTTCGGTACCACCTGCACCCCCCGCAATCCGCTGGGCGCCACCATGGTCTCCAGCGAGGGCGCCTGCGCCGCCTACCACCTCTACCGGCGCCTGGGCGGCCCGGCGCGCGGCACCGAGCCGACGAGGGAGGCGACCTCCGTTGGCTGACACCGCCGGCACCACCGACACCACCCGAACCACCGGCACGGCCGCCGAACCCGTGGACCCCGCCGAGTGGACCTGTCCGGCCCCGCTGCGCGACCACCCGGTGGTCGTCATGGGGCACGGTGGCGGCGGGGCCCTCTCCGCCGAACTGGTGGAGCACCTCTTCGTCCCCGCCTACGGCAACGAGACGCTGGCCGGGCTCGCCGACTCGGCCGCGCTGTCGCTGGGCGGCGCGCGCCTGGCGTTCTCCACCGACTCCTACGTGGTGCGCCCGCTGTTCTTCCCCGGCGGCTGCATCGGCGACCTGGCCGTCAACGGCACCGTCAACGACCTGGCCATGAGCGGCGCGCGGGCCGCGTACCTGTCATGTGCCTTCATCATCGAGGAGGGCACCGAGCTGTCGGTGGTCCGGCGGGTCGCCCAGGCCGTCGGCACGGCCGCCGCGGCGGCCGGCGTCACCGTCGCCACCGGTGACACCAAGGTGGTCGACGCCGGGCACGGCGACGGGATCTTCGTCAACACAGCCGGCATCGGCCTGATCCCCGAGGGCGTCGACATCCGCCCGCAGCGCGCCGAACCCGGTGACGTGGTGATCGTCAGCGGGCCGATCGGGATGCACGGGGTGGCCATCATGAGCGTCCGCGAGGGGCTGGAGTTCGGGGTGGAGGTGTCCAGCGACACCGCGCCCCTGGGCGGCCTGGTGCAGGCGATGCTCGCGGCCGCCCCGGACCTCCACACGCTGCGCGACCCCACCCGCGGCGGGCTGGGCACGGCGCTGAACGAGATCGCGGCGGCGTCCGGCACCGGCGTCGTGCTGAACGAGCGGGCCCTGCCCGTGCCGGAGGCCGTGTCGGCCGCCTGCGGCTTCCTCGGCCTGGACCCGCTGTACGTGGCCAACGAGGGCCGTCTGGTGGCCTTCGTCCCGCGCGGGCGGGCCGACGCCGTGCTCGCCGCGATGCGGGCGCACCCCCAGGGCGCCGGGGCCGCGGTCGTCGGGGAGTGCGTGGCGGACCACCCGGGCATGGTCGTGGCCCGCACCGGATTCGGCGGCACCCGCGTGGTGGACCTGCCGCTGGGCGAGCAGCTGCCCCGCATCTGCTGAGCCGGCCCCCCTCGCGGCCGGCGCACGGGGGGCCGGTCCGGTCCGTACCTCCCCTCCCGGCGGGGTACGGACGGCACCGGCCCCGGGGACCTTCGGCCCTGCCGGGAAGAGCCGGCGCGGGAGGAGTCTGAAGGTGCCACGACGGCAGGAGGAAACCATGAACCGTTCGCAGATTCGCCCCCTTCCGGAGGTCAGGGTCGAGGTCCGGGGCGAGGTGCCCGGGGACGCGGCCGAGTACGCGCGGACCAAGGTGCTGGCGGCCCTGGGCAAGGTCGGGGAGCCGGTCCTGGGCACCAGGGTGAAGCTGAGCCAGGCGGCCGGCGCATCCGTGCGGCACCCGGCGCACGCCCAGGTGAACGTGGACGTCAACGGCCGCCCGGTGCGGGCCCACGTCTCCGCCGACACCATGCCCGAGGCGATCGACCTGCTGCGCGACCGGCTGGCGGGCCGGCTGGCCCGCGCCCACCGCCGCGGACACCACGGCGGCGGGCCGCGTCCCGGCTCGCGCATCGGGCAGGGGCGCCGCGTCGTGCGCCGCCGCGCCCACGGCCCCGCCCGGATGACCCCCGCCCAGGCGGTGCACCGGATGGAGGCCCTGGGGTACGGCTTCCAGCTGTTCACCGACGCCGCCTCGGGCGTCGACAGCGTGGTCTACCGGGACGGGGAGGGCGGCCACCGGCTGGCCCGCGCCCGCGCGGACGCCTCCGCGCCGGCGCCGGCGGACCTCCCGCCGGCCGCTCCGCCGGCCGTCGCGCTGGGGATCAGCGGGATCCCGGCGCCCCGTATGGGGGTCGAGCAGGCGGTGTGGCGGCTGGAGGCGACCGGTCTGCCGTTCGTGTTCTTCGTCGACGCCGCCACCGAGCGCGGAGCCCTGCTCCACCGCCGCCGCGACGGCCTCCACGAGCTGATCACCCCGGCCGAGTGACCCGGCGTCCGCCGGCCGGGACACCCGCCCCGGCCTGCGGACGCCACCCGGGGCGGCGCTCGGCGGGTCGGCCGGGTGCGCGGGCACGCGGTGTCTACCGTCGCGGTATGCCCCTCATCCGGATCGAGCGCCGTACCCGCCTTCCGGCCGAAGAGGCGTGGCACCGGCTGACCACCTGGGAGAACCACGCCCGCCACGTCCCGTTCACCGCGATCACGGTCACCACCGCGCCGCCCACCGGCGTCGGCACGCGCTTCACGGCGCGTACGGGCACCGGGCGCGCCGGGTTCGACGACCCCATGGAAGTCGTGCACTGGGAGCCGCCCACCGCAGACCGTCCCGGCCGCTGCCGTGTGGAGAAGCGGGGGAGGGTCGTGCTCGGCTGGGCCGAGGCGGAGGTGGTCCCCGCCGACGTGGGATCGCTGGCCGTCTGGCGCGAGGAGGTGCGGGTGCGGGGGCTGCCGCGCCTGCTGGACCCGCCGACGGCCTGGGCGGCCCGGCTGCTGTTCGGCCGGGTGGTCACGGGGCTGCTTGAGGGGCGATGACCGCCCCGGCCGCCCCGCCCCGGGCGGTCGGCGGGCGGTCCCACCGGGCCGCGGCGGTTCACACCTTCCGTACGGTCACGCCGGCTGCGGCCAGCGCGCCGGTCTCCTCCTCGGGGGCGTCCTCCTCCGTCACCACCGCGTCGAGCGCCGAGGCGGGCGCGACGGAGGCGAGGGCGGTACGGGAGAACTTGGCCGCGTCGGCGACCGCGACCATCCTGCGGGCCGAGGCGATCGCGGCGCGCTTGACGGCGGCGTCGGCCAGGTCGTAAGCGGTCAGCCCGTCCACCGCGTTCAGTCCGCAGCAGCCGATGACGGCGGTGTCGAAGCGCAGTGCGGCCAAGGACGCCTCGGCCAGCGGGCCGGTCAGCGCCAGCTCGCCCGGGCGCGGCTCCCCACCGGGCAGCAGCAGCTTCAGCCGGGGGGCGCCGGTGAGGGCGTTGGCGGCGTGCAGGGACAGAGGCATGACGGTCAGCCGGCGGCCGGCCAGGGCGCGGGCCACCTCCAGGCAGGTCGTACCGCTGTCGAGGACGACCGACTCGCCGTCGGCGATCAGGGAGGCCGCCTCGGCGGCGATCCGCCGCTTGGCGTGCGGCCTCTCCAGCTCCCTCAGCCCGAACGGAGGCTCCTCGCCGCGCAGCAGCAGGCTGCTGGCCCCGCCGCGGTAGCGCTCCAGGACCCCCTGGTCCGCCAGGAACTCCAGGTCGCGCCGGATGGTCATCTCCGAGGCGCCGGTGAGCCCGGCCAGCTCCGCCACGCTCAGCTGCCCGGCCTCACGCACGGCCTCAGTGATCAGTCTCAGTCGCTCCGCGCTCGCCACGCCAGGAATTGAACACGAAGTATGTGCGTAACTCAATCTATCGAACAGAGATTTAGTTTGTTAAATTCTGGAACATGGAGAGAACGCTGCGGCTCGCACGGCTGGCCACCTTCGCCTACTTCGGCCTCAACGGCTTCCTGATGGGCATGTGGGTCGTCCACATCCCGGTGGTGGAGGACCGCGCGGGGATCAGCCACGCCGTCCTGGGCTGGCTGCTGCTCCTGCTCGGTGGCGGAGCCTTCGCGGGCATGCGGCTGACCGGACCACTGGCCGACCGCTTCGGCGCCCGTGCGGTGGTGCCGCTGAGCGCGGTGCTGTGCAGTGCGTCCCTGGTGCTGCCCGGCCTGGCCGAAGGGGCCTGGACCCTGGGTGCGGCCCTACTGGTGTTCGGCTTCGGCAACGGCTGCCTGGACGTCGCCATGAACACTCACGCCGTCCAGGTGGAGCGCGGCTACCGGCGGCCCGTCATGTCCGCCTTCCACGCGGTGTTCTCCGTCGGAGGGGTGCTCGCGGCCCTGGCCGGCGCCAGGACCCTCGGCTGGGAGTGGAGCGCCGCCGGGACTCTCGCCGGGATGGGCGCCGCCGGGCTCATGGTCGCCGTCCTGGCGGCCCCCGCGCTGCTGCGCCCCGAGCCCGCCGGACCCGCGGGCCCCGGGAGGGAAGCCCCGAAGACGTCCACCGGAGCCGGGTCCGGGCCCGGGGCGCCCGGGCGGACCTGGGCGCTGGCCGCCCTCGCGCTGATGCTGATGCTCGCCGAGGGGGTGGCCAACGACTGGAGCGTGCTCGCCCTGCGGGACGTCCTGGGCGCGCCCCCCGCCACGGCGGCCCTCGCCTACGGGGCCTTCGCCACCGCCATGACCGTCGGACGCCTGCTCACCGACCGGGTGGCCGCGCGCTTCGGCCCGGTCGCGATCGTCCGCTACGGCGCCCTCCTGGCCGCGATCGGCCTGTCGGCGGTGGTGGTCTCGCCCTGGGTTCCCCTGGCCCTGGTCGGCTGGACCGTCTTCGGCATGGGGCTGTCCGGCTGCGTGCCCCAGCTCTTCAGCGCGGCGGGCCACGCCGACCCGGAAGCGGCCGGGGCCAACGTCTCACGGGTGGCGGGGCTCGGCTACCTCGGCATGCTCGCCGGGCCGGCCGTCATCGGGCCGCTCACCCATCTCGTGCCGCTGAACGTCGCCTTCCTGCTGCCCGCGGCCCTGTGCGCGGTGGCGGCCGGGGCCGCCGGGATCCTGCGGACCGAGTCCCGGGCCGCCGCCGGGGGAGGCGAGCCCGCCGGAGGGCCTGCGCAGGCCCTCGGGGGCCCCGGGGCCCCCGAGGCCGCCAAGGCGGCCGACTGACGAGCCGGTGCGTGCGCCGCCGGGCCCGCGGGAGGCGGGCCCGTGGTCCGTGCCGCGGCGATCCCCGTCCCCTTCTCCAGGGGGCGGGTCAGCGGCCTGCCCCGGCCTTTGGAGCCCAGGGCTCCCCGCCGTCCTTCCGCACGCCTGCGGGCTGACGGGTGGGTGCGGCGGACGGCGCGGGCCCCCGGGGGGAGTGCCCCGCGTCATTTCCGCGGGTGCGGCGGGTGTGGATGATGGGGGCGTCCCCTCCTGCCGCAGGGCCGGAGAGCCCTCGTCGACCGGGAGTCGGGCCGCCATGGCAGAGCATGTGCACGTTCGCCTCAACCACGGGCTGGAGGTGTCCGAGGAAGGCGAGCTGATAGAACTGTCCCGCTGCCGGTGCGGAGCCACCTGGAGCAGGTCCTACCGGGTGGAGGAGGGTGAGCCCGAACGGTGACGCCGCAGGACGCCGCCCGTGGGGGCCCGGCGGTGTCAGCCGTCCTTGAGGGGGTCGTGTCCCCAGTTCATCAGGGAGTGCCGCCAGGTGGTGTCGGTGACGTCGCCCGACGGACGCTGTGCCAGGTGCCGCTTGATGTAACCGTTGACCTTGCGCATGTGGGCCACGTCGTCGTCGCTGAGGTCGGACTTCGACGTCCGCAGCAGCTCGACGATGCGGCGGCCGGAGGCGTGGCCGGTGCTCTCCCCGCCGCCCCGGTGCTGCCCGGCGGCCCTGGACTCGTCCCGTTCCAGCCAGTCCTGGAGCTGCTTGGGGGTGAGGTTGACCAGCTTCCCGAACTCGGTGACGGTCCCGTCGCGGTCCTCGCGGTGCTCAGTCATCCCCTGACTCCTTCTCACGGAGGGCGTCGGGGCGGTGGACCGCCCGGCCGCCGGACTTCTCGCTGCGGACCTGGTACTGGGGGTCGTCGGGGGAGGCGTCCACGGTGCGCCCGCCGGCCTCGGTACGGGAGGTGATCTCCTTCTCGATCTTGCCGACGGCCTCGCTTCCGTGGCTCTTCCAGGAGACCCGGTCTCCCTTGCGGAACTTCCTGTTCTTCTTCATCATCTTCCCCTCCCGCGGGGGGTGGACGGATGAAAAGCCCCGTTCGTCCTCATGGTATCCGTATGGCCGTGTCCCACCACCGCGAAGCCGCGGGCGGCGGTGGGGGACGGTCGGCGCTCCGCAGGCTCCCGTACCGGTCGGCCGGAGCGTCCCCGGACGGGATCGGACACGGTGGAGCCGGGCCGTCGCGCGGCGTCCGCCTCGGCGGGTCGCACACGACCGGGCACCCCGGCGGGAAGCCGACGCCTCTGTCGCCGCGGCACGGCCCGGGCTCCCGCCACCGAGCCCGGGAGAAGGAGCAGGGGGCCTACCGCCGGCGGGAGTGGGTCCCCGGGTTGATGATCTCGTCCAGCACCTCGCGGACCACCGAGAAGACGACACGGTCGACGCCGGCCGCAGTGGGATCGGCGCCCTCGCCGGCGCCGGGCAGGCTCCCGGCTCCGGCTTCCCTTTCGGCCGCCCAGTCGCGTGCGACCCGGATGCGGCGGAGGAGTTCGTCTGCGTCCACGACATCAGTCATGGACGGAACCTACCCACGGACCCGGTGAGACAGCCTCGCCGGTTGTGTCCGTTCTGCGCCGATCCGCTCCACGCCGGTCCGGAGCCCCGAGCGCCTGCTGTGCGCACGTGGCGCGCGGGAACTCCGTGATCGCGAACAGACCTGCCGTCAAAGGGAGTTGGGGGAATCGGCCGCTGTTCCGCCGAATCGGAGGTTGCGAACAGTTCTCGAATAAGTGTCCATGAGTGTTCTTCAGGCGTCACGAGTGATATACGATCTTGCGTATGAATCTGACGGAATGGGCACGCGCACAGGGCATTGCGCCCCGCACGGCGTACCGCTGGTTCCGTGAGGGCACGTTGCCGGTCCCCGCGGAACGCGTGGGGCCGCGCACGATCCTGGTGAACATCGACGCGAACACCTCACCCACCGTGACCGGTGGCGCGGGCTTGTACGCCCGCGTCTCCTCCCATGATCAGAAGCCGGACCTGGAGCGGCAGACCGCCCGGCTGTCGGCGTGGGCGGCGAAGGCCGGTCACAAGGTCGTCCGTATTGAGTCCGAGATCGGGTCGGGCGTGAACGGCTGCCGGCCGAAGGCGAAGCGGCTCCTGGCGGATGCGAAGGTGACCACGGTAGTGGTCGAGCACAAAGACCGCCTCGGTCGCATGAACGTGGAACTGATCGAAGCCGCGCTGTCTGCGTCCGGCCGCCGCCTGGTGGTGCTGGACGAGGGTGAGGTCGAGGACGACCTCGTGCGCGACATGGTGGAGGTGCTGACGTCGTTCTGCGCCCGCCTGTACGGACGCCGGTCCGCGAAGAACCGGGCGAAGAAGGCCCTGGAAGCGGCGGCCGCCGGTGAGTGAGCCCAAGAAGCCGCGACCGATCGGGGCGCCGTTCGTCGCGCTCGGGCCGTCCGGGGTGGCGATACGCGACCGCCTCAAGCACCTCACCACCGAAGACGACAAGGTGTTGCGACTCGTCGGCGAACACCTGGGGCGCCTGGCTTGCCTCGACCTCAAGATCCGGTGTGCCGATGGCCTGGAGCACTCCACGGACACGTGGGCGGCCCGCAAGCAAGGGCTGACGGCCTCCTCGTCCTCGCGCTGGGCCGGGGCGATCACGAAGGCCACCCATGACCAGTGGGCGCTCTCCCGGCGCTGCCAACTCGCCCACATCCAAGGTCTCGAAGCCGGTGTGCGCACCCTGATGCACCGCCTGTCGCGGCCAATCGGGAAGAAGGGCACCAAGCGTGTTCTGGGCGGATACCGGCCCAAGGGCGAGTGGTTCCACAAGTCCCGGCGCCTGGCTACCTTGGAACACCGCCTCGACGTGGCTCGTGCGGAGCGTGAGGCCGGTGTCGGGCACGTCGTGCGCGGCGGCCAAAAGCTCCTCGACAACCGTCACAACCTCCAAGCCGCCCGGCTCACCGCCGAGCAGTGGCGCGAGCGGTGGGAGGCCGAGCGCTGGTTCCTCTGCGCCGACGGCGAGTCCGGCAAGCGGTACGGGAACGAGACCATCCGCGTCAGCCCCGAGGGCGAGGTCAGCATCAAGCTGCCCGCACCGCTCGCCCACCTGGCGAACGCCCGGCACGGCCGGTACGCCCTCGCCTCGAAGGTCGTCTTCGCCCACCGAGGCGAGGAGTGGCGCGACCGGATCGAGGGCAACCGGGCTGTGGCCTACCGCATCCACCTGGACGTGGAGCGTGGACGCTGGTATCTGACGGCCTCGTGGACCAGGCCCGCGGTCAAGACGGTTCCGCTGGAGACCGCCCGCGCTCAGGGCAT
>NZ_JADEYH010000023.1 GCF_017114865.1 Streptomyces verrucosisporus | reverse complement strand
CCCGAGGGCCCGGGGAGGCCCCGGCACCTCGGAGGCCGGGGGAGCCCCGCCACCGGGCGAACCCTGACCGATGCCGCACTGGCCGGCGGGCTTCGAACCGGCCGCCGGCAGGAACCCCGGAACCCGCCGGTACGCCTCCCGGGCAGCTGTGCCATGGCCGCGCGGGGTGTGCCGCGCCGGTGGCCGGGAACAGTGCCCCGCAGAGCCGGAGCCGAGGAGCGGGCGGTTTCCCCAGGGCGCGGAGTTGCGGAAGGGCACCCCTGCCGGAACGGTTGACTCATCCGGGATCTAGTCTGCTCATAGGCCGTATCTCCGGCGTACTCGAGGATCGGGAGGTCACTGTGGCGGCACTCGCCTGGTTGCTGATTCCGTTCGTCGCCGCGGTCGGGGCGGCCGTGTGGTCCGTGTGGGCCTCGCGCAAGCCCAGCGGTTTCGGGGACGCCGACGGGGTCGCCGGATACGAGGCCTTCCGCGCCGCCATGGAACGGCCGCACGGCCACGGGACGGGGCGGGATGACCGGGGCGGTCGCGAAGGCCCTGCCGCCGTGTCCCGCACGGCCCCGGACGGACGGGCCCCCGCAGCCGACTGACGCGCGGTTCCCGTACTGTCGTGCCATGCCACGCCGGACCGCGACGATGCTCACCTCGACCCTGCTGCTCATAGCCGTGCTCTGCGCCGCGGTCCTCATCAGGGTGCCGTACGCCGAGATGTCACCGGGCCCCACCGTCAACACGCTCGGCGAGCACGACGGCGAACCGGTGCTGAGCATCGAGGGCAGGAAGACCTACGAGCCGTCCGGGCACCTGAACATGACCACCGTCCGCGTCACCGGCGCCGACTACCGGATGAACCTCGTGGAGGCCGTCTACGGCTGGCTGGCCGAGGACAGCGCCGTCGTCCCGCACGACACCCTCTACCCCGACGACAAGTCGGCCGAGGAGGTGCGCGAGGAGAACGCCGAGGAGTTCACCCAGTCGCTGGAGAGCGCCAAGGTCGCCGCCCTGCGCGAGCTGGACGTCCCGGTCGGCGAACGGGTGGTCGTGGCCGCCGTGGTCAAGGGGGGGCCGGCCGAGGACAGGCTGCACGCCGGGGACGTGATCACGGCCGTGGACGGCGAGGCCGTCGAGGAGCCGGGCGACGTCGCCGAGCTGGTGACCGAGCGCGAGCCCGGCGAGGACGTGGTCTTCACCGTCGTCCCGGCCAAGGCCGCCCGGGCGGCCGAGAAGGCGGGCGAGGAGCCCACCGGCTCCCGGGAGGTCACCGTCACCACCGGCGAGGCCGACGACGACGGACGGGCCGTCGTCGGGATCCGGGCGGGGCTCGACCACACCTTCCCGTTCGAGATAGACATCGAGCTGGCCGACGTCGGAGGCCCCAGCGCCGGGCTGATGTTCGCCCTCGGCATCGTGGACAAGCTCACCCCCGGGGACCTCACCGGCGGCGAGTTCGTGGCCGGTACGGGCACCATCGACGGCGAGGGGCGGGTAGGCCCGATCGGCGGCATAGGGATGAAGACCATCGCCGCCCGGGACAAGGGCGCCGAGTACTTCCTCACCCCCGAGGAGAACTGCGCGGGCGCGGCCCGGGACGTCCCCGAGGGCCTGACCCTGGTGAAGGTCGGCACGATCGAAGACGCCATGGGCGCCCTGGAGGACATCCGGGAGGGGGAGACGGCCGGCCTGCCGCGGTGCACGGCGGGCTGATCCGCTCCCCCTCCGGCGGGCATCCGGCCCGCGGTTCCCGCCGCGGGCCGGCCGTCAGTCGCCGAAGGTGGCCGCCAGCGCCTCGGTGAGCCCGGGCACCAGATCGGGGCCGGTCAGCACCTCGGTCGGCGAGTCCTTCTCGCGCAGCCGCAGCGCGGACTCCCGGGCGCCGTCGCGCAGGACCGCCACGGTCATCCGGACCTCCTGGCGCTCGGGGTGCTCGGCCACCCAGCGGGCCAGCCGCTCCTCGGCGCCCTCCTCCTGGAGTTTCTCGGGAACGGACGCCTCCGCCGAGGGCGGCAGCATCAGCCGCTCCACCGTCATCGCGCATCCGGAGACCGCGTCGGGCCAGGCGATGGTGCCGAGGAACTCGTCCAGGGGAATCCCGGCGGGCAGTTCGTCCTGCTCGACCGGGGTGAGGGGGGCCGGGGCGGGGGTCTCGCCGCCCTGCCGCCCCTCACCGTCCAGACCGAGCTGCTCGGCCAGGGCGGGTTCCTCGGTGCGCAGCCGGTCGGTGTCGACCAGGGCGAACAGGCGGGCGGGCTGGTCCCAGCCCAGGCCCGCGACGTACTCGTCGATCTCGAGCACGGCACGGGTCAGCGGGCTGGCGGCCAGAGGTGTGCCGTCGATTGGAAGGTTGTTCATCCTCATATCGTGCCGCTGAACCCCCCGGGAACGGGAAC
The DNA here is from genome assembly GCF_017114865.1 of Streptomyces verrucosisporus. Lineage (GTDB taxonomy): Bacteria > Actinomycetota > Actinomycetes > Streptomycetales > Streptomycetaceae > Streptomyces > Streptomyces fenghuangensis. The sequence goes on along the minus strand of NZ_JADEYH010000023.1, from coordinate 79,043 downwards.
CGGGTAAAGGTTCAGTAAGTTGCATGGGTGGGGCCCTAGCATTCGGGGCCAGTCCCATCCGCTGCGATTCTCGAGGTGCGCACCTTGGCTTTCCAGATGCCGGACCGGGGCCCGGGCGGGCCCTCAGGACCACGGATCAGTGTCGGCAGGCCCTCCAGGCGCGCCAAGACCCTGCTCATGACGGTGGGCGCGCTGGCCGTGCTGGCCATGCTCTTCGTCATGTTCGCGGGGTTCTGGACCGACTGGCTGTGGTACCGCTCGGTCCGATACACCACCGTCTTCACCACCACCCTGTGGACCAAGATCGGTATGTTCGCCGTCTTCGGTCTGCTGATGGCCGCGGCCGTCGGCTTCAACATCTGGCTGGCCCACCGCCTGCGGCCTCCGCTGAGCGCGATGTCGCTGGAGCAGCAGAGCCTGGACCGCTACCGGATGGGCATCGCCCCGTACAAGAAGTGGGTGCTCCTGGGGGTCACCGCGCTGGTGGGCCTGATCGCCGGCGCGTCGGCGGCCGGCCAGTGGCGCACCTGGCTGATGTGGGTGAACGCCGTCCCGTTCGGCACCTCCGACCCGCAGTTCGGCAAGGACGTGGCGTTCTACGCGTTCGACCTGCCCTGGTACCGCTTCCTGCTGAGCTTCGGCTTCGCGGCCGCGGTGCTCTCCCTGCTGGCCGCCGCGCTGGTGCACTACCTCTACGGAGGGCTGCGCCTGACCACCCCGGGCGCCCGCGCGACGTCCCAGGCCACCGGCCACCTGTCGGTGCTGCTCGGCGTCTTCGTGGCGCTCAAGGCGGTGGCGTACTGGCTCGACCGCTACGGCCTGGCGGTGAAGTCCGGCGACTTCAGGGCGACGGACAACTGGACGGGCCTACGGTACGTCGACGCCAACGCCTACCTTCCGGCGAAGACGATCCTGTTCTTCATCGCCGCCATCTGCGCGGTGCTCTTCTTCGCCACCCTGTGGCGGCGCACCTGGCAGCTCCCGGTCATCGGCTTCGGCCTGATGGTCCTCTCGGCGATCCTGATCGGCGGCCTCTACCCGGCGATCGTGCAGAAGTTCCAGGTCCAGCCGAACGAGCAGGCCAAGGAGGCGCCGTACATCAAGAAGAACATCGACGCCACCCGTGACGCCTACGACATCGACGACTCCAAGGTCTCCGACTACTCGGGGGAGAGCGAGGCGAGCAACGAGGAGTTGCGCGAGGCGGCCGACACCACCGCCAGCATCCGGCTGCTCGACCCGAACGTCGTCTCGCCCAGCTTCCAGCAGCTCCAGCAGGTCCGCAGCTACTACCAGTTCCCAGCCACCCTGGACGTGGACAGGTACTCCACCGAGGACGGCGCGGAGCAGGACACCGTCGTCGGTCTGCGCGAGATCAACATCAACGGCATCACCGAGCGCAACTGGATCAACGACCACTTCAAGTACACCCACGGCTTCGGCATGGTGGCCGGCAAGGGCACCGAGGTGGCCTCGACCGGGGCCCCGGCCTTCATCGAGAAGAACCTCCCGCCGGAGGGCGAGCTCGCCGAGGACGGCTACGAGCCGCGGGTCTACTACGGCGAGAAGACCACGCAGTACTCCATCGTCGGCGGTCCGCAGAAGGAACTGGACTACATCGCCGGCAGCGAGGAGAAGACCTACAGCTACAAGGGCGACAGCGGGGTCAGCCTGGGCAACGTCGCCAACCGCGCGGCGTACGCGGTGACCTTCAACGAGCCGCAGATCCTCTACTCGGGCGCGATCGGCGAGGGTTCGCGGATCCTGTACAACCGCACGCCCAAGGAGCGCGTCGAGGCGGTGGCCCCCTGGCTGACCATCGACGGCGACCCGTACCCGGCGGTGGTGGGGGACCGCATCCAGTGGATCGTGGACGCCTACACCACGACCAACCAGTACCCCTACTCCTCGCGCACCACCCTGGGCGAGACCACGGCCGACGCGCTGACCGACGGCCAGCGGGCGGTCATCGCCCAGCAGAACCGGGTCAACTACATCCGCAACTCGGTCAAGGCCACGGTGGACGCCTACTCGGGCGAGGTGAAGCTCTACGAGTGGGACGAGCGGGACCCGGTGCTGAAGACCTGGATGAAGGCGTTCCCCGGCACGGTCGAGCCGAAGGGCGAGATCGGCGAAGAGCTGGTGGACCACTTCCGCTACCCGCAGGACCTGTTCAAGGTCCAGCGCGAACTGCTGACGCGCTACCACGTCACCAACGCGAGCCAGTTCTACAGCGGCAGTGAGCGCTGGCAGGTGCCGGACGACCCGACGCAGAAGGGCAACGCGGTCCCGCCGTACTACCTGAGCATGAAGATGCCGGACCAGGAGGAGCAGACCTTCTCCCTGACGACGACCTTCAACCCCAGCGGCCGCGAGACGCTCGGCGCCTTCATGGCGGTCAACGCCGACGCCCGCAGCGACGACTACGGGACCATCAGGATCCTGAAGCTGCCGTCCAACACCACGGTCTCCGGCCCGCAGCAGGTGCAGAGCCGGTTCAACTCCGACACCGACATCGCCAACGAGATCAACATCCTCAGGCGCGGTGACTCTGAGGTCGAGTACGGCAACCTGCTCACGGTGCCGCTGGAGGGCGGCCTGCTCTACGTCGAGCCGGTCTACGTCCGCGGCGCGGGCACCAACTACCCGCTGCTGCGCAAGGTGCTGGTGACCTACGGCGAGGAGACCGCCTTCGAGGACACCCTCGGTGAGGCGCTGAACGCCGTCTTCGGGGTCGAGGGCACCGAGGAGCCGCCGGCGGAGGAGGAGCCGCCCCCGGGCGAGGAGGAGACCACTCCGCCGCCCGCGGAGGGCTCCGAGGACCCGACGGTCCAGGAGGCCCTCCAGGACGCCCAGGAGGCATTCGAGGCGGGCCAGGAGGCGCTGGGCGAGCAGGACTGGGACGCCTACGGCCAGGCCCAGCAGGATCTGGAGGACGCGCTCGAGCGGGCCGCCGAGGCGCAGCAGTCGGCGGGCGGCGACGGCGGGAACTCCGACGGCAAGAATCCCGGCGACGACAAGTCCGGCAACGACGAGGGACGCAAGGAAGAGTGAATCGGTGGTGAGCCGGCTCCCCTCGCGCCGTGGTAAGGTTGTGAACACAACGGCGCGGGGTGGAGCAGCTCGGTAGCTCGCTGGGCTCATAACCCAGAGGTCGCAGGTTCAAATCCTGTCCCCGCTACTGACGAAGAAGGACCCGGAGTCACTGACTCCGGGTCCTTCTTCGTGTGTTGGGCATGCGAGAAGAGAGGCGCGTGGTAGCGCTTTGCGTTTGGATGGTGGCTGTATCGGGAAGTCGACAAAACGCTGAAGTGACTTCCTTGGCGGCGGTATACCGGATGTAAGCAGGTTGCGGGTGGTGCGACGATGGGCCTCATGGGGGACAAGGCGAGAGATGAGGTCACGGGGGGCGGAGCGAGCCGCGCGGACCTCCGCGACCACCGCGACACGGACGCCGTCAGCGCGCTCGGCGCCCGGCTGCTGCGCCGCGGCGACCTGGAGGGGGCCGAGCCGTATCTGCGCGCCGCCACCGCCGCCGGCGACCGCGCCGCCGCGAACAACCTGGGAGTCCTGCTCCATCAGCTCGGCCAGGCCGAGGAGGCCGCCGGCTGGTGGCGGGTCGCGGCCGTCGCCGGCTCGGCGGCCGCCGCCCACTCCCTGGGCCGCCACCACCGCGAGCGGGGCGACGAGACGGCCGCCGAGTACTGGCTGCGGCAGTCCGCCGAGTCCGGCCACCCCCTCGGCGCGTACGCCCTCGCCGACCTGCTGGAGCAGCGGGGCGAGAAGGGGGCCGAGGAGTGGTTCCGGGCCGCCGCCGAGCGTGGCCACCGGGAGGCGTCCTACCGCATCGCGCGGATCCTGGCGCGCCGTCAGGAGGGGAGTGCCGAGGCCGAGCAGTGGTACCGCCAGGCCGCGGCGCGCGGCCACCGGCGTGCCGCCCTGCGGCTGGGCACGCTCCTGGAGGAGCGCGGCGAACTGCAGGAGGCGGGCCGCTGGTATCTGACGGCGGCCAAGGAGGGGGAGGCGCGCGCCGCGCGCGCCCTGGGCTTCCTGCTGCGCGACGCGGGCGACACCGACAGCGCCGCCGAGTGGTGGCGCCGTGCGGCTCAGGACGGCGACGGCAGCGCGGCCAACGCCCTGGGCGCGCTGCACGCCGAGCGGGGCGAGCGGCAGACCGCGGAGCGCTGGTACCGCACCGCGCTGGAGGCGGGCGACATCAACGGCGCCTTCAACCTCGCGCTGCTGTGCGCCGCCGAGGACCGCACCGCCCAGGCCGAGCAGTGGTACCGGCGTGCCGCCTACGCCGGGCACCGCGAGGCCGCCAACGCGCTGGCCGTGCTGCTGCTCCAGCGCGGCGACGCGGCGGGGGCGGAGCCGTGGTTCTCCAAGGCCGCCGAGGCCGGCAGCGTGGACGCCGCCTTCAACCTCGGCATCCTGCACACGGGCCGGGGCGAGGAGGAGGCCGCCCGGCGGTGGTACGAGCAGGCGGCCGCGGCGGGACACACCGAGGCGGCGCTCCAGGTGGGCATCGCACTGCTGCGCGAGGGCGACGCCCACACCGCCGAGCGGCATCTGCGCCGCGCGGCCGGCGGCGGCAGTGTGGAGGGCGCCTTCCGGCTGGCGGCGCTGCTGGAGCGCCAGGCCCCGACGGCCGACGCCCTGGACGCGCACGGCCCGCCGGCCGAGTACGAGGAGTGGTACGAGCGGGCCGCCGAGCAGGGGCACCGGCGGGCGCAGGTCCGGCTGGGTATGTGCGCGGCGGCGCGCGGCGACGTGGTCCGGTCCGCGCACTGGTACCGGGTCGCGGCGGAGGCGGGCAGCAGCAACGGCGCGTTCAACCTCGGCCTGCTGCTGGCGCGCGAGGGCAGTGAGCCGGAGGCCGCCCTGTGGTGGACGCGTGCGGCCGAGGCGGGCCATGGCCGGGCCGCTCTGCGCCTGGCGCTGCTGAACGCGCGGCGCGGCGAGCTGGCCGCCGGGCGCCACTGGTGCGCCCGGGCGGTCGAGCTGGGTCCGCCGGAGGTCGCCGAGCGCGCCGCGCGGCTGAGCGAGGCCCTCCACGAGGAGCTGACGGCCTGAGAAGGGGTGCCCCGCCTGCGGGGCACCCCCGCGGTTTGCACTGATCGCCGCGGTGGGTTAAGGTTGTGAACACAACGGCGCGGGGTGGAGCAGCTCGGTAGCTCGCTGGGCTCATAACCCAGAGGTCGCAGGTTCAAATCCTGTCCCCGCTACTGATGGGCCGGAGCCCGGATCCTAATGACGGATCCGGGCTCCGGTCGTTTTCGTGTGTTCGCCGTGCGGTGCCGTGCGGACACCGTGCACACGGGACCGCACGGGGCCCGGTCCGCTCCGGTGTCGCGGCGGTGCCGTGTGTCCGTACGGGGACGTGGTCTCGCGGCCCCGGAGGAGCCCCGGGAGGGGTCAGGCGGAGGCGCAGGAGGGGCACAGCCCCCGGTAGGTGACCGTCGCCTCGTCGAGGGTGAACCCGTAGCGCTCCCCCTCGGGGAGCAGGGCCAGCGGGTCGCCGGACGGGCGGACGTCGCGGATCACACCGCACCGCGAGCACACCAGGTGCTGGTGGGAGTGGTGGGCGTTCGGGTCGTACCGCTTGGCGCGGCCGTCCGTGCTGACCTCGATCACCTCGCCGATCGAGACCAGTTCGCCGAGGGTGTTGTAGACGGTGGCGCGGGAGATCTCCGGCAGCTTCTCGGTCGCGCGCGCGTGAACCTCGTCGGCGGTGTAGTGGACATGCTCACCATCGAGGACCTCGGCGACCACTCGCCGCTGGGCGGTCAGCCGCCAGCCGCGATCCCGGAGACGTTGCAGCAGGTCACTCATGTTTCCACCTTAGCAGCGCGTGTCCATGCCCGGATCATGTACGGTCTTCATCATCTTCTTGACTTAGACATTGTCCAATGTAGGATCGCATTCGGCTCAAGCCAAGGGGACAGGACAGATTCAGGAGGCGCATGTGACTGCCCAGATCGAGAACACCGGGCCGCTGACCACGGAGGCCGGTGCTCCCGTCGCGGACAACCAGAACAGCGAGACCGCCGGTTCGGGCGGCCCGGTCCTGGTCCAGGACCAGCTCCTGCTGGAGAAGCTCGCCCACTTCAACCGCGAGCGCATCCCCGAGCGGGTCGTCCACGCCCGCGGCGCGGGCGCCTACGGCACCTTCACCGTCACCGCCGACGTGACGAAGTACACCCGGGCGAAGTTCCTCTCCGAGGTCGGCAAGGAGACCGAGGTCTTCCTGCGCTTCTCGACCGTCGCCGGCAACCTGGGCGCGGCCGACGCGGTGCGCGACCCGCGCGGCTTCGCGCTGAAGTTCTACACCGAGGAGGGCAACTACGACCTCGTCGGCAACAACACCCCGGTGTTCTTCATCAAGGACGCCATCAAGTTCCCCGACTTCATCCACACCCAGAAGCGCGACCCGTACACCGGCTCCCAGGAGGCCGACAACGTCTGGGACTTCTGGAGCCTGAGCCCGGAGTCCACCCACCAGGTGACCTGGCTCTTCGGCGACCGCGGCATCCCGGCCTCGTACCGCCACATGGACGGCTTCGGCTCGCACACCTTCCAGTGGAGCAACGAGGCGGGCGAGGTCTTCTGGGTCAAGTACCACTTCAAGACCGACCAGGGCATCAAGTGCCTCACCCAGGACGAGGCCGACCTCCTGGCGGGCAAGGACCCCGACAGCCACCAGCGCGACCTGCGCGAGTCCATCGAGCGCGGCGACTTCCCGAGCTGGACCGTCGGCGTCCAGATCATGCCGGCGGCCGAGGCGGCGAACTACCGCTTCAACCCGTTCGACCTGACCAAGGTCTGGCCGCACGCGGACTACCCGGTCATCGAGATCGGCAAGCTGGAGCTGAACCGCAACCCGCAGAACGTCTTCGCCGAGGTCGAGCAGTCGATCTTCTCCCCGCACCACTTCGTGCCGGGCATCGGCCCCTCCCCGGACAAGATGCTCCAGGGCCGGCTGTTCGCCTACGGCGACGCGCACCGCTACCGGGTGGGCATCAACGCCGACCACCTGCCGGTGAACCGCCCGCACGCCACCGAGGCCCGCAGCCACGGCCGCGACGGCTTCATGTACGACGGCCGCCACGGCGGGGCGAAGAACTACGAGCCCAACAGCTTCGGCGGCCCGAACGAGACCGGCCGCGCGCCGTGGCAGCCGGTTCCGGTCGCCGGGGCCACCGGTGACATCCCCGCGCCCTCGCACGCCGAGGACAACGACTTCGTCCAGGCGGGCAACCTCTACCGCCTGATGACGGAGGAGGAGAAGGGGCGTCTGATCGACAACCTGGCCGGCTTCATCTCGAAGGTCTCGCGCGACGACATCGTCAAGCGGGCCATCGAGAACTTCCGCCAGGCCGACGAGGACTACGGCAGGAGGCTGGAGGCCGCGGTCGAGGCCCTGCGCGGCTGACCCATCGGCTCCTCGCCGTACGAACCCGGAGGGACCGGACGCCAGTGGGCTCCGGTCCCTCCGATGTGTTCCGGGGCGCCCTCCCGGGCGCGTCCCCGGCCGCCCTCTCAGGAAGCCACCGTGCCGGCGGGCGCGGCGGGTGCGTCCCGGCGCACCGAGGACCAGCAGCGGACGATGTCGCGCACCGACACCACCCCCACCGGCTCCCGGTCGTCGAGCACGATCAGATGACGGAAGCCGCCGCGGGTCATGGCCCGCGCGGCGTCCTCCAGGGTCCAGCCGGGGGCGGCGAAGACCACGTCGGTGGTGGTGTGCAGGTGTGCGGGCTCCCGGTCGGGGTCCTGCCCGGCCCCCACGGAGTTGAGGATGTCGCGTTCGGTGAGGATGCCGACGCCGCCGGCGTCCGGGTCGAGGACGACGGCCGCGCCGACCCGCCGGGCGGACATCAGCCGGGCGGCCTGGCGGAGGGTGTGGGCGGGGCCGATGGTGAGAACCACTGTGCTCATGGCGTCACGGACGAGGGTGGTCATGACGGTTGTGCCACCTCCTTGGCGAACCCCCGCGGTGGGGAAGGGATTCACAAGCTCACAAGCGGGCGGATTATCATGTTCACATGCCGCCGGAGCCGCAACAAGGGGCGTGCGAGGACGGAATGACCGGGGGTCAGTGGCGTTCTCAGTCGCCGACGTAGGCGAGCAGGTCCTCGTGGAGCAGTCCGTTGGAAGCCGCCGCGTTCCCGCTGTGCGGGCCCTCGCGCCCGTCCAGACCGGTGAAGGTGCCGCCCGCCTCCTGCACGACGATCGCGTTCGCCGCCATGTCCCACAGCGACAGCTCCGGCTCCGCGCACATGTCCACCGACCCCTCGGCGACCATCATGTACGGCCAGAAGTCGCCGTAGCCACGGGTGCGCCAGCAGTCCCGGGTCAGGTCGAGGAAGCCGCCGAGCCTGCCGCGCTCCTCCCAGCCGCCGAGCGAGGAGAACGCGAACGAGGCGTCCTGCACCCGGGCCACCCGCGAGACCGACAGCCGGGTCGCGGACGTCAGACTGCGGCCGGTGTACGCGCCGCCGCCCAGCGCCGCCCACCAGCGCCGGTTCAGGGCCGGGGCCGACACCACGCCGACCACCGGCCGGTCGCCCTCCTCGGTCCGCTCCATCAGCGCGATCAGGGTGGCCCACACCGGGACGCCGCGCACATAGTTCTTGGTGCCGTCGATGGGGTCGATCACCCAGCGGCGCGGCCCGCGCCCCTCGCTGCCGAACTCCTCGCCCAGCACCGCGTCGCGCGGCCGTGCCCGCTGCAGGGAGGTGCGGATCAGCTCCTCGGCCGCCTTGTCGGCCTCGCTCACCGGCGTCATGTCGGGTTTGGTCTCGACCTTGAGGTCGAGGGCCTTGAACCGCTCCATCGTCGTGGCGTCGGCGGTGTCGGCCAGCACGTGGGCGAGACGCAGGTCATCGTGGTAGTCGGGCATGGACGAACAGTATCCAGCGGCGCGGGCGGCCAGCCACAGGGGAGTGGCCAACCGGGTGTGCGGGCGTACACCCGCGGCGGTGAGGCGGTGCGAGGCGTCTTGACACCCTCCGCCACCGCGCCGATGCTGTGCGCGACCCGCCGTGTCCGGGGGAGGCGCTGATGACCTCGGTGATGCCCTGCGCCGGAGACCCGACCGGAGACTCCGGTGGAGATCCGGCCGGGGAGCCCGCCGGACGCGACCCGGAGTCCGCCGCGCCGCCCACGGCGCGCCAGGCCCTGCTGCGCGCCGCCCGCGCCGCCCTGACGGACAGACCGTGGCCCCGGATCCGCATGGTCGAGATCGCCGCGGCCGCCGGTTTCTCCCGCCAGACCCTCTACAGCGAGTTCGGCTCCAAGGACGGGCTCGGCGCGGCCCTGGTGGCCCGTGAGCTGGAGGTCCTCTTCGAGAGCACCGCCCGCGCCGCGCAGCGGGCGGCCCGCCCGGACTCCGGCCCGGCCGCCGACCCCGTCGCGGGCTGCGCCGCGGCAGCCGTCTCGGTGGTGCGCGCAGCCTGCCGCGACCCGCTGGTGCGCGCCGCGCTCACCGGCTGCTGGGAGTCCCGGCTGCCGCCGCCCGGGCCGGAGGCGGACCGGGCGGCGGCGGGACTGCGGGACCGCACCGCCGCCGCGCTGGTGTCCGCGGGGGCCGCGGCCGGAGGCACGACCGGACCCGCCGCGCTGCGCCACGCCTGCGAGGTGGGCCTGCGGCTGGCGCTGTCCTACGTCGTCGCGCCCTGCGACGGCCCGCCCGAGGCGACCGAGGAGGCCGCGGGCGCCCACGTCACCCAGGTGCTGCGGGCGCTGCTCTCCTGATCCTCGGGGGCGGTCCGGGGCGGCGTACCGCGGTCAGTCGCCCTCCCGGCGCTCCCGCGTGGCCAGCAGACGGCGCAGGGAGAACAGCCGGGCCGGGTCCGCGTGGCCGTCGGCGACCCAGGAGTCCAGCGCGCAGTCCGGCTCGTCGTGGCCGCAGGCGCGCGGACAGCCGTCCGTGCCCGGCTCCAGGTCCGGGAAGGCGTGGATCACCCGGGACGGGTCGACGTGGTTCAGGCCGAAGGACCGCACGCCCGGGGTGTCGATCACCCAGCCGCCCTCCGGCGCCGGCGGGAAGGAGACCTCACCGGGCAGCGGCAGCGCCAGGGCCGAGGTCGTGGTGTGGCGGCCGCGCCCGGTGACCGCGTTGACATGGCCCGTCGCCCGTCTGCGGTCGGGCGGGACGAGCGCGTTGACCAAAGTGGTCTTGCCGACCCCGGAGTGGCCCACGAAGGCGGTGGTCCGGCCCCACAGGAACTCGCGCACCCGGTCGGCGGCGGCGCCGTCGGCCAGCTCCTCGCGGTCGGTCACCACATGCCGGACCCCCAGCGGGGCGTACGCCTCCAGCAGCGTGTCGGGCGGTGCCAGATCCGACTTGGTGAGGACCAGCAGCGGCTCCAGGCCCGCGTCGTAGGCGGCCACCAGGCAGCGGTCGATCAGCCGGGGGCGGGGCTCGGGGTCGGCCAGGGCGGTGACGATGGCGAGCTGGTCGGCGTTGGCGACGACGACCCGCTCGTAGGGGTCGTTGTCGTCGGCGGTGCGCCGCAGCACCGAGGAGCGCTCCTCGACCCGCACGATCCGCGCCAGGGTGTCCCTGGCCCCCGACAGATCGCCGACGACCGCCACCCGGTCCCCGACCACGACGCCCTTGCGGCCCAGCTCACGGGCCTTCATGGCGGTGACCGTGCGGCCGTCCACCAGGCAGGTGATCCGGCCCCGGTCGACGGTCAGGACGAAGCCGGAGGCGGCGTCCTCGTGCTTGGGCCGGATGCTGGTGCGAGGGCGGCTGCCCCGGCGGCCCGGGCGGATCCGGATGTCGTCCTCGTCTGTGTGCTTGCCGTAGCGGCGCATGGCCGGTTCCGCCTCTTACCCTCTGTCCCCGTCCCCCGCGAGCATGGCGCCCCACAGCTCGGGGAAGTCGGGCAGGGTCTTGGCGGTCGTCGCGACGTTCTCCACCTCCACACCCTCGACGACCAGGCCGAGCACCGCGCCCGCCGTGGCCAGCCGGTGGTCCTCGTAGGTGTGGAAGATCCCGCCGCGCAGCGGGCGCGGGCGGATGACCAGCCCGTCCGCGGTCTCGGTGACGTCGCCGCCGAGGCCGTTGATCTCCTTGGTGAGGGCGGCCAGCCGGTCGGTCTCGTGCAGCCGCAGGTGCGCCACGCCGCGCAGACGCGACTCGGAGTCGGCCAGCGCCGCGACCGCCGCGATGCCGGGGGTCAGCTCGCCCACCTCGCTCAGGTCCACGTCGATGCCGTGGATCCGGCCGGTGCCGGTGAGGGTCAGGCCGCGCTCGTCCAGCTCGCAGCGCCCGCCCATCTCCGTGAAGATCTCGCGCAGCGCGTCCCCGGGCTGGGTGGTGTGCGCCGGCCAGTCCGGGACGGTCACCCGGCCGCCGGTGACCAGCGCGGCGGCGAGGAACGGCTGGGCGTTGGACAGGTCGGGCTCGACGACCAGATCGCGGCCGAGCAGCGCGCCGGCCGTGACCCGCCAGACGTTCGGCTCGCCCCCGGACTCGGGGGTGTCCACCTGGGCGCCCGCGGCGCGCAGCATCTCCACCGTCATCCGGATGTGCGGCATGGACGGCAGCGGGCCGCCGGTGTGGCGGACCTCCACGCCCTGGTTGAAGCGGGCGCCGGACAGCAGCAGGGCGCTGACGAACTGGGAGGACGAGGAGGCGTCGATCTCCACCGTGCCGCCGGTCAGGGAACCGCCGCCGTGCACGGTCATCGGCAGCGCGCCGCGCCCGCCGTCGTCGACACGGGCGCCCAGCACGCGCAGCGCGTCGATCACGCCGTGGAGGGGGCGCTCGTGGGAGCGCTTGTCGCCGTCGAAGCGGACCGGGCCGTCGGCCAGGGCGGCCACCGGCGGCAGGAAGCGCATCACGGTGCCGGCGTTGCCGACGTCCACGCTCGCGGGGCCGTGCAGCCCCGCGGGGATGACGCGCCAGGCCTCGCCGCCGGCCCCGGGGCCGGCGGCGCCGTCCACGACGGGTGCGGAGTTGGAGGACACCGTCTCCTCGATGCCCACCCCCATGGCGCGCAGTCCCTCGGCCATCAGCAGGGTGTCGCGCGAACGCAGCGGGCGGCGCAGCCAGCCGGGCTCGGAGGCCAGGGCGGCGAGCACCAGACCGCGGTTGGTGACCGACTTCGATCCGGGCACGGTGACGGTCGCATCGACGGCGCCGGACGCGGGCGGCGCGGGCCAGAGGGCGGTGTGGTCGGTCATGGGGCCAACTTTAGTGGCTCCGGCGGGGTGGGAGCCCTGGCCTGACACGGGGAGAGCACGGACGCGGACGGCCGCGCCGCGCACCGCGGGGCCGGGCGGAACGCCGCGGGCACTCGCCCCGGGCCCCGGGGCGAGTGCCCGCGGCGAGGTCGTCAAAGCCCCAGCAGCCACCGTCCGCCGCCGGTCAGCGAGCACAGCGCGACGGCGTGGAAGAGCAGCAGCCACAGCGGCGCGGGCGCGTTCGTCAGCCGCGCGAGCTGGTCGGCGTCGGAGTCCGGCGCCTCGCCCCGGCGCCGCTTGCCCTGGAGTTCGAAGACGGGCCGCACGCCGCCCAGCAGCAGGAACCACACCACCCCGTACGCGAACGCCGCCTGCACCTCGGTCCCGGCGAACCACGACACCAGGAAGAACACCCCGCCGGTGAGGACGACGGTGAGCACCCCGTAGGCGTTGCGCACCATCACCAGCATCGCCAGCAGCAGAGCCGTGGCCCCCCACAGCAGCGCGGTGACGTGCCCGGCGGCCAGCAGCCACGCCCCCGCCAGGCCGAGCAGCGACGGCGCGGTGTATCCGGCGGCGGCCGTCAGCACCATCCCGATCCCGTTCGGCCGCCCCCGGGAGACGGTCAGCCCGGAGGTGTCCGAGTGCAGGCGTATGCCCTCCAGCCGCCGCCCGGTCAGCAGCGCCACGATCCCGTGCCCGCCCTCGTGGGCGATGGTCACCGCGTTCCGCGCCACGCGCCACGGTCCCCGTGCGGCGACGACGGCCAGGGCCACCAGGCCGGTGGCCGCCACGACCGCGAACGACGGGTCGGGCTGCGTCCCGACGACGCGGTCCCAGACTTCGGCGATGCCGTCCGTGTCCATGCTCATGCCCGGCCGCCCCCTCCTCTTCTTCCTGCGGCTTCCCCCGCGGTCCGTCGTGCCCGTCGCGTCCGCCTCGGCCTGTCGCGGCCCGTTCCGCCCCGTTCCGCCGCCCCGCGCGCCGTGCTCGTCCGGCCGCGAAGCGGTGTTCCGCAGTGTGCCATGGCCCTTGTCCGGAGCCCGTGCGGCCGTTCACCGTGCCACCGGCCGCACGGGCGTGGCAGGGTGGCGTACATGTGCGGACGGTATGCGGCGAGCCGATCGGCCGGTGAACTGGCCGGGCTCTTCGGAGTGGAGAAGCGGGATCCGGCCGAGGAGCTGGCGCCCGACTGGAACGTGGCCCCGACCAAGCAGGTGTACGCGGTGCTGGACCGGCCGCTGAAGGACAGCGGTGATCCGCGTCCCGTGCGCCAGCTCCGGACGCTGCGCTGGGGGTTGGTGCCCTCCTGGGCGAAGTCCCCGGACGTGGGCGTGAAGATGATCAACGCACGGGCCGAGACGGTGCACGAGAAGCCCTCCTACCGCCGCCCCTTCACCGCCCGGCGCTGCCTGCTGCCCGCCGACGGGTACTACGAGTGGGTCACCGGGACGGCCGAGCGGCAGGAGGAGGAGAAGGGCAGGCGGAAGCGGCCGCGCAAGCAGCCGTACTTCGTGACCCCCGCCGACGGCTCGGTGATGGCGATGGCCGGGCTCTACGAGTTCTGGCGGGACAGGACACTGCCCGAGGACCACCCCCGGGCCTGGTGGACCACCTGCACGGTGATCACCACCGAGGCGCAGAGCGAGCCGTTCGCGGGCGCGGACGGGGACGGGCCGCGCTCCCTGGCCGACATCCACCCCAGGATGCCGCTGGTGCTCACCCCCGACCGCTGGGACGCCTGGCTGGACCCGGCCCGCACCGACGCCGAGGACGTGCGCGGACTGCTGGTCCCGCCGCCGGCCGGTGCCATGCGGGCCTATCCGGTGCGCGGCGAGGTCAGCAACGTGCGCAACAACGGGCCCGAGCTGCTGGAGGAGCTTGACGCGCCCGAGGCCGGAACGCTGTTCTGAGCCGGTGAGCACCGACAACACCGGCAGTACCGGCACCGCAGGCGCCGCAGGCACGGACACGGACACGGACACCACCGAGGAGGTCGCCACGCCGGCCGGTCCGGCCCGGATCACCTGGCGGCGCGCCGCCCGGCCGCGGCTGCTCCTCGCGCTCGGACACGGCGCCGGGGGTGGCGTCGAGGCGCGGGACCTGCGGGCCCTGGCGGACGTGCTGCCCGCGCACGGCGTATCGGTCGCCCTGGTCGAGCAGCCCTGGCGGGTGGCGGGGAGGAAGCTGGCGCCCGCGCCCGGGAGGCTGGACGAGGGGTGGCGGGCGGTGTGGCCCGCTCTGGAGAGGGACGGGCTGCCGGTCGTCTCCGGGGGGCGCAGCGCCGGGGCGCGCGTGGCATGCCGGACCGCCGCCGAACTGGGTGCGCGCGCCGTGCTCGCGCTCGCCTTCCCCCTGCATCCCCCGGGGAGGCCGGAGCGGTCCAGGGTCGGAGAGCTGCTGGACGCGGGGGTGCCGACCCTGGTCGTCCAGGGCGGGCGCGATCCCTTCGGGCGGCCCGGCGAGTTCCCCGAGGGCACGGAGGTCGTCGAGGTGCCCGGGGGCGACCACGGCTTCGCCGTGCCGAAGAGGGCGGCACTCGGCCAGGAGGAGGCGCTCGGGGTGATCACCGGCACGGTGCGCGAGTGGCTGGCGCGGGAATGATCCCCCGCCCGCGCGTGTTGTCCTGCTGCAGGACACGTACGGACCGAACACGCGCGAGGAGAGGGAGTCCACCCGACATGGGTTCGATCGCATGCCCGTCCCGCCCTGTGGGTACCCGTGCCACAGCCGCCCAGGTCGACTGGGCGACACTGAGGCTCGCCGGACCCGTCGGGGACGTCCCCTTCCAGGCGGCGGAGGGGACGGACCGTCGTCTATTCTCCGGTTCGAATGGGTCCGGCAACGGACTCGAAGCCGCATCGGAGGAGGTGGGTCCGGTCGCCGCGACCGACGACGCCGCGCCCAGGGAACCCGTGGAGACGGACGCCGAACGGAGCGCCCGCTTCGAACGGGACGCCCTCGCCTTCCTGGACCAGATGTACTCCGCCGCGCTGCGCATGACGCGCAACCCCGCGGACGCGGAGGACCTGGTGCAGGAGACGTACGCGAAGGCGTACGCGTCCTTCCACCAGTTCCGCGAGGGCACCAACCTCAAGGCGTGGCTGTACCGCATCCTCACCAACACCTTCATCAACTCGTACCGCAAGAAGCAGCGCGAACCGCAGCGCAGCGCGGCCGAGGAGATCGAGGACTGGCAGCTCGCGCGCGCCGAGTCGCACATGTCGACCGGGCTGCGATCGGCCGAGTCGCAGGCGCTGGACCGGCTGCCCGACTCGGACGTGAAGGAGGCGCTCCAGGCCATCCCCGAGGAGTTCCGGATCGCGGTCTACCTCGCGGACGTCGAGGGGTTTGCGTACAAGGAGATCGCGGACATCATGGGGACGCCCATCGGCACGGTGATGTCCCGTCTGCACCGTGGCCGCAGGCAGTTGCGCGGCATGCTGGAGGACTACGCCCGCGAGCGCGGGCTGGTCCCGGCGGGCGCGAACGGCGCCGCCGCACCCGAGGAGTCGCACGACCGGAAAGGCTCGGGCTCATGAGTTGCGGAGAGCCGCACGAGACGGACTGCGCTGAGGTCCTGGACCACCTGTACGAGTACCTGGACCGCGAGATGCCCGACGGCGATCTGACGAAGTTCAGGGAGCACTTCGAGGAGTGCTCGCCGTGTCTGGAGAAGTACGGCCTGGAACAGGCCGTGAAGAAGCTGGTCAAGCGGTGTTGCGGTCATGACGAGGTGCCCGGCGGCCTGCGGTCGAAGGTGATGGGCCGCATCGAGCTGATCCGCGCCGGCCAGGCCGTGCCGGAGCAGCCCGTGGTGGAGCCCGGGGCGGGCCGGCCGGAACAGTCCCGCACCGCTCCCCTGGGGAGCCCGGGCGAGGCCGGCGGGGAACGGACCTGAGGGCCGCGGGTGCGCAGCCCGCACCCGCCCTCCGCATCGCATCGCACCGCCTCCCGTACGCCCGTTGCCCCGGCCGTGAGTTCCGGCGCGGACGTCCTCGCGCCCGCTGTGCGCCGCGTCGCCTCGCACCCGCGCCCGCACCCGCACCACATCACCCGAACGTGTTAACCCGCTCGGCTTCCGCCTGGCTGTGACGCGGGCGTTCGGAGGTCCCCCCGCGCCGCCGCGCCGGGCGTGTCCCCGCGCCCGGACCGTTCGGTACCCGACGACCGACGGGTAATGAGCGCGCACCCGGGTGGGCATGGTTGGATGCGAACCGGGAACCGCGGCTGGGAGAAGATCGCGGCACGGACACCGCGGCGGGGACCGCGAGAAGACGGCCGCGAGGACGGTCGGGAGCAGCAGGCGGGAGTCAGGCGGGAACATCGTGAGGATCTTCGGCAAGGCAAGGCACCGGCCCTCCGCCGACTGGCGGATGGCCACCGACCGCGCGTTCACGCTCATCGGTGACGGGCGCTACGAGGACGCCGGCACGCTGCTGACCCGTGCCGCCGATCTGGAGCCGTGGCTGTCGGAGTCCTGGTTCAATCTCGCGCTGCTGCACAAGTTCCGGCACGACTGGGAGCAGGCGCGCGCGGCCGGACTGCGCGCCGTCGCGCTCCTGGACCGGTCGGCCGGGGCGCCCGACTGGTGGAACGTGGGCATCGCGGCCACCGCGCTGCAGGACTGGGCCCTGGCCCGGCGCGCCTGGCAGGCGTACGGCCTGCGGGTGCCGGAGACGGCGGCCGCCGGCGACGACGCCCGTACCGGCCCGCCGGCCGGCATGGATCTGGGCAGCGCCGCGGTGCGCCTGTCGCCGGAGGGCGAGGCCGAAGTGGTGTGGGGGCGGCGGCTGGACCCGGCCCGCATCGAGGTGCAGAACATCCCGCTGCCGTCGTCCGGGCGCCGCTGGGGCGAGGTGGTGCTGCACGACGGTGTGCCGCACGGCGAGCGGACCACGGCCGCGGGCCACGCCTATCCGGTCTTCGACGAGATAGAACTCTGGGCGCCCTCGCCGGTGCCCACCTGGGTGGTGCTGCTGGAGGCGGCGACGGAGACGGACCGGGACGCGCTGGAGCGGCTGGCGGCGGACGCGGGCTTCGCGGCCGAGGACTGGTCCTCGTCGGTGCGGCTGCTGTGCCGCTCCTGCTCGGAGAGCCGGATGCCCAGCGACGAGGGCGAGGGCGCCCCCCGGCACGATCCGCACGACCACAGCGTCCCCGGGCGCCCGGGGCCGCTGGGGCACATGACGTCGGGAGAGCTGTGGGTGCCCGAGCGCGAGTGCGGGCTGGCGGCACCGGCGTCCCTGGTACGGGGGCTGCTGGACGGCTGGGTCGCCGACAGCCCGGACACCCGTGAGTGGCGGGACCTGGAAGAGGTCTGCTGACACCGGACGGCCGCGCACGGAGCCGGGAGTCTGCCCGTACTCTGTACGGGTCGTGGTGGAGCACCGAGGAAGGCGTACGGCGAAGATGGCGGAGCAGGAGACCGGGCAGCGGGTGGACGACGAGGGGTTCGTCGTCGACACGGAGGACTGCGAGGAGCGCGAGCGGACCCACCGCGAGCGCGGCACCGCCCGTCCGATCACCGTCGTCGGCAACCCGGTGCTGCACCGGGAGTGCCGGGACGTCACCGAGTTCGACGGCGAACTGGCCAAGCTGGTCGACGACATGTTCGCCAGCCAGCGCGCGGCGGAGGGCGTCGGCCTGGCCGCCAACCAGATCGGCGTCGACCTGAAGGTCTTCGTCTACGACTGCCCGGACGACGAGGGCGTGCGGCACGTCGGTGTCGTCTGCAACCCCGTGCTGGAGGAACTGTCCGCCGATCGGCGGGTGCTGGACGACTCCAATGAGGGCTGTCTGTCGGTGCCGGGCGCGTACGCATCGCTCGCGCGCCCCGACTACGCCGTCGTGCGCGGGCAGGACGCCGAGGGCAGGCCGATCACGGTGCGCGGCACCGGGTACTTCGCGCGCTGCCTCCAGCACGAGACCGACCACCTCTACGGCCGTCTCTACATCGACCGCCTCTCCAAGCGTGAACGCAAGGACGTGCTGCGGCAGATGGCCGAGAACACCCCGCGCTACGAGACGGTGCCCAACGACTGAGCGGTGCCGCGGTGTTCGCGCGGCGGCCGTGCGGCGGCCGTGCGGCGCGGGTCCCCGGGCCCGCGGGCCGGTGGTGAACGGCGTATGACGGTGGGCGGGCCTCCAGTGGCCCGCCCATTGGCATTTCCGGAAGCGTGTTGACGCGGGTAGACCTTCTCCGCCACCCTCAAAGTCCCCACTGTTCCAACACGGAGGCACCATGCTCAGAGGCACCGTCCGTCTCATCCTCAGTGTTGTCATGCTCGCGGCAGCGGCACTGGTCGGCACGGTCACCACCGCGGGCACGGCCCAGGCCGACACCTGCTACACCTGGAACCGCACCCTCTCCCAGGGCATGTCCGGCTCGGACGTCGCCGAACTCCAGGTGCGCGTCTCCGGCTACCCCGGCTACGGCAACGTGCTCGCCATCGACGGCTCCTACGGCCCGGCCACCGCCGCCGCCGTCAAGCGGTTCCAGGCCGCGTACGGCCTGTCGGCCGACGGCGTCGCCGGCCCGCAGACCTTCAGCAAGATCTACGCCCTCCAGGACGCCGACTGCACCCCGGCCCACTTCTCCTACGCCGAGCTGAACCAGTGCAACTCCACCTGGAGCGGCGGCGCGGTGAGCGCGGCCACGGCCAAGCGCAACGCCCTGATCTCCATGTGGAAGCTGGAGGCGATGCGCCACGCCCTGGGTGACGCGCCGATCCGGGTGACCAGCGGCTTCCGCTCCTACTCCTGCAACAGCGCGGTGGGCGGCTCCTCCAACAGCCGCCACCTCTACGGCGACGGCGTCGACCTCGGCGCGGGCTCGCACACCCTGTGCAGGATGGCGCAGCAGGCCCGCTACCACGGCTTCCGGGGCATCCTCGGCCCGGGCTACCCCGGCCACAACGACCACACCCACGTCGACCACCGCTCCAGCCGCTTCTGGTCCGCGTCCAGCTGCGGCATCTGACCGAGCCCGTCCCTCCGGAACGGCGCCCTCCGGAACGGCGCCGCCTGGAACGGCGCCCGCCCCCGGAGAGCCCCGCACGGGGCTCTCCGGGGGCACGCGTCCGCCCGGAGGGGGAGACCTAGAAGTCGTCGTCGAAGGAGACCGACCCCTCGACCGCGACCTGGTAGGCAGAGGCGCGGCGCTCGAAGAAGTTGGTCAGTTCCTGGACGTTCTGCAGCTCCATGAAGGAGAACGGGTTCGACGCGCCGTAGCGGGCGGGGAAGCCCAGCCGGACCAGACGCTGGTCCGCCACGCACCGCAGGTACTCGCGCATCGACTCGGTGTTCATCCCCGGCAGACCCTCGCCGCACAGGTCCCGGGCGAACTGCAGCTCTGCCTCGACGGCCTCCTCCAGCATCTCCTCGACCTGCCGCCGCAACTCGTCGTCGAACAGCTCGGGTTCCTCCTGGCGGACGGTGTCCACCACGTCGAAGGCGAACGCCATGTGCATCGACTCGTCGCGGAAGACCCAGTTGGTGCCGGTGGCCAGCCCGTGCAGCAGGCCGCGGGAGCGGAACCAGTAGACGTAGGCGAAGGCGCCGTAGAAGAACAGGCCCTCGATACACGCCGCGAAGCAGATCAGGTTCAGCAGGAAGCGGCGGCGGTCGGACCGGCTCTCCAGGCGGTCGATCTTCTCGACCTCGTCGATCCACTTGAAGCAGAACCGTGCCTTCTCCCGGATGGATTCGATGTTCTCCACCGCGGCGAAGGCGGCGGCGCGTTCGTCCGGGTCGGGCAGGTAGGTGTCCAGCAGGGTCAGGTAGAACTGGACGTGCACGGCCTCCTCGAACAGCTGCCGCGACAGGTACAGCCGCGCCTCGGGCGAGTTGATGTGCTTGTACAGCGTCAGCACCAGGTTGTTGGCCACGATCGAGTCGCCGGTGGCGAAGAAGGCGACCAGCCGCCCGATCAGGTGCTGCTCTCCGGGGGAGAGTTTCGCCAGATCGGCCACGTCGGAGTGGAGGTCCACCTCCTCCACCGTCCAGGTGTTCCTGATCGCGTCGCGGTAGCGCTCGTAGAAGGCCGGGTAGCGCATCGGCCGCAGGGTGAGCTCGAAGCCCGGGTCCAGCAGGTTCCGGGAAGCGGGGGTCTCGGGAGCGGTGGCGGTCACTGGCATGCCTCGCAGGACTCGGGGTTCTCCAGGGAGCAGGCGGCGGCACCGGCGGCCGGCGCCCCCCGCTCCACGGAGACGGGTACGGATTCGGGGGAGTCGGGGGCGGGAACGGCCGCGGACGTGCCGCCCGCCGCCCGCGCGATACGGGTCGCGGGGCGCGAGCGCAGGTAGTACGTGGTCTTCAGGCCGCGCTTCCAGGCGTAGGCGTACATCGAGCTGAGCCGGCCGATGGTCGGTGAGGCCATGAACAGGTTGAGCGACTGGCTCTGGTCCAGGAACGGGGTGCGGTCCGCGGCCATGTCGATCAGGGCGCGTTGCGGGATCTCCCAGGCCGTGCGGTACAGCGCACGGACCTCCTCCGGGATCCAGGGCAGCTCGGCCACCGAGCCGCTGGACTCGCGCAGCGCCTCGCGGGTGCGCTCGTCCCACAGGCCCAGCCGTTTGAGGTCCGCCACCAGGTAGGAGTTCACCTGGAGGAACTCGCCGCTGAGCGTCTCGCGCTTGAAGAGGTTGGAGACCTGCGGCTCCACGCACTCGTAGACGCCCGCGATCGAGGCGATCGTCGCGGTCGGCGCGATCGCCAGCAGCAGCGAGTTGCGCAGGCCCGAGGCGGCGATCCGCTCCCGCAGCGCGGCCCAGCGCTTTGGCCAGGTGATCTCCGCCTGCGGGTAGTGGTCGACGTGGAGCACGCCGCGGGCGGCGCGGGTCGCAGGCCAGGCCGGGTGCGGTCCGTGGCGCTCGGCGAGGCCGGCGGACGCCTCGTAGGCGGCGAGCATGATCCGCTCGGAGATGCGGGTGGACAGCCGCCGGGCCCCGGGGGAGTCGAAGGGCAGGCGCAGCCGGAAGAACACGTCCTGCAGACCCATCAGCCCCAGACCCACCGGACGCCAGCGGGAGTTGGAGTCCGAGGCCTGCCCGGTCGGGTAGTAGTTGACGTCCACGACGCGGTCGAGGAAGAGCACGGCGGTGCGGACGGTGGCGTCCAGCCGCTCCCAGTCCAGCTCCTCACCGGGGCGCGGGTCCCCGCCGGCGGGGTCGCGCAGATGGGCGGCGAGGTTGACCGAGCCCAGGTTGCACACGGCCGTCTCGCCGTCGTCGGTGACCTCCAGGATCTCGGTGCAGAGGTTGGAGGAGTGGACGGCGCGGCCCGGCCCGGCGGTCTGGTTGGCCGTGCGGTTGGCGGTGTCCTTGAAGGTCATCCAGCCGTTGCCGGTCTGGGCGAGGGTGCGCATCATCCGGGCGTAGAGGGTGCGCGCCGGAATCGTCCGTACCGCCAGCCCGGCCGCCTCCGCCCGGCGGTAGGCGGCGTCGAACTCCTCACCCCACAGGTCCACCAGTTCGGGGACGTCGGACGGGGAGAACAGCGACCAGTCGGTGTCCGCCTCGACCCGGCGCATGAACTCGTCCGGGATCCAGTTGGCGATGTTGAGGTTGTGGGTGCGGCGGGCCTCCTCGCCGGTGTTGTCGCGCAGTTCGAGGAACTCCTCGATGTCGGCGTGCCAGGTCTCCAGGTAGACGCAGGCCGCGCCCTTGCGCCGACCGCCCTGGTTGACGGCCGCGACCGAGGCGTCCAGGGTCCGCAGGAACGGCACGATGCCGCCGGAGTGGCCATTGGTGCCGCGGATCAGCGAACCGCGTGAGCGGATCCGCGAAAAGGACAGCCCGATGCCGCCGGCGTGCTTGGACAGGCGCGCGACCTGGTGGTAGCGCTCGTAGAGCGAGTCCAGCTCGTCCCGGGGGGAGTCCAGCAGGTAGCAGGAGGACATCTGGGGGTGCCGGGTGCCGGAGTTGAACAGGGTGGGGGAGGAGGGGAGGTAGGACAGCGTGCTGGTGAGCCGGTACAGCTCGGCGACCTCCTCCAGCGCCCGCTCGGAGGAGTCGGCGGCCAGCCCGCAGGCCACGCGCAGCAGGAAGTACTGCGGGGTCTCGATCACGGCGCGGGTCACCGGGTGGCGCAGCAGGTAGCGGGAGTGGAGCGTGCGCAGTCCGAAGTAGCCGAAGCGGTCGTCGGCGCCGCCGGCGAGGGCGTCCGCGGCCAGCGCGTCGAGCCGCCACGCGTGCTCGGCGACGAAGCCGGCCGTGCGGTCGGCGATCAGCCCCTGCCGGTGGCCGACCGCCACCGACGCGGAGAAGGACACCGCGCCCTGCCCGGCGGCCTCCTGACGGATCGCCGGGGCGAGCAGCCGCGCCGCGAGCCGCGAGTACTCGGGCTCCTCGGCGATGAGGCCGGCCGCGGCCTCGGTCGCCAGGGAGCGCAACCGGGCCTCGTCCGCGCCGGGGTGGCGCCCGCGCAGCGCGGCGGCGGCGACCCGCCCGGGGTCGGTGGCGGGCAGATCGGCGGCGAGCTCCGCCAGGGTGCGCAGCAGCGCCGCGCCCGGGCGCTCGTCCTGTGGTGCGCGGGCCGGTGCACCGGCCGGTGCACCGGCCGTGGCGGGCTCCGCTGATGAGATGGTCACTCGGTGCTTCTCCCTCGTGGGCCGGCGGCCCCGGGGGGAGGAGGAGCAGGCGCGTACGGGCACACCCGGCCGGAGGAGGGCGCACCGCTCGCGTCCGCCGGCCCAACCCACGAGGCCCGGACGTGTGAATGAACACCGTCGGCAGGTCCTCGGACTCGCGGCGGACGGCCCTGACCGTGCGAACGACACGGAGGCAGCCCGCCGCACACCGTTGCGGGACAGCTCCGGACTCACACCGGATTCCCCTGCGGCGACAGCGAGATGAGCATACATCTAGTGGTGATCCGGCAAAGCGCCCCTAGATGTTGTGTCGGAGGGTTCCTTGAGTGAGGCGCGGAACCATGGCCGGGCGCCGTGCGCTCACCTCAGGGCCAGGGCGAAGGCCAGCAGGGGGACGTCCTCGACGGGCCGCCAGTCGCGGTCGGGGGTGCGGACGAACCCCAGCCGCTCGTAGAGGCGGTGGGCGTTGTGCATCATGTGCTGGCTGGAGAGCACCAGCCGCTCCAGCCTCAGGGCGCGGGCCCGGTTCACGCACTCGCGCACCAGGGTCTCGCCCACGCCCCGGCCGCGCGCCGGGGGCGTACCGCCAGCATCCGGAGCTCCCCCTCGCCGGGGCGTGCGATCTCCGCGTACTCGCCGCCGTGCACCGCGAAGGTGACGGTGCCCAGAACCTCGCCGCTGCCGCCGCCCGCGCCGCCACCGGTGCCGTCCTCCACGGGGCCCGCGGCCACCAGTAGTTCGGCGTGACCGGCCCGGTGCCGGGCGTCGCGCAGCACGGCGAGGTACGGGTCCTGGGCGCCGAAGTCCAGCAGGCCGTCCCCGAGATACACCCCGGCCGTCAACTCCCCGACGACCTCGAACTCGTGCGGGCGCGCGGCCCTGACGGTGATGTCCATGAAGGTCATCAGGCGGCCTCCCGGCCGCCGTGGCGCAACGGCTTTCCGCCGGCGGGGCACACGCGGCACTCGGGGCGCGGCGCACGGGGCGCGGACGCGGGGCGGTGGGCCGGAGCCGCCCGCGGCCCTCACCGCTCCCCGTCCCCCGCGGTCTGTCCCGCTCCCCCGCGTTCCGCGGTCCGCCGTGCCGCCCGGTCGCGCCGCACCAGTACGTGCGCGACGGCCATCAGCGCGGCGGAGAGGGGCACCCAGAGCAGCTGGTACCAGTAGAAGAAGGGGATCCCGGCGAGGACCGGCTCGGCCCTGGCATACGAGCCGACCCACAGCATCGCCGCGAAGGGCGCGAGCAGGCAGGCGCCGATCGCCACCCGCGCCGGTGTGACGACCGGGAGGGGGCCGGGGGTCTTCGGTGGTACGGGCATGGCTGGGGTTTCGTCCTTCCGGATCGCCGTGGCCGCGGCGGACGGTCCGGGCCGGTGGCCGGCCCCGCGCTCACCGCTCCCGGCCGGGGCGCTGGAGGCGGGCGACGAACTTGTAGCGGTCGCCGCGGTAGACCGAGCGCACCCACTCCACCGGCTCGCCCTCGGTGTCGCGCGAGTGCCGGGAGAGCATCAGCATCGGCAGGCCGACGTCCGTGCCCAGCAGGCCCGCCTCGCGCGGGGTGGCCAGGGAGGTCTCGATGGTCTCCTCCGCCTCGGCGAGGTGCACGTCGTACACCTCGGCCAGGGCCGTGTAGAGGGAGGAGTACTTCACCAGGCTGCGGCGCAGGGCCGGGAAGCGCTTCTGCGACAGGTGCGTGGTCTCGATGGCCATCGGCTCGCCGCTGGCCAGCCGCAGCCGCTCGATGCGCAGGACGCGGCCCCCGGAGGGGATGTCGAGCAGTCCGGCGAGCCGGTCGTCGGCGGTGACGTAGCCGATGTCCAGCAGCTGGGAGGTGGGCTCCAGTCCCTGGGCGCGCATGTCCTCGGTGTAGGAGGTGAGCTGGAGCGCCTGGGCGACCTTGGGCTTGGCCACGAAGGTGCCCTTGCCCTGGATGCGTTCCAGCCGTCCCTCGACGACCAGTTCCTGGAGCGCCTGGCGCACGGTGGTGCGGGAGGTGTCGAACTCGCCGGCGAGCGTGCGCTCCGGAGGGACCGGGGTGCCCGGGGGCATCGTCTCGGTCATCTCCAGCAGGTGACGCTTGAGCCGGTAGTACTTGGGCACGCGCGCGGTGCGTCCGGCGGCGCCGCCTCCGGCGGGACGGGCGCCGGCAGCGGTGTTCGTGGCCCCGTCGCTCTCCATCGCGCGCCTTCCCGACTCGTGTCGTGACTTCTCCAGTGCCGTCACCGGCTTCCTCCGTACGTAGCGGATCACATCGTGGCACGGCCGCCGTCCCCGGGGGCGTCCCGGCTCAGATGTCGGTCCGGTAACGGATGCGACCGCGAGCTTTATACACCGTTGACAGCGATATAGGTCTAGGCCAAGCTGCGGGCACTGGTCTAAACCACTACAGGCCAGCCCAGCCCCACGGGCCGTACTCGTCGCATGTCGACGCACCCCGGCGCCCGCCACGCACGGTACGGCAGACGCGGCCATCCGGCGGGAGCGGAGATCTCGGACGGCGGGCGGGGGGACTTCTGGCATCCCGAAGGAGAAGCACGTGAAGCACAAGCTCGTAGCGGCGATCGGTGCCGCGGCGATGATGACCGGCCTCGTCGCCTGTGGCGGGGAGGGTGGGGACAACTCCTCCAAGGCACCCCAGGAGCGCGACGAGACGCTCACCGTCTGGCTGATGAACGACGCCCAGAGCACCTGGCCCGAGCTGGTGAAGGACGTCAACGCCCAGTTCAAGAAGAAGTACCCGAAGGTCAAGGTCAAGGTCCAGTACCAGCAGTGGGGCGACAAGGCCAAGAAGCTCGACACCGCGCTGGGCGGCGACAAGTTCCCCGACGTGGTCGAGCTCGGCAACACCGAGACCATGACCTACATCCTCAACGGGGCCCTCGCCGAGATCGACCCGGAGAAGTACGACAACTCCGACACCTGGATCCAGGGACTGAAGGACACCTGCTCCTTCGAGGGCAAGCTCTACTGCGTCCCCTACTACGCCGGAGCGCGCGTCGCGATCTTCAACCAGGAGATGTTCGACAAGGGCGCGGGCACCAAGGAGCTGCCGCGGACCGAGGACGAGCTGAAGAAGGCGCTGGAGAAGGTCGCGGAGGAGTACGGCGACGACAAGGCGTTCTCCCCGCTCTACCTGCCCGGCCGCTACTGGTACGCGGCCATGTCCTACGTCGCCGCGTACGGTGGCCAGATCGCCGAGTACGACGAGGGCAAGGGCGAGTGGAAGGCCACGCTGAGCACCCCCGAGGCGCGCAAGGGCATCGAGCACTTCGTCAACCTGGTCAACGAGTACAACAACGGTGACCGGACCAAGGACGAGCAGGACCACGCCAACGTCATGGCGAACAAGAAGGCCGCCCTGATCTACGGCAACGGCTGGGAGGCCGGCTCCGTCTTCGGGGGCGAGAACGGCAACCCCGAGCTGGAGGGCAAGATCGCCACCGCCGGCATGCCCGGCCCGAACGGCAAGGCCCTGCCGTCCTTCATCGGCGGCTCCGACCTCGCGGTGATCCAGAAGTCGGAGGCGAAGGACCTCGCCGAGGAGTGGATCTCGCTGTTTACCAGCGAGAAGTCGATGGAGGTCCTGGCCTCCAAGAACATCCTGCCGAACAACACCAAGCAGCTTGAGCCGCTGAAGGAGAAGCCGGAGACCGCTCCGATCGCCAACGCGGTACCGGACGCCTGGTTCACCCCGATCGCCCCCGGCTGGACCGCGATCGAGAGCCAGAACATCCTGGAGAACATGCTGCTGGACATCCTCAAGGGCACCTCTGTGGCCGACGCCACCGAGAAGGCCGACGAGGAGATCGACAAGCTGATCAACAACGAGGTCTGAGCCGCGGCCGGGGGCCCGCACCCCCCGGCCGTCTCTGCGGCAGGCGGGAGCCGCGATTCACGGCTCCCGCCTGCCGCGCCCCTTCGGTGAAGAGAACGAACGGAAGGCCAGCACCGTGACCGCCGCCGACACCAAAGCCGCCGACCCGCCGGCGGCCCCACCGCAGAAGCCGAGGAAGGCCGCCCCCGGGCCGCCGGGGGGCGGAGTGCGTCCCAGCCGGAAACCCCGCCCCAAGCTGCCGTATCTGCTGATCGCCCCGGCGATCGTGGCCATCGGCGCGGTCTTCGGCTACCCGCTGGTCGAGACCGTGATCATGTC
The DNA here is from genome assembly GCF_017114865.1 of Streptomyces verrucosisporus. GTDB lineage: Bacteria > Actinomycetota > Actinomycetes > Streptomycetales > Streptomycetaceae > Streptomyces > Streptomyces fenghuangensis. The sequence continues at coordinate 52,099 of NZ_JADEYH010000023.1, read as the reverse complement.
CTTCCAGGACATGCGCCGCGCGCACCTGTGGGGCGGCACCACTCCGCCGTGGGTGGGGTTCGAGCAGTTCACCAACATCCTGGGCGACCCGGAGTTCTGGTGGGTCACCTTCCGCACCGTCCTCTTCATGGTCGTCTGTGTGGTGGCGACCATGGGGCTGGGGCTGCTGACCGCTCTGCTGATGCAGCGGCTGTCCACCTGGGTGCGACTGCTGCTCACCGGCGCCCTGGTGGCCGCCTGGTCGATGCCACTGCTGGTGGCGACCTCGATCTTCCGGTGGCTCTCCGACTCCGACTACGGCGTGATCAACAGCACGCTGAGCAAGATCCCCGGTCTGGACTTCCAGGGCCACAACTGGTTCCTCAACCCCTGGCAGGGGTTCACCGTCATCGGCGCGGTGGTGGTCTGGGGAGCGATCCCGTTCGTGGTGGTCACCCTCTACGCCGCGCTCACCCAGGTGCCCAAGGAGCTGGAGGAGGCCGCGCAGCTCGACGGCGCCGGAGTCATCGGGGTCTTCCGCAACGTCACCTTCCCGGTTATCAAGCCGGTCTTCCAGATGGTGGCCACCCTCTCGGTGATCTGGGACTTCAACGTCTTCGGCCAGATCTTCCTGATGCGCGGCAACAAGCCGGAACCCGAGTACGAGCTGCTGGGCCTGTACTCGTTCAGCAAGGCGTTCGACAGCGCCTCGTTCAGCCAGGGCACCGCCATCGCCCTCATCACCGTGCTGCTGCTCTCCGGTGTCGCCGTGTACTACCTGCGCCAGCTCATGAAGACAGGAGAGGTCGAGTGAGCACCTCCGTAACCTCCACCACGCCCGCCAGGGCACCAGAGGCCACCACCGGCAGCACGGGCGTCTACGAGCTGCGCCCCGACCGCAAGAAGCACCGCCTGGTCTACAACGTGCTGGGGCTGGTGATCTTCGCGGTGATGGCCTTCCCGGTCTACTGGCTTCTGGTCAGCGCCTTTCGGCCGAATCACGAGATCCGCAGCTACGACCAGACGCTGTGGCCCAGCTCGTTCACCGTCGACAACTTCGTCCGGGCCACCGAGGCGCCGAACTTCTGGACCGCGATCCAGAGCAGCCTGATCATCTGCGTCACCTCGGTCGCCGGCGCCATGCTGATCGGGACCATCGCCGCCTTCGCCATCGGGCGTTTCGACTTCTACGGCCGCAAGCCGTTCATGACGATCCTCATCCTGGTGCAGCTGCTGCCGCCGACGGCGATGCTCATCCCCATCTACATCCAGCTCAACAACATAGGCGCGCTCAACGAGTACTGGGGCGTGATCACCGTCTACCTGGTGTCCGTCCTGCCCTTCACGACCTGGATGATCCGCGGCTTCGTGATCAACGTGCCCAAGGAGCTGGAGGAGTCCGCGATGGTGGACGGCTGCACCCGGATGGGCGCGTTCTGGCGGGTCATCTTCCCGCTGGTCGCCCCGGGACTGGCCGCGGCGTCCATCTTCGCCCTCATCACCGCCTGGAACGAGTACCTGTTCGCGTACATCCTCCTGCAGGACAACGACAAGTACACGCTCAACGTGTGGCTGATGAACTTCACCACCGACCGCGGCACGGACTACGGCGCCCTCATGGCCGCCTCCGTCCTCATCTCCATCCCCGTCGTGACCTTCTTCATGATCGTCCAGAAGAAGATGGCGGCGGGCCTCACCTCCGGCGCAGTGAAGGGATGACGTCACTCCCATGACGACTCTCACCGGCACCACCGGCAGCACCCTGGTCCGCGACGCACTGGCCGTACTCCAGCCGGGCTTCACCGGCACCACCGCACCCGACTGGCTGCTGCGCCGCCTGGACGAGGGACTCGCGGCGGTGGGCCTGTTCGGCCGCAACATCACATCCCCCGCGCAGCTGGCCGCGCTCACCGCCCAGCTGCGCGGTGTCCGCCCCGACGTACTGGTGGCCATCGACGAGGAGGGCGGCGACGTCACCCGGCTGGAGGCGCGCACGGGCTCCTCCTTTCCCGGCAACCACGCCCTGGGCACGGTCGACGACACCGTGCTGACCCGCGCCGTCGCCCGCGAACTGGGACGCAGACTCGCCGAGTGCGGTGTCAACCTCAACTGGGCGCCCTCGGCCGACGTCAACTCCAACCCCGACAACCCGGTCATCGGAGTCCGTTCCTTCGGCTCCACACCGGATCTGGTGGCCCGGCACACCGCCGCCTGGGTCGAGGGGCTGCAGTCCGCCGGGGTCGCCGCCTGCACCAAGCACTTCCCCGGGCACGGCGACACCTCCGTCGATTCCCACCACGCCCTGCCGCGCATCGACGCGGACCGGGCCACGCTCACGGAGCGCGAACTGGTCCCGTTCCGGGCGGCGGTCGCCGCGGGCAGCAAGTGCGTGATGAGCGCGCACATCCTGCTGCCCGCCCTGGACCCGGCGCTCCCGGCGACGCTCAGCCCGGCCGCCCTGACCGGCCTGCTGCGCGCGCCCATCGGCGAGGGCGGGCTCGGCTTCGAGGGCCTGATCGTCACCGACGGCATGGAGATGCGGGCCATCGCGGCGACCTACGGCATCGAGCGCGGCAGCGTGCTGGCCGTCGCCGCGGGCGCGGACGCCCTCTGCGTCGGCGGTGGGCTGGCCGACGAGGAGACCGTGCTGCGCCTGCGGGACGCCCTGGTACGGGCCGTGGCCGAGGGAGAACTGCCCGAGGAGCGGCTCGCCGACGCAGCGGACCGGGTCCGCGCCCTGGCCCGCTGGGCGGGCGAGGCGTCCGCCCGCGCCGGGGCAGCGGCGCCCTTTGAGCCCGAGGTCGGCCTGGAGGCCGCCCGCCGTGCGCTGAAGGTCACCGTCCGGCAGGACCACACCCCCCTGACCGGGCCGCCGTACGTCGCAGCCTTCACCCCCGTGGCCAACATCGCCGTCGGCGACGAGACCCCCTGGGGACTCGCCGCCGAGCTGGCGGAGCTGCTCCCGGGCACCACGACCGGTTCCTGGGGCCGCGAGCGGGCCGAACGGGCGGGACGGGGCGGACCGGCCGCACAGGTGCTGGAGGAGGCGGCCGGCCGCAGGATCGTCGCGGTGGTACGCGACGTCCACCGGCACCCCTGGATGGCGAACGCCCTGGACGCGCTGCTCGCCGCCCGGCCGGACACGGTGGTGGTGGAGATGGGCCTGCCCCAGGCACCGCCCTGCGGGGCGCTCCACATCGCGACCCACGGCGCCGCCCGCGTCTGCGGACGGGCCGCCGCCGAGGTCATCGCCGGCCGGGAGACCGACGGCTGAGCCGGCTCCCCCCACGACGGCCGGGCCCGCGCCTCCCCTGACCCGCGGGCCCGGCCACCGTCGTGTTCGCCTTCCGTACGCACGCCGCGGGCCGATGCGGGCGACGGCGGGGAGACGGGGGAAAACGGCGGGAGGCGGTGGGGGTGGGGGGCAGAGCGCCGGGGGGAGGCCCTGAGCGGCCCCGGAAGGCCCCGAAGGGGCCAAGGACCCTTGAGACACCCGCGGGCCGCGGCGCCGGGACGGGACCCTCAACCCGTCCGGCACCGCAGCCCGGAGCGATCGGAGACCCGGCGCAGTCAGGGCAGAGAGCGCCCGGTCTCGCTCCGCCCTCCTGTGCGGGGAGGGCGGAAGTCCGCCGCCATTGTGGACTGGACCAAAGGCCCGTGTCCACGCCTTGAACACACCACCGGTTCGCCGGGGCGGCTGCCGTCAATTCTTGCGCACGACGGCGCGTATGCACAGACGTACGACCGGATCGGTCGCCGGTTAGGCTCACACCGTGCCCTCCATGAACGACCTCGTACACCAGCACACCGCTCTCGGCGACTCCGACCTGGAGTGGCTGCACCTGCTGGTCTCCGAGTGGCAGCTGCTGTCCGACCTCTCCTTCGCCGACCTGGTGCTGTGGGTCCCGACCCGTGACGGCACGCGCTACGTCTCCGTGGCGCAGATGCGCCCCAACACCGGGCCAACCTCCTACCAGGACGACATGGTCGGCCATCTCGTGCCCAGAGGGCGCCGGCCGCTGCTGGACGCCGCCCTGGACGAGGGCCGGATCGTCCGCGAGGGCGACCCCGAGTGGCGCGAGGAGGTGCCGGTGCGAGTGGAGTCCATCCCCGTGCGCCGCGAGGGCCGCGTCCTGGGCGTCATCGCCCGCAACACCAACCTGCTGACGGTGCGCACGCCCAGCCGGCTGGAGCTGACCTATCTGCAGAGCGCCTCGGACCTGGCGCAGATGATCGCCGCGGGATCGTTCCCCTTCTCCGACCAGCAGGTCGACATGGACGCCTCCCCCCGGGTCGGCGACGGACTGATCCGGCTCGGCGCCGACGGCGTCGTCCAGTACGCCAGCCCCAACGCGCTCTCCGCCTACCACCGGCTGGGGCTGGCCGCCGATCTGGTCGGGCTGCACCTGGGACAGGCCACCGCCGAACTGGCGCCCTCCCGCGGCCCGGTGGACGAGTCGCTGGTCAAGCTCGCCAGCGGCTGGGCGCCGCGCGAGACCGAGATCGAGGGCAACGGCTGCGTCGTCCAGTTGCGGGCCATCCCGCTCAAACCGAAGGGGGTGCGCATCGGTTCGCTCATCCTGCTGCGCGACGTCACCGAACTGCGGCGCAGGGAGCGGGAGCTGATCACCAAGGACGCCACCATCCGGGAGATCCACCACCGGGTGAAGAACAACCTCCAGACCGTCGCCGCCCTGCTGCGGCTCCAGGCCCGGCGGATCGGCGCGGCCACCGGCGGCACCGCGCGGGAGGCGCTGGAGGAGGCCGTCCGCCGCGTCGGCTCGATCGCGATCGTCCACGAGACGCTCTCCCAGACCCTGGACGAGCGTGTGGAGTTCGACGAGATAGCCGACCGGGTGCTGGCGATGGTCGCCGAGATCTCCCCGGGCATGGTCACCGGGCGGCGTACGGGCCGCTTCGGCGTACTGGCGGCCGAGGTGGCCACCCCGCTGTCCATGGTGCTCACGGAGGTGCTGCAGAACGCCCTGGAGCACGGGTTCAGGCCGGGGGAGCGGGGCACGGTCGAGGTCGCGGCCGTCCGCGGCCCGGGCTCCGGCCGCGGTGAGGGGCGGCTGCTGGTCACCGTGCAGGACGACGGGCGCGGTCTGCCGGAGGACTTCGACGTGCGCACGGCCGGGAACCTGGGGCTGCAGATCGTGAGGACGCTGGTGGAGGGGGAGCTGGAGGGAGGCTTCGACATGCTCCCGGCCCCCGGGGGCGGTACCCGGGTGGTCCTGGACATCCCCGTGGAGCCGGAGAGGCGCTGAAACCCGCCCGGCGGGCCCCGGGGCCCGGTGCCGTGCGCGGCCCGCACGGGGGGCCTGCGCCGGCGCCCGCACAGCACCGAGCCCCGGACCGTGGGCACGGTCCGGGGCTCGGCGTCGTCGTTGCGGTGCGCACTGTGGGCACTGCGCGCTGCGGCTCGGGGGCAGCAGGTGGCGGGGTGGGGTGGGCGTCAGGCAGTGGCCTTGCGCGCCCGGTTGCGGGCGGCGCGGCGCTTCATAGCACGGCGCTCGTCCTCACTGAGGCCACCCCAGACACCGGAGTCCTGGCCGGACTCCAGGGCCCACTGCAGGCACTGCTCCATCACGGGGCAGCGGCGGCAGACGGCCTTGGCTTCCTCGATCTGCAGCAGCGCAGGACCGGTGTTGCCGATCGGGAAGAAGAGCTCGGGGTCTTCCTCGCGGCAAACGGCGTTGTGACGCCAGTCCATGGCTGCTCCATCTCCTACGCGTTGCGGTAATTGCTTGTGAATGTGAACGCTTTCACGAATCCCTCCACAAGGGAAGGGGCATCGCCCGGCTTCGCCGGGAGTGTCCCGAGGGATGAGGAGGTGGATTCGGGGCTCTCAAGGGGGTCGGCGTCGACCGTCCCGATCGCCATGAAGAGACTCGCAAACCTCGGCGGCGGATACAACCCCTTCCGGAAAGTTTTTTTTGATTCCTTGGTGTCGACTAGGTCACAGCCGTACTTCCAGGGGGTGGAACCTGGCCTAAACGTTCGAGTGAAAGGACTTTCACCACATCCGCTTACACAATCACACGCAGTGCACGGCGTACGCCTGTGAACGTCACGCTCGTACGCAGTCCCAGGTGGTCACCGTCCATCTGAAACGGCAGTGGCACCTGTGATTCCAAGGTGAAGTCGGTCAGATCGTGGAGCGAGACCGCGTGCTTGCCGTGCGGGCCGCGTTCGGGCGAGGAGGTCAGCAGCTGGGTGCCGTAGCGGGTCACCGCGGATGGGGTGAGCCGGGTCAGTCCGAGCACGTCGAGGGCGGTGTCGAAGGACGCGCGGGGGGCCGCGTACACCGGGCGGTTGCCCAGATAGGTCCAAGGCGCGGTGTTGCAGACTATGGACAGCGCCAGCTCCTCGACCGGCTCCTCCCCGGGCCTCCGCAGGGTGATCGTCCCATGGCGGCGGTAGGGGTCGCCCAGGAACTGCCGCACCACCTGGCGCACGTAGAGGGCGTGCGTCGAGCGCCTGCCGCCCTCGCGCTTCTGCTCCACCCGGCCCACCACACCCGCGTCGAAGCCGAGGCCCGCGCAGAAGGTGAACCACCGGGGCGGCACCTCCGAGTCCTCCGTCCCCGGCGTACCGGCCGCCAGGCCCAGGCCCACCGTGCGCCCGCCGCCGGAGTGCAGCGCGTCCAGCAGCGCGCCCGTGGCCTCCACCACGTCGTTGGGCAGCCCCAGGGCGCGGGCGAAGACGTTGGTCGAACCGCCCGGGACGACGGCGAGACGGGGGAGGGCGTCGGGGGCGGGGCCGGCGTGCAGCAGCCCGTTGACGACCTCGTTGACCGTGCCGTCGCCGCCGAGCACGATGACCAGCTCGATCTCCCCGCGCTGGACCGCCTGCCGCCCCAGGTCGCGCGCGTGCCCCCGGTACTCGGTGGTGGCGACCTCCAGCTTGAGGTCGCTCGCCAGGGCGTGGATGAGTACGTCGCGGGTGCGGGCACTGGTGGTGGTGGCTGCCGGGTTGACCACGAGGAGCGCGCGCATGGTGTGCAGCGTACCCAGCCGTTCGCGGCCGAGACGGGCGGCCCCGGGACGGGCCGCCGCGAGGCAGGAGCAGGGGCGGTCGGGGACGGGTGGTGGTCCGGCAGACCCCGCTACCCTGGCGTTGTGACCACGGACGCATCCCCCGCAGACGCCCCCCAGTCCCCCCGGCCCGGGCGGATCACCGCCGCGGCCGCCGTGGTGGCGGCACAGGGAGTGGTGGTCGCCGGCCTGGGGGTGACCATGCTGGTCATGCTGCTGACCGGCAGCCGGGCCGACGACACGGTGCAGGCCCTCACCGGAGCCGCGACCGTGCTGGCGCTGGCCGTGCTGCCGCTGGCCGCCGCACGGGGACTGTGGCTGCTGCGCCGGTGGAGCCGGGGACCGGCGGTGATCGTCCAGCTGATGGCGCTTCCGGTGGGCTGGCAGATGGCGCAGAACGGCGGTGTGTGGCTCGCGACCGGAGCGGTCATCGCGCTCACCGCGCTGGCCGTGCTCGGCTTCCTGATGACCCCGGCGGCGGCCGGGGCGCTGGGCGTCGGCCCGCACGGGCCCCGGGACGCCTGACCGGACCGGCAGGCGCCCTGCCCACAGGACTTTCCTGCCGCTCCTCGACGCCCCGCTGCTCCTACTCCTCGATCAGCAGCCGGTCGCGCAGCTGGGCCAGAGTGCGGGCCAGCAGCCGCGAGACGTGCATCTGCGAGATGCCGACCTCCTGGGCGATCTGCGACTGGGTCATGTTGCCGAAGAAACGCAGCAGCAGGATCTTCTTCTCGCGCGGCGGCAGCTCCTCCAGCAGAGGCTTGAGCGACTCCCGGTACTCCACGCCCTCCAGGGCGTCGTCCTCCGCGCCCAGGGTGTCCGCGACGGCCGGGGACTCGTCGTCGGTGTCGGGGACGTCCAGGGAGAGCGTGCTGTAGGCGTTCGCCGACTCCAGGCCCTCCAGGACCTCCTCCTCGGAGATCGACAGCCGCTCGGCCAGCTCGTGGACGGTCGGGGCGCGGCCGTGCTGCTGGGACAGCTCGGCGGTGGCCGTGGTCAGCGACAGCCGCAGCTCCTGGAGCCTGCGGGGCACCCGCACCGCCCAGCCCTTGTCACGGAAGTGCCGCTTGATCTCGCCGACGACCGTGGGGGTGGCGTAGGTGGAGAACTCCACGCCGCGCTCCGGGTCGAAGCGGTCCACCGACTTGATCAGGCCGATCGTGGCGACCTGCGTCAGATCGTCCAGCGGCTCCCCGCGGTTGCGGAAGCGCCGCGCCAGATGCTCCACCAGCGGCAGGTGCATCCGCACCAGGGCCTCGCGCAGCTCGGCGCGCTCCGGGGAGCCCGCCGGGAGGCCGCGCAGTCTGACGAACAGCTCCCGTGCGCCGCTGCGGTCCTGGGGATCCGGCTGGCGGTGCACATAGACGGCCTTCTCGCCGGCCCCTTCGTCATCGCGCATGTCGTGCTGCTGGTCCTCCATGGCAACCGCCCGCTCCGCCCGCCGATCAGGATCGACCGGATGGGGCCGGGCGTGCTGCTCGGGAATGACCGGGCCCACCGCCTTCTCGTGGCGGCCCGTCCGTGTTTCGCTCTCCAGGTCGTTCACACCGACCCCCTTGTCCCGTACCGGCCCGTGTGTGCCGGTCACGGCGCCCCTGGGCCGGCGCCGCGCTTCTTGTGCAGGCTGATGCTGACAGTGCGGTCCTCGGCCACGGCCGAGTCGACCTCGCCGGCCAGTGCGGAGAGCACCGTCCAGGCGAAGGTGTCGCGCTCGGGCGCGCGGCCGTCCGTGGTGGGTGCCGAGACCGTCACCCACAGAGAGTCCCCGACGAGGTTGAAGACGCAGCTCAGCACGCTGCCGGGGACCGCTTGCTGGAGCAGGATGGCGCACGCCTCGTCGACGGCGATGCGCAGATCCTCGATCTCGTCGAGGGTGAAGTCCAAGCGGGCCGCGAGACCGGCGGTGGCGGTACGCAGTACCGAAAGGTAGGCGCCCGCGGCGGGCAGCCGGACCTCGACGAAGTCCTGCGTCCCGGGCTCGCCTGCGATCTGGGACACCCTCACCTCCAAGGTGGCACAAGCTGGTGGCTGCCGTGTACGCCCGCCCGCGACCCCGTCGCGACGGGGCAACAGGTCAACGGACGGGCGTGGCAGATAGTTCGACTGCGACGCTATCGCGATCCGGGGCATGCTGTCGCCCGGGCCGAGGAGGCACCCTTCCTGCGGTCGTCACCCATAGTAAACACATGGGTACTCTCCGTGGCTAGGGGTCTGCGGTGCCCAATTCGTATCCGCTCACGCCGGGTTCACAGCGCCGCGGGGCCGTCGTTTGTTCCCGGTCCTCCGGGGGGCTCGGTGCCCGCTCGGCCGCCGGACCGTCCACTCGTCCACCGGCTCGGAGCCGAGCGGCGCGTGGAAACCGGTGCGGGTTCGTTCCAGTTCAATACCCACCACCGGAAGCGTTCGTAACCCGCCCGGCGCGGACGCGCGAGTTCGGCCGACAGCTCCCTGCCGCGGCCCGCGCCGCGCGGTCGGCCGCGCGCGGAGGAGGGCGTCGTGCGACCGCTCCTCGGTGGCCCCGGTGTGCTTCCGGTGACCGCATCGAGCGGGGAGGGCTAACCGGTGACCACGGCGGCCAGCGTCGTCCCCCGGGGGAAGGCGCCCTCGCCGGCCAGGGCCGCCAGGCCGTACAGCATCTTGGCGACGTACACGCGGTCCAGGCCCGGCAGTCCGTGCCGGGCCTCGAAGCCTCGGGCGAAGGACTCCAGCGCGCCGGTGGTGCGGGCGAAGCCGCCGCAGTGGAAGCGGTCCTCCACCGTCCACGCGCCGCGGCGTCCGCCGAAGGCGGCGTGCTGGAGCCTCTCCACCTCCCCTGTGAGGAAGCCGCCGCGCAGGGCGGCGAAGCCGATCGCGCGCTGCCCGCCGGCGAGCCCCGCGGCGAGGCCGGCGAGGGTGCCGCCCGTACCGCAGGCGACGGCCACCACGTCCGCCGCGCCGCGCAGTTCCCGGCCCAGCTCCGCGGCGCCCCGCACGGCCTCGGCGTTGCTGCCGCCCTCCGGTATGAGGCGGAACGGGCCGAAGCGGTCGCGCAGCGCGGCGGTCCACTCCGGGGTGTTCCTGCGACGGTAGTCCGCCCGCGTCACGAAGTGCAGCCGCATGCCGTCGGCGGCGCAGCGGGCCAGGGAGTCGTTGAGGGGCCGGCCGGCGAGCTCCTCGCCCCGTACGACCCCGATCGTCGACAGGCCCAGCAGACGCCCGGCGGCGGCGGTGGCGCGCAGATGGTTGGAGTAGGCCCCGCCGAAGGTCAGCAGCGTGCGCTCGCCGGCCCGCACGGCGGCGCGCAGATTGGGCACGAGCTTGCGCCACTTGTTGCCGACGAGCTCCGGGTGGATCAGGTCGTCGCGTTTGAGCAGCAGCCGGACTCCGTGGCGTGAGAAGTGCTCGTCGGCGGTCTCGGTCAGGGGGGAGGGGAGGCGCGGGGCGAGGGACTCCGGGGACTCCGGGGGTGTCCGGGACACGGGGGGCCCCTGGGGGGCGGGGTCGGGGACGGGCGGGGGAGGCGGTGCGCTGCTCACTCCGCCATTGTCGCGCCGTTGTGGCACCCCGTGTCACCGGTCGGCCCGGCACGGTGGGACGTCCGTACGGGCGCCGCCGGGGCCGTGTCCGCCGCTCCGTCGTCGCCGAGGCGGCGGCACGCCGACTGCGGATTGCGTTCGTGACGGCAGGCGCCCGCCGGAGGACGGAGGGTCGGGATCTTCCCGAAGCGCACGGAAGAGCGGACCGCCCCTCGGAGGAGCGCGCCCGATGCGGAGACGCAGAGGGCGGAGGTTCCGCCGCCCCTCCAGGAGCGAGTGTGAAATGTGTCATAGGACGCATCGGACTTTTCCTTCCCCAATGCGCCCCGAGCCGGAGGTCGAAGGCCCGCGAGGCGAAGGGGGGTCGAGGTCGGCGCCGCGTGAGGCGGAGGGAGGGGAGGTGTCGGGCGGGCGCGCCCCCGCGCGCCGTCGCCGCAGGTGAGGCGTATGCCTTCGCGAACGCCGTGACCCGTTCCGTATGAAAGCGCTTCTCCCGGGCACACGGGTGTACGCCCCGGTCGACGGAAGCCCGCTGTCGCGCCTCCCCTGGACCAGGGCTGATACGAGGTGGCTGCGCACCCCTGAGCCGACTGTTGTCAGGTTTTCTTGACCTGGGCTATACAGATGGACGGAGGGCATTGCACTCAGTGCCGCACCGCCGACTGCCCCGCGTTCCTGGCGGGGCAGCGGGCGACGGCCCGTGCCGACCACCTCACCGGTACCAGTCAGTACGGAAGGGGAGATGGATCATGCGGTGGAGCGAGTTCGTGGCGCAGGTACGCGAGCGGGGGCAGTACCCGACGGCCAAGGAGGCGGAGCGCGTCTCCCGGATCGTGCTCTCGGCGCTCGGCGGCCATCTCACCGGTGCCGAGCGCACGGAACTGGCCGTCCGCCTCCCGCAGGAGGGCACGCGTGTGCTGACCGACCAGCTCAAGGTGGTCAAACCGCTCAGCGGCGCGCAGTTCGTCGACAGCGTCGCGGCCCGCATCGAGGGCGCCACCCCGGCGACGGCGCGCTGGGACGTCAGCTCGGTGCTCAGCGTGGTCGCCGAACTCGCCGAGGAGGACCTGCTCGACCGGATCATCGACCGTCTGCCGCCCGGCTACGCCCTGCTGTTCGGGCGCGCCCAGCTCGCCCGCCGGACCGGCCAGCTCGTCTGAGCTTCGAGACCGGCCGGGAGACGGCCGGCCGAACGGCGGCGCGGTGTCAGGACGGTGAGGGGAGGCGAGCGGATCCCCGCACCCCCGCAGGGGCGCGAGCACTGACTCGCGCCCCTGCGTACGGGACGGCCGCGGCCCCCGCACGGGGGCGCCGGCCGTCCTACGAGGCCGGGGCCCCTCAATCAGAGGAATACGGCTCTCATCCGTCCAGGTGGAAGCGGTCGGACATGCGCCTCAGCTTCTCACGGGTGGATGTGCGTTCGGCATAGACGATGCTGCGCAGGGTGGAGCGGGCGATGGGGTGGTTGCGGACGAGTTGCGGTGCGACACGCTCGGCCGTCTCCAGCTCGGACAGGGCCTTGTCGCGGTTCCCGTCCCACAACCAGGCTCGCGCGAGGTCCATGTGGTGGTGCCCCTGGCGCGAGTTGGGCAGGGAGGCGACCAGCTCCGGACCGGTGCGGCGGTTTATCGCCAGGGCCTTGCGCTGTTCGCCCGTCTCCAGGGCCACGCTGATGGCGTGGATCTGGACGTTGCCGGGCGAGAACGTCAGCGAGTGCCTGTCGTACACCGGGGGACCGGTGTAGGCGCTCATGCGGTCGACCGCCGTCCTCGCCAGGCCGATACGGTCTTCGGCCTCCGCAGACCGACCGCCCCGCGCCGCAGAGACGGCCGCACGGAGCTGGAGCGACCCCCACGCCCGCACAGCCAGCGGTTCGCCCCGCTCGTACCCCTCCTGCACGCTGCTGATCGCCTTGTCCGACAGGACGACGGCGTCCTCCCAGTCGGCACTGGCCCACATGTCCCACACGCGCATCCAGTCGGCGACGGCGGGCAGCACGGGGTCACCGGACAGCCTCGCGAACCAGGCGGCCCGCTCACACGCCATGGCGATCAGCTCGGGGTGGCCGAGAGCGTGGGCGGCGGTGTGGGCGAACTTGCAGCACACCGCGTAGATCGCGTACGCCTCCTCCCGCTCGTGCCCGGTGGACACCTCGGCGAGAGCACGGGCCTCGCGGAGCAGATCCGGCAGGACCCGCAGGATGGCCACGTTCGAAGCCGTGTCCCGCAGCCGGTGCAGACGGGTGACCCCGCCCCACAGCTCCGCCGCCGGGCGGGGAATGCCGTCGTAGACGGGCGCGAGGTCGTAGCGGCGCAGCTCCCGAAGGATCGAGGACGCGGCGACCTGCCACTGGTTCCCGTCGGGCGAGCCGGTGTACGGACGACCGATCAGGTCATTGGGATGAACGTGCAGCTCGGCCGCCAGCAGGTTCAGTATGCCGACACGGTCCAGCTCGATCAGACCGCGCTCCATCTTGGACACCCAGCCCTGCGACTTCCCCAGGGCCGCGGCGAGGTCCGCCTGCGGCATGCCCAGCCGCAAGCGGGCACGCCGGGCACGGCGGCCGATCTCCTCGGCTTCTTCCAGCATCAGGGCGCCTCCCACATGTCGGTTGGCCGGCTGTGCTCAAGCGGTCGGCAGGGCGTGGTGGCTCCGGCCGGTCGAGCCTCGTCACGAGAACGGTACCCATGCCAACGCAACTGTGGGCCAGCCCCTGCCGAGGCAGCTGCCTCGGCAGGGGCTGGCCCAGTGAAGTTCTCGGCGCCGATGTGTCCTACGGTCAGCGGCGTCTGCTGTGCCGTCCGGTGGGGACGGGCCTCGCCCTGTTCCTTCAGGGACGGACCGGGCGTTCCCCGAGGGAACACGTTCGCTGTTCCCTCGGGGAACATGCCCGACGGCGGTGATCACGACGATTTTCGCGTCATCAGCGCCTTCGCGGGGACTCTGGCTGGGAGCGATCGGGTACGGCTGCAGCGGACCCTGGCTGCGCGGTGCCTGCGGGGGTGGGGCGGACGGACCCTTCCCCTGCCATGCCGGTGAGGCGGTTCAGGCGCCAGGTGAGGGTGTCGCTGAGGGAGTGGGCGGTGTGCAGTTCCCGATGGGTGACGGCTTCGGTCAGCAGGGCTCGGGGGTCGTGTCCGGCCTGGTGGGCGTGGGTGAGGGTGACGGCCAGGGCGGGCCAGCCCGGCTCGCGCAGTATCTGCTCGGCGAGCTGCGGTGCGGTGGCGTGCAGGAGGGCGGCGGCCTGGTCGCGGACGGGCCGGGCCAGGTGGCGGCCCTGCTCCCGGAGGCGGGCCATCGGTTCTTCGGCGGCCACCGTGTAGGCGGCGCGCAGGTGGGTGGCAGCCCGGTGGGCGGCTTCGGCCTGCTGGGCGTGGCGGCGCCTGGCGTGCCAGTGGGCGGCGGCGATGACGACGACCAAGGCGGTGTCGAGGAACAGGGCCAGCCCGGTTCCGTCGCCGGTCACCGGTGCAGTGCGTAGCTCCCGGATGGCGCGGCGCAGGGCGCGGGCGTGCCGGCCTTGGGCGCGGATGCGGGAGCGGGCGGCGCGTTCGAAGGCTTCGGCGGCCTGCCGCAACCGAGGGCGCAGGTCGTGGGGGGCGAGCAGTGGCAGGGTGTCGAGGGCTTCGCCGAAGGCGGCGAGGTGGGCCTGAGCGACTGCGTCGTCGCTGTGGTCGAGGTGGTGGTGGGGGATACGGTCGGCCGCAGCGGCGGCCTGCTGCCAGGGGCTGGTCCGGTGGTCCGGCTCCTGGGCGGGTTGGGGGCTGATGGCGGTGAGGCGTTCCGCGATCCTGGGGTACGACAGGTCGGAGGCGAGGGCGGAGCCGGAGAACCAGACTGGCTGCCCTGCGGCGTTGGTGTCGCCTTCGGCGGCGACCTTGTAGCCGCGGACGTCGCCGGAAGGGAAGTGCTGGACGTCGACGAGGACGCCCTCGACGCCGTCGAGGAGGTGGAGGAACTCCTCCGGGCTGGTGGCGATGGAGACCAGTTGGCGGACGGTGGTGCGCAGGCGTTCGCGGGAGGTCTTCTGCCGGCCGTGGCGGCGGGCCTTCTCCTGCTCGGCCCGGGTGGGCCGTTTGGCGGCGGTGCGGTCACCGCGCACCACCTGGCGCAGGCCGTACTCGGTCTCGATCGCCGCCAGTTCGCGGTCGGCGGTGAGGTAGTCGTTCCAGTGGCGGGCCTTTTGCAGATCACCGCGGACGGTGGTGGCGGCGATGTGGATGTGGCCGCGCGAGTGGCGCTGGAGCGGGAGGTCAGGGGGTGGAGCACCACCGAGCTGGCGGAGCGGGTGACGAAGGCCGGCGTGAGGATGAGTCAGACCGCGGTGTGGCGTATCGAGAACGGCAAGCCCCGCCGCCGCATCAACCTCGACGAGGCCCTCGCCTTCGCCCGCGTCTTCGAGTTGCCCCTGGAAGAGCTGATGTCCCCGCCTCTCGAAGGGCTCGACGTCAACAGCAGGCGGCTCGTTCAGGAGGCCGTCGAGGCGTTCTACCAGGCCCGTGACGCCCAGGACCGCCTGCACCATGCCGTTGCAGCCATCGCCGACCACATCCAGGCCCACCCGGACAGCTCACGGGCCATCCACGAGCAGTGCCTTCGCCTCATGGGCGACGAGCGCGACGCCCGCACCCTCACCGAACACATCGAGGGTGGCGGCTACCGGGACTATTCGCAGTGCACCGGGTTTCAGCCCGGTGGTGAAGCGAATCTGAGAGCTGCTCTGACCTCAGCTGTGGGCACGGATCTGCACTGTTCACCTCAGCCCGGGTCAGAGTGGCCGGTTCTGCTGCTCGATGTACTGCTTCACGATGCTGAGCGGCGCGCCGCCGACGGACCCGGCGAAGTACGAGCCGGACCACAGGCGCTGTGCCCGCCAGTAGTGGCGGACGAGGTCGGGGAACTCCTGGCGGAGCCTGCGGGAGGACACGCCTTTGAGGGAGTTCACCAGCCTGGACACGGCAACCTTCGGCGGGAAGTTCACGAGGAGATGGACGTGGTTGTTCTCGCCGTTGAACTCGACCAGCTCGGCCTCGAAGTCCTCGCACACGGCCCGCATGATCTCCTCGCACCGCGTCAAGTGCCGGTCAACGAAGACGGAGTGCCGGTACTTCGTCACGAAAACCAAGTGGACATGCATGCGGAAGACGCAGTGACGACCAGTGCGAACGTTCTCATCGATACCCATAAACCAACTGTGTACCATGATCCGCATGCAGCTTCGGTACAGCTTCCGCTTGTACCCGAGCGTCGGTCAGCGCATGGCGTTAGCGAGGGCGTTCGGGTGTGCGCGGGTGGTCTACAACGACGCGCTTCGCGCTCGGGAGACCGCCCGCAGCGAGGGGCTGCCGTTCCCGAAGACCGGCGACCTGTCGAAGGCGCTGATCACCGAGGCGAAGAGCACCCCGGAGCGGGCGTGGCTCGGCGAGGTGTCGGCGGTCGTTCTCCAGCAGTCGCTGCGCGACCTGGAGGCCGCGTA
Source organism: Streptomyces verrucosisporus (assembly GCF_017114865.1). Classification (GTDB taxonomy): domain Bacteria; phylum Actinomycetota; class Actinomycetes; order Streptomycetales; family Streptomycetaceae; genus Streptomyces; species Streptomyces fenghuangensis. The sequence goes on along the minus strand of NZ_JADEYH010000023.1, from coordinate 36,092 downwards.
CCGGAACTTCTTCGACGGCCTGAAGGGCAAGCGCCCGCGCATGGGCGCGCCCCGGTACAAGTCGAAGAGGGACACCCGGCAGTCGGTCCGGTTCACGGCGAACGCCCGCTGGTCGATCACCCCGGGCGGCAGGCTGCGTCTGCCGAAGATCGGCGACGTCAAGGTGAAGTGGTCCCGCTCCCTGCCGTCGACGCCGTCCACGGTGACCGTGGTCAAGGACGCGGCAGGCCGGTACTTCGCGTCCTTCGTCGTGGAGACCGGCCCGGAGGAAGTCCTGTCCCAGGTCGCGCCCGAGGTGGGCATCGATCTCGGGCTCGGACACTTCGCGGTCCTCTCCGACGGGACGAAGATCGACAGCCCGCGCTTCCTGCGCCGGGCCGAAAAACGCCTGAAGAAGGCGCAGCGCTCCCTCTCTCGCAAGGAGAAGGGCAGCAAGAACCGGGACAAGGCCAGGATCCGCGTCGCACGGGCACACGCCCGTGTCGCGGACGCGCGCCGCGAGTTCCACCACCAGCTCTCCACACAGCTGATCCGCGACAACCAAGCGGTCGCCGTGGAGGACCTGGCGGTGAAGGGACTCGCGCGCACGCGCCTGGCCAAGTCCGTGCACGACGCCGGGTGGTCGGCGTTCGTGAGCATGCTGGAGTACAAGGCCGCCCGGTACGGCCGTACCTTCGTGAGGATCGGCCGGTTCGAGCCGACCTCCCGGGTGTGCTCCGTGTGCGGCGTCAAGGACGGCCCCAAGCCCCTCCACATCCGAGAGTGGACGTGCCAGGCGTGCGGGGCGGTCCTGGACCGGGACATCAACGCGGCGGTCAACGTCGCCAAGGCCGCCGGACTGGCGGCATCAGCCTGTGGAGCGCAGGTAAGACCGGGACTCGTCCCGGCACCGCGCGGCGAAGCAGGAACCCACTCGACACCGCAGCCTTCAACGGCGCGGTAGGCGGGAATCGCCGTCCTTCAGGGCGGCGAGGATGTCAATACCGATAACCGAACCGGAGGAGAGGTCACTTGGCCAACATCCAGAAGTGCCCCAACGGCAAATGGCGGGCCCGCTACCGCGACCTCGACGGCAAGGAGCACGCCCGCCACTTCATCCGCAAGCTCAACGCCCAGCGTTGGCTCGACGAGGTCACGGCCAGCGTCGTCACCGGCCAGTACGTCGACCCGCGCGCCGGACGGATCACGTTCGAGAAGTACGCGAAGAAGTGGGAGGAGTCGCTCGTCGCCAGCGAGGCGGGCGAGCGCATCACCGACAACGCGATGCGGCTCCACCTCGTCCCGGCGCTCGGCTCCCGCGCCATGGCGGCGATACGCCGCAACGACATCCAGGTGCTGTTCAAGAACCTGCCCGAACTGCTCGGCCCCGGCAGCGTGCGCAACGTCTACGACGTCCTCGTGCGCGTCATGACCGCGGCCGTCGAGGACAAGGTCATCGCCTCCAGCCCGTGCCGCCGGATCACTCTCCCGCCCATGCCGGACGAGGAGGTCACGCCGCCCACGGTCGCTCAGGTCGAGGCCATGGCACGTGTGATGCCGCCGTACGTCCGCGCGGCCATCGTCACGCTCGCCGGATCAGGCATGCGCATAGGCGAGCTGCTCGGCCTCAAGGTGTCGGACGTCGACTTCAAGGCCGGCACCATCCGCGTCGAACGGCAGCGTCTCCAGTCGGGGAAGATCGGTCCGCCGAAGACCGCCAAGTCCCGGCGCACGGTCCCGGTCGGCGAGGTCGTCACCGATGCGCTCCTGACGCACCTCGCCGCGCGCCCTTCCAGGGAGTGGCTGTTCACGAAGGAGGAGGGCGAGCCCCTCGACTATCGCCGCTGGAAGACGGAGTGGAACGGCGCCCGCAAGGCGCTCCAGGCGGAGGAGAACGAGGCAGCCGAGCGGGAAGGCCGTAAGACCGTCGAGCTGCCGCACATGGTCACCCACGACCTACGGCACTTCTTCGCCTCCGCCCTCATCGCCGGCGGAGCGAGCGTCAAGCAGGTCCAGCTCGTCCTCGGCCACGCGTCCGCGGTCATCACCCTGCGGATCTACGCCCATCTGTGGCCGGGCGAAGAGGACCGCACCCGGTCCGTCATGGACGCCGTGCTCGGCGGACTGCGGACCGGGTGCGGACCGGAAGACCTAGCAGCCAAGGAAAGCGCAGGTCAAACGGCATGATCGAAGATCAGGCCTTCTTGGTCTCCCAGAAGATCTTGTCGATCTCGGCGATGAGGTCCAGCAGCTTCTGGCCCGTGGCCGGGTCGGTGGAGCCCTTGGCGGCCGAGGCGGCCTTGAGGGCGTCGTTCACCAGCTGGTGGAGCTGCGGGTACTTCTCGAAGTGCGGGGCCTTGAAGTAGTCGCTCCACAGCACCGAGATGTGGTGCTTGGCGAGCTCGGCCCGGTTCTCCTTGATGTACGTCGCGCGAGCCCGGTAGTGCGGGTCGTCGTTCGCCTGGTACTTCTCCTGGATGGCCTTGACCGACTCGGCCTCGATGCGGGCCTGGGCCGGGTCGTAGACGCCGCAGGGAAGGTCGCAGTGGGCGCTGACCTTCACCTTCGGGGCGAACAGGCGGGAGAGCATAGAGCTGTCCTTCCTCGTGATCGTCTTCTCACGTGCGAGATTACTCCGTGAGGAGCGCCTTTTCGCGTGTGCCCCCACTCGCCCGGGACAAAAGTCCGAGGGATGCGGGGACCAGAGGGGTACACGGGGAGGGCGCAGGGGCGAGGACGGGACCGGAGGTGCGGCGGATGCCGGAGCGGGCGGACGAGCAGGGGAGCCGCGGGCTGCTGCGGATCGGGCTGGCCGAGGTCTACAACCCGTCGATGGAGCCGACGCTGCGCCCCGGCGACCTGCTGGTGGTGCGCTACGGGGGAGCGGTGCGGCCCGGGCACGTGGTCGTGGTGCGGCACCCCTTCCAGCACGACCTGCTGATCGTCAAGCGGGCCGTGGGGCGGCGGGACGGCGGCTGGTGGGTGCGGGGCGACAACCCGTCGGTGCTCAACGACAGCCGTGAGTTCGGGGTGGTGCCCGACGAACTGGTGGTGGCACGGGCGTGGGTGCGGCTGCGGCCCCTGCGGCAGGTTCAGCGAACCCCGGGCGCGTTGCTGGGCTGGGTCTTCTCGGCGCTGCGGCCGCTGCTCTCCAGGCGTTTGCGGGCCCGGTAGGCGGCGACGTTGGCGCGGGTGGCGCAGCGGTCGGAGCAGTAGCGCCGGGAGCGGTTGGTCGAGGTGTCCAGATAGGCGTTGCGGCAGGGGTCGGCCTGGCATACGCCCAGCCGGCCCACGCCCAGGTCGGTGAGGTGGAAGGCCAGACCCATGCAGGCGACGGCCGCGTATCCGGCGGTGGCGTTGGCGGGGTGGTCGGCCAGGTGCATGTGCCAGCGGGGGCGGCCGGCGTCGTCGAGGTGGTCGTGGCCGGAGATCTGCGGGCTGGCCGGGAACTCCATCAGCAGGGAGTTGAGCAGGTCCACGGCCCTGGTCTCGTCCCCTTCCGAGGCGGCGGTGAAGACCGCGCGCAGCCGGGCGCGCACCCCCCGCAGCCGGGTCACGTCGGCCTCCGTGGCGCGCCGTGCGGCGCTCTGGCCCGGGCCGAAGAGGGCGCGTACGGCCTCCACGGAGGTGAGCGTGTCCTCGCCGCGCCGCGGCTGCTCGGTGTTGACCAGCCGCACGGCGAAGTCTGAGTAATAGTTCAGTTCCACTTGTGGTCCTTACGGGCGCGCTCTATGGTCGTGGAGGGGGCGGGTAAGGGTCGTCTCTCGTTACAGGCTATTACGTATCCAGGGTGCGGGAGGCTGTCGTGACGCAGGCGGACACGGAGACCGGGCCGGGGGCGGCCGGAGCCGAGCGGTGGAGGTACTGGCAGGAGAGCTGGGACCGGCAGCAGGAGTGGTACCTGCCCGACCGGGAGGAGCGTTTCGCGGCGATGCTCGACGCCGTCGAGGCGCTGGTGGGGGCCGAGCCCGGGGTGCTGGACCTGGCCTGCGGCACGGGGAGCATCACCGGCCGGCTGCTGCGCCGGTTCCCCGGAGCCACCAGCACCGGGGTCGATCTGGACCCGGCCCTGCTGACGATCGCGCGCGGCCATTTCGCCGACGAGCCCCGCGCCGCGTTCGTCACCGCGGACCTGCGCGACGAGCGGTGGACGGACGCCCTGCCGCACCGGTCGTACGACGCCGTGCTCACCTCCACCGCGCTGCACTGGCTGCGCACCGACGAGCTGCGGGCGCTGTACGGGCGGCTCGCGGGCGTCCTGCGGGACGGCGGGGTCCTGATCAACGCCGACCACATGCCCGACCCCGCCACGCCCCGGATCAACGAGGCCGTGAACGCCTTCCACCGGGCGCGGCGCGAGCGTGAGAAGGCCGCGGGCACCCAGGACTGGGCGGACTGGTGGGCGGCGGCGGCCGCCGATCCGGTGCTGGCCGAGCCGGCAGCCGAGCGCTTCCGGATCTTCGGCGACCCGGTGGCGGGGGACCATGCCGACGGCGAGACGCAGCCGGCGGCCTGGCATGTCGAGGCGCTGCGCGCGGCGGGCTTCGCCGAGGCGCGCACGGTGTGGGCGTCGCCGGCCGACGCGATGGTGCTCGGCCTGAAGTGACCGGGTCGGCGGGTGCCGGTCTCCGGGACCGGCGGCCCGGGGACGGAAAGGCCGCGGGGGCGGTACGGGACCAGGCCCGTACCGCCCCCGCGGCCTTGTCGCACAGTGGCCGCTCAGCCACCGCTCAGCGCCGCGCCACGCCCTCCGCGCGGGCCGCGGCGGCGACGGCGGAGGTCACCGCCGGGGCGACCCGCTCGTCGAAGGGGGAGGGGATCACGCGGTCGGCGCTCAGCTCGTCGGCGACCACCGCGGCCAGCGCCTCGGCGGCGGCCAGCTTCATGCCCTCGGTGATCTTCGAGGCCCGCACCTGGAGGGCGCCGGCGAAGATGCCGGGGAAGGCCAGGACGTTGTTGATCTGGTTCGGGTAGTCGCTGCGGCCGGTGGCGACGACCGAGGCGTACTTGCGGGCGACGTCCGGGTGGATCTCCGGAGTGGGGTTGGCCATGGCGAAGACGAAGGCGTCCTTCGCCATCCTCGCGACGGCCTCCTCGGGCACCGTGCCGCCGGACACGCCGATGAAGACGTTCGCGCCGTCCATCGCGGACTCCAGCGACCCGCTCAGCCCGGCCTTGTTGGTGAAGCCGGCCAGTTCCCGCTTGACGTCGGTGAGGTCGGTGCGGTCGGCCGAGACGATGCCCTTGCGGTCGCAGACCGCCACGTCGCCGATACCGGCCTCCACCAGGATCCTGGCGATGGCCACCCCGGCCGCGCCGGCTCCGGAGATGACCGCGCGCAGCTCGCCGAGCGCGACGCCGCGCAGCCGGGCGGCGTTGCGCAGCGCGGCGAGGGTGACGACGGCCGTGCCGTGCTGGTCGTCGTGGAAGACCGGGATGTCCAGGCGCTCCTGGAGCCTGCGCTCGATCTCGAAGCAGCGCGGAGCCGAGATGTCCTCCAGGTTGACGCCCCCGAAGGAGGGCGCGAGCCGGACGACGGTCTCCACGATCTCGTCCACGTCGGTGCAGTCCAGCGCGATCGGGACCGCGTCCACGCCGCCGAACTGCTTGAAGAGGATCGCCTTGCCCTCCATTACCGGCAGCGAGGCCTGCGGGCCGATGTCGCCCAGGCCCAGCACCGCGGTGCCGTCCGTGACGACCGCGACGACCTGGGACTTCCAGGTGTAGTCGTGGACCAGTTCCGGCTGTTCGGCGATGGCGCTGCACACCTTGGCCACACCCGGCGTGTAGGCCAGGGAAAGGTCGTCCGCGTCCCGCACTGGCACGGTCGCCCGGACCGCCATCTTGCCGCCGCGGTGCAGGGCGAACGCCGGGTCGATGGCCGACTCGACGCCACCGTCCAGCTCGCCCTGGGAATTGACGATCTCCGCTGCCACTGTTTGACCCCTTTGCTGAAATTCCTGATCGAGGGTGGCCGCTGCCTGGTCGAGGCGCGGGCGGGCACCACGTCCGCGGCCTCTCCGGCGGATGGGGCCGCCGTCGAGGGGGTAACGAACGCCGGGCGCGTCGCACTCGCGCCCTGGTCCCCGGGTGAGGGGTGTAACTGCTCTTTCTACCGGATGAGCACCACCACGCACGAATGTTTTCCGTCTCACCGGCTGCCCGCGAACCGCGCCGGACATGGGTCACCCTGGGCAAAGGGCCTGTAGGGAGGGTGGAAGACCGATCGACACCGCGGTAGGGGAGTGACGAAGCTCTCTCCCCCTATGTGTGCGTATTCGCTCGTTTGAGCGGAGGCGGGTGGGCGGGCGGCGGCAAACGTCTGGTCAGGCGCCGATCGTTCCCGGACGCCCGTTATCCGATTTTGACATGGTTGGCATCCTGACCTCTGGTGTCCGGATGGCAAGATGCCCCCATCACGCAGTGTCGCCGCGCGCCCGGGCGTGCCCGGCCGGCCACCGGACACTCCACATCACCCCGCAGGAGGACTCCTCATGACCGCACGCACCGACCGCCCCCTGCCCTCGGTGGAAGGCTCCCGCAGGCCGTCCGCGCGCCGGCGCCTGGCCGCCGCCGCGGCCGTCGCGATCACCGGCTCCCTGCTGCTGACCGCGTGCGGGGACCAGACCGACAAGGGCGGCGAGGGAGGCGGCGGCGAGGCCAAGAGCTCCGAGGCCCCGCTGTTCGACAAGCTTCCCAAGGACATCCAGTCCGCCGGCGTCATCAAGGTCGGCTCGGACATCGCCTACGCGCCGGTCGAGTTCTACGACGAGAACGACGAGATCGCCGGTATCGACCCCGACCTGGGCGAGGCCCTGAGCAAGCAGCTCGGCGTCGAGTTCGAGTTCGGCAACGGCACCTTCGACGGGCTGATCACCGGTCTGAACTCCGGCCGCCACGACATCATCATGTCGGCGATGACCGACACCAAGCAGCGCCAGGAGGGCCTGGACGACAAGGGCGAGAAGGTCGGAGAGGGCGTCGACTTCGTCGACTACTTCCGGGCCGGCTCCTCGATCCTGGTCAAGAAGGGCAACCCGGAGGGCATCAAGTCCCTGGAGGACCTCTGCGGCGAGACCGTCGCGCTCCAGCGCGGCACGGCGAACGAGACGCTCGCCGAGGCGCAGAGTGAGAAGTGCGACAAGCCGATCAAGATCCTCGCCTTCGACAAGGACACCGAGGCCCTCCTCCAGGTCAAGCAGGGCCGCGCGGTCGCCGACATCAACGACTACCCGGTCGCCGCGTACAACGCCAAGACCTCCGGTGGCGGCGAGGACTTCGAGGTCGTCGGCGACCAGATCGACGCCGCCCCCTACGGCATCGCCGTCAGCAAGGAGAACACCGAGCTGCGCGACGCCGTCAAGGCGGCCCTGGACGCCATCATCGAGAACGGCGAGTACCACAAGGTCCTGGAGAAGTGGGAGGTCACCGACGCCGGAGTCGAGGAGGCAACCGTCAACGGCGGCAAGTGAGCCGCAGCGAACCTCCGTAGTTCCACAGCAAAGGTAACTCTCCGTGTCCGAACCTGAAGACAAGGCACCACCCGCACCGGTGCCGGCCTCCAACACCGAGGGCGGTGGAGCCGGGGCGGGCGGTGCGGTGCCGGTGACCAAGAACTCCCCGGTGCCGCCCGAGGCCGTCAAGGCCATCCCGGTGCGCCACTACGGCCGCTGGATAAGCGCCGCGATCGTGCTCGTCCTGTTCGGCCTGGTGGTGGCTGCCTTCGTGGGCGCCGACATCACCTGGCCGACGGTGGGGCGCTACCTCAACCACGAGACGATCCTCACCGGTGCGGTCAACACCCTGTGGATCACCCTGCTCGCCATGCTCATGGGCGTGGTGCTCGGCACCGTCCTCGCGGTGATGCGGCTGTCGAAGAACCCGGTGATGTCGTCCGTCGCCTGGGGCTACATCTGGGTCTTCCGCGGCACCCCCGTCCTGGTGCAGCTGCTGATCTGGTACAACCTGGCACTGATCTTCCCGATCCTGGACCTGGGCTTCTACCGCGACGAGATGAACGACGTGATGACGCCGTTCCTCGCCGCGCTGCTGGGCCTGGGCCTGAACGAGGCCGCCTACATGGCCGAGATCAGCCGCGCGGGCATCCAGTCGGTGGACGAGGGCCAGACCGAGGCGGCCCACGCGCTCGGCATGACCGGCTCGCGTACCATGCGCCGCATCGTGCTGCCGCAGGCCATGCGGGTCATCATCCCGCCGACGGGCAACGAGTTCATCAACATGCTCAAGACCTCGTCGCTGGCCTACGCCATCCAGTACAGCGAGCTGCTGTTCTCCGCCACCAGGATCTCCTCGCGCAACCTTGAGGTGATGGAGCTGCTGCTGGTGGCGACCATCTGGTACCTGATCCTCACCACGATCCTCAGCGTCGGCCAGTTCTACCTGGAGCGCTACTTCCAGCGCGGCTCGTCCCGCAGCCTGCCGCCCACGCCGTGGCAGCGGGTGCGCGGGAGCCTCACCTCGTTCCGCACGCCGAGCCGGGTGGGAGGGAAGACGGTATGACCACCCCAGCTGTCCCGATGGTGAAGGCGGAGGGCGTCCACAAGTCCTTCGGCCACGCGCACATCCTCAAGGGCATCGACCTGGAGGTCGCCGCGGGCGAGGTGTTCTGCCTGGTCGGCCCGTCCGGCTCCGGCAAGTCCACCTTCCTGCGCTGCATCAACCACCTGGAGAAGATCAGCGCCGGGCGGCTGTCGGTCGACGGCCACCTGGTCGGCTACCGGCAGAAGGGCGACAAGCTCTACGAGCTCAAGGAGCGCGAGGTCGCGGCCCAGCGCCGCGACATCGGCATGGTCTTCCAGCGCTTCAACCTCTTCCCGCACATGACCGCGGTGGAGAACGTCATGGAGGCGCCCGTCCAGGTCAAGGGCGAGTCGAAGGCGGCGGCCCGGGAGCGGGCCCTGAAACTGCTGGAGAGGGTCGGACTCGGCAACCGGACGGACAACTACCCCTCCCAGCTCTCCGGCGGCCAGCAGCAGCGCGTGGCCATCGCCCGCGCGCTGGCGATGGAGCCCAAGCTGATGCTCTTCGACGAGCCCACCTCGGCGCTCGACCCGGAGCTGGTCGGCGAGGTGCTGGACGTCATGCGGGGGCTGGCCGAGGACGGTATGACGATGGTCGTCGTCACCCACGAGATGGGCTTCGCCCGGGAGGTCGGCGACTCGCTGGTCTTCATGGACGACGGCGTGGTCGTGGAGTCGGGCCATCCGCGGGACGTGCTGACCGATCCGCAGCACGAGCGGACCAAGGCGTTCCTGTCGAAGGTCCTCTGAGAGGCGGACGCCGTCGCGAGGGCGGCGCGGACCCCGGACCGGGGCCCGCGCCGCCCTCCCGCCCTCCCGCCCTTCCGGCGCCGTCCGGCCGTCCCGCCTTTCCGGCCGTCCGTGCGGCCCGGCGGCGAGGGTCACACGGCTGTCCTGTTCCGCGGCGGCCCGGCTCGGCCTAGGGTTTGGATCATGTTTGCTGCCTATGCCGCGCGCATCGACCGAGACAAGCCGCTGACCGGACTGGAGCTGGGCGAGCGTCCGGAGCCGGACGTTCCGCTCGGCTGGACGACCATCGACGTCAAGGCGGCCTCCCTCAACCACCACGACCTGTGGTCCCTGCGCGGCGTCGGTCTGGGCGAGGAGTCGCTGCCGATGATCCTCGGCTGCGACGCGGCCGGGGTGGACGCCGACGGCAACGAGGTCGTGCTCTACTCCGTCATCGGCGCGACCGGGCACGGGGTCGGACCGCGCGAGCGGCCCTCGATCCTGACCGAGAAGTACCAGGGCACCTTCGCCGAACGGGTCGCCGTACCGCAGTGGAACGTCCTGCCCAAGCCGAAGGAGCTCTCCTTCGAGGAGGCCGCCTGCCTGCCGACGGCGTGGCTGACCGCCTACCGGATGCTCTTCACCAACGCCGAGGTGCGCCCCGGGGACTCCGTCCTGGTGCAGGGCGCGGGCGGCGGCGTCGCCACGGCCGCCATCGTGCTGGGCGCGGCGGCGGGCCTGCGGGTCTTCGCCACCAGCCGGGACGAGGCCAAGCGCAGGCGGGCCGAGGAGCTGGGCGCCGAGGCGGCGTTCGAGAGCGGCGCGCGGCTGCCGCACCGGATGGACGCGGTGATCGAGACGGTCGGGGCCGCCACCTGGTCCCACTCGGTGAAGTCCCTCAAGCCCGGCGGCAGGCTGGTCATCTCGGGCGCCACCAGCGGCCCGAACCCGCCGGCCACCGAGCTGAACCGGATCTTCTTCCTGGAGCTGAAGGTCGTCGGCTCCACGATGGGCTCCAAGGAGGAGCTGGCCGGGCTGCTGAACTTCTGCGCGGCCAAGGGCGTGCGCCCGGTGATCGACTCCACGCTGCCGCTGGACCGGGCCCGCGAGGGCTTCGAGAAGATGGCTGCGGGCGACCTCTTCGGCAAGATCGTCCTGACGGTCTGACGGTCTGACGGTCTGACGGTCCGGCGGCCCGCCACCGTTCCCGGGGAGGCGGGCCGCCGAACTCCCTACGCCCCCGGGCCGCCCCGGCCGTCCGTGCCGGGCGGACGCAGCAGGGAGACGATGCGGGCCGCCGCCGTCGACAGGTGGCGGCGGGCCTCGCGCAGCCGCTCCTCGTCCACGCCGTGATCGCGGGCCGCGTCCCGCACGTCGTCGCGGAACCGGTCCAGCAGCCGCTCCAGATCGCGCCGGGGGTCGCCGGACGGCGTGGCGGGCTCCTCCGCCCACCCGGGAGCCGCCGCCCGTGCCGCATCCGTCCGTTCGTCCGGCTCCGCCCGCTTCGGCCGTGGCGTGGCCCGGCCGCCTGCGCCGCCCAGGTCTCCCAGACCGCTCAGGCCCCCCAGCCCGCCCAGGTGCCTGCCCAGTTCCGACATGCCCGCGCGCACCGCGCCCTGCCAGTCGCCCCGCTGGGCGTGCGACTGGACCTGCTCCTGGACCTGGCGGGCGATCCGCTCGGCCTCCTGGCGGGCGGCGTCCCGCGCCTGCCGGGCCCTGCGCGCCTGGAGCCGGGCCTGCTGGGCCTCCTGGCGGGCGCGGCGGGCCTGCTCCTTCCACTGCTCACCGGCCCGGCGCATCTCCTCGCGTGCGGCCCGCAGAGAGTCCTCGTCGCCCCAGGAGCCCTCCCGGATGCTCTCCCACGCCTTCTCCCAGCCGGGCGCGGACGTACCGCCGCCCCCGGAGTCTTCGCCTCCTTCGGCGCCCGGAGCCCGCCCGGCGCCGCGGGTCCGCTCGGCCGCCTCGCGCATCTCGCGGCGCAGGTCGCCGGCCGCGCCGCTGACGTCCTCGCGGATGTCGGCGGCCAGCGCCGCCAGCGAGCGGTGGATCTCCAGCTCCAGATCGGTCAGCTCACCCTGCCTGTCGGCGAGTTCGGCGCGGCCGGCGTCGGTGAGCGAGTAGACCTTGCGGCCGCCCTCGGTGGTGTGGCTGACCAGCCCCTCGGCCTCCAGCTTGGCCAGTCGCGGATAGACGGTGCCGGCCGAGGGCGCGTACAGCCCCTGGAAGCGTTCCTCCAGCAACCGGATCACCTCGTAGCCGTGGCGCGGTGCCTCGTCGAGCAGCTTCAGCAGGTACAGGCGCAGTCGGCCGTGGGCGAAGACGGGGGGCATGTCACACGTCCTTACGGGGGGAGGGCTCGGCCGGCGAGGGTGTGCCGCCGGGCGCGAAGGGGGCGCCGGCCTCCTCGCCGGCTTCCGGCTCCGGGCGGCGCAGCAGGGCGATCGAGCCGGAGACGGTGGTGGCCCGCAGCAGTCCGTCGCCCGTGCCGAGGGTGCCGGTGACACGCCTGGCGCCCCACTGCCCCGATATCCGCAGCTCCTCGAAGGCGCAGGAGACGGCGCCCGCGGCGGTGCCCGCCTCCACGGCGGCGTCGGCCGGCTCCGGCAGCCGCAGGGCTATCCCGCCCGACACGGAACTCAGCCGGACATCGGTGCGCCGCCGCTCCCGCGCCGGGGCCAGGTCGACCGCCATGTCGCCGCTGACGGAGTCGGCCCGCACCGGCGAGCCGCCGCCGTCGATGACCGTGAGATCACCGGAGACGGAGTTGAAGCGCAGGCCCCCCGTCACGCCCTGTGCCTGCACATCGCCGGAGACGGTGTCGACCCGTACGTCGCCGCGCAGGCCCACCAGCGTGATGCCGCCGGTGACCCCGCGCACCTCGGTGCGCCCCTCGATACCGGTGACCACCGCGTCGGCCCCGACCACACCGACCTCGACCCGGACGCCGGCGGGCACGGCGAGCGAGACGTCGGCGCTGTGCGGCCACGTCTCGCGGTCGAGGAGGGAGAGGAAGCCCTTCCAGGGCAGGTCGTCGTAGGCGACCGTGAGCGTGCCGTCCTCCAGCCGGACCGTCGGCGGGGGTCCGGTGACGGCCCCGACCTCCAGCCTGGCGGGCGGGGAGTCGGTGCCGACGACATTCACCGCGCCGCCCACCACGCGCACCCGCAGTGTGTGAACGTCCTCCTCGAAGACGAGCGCGCACGGCGCGTCCACGGACCACTCGGACCGGCCTGGCACGGCGGCCTCCCCTGCATCGGCGTACGACGACATATCGCGTCCCTGTTGAGACACGATATGTCGCGGTTGCGGGAAGTCAAGGGAAGCGCACGGCCGCACGGCGGGCGCGCGGGCCGCCCGCCGTCACTCGTCCTCGTCGTCCAGGCGCGCCAGCCAGGTCGCCAGCCGCTCCACGGGCACCTCGAAGTCCGGGTTGAGGTCGACGAAGGTCCGCAGCTGCTCGGAGAGCCACTCGAAGGTGACCTCCTCCTCGCCGCGCCGCTGCGCCAGCTCCTCGATACCGCGGTCGGTGAAGTACATGGCCGTCTCCTGTCGGGGCCTGATGGGGTGCGTGGGTATCACGGGCGTGGGGCCCGTACCGTCGAGGTGACGGTACGGGCCCCACGGGGCCTGCGGGCGGCGGCCGGCCGCCCTCGGCCCTTCTGCCGGCCTCGCCGGCTCAGAGGTCGAAGACCTCGTCGACCAGCTGCTGCTGCTCGGCCTGGTGACGCTTGGCGGAGCCCACCGCCGGGGAGGAGGAGGACGGACGCGAGACCCGGCGCAGCCGGTCCGCGTTCGGGGCCTTCCCCGAGCCGATGAACAGGTCGAGGTGGTCCACCAGATTGAGCGCGATGAACGGCCACGCGCCCTGGTTCGCCGGCTCCTCCTGCGCCCACACGATCGTCGACGCGCCGGAGTAGCGGGCCATCTCGGCCTGGATCTCCTTGCTGGGCAGCGGGTACAGCCGCTCCAGCCGGATGATCGCGGTGTCGGTCACGCCCCGCTTGCTCCGCTCGGCTGCGAGGTCGTAGTAGACCTTGCCGGAGCAGAAGACGACCTTGCGCACCTGGGCCGGGTCCACCGAGGCGTCGCCGATGACCGGGCGGAAGCCGCCGGAGGCGAACTCCGCCGCCTTCGAGGTCGCCGCCTTGAGCCGGAGCATCGACTTCGGGGTGAAGACGACCAGCGGCTTGTGGTGCGGGTTGTGCACCTGCCAGCGCAGCAGGTGGAAGTAGTTCGAGGGCAGGGTCGGCGCCGCGACCGTCATGCTGTTCTGCGCGCACAGCTGGAGGAAGCGCTCGATCCGGGCCGAGGAGTGGTCCGGGCCCTGGCCCTCGTAGCCGTGCGGCAGCAGCAGCGTGACGCCGGAGGTCTGGCCCCACTTCTGCTCGGCCGAGGAGATGAACTCGTCCACGACCGTCTGCGCGCCGTTGACGAAGTCGCCGAACTGCGCCTCCCACATCACCAGCGCCTCGGGGCGGGCCAGGGAGTAGCCGTACTCGAAGCCCATCGCCGCGTACTCGCTCAGCAGCGAGTCGTAGACGTTGAAGCGGGCCTGGTCCTCGGACAGGTAGAGCAGCGGGGTGTAGTCCTCGCCGGTCTCCCGGTCCACCAGCACCGCGTGGCGCTGGCCGAAGGTGCCGCGGCGGGAGTCCTGGCCGGCCAGCCGGACGGGGGTGCCCTCCATCAGCAGCGAGCCGACGGCGAGCGTCTCGCCCATCGCCCAGTCGATCCTGTCCTCCTCCACCATCGCCGCGCGGCGCTGGAGCTGCGGCAGCAGCCTGGGGTGGACGGTGATCCGCTCGGGGATGTTGACCTGGGACTCGGCGATCCGCTTGAGGACCTCCGCGCTGACGCCGGTGTCCACCGAGACCGGGAACTCCGCCTGCGGGGCCGGAACCTCCGCCGGGGCCGGCCGGCTGGTGGCGTCGCGGACCTCGGTGAAGACCTTCTCCAGCTGCCCCTGGAAGTCCTGGAGCGCCTGCTCGGCCTCCTCCAGCGTGATGTCGCCCCGGCCGATCAGCGACTCGGTGTAGAGCTTGCGCACCGAGCGCTTCTTGTCGATCAGGTTGTACATCACCGGCTGGGTGAAGTGCGGGTTGTCGGCCTCGTTGTGACCGCGGCGGCGGTAGCAGATGAGGTCGATCACCACGTCCTTGTTGAACGCCTGGCGGAACTCGAAGGCGAGCCGCGCCACGCGCACACAGGCCTCCGGGTCGTCGCCGTTGACGTGGAAGACCGGAGCCTCGATCATCCGCGCCACGTCCGTGGCGTACATCGAGGAGCGCGCCGACTCCGGCGGGGCGGTGAAGCCGACCTGGTTGTTGATGACCACGTGCACGGTGCCGCCGGTGCGGTAGCCGCGCAGCTGCGACATGTTCAGCGTCTCGGCCACCACGCCCTGGCCCGCGAAGGCCGCGTCGCCGTGGAGCTGGACGGGCAGGACGGTGAAGTCCGTGCCGCCCTTGCCGATGATGTCCTGCTTGGCGCGGGCCACGCCCTCCACGACCGGGTCCACGGCCTCCAGGTGGGAGGGGTTGGCGGTGAGGGAGACCTTGATCTCCTCGCCGTCCAGGCCGGTGAAGGTGCCCTCGGCGCCCAGGTGGTACTTCACGTCGCCGGAGCCGTGCATCGACTTCGGGTCGAGGTTGCCCTCGAACTCGCGGAAGATCTGGGCGTAGGACTTGCCCACGATGTTGGCCAGCACGTTGAGGCGGCCGCGGTGGGCCATGCCGACGACGACCTCGTCCAGACGCGCCTCGGCGGCGGCGTCGAGCACGGCGTCCAGCATCGGGATGACGGATTCGCCGCCCTCCAGCGAGAAGCGCTTCTGGCCCACGTACTTGGTCTGCAGGAAGACCTCGAACGCCTCGGCGGCGTTCAGCCTGCGCAGGATGCGCAGCTGCTCGTCGCGCTCCAGCGAGGAGTGCGGGCGCTCGACGCGGTCCTGGATCCACTTGCGCTGCTTGGGGTCCTGGATGTGCATGTACTCGATGCCGGTGGTGCGGCAGTACGAGTCGCGCAGCACGCCCAGGATGTCGCGCAGCTTCATCAGGGACTTGCCGGCGAAGCCGCCGACCGCGAACTCCCGCTCCAGGTCCCACAGGGTGAGCCCGTGCTCGGTGATGTCCAGGTCGGGGTGCTTGCGCTGCTCGTACTCCAGCGGGTCGGTGTCGGCCATGACGTGGCCGCGGACCCGGTAGGAGTGGATCAGGTCGAAGACACGGGCGGCCTTGGTGACGTCGTCGTCGTGGGAGACGTCGATGTCGCGCAGCCAGCGCACCGGCTCGTAGGGGATGCGCAGCGCCTTGAAGATCTCGTCGTAGAAGTCGTTCTCGCCGAGCAGCAGCTGGTGCATGATCCGCAGGAACTCGCCGGAGGCGGCGCCCTGGATCACCCGGTGGTCGTAGGTGCTGGTCAGCGTCATGACCTTGGAGACGCCCAGCTTGTTCAGGGTGTCCTGCGAGGTGCCCTGGAACTCCGCCGGGTACTCCATCGCGCCGACGCCGATGATCAGGCCCTGGCCGGGCATCAGGCGCGGCACCGAGTGGACGGTGCCGATGCCGCCGGGGTTGGTCAGCGAGGCGGTGACGCCGGAGAAGTCCTCCATCGTCAGCTTGTTGTTCCGGGCGCGGCGCACGATGTCCTCGTAGGCCTGCCAGAACTCGAAGAAGGTCAGCGTCTCGGCCTTCTTGATGGCGGCCACCACGAGCTGGCGGGCACCGCCCGGCTTGACCAGGTCGATGGCCAGGCCGAGGTTGACGTGGTCGGGCTTGACCAGCGTCGGCTTGCCGTCCTTCTCGGTGTACGAGTGGTTCATCGACGGCATCGCCTTGAGCGCCTGCACCATGGCGTAGCCGATGAGGTGCGTGAAGGACACCTTGCCGCCGCGGGCGCGCTTGAGGTGGTTGTTGATGACGATGCGGTTGTCGATGAGCAGCTTCACCGGGATCGCGCGCACCGACGTGGCGGTGGGCAGCTCCAGCGAGGCGTTCATGTTCCGGGCGACCGCGGCGGACGGGCCGCGCAGCGGCACGTACTCCGGTCCGGCCGCCCGGCCTTCCCCGCCCTCGGCGCTCTCGGCCCCGGCGGCGGGCTTGGCGGGCTCGCTCCTGGGGGGCGCGCCCTCGGCGGCGGGCTTGGCGGCCGGCTCGCTCTTCGCGGGCGCGGCCTTGGCGGGCTCGGCCGCGGGGGCCTTCGCGGCGGGCGCCGTCTGCTGAGGCCGGGAGGCCTGTGACGCCTGGGGCTCACCCGCGGGCTTCGACGCGCTGGGGGCCGCGGCACCTCCGGCGGCCTGTCCCGGCTTGTAGTCGGCGAAGAAGTCCCACCAGGCCCGGTCCACTGAGTTCGGGTCCTGGAGGTACTGCTGGTAGATCTCGTCGACGAGCCACTCGTTGGCACCGAAACCAGCGGCAGGACTCTTGCCCTGCCCGTCCTGGTCGGTCCTGGGAGAACTCGAAGTCTTGGGGGCCTGTGGCGACACGGCGGCAACCGCCCTCTTCCGCTTACCTGTGTGGGTGGACAGCAGAAATAAAGGCTACGCTCCCTGCGCCGTTCGGTGCAGTCGGCATGGTGTTTGCGTCGTCTAAGTCACATTCACAGGCGCGTTTCGGCGCTTTCCCTGACGGGAAACGAACATGGTTCGACTGTTTCGGGGAAGGGGCGGCCCAGGGAGTGGCCCCTGCTTCGCTCCCTCACCTCGCGGCTGCTTCGAGCCTACGTCAACTCCAGTCCGGACGTATCGCCGGGAAGGGTGACGAGGATCCGGCAGCCGCGCGGGGACTCGGCCACTCCGATCCGCCCGCCGTGCAGATCCACCGCCCAGCGCGCGATGGCCAGCCCCAGCCCCGTGCCGCCGTCCTTGCCCTCGGCCGGGGCGGAGCGGCCGAAGCGCTCGAAGACCCTGGCGCGGTCCGCCTCCGGGATGCCCGGGCCCTCGTCCAGCACCTCCAGCTCCAGGCTCAGCGGCGCCCGGCCCGGGCGTGCCCGCACCGTCACCCGGCCGTGGGACGGACTGTGCTTGACGGCGTTGTCGATCAGGTTGGCGACCACCTGGTGCAGCCGTTCGGTGTCGGCGTACGCGACCATGTCCGACGGTGTCACCTCCAGATGGAGGTGGACGTCGGTGCGGGAGTGCCCCTGACCCTTGGTCATGTTGGCCTCCTTGAGCACGCCCGCCAGGTAGGGCCACACCTCGAAGCGGCGCGAGTGCAGCGGCACCACGCCGTTGTCGAGCCTGGACAGGTCCAGCAGGTGCTCCACCAGGCGGCCCAGGCGCTCGGTCTGCCGCAGTGCGATGTCCATCGTCGCCGGATCGGCCTCGGAGACCCCGTCCACCACGTTCTCCAGCACCGCGCGCAGCGCCGCGATCGGGGTGCGCAGCTCGTGCGAGACGTTGGCCACCAGCTCCTTGCGGTGCCGGTCGGCGGCCTCCAGGTCGGCGGCCATGCTGTTGAAGGTCCCGGCCAGCTCGCCCAGCTCGTCGCGGCGGTCGACACGGACCCGCCGGCTGTAGTCGCCGCGCGCCATCCAGCGGGCGGCGTTCGTCATCTCGTCCAGCGGCGCGGCCAGCCCGTGCGCCACGAACTGGGTGACCACCAGCGAGGCGATCACCGCGAGCAGGGCGATCACCCGCAGCTCGATGGCCGAGTGGACCGCGACGATGGTCAGCAGGGTGGTGATGGCCACCGTGACGATCACCAGCGCGCCCAGCGCGGCCTTCACGGAGCGGAACGGGTCCACGGGGCGCACGCCCTCCCAGAACCGGTTCCACAGGGAGCGCCGGCGGCGGCCCGCGCCCGCCGCGCTCATGTCCAGTCGGGGGCCGGGGCGGGAGCCTCCAGCGCGTAGCCGACGCCGTGGACGGTACGTATCCGCTCCGCGCCGATCTTCCGGCGCAGCGCCTTGATGTGGCTGTCGACCGTGCGTGTGCCCGAGGCGTCCGCCCAGTCCCACACCTCGGCCAGGAGCTGTTCGCGCGAGAGCACCGCGCGGGGGGAGTTGGCCAGGCAGACCAGCAGGTCGAACTCGGTCGGGGTGAGATGGACGTCCCGGCCGGACACCCGCACCCGGCGCTGGGCGTTGTCGATCTCCAGCTCGCCCAGCCGCAGCGTGCCCGAGCGGGGGGAGGAAGCGGCGATCGTGGCCCGCTCCACGCGGCGCAGCAGGACGTGGGCGCGCGCGACCATCTCCCGCATGGAGAAGGGCTTGGTCATGTAGTCGTCCGCACCGACCCCCAGGCCGACCAGCATGTCGGTCTCGTCGTCCCGGGCGGTGAGCATCAGCACCGGGACCGGCCGCTGGGCCTGCACCCGGCGGCAGACCTCCAGACCGTCGAAACCCGGCAGCATCACGTCCAGGACCAGCAGGTCGGGCTGCCACGCCTCGGCCGCCTCCACCGCCGCCGGGCCGTCCCCGGCGGTGCGGACCTGGAAGCCCTCGGCGCGCAGCCGGGCGGCGACCGCCTCGGTGATGGTCGGGTCGTCCTCCACGACCAGGATCCGGCGCTGGGCGCCCGGGGTGGCCGCCGCGGCGGCGGTGCCGCCGTGGGACTGCGTGGTGTTCCTGTGGTCCATACGTCTCGCCCTACCGCTCGGTTTCTCGCTAGAGCGTAAAGGGCGCGTGTGCGCTGCGCTACGCCGGTCGGGTGGCCAGGTGCACCACGTCCGGGACGCCTCGGGCGACGGGCACCTCTTCGGTGCGCACCCGCGTGAACCCGGCATTTCGGAGCGCTTCGCCGAACGCCCGGGACGGCTGCGCGGACCACACGGCCAGCACCCCGCCCGGGGCGAGCCGCCGTGCGCAGGCGGCGAGCCCGGCGGGCGTGTAGAGCGAGCCGTTGTCCTCGGTGACCGTCCAGTCGGGGCCGTTGTCGACGTCCAGGCACAGCGCGTCGTACGGTTCGCCGTTGCCGGGGCCGCCGCCGGTCAGGTGCGCCAGGAGGTCCTCGGGGGCGATCCGCACCCGGGGGTCGGCCAGCGCGCCGCGGGAGACCTCGCCGAGCGGACCGTCGCGGTGCCAGTCGATCACCGCCTCCTCCCGCTCGACCACCGTGATCCGCCCCCAGCGCGGCTCGGCGGCCGCCTCGGCCAGTGAGAAGCCGACGCCCAGCCCGCCGATCAGCACGGCCGGGGAGGGCCGGCCGCCGCCGGCGTCCAGCTCCTCGAGCGCGGCCCGCACCAGCAGGCGCTCGGAGCGGCCGTCGGAGGTGTCCATCAGGAAGCAGCCGTTGGCGATGATCTGCAGCAGCTCACCGTGCCGCCGCAGCACCACCTCGCCGTGGGGGCCGTCGCGGCGGTCCAGCACGAGGGGGGCGTCGGCCCCGTGGCCGGCCGCCGTCTCGTACGGGGGGTGCGGGGAGTGCGGGTTCCGGGTGTCGGCCGTCATGCCGGCCATCCTGCCGGTGGCGGGCGGAGCGGGGCGGGCGGGGCCGGTGAGCGCGGTGATCGCTCGCAGCGAACACATGACGGGGAACACGGCGCACCGCCCGGACATTGAACGGGTGTTGAGTCGCTTCAGCTCAACTTGTCTGCCGAGGGAGAGATCATGGCTCTGTCGCCCGCAACGCTCACCCTGCCCGTGCTGCCGCTCGACGACGAGGTGGTGCTGCCCGGCATGGTGGTGCCGCTGGACCTGTCCGACGCCGAGGTGCGGGCCGCGGTGGAGGCCGCCCAGTCCGCCGCCGGGGACGGCGCGCCCGGCTCCGGCGGTCCCGACGGCAGGGACGGCAGGGGGGAGAAGCCGCAGGTGCTGCTCGTGCCGCGCATCGACGGCTCCTACGCGGACATCGGAGTGCTCGGCCGCGTCGAGCAGGTCGGCCGGCTGGCCGACGGCGACCCCGGCGCCCTGATCCGGGGTGTGAGCCGGGTGCGGATCGGCGCGGGCACCACCGGGCCGGGCGCCGCCCTGTGGGTGGAGGGCGCCGGGATCGAGGAGGGCGTCCCCGATCCGCTGCCCGGCGCCGTCGCCGAACTCGTCAGGGAGTACAAGGCGCTGGCCACCAGCTGGCTGCGCAGGCGAGGCGCCTGGCAGGTCGTGGACCGCGTCCAGCAGATCGACGACCCCGGGCAGCTCGCCGACAACTCCGGCTACAGCCCCTTCCTGGGCTCCGGCCAGCGAATCAGGCTGCTGGAGACCACCGACCCGGTGGAGCGGCTGAGGCTGGCCGTCACCTGGCTGCGCGACCACCTCGCCGAGCAGGACGTCGCCGAGGCCATCGCCAAGGACGTCCAGGAGGGTGTGGACAGACAGCAGCGCGAGTTCCTGCTCCGCCGCCAGTTGGAGGCCGTCCGCAAGGAGCTGGCCGAGCTGAGCGGACAGGCGGAGGGCGAGGGCGACGACCACCGCGCCCGGGTGGAGGCCGCCGACCTGCCGCCCAGGGTCCGCGAGGCCGCCCTGAAGGAGGCCGACCGCCTGGAGCGCGCCCCCGAGCAGAGCCCCGAGAGCGGCTGGATCCGCACCTGGCTGGACACCGTCCTGGAGATGCCGTGGAACGAGCGGACCGAGGACGCCTACGACATCGCCGGCGCCCGCGCCGTCCTGGACGCCGACCACGCCGGCCTGGAGGACGTCAAGGAGCGCGTCACCGAGTACCTGGCCGTCCGCAAGCGCCGGGCCGAACGGGGCATGGGTCTGGTGGGGGGACGCCGGGGCGGCGCGGTGCTGGCCCTGGTCGGGCCGCCCGGAGTCGGCAAGACGTCCCTGGGGGAATCCGTGGCCCGGGCGATGGGGCGGAAGTTCGTCCGCGTCGCACTCGGCGGGGTGCGCGACGAGGCCGAGATCCGCGGCCACCGCCGCACCTACGTCGGCGCGATGCCGGGCCGGATCGTGCGGGCCGTCAAGGAGGCCGGCTCGATGAACCCGGTCGTACTGCTCGACGAGATCGACAAGGTCGGCAGCGACTTCCGCGGCGATCCGGCCGCCGCCCTGCTGGAGGTGCTGGACCCCGCACAGAACCACACCTTCCGCGACCACTACCTGGAGGTCGAACTAGACCTGTCCGACGTGGTCTTCCTGGCCACCGCCAACGTCCTGGAATCCATCCCCCAGCCCCTGCTGGACCGCATGGAGCTGGTGCGGCTGGACGGCTACACCGAGGACGAGAAGGTCGTCATCGCCCGCGACCACCTGGTGCCCCGCCAGCGCGAGCGCGCCGGGCTGGAGGACGGCGAGGTGGTGCTGGAGGAGGACGCGCTGCGCAGGCTCGCGGGCGAGTACACCCGCGAGGCGGGGGTGCGCGACCTGGAGCGGTCCGTGGCGCGGCTGCTGCGCAAGGTCGCGGCCCAGTACGAACTGGGGGAGCGCGAGCTGCCGTTCACGGTCGGCGCGGAGGATCTGCGCGCCCTGATCGGCCGCCCGCGCCACACCCCGGAGTCCGCCCAGGACCCGGCCGGGCGGCGCACCGCCGTCCCCGGAGTGGCCACCGGGCTGGCCGTCACCGGGGCGGGAGGGGACGTCCTCCACGTCGAGGCGTCGCTGGCCGATCCGGAGACGGGCGGCTCCGGCCTGACGCTGACCGGCCAGCTGGGCGAGGTGATGAGGGAGTCCGCGCACATCGCCCTGTCCTACCTGCGCTCGCGGGGAGCGGAACTGGAGCTGCCGGTGGGCGATCTGAGGGACCGCGGCGTCCACCTCCACGTCCCGGCGGGCGCGGTGCCCAAGGACGGGCCGAGCGCGGGCGTCACCATGACGACCGCGCTGGCCTCGCTGCTGTCGGGCCGCCGGGTCCGCCCGGAGGTGGCGATGACCGGTGAGGTGTCGCTGACCGGCCGCGTCCTGCCGGTCGGCGGGGTGAAGCAGAAGTTGCTGGCCGCCCACCGCGCCGGGATCACCACGGTGGTCATCCCCGAGCGGAACGAGCCGGACCTGGACGACGTGCCCGAGGAGGTGCTGCGCAAGCTGGAGGTCCACCCGGTCTCGGATGTCCGCCGGGTGCTGGAGCTGGCCCTGGCCCCCGCCGGGGCGGACCTGCCGGTCGCGGTCTGAGCGGAGAGCGGGCCGGAAGCGGGCGCCTCGGTGCGCACGCGGTCCGCCCCCGGACGGTTCCCGGTCCGCCCCCGGCGGATTCCGCCCCCCGGCAGACGGGGCCGGGGGGACCGGGAAACGGGCCGGGAAGGCGTCTAGAACTCCACCAGTACGGCCGTCGCGTCGTCGTGCGCCTTGCCGCGCGGAAAGGCCGCGCCGGCGCGGTCGGCCGACTCGGCGGTGCGCACCCGCCCGATCAGCGACCGGGGACCCTCCTTGCGGAGCACCGCCATCAGCGCGGTCCAGTCGCCCAGGCGGAAGGTGTCCGTCCAGCGCGTGACGCCGTCGCTCAACGCGGCCAGCGCGCGCACCCGTTCGCGGGGCGCCGAGCCCGCCACCGCGCGCCCGGCCACCGACGGATCGGCCGCCGCGGTGAAGAAGCCGCCCTCGGTGTTGCGCAGGGACTCCAGATACGCGGCCCGCCCGGCCGGGGGCAGCGCCCGCGCGGCGGGCCGCAGCCCGTCCAGCCGGGAGTCGAGAACGGGCGTCACCGCCCCGTCCGCGCCCTCCACCAGCAGCGCCGAGTCGGAGAGCACCAGATGCTCGACGGCCGAGTCGTCCCAGCGGGCCAGCACCACCGTCGCCTGCGGAGTGCGGGAGTGAGAAAGGTCACACCCCGGGCCGTGGGAGGCGGCGGTCCGGCCGATGGCGGAGGCCAGGCACTCCCTGAGTGTCATATCCCGCCGTGAACCGGACAGTTCGAGCAGCGCCCCGCCCAGCCGGGCCACGTACCACGGCACGTCGTGGGCGCACCCGGTGTCCTCGGGGGGCGGGGTCACGCCGTCCAGCACCACCAGCGCCCCGCCCCTTCCCGCCGCAGGTAGGGCTACCGACGCGTAGTCCTCGTTGGGGACCTGGGGGCTGCCGGGCTCGCTCGCCATCTCGATCCGCATGCGCGCCAGTGTGCCGGAGGGGCCGGAAGGGTGCGCGGGACGGGCGCCGCCGGCAGAGGGCGGACGGCGGGCCGAGGGCAGGTCTGAACCACTGTCACGACCTGCGGTTCCTTCGCCGGAGTTCTACCGGAATCGGGGTTTCCGTGAAACGGCGGGCGCGAATACTGCCAAAAGGCCGGGCGGATTTCCAACCCCTGACCGGTGTGTGGCCGAACCGGTCGCGGCATCGGAGTTGTTCGGCAACTCCCCCGTGATGTTCACTCCTTCGAGTGGCCCGGCAGGGGGACCGCCTCCGCATCCGCCGCGGAGATGGAAACGTCGGCCGCCGCGGGCAGCCGTGATCGGACGGGATACGGTCCCCTGCCGCACACATTGGACTGTCGCGTCCCGGACTGGTCCGGGACGGCGGAAGCGAGATTGCGAGCACGGGTGGGGAAGAAGCGACACCGGAGCAGCCGGCAGGACCGCCAGGACGGCACAGCCTCCGCACCACCCCCCACCGGGCGCAGGGCGCGGGTGCGCAACAGACTCCTCGCCTCCGTCGTACTGTGCGCCGCCGCCGTACTCGCCGCGGGCGCGCCCTCGGTGGCCACGGCCTCGCGCGACCTGACCGACGCCCAGCGACTGGTCGACCGCGCCGACCTGGGCCGCCGCGCGGTCTCGCTCTCCCACGCCCTGGCCGACGAGCGCGACGCCGTCGTCCGCCACATCGCCGCGGGCCGCACCGCCGTGGACGGCGAGGGGCTCTCCGAGCGGGAGCGCGCCCGGGTGGACCGCGCCATCCGGGAGCTGAGCGCCGACGCCCCCGCCGACATACGCAGGCTGCTCGACGCCTTCCCCGACACCCGACAGCGGGCCGTGGCCGGTGAGGGCGGCGCCGTCGAGACGTACGAGGCCTACACCCAGCTCATCCAGTCCCTCGGCGGCATCACCGCCGCCACCACCCGCGCCCTGCCCGCACGCGCCGAGAACGCGACGGCCGACGCGCTCCCCGACCTCGGGCGCGCCGTCGAGCAGGCCTCCGCCGCCCGCGGGCTGCTGCTGGCCGCCCTCGCCGGCGAGGGCGAGCAGCCGCGTCTGACCGCCGCCGCCCAGCAGGCGCACCTGCGCGAGCAGGCCGCCCTCGCCGACTTCGACCAGACCGCGCTGGCCGGCGACCGCGACGCGTACGCCAGGACCGTCACCGGCACCGACGTGACGCTGGCCGAGCGCTACCTGGCCCGCCTCACCGACCAGCCGCGGCTGGACTACCAGGACCGCTCCCTGGACTCCGACCGCGTGGCGTCCGCGCTCACCGCCCGGGTGGACCGCATGCGCAGCATGGAGTCCTCACTGGCGGCCGCCGAGGTGGAGAGGCTGGAGGGGCTGCGCGACGACGACGTCACGGCACTGGAGCTGCGCGCCGCCCTCCTGGGGGTCTGCCTGGTGCTCGCCGTCGGCATCAGCGTGCAGACCGCCCGTTCGATGGCCCGGCCGCTGTCGGTCCTGCGGCGCGGCGGCGAGCGGGTGGCCGCCGACCCGGTGGGCGAGGAGCCGGTGGTGTACACCGGCCGCAACGACGAGTTCGCCGACGTCGTACGCGCCGTCAACCGCCTGCGGGCCACCGCCGCCGAGCTGCACGAGCGCGCCGTCCGGGCCGAGGCCGCGGCCGGCTCCGAGCGGCCCGCGGACTTCGAAGCGGCCGGTCCCGCGCGGCCCGCCGCGGTGGGGGAGCCGTCCGCCGGTCCCGCGCGCGAGACCGGCGACGCCCCGCTCGCCGCCGAAGTCGCCGCCGTGCGCGAGCGGTTGACCGCTCTGACCGCCGAGCACGAGAAGCTGCTGCGCGAACACGAGTCCGCGAGGGCCGCCGCCGGGCCCGCCGAGTCCGCCGGCGGCGAGGGCCCCGAGCGCCGCCAGGGCACCTCCAACGGCACGTTCGTCCACCTCGGGCTGCGGACCCTGGGGCTGGTGGAGCGGCAGCTCGCCCTGATCGAGTCCATGGAGCACGAGGAGAAGGAGCCGGAGCGGCTCGCCTCCCTGTTCAAGCTCGACCACCTCGCCACCCGGATGCGCCGCCACAGCGAGAACCTGCTCCTCCTGGCGGGCTCCGAGCACACCACCGGCCATCTGGAGCCGGTGCCGTTGCTGGACGTGCTGCGCGCCGCGGTCAGCGAGATCGAGCGCTACGAGCGGGTGGAGATCGCCACACTGCCGCCGCACGCCCGGGTCTCCGGATCCGCCGCCGACGACATCAGCCATCTGATCGCCGAACTGGTGGACAACGCCACCGCCTTCTCGCCGCCGGAGGCCGAGGTGCGGCTGTCGGGCTGGATGCTGGAGAACGGCGAGATCATGCTCTCCGTCCAGGACGAGGGCATCGGCTCCTCCCCCGAGCGGCTGGCCGAACTGAACGCCAAGCTGGCCGACGGGGCCTTCGCCGCCCCCGAGGACGACGACGCGCTGGGCATGGGCCTCTACGTGGTGGCCCGGCTCGCCGCGCGGCACGGCGTACGGGTGCAGCTGCGTGAGCAGAAGCAGGGCGGCATCACCGCGATCGCGGTCCTGCCGCGCGCCCTGCTGCCCGACCGCCCGGTGCCCGGGGCCATCGCGGGGGCCAGGACCGCCACCGCGGGGACGGCGCAGCCCCTGCCGGGCACGGTCGCCGAGGCCAACGGCAACGCACTGCCGTTCCGTCCGGACCGGGCACACCCGGCGGTGGCGGCGGGCACGGACGGGCCGGACGCGGGAGCGGACAGCGAGGGCGCCGGCACCGCGGCCCGCACCGCGGATGCCGCCGCCGACGACGTCACCGAGACCGCGCCGATCCCCCGGATCACCGAGGACGCCGCGCCTCCCCCGGCCGCCCGCGCCGCGGCCGACCCCCCGCGCGACGCTCCGGCGCGGGCCACGGGCCCGCGCCACGCCGAGCCCGAGGACCCCCGCGAGCACAGCCGGACCCGGGACGAGGCGCCGGCGGCGGCTCCGGAAACGGTTCCGGAATCGGCCCCCGAACCCGCTCCCGCCTCCGCCGTGGAGGACGGGACCTCACCCGCCCCGCGGACCGTCACCGCCAAGGGGCTCCCCAAGCGCACACCGCGGACCGTGGAGACCGGAGTCGACGTCTCCCGGCCCCGCACGGGCGGCCTGAGGGCCGAGGAGCTGCGCAGACGGCTCGGCGGCTTCCAGCAGGGCGCCCGGGACGGCCAGCGCGACGCGGAGGCGCAGATCGCCGCCGAGCAGGTCGCCGCCGACCGGAGCGAGGGCCCGGCGGACGACCGCGCGGAGGCGACGGAGACGGGTGGCACTGTCGAGGAGGCACGCAAGTGAACGCGCCCACCACCGCACACACGCCCAGCCGCCAGGCACGCAACCTGCGCTGGCTGCTGTCCAACCTGGTCGACGAGGTCCCCGGCGTACGGTCCGTCGCCGTGGTGTCCTCCGACGGCCTGCTCCTGC
The DNA here is from genome assembly GCF_017114865.1 of Streptomyces verrucosisporus. GTDB lineage: Bacteria > Actinomycetota > Actinomycetes > Streptomycetales > Streptomycetaceae > Streptomyces > Streptomyces fenghuangensis. Next base: position 9,496 of record NZ_JADEYH010000023.1, on the reverse strand, counting down.
TCTCCTCCGAACCGGGCGGGCCCGCCGGGGCCGCCGGTCCCGACGGCGGACCGGACCGCGAGGAGGACGGCGGCGGGGAGCGCGCGGACGGCGCCGCCCCGCGCCGGGAGCCGGGAGGACGGCCGGAGCGCGGTCCCAGGGACTCCGGCGCGGACCTGGCCACCATCGTCTCCGGCCTCGGCTCCCTCACCCAGGGCGCCTCCAAGCTGATGGACGCCGGGCCCGTCAAGCAGACCATGGTCGCGATGGACGAGGGCAGCCTGTTCGTGATGTCGATCAGCGACGGCTCGCTGCTCGGCGTCCACGCCGCCCCCGACTGCGACATGAGCGTCGTCGCCTACCACATGGCCCTCTTCGTCGGCCGGGCCGGACACGTCCTCACCCCCGAACTCCGCACCGAACTGCGCACGTCGATGGAGCTGGACCAGTGACCTCCCACAGCCCGCTGCCCGTACGCAAACCCGCGCGCGTGCGCCCCTACTCCCTGACCGGCGGCCGCACCCGCTTCGGGCACGTCCTGCTGGTGGAGACCCTCGTCGCCGCCATCGAGGCCCCCGAAGCACGCCTGGAGCTGACCTCCGGCGGCCTGCGCGACCGCGTGATGCCCGAGATGCGGGCCATCGTCGAGCTGTGCCGCCGGATGCGCTCGGTCGCCGAGATCGCCGCCCGTCTGCGGATGCCGCTGGGCGTGGTGCGCGTACTGCTCAGCGACCTCGCCGACCAGGGGCGCATCCGGGTCTACGGCACCGGCTACGACAACGACCGCCCCGACCGCGCACTGCTGGAGAGGGTGCTGGTCGGACTCCGCAGGCTCTGACGGGCCCTCCCGCACGCCGTCCGGCGCACAGGGCCGGACACCGACACCGACGCAGACCCGAAGCAGAGCAGACCCGAAGCAGACCCCGAGAAAGACCCGTGGTGGACGCCGTGAACGACCCGGCACAGAGCGCCGAGAAGCTCCAGCCCTGGCAGGAGGAGCGCGGACGCGCCCCGATCTCCGTCAAGATCGTGGTGGCGGGAGGCTTCGGCGTGGGCAAGACGACCTTCGTCGGCTCGGTCTCCGAGATCGAACCGCTGACCACCGAGGCGGTGATGACCCAGGCCAGCGAGGGCACCGACGACCTAACCGCCACCCCCGAGAAGACCACGACCACGGTCGCCATGGACTTCGGCCGCGTCACCCTCGACGCCGACCTGGTGCTGTACCTGTTCGGCACACCCGGCCAGCGGCGCTTCTGGTTCATGTGGGACGACCTGGCCCGCGGCGCGATCGGCGCGGTGGTGATGGCCGACACCCGCCGGCTGGAGGACTGCTTCCCGGCGCTCGACTACTTCGAGAGCTGCGCCCTGCCCTACGTCGTCGCCGTCAACCACTTCGAGGGGACGGAGTACTACGAGGCCGAGGACGTGCGCGAGGCGCTGTCCGTCCCCGACCGCGTGCCCGTCGTCATCATGGACGCGCGCAAGCGGGACACGGTCGTCGACTCGCTGACGGCGCTCGTCGGCCACGCGCTGAACCTCACCCCCGCCTGACCGGCACACCCGGTCCCGCCCCGGCGCCCCACGCCCCGGCGCCCCACGCACCCCCACACCCAGGCACCCCATCACCCAGGCATCCCAGGGGAGAACCGCCATGCGGAAGATACTCATCGTCGGAGCCGGCCAGTCCGGTCTCCAGCTCGCGCTCGGCCTCCAGTCGCACGGCTACGAGGTCACCGTGATGTCGAACCGCACGGCGGACGAGATCCGCGGCGGCCGGGTCATGTCCACCCAGTGCATGTTCGACCAGGCCCTCCAGCACGAGCGCGACCTGGAGATCAACTTCTGGGAGGACCAGAGCCCGCGCACCGAGGGCCTGGGCGTCTCCGTCGTCGGCCCCGAAGGGTCCCGTGTCATCGACTGGGTGGGCCACCTGGACGGCCACGCCCAGTCGATCGACCAGCGCGTGAAGATGGCCGGCTGGCTGGAGACCTTCGCCCAGCGCGGCGGCCAGCTCGTCATCCACGGCGCGGCCGTCTCCGACCTGGACTTCTTCGCCCGCACCTACGACCTGGTGCTCGTCGCGGCCGGCAAGGGCGAGCTGGTGACGATGTTCGAGCGCGATGCCTCGCGCTCGCCGTACGACAAGCCGCAGCGTGCGCTGGCGGTCTCCTACGTGCACGGCCTGGAACGGCGGCCGGAGCACCCCGACATGCTGGCGGTGCGCTTCAACCTGGTGCCGGGCGTCGGCGAGCTGTTCATGATCCCCGGCTACACCGTCTCCGGCGCCTGCGACATCATGTTCTGGGAGGGGATCCCCGGCGGCCCGCTGGACGTCTTCCAGGGCGTCAAGGACCCCGCCGAGCACCTGGACCTCACGCTGGAGCTGATGAAGCGCTTCACCCCGTGGGAGTACGAGCGGGCCCGCAAGGCCGAGCTGACCGACGCGGGCGGCACGCTCGCCGGCCGCTACGCGCCGACCGTCCGCAAGCCGGTCGGCCGCCTCCCCTCGGGCGGCGCGGTGCTGGGCGTGGCGGACGTGGTGGTGGCCAACGACCCGATCACCGGACAGGGCTCCAACACCGCCTCCAAGTGCGCCGCCTCCTACCTGGCCTCCATCCTGGAACACGGGGACAGGCCGTTCGACGAGGAGTGGATGCGGGCCACCTTCGAGCGCTTCTGGGAGGACACGGCCCGGCACGTCACCAAGTGGTCGAACGGCCTGCTGGCGCCGCCGCCGGAGCACGTGCTGCAGTTGATCGGCGCGGGCATGGAGCACCAGGAGCTGGCGAACCGCTTCGCCAACGCCTTCAGCGACCCGTCCGACCTGGAGAACTGGTTCTTCGACCCGGAGAAGGCGCAGGCGTACCTGGCGAGCCTGGCCTCGGACTGAACCACGCCGCCGGCCGGCCGCACGCCCCCGCCGGCCACACGCGGCACGGCCGGTGTACGCCTCACCGGCCGTGCCGCGCCGCCTCCGCGAGGCGCAGCTCGGCCAGCTCGCCGTCGTCGAGCGAGGCGAGCGCCCGCTCCACCTCCGCCAGCCGCCGCCCGGCCGCGTCCCGCCGCCGCCCGCTGTCGCCGGCGAGCGTGAGCTGCCGGTCCAGGGCGCCGCGCGCCCGGGTCGCGAGCCGGTCCAGCCGCCGCTCCTCGGCCGACAGCCGGGCCGCCTCGGCGGCCCGGTCGCCCAGCACCCGCTCCACCGCCCGCCCGCGCTCCAGCACCGTGCGCACCTCCCGCTCGTCACGGCCGAACAGCAGCCGCAGGGAGGGCGGAAGCACCCCGGAGGAGCCCCGGTAGTGCTGCCGGGCCAGCCGTCCGGCCTCGTCGCGGGCCTCGGCCAGCCGTACACGGGTACCGGCCAGCTCGCGCTGGAGCCGGTCGACCTTCCCGCGCCGCTCGGCCGCCTCCCGTTCGACGGCGCCGTGCGTCTCGCCGGCGGCCTCGGCCCGCCGGTACAGGTCCCGCATCCGGGTCAGCAGCTCGCTGACGGGCACGTCACCGGCCGCCGAGGCGTCCCCGAACACCCCGCCCGCCTCCCCGGTCCCCCCGTCCCCGAACCCGTCCGGTGACGGGGGGACCGGGGGAGGGGCCGGCACCGGGGGAGGGGAGGGGGCAGCGGCGGCGGACGGCCCCGGCCCCGCGGCGATCGCGGCACCCGTCACCGCCGCCACCGCCGTCACCGCCGCCCGCACCAGACGGACCCGAACCCTCACCACCGGCTCACCTCCGCGCTCCGCACCGCCACCGCCTCGCGGGCTCCCCGCGAAGGCCCTGCGGCGATCGTGGCACGCGCGGCCGGGGCCGGCCTCCGCAGCGGCACCCCGGCTGCGGCAAACGCCGTAAGGGCCCGTGGCGTACGGCGGCCCGGCCGGAGCCCGCTCACCGGGCCGCCCGGTGTACGTCACCGCGCCCGCCGGATCACTCTCCCCGGTGGGCGTGACGTCGTCGCAGGGGAAGGCGGGCTCGTGCGTACTCGTGCCGGGGGCCGTGGGTGTGGGACTCGGCTGAGGCGGTCCGCTCAGCCTTCCCCGGTCCTCCCGGCCCCGGTGCCCGGCCGGCTCCACGGCCACCTCGGAACGCGCCGCTGCCTGCCCTCCGGCCGGTACACGTACCGCCAGCCGCGCGGCAGCACCGACCACCTCCCGCCGCCGGTCACCGCCTCCAGGCGGTAGACGTGGACGACGGGCCGCCCACCCGCGGGATCGGGGACGGGAATCTCGTAGTACTTCGGCGGACGCCCCGTGGGGCCGAGCAGGACGGGCAGCACCCGCCCGTCCATCGGCCCGCCGGTGAACGCTGTCTCCTCGCTCCTCACCGCTCCAGTGTCACAGCAGGTGGAGGGCGTCGCCGACCACCGGGGCCACCTGCCGGACCAGCCGCCCCGCCAGCCCGTCCGGCCGCTCCAGGGCCAGCGCGGCGCGGGCGATCCGCGCCGCCCGCGCGTCGCCGGCGGCGGTGGCGGCGAGCAGGGCGAGGAAGTGGTCCACCAGCCAGTCGCGCAGCTCGGGCAGCGGCGGCTGCTTGCCCTCGTCGAGCCAGATCAGCGAGGCGGCCTCCACCGCGGCGATCCAGGTGCGGACCGCCATCCGCAGCCGCGGGCCCGGCTCCGGACCCGGTTCCACCCGCAGGTGCAGCAGGATCTGCTCGGCCGCGGCCCGCCGCACCCCGTCCACGATCGCGTCCGTCCGGGACGTCTCGGCGACGCTGCCGCCCCTCAGCAGGGCGGCGAACCCCGCGTCGTGCCCGTCGACGAAGGCGAGGTAGCGGTCCAGCGCCCGCGACAGCCTGCGGCTGAGCGGGCCGCTCTGCGGCTCGGCGAAGCACCGCCGCAGCTCATCGGCCGCGCTGCCGAGGGCGGCCTCGTACAACTGCTGCTTTCCGCCGGGGAAGTAGCGGTAGACCAGGGGGCGCGAGACGCCGGCCGCCGCGGCGACGTCGTCGAGCGAGACGTCCTCGGGGGCGCGGTGCGCGAAAAGGACCAGCGCGGCGCCGAGGAGCTGGTCGCGCCGCTCCTCCACGGTGAGCCTGCGGTATGCCGGGGCGGTCATGCGGGCAGGGTAACCGCCGCCGGACGCCTCCGTCCCATCCGCCCGTACCGCCGCCCCCGCACCGCCCCGCCCGGTATCGCCTGCCCGGGTACGCCCTATGCCAGCAGCCCGGAGCTCCGCCACAGCCTGCGGCCGGCCCCGCGCAGCACCCCGATCTCGTCCAGGAACTCCGTCAGCCGCCCGGCGCCCGTCTGCATCACCTCGCGGCGGTGGCCGCTCGCCCTCACCTGGGCGAGCGCCTCGCGGCGGTCGAGCCCGACGTCCGTGTAGACCTGCGGGTTGACGAAGGATATGGACATCACCCGGGCCGCCTGGCCGGAGCTGATCCGGGTCAGCTCCGCCTCCCAGCGCGGGCAGCTCACCATCTGGCGGCGCAGCTCCTCGCGCGCGTAGCGCACGTGCCGGGCCTCCTCGACGACGTGGATGCGGGTGATGCCGCGCACCAGCGGCTGGACGCGCTCGTCGGGGAACGTCAGCCGCTGCATCCAGTCCAGGACCTCCTCGCCCAGCAGCGTCGCGGTGAACGAACCGGGCGTGGTGGAAACGGTCTTGAGGACCCGGGCCAGGTTGTGGTGGAACTTGGGGACCGGGTACGGCCGCACTCCCGCCCGGGAGATGAAGCGGGTGAACATCTTGGAGTGCCGGCACTCGTCCTCGATCTCGGTGAGGGCGTAGCGCACGTGCGAGCTGTCCATGGGCTTGTCGTAGATGTGCCGCACCAGCAACTGGATGAGGATGATCTCGAACCAGACGCCGAGCGAGGCGAGCGAGGCGGCCTCGCGGCGGGCGAGGTCCATCCGCCGCTCCTCGGACATCCGCTTCCACAGCGGGGTGCCGTAGAGGGAGACCAGCTCCGGCGGCCAGAACCACTTGCCCTCCTCGAAGGGCGCGTCCCAGTCCAGCTCGCGGTCGGGGTCGAAGGAGTGCCTGGCCGACGACTCGAGCAGACGCTCGGCCACCTGTTCGCGGTCCTTGAGCAGCCCGAGGGCGTCCCGGAGCCCTCCGGCATCGGTCGCGGTCGTCATCGCACGGCCACCTCACTGTCGGGTTACTGACGGTCACACCTGGGCCGCCTCTTATGAGACCGCTCGTCAGCAAGCCCGTCAATCCCCCGCGCGCGACCGGCCGGACGCACGGGCGCGTCCGGCCGGTCGCGACTCAGCCCTCCCGGCCGTGCGGACCGAAGACCGTGCGCAGGTCGAACGCGTACGGCGTCGGCCCGTGCTCCCGCAGGTGCAGCAGGCGCTCCTCTGCCTCCGCCACGGTGGGCCGGTGCCCTTCCGCCACCCACCACAGGGCGGCCATCGCCTCGCCGACCCGCTCGAACCACTCGTGGCGCCGCTTGAGCAGCTCCCGGTGGCGGCCGGCGTACATGAACGCCCTGAGTGAGGGAAGGTCCCGCCACACCGACATGTTGATGATCAGCCAGTCGTCCCCGAGTACGGGCACGTCCGTCGCGTTGCCCGAATCGCTCTGCAGCCGCCACACGAAGCCGTCGGCGGTGGCGTTGACCGGGTCGAGGGCCTCGGTGAAGTCCCGCAGCGGGGGGAGCCCAGTGGAGCCCTGAGGCGGGCGATGTTGACCTGGGCGAGGTGGTGCGCGGAGTCGGTCGTCATGGACCGCACGCCAGCGGCGGGTGCGTCGGCGGTGCGGGGGCTTTCGCCCCTCGGGCGGTCCGCGCACGGCGGCGCCCGCCCCCGCCGCCGGGTGGGCGACGGGGACGGGCTCCGGGGGCTGGGCCGCGGTCGTCAGCGGTGGCGTTGCCGACCGTCAGTGGCGGCAGAACTTCGGGGCCGGGCCGATGTTCTGCACGTAGCGGGCGGCGACCCAGCCGTCGTGGTGGTGGTACCTGCGGTCCAGCTTGTACCAGCGCGGGTTGCCGTCGATGTTCTGGCTGTTGACCTTGCACTGGATGTGGACGATCTTGCCGTAGGGCAGGGTCGCCAGAACCCGGCTGCGGGTGTTGGGGTGGCTGCGGACGTTCAGGCCGGTGCGGGCGATGACCCGGCCCTTGTAGGTGTGGTGGTGCCTGTCGTCCATCGACTCCGGCGCCATCTCCGGGTTGCGCGTCTCGGCACCGGCGCGCGGGGCCTCGACGCTCTGCCGGCCGAGGTCGGCGGAGGGGGCGGGCGGCTCGGCGAAGGCCGGCCCGGCGGCGGTGGCGAGTGCGACGGCGCCACCGGCGGCGACCAGGGCGAGCTTGCTGAGCTTCGACTTGACCATTGTGGAGAAACCTCCTGGGAGGGGAGGGCCCGGTGCGGGGACCGGGCCCGGGGAAAGGGCACATGGACTGCGTCACGGCCCGTGATGAGCCGATCACTACCACGCGCAATTCACGTTAAATCGGCACATATGAGCACGCAATCCATCACAGTCGGTGACCGAATCGGCTAATTCCCAGCTCAGAGCCCTTGTGGCCGCCCGGGGGCGCTTTCCGTCCCGCTGCCCCGCACGGGTGAAGGTGCCGTCGCTTCCCCGCAGGTCAGCGGCCTGCTCCATCACCCGGACGCACCCGCCGCGCCGCGGCGGGAAGGCCGGTGCCCGTCCGGAGGCGCGGGTCGCCGGACCGGCCGAATCCGCGGGGTCCGTCCATGCGTGTGCCCCGCCGGGTTTCTCCGGCGGGGCACACGCATGGAGGAGTGGGGGCGGGCGCGGGCGGACACGGAGGGGCCCCGCCGGAGAAACCCGGCGGGGCCCGGTGGGGGTCAGCGCGCGCCTGGTGCGGAGCGCCTCCCGGTCACCACGTCACGTTGCCGTTGCCGCCGTCGAAGACGACGTCGGAGCAGGAGTAGAAGTTCTCCTGGCTGTCGGAACGCGTCCAGTGGATGTACATGAGGTGCTGGCCGGAACGCTGCGGCAGCCGGACGTCCCAGTAGTAGTGACCGGTCTCGGAGCCGACGCTGCCCGACTGCGGCGGATTGGTCACGGTGTTGATCTTCTCCAGGTCACCCCAGGCCAGGGCCTTGTTCGGGGACCAGCCCTGCTTGGTGATGTAGACGTCGAAGCGGCCCGGGTGGTGCGCCCAGTTGCTGTGCTTGATCCGGACGTTCGCCCCGGAGGTGAGGTGCGTCTTCGGCCAGTCGCTGCGGGCGGCGTTGTACGAGGAGAAGTCGAACGGTCCCCGGTCGCCGCCGCTGCACAGCTTGCCGTCCGGGATGTAGCCCGTGGTGCGTCCGCCGCCGTTGGAGTCGAGCACGGCGAACCAGTTGTACAGCCCGGTGGTCCCGTCCTCCCGGACCGCGTCCGCGCAGGCCGGGTTGGAGGGCAGCTGGTGGTTGTTCCTGACCAGGTCCTGGTAGCACAGGTAGGTGCGCGAGCCCGGCATCATGGTCGCGCCGTGGGCCGTCGCCGGTGTGGGCGCCGATGCCATGACGAGGCCGAACAGGGCGGCCCCGAGGAGGGCTAAGGAGCGGGGGGAGCGGGCCGGCGCCGCGCGCCGGGCGGTGTGCTGAACAGCCATGGTGGGGGGTCTCCTTCGGAGTCTTCCGCGTCGGCGGGCGGCGCCGGCCCGGCCCGGGGAAGCGGGCCGGGCCGGCCTCCACCCGCCGCCGGGTGTACGGCCATACACGGAGGCGCTCCCGTGGGCGGCGGTCGGCCGGAAAGGCGTGGGGGTCATCCGGCGATCACTCCTGGGAGCGCTCCCATTACCTCAAGGTATCGCCGCGTGAAGCGCTCGTAAACGTCTTCCCGCGACACGGCCTCGAAAGTCCCCCGGAACACGGGAGAAACCACCGCGAAACGACCCCGTGGCGCCGCCGCCCGGTGTCCGCAGCCCGGCGTCGGCACCGATTCCGCCGCGCTCCGCGCCCCCGGCGGTCCGCCGCCCCTACACGGCCGGACCGGCGGCCTCCCCCGCCAGATACGCGCGCATCACCTCGGTGTGCGCCGGGAAGGCCAGCGCGGCCGGCTCCTCCAGCACCATCCACTCCGTCGCCTCGGCCGTGGGAGCCGACGGGGGGAGGGAGGCGGCGTCCCGCTCGGGCAGCAGGCCGAACACGAGGAGGCTGGTGCCCCCGTTGTGGACGTCGACGAGGGTGACCTCCCGCGCCGCCGCCTCCAGCCCGGTCTCCTCCCACAGCTCGCGCACCGCGGCCTGCCGCCAGCTCTCGCCCAGTTCCATGTAACCGCCGGGCAGAGCCAGTTCGCCGCGGAAGGGCTCGATGTCCCGCCGCACCACCACCAGCCCCCGGCCGCCCCGGGCGGTGGCGACGGGCTGGAGCGCGACCGCGACGGGCAGGGGGTTGGCCCAGTTCGTCTCGCCGCAGCCCGCGCAGTCCCTGGGCCATTCGGCGCCGTCCGCGTAGCGCGTCCCGCAGTACGGGCAGTGGGTGATGCGGCGGCCCGGCGTGAATCCCATGTGCTGACTGCCCCTCTTCCGCGTAAGGCCGCCCGCCGATGCTTTGGCGGCGCTCCGCCCATCCAACCCGATCGGCCGAGGCGAGGGGAGCCGAGGGGCCCGGCCGCAC
>NZ_JADEYH010000022.1 GCF_017114865.1 Streptomyces verrucosisporus | reverse complement strand
CGGGCAGCCCGCTCCCGTCGCGCGGGGCACAAGGGCCTGACGCCGCACACACCTTCCCCGGCAGCGGGGAAGAGCGCGCTCACCCCTGCCCGGACCGGCGTCCGCCGGACCGGGCAGGGGCGGTGGTGAGACGCTGGAGGGAGAAGACGGACACAGGCGCGCAACCACCACCGGCCGGCACACGCAGGAGGCCGCCATGGCATACGAGCCGCAACCCGCCGCACGGGCGCACCGCCCGGCCCTGGCGATCACCGAGGCCGGGAGTCGCCGCGCCGTGCTCACCGTCTCCGGCCGGCTGGACTCCGGAACACTCGGCGAACTGGAGGAGCGGCTCGCGGACCCGCGGCTGCTCGGCGCCCACGAGGTCGTGCTGGAGATGCACGGTCTGGACCACCTCGACCTGGCGTGCGCCTACGCCCTGCTCCGCGCGGCCACCGGACGGCCGGAGAACGCCGTACTGACCGTCCGCGGAGCCGACCGGACCGTCCTGCGGACCCTGCACGCCGTCGGCCTGGACGCGGTCGCGGTGATCGAGGCGTGACAGCGGGCGCCCGTGCCCGGCCGCGCCCCGGCCCCGTCTTTCCCCGGCGCGGGCGGGACCGCCGATCTTTACGGGCAGGGGGCGGGGCGCTACCGTCGGCCTCGCCGTTGCCAGCCCGACGCCGCCCGCTGGAGTCCCCATGCGCCGAACCGTGCCCGCAGCGGTTCTGATGTCCTTATCCCTGTCCCTGCCCCTCACCGGTTGCGGTGCGGGAGGGGAGCCGGCCCCTCCGGCCGCCCCCGACCCCTCCGCCTCGGCGACCGCCGGACCCTCGCGGGCGGCATCCGCCAGGCCGTCTGCGGTACCGGCCGGGAAGACCTTCGCCTGGCCGGACGGCCTGGAGGCGACGGCGACGGTACTGGGACGGCTGCGTCCGGCCGACCGCACCGACGTCCAGGGCGGCACGGTGGACGACAAGCGGCTGGCCGGGGCCCGCGAGAAGCTGCTGGGGCAGAGCGGCGAGCCGCTGGGACTGCGCGTGAAGCTGACCAACAACGGCGATACGCCCCTCGACCTGGACGCGGTGGAGGTCCAGTGGGTGGGGGTCGAGGTGGGCGGCATGGCCCAGAGGGCCGACGGGGACGGCGGCTTCGAGGGCGAGCTGGCGCCGGGCGAGAGCGCGACGGAACTGAGCGCCTGGGCCGTGCCCGACATCGTGGCCGTCGGCTACCAGGTACTCGTATGGCCCGAGGGCGCCCGCAACGGCGCGGCCGGGCAGTTCTCCGGCGCCGTCCCGGGAGCGTCCCTCCGCCCGCCGCAGGGCGGTGACCACGACCACTCCGGCCACTAGCGCCGCGTCGGTCAAGGTCCGCCCGGTGGCGAGGCGGTCCGGTGCCGTGCGATCGCAAGGCGGCCCAAAGCCGCATGCGGTTGCCCTACCTGGGCTTTCGGTCGACGCGGCGAGCGTACGTGCCAGGGAGGCGAGTGGGGTGAACCTTGACCGACGCGGCACCGGCTCGACTCTGCCGGGGATCTTGGGGATCCCCGGCGGGGCGGCGTGGTCAACGGGCATGCTCGGTCCTGTTCAAGGCCCGATGCGGTTGTCGGGGGTGCCCGTTGTCGCCCCGCGCCCGTTCCGGTGGGCGAGTCCCTTCTCCGGCCGTGCCAGCCGGCCACCGTCCGTGTGCTTGCAGTTCCTGCTCGGTCTGTTGGACCGGCAGGCGGCCGCGGCGGTTCGCTGCCGCATCGATTGCACGTACGCGCCGGCCATGGAACTGGACGGTCCCGGCTTCCACCACAGCGCGCCGATCGACTTCCGCGGGCGTCTCAGCCGACGGCCGCCGACCGGAGAAGACCTCCGTCCCGGCCGCCGGCCGACTTCCAGAACTCCCCGGACCGGCGCGGGATCCCCCGGCCGAGGTCCTGGCGGCCCGCCACGGACTGAGCGGACGACATCAAGATCCCCGACAGAGTCGGGCCGGCACCCCGACAGAGTCGGGCCGGCACCCCGGCGCGGCCGGGCCGCGCCGGGGCGGATCCGGTTCAGCTGTCGTTGCCGGCGCGCAGCCAGGCGATGTAGTCGGCGGTGGCACGTTCGGTGTCGTATTCGGGCTGGTAGCCGGTGTCCTCGTTGAGGCGACTGATGTCGAGGACGAGGTGCGGTGTGGTGCCTCCGGTGGGGAGGTCGGCCCGGGCCCCGGGTGCCGCCTTCTTGATGGCCTGGCCGACCTGGGCGTTGGTGGTGGCGCGGCCGGAGCCGACGTTGTAGGTGCGGTGGTTCAGCCGGTCCGCGAGTTGGAGGAGGGCGATCGCCCGGCCGGTGTCTTTGACGTACGTGAGGTCGAGCCCGTCCTCGGCATGGGCCGGGTGGACGAGATGGGTGAGGTCCGGGGCCGTGCCGCGGGCGGCGGCGTGTACGAGGGCGGGTGCGGCGAAGAAGGGGTCAAGGTGGCCGAGCGGACCCCAGGTGCCGGAGATGCGGTAGTTGACGATGTCGAGGTCCGTGGTGTCGGCGAGGAAACCGCCGAGCATTTCGCCGATCTTCTTGAAGGTCGGGATGGAGACGGACGCGGTCATCGGCAGTGGAGTGTCCTCGCGCAGCGGCCCGTCGCCCGGGGCACCGAAGTAGACGCCGATCGTGCTGGCGATGCCAAGGCGCCGTACGCCCCACTCCTGGGCGGCCTCGACGGTGTTCAGCAGCCCGTTGAGCGCCTGCCGGGTCGCGTCGACGGGTGCGTCGGGGACGGGCGGCCAGGGGTAGGAGCCGGCCAGGTGGACGATGCCGGTGATGTCGTGGCGTCGGCCGACGGCGAGGAGGGCCGAGCGGTCGGTGACGTCCACCTGCTCGACCTTCACACCAGCCCCGTCGAGCACGGGCGGGAGCCGTCGGGCGCTGCGCTGGATCGCGACGCACTCCTCGCCCAGGTCGAGCAGGGCACGCACGGTGTGGGATCCGATGAAGCCGAGGCCTCCGGTGACGAGGATCATGATGTGTCCTTACGCGTAGAGGTGCCGTCGGCGGTTCACTTGCTCCGCAGGGTCCCGAGCGGCTCGGGGTTCTCCTCCAGGGCGGTGGCCGCCGCCTTCCAGCCGGTGTCGTCGCCGAGGAGGGTGCTGCGCAGGAAGGCCGTGGTGACCTGCTGGACCAGAGCGACGCGGGCGGGGCTCTCGTCGGTGGTCTCGGCGGACTGGTGGCCGGGGATGCCGCCGAGCGAGTGCTCCGCCCCGAACAGGGTGAGCAGGCTCTTGCCGGCGGGGCTGTGGGTGTAGGGGTCGGTGAACCAGTCCGGCCCGCGGGTGGACAGGCGGGACCGGTCGTTGTCGCCGGCGACGATGAGGGCCGAGGTGGTCATGGTGTCGAAGGACGGCCTCATGAAGGGGAAGTGCTCGGCGGCGAACGGAGTCAGGTCGTCGCCGAGTCCGGTGAGGGCCAGCAGCACCCCGGCCTTCACGCGGGTGTCGGACATGTCCTCGCCGGGAGTCCCGTCGGCGTCCAGGACGCGGGCGCCCAGCAGCGTGCTGACCGTCTGCGCTCCCCAGGAGTGGCCGGCCACGGCGACGCGGTCGTGATCAACACGCCCGGCGAGGCCCGGTACGGACGCCTCCAGGACGGCGAGTCGGTCCAGCACGCGCGTGATGTCCTCGATCCGGTAGCGCCAAATACGCGGAGTGCGGGGGTCTTCGGCGGGAATGGAGAGCGTGCGGGAGTCCAGATGGGTGGGCTGGATGACGACGAAGCCGTGCGCGGCCCAGTGGTCGGACAGCGGGGCGTAGCCGTCCATCGACCAGCCGAAGCCGTGCGAGAAGACGATTACCGGCAGGTCGCGGCCGGACACCGGGGCGGAGACTCGAACCTGGAGATCCTCGCCGCGCTCGCCGGGAGCGGGCAGGGTCACCGGCTTAACGGACACCACGGCGGCGGGTGCCTCCCGGGGCGTGGTCAGGCTGCTGGAGTCGGACATGGAAGTGCCTTTCGGTGGGTTTCTTCTGCGTTCAGGTTCGGTGGGGACCGAGGGCGGGCCGCGCGTTTCTCCCTGTCCGCGCGGCATCTGCGCCGAAGGGCGGGGGCCGGCGCGTTCCTGCAGCTCCCGGCGGGTGCGGCGTGGAGATCACGACGGCCTGGCCGCCAGCTCCTCGGTCTGGCACCATGAATGAAACGGAACTTGGTTCCATTTACAATACGGAACGATGTTCCGTATTGTAAGGGTGATCACGGAAGGAAGTGCCTCGGTGAACGCGAGCAGCCCTCGCCAGGGAAGTTCGGCCGCTTCCAAGCGCAAGGACGCCCGGCGTAATCAGCAGACCCTGCTGGACGCCGCGGCCGCGGTCTTCGTCACCTCGGGCGTGGACGCGCCGGTGCGCGAGATCGCCTCCAAGGCCGGTGTCGGGCTCGGCACGTTCTACCGCCACTTCCCCAACCGGGCCGACCTCGTCATCGCCGTCTACCGCCACCAGGTCGACACCTGCGCCGAAGCCGGCCCGACCCTGCTGGCGGAGAGTCCGACACCCTTCGCGGCCCTCGAACGCTGGGTTGACCTCTTCGTCGACTTCCTCGTCACCAAACACGGCCTGGCCGCCGCGATGCAGGCCGACACCACCGGCTTCGAGGCGCTGCACACCTACTTCCTCGACCGCCTCGTACCGGTGTGCACCCAGCTTCTCGACGCCGCAGCCGCCGCCGACGAGATCCGCACCGACCTCGACGCCTACCACCTCATGCGCGGCATCGGAAACCTCTGCATCGGCACCGACGGCGACCCCCGTTACGACGCGCGCCGGCTGATCGCACTCCTCCTCGAGGGGCTACGCCGGCCACACCGACCGTGACGCCCTCGATTGACGCATACCTCCCACAAACGGCCCCTTCCGCGAGGAGCGTCAATCCCGGGCCGCCGGACTCCCGCTGATCCCGGATCGGTTCGCAGAACCCGTTCCCACTCAGAAGCGGGACGGACCCTCCTCCGAGACTTGCACGGTGCGAGGATCCGGGCCCGTGGCAGGCCTTCAGCCCCCTTCCCCGACCGGCCGGCCGGGCACCGACGACGCCGAACAGCACGCCTGTCCGAAGTGCGACACCCAGACCGGCTCGCCGTGCCGCTCGCGCGGCGGCGCGGTCGCCTCCGCCCGCCACACCCGCCGCTTCGCCCTGGTGCCCCGGCCGGGGCCGGCACCCGGGTCCGCGTACGGCCCCGGTTCGAGGAGGCGCTGTGGACGGCGCGGGAGGTCAAGGCGGACGTCCCGCACTGCCGGGGCATCCCGACCGTGTACGAAGTGGAGCGCCTCGGCCGCGACGCCGCCGAACTCACGGCCCTCACCGACCGCCTCACCGCCCACGGCCTGGTCCTGGAGACGCTCGCCGGCCCGACCGGCATCTACGCCCCGGGCGAGCCCGGGAAAGCCGCTGTTCGCGTTCTCCGCGGCGATGGCGGGAACCGAGCGGGAGGACATCCGGGGGCCGTCGCCGGAGGGGCTCGACACGCGGCCCGCGAGGGGCGAGCACGGCGGCCGGCCCCCGGTCATCACCGGCGACATGCTCCACCCTGTGCTGCGGTGCAGCGCGTCCGGCGAGTCCGTCGGGCAGATCCAGCCCGACCTGGCCGTTCCCACCAGCAGCCGCAGGGGTTGGAACCCCTCCGCCGCCGGCATCCACCGGGCGCTCGCCGGGCACGCCGGGCGCGAGGCATGCCCGGAAGCCCCCGGACGGGCCCACGCCGACTTCGCCGGCCTTCCGGGCCGGCGAGGCCCCGGGCCCCCGTCTCGACCTCCCTGACCGAGCGCCACTCTGATCACAGGGAGCTACTCGTCACCCTCCCCGTAGCTTCGGGAGAACAGGGCCCTGACCGACGCGGCACCGGGCCACGCGGGCCCCGCCGTCCGCCGGCCGGGCGGTGTACGGCGGGGCCCGGGGTGCGTGCGGTGCCCCGGCGGGATCAGCCCCCGAGGAGCTCGGCGAAGCGCTGCGCGCCGACGTTGCCACCGGAGACGATGACGCCGATACGGCGAGGCAGAGGATCCGGGCGTCCGGCGAGCACGGCCGCCAGGGCGGCGGCGCCGCTGGGCTCGACGACCGTTTTCAGCCGTTCGAAGGTCAGCCGCATCGCCTCGCGGATCCGGTCGTCGTCCACCAGGACGATCTCGTCGACCAGCCGGCGGTTGACGGAGAAGGTCAGCTCTCCCGGCGTCTCCGCGGCCAGACCGTCGGCGATGGTGCGCGGCACGGGGATCGAGACACGTCCTCCCGCCTCCAGCGAACGCCTGGTGTCGTCCCCGGCCTCCGGCTCGACGCCGATCACCCGGATCCCGGGCAGCAGCCCCTTGGCGGCCGTGGCGCTGCCGGCGATCAGCCCGCCGCCGCCGATCGGAGCCACCAGGGCGTCGAGCTCGCCCACCTCCTCGATCAGTTCCAGCGCGGCGGTGCCCTGGCCGGCGATGATGTGCGGGTGCTCGTAGGGCGGGATCAGCGTCAGCCCGCGCTCGGCGGCCAGCGCCTCGCCCAGGGCGACCCGGTCGCCGGTGTAGCGGTCGTAGGTGACGATCTCCGCTCCGTATCCGGCGGTGGCCTCCAGCTTGGAGCGGGGGGTGTCCTCGGGCATCAGGATCACGGCGGTGGTGCCCAGCTCACGCGCGGCCAGGGCGACGGCCTGTGCGTGGTTGCCCGAGGAGTAGGCGGCGATGCCCCGGGCCAGTTGCTCGGACGACAGGCGTGAGGCGGCGTTGTAGGCGCCGCGGAACTTGAAGGCCCCGACGCGCTGGAGGTTCTCGCACTTGAGGAAGACCTCCGCGCCGGCGAGGGAGTCCAGGGTGCGTGAGCGCAGCACGGGGGTGCGGTGGGCGACGCCCTCGATCCGCGCCGCGGCGTCGCGGACGTCCTCCAGCGTGACAGGAGGGGTGCTCGTCATGTCGGTGCCTCCATCGGGGGCGTCGGGAACAGGGGACCTGGGTACGGGAGGCGCCGGCCCGGTTACTCGAACCGGGAGGTGTCGCCCGCTCCTCGGCGCACGATCTCCGCCTCGCCCCCGGAGAAGTCGACGACCGTGGTCGGCTCGGTGCCGCAGTCGCCCGAGTCCAGCACGGCGTCGACCACGTGGTCGAGCCGCTCCTTGATCTCCCAGCCCTGCGTCAGCGGCTCCTCCTCGCCGGGCAGGAGCAGGGTGCTGGACAGCAGCGGCTCGCCGAGCTCGTCGAGCAGGGCCCGGGTGACGACATGGTCGGGGATGCGGACCCCCACCGTCTTCTTCTTCGGATGCAGCAACTGGCGCGGCACCTCCTTCGTCGCGGGAAGGATGAAGGTGTAGCTGCCGGGCGTGGCCGCCTTGATCGCCCGGAACACGTCGTTGTCGATGCGCACGAACCGGCTCATCTGCGCGAAGTCCCGGCACGCCAGGGTGAAGTGGTGGCGGTCGTCGAGGTTCCTGATCGACCTGATCCGGGCGATGCCGTCGCGGTTGCCCAGCCGGCACCCCAGCGCGAAGCAGGAGTCCGTGGGGTACGCGACGAGCCCGCCGGACCGGATGCCGTCCACCACGGTGCCGATGGTGCGCTGCTGGGGGTTGTCGGGGTGCACGTCGAAATACCTCGCCATCCCGCCGACCCTACGCGATCCGGCCACTGCGGAGTTTGTCAGTGGCGTGCGTCACAGTTGTCCATGGGGTCGCCGCTCCCCGAGGCGGGGGCCCGGATGCGGCACCCGAACGCGACCTCGGTTCGAGGAGGCGAACCTCATGGCACGCTCGTACGCGATCCAGGCCGAGGGCCTGGCCAAACGCTTCAAGGACACCAGGGCGCTGGACGGCGTGGACCTGGAGGCCCGCACCGGGACGGTGCTGGGGCTGCTCGGACCGAACGGAGCGGGCAAGACCACCGCCGTGCGGATCTTCGCCACCCTGCTCCAGCCGGACGCGGGGCGGGCCGAGGTCGCCGGCCACGACGTGGTGCGCGAGGCGGGGGTCGTGCGCTCCCTGATCGGTCTGACCGGCCAGTACGCGGCGGTCGACGAGAACCTCACCGGCACGGAGAACCTGCTGTTGATCGGGCGGCTGCTGGGGATCCCCAGGCGCCCGGCGAAGGCACGGGCTGCCGAGCTGCTGGAGCGCTTCGGGCTGACGGAGGCGTCCGGGCGCGCGGTGAAGACGTTCTCGGGAGGCATGCGGCGCAGGCTGGACCTGGCGGCGAGTCTGGTGGGCCGGCCCAGCATCCTCTTCCTCGACGAGCCGACGACCGGCCTCGACCCGCGCAGCCGCGGGGAGCTGTGGGACATGCTGCGCGGGCTGGTCGCCGAGGGCGTGACCGCGCTGCTGACCACGCAGTACCTGAACGAGGCGGATCTGCTCGCCGACCGGATCGTGGTGATCGACAGGGGCAGGGTCATCGCCGAGGGCACCCCCGACGAGCTGAAGTCGCAGGTGGGCGGCCAGGTGCTCCAGGTGCGGCCGGTACGGGAGGGCGACCTGGCGGCCGCGCACTCCCTGGTGGCGCGGGCGGCCGGGCCCCAGACCCGGATCGAGGGAGAGGCGGTCACGGTGCCGGTCGGCGATCCGGAGCTGATGCCCGCGGTGGTCCGCAGCCTGGACGGAGCCGGTATCGCGGTCGGCGAGCTGATGCTGCGCCGCTCTTCGCTGGACGAGGTCTTCCTCGCGCTGACCGGCCACCGTACCGGGCCGGACGGGGGACGGCGGGAGGCGGACGCCCGGGCCGGGGAGCGGAAGGAGGAGAGGACGGTGAGCACATCATGACCGCCACGGCAGCCGGCGCGCCCATCGGGGCCGGCGGCAGGGTCCGCCCGGGCGCCGGACTGCGGCAGACCGCCACCATGGCGTGGCGCAGCCTGGTCGCCATCAAGCACAACCCGCTCGAGCTCGTCGACTACAGCATCACACCGATCATGTTCGTCTTCCTCTTCACCTATGTGCTCGGTGGCCAGATGGCCGGGTCGCCCGATGTCTACCTGACGTACGCGTTGCCGGGGATCATCGTCCAGAACACCCTGTTCATGACCACCTACACGGCGCTGGCCCTCAACACCGACCTCACCAAGGGCGTCTTCGACCGGCTGCGCAGCCTGCCGATAGCCCGTTCCGCCCCGCTGATCGGCCGGATCACAGCCGACCTGGCCAAGCATGTGTGGGCGATGCTGCTGATGGTCGCCCTCGGTCTGGCGCTCGGCTTCCGCGTCACCGGTGGCTTCGGCGGCTTCCTGGCGGGTGCGCTGCTGCTCATCGTCTTCGCGGCGGCGGTGTCCTGGTGCGCGGTGCTGATCGGCATGCTGGCGGGCGACGCGGAGAAGGTTCAGGCGTTCGGCTTCACTCTGATCTTCCCCATCACCTTCACCAGCAGTGCCTTCGTCGTCGTCGACACCATGCCCGGCTGGCTCCAGGCCTGGGCGGACGTCAACCCGGTCACCCATCTGTCGGACGCGTACCGCGGTCTGCTGCTGGGCGGCGAGGTGGGTCGGCCGCTGCTGTGGTCGCTGGTCTGGGCGGTGGGGATAGCGGCGGTCTTCTACCCGCCGGCGATGAGGGCCTACCGGGCCAAGACCTGAGGGGGCGGGCGGTCCTTCCCGCCCGGAGCCGGTGCGCGGCCGGAAACGCCGCGCACCGGCCCCGCGGCGGCGGGGGGGTTACTCGCCTCCGAGCGTGAACAGCAGGTAGAGGAAGAACGCGAAGACGTGACCCGCGACTATGTAGGCGAACAGGCGGAGAACGAGTCCGCGGGGGAAGCGGCCGTCGCCGCGCTCGACGCCGGTGTCCTCACTCGGCATGGGTGTCACCTTCCAGAGGTCGCGATGAGTCGGTGTGCCGCCGGGCACCTCGCCGGACGGGTCACCCCCCGCCTCCCAGGCACAGATCGCCGACGTTGCTCCGCAGCAGTGTGTGGACGAAGAGCAGGTCGGCCCCCTCCGGGGGGACGGCGGTGATCCGGTGGGGCGTCAGGCTGTCGTAGTGGGCCGAGTCGCCGGGGCCGAGAAGGTGCTCGTCGCTCCCCAGGGCAAGGCGGAGGCGGCCGGTGAGGACATGCAGCCACTCCTCTCCGGCGTGGGTGCGGACCAGGTCGTTCTGGGCGTCCGGGGGTATGTGGACGCGCAGTGCCTGCATGGCCCGCCGTGATCCGCCGGCCTGCCGGTAGACCCAGCCGCCGGCCTCGACCGGTTCCACCTGCCCGGCCCGGATGACCGGATCCCTGTCGGGGGGAGTCTCGCCCAGCAGGTCCGCGACCGTGGTGCCGTAGGTCCGGGCGAGGGCCAGCAGGAGGGGCAGCGACGGCTGGCGCTGCCCGGTCTCCAGACGGGACAGGTGAGCCGGGGACAGATCGAGCCGCTCGGCGGCGGCCTCCAGGGTGAGTCCGCCCCGCCTGCGCAGCTCGCGCAGGCGGGGCGCGACACGGGGCAGATCCATGCCCGTGTCAGGAGTCCTCTGGCTCATGCATTCATTGAGCCACGTTTGTGCCTGCGGGGCAAGCGATTTGTCTCACGGGCAAGATCGAATGGTGCGAAAGCGGCTTTCCGCTCTGATTTTCAGCTCGGGAGGGCGGGTCGCGCCACCGCGATGATTCCCGCTGCCTTGTCCGCCCGGTCCCTCAGCCCGGAAGGACCCTCAGGAAAACGGACGGGAGGAAGTCGTGGACGGCGGTGCTCCACGTCGGGGTGGTGGGCCGCACCCTCGACGCCCTCGGCGCGGCCGCCGGGGAGCGTGCGGACGAGGCGCCCGGCCACGGCGATGTGGTCACGGGAGCCGGTCACGCCGTTGACGGTCAGGAGCGGCACACCGGTGTCCGCGGCTCACCGCAGGCCCTTGCCGATCCGGCTGACCGACCGGGGCGGCCGTCGGTGCGCTGCGCGCACGCGAGCAGGCGCTGCCGGGTCAGGCGGGAGGCCTGACCGGAGCGCCGACGTGGGCGCCTGCGTGAAGGTTCTGACCCGTATGCTCGCGTTCCCGGACGACGTCGGAGCGGACCGACGGGTGCGCGCCGGCGTCGCGGCCCGGCCCGGCCGCCGAAGACCTCCCGGCCCACGGAGGCGCGGAGGCCTCGGAGTGCCGGTCCGGCCACCGCTCGCCTACGATGTACGGCCGGCCCGGCCGGGGTGACGGGGGCATGGCTGGAAGGAGACGGCAGGGTGGACCAGGAGAGGACCGGGCGGCCCCGTGCGCGCCGGCGCGGCCAGGGCGAGCTGGAGGTGCAGGTGCTGTCGGCACTGCGCCAGGCCCCGGGGCCGGTGGACACCGCCTGGGTGCGGGAGCGGCTCGGCGGCGATCTGGCGTACACCACCGTGATCACCATTCTGACCCGGCTGCTGGCCAAGGACGCGGTGGTGCGGGAGAAGGCGGGACGCTCGTTCGTGTGGTCGCCGACGGCGGACGAGGCGGGGCTGGCGGCGCTGCGCATGCGGCGGGTGCTGGACGGGGAGAGTGACCGTCAGGCGGTGCTGGCGAGTTTTGTGACCTCCCTGCCGCCGGGAGACGAGCGGATGCTGCGGGAGTTGCTGGAGCGGGCCGAAGAGCCGGGGGAATGAGGCGGTTGTGGGGGTCTTCGTCTTCCTGCCGCTGGTGCTGCCGCTGACGGTCTGGCCGATCGCACGCCTGGCCGAGCAGCATCTGCACCCGCGCACCGCCACGGTGCTGCTGTCGGCGGCGGCCGGCGTGCTGGCGGTGTGCAGCACGGTGTGCCTGGTACTGCTGATGGTGGTGGGCACCGCACAGCTGCCGGGCAACCCGCTGCCGGACGGCTGGTCGGACGAGGAGGTACGTGAGGCGGTCCCCTACGACGAGGTCGCGGGCCGGGCGGCCATCCCCGCCCTGCTGGCGGTCGTGGCGGCCTGCGGGCGGACGCTGTGGGTGCACCACCGGGTGCGGCGCCGGGCGGTACGGGCGCTGACGGGTGCGCGCGGCCGATCGGTGGCGGTGCTGCCCGACGGCGAGCCGTACGCGTACGCGCTTCCCGCGGGCCGGGGCCGGCGGGGACGGGTGGTGGTGTCCACGACGATGCTGTCGTGCCTGGGGGGCGGGGAACGGCGGGTGCTGTTCGCGCACGAGCGGGCGCATCTGGCCGGCCGGCACCACAGGTTTCTGCTGGCGGTGCACCTGGCCGCGCGGGCGAACCCCTTCCTGCGGCCGCTGCGGACGGCGGTGTCCTACACGACGGAGCGATGGGCGGACGAGGAGGCGGCGGAGGCGGTCGGCAGCCGGCGGGCGGTGGCCCGGGCGGTGGGCAGGGCCGCGCTGGTCTCCCGTGGTACCGGACCGGCCGCGGCGCTCGCCCGTTTCGCCGCGGCCGGTCCGGTGCCGCGGCGGGTGGCCGCCCTGCTGGAGCCCGCTCCGGTGGTGCGCAGCTGGCCGCCGGTGTTCACCACCGCGGGACTGGCGGCCTGGACGGCCGCTGCGGGGACGACCGTCTCGGCGCTGTCGTCGGCGAACTCCGCCGTCACCCTGTTCCTCGTGCTGAAGGCGGCCACCCCGCTGTAGACCGCCGGAAGCGGTGGCTGGAGTCCGGGCCGCGTGTCACCGCGGCCCGGACACAGGTCTCGCGGGTCAGCCCTCGTCGCCCTCACCCTCGTCCTCGAAGGCGTCGCCGATCTCGTCGACGACCTCGGCCGCGACCAGCCCGCCGGCGACGCCGACCGCGAGCCCGGCCGCGCCCGCGGCGATGGCGGTGCCCATGCCGGGGCCGGAGCGGTGGCCGTCGTGGTGCTCGCCGTGGTGGCCGTAGGGGTCGGCGTGGCCGTACCCGCCGTGTGCCCCGTACGCGGCACGGTGTTCGACGAGCTGCCGGACCCAGCCGTCCACCTCGGTGTTCCAGTCGCGGACGTCCTGGTGCCCGACGGCGAACCGGGTGAGGGCGTCGTGCCCGCCGGAGAACAGGCCACCGCGCTTGTCGGCCTCCAGCACCACCTCCATACCGCCGGGGTGGGCCAGGAAGGTCACCTCGAGCTCGTTGACCGCGTGCGCGTACTGCGGAGCGGGGGTGAGTTCGACCTCCTGGTAGAAGGGCAGGGTCTGGCCGGTGCCGTGGATGCGGCCGTACTCCAGGTCGGCGGACTTGAAGCCGAACCCGAGCTGCCCCAGAGCCTGCAGGACCGCCTCCTGCGCGGGCAGCGGGCGCACCGCCAGCGGGTCGAGGTCGCCCTTGTCCTTCGCGCCGGCCACGGCCAGCTCGGTGCGCACCCCGAGAACGATTCCCAGGGGCTGGCCGTACAGCTCGGTGACCGGGGTCTCCCACGGCAGCGTCACGGTGAACGGAACGGCGCGCTCCTCGCCCTCGGCCAGGCGGAAGCCGCCGGCCACGGTGAAACGCTCGAAGACGATCCCGCCCTCGGACTCGCCCTCCTCGTGCTCGACCTCGACGCGGGCGATCAGTTCCAGGGTGATGTGCTCGATGTCGAAGTCGGCGCTGCCACCCTTGAGATGCACCTGCCCGGACAGAGGACCGCCCGGCAGGGCCGCGCCCGGGTCCAGGACCGTGTCCACCGTGGGGCCGCCCACACCGAGCGAGCCGAGCAGCCGTTTGAACACCATCGCGGCGTTCTCCTTTACGTGTGCGTGTGTCTGTGCGTGTGAGGGCGCGCGGCACCGCGGCGGAGGCTGTGCCGTGCGCGGCGCCGCGCGGCCCCCGGGGTTACTTGGCGGTGGTGTCCAGCGCGGCCAGCGCCTGGGCCCAGCGGACGTACTTCAGTCCGGCCAGGTCGGCCACGGTCTTCACGCCGAACGCCTCGTCCAGCAGTTCGCCGTCGCGGTCGGAGACACCCTTCAGGGCGGAGACGGGCGCCTGGAGTATCTCCGGCAGGGCCTTGTCCGCCCACGCCTTGTCCAGCACCTTGTCCAGGTCGATCGAAGCCACGTACGCCCTCCCAGGCTGACGGTGTGTGAGTGAGGTGCGGGTGGGGGCGGAACGGCGTCCTAAGGCGCGTCACCGGGCGCGGAACGCCACGCCCTTCGCCCCGGAACCGCGACGGCCGGTCGGTGCGTTGACAGACCGGTCCTGCGGCCCGGCCCCCTGAGCCGTGGACCGCCGCGGCCCGTCCCGGCGGAACGCGCGCGGGCAGCGTGCGGCGCACACGACCTCCTCGTGTTTTCTACATGACTGTAGAAGGATAGAGGGTGCGAACCCCTGCCCGGGGCGTGCTGAGGTGACCGGAGCGGGAAAGGCCGAAAACGCACCCCTGAACGGGCGTCATCTCTCCCTCCCGCCCACCGTTCGTCCCTCACGGAGCCGCTGCCGCCCCGGGGAGCGGGTGAGGAGGAGACGAACGTCACCGCCGCATTCGGCCACTTCCGGTGGTCTGTTCGCCGGTGGGCTGGGCATGCGGCAGAGGACCGTGACGCGTGTGACGAGGAGAGTGCAGATGCTCGCAGCCTGGACCGGAT
Organism: Streptomyces verrucosisporus; assembly: GCF_017114865.1. Taxonomy (GTDB): domain Bacteria; phylum Actinomycetota; class Actinomycetes; order Streptomycetales; family Streptomycetaceae; genus Streptomyces; species Streptomyces fenghuangensis. Next base: position 71,305 of record NZ_JADEYH010000022.1, on the reverse strand, counting down.
CGTGGAGCCTGGGCTGGAGTATCGCGATCTTCCTGGCGGCCGCGGCCGTCACCGTGGTGTGCAGCGTCCGGCTCGCGGCGCTGGGCGACACCCTCGCCGACCGGACGGGCTGGGGCGAGGCGCTGTTCGGCGCGGTCTTCTTCGGACTGATCACCTCCCTGTCCGGCATCGTGATGACGGCGGTCAGCGCGATGGACGGTCAGCCCACCCTGGCGTACGGCAACGCGGTGGGCGGCATCGCGGCGCAGACCCTGGCGGTGGTGGTCGCCGACGCCTCCTACCGGAAGGTCAACCTGGAGCACGCCGCGGCCTCCCTGCCCAACGTGCTGTTCGGCTGCCTGCTCATAGCCCTGCTCGGCCTGGCGCTGATGGCCTCCTTCGGCCCCGAGGCCACGGTGCTGGGAGTGCACCCTGCCTCACTGGTGCTGGCGGCCTTCTACTGGGGCGGGATCCGGCTGATCCGTGATCAGGACGAGCCGATGTGGCGGGCGGTCCGCACCCGTGAGACCGTCCCGGACACACCGGACGAGGAGCGTTTCGCCGGGCGGGGCAGCCGAGGCCTGTGGGGGGAGTTCCTGGCGGTCGCGGGTCTGGTCGCGCTGGGCGGCTGGGCCGTGGCCCGGGCGGCCGAGAGCCTGCTGGACGTGACCGGGATGAACGCGGGTTTCGTCGGCGCGGTCCTGATGGGCGGGGTCAACGCGCTGCCGGAGACGGTGACGGCGGTCGCGGCGGTACGGCGCGGGGCGGTGACCCTGGCGATAGCGGCCATCGTGGGCGGCAACTGCCTGGACGTGCTCAACCTCGCCATCGGCGACCTCTTCTTCCGCGGCGGCTCCCTCTACCACGCGGCCGGCACCGACCAGCTCTTCCTCACCAGCGCCGCCCTGCTGATGACCACCGTGCTGCTGGGCGGCATGCTGGTGCGGCAGAAGCGCGGCTGGCTGCGGCTCGGATTCGACGGCATACTGCTGCTCGCCGTCTATCTGGGAAGCGTGGCCGTCCTCGCCCTCTGACGGGGCGGCTCCAGGCGGCAGGCAATGCCCGCGCGGCCTTCCGCACAGCGGCCTGCCCCCGTGCCGGTACGGCGCGGGATGGCGCGTCAGCGCACCGGACCGCGGGTCCGTGCACCACAATGGGGCGCCGCATCGTCCCCTTCCGTCACACACCCCGTGGACGGGACGCACAGGAGGTCCGGCCCATGCGGCGCATCCATGCCCGGCGCACCCTCGGCGTGCTCACCGCGCTCGCCCTCGTTCCGCTCGCCGCGTGCGGATCGGACGCGTCCCCGGCCGCGCAGTCCCCGCCGAGCGCGGACGCGAAGCCGAGCGCGAGGGCGGAACCGACCGCGGCCACGAAGCCGTTCGTCCGCGACCTGGAGAAACTGGAGCGCGAGTTCGACGCACGGCTGGGCGTCTACGCCGTGGACACGGGTACCGGACGCGAGGTGGCCTACAACGACGCCGAACGCTTCGCCTACGCCTCCACGTTCAAGGCGCTGGCCGCCGGCGCCGTGCTGCTGAAGCACTCGCCGGACGGAATGGAGAAGGTGATCGAGTACTCCGAGGACGACCTGATCGCCCACTCCCCGGTGACCGCGAAGCACGTCCGAACCGGGATGACCCTGCGCGAACTGTGCGAGGCCGCCGTCCGCTTCAGCGACAACACCGCGGCCAACCTGCTGTTCGACGCGGTGGGCGGCCCCGGGGGACTGGACGCCGTGCTGGAGGAGATCGGTGACGACGTCACCCGGATGGAACGGCGGGAGCCGGAGCTGAGCCGCTGGTCCCCGGGCGAGACACGGGACACCAGCACGCCCCGCGCGTTCGCCGGAAACCTGCGCGCGTTCGTACTCGGCGACGTCCTCGGCGAAGGCGAACGCGCGCAGCTCGCCGAGTGGCTGCGGACCAACGTCACCGGAACCGGACTCATCAGGGCCGGCGTGCCCGAGGACTGGGTGGTCGGCGACAAGACCGGGACCGGCAGCGGTTACGGAGTGCGCAACAACATCGCCGTGGTGTGGCCGCCCGACGCCGCTCCCATCGTCGTGGCGATCATGTCGAACCGCGAGGAGGAGGACGCCGCCCATGACGACGAACTGATCGCGAAAGCGGCGGCGGTGGTCGCCGAAACGCTGGCGTGACGGCGGAGGAGCGGGCGGCCCGGCGGTACGGCCGGACGCCCGCCGAGGACCGCGCGGACCGGGCCGGCGGAACCCGGGGCGGCCCGGAACGCCCCGGGGCGTACGATCACGCGAGGACGCCGCACGGAACAGCGGACGTGCCGAGGCGGCGGTGAGACGAGGTGGTGGACCGATGTGGCCCCGGGTGGACGGTATGCGCGCTCTGGAGCTGGGCACGCCGGGGGACCTGCGGGCCCGCCTGAACGCGCTCGTCCTCGCGGGGGCGAAGACCGCCACGACCGGCCTGCTCCAGGAGTACGCGCAGGAGACGGAGGGCCTGGAGTACGCGGGTGAGCGGCTGGCGCTGCTGGACGACCACGGCCGGCGCGTCGCCACCGTCGAGATCACCGGTGTCGAGATCAAGCCCTTCGGCGCGGTGACCTGGGAGCACGCCGCGGCCGAGGGGGAGGGGGACGCCTCCCTCGAGGAGTGGCGCGAGGGCCACCGCCGGTTCTGGGAGCGCATCGGCACCCCGGTCACCGACCGCACCCTCGTGGCCTGCCTGACTTTCCGGCTCGCGGGGTAGAGCCGGCGGCCCCGGCATGCGATCGGGAGATCGACTTTCGTAACCGCGCCGGGTGCGCGATCCTGGAACAGGACGTTCGAGGGACGGGGCCGTACGAGGGCGGGCCCGGCCACCGCGGGGTTCGCGCCGGGCGTCCACGGCGGTACGGGCGCCCGTGCCGAGACCCTCGCCCGCGGAGCCGAAGCGGCTCACCGGTCCCACAGACGTGCGGCCGGGGCGGAGCGGAGGCGAGAGAGGAGCTGCGATGCGACGCGGCGGACCTTCGGTGCTGGGAATCGTGCTGGCCGGCGGCGCGGGCAAGCGGCTGATGCCGCTCACGGCCGACCGGGCCAAGCCCGCGGTCGTCTTCGGCGGGACGTACCGCCTGGTCGACTTCGTGCTGTCCAACCTGGTCAACGGCGACATCCTGCGCATCTGCGTCCTGACCCAGTACAAGTCGCACTCGCTGGACCGGCACATCACCACCACCTGGCGGATGTCGAGCCTGCTGGGCAACTACGTCACGCCCGTGCCCGCCCAGCAGCGCCTCGGCCCCCACTGGTACCTGGGCAGCGCCGACGCCATCCTCCAGTCGCTGAACCTGGTCCAGGACGAGCGCCCCGACCACATCGCGGTCTTCGGCGCCGACCACGTCTACCGCATGGACCCGCGGCAGATGCTGCGGCAGCACATCGACGGCGGCGCCGGGGTCACCGTCGCCGGCATCCGGGTGCCGCGCGCGGAGTCCTCCGCCTTCGGCGTCATCAAACCCGGTCCGGACGGCCGGACGGTCGAGGGTTTCCTGGAGAAGCCCACCGATCCGCCGGGTCTGGAGGACGACCCCGACTCCGTCCTCGCCTCCATGGGCAACTACGTCTTCACCACCAGGGCGCTGGTGGAGTCCCTCTTCAAGGACGCCGAGGACGAGGACTCCGTGCACGACATGGGCGGTTCCATCCTGCCCATCCTCACCGAGAGCGGCGAGGCGCAGCTGTACGACTTCAGCGCCAACCACGTGCCCGGCGAGACCGCCCGCGACCAGGGGTACTGGCGTGACGTGGGCACCCTCGACGCGTACTACGACGCCCACATGGACCTGATCGCCGAGCGCCCGGCCTTCAACCTGTACAACCGCGACTGGCCGGTCTACACCCACTCCTCCCAGCTGTCGCCCGCCCGCTTCAACGCCGGGGGCATCGCGGGGGAGTCCATCGTCAGCGCGGGCTGCCTGATCCGCGGCCAGGTGACCCGCTCGGTCCTCTCGCCCGGCGTGGTGGTCGAGGAGGGAGCGGTCGTGCAGGACTGCGTCCTCCACGACAACGTGCGCGTGGGACGCGGCGCGATCGTCAGAGGCGCGATCCTGGACAAGCACATAGAGGTGCCGCCCGGCGCCGCGGTCGGGGTCGACGAGCGAAGCGACCGGGAGCTGTACTCGGTCTCGGAGAACGGTGTGGTGGCGCTGGGCAAGGGGCAGCGCGTTCTGTGAGACGCGCGCTGCCCGGCCCCGGGCGCGAGCCCCCCGGGGCCGGGGCGGTGGCGGTCAGGCAGTGGTGCCGGTGACCGAGTCACCGGACTTGGTGACGTGGTAGGTCACCTTCGCCCCGCTCCAGTAGTGGAAGGTGAGCGTCACACGGGCGCCGTCCCTGACCTCGGCGAAGAAGTCGGACGTCAGGGTGGTGGCGCTGCCCGCGTAGTCGGGTGCGAACGCGCGGTCGAACTCCTTGTAGGGCGTCCAGTCGTGGGGGCCCGCGTTGGTGCCGTCGGCGTACCTGGCCTCCATCGTGGCGAGCCTGTCGCCGCGGAATTCGGTGGGAACGGCGAAGGAGTCCGTCGTACCGGTCGCGTCTCGCAGGACGGGAGTGTCATGGGTGACCAGGTCGATCCGCCAGGGCACGCCGCGCGAGAACCGCGCGTGCAGCACCGCGTTGGTGCCGTAGGCCCGGGAACCGCTCAGCCGGGTGAGCGCGGCTGCGGTGATGGTGAGCCGGTCTCCCCGGAGGGTGTAGTCCCTGCCGCACGCCAGGGCGGTGGAGCCGTGGCGCAGCCCGGTGAAGGAGGTGCCGTTGAGGTTCAGGGTGAGCGTCTTGTCGGTGACGGCGTCGCCGCGGGCGCTGAAGACCTGGTCCGAGGAGGCCGTGCCCGACCGCGTCCTCCAGCTGGACCTGATCTGGGCGAACAGCTCCGGGTCGTTCCAGCGGAAGTCGGTGCGCCGGAAGTGCTGGCCGTTGTCCCACAGCATCGTGGTGATGTTCCTGGTGCGGGCGTGGTACCCGAGGTGTTCGAAGAACTTCAGCTTCTCGCCCTGCTGGATGGTGCCGGTGTGCCGGTCGAAGCCCAGCAGGCCGTACTCGCCGAGGATCACCGGGACGCCCCGGGCCACGAAGGTGTCGTGGACGCGGTCGAACGCATCGGTCAGGTCCTTCCGCGCGGTGGCGTCGAAGCGCGTACCGCCCGCCACGTTCACGCTGAAGGGCCAGTAGCCGTAGTAGTGCACGGTCGCGGCGACGCGGGGGTCGCCGAGGGCGTCGATGGTGTCGGCCAGTTCGTCCACCCGTGCCTGCTCGGCGGAGGTGTGCAGGGTGGGCAGGACGAGCAGGCGGTCGGTGTTGCCGCCGCCGGACTGGCGCACGATGCGGTGGAACGAGGTGTTGAGCTCGTCCAGCAGCTCCGCGTTCCGGGCGTCGTCCTGGCCGCCGTTGAACTGCGGTTCGTTGACGCTTTCGAACACCAGCCTGGAGGGGTGGTCCCGGAAGGTGCCGGCCAGCTGCTCCCAGACGGCGTTGTAGCGGGCAAGCACGCCGGCGCGGTCGGCCGGCATGTCCGCGATCCACTGCCAGGAGTCGTGATGAATATTGATCATGACATGGAAGCCGTCGGCCAGCGCCCAGTCGACGACCTCCTCGACACGGTCGAGGTATTCCGCCTCAAGGGCGTGGTCCGGCGCCGGGCCCTGGTGCCGGCTCCATGTCACGGGAATGCGAATGCTGTTGAATCCCTGCGCCCTGACATTGTCGAGCAGCGTCTCGGTGATACGGGGATTTCCCCATGAAGTCTCGTCGTCGCCGGTGGCATCGAGGGAGTTTCCGAGGTTCCAGCCGGGATGCATCGCGGCGACCTGGGACATCGCGGCGCTCAAGGCGCGTTTTCCGTGTCCGGCTCCGGACGCCGCCCGGGCGTCGCCTGTGGCCAGCACGCTCAGCCCGGCGAGCAGCGTGACCATGCCGCTCGCCAGCAGGCCGGCCCACCGGCCGGTCCTCCTTGATCTGTCGCGTAAACCGGACATCGCACTCCTTGCGTTCGCATGACGGGGTGATGAGAAAAGGGGGCCGAGTGCGGTCGCTTTCACCCGCAGCGGCCCGCGGGAACACCGCTTGGTCGTGATGCTGACAGCGGTGGATCAACGGCGCAAGGGCCGGTGTGCGGGGCCGGGAAAAAACCGTCCAGCAATATGGACTTCCGGGCAGGAATCCAGACGTTCGACCACCGGTGTTCGACGCGTGGTGAATCGTCGAATGGAATTCGACGGCCGGGGTGGGGGAGCGGCCCGGCCGGAACCGCGCCCCGGTGCGAACACCGGCGGCCTCCGGCGGAGTGGGACACACCGGCCCGGGCACACGGCCCCGGAGCGGCCGCCTTTTATGCGCCGGTGCCGCTCGGTCAGGGGCCGGGCCGGGCAGGTCCCGGCCGGAGCCGGGCCCGGGGCGCTCCCAGGCGGCGAGCTGCAGCAGCCACACCAGGTGCGTCCAGGAGACATGGGGCTGGAGTTCGGCGAGCGCCGTTCGCGAATCCCGGGCGGCGCGCAGGACACGGGGGTCCTGCGCCAGCGGGCTCCGCACCGCGACGCAGGCCGCCTCCGAACGCGCGGCCCCTGCTGGAGGGCGCCGGCCTTGAGGCGCGCCGGGACGAGTGGGTGGGCTCCCGGCCCTGCGCGGCCGACGGCCTGCCGCTGATCGGAGCCACCCGCTCGCCACGCGTCTTCGCCGCCGGAGGACACGGTATGTGGGGCATCACCCTGGGGCCGGTCACGGGCCGGCTGCTCGCGGAGCGGGTGGCCACCGGCCGGGAGACCGCCGAGCCGGCGCCGTTCGCCCCGCTGAGATGACCCCGCCGCACCGCGGCCGTGGGAGCGGGGCGGGCCCGCCGGCCACACCGGCCCGCGGCGCCCGGAGCGGGCCGGCTGCACACCGCCACCCGGCGGAAATGGGGCCTGCCCCCGATGGCCGGGGGCGGGCCCCCCTGCCAGGATCGAGGGCAACGCCCGGCGGCACGCCGCGGCAGCGCCGTACCGGCATCCTCCCTGCGCAGGCCGGGTTCCGTTTCCCGTGTGCCCCGCGAGGGGTGTGGAAGGTGAGGTCGTGAACCACCAGGTCGCCACCGGCGGCGGTGCGGTCCCGCCCACAGGCAGGGGGACGCAACGGTGACCGGTTCCGAATCCACGATGCTCTCCGCCCACCGCTTCCCCGCCTGGCCGGTGTGCCGAAGATGCCCGGGAATCGCCATCGACCTGGGCAGCGCCCGTACCCGGGCCTGGACGCAGGGCCGCCGCAGCGTCATCGACGCGCCCACCGTGACCTTCCCCGGCAGGGGGCTCACCCATCCCGTCCAGCGGGGCACCATCGTCGACGCCGACGGCACCGGCCGGCTGCTGGAGCGCCTGCTGGGCGGCCGAACCCCCCGCCTCGCCCGCCCGGTGGTCGCCATCACCACCCCGGTCCTCAGCGACCGGCGCCACCACACCGCCGCGGTCGAGGCACTGGGAGCGCTGCGGCCCCGCACGGTGCTGTCCGTCGAGAGCGTCAGGGCCATCGCACTGGGGGTGCGCGCGGATCTGTCCCGTCCACTGCTGGTGGTGGACATCGGAGCGCACATCACCGAGGTGGCCCTGCTGGTCGACGGTGTCGTGAGCGCCGCGCGCAGGACTGCCCTGGGCACCAGCGACCTCGACACGACCCCCTCGCGCGAGCTGGTGTCCCAGACCGTCGCGATGGTCACCGGCATGCTGCACGGCAGCCGCGTGCCGCATCTCGTCGACGCGCTGGAACGTGGCCCGCTGGTGGGTGGCGGGGGCGCCCTGCGGCCGGAGGTGACCTACCAGCTCTCCGTGCGGCTCGACACCTGTGTACGGCCCGCTCCCCAGCCGCACATCGCGGCGCTGCGCGGAGCCGCCGAGGCACTGCGCTCCACCCATTCGCACCACCGCTGAAGGGGGCCGGAAGGGGGCGGCCCCCGGGAACGGACCGGGCCCGGCACCCCTGAGGCGGGGATGCCGGGCCCGTGGTGCGCGCCGGGGTCAGGCGGGGCGGATGTTCTCCGCCTGCGGGCCCTTCTGGCCCTGGGTGACGTCGAACTCGACCTTCTGGCCCTCGTGCAGCTCGCGGTAACCCTGGGCCGCGATGTTGGAGTAGTGGGCGAAGACGTCGGGGCCGCCGCCCTCCTGCTCGATGAAGCCGAAGCCCTTCTCACTGTTGAACCACTTCACGGTGCCCTTGGCCATGACCGTCTCCTTCTCCTTGAGGGACCGGACCCGCCCTGCGGGCCCGGGAGGTGATCGCCCTGGTCCGGAGATGAGCTGAACAGCGAGAACGCCCGTGATCGTGACCACGGGCGAACGAGACTTCGGAACCACGACTGCTGTTCACGACGCTACACCGCGCGGTCGGCGGCCGCTACCGACACGGCCGGGCGTGTCCCGATGGGCCGTACAGGCCGGGCCCGTACGGTCTGCCGGCCGGCCGAACCGGCGGGGGCCGTCCCTCGCCGTGGCTGCCTCCCGTGACCGCCGTGCTTCCGGCCGCCGTCGTCGCACCCCCGGTGAGGGCGGTACCGGGTGAGTGATCAAAATAGGGGGCGCTTAACATATGAGCACCGCCTAGCTCGAAAGATGAACCTGTGACTACCACCGTGGACTCGTTCACCAACTGGAAGAACCGCGAGGAGATCGCGGAGTCGATGATCCCGATCATCGGGAAGCTGCACCGAGAGAGGGACGTCACGATCCTGCTCCACAGCCGCTCCCTGGTGAACAAGTCGGTGGTCAGCATCCTCAAGACCCACCGGTTCGCCCGGCAGATCGCCGGCGAGGAGCTCTCCGTCACCGAGACGCTGCCGTTCCTGCGGGCTCTCACCACGCTCGACCTCGGCCCCTCCCAGATCGACATCGGCATGCTCGCCGCGACGTACAGGGCCGACGACCGGGGGCTGTCGGTGGAGGAGTTCACCGCCGAGGCCGTCGCCGGCGCCACGGGCGAGAACAAGATCAAGTGCCGCGAGCCGCGCGATGTGGTCCTCTACGGCTTCGGCCGCATCGGCCGCCTCCTCGCCCGCCTGCTCATCGAGAAGACCGGCTCCGGGAACGGCCTGCGGCTGCGCGCCATCGTCGTCCGCAAGGCCGCCGGCCAGGACCTGGTCAAGCGCGCCTCCCTGCTGCGCCGCGACTCCATCCACGGTCAGTTCCAGGGCACGATCACCGTCGACGAGGCGAACAACAAGATCGTCGCCAACGGCAACGAGATCCAGGTCATCTACTCCGACGACCCGACGGCGGTGGACTACACCGCGTACGGCATCAAGAACGCCATCCTCATAGACAACACGGGCAGATGGCGCGACCGGGAGGGTCTGTCCAAGCATCTGCGCCCCGGCGTCGACAAGGTCGTCCTGACCGCTCCGGGCAAGGGCGACGTCCCCAACATCGTCCACGGCGTCAACCACGAGACGATCAAGCCGGACGAGCGGATCCTGTCCTGTGCGTCCTGCACCACCAACGCGATCGTGCCGCCGCTGAAGGCGATGGCCGACGAGTACGGCGTCCTGCGCGGCCACGTCGAGACCGTCCACTCGTTCACCAACGACCAGAACCTGCTGGACAACTACCACAAGTCCGACCGCCGCGGCCGCTCTGCGCCGCTCAACATGGTCATCACCGAGACCGGTGCCGCCTCCGCCGTCGCCAAGGCGCTGCCCGACCTCGACGCGAAGATCACCGGCAGTTCGATCCGCGTCCCCGTGCCGGACGTCTCGATCGCGATCCTCAACCTGCAGCTCGCCCGTGAGACCACTCGCGAGGAGGTCCTCGACTACCTCCGCAACGTGTCGCTGACCTCGCCGCTCAAGCGCCAGATCGACTTCATCAGCGCCCCCGACGCGGTCTCCAGCGACTTCATCGGCTCGCGCAACGCCTCGATCGTCGACGCCGGCGCCACCAAGGTCGAGGGGGACAACGCGATCCTCTACCTGTGGTACGACAACGAGTTCGGCTACTCCTGTCAGGTCGTCCGCGTGGTGCAGCACGTCTCCGGGGTCGAGTACCCCACCTATCCCGCCCCGGCGGTCTGACCCCGGCGCCCGCGCCCCGCCCGCCCGCCCGGCCCGGTGGCCCGGCGGGCGGGGCGCCTCGCACGGAGCCGGTCGCCACGGGCGGGTCCGGTTTCGGGCAACCGTTTGCCGAGCGTCTTCTTCTCGTCCTTTCTATTGACCTGCCGAGGGACCGCTCTTAGCGTAGCAAGCGCTTTCTCCCCTTGTGGCGAAGGCCGCACCGCCATGCCTGCCGCGCAGGCGTCCCCCCACGGAAGGGCGATGTCCCGATGAGACCGACAACCCCGCTGTCCTTACTGGCCTGCGCCACCCTGGCGGCCGGCGTCGCCGTGGCACTGCCCGGCGCCACGGCGACGGCCGCACCGGTCCGCCACGAGGCCGAGCGCGCCCCCGCCACCTGCGACGGCACCATCGATTCCGAACACGCCGGCTACTCCGGAACGGGCTTCTGCAACGGCCGGAACGCCGTGGGCGCGGCCGCCCGGTTCACGGTGGACGCCCCGCAGGCCGGCACCGCGACGCTGTCGGTCCGCTTCGCCAACGGAACCACCGCCGCACGGCCCGCGGACATCGCGGTGAACGGCTCGGCGGTCACGTCGGCGTCGTTCGAGAGCACCGGCGTGTGGGACGGCTGGACGACGAAGACGCTCACGGTGCCGGTGAGGCAGGGCACCAACACCGTCCGGTTCAGCCCTACCGGCACCGGCGGTCTGCCCAACATCGACTACCTCGACGCCGAGGTGGACGGCACCACCACACCGCCGCCCTCGGGCCCGGTGCTGTACGTGGCGCCGAACGGCAGCGCCGACGCCCCCGGGACGGAGTCCGACCCGACGACGCTCACCTCGGCGATCAGCCGCGTCACCCCCGGCGGGGCGATCCGCCTGCGCGGAGGCACATACCGCTTCTCGCAGACGGTCACCATCGCGCAGGGCAACGACGGCACGCCGGGCGACCGCACGGAGCTGTCCGCCTACCCGGGCGAGACACCGGTGCTGGACTTCTCCGCGCAGAGCGAGAGTTCGTCCAGCCGCGGACTCGCGGTCAACGGGTCGTACTGGCACCTCAAGGGCCTCGTCGTCCAGCGGGCCGGCGACAACGGGATCTTCGTCGGCGGCAGCCACAACGTCATCGAGCGTACGGTGACGCGCTTCAACCGCGATACGGGTCTGCAGCTCTCGCGGATGTCCTCCTTCACCCCCCGCGACCAGTGGCCCTCCCACAACCTCGTCCTGAGCGCGCAGTCGCACGACAACGCCGACTCCGACGGCGAGGACGCCGACGGCTTCGCCGCGAAGCTCACCTCCGGTCCCGGGAACGTCTTCCGCCACGCGGTGGCCCACAACAACATCGACGACGGCTGGGACCTCTACACCAAGGACGAGACCGGGCCCATCGGAGCGGTGACCATCGAGGACTCCCTCGCCTACGAGAACGGCACCCAGAACTCCAGCGGTGACCGCAACGGTTACAAGCTCGGCGGCGAGGACATCGGGGTCGACCACGTCATCCGGCGCAGCATCGCCTACGACAACGGCAAGCACGGGTTCACCTACAACAGGAACCCCGGCAGGATGACGATGTCGGACAACATCAGCATCGACAACGCCCAGCGCAACTACTCCTTCGACGCGGGCGACTCGGTGTTCCGGGGCAACGTCTCGTGCCGTAGCGGCAGCGGGTCCAACGACAAGACGGTCGGCGACGCCGACGGCTCGAACCAGTTCTGGTCCGGCTCGAACGGCTCCCGGTGCTCCTCGTACGCCGGTGCGATGAGCTGGTCCTTCGCCTCCGACGGGCGCCTGGTCGTGTCCTTCGGCGGCAGGACGGCGACGCCGTGACCGCTGTCCGCCGGCCCGTCGTCCGGACGGGGTGAGGCGGCAAGTCCCACCGGCGGAGCCCGGCGGCCGTGCACGCGCGGACGCCGGGCTCCGCCTCCGTCCCGCGCCGCGCGGGACGGACCCTCAGCCGTCCGCGGCGGCGGCCAGCCGCAGACGGGGGCGCGGCCGCTCCGCTCCTGGAACTGCGCGCCCACTACCTGGCCGGGGCCTTCGTCGGGGTGTTCACCCGATGGGTCGCCATGCCCGGCGGGCCCACCGCGGAGCAGGCCGCCGGTGAGGTGTGGGGGCTCCTGCGCGGGACGTCCCCCGACCGCGGGGCCGCGTCCGCGGACCTGCCGTAGGCGCCCCCGGCGGCGACACCGCCGGGGGCGCCTACGGCGACCGGTCACTCCGGAGCGGTGACGGAGGAGGAGACCAGGCCGGCGGCGGCCATCTCCTCCCCGGTGAGCGGAGGCCCGCCGAGTTTCGGCCGGAGGGGCCCGCGGAGCGCGGCGAGAGACAGCCGGGGGTCGACCAGGACGGACGCCGTGCGTTCGAGGGATGTGACATCGGTGACGCGGCGGGCCACCCAGCCGTTGCCGGTCGCGGTGTGGAGCAGTCGGCTGACGTAGGCGGACGCGAACCTGTCCCGGAGGGCGGGACCGTGCTCGGTGGCGCCCGGATAGAGCACGTCCTGACCGACGGCCAGGATCCACGCGGCGTCCACCGGCCCGGCCACGGCCCTCTGGACGTGCCGCGCCAGCCCCGGGGCACCCCATCCATGGCGTCCAACCGTGTCGCGCAGGGCGACGGCGCTCTGGGCCGCGGTGGACATCCCGTGCCCGTAACTGGGGTTGTAGGCCGCCAGGGCGTCACCGAGGACGGCGAACCCCTCGGGCCGGCGGCGCATCCGCTCGTAGTAGCGCCGGTAGTTGGCGGTGGCGCGGGTGAGGGTGACCTCGGTCAGGGGTTCGGCGCCCGCGATGAGCCGGCCGATCAGCGGATGCCGCGGCGCCCGTAGGGCGAAGTCCGCGAAGGCGTCGCTCCCCTTGACGGGCTCGCCTCCCCGGGTACCGAAGAGGGTCACGATCCAGCGCCCGCCCTCGATCATGATGAGCGAGGCGCCCTGCCCGGGGGCCCGCCGGGGGTCGGCCTGAACGATGACGGTGGGGAAACGCCCCAGGGCGCGTACGGCGGCGGGAGCCCGGAAGACACGGCTGGCGTAGACGAGGCCCGGGTCGATCCTCCGCTCGGCCGGAGCGGGCAGCCCCAGCTCCCGCAGCCAGGAGGACGCGCGCGAGGCGCGGCCGGTGGCGTCGACGACCAGGTCCGCGGTGAGCCGCTCCTCCCCGCCGTCCGCCCGGCGGACGCGGACGCCGGTGACCGCGGTCGCGTCGCCGAGCAGACCTTCGGCCGTGGTGCCCTCCCGGACGGTGACGCGCTCATGGCCGAGAACCTGCCGGCGCACGGTCCAGTCGAGCAGCTCGCGGCTGCACAGAAGCGTGTGGTGGGACTCCTCCCAGCGGCGGAACCACCCCCGCGGGCTGAGGACGACCATGTCGGTGGGCACCGGCACGCGGTGCGCTCCGCAGCCCTTGAGCAGGTCGGCGGTGCCGGGCAGCAGTTCCTCGACGGCCCTGGCACCGCCGGACCACAGCACATGGGTGTGCTGCGCCTGCGGCAGCCCCCTGCGGGGCCCGGGCCCTCCGGGCAGGGCGTCGCGCTCCACGACGGTGACGGTCGCGAAGTCGGCCAGCGCGCGGGCCGCGAGCATGCCGGCCAGGCTGCCGCCGAGGACTATCGCTGACCTCGCGGATCTCATGGGGCGGGGGTGTCGTTCCATGCGGCGGGTGTGCTCTCCGACCTGGCGGCCACGCTGCGGCGGACCGCCTCGACGATGCTGGGACGGCGCAGTGCCCCGGAGACGGCTTCGACGTCGCGGAGCAGGTTGTCGGGATTCCTCCACTGGGCGCTCCTGCCCGGATCCTCCGCGCGGGCGGCGATCGCGGCGGAGACGGCCACGGCGCCGGCGACGCCCTCGGCCTCCCGGAGGGTGAACCGCCTGCCGAGCAGCTCCCCGAGCACGGGACCGGGGTCGAGGGCCGCCCGGCGGGCCCGGCGGTGCAGCTCGTGGTCCAGATAGGGGGCCAGGGTGTAGAGGCTGTCCCGTATCTCCTTCTCCCTGATCGTCAGGGAGGTGTGGATGTCCGGCTTGCCGACGAGTGTGGAGGGCCCGGCCGGAACGTGCTCCTTCAGCAGCCGGCACAGGGGCAGGAGCCTGCGGTGGCGGAGGGCGGCCTGCCAGAACTCGTAGGCCGCCTGGCCCGCGTGAGGGATCAGGAAGCCCGCGCCGACCAGGATGGAGCCGATGGCGCCGGCCAGCGGGGCGGCCTGGGTGCTGAGCCAGTCCAGGTCGTGGCCGCTCCACCGGCCGACGACCGCGACGGTCTTGAAGCCGTTGAAGGCGAGGGTGGCGATGTAACCGGTGCCCATGAGCAGCAGTCCGGTGCGGAGCCAGGCGTCGACGCCGCGCACCCGGCGTTCCCACGACCACAGCAGCACGAAGTTGACGGTGTTGGCGACGGTGTGGGCCACGATGTAGAGCGTGATCATCTCGCGCAGATACGGCTCGTCGGCGTAGTACGTGTCGAAGTCGCGCAGGCGCTCGACAGCGGGGTCACCGAGGGCGAAGAGCACCCACAGCGCGACGATGACCAGCGAGTACACGGCGATGACCCATCGCATCACGCGGCCGGCCAACGCGGTGGTCCCGTCCCGCCACGCGGTGAGCATCAGCAGGCAGCAGGCGCTGAACGCGGTGAGCAGGCTGTAGACCCAGGGCGCCGCGATGTTGGTCACGCCGGTGGTCCGGTTGATCAGCGCTATGCTCTGGGGCGCCGCGGAGGCGAGGACGAGGAAGGCCATGATCAGCAGGAGACTCGCCACGCGGAGCAGCGATTCGTGCCGTGCGCGGATGGTGGACCGCATTTTGAGGAACAGGGGCAGCAGCGCCACGACCGCCGCGAGGTAGTAGATGTGGGGGATGACGTCTTCGGAGGCGTCCATGGGTGGTCCGGCCGCCTCACCGGGGGCCGAGGGTGGTCCGCAGCCGGGTCACGACCGCGTCGGTACGGGCAGGGCGGGGGACGGCCAGCGGATCGTCCACGAGCCATCTGCGGAAATCCCGGTACAGGCGCACGCCGAACGCCTCGGCCTCCCCCTCCTCCCGCGCGTCGCAGTGGCTGCGCGCCGCGGCGCACAGCACCGTGCCGTCACCGGGGTACAGCATGCGGGCGGCGGCCGTGCCGCCTTCCGCACCGCTCGGGTAGCTGCTGTGGCCACGGTGCAGGTGCCACAGCTCGTGGCCCACGATGATCGGCTTCTGCGGGGCGTCCACCCTGCGCTCGACGAGGATCACGTCCCGCTCCTCCAGGGACAGCATCAGGCCGGTGATGCCGCCCGCCTCGCGCGGCAGTTCCTCGACCCTCAGCTCCAGGGGGCGGCCCCGGAGCGTGCCCATCTCCCGGCACAGCGCCCGGCACAGTGACTCCGCGTCCGTCGGCACCTGCAGCACGGGATCGCGGCTGAGGCCGTCCATGAGCCGGCGGGCGAGCTCGTCCATGGCCTTCCGGGTGCTCCTGCCGATGCCCCTGCGCTCTCTGCCCTCCCGCGTCATCGTCCGGGCTCCGAGTCCGCGACGAAGTCGACGACGAACCTGGCGATGGCCTTCCGCTGGGCGATGGTGAGGGTGGACCCGCCGCCGCGGGCGGCGATCGCCCTGGCGCCGTGCTCTCCGACGAGGGCGGCCAGGGGGTCTTCGAGTCCCATCCCGGCCGACTCCGACTCCAGCCGGCCCACGACCGGCAGCAGTTCACGGGTCAGCGCGTCGCGGGGAGGGTCGGTGAAGAACGTCAGTGACACCCCGAAGTAGTCGGCCAGCGCGGCGAGATGCGGCACATTGGGGCACTTCCCGCCCTGGAGGAGGCTGCGGGCCCAGGCACCGGTCACCCCCAGGCGGGCCGACACCTCGCCGACGACGTCGGCCGGCCTCCTCCCGCTTTCCCTCAGAAGCCGCTCGTACAGGAAGTTCACCCGCCGGGGAGCGGTCTCACCCACCTTGCGCTCCCGCACCCTCCCGCCCCTCAGCAGGGTGCGGATCTCCCTGGTGCCGAGGCCGGTGGCGGCCGACAGCTCACCGAGGTCCAGGATGTCGTCGCGGGTGAGTCCTCTGCTCTCCGACAGCGCGTCCAGGCGCTCCAGAACCTCGTCTAAGGGGTTGTGAGAGGCCTCGGTCACCATGCCCTCCGAACGGTCGTCACCCGATGGTAGTCCGAGACTACGGCCTATGCCGCGGCCAGGGCCATTTTCCGCAACGATCGTTGCCGGAAGGAGAACTGACGTTGGCGTCCGCGCCGCCGTCCCCGCGGGCGTGTGAACGCGTCGGCGGGCGGCGGCCGGGGTGAAGCTGCCCAGGACGCGCCGCCGCCCGCCCGGGGCCGGGGGTACCGGGCCCGGACGGGCGGCGAATCGCGCCGTTATCCGGCGTAGGTCTCGAACTCGGCGACCTTCGGGGTGCCGGACGAGCCGGTGATCTCGAACGTGATCTTGCGCAGCGAGGTCTGCGGGAAGGTGATGACGCCCGCTCCGCTGCCCGAGGTCAGGACGGCGCCGGTGTCGTGGTTGACGACCCGCCAGGAGCCGATATTACCCTCGGAACCCGCCGCCTCCCTGATGTTGATCTTGGAGACGGTGGTGGCGGAGCCCCACTTGATCGAGATCGACCCGGTCGAACCGGTGGGCGACCAGTAGGAGCTCATGTCACCGTCACGCACGTTGCCGTAGCTCGTTCCGCTCGCCTTGCTGGAACCGTCGGAGCCGGCTCCGATGCTGAGGTTGGTTCCGCTGGGCTGGGACGGAGTGGGCGTGGGGTCGGTCGGCGTCGGTCCGGGGTCGGTCGGCGTCGGGGTCGGGTCCGGCGTCTGCGGCGAGCAGCTGCCGTCCGACACCTTCAGGCCCTTGCCCGCCCCCGCCGTCTGGCTCACGACGCCCGGCACGCAGTCGGCGCCGTCGAGGTCGTAGGAGTAGGGGATGCTGACGGTGGTGTTGGACTGCGGGTTCGGCCCGGCCGGGTTGTTCTCGCCGCTGCGGCTGGACCAGGTCACGTTGTCGAAGACGTTGCCGCCGACCTGCCAGTAGCCGGCCTCGTCGGTGTAGAAGGTGCCCAGGACGTCCTTGGAGTCCTCGAAGTAGTTGTTGTCCACCTTGGCGCGGGCCCCGGCGCGGGAGTTGATGCCGGACTTGCTGATGCCCACGTAGTGGTTGTTGTAGATGTGGGCTATGCCGCCGCGCAGCAGGGGAACGCGGGAGTCGATGTTCTCGTACAGGTTGTGGTGGTAGGTGATGAAGCCGTTGGAACGGTCGCTCTCGCTGGAGCCGACCAGACCGCCGCGGCCGGAGTTGCGCAGGATGCTGTAGGACAGCGTCACGTACTTGGTGTCGTCCTTCATGTCGAAGAGGCCGTCGAACCCCTCCGACTCCCCGCCCGACGCCTCCAGGGTGACGTGGTCGACCCAGACGTTGCGGACGCCGCTCTCCATGCCGATGGCGTCACCGCCGTTGGAGGTGGGCGAGCCCGACTTCTTGACGTTCTTGACCGTCACGTTCTGGATGATGATGTTGCTGGCCTCGCGGATGTGGATGCCCAGCTGGTCGAAGACGGCCCCGTTGCCGACCCCGACGATCGTGACGTTGCTGATCTGCTTGAGCTCGATCCTGTCGTCGTCGGTGTTGCAGCTGTCGCCCGACACCTTGCTGGTGTTGCCGTGGTTGATGGTGCCCTCGACCTGGATGGTGATCGGGGTGCTGTCGCTGGCCCGGCTGCACAGGGCCTGGTGGATCGCGGTACCCGTGGTGGCCCGGACGGTCTGCCCGCCCGCACCGCCGGTGGTGCCGCCGTTCTGGGTCGCGTAGCCGGTGGGGCCGCTGGGCGCCGCCGACGCCGCGGGCATCGTCAGAACCACGCCGGTCGCGGTCGCGAGCCCCATCGTGGCCAGTCCCGCGTAGAGCCGCAGTGCGACTGCTCGTCTCATCTCGTCGTCTCCCGTTTTCTCTTCGAACGCCGAACGGTGTCACTTAATGTCGTGCGCATGACATCCAACTATCGGTACTGCCTGGCGGGCCGGAGGCCGGCCCGGGAGTGGATCCTCTCCTTTGGTGGGGGGGGGTTCGGTGGTTCGCCGCGAGCGTGGGCCGGGGGCTGAGGTGGCTGCGCTCCCGGCCGTCCGTCGGGCGGCGCCGGGCGTGGCGCCCGGCTGCGGGGCGGCTGCCGGGGCGGTGGTGCGGCCCGCCGTCCGCTTCGTGAGTCCGTCGCCGTCGAAGTCGCTGTGGACGGCGCGATGTGTCTTCATCGTGACGTATGCCCTTTCGCTTCGTTGCGCGTCGGCATCCCTGTCGGAGTCTTCGCGGCGGGCCGGTGACGACCTGCGTACGAGGTCGTGGCCGGTGCCGCGGTCGCCGCCTCCGGCGGAATGGTCCTCATGAAGGAGGGAAAGCGCTTTCTGTCGGTGAGAATAGGGTGACGCCGGCTGGAATGGCAAGGCTCCGGAAGGTTGCGGAGTACACCCTTCCGTCCCGTCCGGCGACCACCGCCGAAGGCTGTGACACGAGGTTCCGCACGTGAAGGACCCGCAGGCGCGGGCGCGGCGCCGGTCCCGCCAACGGCCTTTCGGTGCAAGGGAGTCCAGCGGACGCGGCCGTGCGCCGGCCCCGCGGCCCGGTGCGGACCGCGACCGGAACCCGCCCCGCCTCCGCGGGTGTGCGACACCGCCCGGAGGGACTTTCCGGAGGCGTGAACTGCGTCTCACCGGAGCGGCCCGAGCTTGCCTATGCAACAAGTTGCATATCAGGATCGCGGTATGGCGCTCGAACACGCGATCCTCGTCTCCCTGCTGGAGAAGCCGGGCTCCGGCTATGAGCTGGCACGGCGGTTCGAGCGGTCCATCGGGTACTTCTGGACCGCCACCCACCAGCAGATCTACCGCGTCCTCAAACGCATGGAGGCCGACGGCTGGATCGGTGCGCGCGACGTGCCGCAGCGGGGCCGGCCGGACAAGAAGGAGTACTCGGTCTCGGCAGCCGGCCTGTCCACCCTGACCGGGTGGCTCGGCGAGCCGGTCCAGCCGGAGAGCGTCCGGCACGAACTCGCCGTGAAGCTCCGCGGAGCCGCCTTCGGCGACCCGGCCGCCCTGACCGGCGAGGTCGAACGGCACCGGCGGATGCACCGGGACCGGCTCGCGCACTACCTGGCGGGACAGCGGCGGGACTTCGGCGGGGGCGGCACCGCCGAAGACCCCGGGGCCGAAGCCTCCGGCCCAGAAGACCTCGACCCCGGACGGGAGCTCCAGCACGCGGTCCTCCGGGGAGGGATCGCCTACGAGCGGATGATGATCGCCTGGCTCGACGACGTGCTCGCCACCCTCCACCGGCTCTCCCCCCGCCGGGACCCCGGCCCGTCCGGCGGGCGGCCCGCCCAGGCCGGCCCCGCCCCCGATCCAGCACCCTGAACACCGAACCGGAGATGAGCACTCATGGCCGACCCGCTGCTGTTCAACCCCCGCACCTACGACCCGGAGCACTTCGACCCCGAGACCCGCAGGCTGCTGCGTGCCACCGTCGACTGGTTCGAGTCCCGCGGCAAGCGCAGGCTGATCGAGGACTACCGCAGCCGCGCCTGGTTGGCGGACTTCCTCTCGTTCGCCGCCGGGGAGGGGCTGTTCGCCACCTTCCTCACCCCCGCCTCCGAGAGCGGCGGCCGGCCGGGTGTGCGCTGGGACACCGCGCGGATCGCCGCGCTCAACGAGATACTCGGGTTCTACGGCCTCGACTACTGGTACGCCTGGCAGGTCACCATCCTCGGCCTCGGACCGGTCTGGCAGAGCGGCAACGCCGAGGCCCGCGCCCGTGCCGCCGAACTGCTCTCCCGGGGCGAGGTGTTCGCGTTCGGCCTGTCGGAGAAGGCCCACGGCGCCGACATCTACTCCACCGACATGCTGCTCGAGCCCGACGGAGAGGGCGGCTTCCGGGCGAACGGATCCAAGTACTACATCGGCAACGGGAACGCCGCCGGCCTCGTCTCCGTCTTCGGCCGCCGTACCGATGCCGAGGGCGCGGACGCCTACGTCTTCTTCGCGGCCGACAGCCGCCATCCGGCCTACCGCCTGGTGAAGAACGTCGTCGACTCCTCGAAGTACGTCAGCGAGTTCCGCCTCGAGGACTACCCGGTCGGCCCGGGGGACGTCCTGCACACCGGGCGGGCCGCCTTCGACGCCGCGCTCAACACCGTCAACGTCGGCAAGTTCAACCTCTGCACCGCCTCGGTCGGCATCTGCGAGCACGCGATGTACGAGGCGGTCACCCACGCCCGCGAGCGGATCCTCTACGGCCGCCCCGTCACCGACTTCCCGCACGTACGGCGAGCGCTGGCGGACGCGTACGTCCGCCTGGCCGGAATGAGGCTGTTCAGCGACCGCGCCGCCGACTACTTCCGCTCCGCGGGCCCCGACGACCGCCGCTACCTGCTCTTCAACCCGATGACGAAGATGAAGGTGACCACCGAGGGCGAGAAGGTCATCGACCTGATGTGGGACGTCATCGCGGCCAAGGGCTTCGAGAAGGACACCTACTTCGCCCAGGCCGCCACCGAGATCCGGAGCCTGCCGAAGCTGGAGGGCACGGTCCACGTCAACCTCGCGCTGATCCTCAAGTTCATGCGCAACCACCTGCTGGACCCGGCCGGCTACGAGCCCGTGCCCACCCGCCTCGACGCCGCGGACGACACCTTCCTCTTCCGCCAGGGGCCGGCCCGCGGTCTGGGCTCCGTCCGCTTCCACGACTGGCGTCCGGCCTTCGACGCCTACGCCCACCTGCCCAACGTCGGCCGCTTCCGCGAGCAGGCGGACGCCCTGTGCGAGTTCGTCGACACCGCCGCACCCGACGAGGAGCAGAGCCGCGATCTCGATCTGCTCCTCGCGGTCGGCCGGCTGTTCGCCCTGGTCGTCCACGGCCAGCTGATCCTGGAGCAGGCGGGCCTGACGGGATCGGACGAGGACGTGCTCGACGAGATGTTCGCCGTGCTGGTCCGCGACTTCTCCGCGCACGCGGTCGAGTTGCACGGCAAGGACTCCGCGACGGCCCGCCAGCAGGACTGGGCCCTGGGCGCGGTCCGGCGCCCCGTCGCCGACGGCGCCCGGTCGGCGCGCGTGTGGGACCGGGTCGAGGCCCTCGCCGGGGCCTACGAGATGGCTCCGTAAGCGGTCCGGCGCCCGGCCCGGGAGCGGGCCGGGCGCGTCCGGGCCGGGTCTCCAGGACGGTCTTGCCTCCCCGCACGTGTTCGGTCGCGGTGTGCGCCGCCCGGAACAACACCGTTCCGGGCGGCGCACACCACCGGGATCGGCGCGGACGGGCCCGGGCGGCCACCGCCGTGCGCCCTGTCCGGGAGCGGCCCTGCGGTGAGCGTGCTCATGCCCCCTCGGTCACGGGTGCCCGGCTCCACGCGCAGTGTTGCCCTCGGCGCCCTCGGCGCCCTCGGCCTCTTCGGGCTCCCAGCGCAGCAGGTCCCCCGGCTGGCACTCGAGCACTTCGCAGAGCGCGGCGAGCGTGGTGAAGCGCACCGCCTTGGCGCGGCCGTTCTTGAGTACGGCCAGATTGGCGGGTGTGATCCCGACGCGGTTCGCCAGTTCACCCACGGACATCTTCCGCCTGGCCAGCATCACGTCGATGTCGACGGTGATCGGCATCAGATCACCTCCTCCAGTTCGGCCCGCATCCGCGCCGCCTCGACATCGCGTGCCACGGCCTGGGCGAGCAGCATCCGCAGCACGAGCACGACGAGCGCCACCCCGAAGACCGCCAGACAGACCCCGCCCAGCAGGAGGATGACACCCGGAGCCACGGCCTCACCCGGAGCGAGGAGCACCCCGAGCGCGAACACCAGGAGGGCGGCCGCGACGAAGGCGCCGATCACGGTGTGCACGTACCGGAAGGCGGCGTGGGAGAACACCGTCCCGCGCCGCACCATCGTCACCAGCCGCCACACGCAGGCCAGGACGACCTGCACCGTCACGACGCCCAGGACCGTGATCACGAGGAACGGAGTGCGCAGGTGGGCGAGTTCCGGGTCGAGCCCTTCCAGGTCGGCGGCCAACAGCGGCACCATCACCGCCTGAACGAACACCGAACCGGTGAGCAACACCGCGAGCACGGCCCGCAGTGCGAGCACCGCCGACTTTCCCATCGCATCTCCTCTTGTCGAACAGCGATAGGAATCTATCGAAATTCGATGGGACGGGCAAGGTGTTCCGCTGCTGCGGCCCGATGAGGGCGAAACGGAATCCGGCCGGATGGTCCGCAAGCAGGGCTGGTCGGTGCCGCCGGCGCCCTTCTCCATGGTCCGGCGCCGTGGTCTGTGTCATCCGGGCCCGAGCCGTCCGGTCGGCGCGGCCTGTGAGCCGGGCGCCGCCGAAGGCTGACCGGAGCCTCCCGCCGGCTCCCGGCTCTCCGGGGACGGCCTGCGGGTGGCGGCCGGGTGTGCCGGAGGCGATACCGGCCGAGCCGGGTGACCGTCCGGCTCAGCGGACCCGGTCGTAGACGAGGGCCAGCGTGCCGTGCTCGCCCGCGGCCTGACCGGCGAGCGCCCACCGCCCCGCGGGCAGGCCGTCGTCGAACAGGCGCGGCCCGCCGCCGAGGAAGACCGGGAAGACCGTGAGGGCGAGCCGGTCCACCTCGTCGGCGGCCAGCAGTGCCTTGATGACACTCGCGCTGGAGAGCACCAGGATGTCTCCGCCCTCCGCGGCCCTGAGGTCCGCGACCACCTCGGCGGCCGGTCCGCCGGCGACCGTCGTCCGCTCCCACGGGGTTTCCTCCAGGGTGGAGGAGAGAACCACCTTGTCGGTTCCGACGAGCCACTTCGCGAAGGCCTCGTCACGCGGGTCGGTGCCTTCCATTCCGATGACGGTGGGCCAGAAACCCAGAAAACCCTCGGCGTTGACCCGCCCGAGCAGAGCTGTCGTCGCCGGCTCGTGGAGAGCGGCCATGTGGTCGCGGGCGACGTCGGTGTGGGCGTAGGGCATCACCCAGCTCATGTCCAGCGGGTTGTCCGGCGCGGCGTAGCGGCCGTCGAGGGAGAGGGCCATGTTGGCGACGACCCTGCGGCCGGAGGTCTGCTCGGTCACTTGGTGCTCCTTGTGTCGGTGCTGTCGGTGCTGTCGGTGCTGTCGGTGCCGTCGGTTCCGCGTGTGTCCGCGGTGAGGGCCGCCGCGAGTTTGTCGAGACTCTGACCGAAGCCGAGCTCGATGCCCGCGACGAAGTCGGCCGAGTCGACGGTGCTGTCGGTGATCCGGTAGTGGACGTCGAGATCGGTGCCTGTGCCGGTGGGCCTCAGGTCCATCTCGACGTGGGCCGTGAAGGCGAGACGACCGTCGGCGAGCAACGGGGAGAGCCGGTAGGCCAGACGCTCCCCGGGACGCACCTCGTCGACGGTCCCTTCCGCCCGCCCCGCGATGGGGTCGGAGTTGTCGACGTCCTCCGCCTCGCGGTACTCGTGGAGGATCCGCCCGCCCTCTCGCGCCTCGAAGACGAGTTCGCAGACGCGGAGGTCGTCGGGCGTCCACCACCGGGCGAGCAGAGAAGGCTCGGTCAGGTGGCGCCAGACCAGCTCGGGACGTCTCACCAGCGACTGGAGGAACCGGAAGGAGCGGCCGTCGGCCCACCCCGGCCCCTGCGCGGCGAGCCGCTCCGCGCGCAGGCTCGATCCGTAGCGGTCGTAGGTCGTGCGGGGGCCGCCGGGTCGGTCCGCTGCGTCGGCGAGCCGGCCGAGCTCGGCCGCCAGGTCCCGCAGGGGACCGGGGCGGAGCGCGTAGATACGGCGCTGGCCGGATCGCTGGGAGACGACGACGCCGGCGCGCTCCAGGGTCTGCAGGTGTTTGGTGGTCTGCGGCTGGCGTGCCTCGGCGAGCCGGGCGAGGACGCCGACCGGGCGGGGCCGCTCGGCCAGCAGGACCACCAGCCGCCAGCGGGCCGGGTCGGCCAGTGCGGCGAGGAGTTCGTTCACGGGTAGCGATTATTCCCGCAAGAGAATATTCCTGTCAAGGAATATGCGATGGCCGGTGAGAGTGGAGAGGGGCACGGGGGTTTCCCGGACGGAGCGGTCGGGCGTCCAGGTCCGCCGGTCGGAGGGTTTTCCGCCGAGTGCTCTCATGTCGGCGGTCCGGCGGTCCGGCTGCCCGGCGGTTTCACGGCCGACGTCAAGATCACCAACACCGGTGACCAGGCCGTCGAGGGCTGGCGGCTGCGCTGGGACTTCACCGCCGGACAGCGGGTCGACCAGGGCTGGTCGGCCCGGTGGAGCCAGGAGGGTGAGACGGTGACCGCGGAGAACCTCAGCTGGAACGGCAGGCTCGCACCGGGCGCCTCCACCACGATCAGTTTCAACGGCAACAGCGCCTCGGACAATCCGGAACCGACCGCGTTCACCCTCAACGGGCAGGAATGCGGCGGCTGACCCGGCCCCGCTCCACGCGGCCGCGGGTACCGGGGGAGAGCCGTCCCGGTGCCTGCGGCACCGCCTTCCGGCGCCGTCCGGAAAACAGCCGCGCCGCACCGATTGACGCTTCCCGGCGACTCGCTGAGCATGTACAGGCCATCTCATGGGAGCGCTCCCAGATCGATGACTCCCCCTGCCCGAAGTCCGAGAAGGACGGTGCCATGTCCACTTCCGCAACGACGTCCCCACCTTCCGGCGGACCGGACCCCGGCCGCCGCGGCCGCGGCTTACGCCGGATCGCCACCGCCGCGGCGGCCTTCCTGACGACCGCCGGACTTCTGCTGCCCGCCACCGGCGGCGTCGCCCGCGCCGATGAGGCCGCGTCGCCCGCCGCGGCCTTCGACTACGCCGAGGCGCTGCAGAAGTCGATGTACTTCTACGAGGCACAGCGCTCCGGCGACCTGCCGGAGGACAACCGCGTCGCCTGGCGCGGGGACTCGGCGCTGGACGACGGTTCCGACGTGGGCCTGGACCTGACCGGCGGCTGGTACGACGCCGGAGACCACGTGAAGTTCGGTCTGCCGATGGCCGCCACCACCACCCTGCTCGCCTGGGGCGGTCTGGCCGCCGCCGACGGCTACGAGCGGGCGGGACAGACGGAGTACCTCAAGGACAACCTCCGCTGGGTCAACGACTACTTCATCCGCGCCCATCCCGAGCCCGACGTCCTCTACGCCCAGGTCGGCGACGGCGACGCCGACCACAAGTGGTGGGGCCCGGCCGAGGTGATGCCGATGGAGAGGCCGGCCTACCGGGTGCATCCGGGCTGCCCCGGATCGGACGTGGCCGCGGAGACGGCCGCCGCGATGGCCTCCTCCTCGATGCTCTTCGCCGAGGACGACCCGGACTACGCGGCCACCCTGGTGCGGCACGCCAGACAGCTCTACACCTTCGCCGACACCTACCGCGGCAAGTACTCCGACTGCGTGCCGGCCGGCGACTTCTACCGCTCCTGGTCCGGTTACCAGGACGAACTGGTCTGGGGCGCCTACTGGCTCTACAAGGCCACCGGCGAACGGGCGTACCTGGACAAGGCCGAGAGCGAGTACGACCTTCTGGGCACCGAGCAGCAGACCACCACCCGCCAGTACCGCTGGACCCTCGCCTGGGACAACAAGCAGTACGGGGCCTACGTCCTGCTGGCGATGGAGACGGGCGACGCCAGGTACGTCGAGGACGCCAACCGGTGGCTGGACTACTGGACGACGGGTGTGGACGGCCGGCGCGTGCCGTACTCCCCGGGCGGACAGGCGGTCCTGGACACCTGGGGGTCGCTGCGGTACGCCGCCAACACCTCCTTCGCGGCGCTGGTGTACTCCGACTGGCTCCGGTCCCGGGACGCCGCCCGGGCCCAGCGGTACCGGGAGTTCGGCGAGCGGCAGATCGACTACGCCCTGGGTGACAACCCGCGGGGCTCCAGCTACGTGGTCGGCTTCGGGGAGAACCCGCCGCGCGATCCGCACCACCGCACCGCGCACGGATCGTGGACCGACCAGATCACCTCGCCCGCCGAGACCCGGCACGTGCTCTACGGAGCCCTCGTCGGCGGTCCCGGCTCGGCGGACGACGCCTACACCGACAGCCGCCAGGACTACGTGGCCAACGAGGTCGCCACCGACTACAACGCCGGTTTCTCCGGAGCCCTGGCCCATCTGACCGCACGGTACGGCGGCACGCCACTGGCCGACTTCCCGCCCGAGGAGGCGCCCGACGGGCCGCAGATGTACGTTGAGGCCCGGCTGAACTCCTCGGGAGCCGGCTTCACCGAGGTCAAGGCCATCGTCCGCAACCGCTCGGGCTTCCCGGCCGAGAACCTGGACGACGCCCGGTTCCGCTACTGGTTCACCCTCGATGAGGGCGTGGAGCCGGAGGACATCACCCTGTCTTCCGGATACTCCGAATGCGCCTCGCCCCTGCGCGGCCCCTTCCAGGCCGAGGGCGACCTGTACTACGTGGAGGTCGACTGCGGCAGTCGGGACATCTTCCCCGGCGGCCAGTCCCAGCACCGTGCCGAGGTGCAGTTCCGCATCACCGGCGGGGCCGGCTGGGATCCGGACAACGACTGGTCCCACCAGGGGCTGGACTCCACCGACCTGGTGCGGACCGAACGGATCACCCTCCACAACGGCACGGACCTGAAGTGGGGACAGCGGCCCGACGCCACCCCCGACACCCAGGCGCCGACCGCGCCCGGCACGCCGGTGGCCGAGGAGGTGGGCGACACCGGCGTGACCCTGGTCTGGCCCCCCGCCGACGACGACTACAGTGTGGCCGGCTACACGGTGCACGCCTCCGCAGACGGCTCGGGCGACCCGGTGGTCTCCACCACCGGTACGCACGCCACTGTCTCCGCTCTGGAACCCGGCACGGAGTACACCTTCACCGTCCGGGCCAGGGACGGAGCCGGCAACGTCTCCGCTCCGTCCGGCGCGGTCCGGGTGACCACCCTGCCCGGCGACGGCGATCCCGACCCGGTCGAGGGCGGATTCACCGTGCTCCACCGCACCCAGGACGAACCGGTGACCACCTCGGTCCGGACCCAGCTGAACCTGGTCAACAACGGCGACGAGGCCGTGGACCTCTCCCGCGTCACCGTCCGCTACTGGTTCCGGCGCGACGGTCTGGCCCCCGACCGGTGGACCACCCACTGCGACTGGGCCGCGATGGACTGCGGCTCCATCGGCCGCACGGTCCACGAGGCGCCGGCAGGACCGGACGCCGACGGCTACCTGGAGCTGGGCTTCGCGGACGGCACCCTGGCGGCCGGCGGTTCCACCGGTGAGATCCAGTTGCGGATGAACCGCGCGGACTGGCGTTCCTTCGACCAGAGCGGCCACTGGTCGTACCGGCCGGACGCGCAGTCCTACCAGGAGAATCCGCGCATCACCGTCTACGTGGACGGCAGCCTGGCCGCCGGCCGGGAACCGGCCTGACCGCGCGACGGGGGGTGCCCCACCTCCCGGCTTCAGCTCGCCGGGAAGAGCGGGGCAGGTGACCGGAGGGAACCGGACGGTGGGGCCACCACCGTCCGGTTCCCTCCGGTGCGGGGCGGTGCGGCATCCGAGCGCCGCACCGCCGCGGGACACCGCGACGTGGTCCGTCGCCCCCTCCGTGCCCGGGCGGTCGCGGTGGGTGAGGGGGCCGTCCGGGTCGGTATCAGGGGCGACTTCGGTGGCATACCGGATGCCGGCGGGCCCCGGCCCGGTAACCCTGAGGACATGACTCCGTACACCCGTACTCGTATGCGCCTCGGCCTCGTCGCGCCGGTGGCCGTCCTGGTACCGGTCCTCGGGCTGCTCCCCGCGGCGGTGTTCCCCGCCAAAGGCGCCCCGACCACCGTCTCCGCGTCCCATGAGCCTTTGGCGACCGGCTCCCGGCGTCCGGCCCGTGTCGTCGGCGAGGAGCGGATCGGCCCACGTCTGCTCGACCTGACCATCCGGTCCCCGGCCCTGGCGGACACCGCGAAGGTGCGGCTGCTGACCCCGGACGGATGGGACTCGCGGCGCCCCGGTGACCGCTGGCCGGTGCTCTACCTGCTGCCCGACGGCAGCGGGGACTACCGCACCTACAACGACGACTACCGCATCGAGGAGTGGCCCGAACTGCGCGAGACGCTCGTCGTCGTGCCCCAGATGCCGTTCTACGGCTTCTACAGCGACTGGTGGAACGGAGGGGAGGGCGGCGCGCCGGCCGTGGAGACCTTCCACCTCGACGAGGTGGTCCCCATTCTGGAGCGCGACTACGGGGCCGGGCGGCAGCGTTCGACCGCCGGGCAGTCGCAGGGCGGGTACGGGGCCGTCAAGTACGCGGCGCACCGCCCCGGGATGTTCGGGGCGGCCGCCAGTTTCGGAGGCTTCCTCCACCCCCTCCAGTACCCCGAGGCGGTCAGCGGCGGCGCGGAGTACATCGGTGTGCCGTGGCGGAGGATCTGGGGCGACCCGGTCCGGCAGCGCCACGTCTGGGAACGGAACGATCCCTACCATCTGGCGGAACGGCTCCGCGGCACGCGGGTCCACATCGCCGCCGGGGACGGCACCCCGGGCGCCCTCGACCCGCCGGGCACCGAGCCGGACCCGGACATCCCCGGACTGGCGGATCTGGCACCTCTCTACCAGGACGAGGTGATCTCGCTGACCGAGGCCGTCATGGGCGACGAGTCCCGCACCGTGGCCCGTCGCCTCCAGGAAGTCGGGGTCGACGTCACCACGCACTTCTACCGGGGCACTCACAGCCCGCCGTACTGGGAACGCGAACTGCGCCAGGTCCTGCCGGTACTGCTCGACCCGTGAGACCGGGCCTCCGCCCGAAGCTCCGGGCGGAGGGCTCACCGGCGTACCGCCGCCGGTGGTCGGCGGCGGTACGCACCACCTCGGGGAGAAGGGGCCACGCCTCAAGGGACGCACATCCGACGCACAGGCTTGGAGGGTAAGCCGTTTGCCTAATGGCTATAGGTTTTTTGCATAATCCCTTCAGGGCGAGGAGGGAAGACATGGCGAGGGCAGGGCTGACCGGAGAACGTCTGGTCCGGGCGGGGGCGGAACTGGCCGACGAGGTCGGTTTCGAGCATGTGACCGTCTCGGCGCTCGCCAGGCGTTTCGGTGTCAGGACCGCGAGCCTGTACTCCCATCTGGAGAACTCCCAGGAGCTCAGGACCGGGATCGCCCTGCTGGCCCTGGAGGAAATCGCCGACCGGGCCGCCGACGCCCTGGCCGGGCGAGCCGGCAAGGACGCCCTGGAGGCCTTCGCGAACGTCTACCGCGACTACGCCCGGGAGCACCCCGGCCGCTACGCCGCGGCACGGCTGCGGCTCGACCCGGACACGGCGGCCGCGAGCGCCGGAGGCAGACACGCGCAGATGATGCGAGCGATCCTACGCGGCTACGACCTGGCGGAACCGGAGCAGACGCACGCCGTCCGGCTGCTGGGCAGCGTCTTCCACGGTTACGTCAGCCTGGAGGCGGCCGGCGGCTTCAGCCACAGTGCCTCCGGCGCGCAGGAGAGCTGGGCCTGGATCCTGGACCGCCTCGACGCCCTGCTGCGGGGCCGGCCCGCCGGCTGAACACCGCCGCCGGCCCTCACGGCCACCTGTGCGCGGCCGTGAGGCGCTCCGTGCCGGCGCACTTGCAAGCCCTGGACAACCCGACCGACCCCGACCGACGGGCTGGGCCATGGACAACACCGAACACGACCGGATCGCCACCCCCGTCACCGCGGCCCTCCTGCGTGGCGCCCTGGACCTGGAGCACACCGCGCGAGGCGTCCTGCCGCACCGGCTGCCCGCCCGGGCCCGAGCCCAGTGCACCGACGGGCAGCTGGCCATGGCCGAGTCCCAGCCCTCCGGGGTCCGGCTGGTCTTCCGTACCCGTGCCACCGCCGTCGAGCTGGACGTGCTGCCCACCAAACGGGTCTACACCGGCGCCCCGCCCCGCCCCGACGGCGTCTACGACCTGCTCGTCGACGGCCGCCTCGCCGGCCGGGCCGGTGTGGCCGGCGGCGACACCCTGACCATCGACATGTCCACCGGAGCCGCCGAACTCCGGCCCGGCCCGGTCGGCACGCTCCGCTTCACCGGCCTGCCCGGCGAGGCCAAGGACGTCGAGATATGGCTCCCGCACAACGAGACCACCGAACTGGTCGCCCTGCGCACCGATGCTCCCGTCGAGCCGGTGCCGGACCGGGGCCGCGCGGTGTGGCTGCACCACGGAAGTTCCATCAGCCAGGGCTCGGACGCCGCGAGCCCGGCCACCACCTGGCCCGCGCTCGCCGCCGCCCGCGCCGGTGTGGAACTGGTCAACCTGGGCTTCGGCGGCGGCGCCCTGCTCGACCCGTTCACCGCCCGCACCCTGCGCGACACCCCCGCTGATCTGATCAGCATCAAGATCGGCATCAATCTGGTCAACAGCGATCTGATGCGCCTAAGGGCCTTCGCCCCCGCCGTCCACGGCTTCCTCGACACCATCCGCGAGGGCCGGCCCACCACACCGCTGCTGGTGGTCTCGCCCATCTGGTGCCCCGTCCACGAGGACACCCCCGGCCCCAGCGTCCCGGACCTCACGGCCCTCGGCGCCGGGCGGCTGAGCTTCCGGGCCGCGGGTGATCCCGCGGAACGCGCCCAGGGGAAGCTGACCCTGGGCGTCATCCGGGAGGAGCTGGCCCGGATCGTGGAGCGGCGGACGGAAGAGGACGCGAACCTGTACCACCTCGACGGCCGCCGCCTCTACGGCCGGGCCGACGCGGCCGAGCTGCCACTGCCCGACCGGCTCCACCCCGACGCCGCCACCCACCGCCTCATCGGCGAGCGCTTCGCGGAGCTGGTCTTCACCGCCGGGGGCCCCTTCGCGCACCGCGGCGCCATCGCCGAAGCCGGCTCCGCCGCAGAGGCGGCCGGCTCGTGAGCGTCCGCCGGCGGATCGTGGCGGCGTGGGCCGTGCTGTGCCTGGCCGGCCTCGCCGCCACCTTTGCGCTGGAGACCGACCCGTCCGCGGGCACACCGTCTCCCCGGGGCGGGGAGCCTGCGCCGGCCGACACGCGTGCCGTCGACTGCCGGGAACTCGCCGCCGATGTCGCACGGGCCCGCGCCGAGGCCGAACGCGGGCGACGCGAAGCGCTCGACCCGTCCGTGACCCCGGTGCGCCCGAACACGACTATCAGGACCATGGCGGTGCCGCCGGAGTGCGTGGACGAATTCGAGGATCGCGGGCTGATGACACGGTGAGCGCGGCGTGTCCCGCGCCCCCGCCGCCCCGGCCGGAGACGGCAGTCCGGGGCACTGGGACGGGGAACCGGGCCGGAGAGGTGGTCAGTCGGCCTTCCGGGCGCTTTGCCGGACGTCCGCCGGGGTGTGCCGGTCCGCTTCCGCGCCGCCGAGGAGACGGCGCCGCAGGGGCGCGAACCCGGCCCTCCGCGCACGGCGGCTACCGTGACCGTGGCCGGGTGCGGTGGCGCACTGCCGTCGTGCGCAACCGCCGTTCGCCCTCTCCGCCCGAGCCCCGTGTCGGCCCACCCCGGGTAGCATGGCGCAAACAGACGCGGGAGCGGGTGCTGGCCGAAGCCGGCGCCACCCCCTTCATCGGTGCGGTGCTGACCGCGGTGCGCGGCGGCACGGACGCACTGCTGCCGTTCCTGACGAGCAGGCCCGACCCCGTCTTCACCAGCGCCTGGCGCCTGCTGGCGGGCTGGCTGGGCGAAGTGGTGCCGGAGGTGCCGGAGGAGCGGCGTGTGGAGGCGGCCGATCTTGTCGTGCGGCTGCTGGTCAGCCACATGCTGCTGCCCTCCTTCCCGACCGCGGACGTGCCCGGGACCGTGTCCCGGGCCGCTTGCGCGGTGCTGGGTGTGGCGCGCGATCCCTGAGGCGCGGGGAGTTCACGGCCGAGTGGGAGGAGGCGGACGCCGCCGCACGTCCGCGGGGCGCGGGCGGGGCCTCGTGAGGACGCCGACCTGCGGCGAGCCGGGACACCGGCCCAGGCCGGCCCGGCGGCCGGGACTGATCCGTCAGCCGCTGACCGAAAGAGCCTCCCTCCCGCTCATCGCCTGTGGAGCCCGGTCACCAGTAGTGCCGGCGTCCTCCCACGGCGCGCCCGGTGGCGCCCAGGAGCCACAGGACCGCGCCGATCACCACGAGGATGATTCCGATGGTCCACAGGATCGATACGTCGGCGATGAAGCCGATGGCGAGCAGAATGACACCGAGGATGATCATGGCATCTCCCACATGTGGCGCTTCTCGTTCCATTGTGCGCCGAAAGCCGCGCAGAAGGTGTTCGATCCCCGTCGAGGGCTGCCGGCACGGGAGGGCGTGGACCGGCGGCGGAACAAGCCGGTCCTGCCTCCCGTCCCGGCTCATCCCTGGGAGAGGAAGTACTCCATCAGCCGTGCCGCGGTGACCGCGCCCACCGTCCGCGTCCGCTCGCCGTCGTTCTCCACCACCGCCACCAGCGGCGTGTGCGTCGTGGCCATCAGCGCGGCGATCCGGACGGCGCTGGTATCCCGGCCCACCACGGCGGGGACGGTGCCGTGCCGGGGAATCCACTGCGCCACCGTGAGTCCGTCGAGTTTCTCCGCCAGGCGCTCGACGTGACCGTCCCGCAGGACATCCGCCAGGACCGGTTCGTACAGGACGAAGTCCGGCACGGCGGCCCTCAGCAGCTGTGAACCGGGCACCACCGCGTACGGCTGCTCCTCGGAGTCCACCACCAGCAGTGCCGGCAGGCGCCGCTCCGTGAACAGCCGGGCCGCCGCCATCGCGTCGTCATCGGTCGACACCCACGGATAGGGATCCGCCAGATCATAGGCACGCACAGCCCGCCACCTCACTTCCCCGGTCGGCACAGGCGCACGGGGGGAGGACCGGAGCCCTCCCCGGTCTCGTCCGGAGGCCGGGTCTTCGGCACATGACACGCGCTTCACGGCTTCCTCACCCCATTGTCCCGGATCTGCGCCGGGGGCGGCCGACGGGTTCGGGGAAGTCGGCATCCGTCGCCATGTCCACGCAGGTGGCGATGGAGGCGGCCGTGCCAGCCAGGGCTTGACGCGGGGCGTTCCGGTGCAGGACCGGGACAGCGCTTCCCTCGTCCCGCTCCACTTCGCAGGCCGGGTGGAGCCGTCTCAGGGGCAGGAAGGCTGAGTTTTGTTCGATATATCGAATAACTTCGATTTTCGAACGAAAAGGTATGAGTGAAGAAAGCAGGCGTCAATGCTTCGTGCACGCCGTATCAGGAAGCGGAGCGCCGCCCGGGCGCCCGCTCCCCGGTGGGTCTCCACCACGGCCTGGACGCCGCCGACCGCCGCCTCTCCGTGTACGCCGAGCAGGCGGCGTCCGCGGGCCTTCGGGCCGGGCCGCGCCGAAGGGGCGGCGGATCGTCTTCGTCCGGCACCCGCCGCGCAGCGGCCACCGCACGGCCGGCGCGGGCCGGCCGTGCGGGCCGGTGAGGACCCCGGCCGCTGCGCGCGCCACGGGCGGGGCCCCGCGCCGGCCTGACCGGCACCTCCGCCTCCCGGGTCAGGGCATGTGCGGGTGCGGTGTCTCCGCGCCGTCGCGGTCGTCGGTCACCAGCAGCAGCAGTGCGGCGCGCTCCGCGCCCAGGGAGCGCACCTTGTGAGGTGCCGTGGCCCTGAAGTAGGCGCTGTCGCCTGTTTCGAGGACGACGGTCTGGGAGGGGAAGATCAGCTCGGCTCGCCCCCGGTGGACGAAGAGGAACTCCTCGCCGGGGTGGTCCCGGAAGGGGACGGGGCCCGCGTCGTGCGGCGGGTGGAGCATGAAGGGAGTCATCCGCTTGGATCCAGCCTGCAGGGCTATGCCCTCGTAGCGACTGCCGGGCTCCCGGTCCGAGGTGAGCGGCCGCCGTTCCCCGGCCCGCGTGACGGTGACTTCGGCGAGTTCCTCCGCGTCGGCGAACAGCGTGTCCAGCGGGACGTCCAGGGCCTTGGCGAGCGAGGCGCTGACGGCGATCGACGGGACGCTCCGGCCGCGCTCGACCTTGGACAGGTAGCTCTTGGTGACGCCGGCGTGCTCGGCCAGCGCCTCCAGGGTCATCAGCCGCTCCTTGCGCAGCTGCCGTACGCGATTGATCACTGACGTCTTCCCTTCGCGCGCCCGGCGTCGGAACGGGGCCGGGCGGACCCCCAGTATGTCCCGCGACGCTCCTCCGGTCCGCCTCCCCCGCGCGGCCGATCCCTCCGGCCCCTGTGGGCCCATGCCGTCCCCGGCCGCCCGTTGCGTCATGACACTTTGTGTCCTAAAGTGAACTCAGTTTCCTCACGGTGCCGGCTCGGACGGCACCCGAAGCGGGGCCCGCCGACAGGCCGGGCCCCGGAACCGGAGCAGAACATGGCAGACACCCTGCGGGATCCGAAGGGCGTGCTCGTCGACCGCGCCAGGCGGCAGATGGACGACCACTTCGGCGACCCGAAACTGACAACGCGGCAGAAGCTGGCCCTGACGTGCCGCATCGCCTTCGACGGCGGACACGACTCGGGGCTCGCCGGCCAGATCAGCGCGCGCGGGCAGGAGCCCGGCACCTACTACACCCAGCGTCTGGGGCTCGGCTTCGACGAGATCACCGAGGAGAACCTCCTGCTGGTGGACGAGGACCTCCAGGTCGTCGAAGGGGAGGGCATGCCCAACCCCGCGAACCGGTTCCACTCCTGGATCTACCGGGCCCGGGAGGACGTCAACTGCATCATCCACACGCACTCGCTGCACACGGCGGCACTCGCGATGCTGGAGGTGCCCCTGGTGGTCTCCCAGATGGACACCACCCCCCTGTACGACGACTGCGCCTTCCTCAAGGAGTGGCCCGGCGTCCCCGTGGGCAACGAGGAGGGCGAGATCATCTCCGCGGCCCTCGGGGACAAGCGGGCCGTCATCCTGGCCCACCACGGCCAGCTCGCCACCGGATCCACCATCGAGGAGGCGTGCAACCTGGCCGTGCTCATCGAGCGCGCCGCCCGCCTCCAACTGCTGGCCATGTCGGCGGGGACCATCCAGCCGCTGGACCCGGTCCTCGCCCGCGAGGCCCACGACTGGACCTCCACCGGCCGGCGCAACGCGGCGAACTTCGCCTACTACGCGCGCAGAGCACTGCGCAACCACCCCGACTGCATCAAGGGCCAGGTGGAACTCTGATGACCAACCCGCCCCTGACGGGCATCATCTCCTACCCCGTCACCCCCTTCGACCCCGTCACCGGAGAGGTCGACCTGGCCGCGCTGCGCCGGCTCACCGGCGATCTGGTGGACGCCGGAAGCCACGCCGTCGCACCGCTGGGAAGCACCGGCGAGAGCGCCTACCTCGGAGAGGCCGAGTGGGACGCCGTCTGCGAGACCACCCTGCAGACCGTCGCCGGCCGGGTCCCCACGGTGGTCGGCGTCTCGCACTGGAGCACCGAGGGCACGATCCGCCGTGCCCGCGTGGCCGCCCGCCACGGAGCCACCGCGATCATGGTGCTCCCACAGGTGTACTGGAAACTGACCGAGGCGGAACTCGTACGGCACTACACGGCGGTGGCGGCGGCGACCGACCTTCCGATGATGCTCTACAACAACCCGGGCACCAGCGGAGTCGATCTGGAGCCGGAGGCGGTGGTCTCCCTGGCCCGTGAGGTCCCCAACCTCACCATGGTCAAGGAGAGTTCCGGCGACGTCACACGCTTCCGTGCCATCCGGGAGCTGTCCGACGGGGCGCTGTCGGTCTACAACGGGAACAACCCGGTGGCGCTCGAGGCGTTCCGCTCCGGTGCCGCCGGCTGGTGCACCGCGGCGCCCTGTCTGGTCCCGCGGCAGGTTCTGGAACTCCACGCCGCGGCGACGGGCGGGGAGCGGGAACGGGCCGACGCGCTGCTGGCGGAGCTCCTGCCGTTCCTGAGGTTCATCGTCGGCCACGGCCTGCCACGGGCCGTCAAGGCGGGTCTCGCGATCCAGGGCCGCGGGGTCGGCCTGCCGCGGCCGCCCCTGCTGCCCCTGCCGGACGAGGAGACGGAGCGACTCGGGGAGATCCTCCGGCCGCTCGGCTCCCGCCCCCCGGCGGACGGCGCGGCGGCGAGCGCCGCGGGATCCGCGGTCTGAGACCGCAGGCGCCGCTCGCGTCCCTGCCCCAGGCCGAGCGAGCGGCGCCGGCGAGGGCGCACGCGGACCTGGAGCACCCCGCACAGGGGGCGTGGACAGCGCCCCCTGTGCGGGGCACCGGGCCCTCCCGGGGCGATGCCGCCGGAAGGAGCGCCCACCCACCACGCCGCAGAGCGAAGGAAGAACATGACCCACACCACCACCTCCGGCCACGGGCGGGGGGAGGCGGGTGCCGCCAGGGCCGCCCTCCTGCGCCGGACGCTGCGACGCCACGCGGCCGGCGTCACGATCATCACCGTGCCGGGACCGGCCGGATTCACCGCGACCTCCTTCGGATCCGTCTCCCTGGAACCCGCCCTGGTCTCCTTCTGCGTGGCGACCGCCGCCTCGGTCGCAGGGGCCGTACAACGGGCCGACCGCTTCGCCGTCCACCTGCTGGGAGCAGGCGACCGGGAACTGGCCGACCGCTTCGCGCGCGGCGGCGTCGACCGGTTCGCCGGTACGGCGTGCCTGCGCGAATCCGGCGGACTGCCGGTCCTGACCGCCGCGCCGGCCTGGCTCAGTGCCCGCGTCGTCGCCAGGCACCCCGCCGGGGACCACGTCCTGGTCATCGGCGAGGTCGACGCCGGCGGGATACGGCAGGAGGCGCCGGCGCTGGTGCGCCACGACGGCTCCTACGCCACGACGGCCCGGCTCCCGCCGCTTCGGGCTCCCTGACGGCGGCAGGAGCCGGCGCACCGACTCCCGCCGTCCGACCCGCTCGGCGTACTCGCCCAGGGGGGCCGGGGGGTGGTGCAGGAACCGCCCGCCGGGAAGCTCGCGGCACAGTTTCTGGTAGAAGACGGTCTGCAGGATCGACTCGTGCCAGGTCTCGTCCACTTCCTTGGTCAGGGGCAGGAAGGTGGCCTCCTCGGCGGAGACGATGTAGAGGAACTTCAGGCACTCGCCGAGCTGGGCGTCGATCTCCACATGGGACCGCTCGGGGAGACGTGCGCGGAGAACGTGCACAACCTCGGTGGGGACGTACGACATCACATCGATCACGGGTGGCCCCTGTGGCCGGGGAGCGGGCGGCGGGCGCGACGGGCGGCCGTCGCCCGCTCCGGGAGAGCGTCGGTGTGCTCCGCGTCACTCGACCGCGGCGAAGCAGTTTTCCCTGGCTTCCTCGAGGAGTTCGAACATCTCGTCCTCCGCGAGCACTTCCTGGACGTCGGCCAGAAGCATGCCGCCCCTCCCTCGGTTATGACGGCTGGGATAATCGCCGGGGCGCATCGTGAGGCGTGCCCCGGGGAACCGTCAAGACCACGTCCGTCGGCATCGCAGGCGTCCGGCGCCGGGCACCGGCGGCTCCCGGGGCCGCCCGGCCGGGACGGTACACCTAGAAGGCCGACACCCAGTACGGTTCGAGCGTCATGGTGCCGTTGCCCCGTGCGCCCCTGAACGAGCCCGCGCTGTTCCGGGCGAGGGTGTACCAGGAGTCCACGTAATCGGGATCGTCGGTCCACCAGTGGTCGGGCATGGCGTCCAGTACGGCGTTGACCAGCGGGATGTGGGCGCCCATGTCGATGATGGTGAGCAGGGCGTCGGCGAGGGCCTTGGCGAGCGACCGGTAGTTGGTGCCGCTGTCCTCCTCCATCATCACGACGTCGGCGAGGTTGTACTTGTAGTACGACCAGTTCACCAGGATCTGGTTGGGCTGGTAGGTCCTGCCGTCCTCGTCCAGGTACGGCATGTCGACCGGGTCGACGCGTACCTTGCCGTCCGGGCCGAAACCGGTCACCAGCGAGAAGATCTCGGCATCGCCCTTGATCCAGGGCTCCTCGTCGTCGGACAGCCTCACGGAGGTGATACGGCTTGTCCAGAAACCGTCGCTCGCGGTGCTCGCGGAGTCCACCGGGCCGGCTGTGGAGAGGCCGTGCCGGGCGAGTTCCTCGCGCAGGACGGCCATGCCCGCGGTGACGGCCCGCTCGGCGTCGACACCGACCACGTAGACGGGGCGTTCGGGGAGCCGGTGCGCGTCCAGTGTGTGGGTGCGGCCCGCGCTGTCGTAGGCGGTGACCGTCGCTGCGCTGTCGTCGGCGGGTGCGACCGCCACCAGCGGTTCGGCTCCGGCCTTGAGTGCCTCGCGCATCGACTCGTCGGCGAGGCGGAGCCGCAGCAGGGGGCCGGCCTTGGTGCCGAGGCCCTTGGCCGCAGCCAGGTCCCGGTCGGCGTCGGCGACCACCGATCCGAAGTCCTTCGCGGCCGGTGAGGACGCCTTCCCCGCGAGACCGCCGAGACCGACTCCGTCCGAGGCGAGGGCGGCCTCCTCGATCCGGGCCTGCCAGGCGGGATCGGAGAGGGAGGCGGCCAGTGAACGGGCGGTGCTGTCCTCGATCGCGGTGACGGTCGCGGACCCCCGGGATGTGTCGGGTGGCGGGGAGGCCGAGGCGACCCCCTGGACGCAGCCGAGGCCGAGGGAGAGGAGGGCGGCGCACACGACTGTGTTCCTGAACCTGTGTCTGACCACGCGGGTCTCCTGTGGGCGACGGAGTGGATGGATGAGGGGCGGTACACGGGCGCGGGCGGCTTCTTCTATGCGGGTAGAAGCCACCGCATGGCCCAGAATGACGATGACATGCCAAGGCGGCAAGGGGTG
The DNA here is from genome assembly GCF_017114865.1 of Streptomyces verrucosisporus. Lineage (GTDB taxonomy): Bacteria > Actinomycetota > Actinomycetes > Streptomycetales > Streptomycetaceae > Streptomyces > Streptomyces fenghuangensis. The sequence goes on along the minus strand of NZ_JADEYH010000022.1, from coordinate 32,689 downwards.
GGATCAAGACATCCCCGGCCCCGTCCCGGAGACCCCGGAGGCGCCGCGAGATCCCCGCCGGCCGGCCTCTGCGGCGGACCGCGCCCGCTCCCGGGGCCGGTGCCGCCGCGGGCACCGCCGGATGCGGTGCGGAGGGCCGGACGCCCCACAGTCCCGCGCCGAGGCCGCGGCGAAGGTGTGCGCGCCCATGGGGGGACCGCTGTCGCGCTGTCTCCTGTGTATCGTCACGTCAAAGCACGCATATGCCTCATGACGCACGCAGAGGAGCCGGCGGTGCCGACTGGTGCTACGCACACAAGGCGGGGTGCGCTGCGTCTGCTCGTCCGCGAGGTGCGCGATGGCCTGCACGGCAGACAGGTGGCCCTGGTCGCGGCGGGAATCTCCTTCTTCGGAATGATCTCCGTCGTTTCCCTGGCACTGCTCCTGCTCCGGCTGTGCGCGTTCGCGATCGGCGCGGACGGCATCCGGCAGGCCGTGGCGCAGATCGCGGACGCGCTTCCCCACGGGCACGGGGTGCAGACGGGGCTGCGGACCCTGGCCGAGGCGGCGGTCGGGCTGTCCTGGCCCGCTCTCGCCATCACACTGGTACCCGCCACCGTGTACGGCGAAGGACTGCGCCGGGGCTTCCTGCAGCTGTCCCCGACGGCGGCGGAGGAGGACACGTTCACCGGCTGGCGCGGCAGGCTGGGGATGGTGCCCGCGCTCGTGGCGGCCCCGCTGCTCATGGGCGCCCTCCTGTACGCCGGCCCGGCGCTGGCCCGGCAGGCCGAAGCCGGCGGCCCGCAGGCCGCCCTGTCCGCCTTTCTGGCCTTCCACCTGCTGTGGGTCCTGCTCTCCACAGAAGTGCTCCTGGTCTTCCGGTTCGTCGGCGTCGGCGCCGCCGCTTCCCGGGCGACGGTCCCGGCCGCGTTCGTGACGGGGGCGTTCCTGTGCGGGTTCCTCGGCGGCTTCGTGGTGTTCCTGGCCATCCCGGTCGACTGGAGCCTGCCGTTCGGCGGGCTCGTCGTCCCCGGCGTCACCGTGGCGCTGGGGCTGTGGCTGTACCTGCTGCACGCGGTCCTGCTCGTCGGCTACCAGCTGATGCTCTGCCTGGAGGGCCGCACGGAGACCCTTCTCGCGACGCTCCGCCCTTTCCGGAGGCACCGGGCCCCGGGTGGCCGGCCGCCCGGTGAACCGTCCCCTCCGCCGAGGTCCGAAACGCCCCCGGCCGTGAAGAAGCGCTTCCGCCGCGGGACACCGTTGACAGGACCCGGGACGCACGGCCGCGACGACGCCCTGGCCCGGTGGGCCGAACTCCACGCAGGGCACGACCCCTCAGGAAGCGCTCTGGCCTCGGCGTGGGTGGTGCTGGTCCAGCGCTGCGCCTCCACACGTCCGCTCCGAGCCCTGCCGCCCGACCTCCTCTCGCTGGCAGGTCCCCTCGCGGCGGCCGCCGCCGTGGCACCGGCGGCCGAGGGCGGCCGCTGGCCGCTGGCCGCCTGCGCGCTCGTCGTCCTGTCGGGCCTGTTCGACGGACTGGACGGCGCGGTCGCCGCGGTCACCGGCCGGGCCCGCCCGCTGGGCGCCGTGGTGGACGCCCTGGCCGACAGGGTGGCGGACCTTCTGCTCGTCGCGGTCCTGTACGTTCTGGGGGCACCGGCCTCCTGGTGCCTGGCGGCCGCTCTCCTGACCCAGTTGCACGAGTACGTCCGGGCCCGGGCCAACGCGGCGGGAATGCGCGGGGTGGGAGCGCTGAGCGTCGCCGAACGGCCGCTGCGGGTGGTGCTGAGCGCGGTCGCGTGCCTGGGAAGCGGTCTGCTGCCCGACGGCACGCCGGGGACGGGGTGGGACTGGGCGACGGTGTGCGCGGTGTGCTGGACGGCGGCCGGAGCCGTCGGCCTCGCACAACTGGCGGCCGGGGTGGCGCGGGCGCTGAGATAGCGGCTCCGCGCGGTCAGGCACCGCCGATCTGCGCCGCGGCGATCTCCGCCGACAGCGCCACCAGCGGGAGGCCGCCGCCGGGGTGGGCCGATCCGCCGACGAGGAAGAGCCCGGGGACGGGGGAGCGGTTGGCCGGGCGGAGAAGGGCGGCGCGGACTCCGTTGGAGGAGGCGCCGTAGATGGCGCCGCCCGGACTTCCGGTCTCGCGTTCCAGGTCGAAGGGGCTGCGGACCTCGTACCAAAGCAGGCGCGGTCGCACGTCCGCGCCGCGGGCGGCCATGATGTCCAGGATCCGCTCGGCGTAGGACTCCTTGAGGCCCGGGACGGTCCAGTCGACGGTGCCGGGCGTCCCCCGCTGTCCGTGCCGGGGGGCGTTGACCAGGACGAACCAACCCTCGTGTGCGTCACCGGGACGCAGCGCGGCGTCATCCGGCGCGCTGATGTACACCGCCGGGTCGGCGGCGGGACGGGCCCGGGCACCGAAGACGGCGTCGAACTCCGCGTCGTAGTCCGCCGGAAACAGGACCCGGTGGTGCGGTGTCAGGGGATCCCGCCCGCGCAGCGCGAGCAGGAGGACGAACCCGGACAGCGAGGGCCGGGCACGCGCGAGGGTGCTCAGGGGCCGGCGCCCGCGCCGGTCCGCCGCCAGACGTCCGTAGAGGACCGCGGCGTCGACGCCGGAGACGACGACGTCCGCCGCCGCCGTGCCGCCGTCCGCCGTGCGGACCCCTGTGACGCCCCGGCCCGAGGTGTCCACCGCCGTGATCTCGCAGCCGTAGCGGAACCGCACCCCCAGCTCGGCGCAGCGCCGCTCCAAGGCCTCGGCCAGCAGGCGGAGACCGCCGGGGACGTACCAGCTGCCGTAGTGCTGCTCCACGTACGGGACCACCGACATGACACCGGGCACGCGCCGCGGGTCGGAGCCGCTGTAGGTGGCGTAGCGCTCCAGCCACATGCGCAGCCGGGGGTCGCTCAGATACCGCCGTCCGGTGCCCCGCAGGGTGCGCCAGGGAGCGACGGCGGCCAGGCCGCGGGGGCGGACCGCGTGGCGCACCAGTCCCGCCGGGCCGCCGAGCGGACGCCGCAGCACGTCCTCGCCCACCAGCCGCCACAGCTCGCCGGAGGCCGTGTGCAGCCGGGCCCACTGCGCTCCGGCGCCTTCGCCCAGGGCATCGTCCAGCGCACCGGGCACCAGTCGCGGGTCGCCGGGCATCGCCAGGCGGGCCCCGTCGGCGAACCGGTAGACGCAGGCCGGCTCCACCGGCCTCAGCGGTACGCAGCGCTCCAAGGGCTCGCCGGTGTCCGCGAACAGCCGGTGGTAGACCTCGGGCATGGTCAGCAGCGACGGCCCGGTGTCGAAGACGAAACCGTCCCGGCGCACGGTGCCGAGCTTGCCCCCGCACACGGCCGCCCGCTCGTACACGGTGACCCGGTGCCCCCGCCGGGCGAGCCGGGCGGCGGCCGCCAGGGCACCCATACCGGCACCGATCACGGCGACGCGGGCCACCTCAGCGCACCCCTCGCAGCGGTCTGCCCTTCCACGTCAGCGTGGAGCGGCGGTGACCGAGCCAGGACCGCGCCGTCAGCGCCACCAGCAGGCTCACCGAAAACGGGTGGGCCAGCGCGTCCGGCCAGCACCGCCCGCCCGTGCGCCGCGCGGTCAGCGCCCGCCCCGCCACGGCCGCGGCGTATCCGGCCGCACCCCATCGCGACCCCCGCAGCGCCGCCAGCGGTGGCACCACATAGGCCCAGGTCAGGAGGGCGCACACCGCCGCCGCGCCACCGCCGGAACCGAACGCCGCCCACAGGGACTTGCCGTACCCCTCACGCAGATCGCGCCAGCCGTCGTACATCCGGCACCTCGCGATCCGGCTGCCGTCCACGATCCCGCCCCGGCCGCCGGAGCGCTTCAGCGCCCGGACGAGCGCCATGTCCTCGAGGACCTCGTCCGTGACTGAGGCGAAGCCGCCGCAGCCGCGCAGGACGGTGGCGTCCACGACCAGGAACTGGCCGTTCGCCGCGGACAGCGCCGGCCGCGGCGAGGTCTCCGCCCGCCGCAGCGGCAGTGACGTCAGCCACGACCACTGCAGCAGGGGCTGGACAAGCCGGTTGGCGGACCCCTCGGCGACCTGGCGGGGGAAGGGGGAGACCAGATCGAGTCCGGCCGAGCGCAGCAGCGCCACCGAGGACGCCACCGCATGCGGCGCGAGCACCACGTCCGCGTCCACGAAGACCAGCACGCTGCCCCGTGCGAGCGACGCGAGCTGGTGGCAGGCGTGCGCCTTGCCCGGGGAGCCGGGCCTGGGCGCCGTGCCGCGCACGACCCGGGCGTGCCGGTACGGTCCGCACAGGCGGCGGACCACGTCGCCGGTGCCGTCGGTGGACTGGTCGTCGAGCACGATGACCTCCGCCCGGGGCACCCGCTCCTGAGCCAGCAGGGACCGCAGCGCGGGGCCGACGCGCCCGGCCTCGTCGCGCACCGGCATCAGCAGGGACACGGACTCGGCCACCGGCGGCGGATCCACCGGCGGGGTCCGCAGGGCCCTGCTGTTCCAGGCGCTGTGCACGGCGCCGGCGACCGCCAGTACCGAACCCGCCGCGACCGCCGTCCGCGCGAGGCCGGGCCGGCTCACACCCGTCTCCCGGCGGCGCCCGCCACCCGCACGGCCAGCGGCACGGCGACCAGGCCCATCAGCGCTCCCCCGACCAGCGCCACCTGCGGGCGGCCGAAGAAGACCAGGCAGGCCGTCACCGACGAGGCGTAGGTCCACAGGTACAGCACGACGGCCGGGCTGCCGGTCGTACCGCTTCCGGCGGGCCGCCGCACCGAGCGCCGGGAGACGGCGTCCACGGCGGCGACCATGGCCACGGACACGGCCACCCACCCGGCGAAGTTGGTCAGCGGTACGCCCTCCACGCCCGGGAGCCCTGGACGGGGGTGCGACCAGACCCAGTGACCGGCGTCGATCATCTGCGGATCGAGGAAGACATCCCAGGACGCCAGGGCCCACCCCCCGACCACCGCCGTCCGCATCCGGGACACGGGCGCCCCGGCACGCCCGCGGTCCCCGGCCAGTACGCGCCCCGCCTCCAGAGCGGGCCAGGCCATCATCATCCAGGCGAGAGGCACCACCACCGGCACCCCCGCCAAGCTCGGTCCCAGGGAGCCCGTGTAGTGGTAGGAGCCGAACGGAAAACCCGTACGCACCCCCACGGCCTCCACCGCCAGGCCCCCCAGCCCCGCCACCGTGAACAGCGCCAGCGGGCCCCGCGCACCGTGCCGCAGAGCGGCGGCCGTGAGGGAGGCCAGACAGAAGACCGCCACGCCGGCGACGGTGAGCGCATCGCGCCAGGGACCGGATACCAACGGGTAAGGAATCTGGCACAGCACCGCGGCCGCGGCCAGAGCCCAGGCCGTTCGCCGGCCGGCTCCGTGCCCACGGCGCAGCGCCGGCCGTTCCCGTACCTGAACCATGCGACGAGCATAGGGAGACGGACCGGTCCCACAGCCGAGGCGGCGAGACCGGCACCACGGGCTTCACCGGTACGGACCACACGACGGCGCGAGGCCCGCGGACGCCCTCGGCACGGCGCAAGGGCCCGCGCGTACGAGAGCGTCCGCCGCCGTATGGACCATGCCCGCAAGGGCCTGCGACCAGGGCGCACCGCCTCGCGACAGAGACACGCGGATACGCTGACGCCCTGGCCACCAGAACGATCCCGCCTGCACAGCAGCAGCGAAACCGCCGAGGAGCCCTGTGACCGCTCTCGACGACCTGATCCGGCTCTGCCCTCCGCCCGCCGGCGCCCCGGCCGTGGACTGGCCGACCGTCGAGACCACCCTCGGCACGCGCCTGCCCGGTGACCACAAGCACCTGGCCTCCGTCTACGGGCCCGGCGCGTTCTGCGACTTCCTCCACATTTACCACCCCCACGCTCCCACCCCATGGGCCAACCTCACCGGCCCCATGCCCGCCACCCTGCGCGACCAGCTCACCCGGGACCGCGGCCAGGGCAGGTTCCCCGTCCCCCATGATCCTCAGGCGCTGTTCGCCGTCGGGGTGACCGACAACGGCGACCACTTGTTCTGGATCACCGCACCACGCACCGCCCCCGATACCTGGCGCATCACCGTCAACCAGTCCTGCGGCCGCACCTGGTACACCTTCGACGGCCCCCTCACCGGCTTCCTCGCAGCCGTCCTCAGCCGGCGAGTCCAGGTCCCCGTCTTCCCCGAAGACCTCCTCGGCGCCGGGACCTTCTTCACCCCGTCACCCGCCCGCACCACCTCCGCGTCGGTGCCGGAGCCCGGTCGCGGGCGGCGCATCGACTCCCGGGCCGTACGCGCCTGGGCCCGCGCCAACGGCTACGGCCTTCCCGACCGCGGACGCATCCCCGCGGTGGTCCTCCAGGCGTGGGAAGAAGCCCACCCCGGATGAGCCACGGCGCGGTCCGGCCGCCGGCCGTACCGGCCGGCGCGGTGGGCATCGCGGTGACCGGACGAGCCCGGGGATCCGGCGGGAGCCGGTGGGTATCCGAGCACCGATGCCGTCGCTCTCCCGGTCCGTGCGTGCCTGTGCAGGCCGGTGCCCGACAGGGCCGGCCGGCCCCCTTGGGGAACCGGTCGGTCCCTGGCCGAAGGGAGCGGTGTCGCCGAGGCTGGAAGACGGAAGGCCGCTTGCCGGCGGCCTTCGGGGACAGGAGAGCGGGATGAGTGCCCCGGTGGCCGTCGAAGGGGAAGGCTTCGCCGCCTGCCCCCGGAGCGGCGCCGTCACCCGGTCGGCCGGGCCCTGCCGTGCCACCTCCCCACCCGCCGTAGCCCTGCGCGTAAAGGAGTAACCGTTCATGGCCCAGCAGCCGCCCGGCGCGGCCCCGCCGCACGCCCTTGAACCGGTGGCCGACGCCCATCTGCGCGATGCGGCGCGGGTGGCCGGGCTTCTCGGCGTGGACCCGTCCGCGGGCCTGTCCGCGCAGGAGGCGCAGCGGCGGGCCGCCGACTGGGGCACCAACTCGCTGGCCGAACCCGCCCGTCGGCCGCAGTTGCTGCGTCTGCTGGACCAGTTCCGCAGCTGGTTGATCGGCATCCTGCTCGCCGCCGCGGTCGTCGCCGGCGTCATCGGCGAGATCAAGGACGCCGTCGTCATCACCGCCGTCCTCTTCCTCAACGCCGTCATCGGCTATCTGCAGGAACGACGTGCCGAGCGCAGCCTGGAGGCGCTGCGGCAGATGCTGGTGCCCACCGCCCGGGTGCGCCGTGACGGACGGGTACAGGTGGTCCAGGCCCGCACCCTGGTGCCCGGTGACGTGGTCCTGCTCGAAGCCGGTGACCGTATCCCGGCCGACGGCCGCCTGGCGGTCGCGGAGTCCGTCGAGGCCGCCGAGGCCACGCTGACCGGCGAGTCCCACCCCGTCGCCAAGTCGACCGCGCCCAACCCGGCCGGCGGTGAGGACCCGGTGCCCGTCGCCGAACGCACCGGCATGCTGTTCATGAACACCGCCCTGACCCGCGGCCGCGCCGAGATGATCGTGACCGCCACCGGCATGCGCACCGAGGTCGGCCGGATCGCCGCGGCGCTGCGCGCCGGCACCGAACCGCCCAGCCCGCTGCAGGTTCAGATGGACAGCCTGGGTCGGCGACTGGCCCTGATCAGCGGTGTCGCGGTGGCCGCCTACACGATCGCGTCCCTGGTACGCGGAGAGGACCTGGCCGATCTCGCTCTGCGCGCCGTGGCACTGGCGGTCGCCGCGATCCCCGAAGGCCTGCCCGCCGTCCTCGCGCTCACCCTGGCCCTGGGTGTGCACCGGATGGCCCGCCGGGGCGCCATCGTCAAGCGCCTGGCCTCCGTGGAGGCCCTCGGTTCCGCGACCGTGGTGTGCAGTGACAAGACCGGCACCCTGACCCTGAACGAGATGACCGTCCGGTCCCTGTGGTCGGCCGGACGCTTCTACGAGGTGACCGGCGACGGCTACGGCACCGCCGGCAGCGTGCGCCCGGCCGGCACCGGGCCGGCGGCCGCGGACCCGCGGGACGCGGCCCTGCCGTTCGCACTGTGCAACGACGCCCGTCTCACCGGCGACGGCATCATCGGGGATCCCACCGAAGCCGCCGTGCTCGTGCTCGCCGCCAAGACCGGCCTCGACCCCGAGACGCTGCGCACCCGCACACCGCGCACCGGCGAGGTGCCCTTCGACCCGGCCGCCAAGTACATGGCCACCTTCCACACCGAGGCCGACGGGTCCACCCGCGTCCACGCCAAGGGCGCCGTCGACGTGCTGCTGGACCGCTGCACCCACCTCCTGACCGAACAGGGCCCCGTCCCCATGGACGACGAGCGGCGCCGGGAGATCATGGCCGCCGCCACCCGGCTGGGTGGCCAGGGCCTGCGCGTCCTGGGCGCGGCCACCGCCACCACCGCCACCACCACCGGACGACCGCAGCCGCAGCAGGTGGCGGGGCTGACCCTGACGGCGGTCGCCGGAATCGCCGACCCGCCTCGTGCCCAGGCCCGCGACGCCGTCGCCCTGGCCCAGGAGGCCGGGGTCACCGTCAAAATGATCACGGGGGACCACGCCGACACAGCTGCCGCCATCGCCCGCGAACTCGGCATCACCGGCGATGTCGTCACCGGCGCCGAACTGACCCGGATGAGCGGCGAGGAACTCGCCTCGCGCATCGACGGGATCGGCATCTTCGCCCGCGTCGCCCCCGAGCACAAGGTCACCATCGTCCGTGCCCTCGCGCAGCGCGGCCACATCGTGGCCATGACCGGTGACGGGGTCAACGACGCCGCCGCCCTGCGCGCCGCGCACATCGGTGTCGCCATGGGCATCACCGGCACCGATGTCGCCAAGGAGGCCGCCGACATGGTGCTGACCGACGACGACTTCTCCACCATCGTCCGGGCGGTGCGCGAGGGCCGCTCCATCTACGACAACATCACCACCTTCGTCCGCTTCCAGCTGTCCACCAACGTCGGCGCCATCCTCACCCTGCTCACCACCGTGCTGGCCGGACTGCCCGCCCCCATGACCGCGATCCAGCTGCTGTGGGTCAACATCATCATGGACGGGCCGCCCGCCATGGCCCTGGGCATCGACCCGCCGCGGGACGGCATCATGCGCCGTCCGCCCCGGCCGCCCGGCGAGCGCATCCTGGGCGCCCGCCGGCTGGGTGCCATCGCCCGCGCCGGCGCGGTCATGGCCGCCGGCACGCTGGCGGTCTTCGCGGTGGCCCGGGACCTCACCGACTCCGCGACCGCCGCGACCATGGCCTTCACCACGTTCGTGCTCTTCCAGTTGTTCAACGCGCTGAACGCGCGCAGCGAGGACGGCCCCGTCCTCGGCCGCCACCAGTTGCGCAACCGCACTCTGTGGGTCAGCCTGGCGGTCGTCCTCGTGCTGCAGATCGTCGCCGTGCAGGTCCCCTTCGCCCACGGTGTCTTCGACACCGTCTCCCTCACGCCCGCGCAGTGGGGGGTGTGTCTGGCCACCGCCTCCTGCGTGCTGCTGACGGAACACCTCTGGCGCGTCCTGCGGGCGGGACGGGGCCACGCGGACCGAGGGCACACGGCGCGGCGCGGCGCGTGAGACCCCTGTGCCCGGCCTCCGGGACGATCCGGACTCAGCCGGCCAGCGAGCCGGCGAAGATCTGCCAGGCCAGGAGTGACTTCGCCACCAGGCTGAGGACCAGATAGGCCTTCTCGCCGTACGCGTAGTCGGACCACCGGCCGACTCCGCGGTACTGGAGCCACTGGTTGAGACCGAAGCTGAAGAACAGGGCCGCCTGGACGAGGACGATCCCGTACACGAAACCGGGGACGGTCTCGGCCGCGACGATGTTGTACGCGATGGAGATCCACGGCGTCACGCCCACCAGCGTCCCGAACCAGAAGGGAAGCATCGTGGTCGCCACCCGGCCTGGCGGGTTCATCACCTCCTCGACCCAGCCGAACAGGATCATCCCGACATTGGCCCCGATGACGGTGATGACGGCGTTGATGTTGGTGATGCCCGAGTAGAAGCCGATGAGGAGCACCATCAGGGTCGCGCTCAGCGCGTACTCCAGCCACCGGAACCGGTTGATGCCGCGGCTGAGGTCACGTTCGTAGACGCCGCGGAACACCGTCGCCGTCAGCAGATGGTCCAGCGCCGCCAGGGCGAGGAAGACGGCGACGGCCCAGCCGATCGGCACGTCGAACAGCGCTTGGGGGGCGGGCGCGGCCGTCCCGGGCGGTCCCTCGGGGACGGAGGAGGTGACGGTGATCGAGAAGCCCCCGGCCAGGAGCACGACCGCCGCGGCCTGGACCAGGTGCAGCAGCGTGAGCCCCAGATTCCATGCGCGGAGTCCGGCCAGGCGTTCGGCGGTGACGCCGGTGGCCACCGTTGTGCCGTCCTGTCTCCTCATGGTTCCTCCCGGGGGTCGACGACGCCGCACCTGTGCATGGTCGTACCGGCTCGTCCGGAGCCACGGCAGTCACGGCACCGCCCCGCCGGAAGCCACCGGATTGGCTCAGGGGACTGCCACAGCCCGGCTTCCGCCCCGGTACGGTCCACGGTCCGGCCGATACCGTCACTTCCGTGGCGGCGCTCGGTCCGGCGCGGAGGCGGCGCCGGACCGAGCGCCGTGTGCTCCCGCGGTACGCCCGCGACCGCCGGCTCCGTTGCCGACGGGGTGCGTCGGGACGGAACGGGCATCCAGGGCGCGACGGGGTTTCCGGGGCGTCAGAGCATGAGCAGCAGCCGCGTGTTCGGTATGAGTTTCCGGTTCACGCTGGTGCTCTGCACGAAGATCGTGAAGTCGTCGTTGTGGTCCGGCTTGACGCGCACTTCCACGTCCGGCAGGCCGAGCAGGGCCCGGGCCTCGGGCCCGGTGTAAACCCGGTCCGTCTTCTTCTCCAGCACTGCGATCCGCTTCCGCGCCTGGACCTTCTCCGACTTGCTCAGCTGGTAGAACGCACCACCGGTGCGGTAGGTGTGCCCGCACTCGACGACCCAGTCCCGGATCGCCGCCTCACGAGTCACCGGTACCAGCTGGTACTTCGACGCGTCCACCGGAGTGAGACCGGCCGCCTTGATGGTGTCCTTGTTGACCGCCTCCGCCCCCGTGGAGAACACCGCCCGCGACCCCCGGATGCCCTGGGCGCGGCCCACCATGAAGTTCTCGGTGGCCTGCCGGATGACCTGCCCGGCCTCCTCCAGGCCCTGTGTGCTCGTGGCGTCCCAGATGGCGATGTTGTCCTTGGGGAAACCGCACTGCATGGCCTCGCGCCTGCCCATCTGGTCCGGTACGAGCACGGCCAGTGTCCAGTTGTCCTCCTGCGTCCTGATCATTTCGGCCACGGCCCGGACCAGCTCACGCGGGTTCCCGTCCGGGGCGTCCGGGCAGCGGTGGCTCACGTTCTCCTGCCCGTCGGTGAGCACGAACGTCAGGAAGCTGTGGTCTCCGTACAGTTGGGCTGTCTGCGCCAGCTCCCGCTGCGACTTCAGCGCGGCCGCCAGCAGGGCCGTCATTCCCCCCACCCGGTACAGCTGCTTCAGCGACGGCATCCGCAGCACGTCCTTGTCGTAGATGACGCACTCCACCTTGTCCGCGAAGACGTACACCGTGACGCGGGTCTCCTGGTCCAGCTCCCGCGACCGGCGGGCGAGATACGCGATCTGCTGGTCGGCGACTTCGACGACCTTGCTGCTCAGGTGCGACATGGACGAACTGGCGTCCAGCACGAGAGCGACGTGGTTGATGTAGTTCTGGCTTCCGGACACGGCAGCCCCCCTCTTTCCGGTTCTCTCCGGTTCGACGTCCCTACCGTCCCACCCGCCGCTGACATTCGGAGCCTGGTGCCGGACCGGGGCGGCTGCCTCCACCCGGCCCGTACGTACTCCCGGTGCCGCTCGGTCACCTTCCGCGGTCCGTCACCGTCTCACCCGGTCGGTACCTGTCCGTCGACGGGGACGCCCGGCCCGCCGGCCACGGCCCTCGGGTGGATCGGGGGTGCCGGGCGGCTCCCGGCCCCTCTCACAGGGGTGTCGGTGCCTCGGTCAGATACGCCCGTCGGAGCAGGTCCGGGAAGGAGGGCGCACCGGGCAGGGGCACGGAGCCGATCCGGCGCACCGGGATTCCCGGTGTCCAGGAGTTCATCACCGCGCCCCCGTCCAGAGACCGCAGGTCCTCGAGCGTCACCTCCCGGACGTGCTGGGGGACGCCCAGACGGTCCAGACCTCTGCGGACGATGCCCATCGTGACTCCGTCCAGTACGTCGGCCGCAGGCCAGACCACGGCGATTCCGTCCCAGAAGACCAGGTTCCAGATCGTCCCCTCGCTCAGCCGCCCCCGGCGGTCGACGAAGACCGCGTCGTCGAACCCTTGCGCGGCGGCTCGGCGCAGGAAGTACGTCTTGGCCACCTCCCCGACATGCTTCACGGAGGGAAGAGGGCGCTCGTACTCGGCCGCCGCCAGTGCCAGCGGTCCCTTCGGGCCGGACGCGGGCGGCCCGGTGCGGACCAGTATCTCCGGCTCGGCGTCCGCCGCCGTGAACTCACCGGCGGGGGAGTAAACCGTGGCCGTCAGCGACACGTCCGCCGGGCCGGCTTCCAGAGCGGCCCGCAGGAACAGGCGCATACGCTCCTCCGGCAGCGACCGGCCGAACAGCTCCACCGAGGCGGACCGCAGCCTCTCCAGATGCAGGTCCAGGCCCCGGACCCGGCCCTCACGCACCTGCATGGCGGTGAAGTGGGCGTATCCCGCGAAGGCCAGCGGTGCCAGCTCCTCGGAGGTCGCCGCCCTGCCGTTGCGGTGAACGACGAAGGAAGTCATGTGTTCCGTCCCTGTGGGTGTGGCGGGCTCTACGGGAGGTCGCCGCGGCCGCCCGGACGGCATGCGGACATCGCGCGCCGGACGGCCCTCGACAGGAGGAGGAGAGGTGCCTCGCGCAGGAGGGACCGCCTCACCGGTTCCCGGCATCCTCCGAGTGGCCCAACGACAGGCGGGTGCCGGGGAAACGCCGCGTCCCCTGTTCAGGGGATGCGGGCCGGACGGCCGGCTTCCCGAGGGAGCGGAGTGGGCGGAGCCGTGCGAACACACGGCCGGCCGGACCCGTCGGGGTCCGGCCGGCCGGTGGGCGGGTCCGGGGACGTCACTTCGGCGGGGAGGGCCGGTCGGCCCCTCCCCGCCCGTGCCGCCGTGTGTTCAGACGGTCAGCAGCCGCTCCAGATCGGACGCGTACTTCCTGACGAGGGAGCGCGACAGATGAGGTATGTCCCCGTCCGGGCCGATCCCGGCGGTTCGGACGGCTGCCTGGAACCGCTCGGAAGGTATGACGGATCCGGGGGAGGCCTCCTCGGGATCCCTGAAGCCGTGGGCGATCGGCAGCGCCGAGTACTTCCGCTGTGCCTCGGGCAGCGCGCGCATCGCGGCCTCGAAACGGGTGAACCAGTCCGCGTGGTCGTCTATCCGCTCGATCCGGTGACCGTCGTCGACCAGCCAGTCGACGAAGGTGTCGAGCGATGTCCCGTCGTCGTGCGGGTTGACCAGGCTGAAGGTCCGGTACTCCTCCATGGTCCGCCATCCCCCCAACTCCACGACCGCCGCCGCGGTGAAGTCCACGGGAAGTCCGTCGTAGTGGGCCTGCCGGCGGTTCTTCCCGTCGCCGTCGCGGTAGAAGGAACGCGGGGCGATGCCCGTGGCGATGACGCTGAACAGCAGGCGTGTGAACATGTCCGGGACGTTCAACTGCCCGCCGTACCGGCTGTGCGCGAGGATCATGTTCGACCGGAAGGTGGTGACCGGAAGACCGCACAGGTCGTGCGCCTCCCGCAGCAGGACCTCTCCGGCCCACTTGCTCGTCGCGTAACCGCCGGCGTAACCCCCGTCGACCTCCTGAACAGGTATGGCGGTGCGGACGTCGGAGTCCTCGTCCAGGGCCGGCCCCCCGGCCCTGGAGGTGGCGACGGCCACGCTGGAGATGTAGGTGAACGGCTTGATCCGGCCTGTGAGCGCCAGCCGGATGAGTTCGGCGGTCCCCAGGACGTTGGCCTCGAACAGGTGGTTGTACGGGAGGACGTGGTTCACGAGAGCGCCCGCGTGGACGATCAGGTCCACTTCGTCGCGGAGCCGTTCCCAGGTCGGGGCGTCCAGACCCAGCCGCGGCTCGGTGACGTCGCCCGCCACGACCTCCAAGTGCCCGGCGGCCAGCTCCCGGAACCTGTGGATCAGTTCCGCGTCCCCGCTGTCGAACGTGTCCTCCAGCCGCTTCCAGGCCGCTGCCGCGTCCTTCCCGCGCACCAGGCAGACCAGCCGTCCACCCGTCAGGGCCAGCTTCTGCAGCCACTCCAGGCACAGGAAGCGACCGAGGTAACCGCTCGCTCCCGTCAGCAGCACGGTCCCGGGCGGTCCGCTCGGGCGGGGAAGCGCCCGGGCGCCGGCGATCGTGCGCGGGTCGACGAACTTGTCCAGTGTGAGGTCCTCCGCCCGGACCCGGGTGCTACCGGCACCGTGCACCGATTCGAAGGTGGGCCGTTCCGGTCCGCTCCCACGCTTCGTCTCGATGTACTCGGCCAGCCGCTGCAGGTCGTAGGCCGGGCTGATGACCCTGTCGACGGGAACCCTGACTCCGAAGACCTCCTGGAGCAGGTTGGAGAAGGTGACGGCGGACAGGGAGTCCCCGCCCAGGTCCCTGAAGTGGCTGCTGAGCTCCACGTCGGTCCCCGAGCCTCCGAGCAGTGCTCGGGCGGCCCGGCGCACCGTGTCCGGTACGGGGCGTTCCGCGGCTCCACGGCGCACCTCCTGCAGCTCCTCCTCCTCCCGCGCGGACACGTCGGAGTACAGCTGCTCAAGCCTTTCCCCGTACCGCTCCTGGAGCCGGGGCCACAACAGCTTGCGGTGATCCGAGAGCAGGCCGTTGGCCTGGCTGAAGGGCTCGGTCTCGATCAGGAAGTCGCGTGGGATCTCGTACGAGTTCAGTCCGGCTTCCCTCGCGATCTCCTGGAACGACTCAGCGATGAGCCTCTTGAGGGTTTCCCGCTCACCGCCGAACCGTTCGAGGCTTCCGGGGGTGGGGACGATCACGGCGAGCAGGTAGGACCTCTCACTGTTGCCGTACACGAAGATCTGACGGACCAGCGGACTGGCGGCGAAGACGGACTCCAGCCGCGAGGTGGCCACGAACTCGCCCTGCGAAAGCTTCAGTACGTTCTTGCGGCGGTCCACGACGGCGAGCCGGTCCGGCTCGATCTCCGCGACGATGTCCCCCGTCCTGTAGTAGCCGTCCTCGTCGAGGAGGTCCGCCATCAGCTCGGGCTGCCTGTAGTACCCGGGGATGATGGCCTCGGTCCTCAGCAGGAGCTCTCCCCGCGGGTGCGGCGAGTCGGTGCGGTAGTAACCGAGTTCCGGCACGTCGTCCAGCTTGTAGTCGACCACCGGTGGGCGCAGAAGCTCTCCGTCGACCATCACGCCGGCTGCTTCCGTCGAGCCGTAGACGTTGTGCAGTTCGAGCTCCAGCAGGGACTCCATGAAGGCGTTCAGCTCCGCGGACAGAGGTGCGGAACTGCAACTGGCCCATGTGACGCGGCCACCGAGGACCTTCTCCCGGAACTCCTTCCTGACCTCCGTCTCGACCGCCTCCCGGTCGACGCCGTCCACCGTCCGCCGGTCGACTTCGCTCCGGTACTTCTGATGGATCATCTCGCACACGCGCGGGACCAGGGAGATCTCCGTGGGGCGCACCAGAGCGATGTCCTCGAAGAAAGTCGACAGGTCGCTGCTCGCCGTGAAGTAGCTGACCCCACCGCGGGCCAGGGTGTTCTTCAGCGAGGAGTGCCCGGCGACATGGCTCATCGGCATGTAGTGGATGTTGACGGCGTGTTCGTCGGAGAACAGCTTCGACCAGGCGCCTCCCCACATCGCGGCCGCCAGCCGCTCGGTGTACATGGCGCCCTTCGGCGTCCCGGTGCTTCCCGAGGTGTAGATGAGCATGGCCAGCGAACTCTCGTCCCCGGCCGTGTACAGAGGCGCCTCGGGCAGTGCGGTCCCCCGCTCGACGACCTGTGCGAGGGTGTCGACGACCACATCGCGTCCGGCCTGTGCCAGGCGGTCGCACGCGGACGTGTACTTCTCCAGATGGGTGTCGGCCTCCGGGTGATAGTCGAACACCAACAGGCGCCGGACCGAAGAGTTGCCCAGGAGTGCTTCGACGGCGACGTCCAGGCGTTCGAGGCTCGTGGCGAGGACGAGTGGTTCGGTCTCCTCGACGACGGACTTCAGCTGCGGCAAGGGGGAGCTGGACTGGAGCGGGACACTGACCGCGCCGAGGCATATACAAGCCAGATCGAGCGTGGCGTAATCACGGCTCGTGAAACCGAGCACGGCCACCCTGTCGCCCGGTTTAACCGGGTTTTCCGTGTTGTGATGCCATTCGTTCGCCACCGCGCGTATGCGTTCCCACAGTTCCCTGTAACTCGTGGTTTCGTACTGCGGCAGCAGGCGGAGTGAGACACGGCCCGTATCAGGGTCCCGGGAGAAGTCTCTCACTCGTTCGCCGACAGCGGGCCGGTCCGCGTGGCGCTCCATCACATTTGCCAAAACTTGCGCAAGTCGCATTTTTGACTCCGCGTCGCATCGCCGGATGACTTCCATGGCCGAGAATCGAATGGCTGGTGCTCGTTGACGTTGACGTACACGTCGGCTACGCCATGCCCGCCGGGATTCTTCGAATTCCCGTTCAGCTCGCGGCCCGATGCTACCCAGGACCCGGCCGGACGCCCGAGCAGAGGAGAGTGATCTGTCATGTCGGCAGTGCGGGAGGGGGAACACCGGGGCCCGTCGGCTCGGGGAAGCCGTGACGGACGGGACCGCACCACCGTCCCGGGTGCTCGTACGGCGCCCGGGCGCCGTACGAGCACCCGGGCGTACGCGCCGCTACGGGCGCAGAACCACTTTGCCCACGGTGCGCCGGGCCAGTAGGTCCTCATGCGCGCGCCGTGCCTCTGCGAGGGGGTACGCGTACCTCGCCACTGGCCTGATCCGCCCCTCCGCCACCAACGTGAGAAGCTCCTTCAGCGGGCCGTCGAACGCCCCCGGCGCGTTCAGTGTGGGACGCAGCCAGAAGCCGACGACCGAGGCGTTGAGCCGGCCGAGGCGGGCCGGATCGACAGGAATGAACCCGGCGCGCGCGGCGTTCCCGTAGCTGACCAGGCGCCCCAGGGAGGCCAGTGAGTCAAGTGCGCGTTCGAAGAGATCACCGCCGACGGCGTCGAGGATCACATCGGCCTTGTCCTCCAGGGGATAGGAGACCACCGCGTCCGCGCCGAGTTCCAGGGCCAGACGGCGTTTCTCCGCGGAGGACACCTGGGCCCACACGCGCGCCGCCCCGAACTCCTTCGCCAGCTGGACGGCGAGACTGCCGACACCCCCCGCCGCGGAATGGACGACGACCGTCTCCCCGGGGCTCATCCTGGCCGCCGAGCGCAGCAGATGCCAGGCGGTCAGCCCCTGCACGAGCAGAGCGAGTGCCACGCCGGCGTCCAGGTCCTCGGGAATCTCCAGGAGGGCCGACTCCCGGGCCACCACCTGTTCCGCGTAACCGCCGGATACCCTGGCCAGAACCCGCCGCCCGTCCGAGGTGCGGCCCACCACCTCACTGCCGGGTATGTGGGGCAGCATGTCCGCGGTGAGGTAGGAGCCGTCGACCTGGTGTGTGTCGGCGAAGTTCACGCCGGCTGCCTCGACGGTGACCAGGACCTCCCCGGGACCGGCCGCGGGTGCTGGCAGGTCGACGGCCCTGAGGACTTCCGGACTTCCGAAGCGGGTGATCTGAATGGCAAGCATGCCGGGTATGCTATCGCGCCATCCTCGATAAACCTGTACCGCGCGAGTTCCTGACATGGTAATAATTGCAGGGCGCATGTGGATATGCGCGCGATGCCCTCTGGATTGCTGCGATCGCACCCTTCCGGGTACCGGTCCTCGCTGACCACGTCCCTGTCGGGTTACTCCGCGACCGGCCTGGGTCGAGTGTCCCGTTATCGCTCCGCGGCATATTCTTCATGCAGTTCCCCATAGCACACCACCTCTTCGGAGCGCTTCATGGCCAAACAGGACCGTGCCGTGCGTACGCGTCGGGAATTGATTCATTCCGCTGCAGAGACTTTCGACCGGTTCGGCTTCGCCGATGCCTCCATCGCCCAGATTTGCACACGGGCCGGCGTCAGCCACGGTGCCCTGCACTTCCACTTCGGCAACAAGCAGGCCCTGGGCGAGGCGGTCGAGTCCGCCGCGGCACGGACGCTGCTGTACATCACCGGGAACGTCCCGCTCCGGCACCCCATGCCGTTGCAGCTTCTGGTGGACACCTCGCACGCGTTGGCGCAGTGGTTCTCCTGCGATCCGGTGCTGAGGGCCGGGTTCGGGCTCGGCCACGACGCCACCTGGCACGGCCGTGCGGATCTCTGGCAGCAGTGGCAGGACTGGGTCCGGCTGATGCTGGCAGTCGCCGAGAACCGCGGTCACCTGGCCCCCGACGTGAGACCCGACGACACCGCCTCCGCCATCACGGCCATGATCGCGGGACTTGAAGTGCTGGGGCGCTACGACGCCCACTGGCACACCTACCAGGCGGTCACACCCTTCTGGCGGCTGGTGCTGCCTCAGTTGTCGGCGGAAGCGGTGCGGGGCCGCATCGATGCCGCGGGCACGTGCAAGGCGCCCTTCGCCGTGCAGAAGCGCTCCATGGACGAGGCCCGGGACGGCGACTGGAGGATCTCGCGGGCCTGCGACGCCTTGCCGGGATGCTGACCGCGGAAGGCGGTGCGGTGTGGCGGGTGACGGACCTGTCACACTTCTCCCATGACTGGTGGTCTCCTCTCCGGCAAGGTAGCCCTCGTCACGGGCGCGAGCAGCGGTATAGGCGCGGCGGCGGCACGGGTGTTCGCCCGGGAAGGCGCCGCGGTGGTTCTCATGGCCCGCCGGAGGGACCGGCTGGCCGCCATGGCGGACGAACTGCGGGAGGGAGGCGCCCGGGCGGCCTACACGGTGGGTGACGTCTCCCTCGCCGCAGAGGCCGCAGAGGCCGTGGCATTCACGCTGTCCGAGTTCGGACGTCTCGACGCGGCCTTCAACAACGCGGGTGTGGGCGGGGACCGCACACCCCTGCACCTGATGCCTGAGGACGCCTACGACACCGTCATGGACACCAACGTCCGGGGCGTCTTCAACTGCCTGCGCCACCAGATAGCGGCGATGCTGGAGCACGGCGGGGGCGCCATCGTCAACAACAGCAGCGTGGGCGGGTTGGTGGCCATCCCGGCCGCCGCCACGTACATCGCCTCCAAGCACGCGGTCGTCGGCCTCACCAGGGCCGCCGCCGACGAGTACGCCAAGCAGGGTATCCGTGTCAACGCCGTAGCACCCGGTACCACACGCAGCGAGATCACGGCCGACTGGTTCGCGCGGAACCCCGGCCTCGAGGACATGGTCAACTCGATGACCCCCCAGGGGCGGGTCGCGGAGCCGGAGGAGATCGCCGCGGCCGCGGCCTGGCTGCTCAGCGACCGGTGCCCGTTCCTGACGGGTACGGTGCTGCCGGTGGACGGCGGCTTCGTCAACCAGTGAGGCGCCTTCCCTCCCGACCGGGATCCCGTCGGGGTCCCGGTCCGGTGAAAACAATCCGGACGGCCGGTTTCCCGTCCTGTCGGCCGACGATCCGGACGGCCTTCCGGCCGGGCCCGGGGGAAGGCAGGGACTCGGCTTCGATCCAGCAGGGCCGGGCGAACTCGACGTACCGTTCGTAGGCGGCGTCGATGCCGGTGACGGTGAGGCCTTCCGGAGCCAGGAACGCGTGGACGGCCTGGTCCGCCGCCTCCAGCAGCGCCAACCCCGGTACATGGTCCACGGGATGGTCGAAGAGCAGGTGGTTGTCAGTGTTGTTGCGGAGTATCCAGCGATGCGGCCGGTCCCCATGGGCGAGCGCCACATCGGTGGACGAGTGGCGGCCGACGAGTTCCGGAGCCACGGGAGGCGGCACAGGCCACCCTCCCCAGTCGACGGTGTGCCGGGGACCGCGCAGGCGCCGGTAGGCCGCGGGTGAGACGCAGCTGAAGTCGGCCTTTGACCGGACGACTTCGACATCATCCCGGAGGATGCGGAAGTCCATGAGCAGGGATCCGGTGGTCCTCCGGCCCTTCAGGGCCTCCCGCACGGTGGTTCGGACCTCCAGTGAGGAGGGCCGCCCGCGGGGGACGCGGAAGTCCGGGTCGATCGTGATGGTCAGGGCGCTCAACACCGTGTGGTGGGTGCGCGGCACATCGTACTCGGCGTGCGCGACGATTAAGCCGCTCTGTCTGATGGTCTGTGCCAGTACGCGAGGATCATACGCCAGGTCCTCCTGGACGGCCGGCCAGTCGATCCTCAGCGAGAAGTCGTGGGGGCCGGTGCGTTCCCAGTCTGTGACAAGCACGGAGTCGCCGTGTTCCAGATGGGTGTAGGCGCGGAGCAGAGCGGGTGACACCGTGGACGGTTCCGGCGTGAGGATAGCGTCGGACAAGGTCCCCCCTTGGCGTGGCTGGTCTGCACACTCCCGCGAATCATACGGTTAAAATGCCGGACGGACGGTCTGTTTTGAGTCAAGGTGGGAGGATGTTCGACTCCTGACAGCACGGGAAGCGGGAAGCGGGAAGCGGGAAGCGGGAGGCACGGATGGCACGGCAGGAACGCGCGGCTTACACCCGCAGGAACATCCTGGAGGCCGCGGCTGAGCTGTTCAACGAGTTCGGGTACGACGCCACGACCATCGGCGGTGTCATCGAGCGTGCTCGGATCACCCGGGGCGGCCTGTACTTCCACTTCACTTCCAAGGAGCATCTGGCGCGCGGAGTGCTGGACGAGGCGGTGACGATGGAGGGGCTGTCCCCGCAGGCGTTCAAGTTGCAGGAGTGGGTGGACCTGGCGCTGCTCCTCGCCCACCGCCTGCCCAAGGAGCCGATACTCAGCGCTTCTCTGCGGCTTTCCGTCGACATCCGGGCCCGTGCCCTCTTCGGGACCCGGTGGCCCGACTGGATCGATGTGAGCGGGGGGCTGCTCACCGAGGCCCGGGAACGGGGGGAGCTGCTCGTGCATGCCGACCCGCCCGAGATCGCGCGACTGACCGTCGGAGCGTGGACCGGGATACAGCTGGTCACCGAGACGCTGCCGGATCGCACCCTGTCCGAGGAGGTGTCCTGCTTCCTCGGGGTCCTCCTCCCGAGCATCGCCGTACCCGGCGTCCTGGCGAAGCTGGACATGTCACCGCACCGCGCCGAGTCCCTGCTTCGGACGCGGGAGTCCGCGGTTTCTCCGTCTCCCTCCGGTGACGTGCGCCTTTCCTGAGGTCCGGGTAGGACAGGAACGCGCCGCCGCCGCGACAGCCCCCGGTGGGCGGGGTCCCGGCCGTGCCTTCCGGATCCATGTGGAGCGCGCACCGGGTGCCGGAACAGGACATGCGGTTCCTCCGTGGTGGAACGAGGACCGCGGTACGCCGGGGGAGCCTGTATAAAGAAAACAGGACGGTTGTCCTATTTCCGGAACGCGAAGCCGCTGCTTCCCGTGCAGCGTGGTGTCTCACACCACCTGGCGGGGCGCCGGCTCAGGGGGAGGTCGGAATGCGGGAACCTCGGCGACATACGGACGTACCCGGGAGACCGGGCGGCAGGTCCGCCCTGGACGCCGAGTTACGCGATTCGCTCTTCGGCTCGCTCCCGCGCAGCGGACAGCGGGCCAACGCGCACAGATACGTCCTCGGTCTGCTGTCGGTGCAGGGACGCAAGACGCTCCGCAGCATCGCGGCGCAGTTCGACGGAGCGGCTCCGCGCCAGAACGTCCATCACTTCATCAGCACGTCTCCATGGGACTGGGTACCCGTACGGCACGCCCTGGCCCGGTACACGTGCCGGAAACTGGAACCGGACGCCTGGGCGATCCTCCCTCTGCTGATCCCCAAGGCCGGTGATCATTCCGTGGGGGTCGACGAGCAGCCGGCCCCCGCCGGACAGGCGTTCAGGGGCCAGCGCGCGGTGGGGGCCTGGCTGGCGTCCGGACGGTCGGCGGTGCCCGTCCACTGGCAGCTGCGTCTGTCCGATCGGTGGATGGCGGACCCGCTGCGGCAGCGCGCGAACATCCCCCGCGAAGCCGCGGCCGGAACCACCGAGGAATGCGTCCGCCTGGTGGTGACCGAGCTCCTGGGCTCCAGCGGCACACCTCGCGGACCGGTCGTCGTGGACATGGATGACGTGGACGCGGTGTCGGTCGCGCGTTTCCTCTCACTTGCGGGGGTCCCCTTCCTCGTCCGCGCGGGTTCGGACGTCCGGTTGAGGCTGGACCGGTTCAAGTTGCCCAGGTACGGGGGATGGGAGCGCACGGTGAGGGAACTCACCGACTCCCTGCCGCGTCTCCGGCAGCGGGTGGACCCGGGCGACGGCCCGGCACTGGCATCGGCAATACCCGTGGCGGTCTCGCCCGCCCGAAGTGACAGGATGCTGTTGCTGGGCGAGTGGGATCCGGCAGGCCACCAGTGCCACCGCGTGTGGCTCACCAATGTCACTACCGTCGCCGCCCTGCGGCTTGCCCGGCTGCCCGGCGTCGTCGCGCGGGACTTCGCCGCGGTTGCCGAAGACGTGGGGGTGCGGGACTTCGCCGGGCGGTCGTTCCCGGGCTGGCACCGCCACATCACGCTGGCGTCCGTCGCCCACCTCGTCGCCATCCTGGAAACGCGCGGCACGGCAGCGGAGCGGAACGATGGAGTGACATGAACCACATCAAAAAATACTACCATCCGGTAACGTGACACTCTCTTAGCTCTGGCCAATGCTCCGGTTCGTCCGCTCCCTATTCTCTGGGAGCGGGTCCGCAGACACCGCTGCTGGCACGCGCGTGCCGGAACAGGAGCCGTCCAGTGCAGCCTCGCCGCCATCTCCCGGAGCGCTGTCCGCAGCGGCCGCCGTGGGGCCTGTCCGGAGGCCGTTCGCCCAACCGCAGATCAGGGGCCCCGCCTCCGTAGTCGAGGTGGCGGCCGGAACCGCTGCGGCTCCGGCCGCCGGGACGGCTTGCCGGGGTGTTCGGCCCGGACGGGGAAGGGTGCCGCCGGGTCTCCCTCATTCCGGCGGCTCTCCGTTGCTCTCGGCCGGGCGTCCCGGCGGGGCGCGGGTCCAGCGCCGGTGCAGGCCGTCACCCGAGAGTGAAACAGACCGGACGACCGGTTTCCAGGTCCGGAGGAAGTGGGTGCCCAGGACGGGCCGACGGGACCGCCTGCGGCCAGGCCGGACGTGATCCGACTCCGTATCAGGGAAGAGGGAGAAGACCATGGTCACGGCAGCAGATGCCGACACGCGTCTCGCGGAAACGGTCCGGAGCACACGGACATCGACGCGGTTCGATCCCCACAGCGGGGCATTCGCCGACCTCTGCTCGGTGCTGTTCGCCTCGTTACCCCGCAGTGATCAGCACAGAAAGGGCATGCTGTATCTGCGCGGGCTGCTGGAGACCCCGGGGCGCAAGTCGATCCGCAACATCGCGGCGCTCTTCGGCGACCAGACCTCGGAGCAGAACCTCCACCACTTCATCTGCAACTCCACATGGGACTGGGTTCCGATCCGCAGGGCCCTCGCGGACCACTTGGTCGACGTGTCCCGTCCGCAGGCCTGGGTCGTGCAGCCGATGATCATACCCAAGGCCGGCCGCCACTCGGTGGGCGTGGAGAGATGTTTCTTCCCCACCCTGGGACAGGTGCTGAACGCACAGCGCGCCATCGGTGTCTGGGCCGCCTCGGAGAGGATGAGCTCTCCGGTCAACTGGCGCCTCCACTTGCCGGGGGCCTGGCTCAAGGACGACCTCCGGAGGAGCCGGGTGTCGATCCCGGACGGGATGGGGGTGGAGACCCTGAGTGAGTGCGTCGCCGAGGCGTGCCTGGAGAGCACGAGGTGGGGGCTGCCCGTCCGGCCGGTGGTGCTCGACGTGGGCGGGATGCACACGGCGGAGGCCTTCGTGAGACTCAACACCGACAGGGTGCCGCTCCTGGCGAGGATCGGCGGGGATCTCCGCCTCAACGTGACGGACCCGGCCCTCCAGGGCTGCGGAACCGGTTCCCTTGCCGCGCGCCTCATCATGGGACTGGCCAGAAACCTGCGGCGCCCGGCCGCGGGCAGGGAAAACGGTGGGCGGACGACCCTGGCCGCCGTCGTCCGCGTCCGCCTGCCCCACCCTCCCGGCACCCGCGCGGGTACGGCGGGCGGGGCTCCGGACACAGAGGAACTGCTGCTGATGGGGATCGGCGAGGACGGCGGGCGCTGGCCCGCCGAACTGTGGCTGACCAACATGGCGACCATGCCTCCGGCTTCCCTGGTGAGGTTGAGCAGACTCGCCGGCAGAACGGAACAGGACTTCAACGACATCGCGGACCGGGTGGGCCTCAGGGACTTCACGGGTCGTTCCTTCGACGGGTGGCATCGCCACGTCACGCTGGCCTCGGCCGCCCACGCAGCCATCGTGCTGGCCCGTCATCCCCATTGACGTCGTTCGTCCCCGGGGCGGTGGAGCGCACGACTGTGCGGAGCTTGCCCCGGAAGCGCTCCGACCGGGCCGGGAAACCCCGCCGGGTCCGCCCCGTGCCCTGCCGGGAACGCCGGGCACGCAGGCGGGAGTGCGTCGCGCTCCACACGACCTGACGGACTTTCCACCACCTGACGAACTATCAGGCAAGTGACGGAGTGCGGCGGTGGGTGTTGGTCGGCCTCCCCACCACACAACATGCTGTGAACCACCGCGAGGATCCTCCGGCGGAGCGGGAGGCCTCCGGTCCAGGAAGCAAGTCCGCCCCCGTTTCACGGCCTCGGCCCTCGCGTTTCCCGATGCTCGACCGGCATGAACGAGGAGAACCCCAGTGCATCGACACCGATGCGGTCATGGGCCCGTCACGCTCCGGGCCGGTTCTCGCCCTGAAGCATCCCCGGGCCCTCGTCTCCGGCCCGGTCCTCACCGAAACGGTGAGCGGGGTGCTCGGTCTCGCGCCGGTGCGCTCGGCAGGACGCCCGCACTCTCAGCCCGGGGCGGCTGAACCCGTCACCCACTCACGATTGGGGAACCAGTGGAAGACGCTCTGCTCGATATCCGATACGAACAGGCGCTGCAGCAGCCTCCCTGGGAAGACACCTCACGGGTTCTGCTCGCACGGAAGGAACTGGCGGCCCGTCCGGCCCTCGTCAACGCCGGGGACGTGGCCACCCTGAAGTCGCTGCTGGCCCTGGTCGCCGCGGGAGAGGCCCACGTGGTGCAGGCGGGGGACTGCGCGGAGGACCCGGCGGAATGCACCCCTGACTACATCGCGCGCAAAGCGGGCCTGCTGGACATGCTCGCCGGCACCCTGCAGATGGACACGCGTAAACCGGTTCTGCGGGTGGGCCGTATGGCCGGGCAGTTCGCCAAACCCCGTTCCAATCCGACCGAGTCGGTCGGAGGTGTCGAGCTGCCCGTGTACCGCGGTCACATGGTCAACAGCCCGGAGCCCGATCCCGAGCTCAGGCGTCCCGACCCCGGGCGCCTCCTCACGGGTTACCGGACCGCTTACGACGTCATGGGCTACCTGGGATGGCAGGACCAGGGCGGACGGGCCCGCGTCGGAGCCCCGGTCTGGACGAGCCACGAGGCGCTGCTGCTCGACTACGAGGTGCCCATGCTGCGCCGGGACGAGCAGGGGCGACTGCTGCTCGCCTCCACGCACTGGCCCTGGATCGGCGAACGTACCCGCCAGGTCGACGGACCCCATGTCGCTCTGCTCTCCCAGGTCCTCAACCCGGTGGCCTGCAAAGTCGGCCCGCGTATGACGACCGGCGAGCTGCTCACCCTGTGCGAGCGGCTCGACCCCGAGCGTGAGCGGGGCAGACTCACCCTCATCGCCCGGATGGGTGCCGGGACGGTGGCCGAGAAGCTGCCCGCACTCGTCGAGGCCGTCCGCTCCGCCGGGCACCCGGTGATCTGGCTCACCGACCCCATGCACGGAAACACCGTCAGCACCCCCGACGGGTTCAAGACCCGTTTCCTGCCCACGGTCGTCCAGGAGGTGAGGGAGTTCCAGCAGGCGGTCGGCGGGGCCGGCGGCATCGCGGGAGGACTCCACCTGGAGACGACGCCCGACGACGTGACCGAGTGCGTCCGGGACGAGTCCCAGGCTCACCGGGCCGGAACCAGGTACAAGAGCTTCTGCGATCCCCGGCTCAACCCGGAGCAGGCGCTCTCCGTGGTCTCCGCCTGGTGGGCGGCCGGCCGGGCCGCGTCGGCGCAAGCCGCCCGGCCCATGAGGACGCAGCCGTCCGCGGTGATGTGAGGCGTTCCCGCCTTTCCGCCCCGTCCCGCAAAGGGCACGGACCGGACCCGGAACCCTGCCGGGCAGGACCGTCGCCCGACGGGCCGTGCCCTGGCCGGGTGCCCGTCCCCCGGAGGCGGAACGGGCACCTCCGCCACTCCACCCGAGGCCGCGCTTCGGCGCATGCCTCGGGCGCGACGACCCCGGCCGCCCGGGCGGCCCATTACCACAGCTGTTCAGCCCGAGGAGAGGAAGGTCATGGCGGGCATACCCCCCATCGAGCCGTACCCGATGCCGACGGCGGGCGACCTGCCCGCCAACACCGCCCGGTGGACCGTTGACCCGGACCGCGCGGTGCTGCTCATGCACGACATGCAGCAGTACTTCCTGCATCCGCTGCCCGCCTCCCTGCGCGACCCGCTCGTGCGCAACGCCGCCCTCCTCCGCGAACGCGGCACCGCGCTGAGGATGCCCGTGGCCTACACGGCGCAGCCCGGCGGCATGACGGACGAGCAGCGCGGCCTGCTCAAGGACTTCTGGGGCCCGGGGATGCGGAGGTCCCCGGAGGAACGCCGGGTCGCCGGGCCCCTGGCCCCAAAACCGGGTGACTGGACGTTCACCAAGTGGCGTTACAGTGCCTTCTTCCGCTCCAGCCTGCTGGAGCGGATGCGTGAGCACGGCCGCGACCAGCTCGTCGTCTGTGGCGTTTACGCCCACGTCGGTGTGCTGATGACCGCGATCGAGGCGTTCAGCAACGACATCCAGACGTTCCTGGTCGCCGACGCCGTCGCGGACTTCTCCGCCGAGTACCACCGGCTGGCCGTCGAGTACGCGGCGCAGCGCTGCGCCGTGGTCATCACCACGGACGGTATCCTCGGCGACCTGGGAGCGGTCGGCGCCGCGACCGGGACAGACCTGAGCAGGGCCGGCATATGAGCGGGACCGAGAGGCCGGAGCCGGCCGCCGCGGAGCTGCTCGAGCGGATACTGAGCTCACAGCCTCCCGCCTTCGCCCTGCTGTACCGTCCGGAGGCGACGGGCCCGGAGGAGTTGGACGTCCTGGTCGGAGACATCACGACTCCCAAGACGCTGGCGGACCTCCCGGTGTCCGGAGAACGACCGCGCACCGGCGGCCCCCGCCATGAGGTGCTGACGCTCGTCCCCTACCGGCAGATCACCGAACGCGGTTTCGCCTGTGCCGACGACGACGAGCCGCTGATCGCGATGACCGTCACCGGCCAGGGCCGGCTGCCGGTCGCCGAGGCACTGCGGCGGCTCCCGGACGTGCCGATCGACCTGGCCGACGGCGACTTCGACGTCGACGACGAGACCTACGCGGACGTGGTCCGCAGGGTGATCGCCGATGAGATAGGCACGGGCGAGGGCGCCAACTTCGTCATCAAGCGCTCGTTCGTGGCCGACATCGCCGACTACACACCGCACAGCGCGCTCTCGTTCTTCCGCAGGCTCGTGCGGAAGGAGTCGGGTGCCTACTGGACCTTCGTGATCCACACGGGATCCCGGACCTTCGTCGGCGCCACCCCTGAGCGGCACGTCAGCCTCTCGGGTGGCACCGCCGTCATGAACCCCATCAGCGGCACCTACCGCTACCCGTCGTCCGGCCCCACGCTGCCGGAGGTCCTGGCCTTCCTGACAGACCGCAAGGAGTCCGACGAGCTCTACATGGTCGTCGACGAGGAACTCAAGATGATGGCCCGGATCTGCGACTCGGGTGGCCGGGTGGTGGGCCCCCGCCTCAAGGAGATGGCCAGACTCGCTCACACCGAGTACTTCATCGAGGGCCGCAGCGCGCAGGATCCGCGCGAGATCCTGCGCGAGTCGATGTTCGCTCCCACCGTCACCGGCAGTCCGCTGGAGAGTGCCTGCCGGGTCATCAGCCGGTACGAGCCCCGGGGCCGCGGTTACTACAGCGGAGTGGCCGCCCTCATCGGCCGCGACGAGCACGGCGAGCCCGCCCTGGACTCCTCCATCCTGATCCGTACCGCCGACATCGGTGACGGAGGGCGGATGACCATCGGGGTGGGCGCCACGCTCGTGCGCCACTCCGACCCCGTCTCCGAGGTCGCCGAGACCAGGGCCAAGGCGGCCGGACTGCTCGCGGCGCTGCAGGCGGCCGCTCCCGCCCCCGGATCCCGCTCACTCGCCCACGACACGACTCCTCCCGCGCGGTTCGAGGACCACCCGGACGTCCGGGCCTCGCTGGAGCGGCGCAACGCCACCCTGGCCGGCTTCTGGCTGGCCGAGAGCACGGTACGGAACCGGCCGGATCCGGAACTGGCGGGTCGCCGGGTGCTGGTCGTAGACGCCGAGGACACCTTCACCGCGATGATCGGCCACCAACTCCGTTCCATGGGGCTGTCGGTGACCATCCGCCGTTTCGACGAGCCGTACACCCTGGATGGACAGGACCTCGTCGTCATGGGGCCGGGCCCGGGCGATCCGAGGGAGACGAGTCACCCCAAGATCGCACACCTGCGGTCGGCGATCGACACGTTACTGGAGGAGCGGCGTCCGTTCCTCGCGGTCTGCCTCAGCCACCAGGTGCTCAGCATGCGGCTCGGGTTCGACCTGGTCCGCAGAGAGGTGCCGAACCAGGGTGCGCAGCGGGAGATCGACCTGTTCGGAGCCAGGGAGAGGGTCGGCTTCTACAACACGTTCGCCGCGCGCAGCGCCGGGGACGAAGTCGAGTGCGGCGGGGTGGGGACGGTGGAGGTGAGCCGTGACGCCGAGACCGGCGAGGTACACGCGCTGCGCGGCCCCCACTTCGCCTCGATGCAGTTCCACGCCGAGTCGGTTCTCACCGAGGACGGGGTGCGCATCGTCGGTTCCCTCATGGCGGAGGTACTGGGCGGTAACGGCCGCGGACGCACACAGCGCGCGTCGCACGGGCCCCGGACGGGCAGGTCCCCGCTGACCGGCCCCCACTCCGCCGAGAGCGGTGGGCGTCCCGTACGGGTGGACGGCCGGGAGGTCGCCCGACATGTGTGAGACGCTTCGGTGGACCGATCTCGACCGGCGCGCAGTCGACACGGTGCGAGGCCTGGCGCTGGACGCCGTGGAGACGGCGGGACACGGGCACCCGGGGACCGCCATGAGCCTGGCTCCGGCGGCCTACCTGCTCTTCCAGCGGCTGCTGAGACACGATCCCGGTGATCCGCGGTGGGCGGGGCGCGACCGCTTCGTGCTGTCCTGCGGTCATTCCAGTCTGACCCTCTACACCCAGCTCTACCTGTCCGGGTACGGTCTCGGGCTCGATGACATCAGGGCTCTGCGGACCGAGGGAAGCCTCACCCCGGCCCACCCCGAGTACGGACACACCCCGGGCGTGGAGACCACGACCGGGCCTCTCGGCCAGGGGCTGGCCAACGCGGTGGGCATGGCGATGGCGGCCCGCCGCGAACGCGGCCTCTTCGACCCGGACGCCCCCGTCGGCCGGTCCCCGTTCGACCACACCATCTGGGTCCTCGCCTCCGACGGTGATCTGGAGGAGGGCATCGGCCACGAGGCGTGCTCACTCGCCGGACACCAGAGGCTCGGAAGCCTCGTCGTGCTCTACGACGACAACCGGATCTCCATCGAGGGCGACACCCGGATCGCCCAGTCCGAGAGCGTGCTGGAGCGGTACCGGGCGTACGGCTGGCACGTCCAGCAGGTGGACTGGACGGCCGGCGGCGGCTACCGGGAAGACGTACAGACGCTGTACACCGCTCTGAGCGCCGCCCGGGACGAGACCGGCCGGCCCTCCATCGTGTCGCTGCGCACCGTCATAGGGTGGCCCGCTCCGAACAAGCGGAACACCGGGGGCGTCCACGGCTCCGCGCTGGGAGCTGCCGAGGCGGCCGCCACCAAGAGGATCATGGGGATGGATCCGGACAGGACCTTCGAAGTCCCCGACGACGTCCTGGAGCACACCCGCGAAGTGGCCGAACGGGGCCGTGAGGCACACGCCCTGTGGAACAAGCGGTTCGAGGACTGGCGTGCCGCCAACCCTGACCGGGCCGAGCTGTGGGACAGGCTGTCGTCCCGTGGTCTGCCGCCCGGCTGGCACGAGGAGCTTCCGGAGTTCGAGGCGGGCAGGAGCGTCGCCACCCGCGCGGCGTCCGGTGAGGTGCTGAACGCGCTTGCCCCCGTGCTGCCGGAACTCTGGGGCGGCTCGGCCGACCTGGCCGGCTCCAACAACACCACGATGAAGGGCGAGCCGTCCTTCGTGCCCCGCGAGTTCCAGACCGACGTCTTCCCCGGCCACGAGTACGGCAGAACGCTCCACTTCGGCATCCGCGAGCACGCCATGGGGGCGATCCTCAACGGCATGGCGCTGCACGGCGGCACACGGCCCTACGGAGGGACATTCCTGGTCTTCTCCGACTACATGCGCCCGGCCGTCCGGCTCGCCGCCATGATGAGGCTGCCGGTCGTCTACGTCTGGACGCACGACTCGATCGGCCTGGGGGAGGACGGTCCGACCCACCAGCCCGTGGAGCACCTGTGGTCGCTGCGCGGCATCCCGGGCCTCGACGTGGTCCGCCCCGCAGACGCCGGGGAGACCGTCGTCGCGTGGCGCTCCGTCCTGGAGCGGACCGACCGGCCGGCCGGGCTGTGCCTGACCCGGCAGAACGTCCCGGTGCTCGACCGTTCGCCGGGAAGCGGCCTCGCCTCCGCCGAGGGCGTGGCTCGCGGCGGATACGTCCTGGCCGAGGCCTCGAAGGGGAACCCCGAGGCGGTCCTGCTCGCCACCGGCAGTGAGGTCCACATCGCCCTGGAGGCCCGGCGGCTCCTCGAGGACGAGGGCGTCACGACGCGCGTGGTGTCACTTCCCTGCCTGGAGTGGTTCGCGGAGCAGGACCGTGAGTACCGCGACGCCGTCCTTCCACCGGACACAGCGGTCCGGGTCTCCGTGGAAGCAGGCAACGCTCTCGGCTGGCACCGGCTGCTCGGCGACTCGGGGGTGGCGGTGAGCGTCGAGGAGTTCGGGGCGTCGGCGCCTCCCAAAGCCCTGTACGAGAGGTTCGGCCTCACTCCTGAGCACGTTGTGGCGGCAGTCCGCTCCAGTCAGGCCCTCGCCGCGCGGAGGAACCGCTCATGAGCGCCGGCCGGCCCGGGGCAGGCCGCACGGACACCGCCGCGCTCCCCGTGGCGTTCGTCCCCGAGATCCCCGGGTCGAAGAGCATCACCAACCGGGCCGCTCTGCTGGCCGCCGCGGCCGCCGGCACCACCAGGCTGCTGCGCCCGCTGGTCAGCGAGGACACCCTCGCCTTCCGCGAGGCGCTGGTGGACCTCGGTGCCCGTGTGACCGCCGGGCCGCGGGACGAGTACTGGGAGATCACCGGCTTGGGAGGCGCTCCCGCCGGACGAGCCCGGGTCTGGTGCGCCGACGCCGGGACGGCGGCCCGGTTCCTGCTGCCCTTCTGCGCAGCGGGGGAGGGCCGGTTCCTCCTCGACGGCACCGCGCAGTTGCGTGCACGCCCGCTGCGCCCCCTGGCGGACGCCCTCACAAGCCTCGGCGCCACGGTGCGAACGGCGCCGGGGGCCGCTCTGCCCCTGCAGATGGACGCGGCGGGCCTCCACGGCGGCGAGGTGGATCTGGACGGCTCCTTGAGCAGCCAGTTCCTGAGCGGCCTTCTGATGGCGGCGCCCCTCGCCCGCGCACCTCTGACCATCCGCACCCGCAGCCTGGTCAGCCGCCCGTACGCCGACATGACCCTCGCGCTGATGAGGCACTTCGGCGCGGACGCCGAGGAGACCTCGCCGGGGACGATCGAGGCCCGGCCCGGCGGGTACGCCGCCTCGCGCCTCGCGATCGAGCCGGACGCCTCCTCCGCCTCCTACTTCTTCGCGGCGGCCGTGATCGCCGGCCGTACGGTCACGGTGCCCGGCCTGGGCAGGGAAAGCCTGCAGGGCGACCTCCGGTTCGTCGAGGTGCTGCGCAGGGCCGGTGCCCGGGTGGAGACCACCGGGGAGGCGACGACGGTCACCGGCACCGGGCACGTCCGGGGTGGGTTCGCCGTCGACATGGGCGAGATATCGGACACCTTCATGACGCTGGCGGCGATCGCGCCTCTGGCCGACGCCCCCATCACCAT
This sequence comes from Streptomyces verrucosisporus, assembly GCF_017114865.1. Taxonomy (GTDB): domain Bacteria; phylum Actinomycetota; class Actinomycetes; order Streptomycetales; family Streptomycetaceae; genus Streptomyces; species Streptomyces fenghuangensis. The sequence continues at coordinate 352 of NZ_JADEYH010000022.1, read as the reverse complement.
CCACGGTGTCGGACACGCCCGGCTGAAGGAGTCCGACCGCGTCGCCGCTGTCGCCCGGAACCTGCGTGCCTGCGGAGTGGACACGGAGGAGGGGCCGGACCGGCTCACCGTCCATCCCGGCCGGCCGGTCGCGGCACGGATCGCCTGCCACCGGGACCACCGGATCGCCATGGCGTTCTCCGTGCTCGGCCTGAGGGTGCGCGGCGCTCTCACCCTCGACGACCCGGACTGCGTCGGCAAGACCTTCCCCGGCTTCCACGAGGAACTGAGCCGTTTCCGTACCCGGTACGGCATCCCGGTTGGCGGTGGAGGTACGCATCGGGCAGTTCACCATCCGTGATGTGACGTGACA
>NZ_JADEYH010000021.1 GCF_017114865.1 Streptomyces verrucosisporus | reverse complement strand
CTTCCGCGCCGTTTCCGGCGCTTCCACCACCGTAGCGGATTTCCCGTCCGGCTCCTAATCGAGCCACCCGGACCGGAATTGCGGCACGCCGCAATCCACCCCCGGAAGGGATTCACACCAAGTGAGTGGTCGCCGCCGAAGGCGACAGAAGAGCTGCCCGGAGAACCGTTCCGGCTCCCTGGCAACTCGGAGAACCTTACGGATCGCTCCACCGGCTGTCAAGCGACTCCCACGCCCCCTTCAGCCGGTCGGCGTGGGAGCCGCTTGACAGCCGGTCAGTCCAGGTCGCTGAGCCGGCCGCCGGCGTCCGGCTGGGTGTCCTCCACCCGGCGCAGCAGGCGTGTCAGCAGCTCTCCCAGGGTGACGCGCTCCTCGCCGGACAGGTCCTGGAGCAGGTCCTCCTCGAAGACCGAGGCCATCCGCATCACCTGGAGCCATTTCTCGCGGCCGTCGTCGGTCAGCTCGACGATCACCCGTACGCGGTTGTTCTCGTCGCGCTCCCGGGTGACCAGGCCGGTGGTCGCCATGCGGTCGATGCGGTGGGTCATGGCGGCGGGGGTGAGCCCCAGCCGTTTGGCGAGGGCGCCCGGGCCCAGGCGGTAGGGCCTGCCCGCCATCACCAGCTCCTTCAGCACCTCCCATTCGGCGTGGTTGAGGCCGAGGGTGGCGAGCTGGCGTCCGTAGGCGACGCTCATGCGCCGGTCGAGGCGGCTGAGCGCGTTGACGATCTTCTCCACCTGGGGGTCCAGCTCACCGTACTCGCGCTGGTAGATGGCGATCTGCTCGTCGAGCGTGGGGCCGCTGTCCTGGTCCGAGGGGGGGTGATCAGGCATGGGACCGGAGTATGGCATGAACTCGTTCGCTTCGAAGTCTTCGTCTGTGTACTCTTTAGTATCGAACTTTAGCTTCGAAGTCTCTCTTCGGGCTTCTCCCCCATTCCATGTGTTCCACCCATGTGTGCCCGGACGGCACCGGACTCAGAGGCAGGTGAGTGTGACCACCGCGAGGGGCGCCGCGCTGCGCCGGATCCAGACGGGGAACGCGCTGAGCGCGTTCGGCAACGGCTTCACCGTCCCGTTCATGTTCATCTACGTGGCCCAGGTGCGGAATCTGGGAGCGGGCACCGCCGGGACGGTGCTCGCGCTCTTCGCCGTGGCCGCGCTGGTGGTGCTGCCCTTCACCGGGCGGGTGATCGACCGTCGCGGTCCACTGCCCGTCGCCGTCGCGGGAACGGCCCTGGCCTCCGCCGGTTCGCTCGGCATCGCCTTCTCGGAGGGCGTGGCGGCGATGTACGTGTCCGCCGCCGTCTTCGGTGCGGGCCTTTCGGTGATCCAGCCCGCGCTCGCCACGATGATCGTGTGGTCCTCCACCACGGCGACGCGCTCACGTGCCTTCGCCACGCAGTTCTTCCTCAACAACCTCGGGCTCGGCGTCGGCGGACTGCTGGGCGGCCTGGTCGTGGACACCGAACGGCCTTCGTCGTTCCTGCTGCTGTTCGGGATCGAGTCGGCGATGTACCTGGTCCTGGGCGCGACCGTGGCGACGGTGCGGCTGCCGGGCGGGTCACGCGTCGAGTGTTCCGCCCACGGCGGCGAAGGCGGCGCCGCGGCCCGGGGCGGCTGGCGGGAGCTGCTGTCCGACCGGGCGATGGTGACGCTCTCCGCGCTCGGCTTCGTGATGTTCTTCGCCTGCTACGGGCAGTTCGAGTCCGGGCTCTCGGCCTACGCGGTCGAGGCATCGCGGATCTCCCCGGCGACGCTGGGCATCGCGCTCGCCGCGAACACGGCCGTGATCGTGCTGGCGCAGTTCGTCGTGCTCAGGGTGGTGGAACGGCGGCGGCGCAGCCGGGTGATCGCACTGGTCGGGCTGATCTGGACGGTGGCGTGGCTGGCAGCCGGGGCGTCCGGACTGGTGGCCGACCGCCATGCGCTGGCCGTCGCGGCGATCATCTCCACGTACGCGCTGTTCGGGCTGGGCGAGGCGATGCTCTCGCCGACCGTGGCGCCGCTGGTGGCGGATCTGGCTCCGGCCCGGATGGTCGGACGGTACAACTCCGCCTTCGCCCTGGTGAAGCAGCTGGCGCTGGCGATCGGCCCGGCGGTGGGCGGGCCGATGGGGGCCACGCTGCACGGGCCGTACATCGTGATGCTGGTGCTGTGTTCGCTCGGTGTGACCGTGCTGGCCCTGCTGCTGGGCCGCAGGCTGACCGCCGAGCAGGACAATCCGCTGAGGGCGTCCCTGGTGGTCGCCGCCTCGGTGCCGGCCCGGTCCGCCGAGCCCGTGCGGGCCGCCTGATCCGTCCGGACCGGTCGGCGCGGGACGGCTGACGCGGGCCGGCTAGCGCGGTACGGCCTGCGGAAGCGCGAACTCGCACCACACCGCCTTTCCGCCGCCCGGGGTGCGGCGCGATCCCCAGGCGGAGGCGATGGTGGCGACGATGGAGATCCCCCGGCCGCTCTCGTCCACCGGTTCGGCCCGGCGGCGGCGGGGGAGGTGGTCGTCGCCGTCGGTCACCTCGACGATCAGGCGGCGGTCGGTGCGGCGCAGGCGCAGGCACATCGGCGGGGTGCCGTGCTGGAGGGAGTTGGCCACCAGTTCGCTGGCGGCCAGCACGCCCAGATCGTGCAGCTCCCGGGGGAACCGCCAGCTCGTCAGGACCCCCGAGGCGAAGGCGCGGGCGCGCGGGGCGGCCTCGACCCCTCCCAGGAGATCAAGTGCGGCGTTGTGGAACAGCTCCGCGTCGTGGCCGGTGCGGACCGGGTGCTGGAGGGCCAGGAGCGCGACGTCGTCGTCGTGCTCGGCGGTGATGCCCATGGCACGCAGGAGCCGGTCGCAGACGACCTGGGGGCTGCCGGTCGCTCCGGCGAAGGCCTCCTCCAGCGCCTCGATGCCCTGGTCGATGTCGGCGTCGCGCCGCTCGACCAGGCCGTCGGTGTAGAGGACGGCGGCCGAGCCCTCTCCGAAGGGGACGGAGGCGGAGGTGTGCAGCCAGCCGCCGGTGCCCAGGGGCGGGCCGGTGGACTCGTCGGTGCGGTGGACCGTGCCGTCCGGGTCCCGGACGAGGATCGGCAGGTGGCCGGCGGACGCGTACGCCAGGCGGCCCTCGTTGGGGTCGTGGACGGCGTAGAGGCAGGTGGCGATCTGGTTCGGGTCGATCTCGGCGGCGAGCCCGTCGAGGAGCTGGAGTACCTCGTGGGGCGGCAGGTCCAGCCGGGCGTACGCGCGTACGGCCGTGCGCAGCTGTCCCATGACGGCGGCCGCCCGCACCCCGCGGCCCATCACGTCGCCGATGACCAGAGCGGTACGGCCCGCGCCCAGGGTGATGACGTCGTACCAGTCGCCGCCGACCGCCGCGTCGGTGCCGCCCGGGCGGTACGTGGCGGCCACCCGCAGGTCGTCGGGCTGCTCCAGTTGCTGCGGGAGCAGGCTGCGCTGGAGGGTGACGGCCGCCTCGCGCTGCCGGCGCTCGCTGACTCGCAGCCGTTCGGCCACCTCGACCTGGTCGGTCACCTCGGCGGCGAAGACGAGGACGCCGCGCCGCGCTCCGGCGCCCTTCAGCTCGACGGGGGTGCAGGTGAAGGTGTAGTAGCCCGGGCGCGTGCCGCCGCCGACGGCTCTGGGACTCCTGTCTCCCCGCACTCCCAAGCGGCCCTCCACCCGGCGGGACTTGACCGTGCGGGGCCTGCCGCTGCGCAGGACCTGGTCCATCAGCGGGAGAAGGCCGAGTTCGGCCAGCTCCGGCAGGGCCTCGCGGGCGGGGGCGCCGGGCTCGCGGGGGCCGAAGGCCGCGGCATAGGCGTCGTTGACGAACGCGATGCGGTGGTCGGGGCCGTGGACGAGGGCGACCAGGGCGGGGACCTGCCCGAGCAGGTCCTGTGCGGGCAGGTCGTCGAGGCCGCGTCCCGCACCCTGCCCGGCTCTCTGCCCCGCTCCCCCGGTGTCCGCAGCGGACGGCTCGCCGTGCTCGTCCCGGGCGGCCGGGACGGCACCGGCGGGGGCCGGTGCCTCGGGCGGGCGCCGTACGGCCCTGGCGGCGAGGCGTCGTTGCCGCTGCGTGCCGGGCAGCCGGGCGCTCCAGCGCGTGAAGTTCACTGCGTGCGGTCCGATCCGATTCCGATGTTCTCGTGTCTGGTGTGTGCGTGCGAGTACGGGCGGATGCCGTGCCCGCGGGCCCGTCGCGCCGGCCGCGCCCGCCGGTGACTCTCAGCTGACGCGGGCCCACCCATGGTCACACGTCCAGTGTGACCGACGGCACCGACAGGTGTCAGGGGCCCTCGGGGTGGCGGCCGGTGCCCGCGGCGAGTTCGAACTCCGCGCGCGGGTGCTCCATCGAGCCGAGCGAGACGATCTCACGTTTGAACAGGCCGGCGAGCGTCCACTCCGCGAGGATGCGCGCCTTGCGGTTGACCGTCGGCACCCGGCTCAGGTGGTACACGCGGTGCAGGAACCAGGCAGGGTAGCCCTTGAGCCTGCGGCCGTACACATGGGCGACGCCCTTGTGCAGGCCGAGCGAGGCGACGGAGCCGGCGTACGAGTGCTCGTACTCCGCCGGTTCCCGGCCGCGCAGCGACGCCACCAGGTTGTCGGCCAGCAGTCGTGCCTGGCGTACGGCGTGCTGGGCGTTGGGCGCGCACTCGGGGGGCGGTCCCTCCCCCGCATCCCGGGCCCGGGACTTCTCCGCCGTCAGATCGGGGACCGCCGCGGCGTCGCCCGCCGACCAGGCGTTTTCGGTGCCCTGGACGCGCAGGGTCGCGGTGCAGCGCAGCCGGCCGCGTCCGTCGCGGGGGAGGCCCGTCCTCTCCAGCAGGGGGTGGGGCTTGACGCCTGCGGTCCACACGAGGGTGCGGCAGGGGTGGCGGGATCCGTCGCTGAGCTGGGCGACGCGGTTCTCGCAGGAGTCGAGCCGGGTCTCCAGGCGTACGTCCACGTTGCGGCCGCGCAGTTCGCGCACGGCGTAGCGGCCCATGGCCTCGCCGACCTCGGGGAGGACGCGGCCGGTGGCCTCGACGAGGATCCACTTCATGTCCCGGGGGCGGATGTTGTGGTAGTAGCGGCAGGCGTAGCGGGCCATGTCCTCCAGTTCGGCCAGCGCCTCGACGCCGGCGTAGCCGCCGCCGACGAAGACGAAGGTGAGGGCGGCGTCGCGGACGGCGGGGTCGCGGGTGGACGAGGCGATGTCGAGCTGTTCGAGGACGTGGTTGCGCAGGCCGATGGCCTCCTCGACGGTCTTGAAGCCGATGCCGTTCTCGGCGAGGCCGGGGACCGGGAGGGCCCGGGAGACCGAGCCGGGGGCGAGGACCAGTTCGTCGTAGGGCATCTCGACGGGGCCGGTGCCGGCGTGCTCGGTGGCGAGGGTCTCGACGGTGGCGGTGCGCAGGGCGTGGTCGATGGACTTCGCCTCGCCGATGACGATCCGGCAGTGGGGCAGCACCCGGCGCAGGGGGACGACGACGTGGCGCGGGGAGATGGAGCCGGCCGCCGCCTCCGGCAGGAAGGGCTGGTAGGTCATGTAGGGGTCGGGGGCGAGCACGGTGACCTGTACGCCCCCGCCGCCTTCCCGCGCGCGTCTCAGTTCGTGCTTCAGGCGCCGCTGGAGGCGCAGGGCGGTGTACATGCCGACGTAGCCGCCGCCGACCACGAGAATGCGCGCGGGTTCCTTCGTCACCCGTCCATGACGCACCCGCGGGCGGACGTTTGTCCACAGGTCCTGGGAAACGTATGACCGGCGGAAGGCTGCGGCCCGGGCTCGTGAATTCGCCGCGGGCGGAAGGAAGGAGCAGTTCAGAGGGGGTGTGAGGGGTGCCCGGAGGGGGGGCGGAAGGGGGGACGGAGGGCGTACTCCGATCGAGGGCGGAGGTGGCGGAACATCTCTCTTCTCTCGTGACCGGGGCTCAACTATGTTCGTAGCACGCCGGGCGGAGCCGTGACCGTGTCCCGGCGGCAGAGGGTGGGGGGCCTCCGGGGGGAGGCTGCCATACAACCGGGGGAATACAACATGCATATTCAGGGCATTCAGGGCTCTCGCTGGGCTACCGCCGTCATCGCCGACTCTTCCTCGGACGGTGGGGCGGGCCCGGTGAGCGGGGCGGGCGGAGGCCACGGGGCCACGCGCGCGGCCGACGGGGGGAGCGTCAGGGGGAGCAGGCGTACGACTCCGCTGCGGGTCGACGCCCAGCGCAATCTGGAGCATGTACTGCGCGCCGCCCGCGAGGTCTTCGGCGAGCTGGGCTACGGCGCTCCGATGGAGGACGTCGCGCGCCGGGCGCGGGTCGGGGTCGGTACGGTCTACCGGCGCTTCCCCAGCAAGGACGTACTGGTGCGGCGCATAGCGCAGGAGGAGACGGCGCGGCTGACCGAGCAGGCCAGAGAGGCGCTGGGGCAGGAGGAGGAGCCGTGGTCGGCGCTCTCCCGGTTCCTGCGCACCTCGGTGGATTCGGGTGCCGGGCGGCTGCTGCCGCCTCGAATACTGCGGGTCGGGTCGTTCGCCGACGGGCCGGGCGGGGCCGCCGAGGACATGGGCGCCGGCCCGGGGGGAGAGCGTACGCCGCAGGGCGGTGGGCACGGGCAGGCCGGGCTGCGGCTGGTGGACGGCCGGGCCGGCCAGGAGCGGGAGAACGCCGGGAGCACCGGGAGCACCGGGAGCACCGGGGAGAACGAGAACGCCGGAAACGCCGAGGACGACGCGGGTGTCTGTGAACTGCTCGATGTCGTCGGGCGCTTGGTGGAGCGGGCGCAGGTCGCCGGTGAGCTGAGGTCCGATGTGACGGTCGCGGACATACTGCTGGTGATAGCCACGGCGGCGCCGTCCCTGCCGAACGCGATGCAGCAGGCCGCGGCCTCGGTGCGGCTGCTCGACATCCTGCTGGAGGGGCTCAGGCCGCGGTACGCCAAGCCCGTGGGGGTCTGAGACGGGGCCCGGGACGCCGGTGGCGGAGCAGCGTTTTTCGGCCAGATTCACGCCGCCGCCGTTCGACTCCCATACCTCCATACCTCGTACGAGCGCCGTGTGCGCACCGTTTCGCGGTTTCCCGCCCCGGACGGGTGATTGAGGCGCACGGCCGGGAATGCGCGGCCCTCGCCGTGACACGCTTTGCCGGTGTTCGGTGGCGACTGTGTGTACGGGGGTTCTCGCTTTGGGTGTTGACGGGCGGGGGGAGCCGCGCGGTTCACAGGGTGTGGGCGGAGCGGAGGAAGCGGGGGGAGCGGTTGACGCCGTGCCCGGCGACGCGGAGCTGGTGTCGCGGATGCGCGGCGGGGACACACGGGCGTACGAGGAGCTGTACCGGCGGCATGCCGACGCGGTGCGCCGTTACGTACGCCACTGCTGCCGGGACACGGCGACCGCGAACGACCTGACGGACGAGATCTTCGCGCGCACGCTGCTGGCCGTGCGCGGCGGTGCGGGACCGGACACGGCGGTGCGCACCCATCTGCTGGCGGCGGTCCGGGATGTGGCGGCGGCCTGGGCGGGGACGAGCGACTGGGATCTGCTCGTCGAGGACTTCGCGGCCTTCGCGGCGGCGACCGGTTCCCCGGGTGGCGAAGAGTCTTTCGGGGCGAACGCGGACGTGCGGGCCATGCGGAGGGCCGAGCGGTCCACCGCGGTGCGCGCCTTCCGCGATCTGCCCGAGCGGTGGCAGGTGGTGCTGTGGCACACCGTGATCGAGGAGGAGCCTCCGCGGGAGATCGCGCCGCTGCTGGGTGTGGCCGAGGACGCGGTGGCGGTGCTGGCGCAGCGGGCGAGGGAGGGGTTGCAGCAGTCCTACCTCACGCTGCACACCGCCGGGATGCGGACCGCGGGCGGCGAATGCGCACGCCGTGCCGACCGGCTGGGGACGTATGTGCGCGGAGGGCTGCGGGCCCGGGCGGACCGGGGGCTGCGCCGTCATCTGGAGCGGTGCGCCGGCTGCCGGTCGGCGGCGCTGGGTGCCAGGGACGCCTGTGAACGGCTCCGGGTGGTGCTGCCGTCGGCGGTCGTGGGCTGGGGCGCGGACGTGTACTCGCCGTACCCGGCGGTGGGTTCGGCGCAGGTGTGCGCGGTACAGGCATACGCGGCGCAGGGCCGCGCGGAGGGAGCGGAGGAAGGAGGAGCAGCTGAGGCGTGTCCGGCGGGGGCGCGTTCGGCGTGGACGTACCCCGTGGCCGGGGCGGTGGGCCCGGCCACGGCGACCGGAGGCATGGACGGTGCGGCCGGCAGCGGGGCCGCGGTGTTCGACGGGCTGGGATCGACCGCCAAGGCGGGCGTGGCGGCGGGGGTGATGGCCGCGGCCGTGGCCACCGCGCTGACGCTGGCGCTGGTGACCGACGGCCAGCCGTCGCGAGGCCCGCACCGGGGGCCGGGGGCACGGCCGTCGGCGGCCGGCGCGGCCGACGCGGCCGGCGGGGCGGAGACGGGGCCGGCTGCGGAGGCGGGGGGTTCGAGGGCGCAGACCATGTCGCCGCTGGAGGCGGCGGGCGGGGGCGAGGGTGTCCCGGGCCGGGGAGCGGCCCCGTCGGACACCGGCCCGGAGTCGGGGCCGGGGTCCGGTTCTCCGTCCGCATCGTCGCCCGGAGACGGGCCGGGATCCGGGCCCGGGGCGGGGCCGGGTTCCGGGGTGCCCACGCCCGGAGGCGGGCCGGGGAGCGGCGGGACTGCCGGTCCTGCGCCCGGGCCGGTCTCTCCGCCGGCCTCCCCGTCGGCGCCCCGGCAGTCCGCGGCCACCGTCCACCGGCTCGACCGGCTGCCCCGTGGAGGCGGTTCGGAGGGTCCTTCCGTGCGGGAGGGGAGCAGCCGGCTGTGGCAGCGCTCGGAGCTGCGCATCGGCGGCCGGGACCGGGGCTACGGGGTGACGGTGTCCGCCCGCTCCTCCGTGGCGGTCGATCTGGGCGGCGACTGCACCTCGTTCGAGGCGCTCGCCGGAGTGGACGATCTGACGGCGCTGCGGGGTGCGGTCCGGTTCTCCGTGTACGGCGACGGGGCCCGGCTGTGGGAGTCGGGTGTCGTCCGGCGGGGCGAGGAGCCGGTGCCGGTCCGCGTCCCCCTGGCCGGGGTGCGGACGCTCCGGCTGGTGGTCGAGCCGAACGGTCTGCTGGATTCGGTGGTCATGGCGGGCTGGGCCCAGGCGCGGATCGGCTGCCGCTGATCCGTCCCGCGGCGGCGCTCGCGGGGCGCCCCGCGGCGTAACGGGGGGCGCCCCGGGCCCCGGGCCGTGTCCGATCCGGGGCCGGTCCGATCCGGTCCGGTTCACAGACTGGTCTCACAAGCTGCTCTCACAAGCTGCTCTCACAGGCTGGGGCGCTGCGGCACTCCTCCGGCGACCGCGCGCCGACCCGAGGTCGCCGCGCCCGTGCCCGTCCAGCAGCTGCCGCGGCGGGCCAGCAGCCGGCGCAGCCAGACCTCGGTGGAGACCAGCTCCGCCAGCCCGTCCAGTGGCAGCGTCTCGCCCTCGGCCGCGGCCCGCAGCGCCCTGCGTACGACCCGGGCCTCCACCAGCCCCGCGTCGGCCAGCAGGGGTGCGTCGAAGAGGTCGATGAGGTCGCCGACGCGGGACCGCAGCCCGGTCCGTGCCGCAGCCGTGTGGGTGGCGCGGGAGGGGGTGCCCCAGCCGGGCGGCAGTTCGTGGACGCCCGCCCCCGCCAGTACGGCGCGCAGCACCGCCGCCCGCGCCCCCGGCTGTACGCGCAGTGCCTCGGGCAGGGCCCGGCAGGCGCGGACGACCTGGTTGTCCAGGAAGGGCGCGTGCAGCCGCTGGCTGCGTACCTCCGCGGCCTGTTCGAGTATCCGGTGGTCGGTCGCCAGCCGGGCGAGCGCCGCCCGCGCCCGCCGCTCCCCCGGGCGCGTGCCGGTCTCCCCGGGCGCCGGGCGGAGGGCGGCCCGCTCCAGCCGAATCGATACTTCGGCCAGCACCTCCCCCGTCAGCCAGCGCGCGGCCGGCCCCGGGCGGCACCAGGCGAGGGCGGACAGCGAGGCGTCGAGGACGCCCGGCCCGGCCTCGTGGACGGCCCCGCCCGTAACGCCCGTAACGCCCGCACCGCCCGCGCTCCAGGCCCCGAAGCCCGCCCCGCCCCCGGTGCCGTCCCGCTCCCGCAACCGCCGCGCCGTCTCCAGCACCCCGTCCCGGTACGGCGTACGGGCCAGTCTCCGCGCCGCGCGGTAGACGGTGAGCGGTACGAGCACCGAGCGCCCGGTGGCGCCCTCCGCCTTCGCCAGCGCCGTGACCGGCCGCAGCAGATGGCGGCGGCGCCGGTCCAGCAGCAGGTCCGCCAGCCGGGCCGGGTGGGCGTCGAGCACCTCGCGGGCGCCGTATCCGGACAGGTGGTCCGCGCTGCCGGCCGCCAGGCGCAGCCGGTGCCGTTCGGCGACGACCAGCGAGGGGCCCGGCTCGTCGGTCAGCGGCCCGTCGGCGAGCGGGCCGCCGCCGGGCCCGGCGTACGGCAGGGCCTCCTCGCCGGCGGCGACGACGACGTGGCGCAGCCGGGGGTTCTCCGCGATGCCGCGGGCGCGTTCCAGTTCGGCCTCGCGCCCCGAGAGCGGGTCCAGCGTCAGGTCGTTGAAGGTGACGGCGAGCAGTCGCTCGCCCGCCGACGTCCCCGGCGTGCCGTACACCGTGCCCGGGACGCCGGGCAGTCCGGCGGCCAGCAGCGCGAGCGTCGCCGACGCGCTGCCGCCCGACAGGTCGGCGCCGATACCGGGGGCGGGGCCCCTGGCCCGCCCGCCCGGCCGGTCCGCGAGCCGCTGGGCCGGCCCCATGCCGGGGACCGGTCCGGGGTCGAGGCTGCCGAGGTCGGGCACGGGCGCGTGGCGCGGGGCGGCCAGCCGTACCCGTACCGCCTCCACCAGTGCCTCGCGCACCCCGGCGACCGCCGCCTCCGCGTCCACGGGGGGCGCGGCGACGACGGTGGGGACGGCGGGTTCGTAGCTGACGGTCTCGCGGCTGCGGCCGTCGCGCATGACCAGCGCGTGTCCGGGTGCCACGCGGCGCACACCCGCGTAGGGCGTGCCGTCGCCCAGGGCCTCGGGTGCGTCGGGGCAGGCGAGCAGGGCGGCGAGGTGTCCGACGTCGAGCTGCGCCTCGATCAGGTCGGCCAGCGGCAGCGCGGCGGTGGCGTAGGCGGTGCCGCCCGCCCACGGGGTGTGGAAGACGGGCCGGGCGCCGGCGAGGTCGGTGGTGATGGTGACGCGGCGGCCGACGCGTACGACCGCGGTGTAGCTGCCGGGCCAGGCGGTCAGATGGCGCAGGGCGCCGCCGCGGGCGGCGAACAGCCCGATGCGCAGCTGCTCGTCGGAGGCGCCGCAGCAGCCCAGCACCGCGAGTCTGCTGCCGCCGTCGGCCTCGACCAGGCGCACCTCGTCGGGGCGCCAGTCGCCGACCGCCCACAGCGGGTCGGGGCCGTCCCACAACTGCCTTGCCCCCACCGGCTGGATCGTCTGCCCGGGTCTTGCCGCGCCGCCCGCGCCGGAGGCGTGGTCTGCGGCCCATCCCACCAACCACCGCATCGCCGCCTCCGCATGGCCCCGTGGATCGGTAACTCGCCGTCGGCGGCGGCCGATCGGTGGCGGGTCACCGTCGGCAGCCGTCAACCGCCGTCGCTGCGGACCATGCTGCCACGGGATGGGCGTGCGGGAGGTGTCCGGGCACGCGGACGCGCGGAAGCCGGCGCCGGGCCCCGGCGCCGTGACGGCCCGCTCGACGGCTCCGCGGGGAGCGGCGTCATTCGGCCAAATATTTGCCGTGAGATATGCCTAACGAATCATCGTCGGCGTTCCGTCGGCGCGTTGTCGAAGCCCTGCCGACGGGCCGCCGGTGCGGCGCCGGCACCTCTCCGGCAGTCCGGGAGGCTTCACCGCCTCCCGGACCGGACCGCCGTCCGCGGGGAATGGGACGACGGCATTCCCCCAGCCCACTGGTTCCAGTGCAGTGGGCCGACCCACGCAGCACCCATGGAAACGCCTCACCCGCCGACCGCACAGAGCGCACGGACGGGCGCACCGGCACACACCCGGAGCACACGCCAGGGGGGCATGCGCGGTGCGGCCCGGAGTGCCCGCCGGCGTCCCGCGCGCCGTTCGCGCGCCGCCGGCCCGCGCTCGGCGGAGCCTGCACGAATCCCGCCATCCCGGAAGACGGCCCTTAACGGTAGGGATGCGGCGAACTACGCTGGGTTGACGAATGCCCCGTGTGCGCGGCACGGGGTGGCCGTCGGTGTGTGTCAGGGGTGCGCATGTCCAGGGAGTCACGCGGGCCGAACGAGAAACTCGGCGCCGTCCTCGCCCTCGCCGGGATCAGCAACGCCGGGCTCGCCCGCCGGGTCAACGACCTCGGGGCGCAGAGAGGACTGACCCTCCGCTACGACAAGACGTCGGTCGCCCGCTGGGTCTCCAAGGGCATGGTGCCGCAGGGCGTGGCCCCCCATCTGATCGCCGCCGCGATCGGCAGCAAGCTGGGACGTCCCGTCCCGCTGCACGAGATCGGCCTGGCGGACGCCGATCCGGCCCCGGAGGTCGGCCTGTCCTTCCCCCGCGACGTCGGCGCGGCCGTGCGGTCGGCCACCGAGCTGTACCGGCTGGATCCGGCCGGGCGACGCGGTGGGGGCGGGGGCGTGTGGCAGTCGCTGGCGGGCTCGTTCTCGGTGAGCGCCTACGCCGTGCCCACCTCGCGCTGGCTCATCAAGCCCGCCGACAGCTCGGTGGCGCGGGACGCCTCGGCCCTGGCCGGAACCGCCCTGGCCGGGGCCGCCGGTGCCGCCGGGTTCGGTGCCGCCGGTGCGGGCCCGTTCCCCGGTCCTGGCGACGAGCAGCGCCCGCCCCCGCCCGCCTCCACGTCCCCGCGCGTGGGCCACAGCGATGTGGCCAAGCTGCGGGAGGCCGCGCAGGAGGCCCGGCGCTGGGACTCCAAGTACGGCGGCGGCGACTGGCGTTCGTCGATGGTCCCCGAGTGCCTGCGGGTGGACGCCACCCCGCTGCTGCTGGGCTCCTACAGCGACGAGGTGGGCCGCTCGCTGTTCGGCGCCACCGCCGAACTGACGCGCCTGGCCGGGTGGATGGCCTTCGACACCGGTCAGCAGGAGGCCGCGCAGCGCTACTACATCCAGGCGCTGCGGCTGGCCCGGGCGGCGGCGGACGTGCCGCTGGGCGGGTACGTGCTGGCCTCGATGTCGCTGCAGGCGACGTACCGCGGCTTCGCCGACGAGGGCGTGGACCTGGCACAGGCGGCGCTGGAGCGCAACCGCGGTCTGGCCACGGCCCGCACCATGAGCTTCTTCCACCTGATCGAGGCCCGCGCCCTGGCCAAGGCGGGCGAGTCGGCGGCCTGCGGCACCTCGCTGGCGGCGGCCGAGGGCTGGCTGGAGCGCTCCCGCGACGGCGATCCGGACCCGTCCTGGCTCGACTTCTACTCCTACGACCGCCTCGCCGCCGACGCCGCCGAGTGCTACCGCGATCTGAAGGCCCCGCGCCAGGTGCGCCGCTTCACCGAGCAGGCGCTGTCGCGGCCGACGGAGGAGTTCGTCCGCTCGCACGGTCTGCGGCTGGTGGTGTCGGCGGTCGCGGAGCTGGAGTCGGGCAACCTGGACGCGGCCTGCGCGGCCGGCACCCGGGCGGTGGAGGTCGCCGGGCGGATCTCCTCGGCGCGGACGACGGAGTACGTGCGGGACCTGCTGCACCGGCTGGAGCCGTACGGCGACGAGCCGCGTGTGGCGGAGCTGCGGGAGCGGGCCCGCCCGCTGCTCGCCGCCCCGGCGTGAGCTCGATGGGCGCCGCGCGCCCGGTGTGTCTCGTATGTCCTGTGTGTCCGGGCGCGGGCGGTACGGGCCGCTCCCGGAGGGCCGTTCGGATGTCCGGTGCGCGGCCGGACGGTTGTCCGTCGGTGCTCCGGGCCATGATGGAGGACGTGTCCACTGTCTCCTCGGCCGCCTCCTCCCCGTCCTCTTCCGCCGGCGGGCCCACCGCGCGGCGTGCGGCGTACGACTGCGACGTGCTGGTGGTCGGCGGCGGGATCGTCGGCCTGTCGACGGCGTACGCGCTCACCCGCGCCCGGCCGGGCACCCGGGTGGTGGTGCTGGAGAAGGAGGACGGGCCGGCCCGGCACCAGACCGGCCGCAACAGCGGGGTGATCCACAGCGGGATCTACTACCGCCCCGGTTCGCTCAAGGCCCGCTTCGCGGTGCGGGGTGCGACGGAGATGGTCAAGTTCTGCGCGGAGTACGGCATCGCGCACCGGGTGACGGGCAAGCTGATCGTCGCCACCGAGCGCGCCGAGCTGCCCCGGCTGCACGCGCTGGTGCAGCGCGGCCGGGAGAACGGCATCCCGGTGCGCGAGCTGGGCCCGGCCCAGATCGCCGAGTACGAGCCGCGTGTGAAGGGCCTGGCGGCCATCCACGTGGCCACCACCGGCGTCTGCGACTACGGCGCGGTGGCCGCCGAGCTGGCCCGCCTGGTGGAGGCGGCCGGGGCCGAGGTGCGCCACGGCGCGGAGGTCACCGCCGTGGACCGCCGCCCGGGTGTGGGCGTGGCCGTCCGTACGGCGTCGGGCGCGGTGGTGCGGGCGCGCGCCATGGTCAACTGCGCGGGGCTGCACTGCGACCGGGTGGCCCGGCTGGCCGGCGACGCGCCGCCGGTGCGGATCGTGCCGTTCCGCGGGGAGTACCACGAGCTGGTCCCGGAGCGTGGCCGACTGGTGCGGGGCCTGGTCTACCCGGTGCCGGACCCGGCGTTCCCATTCCTGGGCGTCCACCTCACGCGCGGCATCGACGGCTCGGTCCACATCGGCCCCAACGCCGTGCCCGCCCTGGCCCGCGAGGGCTACCGGTGGCGCACCGCCCGCGCCCGCGACCTGGCCGGAACGCTGGGCTGGCCCGGCTTCTGGCACATCGCCCGCCGCCACTGGCGCTACGGGGCCGGGGAGATGCGCCGCTCGCTGTCGAAGGCGGCCTTCACCGAGGCGGTGCGCCGCCTGCTGCCGGAGGTGGAGGCCGCCGATCTGCGCCCCGCCCCGGCCGGGGTGCGGGCCCAGGCGGTCGGGCGGGACGGCACGCTGGTCGACGACTTCCTGATCACCCAGGCCCCGCACACCGTCCACGTCCTCAACGCGCCCTCCCCGGCGGCGACGGCGTCCCTGCCGATCGGCCGCGAGGTGGCGCGGCGGGCGCTGGAGGCGCTGGACGCCGCGCGCTGACCCGTGCCGCGCCGCGGCCGTTCCGCAGAGCCCCCTACGGCTTGCGCGCGAGCCCGCCGTACACGGCCGTCTCCGGCCCCGGCTCGCCCTCCGGCCGCCACCGCGAGCACGAGACGACGCCGGGTTCCAGCAGCTCCAGCCCCTCGAAGAAGCCCGCGATCTCCTCCGGGTCGCGCGGGGTGTAGGGGGTGGCGGTGCCCCGGGCGTTGTGGCTCTCGATGGCCTGGACGTAGACCGGGTCGGCGGTGGAGCCGTCGTTCAGGCCGAGGAAACTGCCCGGCGGCAGGGCCTCGACCAGCCGCCGCACCACCGCGCGGGCCTCGTCGTAGTCGGGGACCAGGCCCAGGATGCCCATGAGCATCAGGCCGACCGGGCGCGAGAAGTCCAGCGTGCGCGCGGCCTCGGCCAGGATCCTCTCCGGGTCGCGGACGTCGGCGTCGATGTAGTCGCACGCGCCCTCGGGGGAGCTGGTGAGCAGGGCGCGGGCGTGGACCAGCACCAGGGGGTCGTTGTCGACGTAGACGATCCGCGACCCGGGCGCGGTGCGCTGGGCGACCTCGTGGGTGTTGTCCCTGGTGGGCAGGCCGGTGCCGATGTCCAGGAACTGCCGGACGCCCTCCTGGCCCGCCAGGTGCGTCACCACGCGCCCGATGAAGGCGCGCGAGGTGCGGGTGATGTCGCGCATGCCGGGGAAGGCCGCCAGGACCTTCTCGGCGGCGTCCGCGTCGACCTCGTAGTAGTCCTTGCCGCCCGCCAGGTAGTTCCAGATCCGGGCCGAGTGGGGCCGGGAGCTGTCGATCCCGCCTCCGCCGCCCGCCACTGCGCCTGCCATCCGTCCGCCTCCTCGTACCGGCCCTGAGAGGCACACGATCCCACACGGCGTCAGCCTCCACCCACCCCCTGGCGCCCCGGAGATCGTCCGCGTTCCGGGACCCCGGTCCCGCGAAACGGTCACCCTCCTGCCCGGACACCGTGCCCGGCCCACCCCCCGGGCCGCCTCGCGCCCTCCTGGCAGGCGGGTCCGACGCGGATCCCGCGGCCGGCCGTCCCGCGGTCGGCCAGGTCCGCGCCGGGCGGCCGTAGACTCGTACGCACTGTGTCCGAGAAGAATCCCCAGCCCGCCGAAGCGGCGGAAGCGACCGAGACGCCCGAAACGCACCCCGGAGCGCGCGGAGCGCTCGCGGCCCCCGCGCGGGACGGCCGGAGCGCGCACAGCGCGCCCGGCGCCATGTTCCCCGACGGCACCGGCCCCTCCGCCAACCCCGTCGGGGACCGCCACGAGCGCCGCATCCGCAGCTTCCAGCCGCGCCGCAGCCGCGTCACCGCCGCCCAGCGTGACGCGCTGCTGCGGCTGTGGCCCAAGTGGGGTGTGGAGATCGACGGCGACCGCCGCCTCGAACTCGACGAGCTCTTCGACACCCTCCCGCCCGGCTCGCCCGTGATCCTGGAGATCGGTTTCGGCATGGGCGAGGCCACCGTGCGGATGGCCGCCGACGACCCCGCCACCGGCATCCTCGCCGCCGACGTCCACACCCCCGGCCAGGGCAACCTGCTGGGGCAGGCCGAACGGCGGGGACTGTCCAACGTCCGGGTCGCCAACGGCGACGCGATCATCCTGCTGCGCGAGATGCTCGCCCCCGGCTCCCTCGCCGGGATCCGCGTCTTCTTCCCGGACCCGTGGCCCAAGAAGCGCCACCACAAGCGCCGCATCGTCCAGCCGGAGTTCGTGGAGCTGGCCGCCGCCCGGCTGCGTCCGGGCGGGCTGCTGCACTGCGCCACCGACTGGGAGCCGTACGCCGAGCAGATGCTCCAGGTGCTCACCGACTGCCCGGCCCTGGAGAACACCCAAGCCGACGGCGGCTTCGCGCCGCGCCCCGACTTCCGCCCGCTGACCCGCTTCGAGCAGCAGGGCCTGGACAAGGGCCACATCGTCCACGACCTCCTCTTCCGCCGCCGCCCCTGACCGGTCCGGCCGCAAGGCTCCCGAGTCTGTGACAACCAGTGCTGAGCGATACCTTCTACGCAAGGGCCTCTACACGCCCAGGAAAAAATTGAATTTAAATTTCAGTCAGTCCCCATTTATGCGCCAGAACTGACCCTTCCCAAGCACCGTCAGCGGTCCTCCATATGGACGCGATCCCTTGACTTTCCATATACTCGGCGAACACGCCGATATCCTCGGTGAAAAGTCCAACCAAACCAAGTCCTCCCTCTTTCTTAGAGTGGAGGAAGTATCTGTACTCAAGGATTTGCCCTACCGCCTCCCTGACTGCCTTCGTCGGGTTTCCATCCTTAACCACCTTGGCCTCAACCAGCCACTCTTGACCCAACTTCCTCAAGACAAGGTCACGTGGATGCATTCCCACAGTTACAGGCGTAAATCCGCGCCTCTCAATGTAGAGCGCGAAGCCATTAATAAGCTCCTCGTGGCTCCTGCTTCTATATTGCACGCGCCTCTTGATCTCTACCACGTAAGAACCGCTATCCTTGGGCTTGAAGCCTTCAAGCCCTTCCTTTTCCACGGCAGGATCATGCCTCGGTTTCCCCTGGTAGCTGACATGTAGCCGCTCTGGCTCTCGATGGCGCCAGAGATCCCGTTCGATGCTTGCCGCGTAGCGAAGAATCTCGGCAGCGCGCCAGAGATCACCACGCAAAACCTCTTCCTCCGGCATTTCCAGTATGCGGTATCTGCGCGCCAGCACGTTTCCAGCTTCATAGGCCCGTGGACGCCAATCCTCGGATCTGGCCTTCAGGTCAATACATGGATCCCAGCCTGCAATGATGTCTACGGGGATGAGGGCACGAATCTGGTGAGCCCTATCGCTCACCGCTTCACGCAACTTACCCCCTCTCCCCAACTTGCTACCATCTCTCTCCGATTCCGCAAGTTTCTCGATCCCCTGCTGGAGCGTCAGTGACACAGACTCCATGTCGGAAGAATAGATGTACGCCAAATAGAGGCCTTCTCTAGAGTCATCACTGACTCCAGGGTCAAAGACACCAATCCACGGCGAACGGGCGGCGGTTCCCTTCCCCCCGTTTCCTTCCACTCTGAGCCCACGAGGGAGCTTCATTTCCATCTTGCTGACCTTGCGCAAAAGCTGCTGCCCTGGAACGTCCTTGCCTGTCCCGGCGGTCCGGTCGTACCGCTCCGCGATCTGTATGAGCAACTGCCGTATGTCCATGCGCGGATACTGGCAGCCTCACGTTCACCTAGGCACACAGGAAGCACACATCATCGCGAGGGGGAGGCGCGCTCAGTCAACCCTCAGCCTTGGGCAAGAAGCCAGGGAGTTTGCGATCTCCCATGCTTCGAAGGCGCGGGTGCACCTCAGTTGGTCGTACCCTCGCAGTTCGCTGTCCGCGATGTTCCCTTCGCCGTCTTGGAACCGCTGAGACTCTTCCTCCCAACGGACCTCAAGGAATCTCGCCGCACGTACCAACTCATCAAGGCGTGCGAGTCCTGTCGAATCTCTGAGTACGGCATCGGTGGCGAAGCCCTCGCGGAGATCTGCCGCAATCCGGTCAATTCGCTCTAAGAGCTGCCGCACTGCGCGGCTCCCCCTGAGGTCCGGAGCAGGGGCTACCTCCCTCCAGTGGACGGGAGCGGAGGAGACGGTGATGCGTTCGGTGATCATGACAGTAACCAGGAAACTGTCATCTCGCCGGCTCAGGGGGATCAACTCCTGAACGACGACGCCGTCCAGAAGGCCGTTGCTCTGGGCTGTCATGACGAGGAAGACAAGGTCGCTCGAGTCCCACTGCCCCGGGTCGACTCCCCCCAAGTCCGCCACGACATCCGAAAGCGCCTCGTCCGTCAGTTCCACTGGCTGGTCTCCACCGCCATCGCCTCGAAGCGCGTCTGTGCGTGGTCGAGTGCGGTGTCCGGGTCGTGGCCGTGGGCGCTCAGCCAGTGGAGGACATCGGCGATCAGGTAGACGGCGTTCTCCTCGTTGGCGATGTCTGCCGCACATTCGAACGTGCCGTTCCGGTCGGCGTAGAGGGTCAGCAGCGCCTCGGCCCGGGTGACGCGCTTACCGCCGGAGTGGCCGTTCGGAGCGGTGAGGTCGGTTTCCAGCTCGCACCAGGTCACCTTGGCTTCCTCGCGCAGGATGACGCCCCACCCGGCAGCCAGGGCGTCGAGCAACGCCAGCCCCCGGCCCGTTTCCTGCTCACCCGACGGGCTGAGGAGAGTGGGAAGCGCCCTGATGTCCGGGTCGGTCAGCTCGATGCGGAGACGTGTCCGGTTCATCGAAACAGCGAGGGTGACCGGCGTACCCGTTCCGACGTGCCTGATGACGTTCGCGACGAGCTCGCTGACGCAGAGCTGAGCCGGGTCGACGGCTTCGTGAAGTCCCCAGAGCGTCAGGTGCTTTCGTACGGCACGCCGCAACGTGGACACCCCCTCCGGTTCGGCCAGGAAGGGGATCTCCCATCGCTTCCTCGACAGACAGTGGCTGGGACGCATGGGCGCCGTCCTTTCGAACTCGGGCTCCGCCTTGCCTTGGGCGTGTTCAGGCGAACGCTTTGAGTGACGATGCACGTGAGAGTATGGCACAGAAACTATCGCTGTGTAACTCTCACGAGAGAATGAAACGTCATCTACCCGCTTGTGAACTACCTTTGGTCAGCGATGACTTCGCGACGCACCGGGGCGGGCGGGCATCTGACATCGGTTCGAAGGGAGGCTCGGCCGGTCATGGCAGCAGGACCGACGACGCGACGCAGGCAACTCGGCGCCAACCTGCGCAGGTTGCGCAAGCAGAAGGGGCTGTCGCTGGAAGAAGCCGGTGAGCTGGTCGGTCTCTCCAAGGCGACGGTCAGCCGGTACGAGACCAAGGAAGGCTCGATCAAGTGGGCCTTCGTCGACGCCCTGTGCCGCGCGTATGGGGCATCGGACGAGGAACGGTCCCACCTCGTGGACCTCGCCAAGAACGCCAGGACCGAGGGCTGGTGGCAGTCGTACCTCGAAGCCATCCCCAGCCGGATGAACCTGCTGCTGACGTTGGAGAACGAGTCCGTCAGGGAGGACCACTTCTCGACCGTCTACGTCCCCGGCCTCCTCCAAACCCGCCGTTATGCCGAAGCGCTACACCGCACGGACCTGGCGGCTCTCCCAGAGGAGCAACTCCAGACCAACCTCGATGTCCGCATGAAGCGGCAGGAGATCCTCTCCCGGCCCGACCCGATGGAACTGAGGGTTGTCCTGGACGAGTCCGTCGTCCGCCGCGCGGGTCCTCCCGACGCCCGCAGAGAGCAACTGGCGCATCTGATCGACTGCGCTCGACAGCCCAACATCGACCTGCGAATCCTGCCGTTCGACGAGGGACACCTGTCCTCCGCCATGAGTACGTTCCTCATTCTGGTGGGCGCGGACCCGTCCCTGGACGTGGTCTACCAGGAGAGCCTGACGGTCTCCCTCTACCTGGAGAAGGACGCGGAGGTCGAGCAGTACCGCCGAGCTTTCGCCGATCTCCAGCAGCGGGCGCTGGAACCGGACGCCTCCATGACCATGCTTGACAAGCTACGCAGGGAGTTGTGATGCCTTCCACTCAGCACCATCGCGCCGACGAACTCGAGTCCGCGCACTGGTTCAAGTCCAGCCACAGCGGCGGGCAGGGACTGGAGTGTGTCGAGATCGCTTTCCTCACCGACCAGACCGCCGTGCGGGACAGCAAGGGGGCGGGCGGGCCCGTGCTGAGGTTTCCGGCGGGGGCGTGGGAAACGTTCCTGGGTGGTGTGAAGGCTCACGGCGGGCGCGGGCGCGAACTCTGCTAGACAAGGGCCCATGAGCCTCTACGACATCCCCCTTCGCACCCTGACCGGCGAGCCCACCACCCTCGGCGAGCACCGGGGCAAGGTGCTGCTGGTCGTCAACGTCGCGTCCAAGTGCGGGCTGACCCCGCAGTACGAGGGCCTGGAGCGGTTGCAGAAGGAGTACGCCGACCGCGGGTTCACCGTGGTCGGCGTGCCGTGCAACCAGTTCATGGGCCAGGAGCCCGGCACCGCCGAGGAGATCGGCACGTTCTGCTCGGCCACCTACGGCGTCACCTTCCCGCTGCTGGAGAAGACCGAGGTCAACGGGGACGGCCGGCACCCGCTCTACGCCGAGCTGACGAAGCTGGCCGACGCCGAGGGGCAGGCCGGGGACGTGCAGTGGAACTTCGAGAAGTTCCTGGTCGCGGCGGACGGCACCCCCGTGGCCCGGTTCCGTCCGCGCACCGAGCCGGAGGCGGCGGATGTCGTCGCCGCGATCGAGGAGCGGCTGCCCGCCTGATCCGGCGGCGGGCCGTTCGCGCCCGTCGGCGAACGGGCGGCCGGTCACGGACGGGCGTCAGCGCAGCGGGCGGAAGAAGGCGCGCAGATCGCCGGTGAGGAGGGCGGGCTGCTCCAGGGCGGGGAAGTGGCCGCCCCGCTCGAAGGCGCTCCAGTGGGCGACGGCGCCGTCGGGGTCGGCCAGGGCGCGCAACCCCGGGTGTGAGGCGAACTCCGCGACGCCGAGGGGGATGCCGGTGACCGGCTCGCCCGCCGGGCGCTCCCGGGCGAGGCGTGCCATCTCGCGGCGCGTCTCGTAGGTGAAGTGGGCCGTGGAGGCGCCCAGTCGGCCGAGCCAGTACAGCGTCACCTTCGTCAGGAGCAGGTCGCGGTCGACGGCGTCCTCGGGGAGTTCGGCGGCCGGGTCGGTCCACTCGTGGAACTTCTCGGTGATCCAGGCGAGTTGCGCGACCGGCGAGTCGGTGAGGCCGTAGCCGAGGGTCTGCGGGCGGGTGGACTGGATCCGGTACGAGCCCATCGCGTCCTCCCCGAAGGCGGGTCCGGGCCGTACGGCCACCGTCCCGGCCGCCGAGAGCACCGGCACCATGTCGTCCGTGCCCGCCATGGCCAGGTGCAGGCCGGCGACGTGCCCGGGATCCAGCCGCCGCACGGTGTCCGCGATGCCGCCGCCGACATCGAAGCCGTGGACGCCGTAGCGGTCGTGGCCGAGGCGGCGCATCAGCCCCGCGAAGGCGGCGGCCGTGCGCATGACGCCCCAGCCGGGGCCCGCCAGGGGGGTGGAGAAGCCGAAGCCGGGGGTGGAGGGGGCGATCACGTGGAAGGCGTCGGCCGGGTCGCCGCCGTGGGCGCGGGGGTCGGCCAGGGCGTCGGCGACCAGGAGGAAGTCCACCGGCGATCCGGGCCAGCCGTGGCACAGCAGCAGCGGCAGGGCGTCCGGTTCGGGCGAGCGCCGGTGAAGGAAGTGGAGGGTCTGCCCGTCGACGGTGGTGGTGAACTGCGGGACGGCGTTCAGCCGGGCCTCCTGCGCGCGCCAGTCGTAGGAGGTGCGCCAGTACTCGGCCAGCTCCCGCAGGTACGCCAGGGGCACGCCCCGCTCCCAGCCGGGCTCGGGCGACTCGGCCGGCCAGCGCGTACGGGCCAGCCTCTCGCGCAGGTCGGCCAGTTCGGCCTCGGGGACCTCGACGCGGAACGGGCGGACGGCGGCGGGGACGGTGTTCTCGGCGGGCGCGGTGTTTCCCGCGGTCTGCTGCTTCATGGGGACGACGCTAGGAGGGCATGAGGAACGGTTCTTTCCTCAGGCCGACGGCAGAATGAGGGGATGCTGGAGACCTCCGCACGACTGCTGCGCCTGCTCTCGCTGCTCCAGTCCCGCCCCGACTGGTCCGGCGCCGAGCTGGCCGAGCGGCTCTCGGTGACGCCCCGGACCGTCCGCAACGACATCGGACGGCTGCGCGCCCTGGGCTACGGGATCCACTCCGCCACCGGCACCTTGGGCGGCTACCGGCTGGGTGCCGGGGCGGCGCTGCCGCCGCTGCTGCTGGACGACGAGGAGGCCGTCGCCGTGGCCGTCGGCCTGCAGGCCGCCGCGGCCGGCTCGGTGACCGGCATCGAGGAGACCTCGCTGCGCGCCCTGACCAAGCTGCGGCAGCTTCTGCCCTCCCGGCTGCGCCACCGGCTCGACGCGCTGCGCGCCGCCACGGTCTCGGTGGGCGGCCGGCAGGGGCCGACCGTGGACCCCGGGGTGCTGACCGCGATCGCCGCCGCCGTACGCGACCGGGAGCGGCTGCGCTTCGACTACATCGCCCACGACGGGACCGGGAGCGTGCGCACCGTCGAGCCGCACCGCCTGGTCCACACCGGGCGCCGCTGGTATCTGCTGGCCTGGGACGACGGCCGCGGCGACTGGCGCAGCTTCCGCGCCGACCGCGTCCGCCTCCGCACCCCGAACGGTCCCCGTTTCACGCCACGGGAGCCGCCGGGCGGCGACGCCGTCGAGCATGTGCTGCGCGGGACGGGCTCGGCGGCGTGGCGGTACCAGGCCCGCGTACGGCTGCACGCGTCCCCGGCGGAGGCGGGCGAGCGGATCGTGCCGACGGCCGGGCTGCTGACCGACGACGGCCGGGGCGGATGCGTGCTGGAGACCGGGGGCGACTCCCTCCACAACCTCGCCGCGTTCCTGGGCACCCTGGATCTGCCGTTCACCGTGCTGGGCCCGCCCGAGCTGCGGGATCTGCTGCGCACTCTCGCCGACCGCTACCGGGCCGCCGCGGACGGTCCTCAAGCTCCTTGACTTCAAGGCGACTTGAGGTGTGAGTGTGGTTCCGCGAAGCGAGGGAACACCCCGGCCGACGAGGAGGCACACCCATGTCCGCGACGCCCGTGCACCCCGACCCCGCCCGCCCCGACGCAGGCGCCGTCCTCATCAGCGCCTGGGACGTCGGCACGCCCGAGCGGCAGCGGGCCGCCGCGGACGCCATCGCCGCCACCTGGGGCGGGCGGGAGTGGCCGACGCCGGACATCCTGTCGTACGGCGTCTACGCCGGGGCCGACGGCCGGACGCTGCTGCACTACTCCCAGTGGAAGGACGAGAAGGCGTACGAGGAGTACGTGCGCACCCACCGCCAGGAGCGCAACGACGAGATAGACGAAGCGGTGCCGGGGATCGAGCGGCTGCGCCTGGCGCGCACCCGGCGCCACCGCAGCCTGCCGGAGGGGCCCGACGGGGCGCGGGAGGGACGGCGGCCCGAGCCGGGGTGCGTGGTGGTCGTGGAGGTGGAGTTCGAGGGACCCGACGAGGCACGGCAGCGGGCGTGGGTGGACGCCGTCGCCGCCGCGATCGAGGACGACGGGGCCGACGGGAGCCTGCCGCCCGGCGGCATCGCGGCCCACTTCCACCTGAGCACGGACGGCACGCGTGTGATCAACTACGCGGAGTGGGAGAGCGAGCAGGCGCACATCGACGCTCTGGAGGCGCCGGGCGAGGGGATCGGTACGCCGTCGCCGCTGTGGGAGCGGGTGCGGAACTTCCCCGGGCTGGTGAGCAGTGATGTGGCGCGCTACCGGCTGCTGTTCTCCGCCGAGCGGCCCGGGGAACGGGCGGCAAGGGCGCGGTAGGCGCACGCGGGCGGAAAGGGACCGGCGGCCCTGGCGTCGGGGGGTGTCGCCAGGGCCGCCGGGGTGTATGGGCCGGGGCTCGAAGGGCCCGGGCCGGGGTGGGACGGGACGGATCGCTGCCGGGCGGACCGGCCGCCGGACGGGGCGGCCGCCGGACGGACCGGCCGCCGTCAGATGGACTGGCCCTTGCTCCGCAGCCAGGCCAGCGGGTCGATCGGGTCGCCGCCGCCGGGACGGACCTCCATGTGGAGGTGCGCGCCGGTGGAGTTGCCGGTGGAGCCGACGCGGCCGATGACGTCGCCGGTGGTCACCTTGCCGGTGGTGACGGTCATGGAGGACAGGTGGGCGTACCAGATCTCGGTGCCGTCGTCGAGGCGGAGGATGATGCGGTAGCCGTAGGAGCCCGCCCAGCCGGCCTCGACGATCTCGCCGCTGTGCACCGCCTTGACCGGGGTGCCGGTGGGGGCGGCGAAGTCCAGGCCGGTGTGGTTGCTGGACCACATCGAGCCGGACTGACCGAAGGTGGAGGTGAGCTGGTACGAGTTGAGGGGGAGGGTGTAGCTGGCCGCGAGCTTGGCCAGACGCTCGGCCTCGGCCTTGCGCGCCGCCTCCTCGGCGGCCTTGCGCTTGCGCTCGGCCTCCTCCTTCGCGGCCTGGTCCGCGGCTTCCTCGGCAGCCTGGCCCGCGGCCTGCTCGGCTGCTTCCTCAAGTGCGGCCTGGGCGGCGCCGGTCTGCTGCTGGTCGGCCTGCTGGAGGATGCGGGCCCGCAGCGCCTCGCCGGCGTCCGCCGTGACGACGGTCGTGGTGGCGTCGGAGGTGTCCAGGCCGGCCTGGGTGACGGTGCCGCCGAAGGGGCTGGCGGTCTCCGCCCGGGGGGCGGAGTCTTCGTCGCCGCCGTCGGAGACGAGGCCGCCGACGACGGGGATGCCCTCCGCCACGGCGCCGAGGTCCACGTCCGGCAGGGAGATGGCGACCGGCGACTTGTCCTTGGCGGTGGCTATGCCGCCCGCGCCGACCGCGGCGATCATGCCGACGCCGAGGACCGCTCCGCTGCGGGCCATGCCGTTGCGCTGCTTGGCGACGCGGTGCCGGCCGCGGACCGGGCGGACCGACTCCTCGGTCGGGTTCCACACCGGCTGGTCGCCGTCGCCTTCGGGACCGAACGGGGCGAAAGCGGCGGTGTGCGGGTCGTACGAGACCTCGGGGGCCGGGGTGCTGGACGCCACGGGGGCGCTCTCCTTTCCTTCCTTCTCGCCTACCGGGTTAGCTGACGGGTTCGGAGCAGGAAGGTCTCCTACGGATCCACACGGGCATGCCGCATGAATCCGATTCACCCCAATTGGTGGTTCCCCGGTTCCCTGGACGCGTCCTCGCTGTTGACGGGGCCGCGCTTGCGGGATTCGGCGACGGCGCACGGTGCCGCCCTCTTCGGCGACAGTGACGACCGCGCTGCGTTATCGAACGTTAATAGAGGTGCGCTCCGGATTCCAAGCCCCCTCTCTGGATACGGGGCTTTCTTGACGGAGGAGTATTCGGTCATCAGCACGCCAATTCGGGTGATTCGACCGCCGGATCGGCGCATGAGACGCACGCCACACGATCTGACGTTGCCTCAGTTGTTATGCACAGGGGTGCGTGGCGGCTACGGACGGTCACCGACGGGCGGGGGTGCCGAGCCCCCCCGGGGTCTCCGGGGGCCCGGGGTCGCGCATGACCGCCAGCAGCGCCATGTCGTCGCCCCGGTGCCTGCCGGTGTGCGCGCCGACTTCCGCGAGGAGGTGGTCGAGCAGGGCCGCCGGTTCGGAGAAGCGCTGTTCCCGCAGCCCCTCCGCCAGGTCGTAGAACACACCCGCCGCGTTCCGCGCCTCCGTCAGGCCGTCGGTGTGCAGCAGCAGCAGGGAGCCGGGCGGGAAGGCCACCGGTCCCGTCCGTCCGCTCCCGGGGGCGCCCGCCAGGCCCCCCAGCCCCAGCGGCAGCGCGTAGGCGTCCGCGTCCGGCTCCAGCAACCGCACCTCCCCCTCCCCGGTCAGCAGCACCGGCGGCGGATGGCCCCGGTTGACGAGCCGCAGGCTCCCCGGGGCGTCCGCCGGGGCCTCGGCGAACACGGCCGTGGCGAACTCCTCCGACCGGCCCGGCCCCGTCTGCAGCTGCGCCGCCCGCCGCAGCAGCGCGTGCTCGACGCGGTCCGCGACCGCCACCAGGTCCTCCTCGGTCTCGGCCGCCTCCCGGAAGGCGCCGAGCAGGACGGTGACCGTGCCGACGGCGCCCAGCCCCTTGCCGCGCACATCGCCCACCATCATCCGCAGCCCGTGCGGTGTGCGCTGCGCGCCGTACAGGTCGCCGCCGATCCGGGCGTGCGCCTGCGCGGCCTCGTAGCGGACCGCGATCCTCAGATCGCCGACCCGGCCGGGCGGCACGGGCAGTACGGCGAGCTGGACGGCCTCGGCGACACGGCGGGCCGAGGCCAGGTCCACATCACTGCGTGCCAGGACTTGGTTGATGACGAGGGCCAGCAGGGCGACGGTGGCGTTCGTGGCCATCCGGACCACGACCTCGTCCGCGGGCGGTCCGCTCGTCAGCAGCAGGACGACCTCGGTGGTCAGCACGGCGACCACCGTGTACACCGTGCCCCGGAGCGTCCACAGGGACGCCGTGAACAGGACCGCCGCGGCGAACGGCGCCCCCACGAAGAGCCGGTTGGGGGTCAGCAGGTTGACCGCCACCCCCAGCAGGATCAGCAGCAGGGGCAGCAGCCAGGGCGGGCGGCCGAGTACGGGGATGGCGCGGACGCGGGTCCTGCCGCCGCCCGTCTCCTGCCGCCCGTCACCGTGCACCCTTCCAACTCTTCCCGACTCCCGGCGCCCCGGCGAGTCGATCAAGCGCCGGCCGGACCACACGGGCACCCGGACGAGAGAACTCGGGGCGGAAGCGCGGGGGCGCGGGGGCGTGCCTACGCCCCGCGGGCGGCGAGCGCGCGGCGCACCCCGTAGGAGGCGGCGCCGGCCGCCAGCACCACCGCCCCCGAGACCACCGAGGCGAGCGGCAGGGCGAAGGCCAGCACCACGCACCCGGCCAGCCCCACCGCCGGCACGATCCGCGGCGGCCGGCCCTCGCCGGGGCCCAGGGTCCAGGCGGAGGCGTTGGCGATCGCGTAGTAGGCCAGGACGCCGAAGGAGGAGAAGCCGATCGCACCGCGCAGGTCCCCAGTGGCGGCCACCACCGCCACCACCGCGCCGACCGCCAGCTCGGCGCGGTGCGGCACGCCGAAGCGCGGGTGCACGGCGGCCAGCACGGACGGCAGGTGCCGGTCGCGGGCCATCGCCAGGGTGGTGCGGGAGACGCCGAGGATCAGCGCCAGCAGCGAGCCCAGCGCCGCCACCGCCGCCGCCACCCGCACCACCGGGACCAGCTCCGGTACGCCCGCCGCGCGCACCGCGTCGGCCAGCGGCGCGGTCGCCCTCCCCAGCCCGTCGCCGCCCAGCACGCCGAGCAGCGCGACCGCGACGGCGGCGTAGACGACCAGGGTGATGCCCAGCGCCACCGGGATCGCCCGGGGGATGGTGCGGGCCGGGTCGCGCACCTCCTCGCCGAGGGTCGCGATGCGCGCGTAGCCGGCGAAGGCGAAGAACAGCAGGCCCGCCGCCTGGAGCACCCCGCCGGGCGAGACGTCCCCCGCCGGGGCCGACCAGAAGGCCAGCCGGGCGGCGTCCGTCC
Source organism: Streptomyces verrucosisporus (assembly GCF_017114865.1). Lineage (GTDB taxonomy): Bacteria > Actinomycetota > Actinomycetes > Streptomycetales > Streptomycetaceae > Streptomyces > Streptomyces fenghuangensis. Next base: position 78,448 of record NZ_JADEYH010000021.1, on the reverse strand, counting down.
CGCCGGAGGTCAGGCAGACGACCACGACGGCGGCCAGCACCGCCAGTACGACCGCCACGATCGCGCGGGTCAGCCAGGCGGTCTTGCGCACGCCCGCGTAGTTCACCGCCACCAGCGCCGCGACCGCCGCGACCGCGACCGCGTGCGCCTGCCCGGGCCACACGTACAGGCCCACCGTCAGGGCCATCGCCGCGCACGAGGCGGTCTTGCCGACCACGAAGCCCCAGCCGGCCAGATGACCCCAGAACTCCCCCAGCCGCTCGCGGCCGTAGACGTAGGTGCCCCCGGACTCCGGGTAGCGGGCGGCCAGCCGGGCCGAGGAGGTCGCGTTGCAGTACGCGACCACCGCCGCCAGCGCCAGGCCGAGCAGCAGACCGGCCCCGGCCACGCGGGCCGCCGGGGCGAAGGCCGCGAAGACGCCCGCGCCGATCATCGAGCCCAGGCCGATCACCACCGCGTCGCCGGTGCCCAGCCGCCTCTGCAGCCCGGGAGCCTCCCGTGCGCCCTCCGCCGTCCCGCCCATCCGCGTCCCCTCCCGTGGGTGTGCCCGTGCCGTTCGCGCCGGCCGCACCGGACGCTACCGCCACAGGGCCCGCCCCCGCCCCCGGGGCCGCCGCCGGGCGGGGGCGGCCCCGGGAACGCGGCCGGGCGTGGAGAGGCCGACGGCTCCACGGCGGCGCGGAACCCGTCCGCGCCGCCGTGGAGCCGGGCCCCGCCCGCCGCTCAGGCCAGGATCTTCTCCTTGGCCCGCTGGTACTCGTTCTCGGTGAGGTCCCCCTTCGCCTTGAGCTCGGAGAGCCTGGCCAGCTGGTCGACGCCGGCGGCACCGCCGGCGTCGGCGCCCGTTCCCGCGGTCTCGCGGATGTAGGCGTCGAAGACCTCCCTCTCCGTCCTGGCCCGCCTCATCTCGCGCTCGCTCATCCCCTTGCCGCGGGCGACCAGGTAGACGAGTACGCCCAGGTAGGGAAGGGCGATCACGAAGACGAGCCAGCCGGCCTTGCCCCAGCCGTTCAGCTCGTGGTCGCGGAAGACGTCGGTGATGACCTTGAACAGCAGGATCAGCCACACGACCCACAGGAAGAACCACAGGAAGGTGAGGAACGCTCCCAGCACCGGATAGTCGTAGGCCATGTACAGGTACCCGTCCATTGCTCCACCTCGCGGTCGGACGGTCGCTCCGGCCGGGCGCTTTGGTCCCAGGCTGCCGGGCCGGCACGGCTGTCGTGTTCGTCTGTTCGCCGCCGGACGCGTCCCCGCATGGAGGTGCCGCCCGGCCGCTTCCACGGGGCCGGCCAGGTGTTTTCACACTCTTTCGGCCCTCTCGTTCAGTATTGCGCCCCCGGTCCGGCACGCAACACGGCTCCCGTCCGGGCGCGGCGGCTCAGCGGCCGGTGCGGCGGCGGGACCGCTGCAGGGAGATCACGAGGACGGCGAGCACCAGGACCCCGATCCCGATGAACAGCAGGTAGAGCAGCCCCTCCACCACCGCGCCGAGCACTCCCAGCACGGCCGCGACGAGGAGCAGGAGCAGGAAGAGCCACATGGTCGAACGCCTCCTTCGCGCTGTTCGGACGCGCCGGTCAGCCGCGCGCCAGTCGGCGCTCGCCTCCGGCGCCCGGGCGGTAGGGAACTCCGTAGTGCCGGAAGACCGGCTCCTCCTCCTCGGCGGAGAGCACGTCGTCGGTGCCGATGGAGGGGGCCTTCTTCACCAGCGCCTTGCCGTACCGGACCCTGAGGTAGTCCGGGCCGGCGACCGCCTCGTCCAGGGGCACGAACACCAGGCGCTGACGGGTGGGCAGTCCGATCCGCACGGTGACCATGGCCGGCTCGTCGGTCGCCGTGTCGGTGTAGACAGCTTCGAGCGGGCCGACCTTGTGCCCGTCCGCGTCGACGACGTCACGGCCGCGCCACTCGCGGATGTCTGCTGGACGGATCATGCGCTCAGCTCCCTGGACGGACGGTCCGGACGGCGGGCCCGTGCCGTGCGCCCGCACGCGTGCGCGGAGCCGGCCCCCGGGACCCGCCGCGCCATGGGCGCGGCGGTTACGCCCCCATGCTACGTCCAAGCCGCTTTCCGGGCATAAGCGACGAATCACCGCCTTCGCGGGCCCTGCCCCGCCCCGCCCCCGCCGTACGGCACCCTCCGCCGCACCGAAGCGCCCGCACGCCCAACGCCCCCGCCGCACCCACGGGTTCGGCCGACGGGACCGCGCCGGAAACGGCGGAACCCCCGCCGACCTGCGTCGGCGGGGGTCCTGGCCCCGAGGGGTCCGGTAGGCCGTGTGGGACTCGAACCCACAACCAATGGATTAAAAGTCCACTGCTCTGCCAATTGAGCTAACGGCCCGCCCCCGAAGCATAGCCCGGAGAGGTGCCGCGCTTCGAAGGCATTGCGCACGGTGTCACGGCCGGTGGGCCGGCGCGGTCTACAGGTCGGGCATCTCCATGGACATGCTCAGCATCATGAGCCGGGACTCGGTGAGTGTGCCCGAGTAGGCGCGGACCTCGTCCACATCGCCGTGCAGGTACTCGCCCCAGCCGCCGTCCGTCAGCGCGCGGCCCACCTGGAGGCCGCCGGTGGCCGCCCAGGTACGGGAGGCAGGGAGGTCCGCCTCGGCCGAGACCTGCAGGCTGCCGTCCACGTAGAGCCGTACGGTGCCGCCGCTCGCGTCGTACACCACCGCCAGGTGCTGGCCCGAGGGGTCGCCCGCGTAGGGCTCGGCCGTGACGGTGGTCGTTCCGGCGTCCGCGCGGTCCGCGTGGGAGACGGACAGCTCCCAGCGGTGGACGTCGGCGCGGTAGCGGACGACGAGGGCGTTGGTGTGCTCGCCGGGCAGGGACAGCACGGCCATGTCGCGGGACGGCTCGTACTCGGCGACGCGCACCCGGGCGGCCAGGGTGAAGCCGTCGTCCGTGGCGACGGGCGGCGCCGCGGTGGCCGCGTGGTCGCCGTCGCCGTCGAGCCGCAGGTGTCCGGTGCCGACCAGGGGCTGCTCGGCGTCGCAGAAGATGTCGGTGTCCGTACTGCACTCCGGCACGAAGACCCCGGCGTCGCCTCCCAGAGCCAGCTCCTGGCCGCCGTCGTACTCGGGACTGGTGCCGTCCGGCGCCTCGTTGAGCGGCCAGTAGCCGGTGCGCTCGGCCCCGCGCTCGGCCAGCTCCGTCAGCTCGCCGGCGGTGGCGATCCGGTCCCATGCCCGGACGTCGGCGAGTTCGCCGTGCCAGTGACCGCCCGCCTCACCGTCCCGGTGGGCGCGGCCGATCTGCAGCGCCCCCGTGGCCTCGGCCCCGGCGGCCGGCTCCTCGGTGGCCACGGCGCGGCCGTTCACGTACAGCCGGGCCGTGCCCGCCACCGGGTCGTACACGCCGGCGAGGTGGGCCCACTGCCCGGCCGCCGGGTGGCCGCCTCGGACCTTGAGAGGGCCGGAGCCGGTCGGCAGCTCGAAGGTCCATGCCGGGCCCGTGCCGTCCGCGCCGCCGTCCGCGTCGAGGCCGAGGGTGAACGGGCCGCCCGAGGTGCCGTCCTGACCGACCGCCGTCATGTCGCGGTCCACGTTCCGGGGACGCACCCACAGCCCCGTGGAGAAGACCTGGGTGGTGTCCACGGCGGTGGTGCCGGGCGCGAGGTGGGCGTCCTTGGTGCCGTCGAGGGCGGCCGCCGAGGTGATGGACGTGCCGGAGGGGCCGGCCGCACCGAACTCCACTCCACCGCCTGCCGCGGCCGGGTGCCGGCCGGACTCGTCCGCGGCCTCACCGGAGCCGGCCGGGTCCGCCAGCTTCCAGTGGGACACGGGGGCGCGGCCGTCGCCGACGCGGAAGCCGTGCCGGGCGGGGGCGCTCGTGTTGCCCGCCCGGTCCACGGCCTGCGCCTCGATCCAGTGGGACCCGCTCCTCGTGGGCACCCACCGGACCGTCACAGGCTCGCCGGAGCCGGGCACGGGGACGGTCCGGGGCGAGCCGCCGTCGAAGGAGTACCGGTAGGCCACCGTGTCGTCGTCGGCCGCCTCGAGGACGAAGGACCCGTAGTCGCCCACACCGTCGTGCCAGGCGTCGTCGTCGGGGTAGTCGGAGGAGGAGACCGCCGGCGCGGCGGGGGCCTCGTTGTCGTGGACGAAATCACAGCGGTGCTGCCCGCCGGAGGAACTCCACGGCCCCCACTCCGTGCCGTCGTGCGCCCGTGCCCGCCAGGAGATCACCGTGTGGGCGGGGATGTCCGAAGGAGCGGACAGGGTGAACGGGGAGCCGCTCTTCTTGTACGTGGTGGGGCCCAGCGTGCGCCGCTGCCGCTCGCCGTCGGCGTCCTTCCAGACGATCTCGAACTCCCCCGCGACCGGCGCGGCGTCGGGGTCGTGGAGTACGGCCCGGAGCCGGGGAGGCGTCCCGACGTGCGGGCGGTCCTCTCCGGCGGCGCACTCGGCGCTCCCGGTGGACAGTTCGGAGACGGGCGGCCGGGACGGCGGGCTGTTCTCCGCCGCGGCGGCCACCGCCGGCAGGCCGGTCACGGCCAGGGACGCGGTCGCCGCCACGGCGGCGAACCGGGCCGGCCGGGACCGGTGGCCGGCTCTTCGGTGCTCTCGCACGTTCTGATCACCCTTCGGATTCCTCGGGGACATCGGCCCTCCGCTCGTACCGCACCCGGCGGAGACGGAGGCGGGAGAAGGCAGGCGGAGGCAGGAGAGAGGTGGGGGTTCCGTGCGTCCGCCGTGCAAGTCCCCGGGAGGCTACCAACGGGTGGTGACATCGGCACCGCGATATCCACCGCCGGTGCGGCCCGGAAACGCCGGAGGGCCCGGCCCGGAGCGATGCTCCGGGCCGGGCCCTCAACCGGTCTGTCAGGCTCAGCCGTTGCGCTTCCAGCGCGGCTTGTCCGCGCGGCGGTCGAACGAGCGGCCGCCGCCGCGGTGGTCGCCGCCCTGGTGCCCGCCGCCCTGGTAGCCGCCGCCGCGGTGGTCGTCACGGCGGCCGTAGGGACGGCGGTCGTCACGGTCGCGGTCGCGGTTGAAGGGACGGCGGTCGTCGCGGTCGCGGTTGAACGGACGGTCTCCGCCGCCGCGGTGGCCGAACTCGCGCCGGTCGTTGTCACGGCGGAAGCCGCCCCGGTCGTCACGGCGGTCGCGGTTGAACGGGCGGCGCTCGCCGCGGTCGCCACGGTCACCGCGGTCGTCGCGCCGGTCCCGGTTGAACGGACGGCGGTCGCCGCGCTCGCCGCGGTCGTCACGGTCCCGGCTGTACGGGCGGCGGTCGTCACGGTCGCGGTCGCGGCGGAAGTTGCCCCGGTCGTCGCGGCGGTCGTACGACCGCTCCTCGCGCGCCCGGCGCGCGTCGGCCTCGGCCTTCGCCTCCGCCGCGTCGGCCTCGGCGGTGAACTCGGCCACCGCCGCCTCGGTCGCCTCGGCGACCGCGGCCACGGCCGCCTCCGGGTCGTCGCCCCGCTCGCGGGCGGCGCGCGCCGACAGCTTGTCGGCCTCCTCGCGCAGCTCGGCGGCGCGGCGCTGCGCGCGCTCCAGCTGCCGGGTGATCTCGGCCACCTCGCGCTCGGCCTGCTTGGCGGCGTTCAGCGCCGACTCGGCCTGCACCTCGGTCAGCGACCGGGCGCCGGTGATCTCCACCACGTCGTCGTCGAAGGCGTCGCCGCGGCCGATGACGTGGCGCGAGGCGTCCACGCCCGCGTCCTCCATCAGCCGGAAGATCTGCCGCCGCTGGTGCGGCAGCGCCAGCGAGACGACCGTGCCGGAGCGGCCCGCTCGGGCGGTGCGGCCGGAGCGGTGCAGGTAGTCCTTGTGGTCGCCGGCCGGGTCCACGTTGAGCACCAGGTCGATGTCGTCGACGTGGATGCCGCGCGCGGCGACGTCGGTGGCGACCAGCACGTTGACGCGGCCGTCCTTGAAGTCGGCCAGCGTCCGGGTGCGCAGTCCCTGCGTCATGCCGCCGTGCAGCGCGTCCGCCCGCACGCCCGCCTCGCGCAGCTGCTCGGCCACGCGGTCGGCGCCGAGCTGGGTGCGGACGAAGACGATGGTGCGGCCCTTGCGCGCGGCGATGGCGGCGGTGACCGGCGCCTTGTCGCGCGGCTTCACGATCAGCACGTGGTGGCTCATCGTCGTGACCGCGCCCTGGGCCGCGTCCACCTCGTGGTGGACGGGGTCGACGAGGTAGCGGCGCACCAGGGTGTCGATCTCGTTCTCCAGCGTGGCGGAGAACAGCATCCGCTGGCCGCCGGCCGGCACCAGGTCGAGCAGCTCGGTGACCTCGGGCAGGAAGCCCAGGTCGGCCATCTGGTCGGCCTCGTCCAGGATCGCGGTCTCCACGTCGTCCAGCGAGCAGGAGCCGCGGTTGATCAGGTCGCGCAGCCGGCCCGGGGTGGCGACGAGGATGTCGACGCCGCGCTCCAGAGCGGCGATCTGGTTGCCCATCGAGGTGCCGCCGCAGACGACCTTCAGCTTCAGGCCGAGGACGTCGCCGTACGGCTGGAGCGCGTCGCTGACCTGCATGGCCAGCTCACGGGTGGGGGTGAGGATGACGCCGCGGGGGCGCTTGCGCTCGGTGCGGCCGCCGGCCAGGCGGGCCAGCAGCGGCAGGCCGAAACTGAGCGTCTTGCCGGAGCCGGTACGGCCGCGGCCGAGGACATCTTTGCCCGCCAGCGCGTCCGGGATGGTCGCGGCCTGGATCGGGAACGGGACGGTGACGCCGTTGTGCGCGAGCTTGCGGACGATCTCGCCGGGCAGACCGAGGTCGGCGAACGTGGTCGTCGGCTCGTCCTCGGGCAGGACGACGTCAGGGGTGGTCACAGACATGCGAAAACAAACCTCTCGGAAGTCACATGGCACGCGCCCGCAACTCCGTGTTTTCGCATAAGACCGCCTCGATGCGGTCAGCCACGGCTCAGGTGAGGAACGCGCCACACGGCGCGCTACTGATTCACGGCGCCGGGCAAATGGGAGCAAACGATCTGCCACCATACGACCTCCCCTCCCCGAGCGCAAATCCGTTGTCCGCGCTGCCGGTGGGGCGGGAGGAACGGCGGTGGCGACCGCCTGCGGGGAAGTCTACCGGTCCGCGGGACCGAAGCGTTCGCCTGAGAAGTGCGGGCCGCCGGTTCCGTGGATGCCGTCCGGGGAGTGAACGACGGACGGCCCCGCGTTCATTCCGTACCGCGCCGACAGCCCGGAAAGCCCCTCGGCGCCGGCCTCCGCTCCTTCGCCGGGGCCGTCCTGCGCACCGTCTCCCCCGCTGTCTCCGTCGCCTCCGCCGGTGCCGCCGTCCCCGCCACCGGTTCCGCCGCTCCCCTGTGACGGGGTGGGCTCGGCGGGCGGGGTGGTGGGGTCCGCGGGCGGTGGCGCGGCGGTGCGCGAGGGGGCGGGCGGGGCGGGCGTGCGCCCTCCGCCTCTGCCCGAACTCGCCGACGCGGACGGCTTCTTCGGCTTCGGAGCGCCCGCCGTGGGGGCGGCGGGGGAGGCCGAGGGGGAGGAGGGTGGCGAGCCGGACGGCCGCTTCGAGGGCCCGTCCTCGCCGCCCCGGTCCTTGCGCCCGCCCTGCTCCGCGTGGTCCGCGCCCCGCTTCCCGCCGCGCGGGGCGACCCCGCTGCCCGGCCGCGGGTCGCCGGCGTCCCTGGAGACCCGGTGCCCGGCGGGCTCCCGGCCGCCGCCCTCCTCCCCCTCGCCTCCGGAGGAGCCGACCGTCATGCAGCCGCTGAGGGTGGCCAGCAGCAGGGCGCCGGCGGCCGTACGGACGCTCGCGCGGGCGTCCGTACGGACGGGCCGGCGGGCGTGCTTGCGGGCGTGCTTGCGATGGGCGGGACTGGACGGGCGCACGGGCGGCACCTCCGGAGGGCGGGAGACGGGCGGGCTCCCCCTGCCCAACTCCCGTCAGCCCGCCAGGTAACGCGTCAGCTCCAGCCCCGCCCACACCGCTCCCAGGGCGACCGGCGGCGTGACGGCCGCGTTCGCCAGCGCCGCCCGCCGGTGGCCGCTCTCGGCCAGCCGCAGCGTCTCGTAGGAGAAGGTGGAGTACGTCGTCAGCGCGCCGCACAGCCCCGTGCCGAGCAGCGCGGCGGCCCCCGGCCCCGCCGCCCCCGCCTCGACGGCGCCGGTCACCAGGCCCAGCAGCAGGCTGCCGGCGGCGTTGACGGTGAGGGTGCCCCAGGGGAAGAGCGACTCGTGCCGCGACTGCATGGCGCGGTCCACCGTGTACCGCAGGCACGCTCCCGCCGCGCCGCCGAGCGCCACCGGGAGCCAGCTCACCGCGCCGCTCACCGCGCCACGGCCGCCCGGGTCGCGGCGGTGGCCGCCCACACGGCGCCGAGGGCGGCGGCCGGGGTGGCGCCCAGGTACAGCAGCGCGGTGCCCGCGGCGCCCTCCTCCAGCAGCCGTACGGCGTCCAGCGCGTACACGGAGAAGGTGGTGAAGCCGCCCAGCACGCCCGTGCCCAGGAAGGGCCGGGTCAGCGGATGACGCGCCCGCGCCCCGCCGGGCCCCTTCCCGCCGTGCTCCTCCAGCAGCGCCATCAGCACGCCGATCAGGGCGCACCCGGCGGCGTTGACGGCGAGGACGGCCCAGGGGAAGCCGCCGGGCGCGGCGGGCCAGGGCAGGGTGAGGGCGTACCGGGCGCAGGCGCCCAGCGCACCGCCCGCCGCGACGGCGGCGAGGACGGCCACCGCGTGCGCCCCGGCGGTCTCGGCGCGCTGGGCGGGTACGCGCAGATCGACGTCGGGGTCGATCACCCCGTCCCCGGCCCCCTCCCCGCGCCCCTCCCCGGAGCCTCCGCTCACGCGTAGCCCAGGTCGTGCAGCCGCTCGTCGTCGATGCCGAAGTGGTGGGCGATCTCGTGCACCACGGTGATCTCCACCTCCTCGACGACCGTCTGCCGGCCGCCGCCCTCGCGCCCGCACATCCGCAGGGTGGGCCCGCGGTAGACGGTGATGCGGTCCGGCAGGACGCCCGCGTACCACTCGCCGCGCTCGGTCAGCGGCGTGCCCTCGTAGAGCCCGAGCAGTTCGGGATCCTCGGCGGGCGGCTCGTCCTCCACGAACACCGCCACGTTGTCCATGAGCCGCGTCAGCTCCGGCGGGATCCGGTCGAGCGCCTCGGCCACCAGTTCCTCGAACTCCTCGCGCGTCATCTCCAGCACGCGCCCATTGTCCGTCACGGCACGCGGACGGCGCACGGGCCGGCGTACAGGGGGCGCGGCGCGGCGGCGCACCGGGCGGCCGCCGCCCGTCCACCGCGTGTCCGCCGCATAGTCGCCACCCGGACGGGCATATGGCACGGCATGAGCCGAGAACCCCTCCGGCCGCGCCGGGTCCCCGCCCGCCGGTTCGCAGCCGTTCCCCGTGCTCTGCGGCGCCGCTTCCGGGCGCACCGGCCCGCGCCGGTGTACTCCCTGAGCCACAACCCCCACCCGTACGCCCGCGCGTTCGCGCTGGCCGCCGTCACACTGCTCGGCGCCTGGCTGGGACTGCTCGTCGTGGGCAGCGTGAAGGCGGACGTGGGGCCGGTGGACACCCGGATGTCGCTGCGCCCCTCGCTGACCGGGGGCACCGAGATCAGCGTGCCGCCGCTCGGCGCGCTCGAGCTGGACAGCCACCTCGCCCCGCTCGCCCTGGACGTCGACATCGACCAGCTCGACCCCGAGCGCGCCCAGGCCCTGATAGACCGCCCGGAGCGGATCAGCGGCCTGGAGGAGCAGATCACCGGTGATGTGCGGTCCGGCACACGGGACCTGGCGGTGAAGGCCTCCGTCGCGGCGGTCTCCGGCGCCACGGCGCTCGGCCTGGCCGTCTACCGGCGCCCGCGGCGCGCGCTCGCGGCGGGCGGCCTCGCGCTCGCGCTCCTGGCGGCCTCCGGCGCGAGCGCCTACGCGACGTGGAACCCCAAGTCGCTGCTGGAGCCGAAGTTCTCCGGGCTGCTGGCCAGCGCGCCGAGCGTGGTGGGCAACGCGCGCAGCATCGTCACCGACTTCGACGTCTACCAGCAGGAGCTGGCGCGCCTGGTCACCAACGTCACCAAGCTCTACGACGCCACGTCCACGCTCCCCGCCTACCAGCCGGACCCCAGCACCATCCGCGTGCTGCACGTCTCCGACATCCACCTCAACCCGGCCGCGTGGCACATCGTCAGGTCGCTGGTCGAGCAGTACGACATCGCCGTGATCATCGACACGGGCGACACCATGGACCACGGCACCGCGGCCGAGAACGGCTTCCTGGACCCGGTCGAGGACCTCGGCGCGCCGTACGTGTGGGTGCGCGGCAACCACGACTCGCGCACCACCCAGGAGTACGTCGAGGAACTGGACAACACCCACGTCCTGGACGACGGGAAGCCGGTGACCGTGGGCGGTCTGCGGATCGCGGGCATCGGCGACCCGCAGTTCACCCCGGACCGCTCGGTGGTCGCCAAGGGCGACGCGGCCGAGCGCGTCGCGGGCCGGAAACTGGCCGCCTCGCTGCGCAGGAGCGAGGCGGCGGGCGAGCCGGTGCACATCGCCGCCGCGCACAACCCGATCGCGGCCCAGCAGACGGACGGCGACGTGCCCCTGGTGCTGGCCGGCCACATGCACCGGCGGGAGGCTCGGGTGATGGAGGAAGGCACCCGGCTGATGATCGAGGGTTCCACGGGCGGCGGCGGACTGCGGGCCGTGGAGGGCGACGAGCCGGAGAGGGTGATGGCCTCGGTGCTCTACCTGGACCAGGACACCAAGCGGCTCCAGGCATGGGACCAGATCACCCTGGGCGGCCTGGGCCTGACGACGGCCGAGGTCAGCCGTCATCTGCCGGAGGACGTGGAGCCGGGCAGCTCCCCGTCCCCGTCCCCCTCCGGATCGCCGTCCGATTCCCCGTCCCGGTCGCCGTCCCCGTCGCCGTCCGGGCGGGCCGCCGACTAGCCCGGCCGGGCCCCGCCGGAAATCCGTTTTGGCGATCCGTCCCGCCATCCCATATGCTTCTCACGTCCCCGACGCGCTGAGAAGCGCCCAGGTGGGCCATCAGCCCTCATCGTCTAGTGGCCCAGGACGCCGCCCTTTCAAGGCGGTAGCACGGGTTCGAATCCCGTTGGGGGCACGCACAACCTGTGCGAGACTGGTGCTCGTACATAGCTTGGTCCTGTGGAGCAGTTTGGAGTGCTCGCCACCCTGTCAAGGTGGAGGCCGCGGGTTCAAATCCCGTCAGGACCGCTGCGGCTGGGTAGCTCAGTTGGTACGAGCGTCCGCCTGAAAAGCGGAAGGTCGCCGGTTCGACCCCGGCCCCAGCCACCGCAGGTGAAAGCCCCGCTCCGGGTCTCCCGGAGCGGGGCTTTCACCGTTCCCGGGCCGATCCGTACGCCGGCGGCCCGGCATCCACCCGGTGAGCGCCCGGCGTCCCTCACCCGCTCGGGCGGCAGGCGTCGGGGGGCTTCCGCGCGTGCCACCGCCGCCGCCGCCGAAAACCGGAGGCGGTGCGGGGCCGGCCGGTGGCAGGGTGAGGGCATGACGTCCAGGGATCTCGCGGGACTGTTGGCCGAACCGCAGCGGCTGCGCGCCTTCGCCGCGCTGGTGCTGGGTGCCGGGAGCGTGCCGGAGGTGGCCGCGTCCGCCGGGCTGTCCGTGCGCGAGGCCGCGGTCGCCGTGCGGCGGCTGCGGGACGGCGGAGTCGTCCGCGGAGAGGACGGGCACGGCGGGGGCGGTGGGCTGCGCGTCGAGGCCGGGCGGTTCCGGGAGCTCGCCCGCGCCCGGAGCGCGGAGAACCGGGAGAGCCGGGAGAGCAGAGAGGCCGGGGCCGCCGGGGATCCGCTCCACCGGTCCGTACGGGACGGGCGCATCGTCCATCTGCCGGCCAGGAAGGGCCGGCGGCTGCCGGTGCTGGAGCATGTGGTGGAGCGCTCCTTCGGGGCCGGCCGCGTCTACGGCGAGCGCGAGGTGGACGAGCTGCTGCGCGCCTGGTGCGAGGGCGGGGCCACCGACCATGTGACGGTGCGGCGCTATCTGATCGACGAGTGCCTGCTCAGGCGCGAGGACGGCCGGTACTGGCGCCCCTGAGCGGACCCGCCGGGTCAGGATCCCCCGGCCCTGGAGTCGCCGGCCCGGGAGCCGCCGGCCCGGGAGCCGCCGGGCCGGCCGCCCGGATGGCGGTGGCGCAGGATCCAGAAGACGGCGCAGGAGGCGACCGCCCAGGCGGCCAGCACCAGATAGGGCTGCGCGTGCGGATGGCCCGGGAAGTAGACGGCCGTGTGCTGGGCGTTGACGGAGGCACCGGGCGGAAGCCAGCGGCCGATGGTGCCCAGTGGTGAGGGCAGCAGGGGCCAGGAGACCGCTCCCCCGGAGGAGGGGTTGCCGATGAGGACCATCAGGCCCCAGGTGGGGAGCATGGCCCAGCGGCCGATCAGGGCCTGGAACATGGTGAAGACCATGCCCGAGGTGAACATGGTCAGGGCGAGGATCGTCCAGGAGTGGACGAAGGGGAAGTCGACCGCGTTCAGCAGCCAGTCCACGGCCGCGGCGATGGCGAAGCCGCCCAGCAGCGAGTAGGCGGCCGTGAAGGCGATCCGCTCGGCGGGGTTCAGGTCCCTGGCGTGGACGCTCATCTGGATGGCCCCGATGAAGCCGGTGACCACCGCCGCGAGGGTGACGTAGAACAGGGCCAGGCCGCGCGGGTCGCCCGGGTCCAGCGGTTTGGCGTCCCGCACCGTCACCCGCAGTCCGGTCTCCTCACCCACCGATCGGGCGGCCTCGGTCAGCAGCTCGGCGACGGATGCGCCCGAGGCGCTGGAGACTTCCAGCACCGGCCGCTCCCGGTCCGGGTCGCCGGGGATGCGCAGCACGGCGAAGACCTTCTGGGACTCCAGTGCCTCGCCGGCCGCCGCGGCGGTGGGGTACTCCCGCAGTTCGAGGGAGGAGCGCAGGTCCTCGCCGATCGCGGCGGCGAACGCCTGCGCGCGCTCCCGGTTGACGGAGGCGTCCCCGGTGGCGCCGACGACCGCCACGGGGATGCGGCGCGGGGTGGGGTCGGCCATGGCGTAGGTGTACGAGCCGGCGAAGAGGCCGGCCGCGGCGGCGATGAGCAGTGACAGCACGGTGGCGGGCAGGAAGGGCGAGCCCTTGAAGCGCCGCCACAGCCCGGAGACACCCCTTCCCCGGCGGCCCTGTCCGGTCCTCTCCCCGGCGCGGGCATCATGAGAGCCGTGCGCGGTGCGCGAGCCGTCGGGCTCCTCGGTGCCCTCGGGGCCGTCGGGGAGGGGGTGGCGCCGGTCGTTCATGCGCTCACCCTAGACAGTCGTTTCGCCCATATCACCGCAAGCCGGTCACGGGGAGCGGTGAATTGATTCGCCCGGCACTCGGTGCGGGTGCGATCCTGGAGCCCGTATGTCCACTGTGTCTGATCCCAGCCTCCCCGCCGTCCTGGAGCGACTGCCCGAGCTGATGCTGCGCGACCAGCAGCGGCTCGGCCGCCGACTGGAGGGCACCCGCCGCATCCGCAAGCCGGAGGCGCGGCGTGCCGTGCTCGCGGAGATCGCCGCCGAGGTCGAGCAGGCCGAGCTGCGCGTGGCCGCCCGGCGGGACGCCGTCCCCGCGATCGACTACCCCGAGCAGCTCCCCGTCAGCCAGAAGAAGGACGAGATCCTTCAGGCGGTCCGGGACAACCAGGTCGTGATCGTCGCGGGCGAGACCGGCTCCGGCAAGACCACCCAGATCCCCAAGATCTGCCTGGAGCTCGGGCGCGGGGTGAAGGGGCTGATCGGGCACACCCAGCCGCGCCGGATCGCGGCCCGCACGGTGGCCGAGCGCGTCGCCGAGGAGCTGCGCACGCCGCTGGGCGAGGCGGTGGGCTGGAAGGTCCGCTTCACCGACCAGGTGGGCGAGGACACCCTGGTCAAGCTGATGACGGACGGCATCCTGCTGGCCGAGATCCAGACCGACCGCGAGCTGCGCCGGTACGACACGATCATCATCGACGAGGCGCACGAGCGCAGCCTCAACATCGACTTCCTGCTGGGCTACCTCGCCCGGCTGCTGCCCCGCCGCCCGGACCTCAAGGTCGTCATCACCTCCGCGACGATCGACCCCGAGCGCTTCTCCCGCCACTTCGGCGACGCACCGATCGTTGAGGTGTCCGGCCGTACGTACCCGGTGGAGGTCCGCTACCGGCCGCTGCTGGAGGAAGAGGGCGACAACCCCGACCGGGACCAGGTCACCGCGATCTGCGACGCGGTCGACGAGCTCCAGGCCGAGGGGCCGGGCGACATCCTGGTCTTCCTCTCCGGCGAGCGGGAGATCCGAGACACCGCCGACGCGCTGAACAGGAAGAATCTGCGCTCCACGGAGGTGCTGCCGCTGTACGCGCGGCTGTCGCACGCCGAGCAGCACCGGGTGTTCCAGCGACATACCGGCCGGCGGATCGTGCTGGCCACCAACGTCGCCGAGACCTCGCTGACCGTCCCCGGCATCAAGTACGTCATCGACACCGGCACCGCCCGCATCTCCCGCTACAGCCACCGCACCAAGGTCCAGCGGCTGCCGATCGAGCCGGTCTCGCAGGCCAGCGCCAACCAGCGCAAGGGCCGCTGCGGCCGCACCTCGGACGGCATCTGCGTCCGGCTGTACTCCGAGGACGACTTCCTCTCCCGGCCGGAGTTCACCGACCCGGAGATCCTGCGCACCAACCTGGCCTCCGTCATCCTCCAGATGACCGCCGCGGGGCTGGGCGACATCGAGCGCTTCCCCTTCATCGACCCGCCGGACCACCGCAGCATCAAGGCCGGTGTGCAACTGCTGGAGGAACTGGGCGCGCTCGACGCGAAGCAGAAGGACCCGCGCAAGCGCCTGACGGAGACGGGCCGGAAGCTGGCGCAGTTCCCCGTCGACCCGCGGCTGGCGCGGATGGTGCTGGAGGCCGACCGCAACGGCTGCGTCCGCGAGGTCATGGTGATCGCCGCGGCGCTGTCCATCCAGGACCCGCGCGAGCGCCCCGCCGACAAGCAGCAGCAGGCCGACCAGCAGCACGCCCGGTTCCGCGACGAGAACAGCGACTTCCTCGCCCTGCTCAACCTGTGGCGCTACGTGCGCGAGCGGCAAAAAGAGCTGTCCTCCTCGGCCTTCCGCCGGATGTGCAGGTCCGAGTTCCTCAACTACCTGCGCATACGGGAGTGGCAGGACATCTACGTCCAGCTCCGCCAGGTCGCCAAGTCCATGGGCGTCCACATGAACGACCAGGACGCGGACGCCGACCGCGTCCACCAGTCCCTGCTGGCGGGCCTGCTGTCGCACATCGGGCTCAAGGAGGTCAAGGAGAGCGGGAAGAGCTCCCCGGGCG
Organism: Streptomyces verrucosisporus; assembly: GCF_017114865.1. Classification (GTDB taxonomy): domain Bacteria; phylum Actinomycetota; class Actinomycetes; order Streptomycetales; family Streptomycetaceae; genus Streptomyces; species Streptomyces fenghuangensis. The sequence continues at coordinate 63,171 of NZ_JADEYH010000021.1, read as the reverse complement.
AGGGCGGTCGGGAGAGCGCCAAGGGCAACGAGTACCTGGGCGCGCGCAGCGCGAAGTTCGCCGTCTTCCCCGGCTCCGCGCTGTTCAGGAAGCCGCCGCGCTGGATCATGTCGGCCGAGCTGGTGGAGACCTCGCGGCTGTGGGCGCGGGTCAACGCGAAGATCGACCCGGACTGGATCGAACCGCTCGCCGGCCATCTGGTCAAGCGCACCTACAGCGAGCCGCACTGGGAGCAGAAGCAGGCGGCGGTGATGGCCTACGAGAAGGTGACGCTGTACGGCGTGCCCGTCGTGGCCCAGCGCAAGGTGAACTACGGGCGCATCGACCCCGAGACCTGCCGCGAGCTGTTCATCCGCAACGCCCTGGTGGAGGGCGACTGGCGCACCCACCACCAGTTCTTCCACGACAACCGCAGGCTGCTGGGCGAGGTGGAGGAGCTGGAGCACCGGGCCCGCCGCCGCGACATCCTCGTCGACGACGAGACGCTGTTCGACTTCTACGACCGGCGCGTGCCCGAACACGTCGTCTCCGGCGCGCACTTCGACTCCTGGTGGAAGCGCAAACGCCAGGAGGAGCCGGACCTGCTCAACTTCGAGAAGTCCATGCTCATCAACGAGCGGGCCGGGCAGGTCACCAAGGACGACTACCCCGACTCCTGGCACCAGGGCAGGCTGCGTTTCCGGGTGACGTACCAGTTCGAGCCGGGCGCGGACGCCGACGGCGTCACCGTCCACGTCCCCCTCCAGGTGCTCAACCAGGTCTCCTCGGAGGGCTTCGACTGGCAGATCCCCGGGCTGCGCGCGGATCTGGTCACCGAGCTGATCCGCTCGCTGCCCAAGCCGGTCCGCCGCAACTACGTCCCCGCCCCCGACTTCGCCCGGCGCTTCCTGGACACCGTCTCCGGAAGTGACGGCGGCATCCCGCAGGAGACGCTGAACGAGCCGCTGACGGCCGTGCTGGCGCGGGGGCTGACGCGGATGACGGGGGTGCGGGTGGCCCCCGAGGACTTCGACCCGTCCAGGGTCCCCGACCATCTGAAGATCACCTTCCGGGTGGTGGACGAGCGGCGCCGCAAGGTCTCCGGCGACGCCGAGAGCAAGGACCTGGAGGAGCTGAGGGACGCTCTGCGCCCGCGCACCCGGGCCGCGCTGTCCAAGGCGTTCGACTCCGCCCGGGACAAGGGCGGCGACGGCGCCGGCGGCGGTCTGGAGCAGCGCACCGGGCTGACCTCCTGGACCGTCGGCGCCCTGCCGCGCACCTTCGAGACGCGGCGGGCCGGCCAGCCGGTCAGGGCGTACCCGGCGCTGGTGGACGACGGCGCATCGGTGTCGGTGAGGCTCTTCGACACCGAGGACGAACAGGGCGAGGCGATGTGGCGCGGCACGCGCCGGCTGATCCTGCTCAACCTCCCGTCCAATCCGGCCAAGTTCGCCCAGTCCAAGCTCACCAACCAGGACCGGCTCTCCCTCGCCGCCTCCCCGCACGGCAGCGTCCAGGCGCTGTTCGACGACTGCGTGACGGCCGCCGCGGACCGGCTGATCTCGGCGCACGGCGGCCCGGCCTGGAACGAGGAGGGCTTCCGCAAGCTCTTCGACGCCGTGCGCGCCGACATCACCGACGCGACGGTGGCGACGGTGCGGCAGGTGCGCGAGGTGCTCGCCGCCCGGCAGTCGTGCGAGCGCCGGATGAAGTCGCCGCCGCTGTCGGGCAGTCCGACGCTGGCGCCGAACCTGGCGGATGTGCGGCAGCAGCTCACCGAGCTGGTCGGACCGGGTTTCGTGACCGCCCACGGCGCCCGGCGCCTGCCGGACCTGCTGCGCTATCTGACGGCCGTGGACCGCCGCCTGCAGCAGCTCCCCACCAATGCCGAACGGGACCGCGCCCGGATGGCGAAGGTGAAGGAGATGCGGGACGAGTACGAGTGGCTGCTGGAGCAGTTCCCGAAGGGGCGGCCGGTGCCGCGGGAGGCGCGTGAGATCCGCTGGATGCTCGAGGAGCTGCGGGTCAGCTACTTCGCGCACGCCCTGGGGACGGCGTACCCGGTCTCGGACAAGCGCATCGTGAAGGCGGTGGACGCGGCGGCGCCGTAGCGGGGCCGGCGCGGCAGGCAGCGGCGCGGCAGGGAGCGGTAGCGGTAGCGGTAGCGGTAGCGGGACTGAGAGTGAGTTCGCTTTGTGTCCCTGAGCTGCTGTAGAGTCCTTCTCGCAGCTCGGGCAGCGCCCGGCGCTGCGGCTTCCAGGTCCTGTGGAGCAGTTTGGAGTGCTCGCCACCCTGTCAAGGTGGAGGCCGCGGGTTCAAATCCCGTCAGGACCGCATCGAGTGGCCCGGATCCCCCGTGGATCCGGGCCACTGACCGTTTTGCGCGCCCCTGGGCGTCCCCGGCGTGCAAGCCGTCTTGACGGCTCCTCAGGCCGCGGGTACCTCTGCTAGAGGGAGGTGGGCGCGATGCCGACGACTCCGAGGTATCCGCGGCACGAGACACGGGCCCTGCTACGGGCCCATCTGTCCGCCGCGACGCGTTACGGCCACGCCACCCGGCACTGCCCGGTCTGCCACCGGTTGCAGCGGCTGGCGATGGAGCCCGCGGGCGAGCGTCCCGGCGGGCAGCCCCCGGCCGCCCCCTCCGTCCCGCACCCGGAACCGCCCGTACGGCCTGTGCGGTCCGTACGGCCTGTGCGGTCCGTACGGCCCGGGGAGGGCCCCGAGCCGCCCGCCGCGCCCGCGGAGGGCCGGCCGGGCCCCTGCGGGCCCTGAGCCGGGTCTGAGAGGCCCTCCGCCCCCGGCACCGCCGAGACACCGCCCCGCGGCCGGACGGCGGCCCGGCGGCGCACGGGAGGCGGCCCGGCGGCGCACCGGCGCCCGACCGGAGGTCCGATTGCGGGGCGTCGTACGCTTATTTCCCATTACCGTACGGTAGTTGGGACGTGCAAGACCCGTGCGATGTGACGGGAGTCACCGAATCGGTTGATCAGAGGGAGGAATTTAACCCCTTCCTACATTGGGTAAATTTAATATGTGCCATTGCACTGCACCCGGGCGCCCCTCCCGGTGCCTCCGCGCGCCCCCCACACGGGGCTCCCCCGAGGACTTCGAACAGGCCTCAGAGCACCTCCCGGCACCCCCTGCACCTCCGGCCGGCGCGGTGAACCGGGCACGGAACAGGCCGGGTTGGCCGTACGCGAAGGCCCCCCGGCCGGAGCCGAAGCTCCGGCCGGGGGGCCTTCGTGCGCGTCACGGCGCGCGGGCGCGAGGGGGTACGTAAGATCGCGCTGGGCCCGGCGGAGCCCAGCGCGATCGACGTTCAGGCCGTGTGGGGGACACCGACCCGAAAGGTGTTGCCGAGTCGGGCGGCGAAGCGGGGTGGGGGCCCCGTCACGCCCGATTCATGGGGTTGTTCAGCCCTCGCTGCGCTGCTGCGGGATGCCCGCGAGCAGGGCGCGCACCTCCGCCTCGCGGTAGCGGCGGTGCCCTCCGAGCGTGCGGATGGACGTGAGCTTGCCTGCCTTGGCCCAGCGCGTGACCGTCTTCGGGTCCACACGGAACATGGTGGCGACCTCAGCCGGGGTCAGCAGCGGCTCGGCATCAGGGGTGCGAGCGGTCATGAGCGGCCTCCTCGGGAGAACCGAACCATCACGGTTCTTTCCTCTAAATTCTGCACCTTGACCCGCGTTGCCCGAAATGGCGGACGCGGGCCGAGTCGGTTATAGGACGAACGGCTTGTCCTCGGCACTACAACTACACCATCTGTCCAGCCACGTCGGCCAAACCGACGGAATTGCCCTCTCAGGTGTCCAACCTCAACGGAAGCCGATGGACCGTGCCATAACGGACGGTCACACCATCGTGACGATCGGTTACAACGTGAGCGGACCTCTCCAGCCCCCTGGAAAGGATCGCAATACCGATGGATCCGACCTTAGTTGGACGGATGAAGCCCCCTCCAGACTCCTTGTCCTATTTTGGCATGAGAGATGCCCTTCAGGGCAAGACCCCGGTAAGTGCGGTCGGTCACCTTGGGGCATCCTCGGCCCGAAGGACCGGAACGGGCCGGAACGGGCCGGAACGGGCCGGAACGGGCCCGGTTCACGGCGCACGGGGCGTCCGCCGGTGACCGGTCCCGCCCGCGCGGGACGCCTCAGCTGGCCATCCCGCGGTGCCGTACCGCCCGCCAGCGCTCGGTCAGCCGCTCGTAGACGGCGCTCGCGCGCTCGCCGTCGCCCTCCCGCAGCGCCGCCAGCCCCTCCGCGGTGTCGGCCGCGGAGTGGTCCGAGGCGAGCTGCTCCTCCGGGAGGGTATACACCAGTCCGCCGTAGTCCAGTTCGACCATCGAACGCGGGTGGAACTCCTCCAGCCATCTCCCCACGTCCACCAGCCCGTCGATCAGCGGGCTGTCCTCAAGCTCCTCGCGCAGCACCTTCAGCGCACGCGCCACCCGCCGCCGCGCCTGCACCATCGGGGTGCGGTAGCGCAGGACGGCCCCCTCTCCCGCGCCGTCGCCGGCGGCGTCCGCCGCCTTGCCGTACTCGCGCTCCTCGTCCGCGAAGAGCACGAACCAGCGCACCGGGACGTGCCAGGTGGCCGAGCGGATCCACGGCCGGGCGTCCGGGTTCCGCTCCCGCCAGCGGTCGTAGTCCGCCGCGGCCTCGCGCCGCACCACCGGCGGCACCGCAGCGTCCAGCACCGGCGCCGGCAGTTCGTCGCCGAGCCCGGCCAGCGCCTGCCAGCCCCGCAGCCTGGTCCGCCAGGGGCAGACGCACAGCACCCCGTCCACCTCGGCAACGAAGGCGTCCGCGCTCTCGCGCACCGGCACCACCACGGGCGGCACCGGCAGCAGGTCCGCCAGCGACCGGCGCAGCTCGTCCTGCGCCCCGGGCAGGACGCCGCGGCGGGCGTAGCGGGCCCAGTGGGAGCGCTCCGGCTCGGGGAAGGCGGCCAGCGGCTCGTAGACCCGCAGGTAGGAGGCGTACGGGACGACCACCGGAGTAGTGAGGGCCAAGGGTTTCTTCCTCCCGGAGCAGCGGGCCGAGGGGGCGGACAACGGCAGTTCAATACCCTGATCGTGGCACCGCAACTGCACACCCGTACTCCCGGGGCCCGTCAGGCCGTACCCTCATGCCAACCGGCCCGCCCCGCATCCCGCCGCCACAAGCGGGAGGATGCTGGAAGGGCACCCTTCCGCGACATACAGGAGTCACCACCGTGACTGACGTACGTCCCGCCGTCGGCGTCGGCGGACACCGAGACGGACCGGAGAGCGCCGTGAGCGCGCAGCACGACACCGGTTCGGTCCTGCACACCCTGTTCCACTCCGAGCAGGGCGGTCATGAGCAGGTCGTCCTCTGCCAGGACCGGGAGACCGGTCTGAAGGCGGTCATCGCCATCCACTCCACGGCCCTGGGCCCGGCTCTGGGCGGCACCCGCTTCCACGCCTACGCCTCCGAGGAGAACCCGGAGGAGGCCGCGGTGAAGGACGCCCTCAACCTCGCCCGCGGCATGTCGTACAAGAACGCGCTCGCCGGGCTGGACCACGGCGGCGGCAAGGCCGTGATCATCGGCGACCCCGGCCAGCACAAGACCGAGGCCCTGCTGGAGGCCTACGGCCGCTTCGTCGACTCCCTCGGCGGCCGCTACGTCACCGCCTGCGACGTCGGCACCTACGTCCAGGACATGGACGTGGTCTCGCGCGCCTCCCGCTGGGTGACCGGCCGCTCCCCCGAGAACGGCGGCGCCGGCGACTCCTCCGTGCTCACCGCCTTCGGCGTCTACCAGGGCATGCGCGCCAGCGCGAAGCACCTGTGGGGCGACCCCTCGCTGCGCGGCCGGAAGGTCGGCGTCGCGGGCATCGGCAAGGTCGGCCGCCACCTGGTGGGCCACCTGCTCGAGGAGGGCGCCGAGGTCCTGGTCACGGACGTGCGCCCCGAGGCGGTCGAGCAGATCACGGCCGCGCACCCGGAGGTGGTGGCGGTCGCCGACACCGACGCGCTGATCCGCACCGAGGGCCTGGACGTGTACGCGCCCTGCGCGCTCGGCGGGGCCCTGAACGACGAGACCGTCCCCGTGCTGACCGCGAAGGTGGTCTGCGGCGCGGCCAACAACCAGCTCGCCCACCCGGGCGTCGAGAAGGACCTCGCCGACCGGGGCATCCTCTACGCGCCCGACTACGTGGTGAACTCCGGCGGCGTGATCCAGGTCGCGGACGAGCTCCACGGCTTCGACTTCGCGCGCGCGAAGGCAAAGGCCGAGAAGATCCACGGAACCACGCTGGCGATCTTCGAGCGCGCCGCCGCCGACGGCGTGCCGCCGGCGGTGGCGGCCGACCGCATCGCCGAGCAGCGGATGGCCGAGGCCCGCAAGGCCGGCGCCGCGAGCTGAGCCGGCCGCTCCGGCCCGGCGTTTCCGGCCCGGCGGCTCCGCCCGCCGGGCCGACCCGGACACCCTGACCCAGCGCCCATCAAGGAGTGACCGGTAGTAACGATCGGCGGGGGAGAAATCCCTCACCACCCCTGGGCGGGTGACCGGACGGACAGAAGGTAAAATCGTCACTGACCAGCGAGGAAATGGTCACCAGGCAGGGCGGGCACCGGCCGTGTCGTGCGGGCGGCGTACCGTACGGCCACGGAAGCAGGTACCGTTGAAGCTCCACGGACGGTCTCTCGATCGAATCGAGAGTCCGCTCCGCATCGTGAACGCGTGTCAAGACTCTGGGGCCGTTGAGCCCCGTCGTTGAGGGGGTCGAGCCATGGGGCGCGGCCGGGCCAAGGCCAAGCAGACGAAGGTCGCCCGCCAGCTGAAGTACAACAGCGGTGGGACTGATCTCGCACGCCTGGCCGAGGAGCTGGGCGCATCGACATCGAGTCAGCCGCCGAACGGCGAGCGGTTCGAGGACGATGAGCTGGACGACCCGTACGCACGGTACGCGGATCTGTACAACGACGATGACGAGGACGCGGAGGGCGACGACCATCCGGTCGACTCCCGCGGGTCCTCCTCACCGTCGAACCACCGACGCCGAGCCTGAGGACGTCGTCGTCCACTGAACAAAGCGGTCTCATACCGATAGCGGTCATCACCCGGTCCGGCCACCGCCGGACCGGGTTTTGGTCCTGTCCGCGCCCGCGCCCGCCGCTCAGGCCGCGTAGTCCCCGGTGAGGGCGACGGCCTCGCCGCGGTCGCCGCGTTCGGCGACCTCGCCGGCGACCCAGGCGTCCACACCGCGCTCGCGCAGCAGGGACAGCGTCGCGCCGACCGACTCCTGCGGGACGACGGCGACCATGCCGACGCCCATGTTGAGGGTCTTCTCCAGCTCCGCGCGCTCGACCCCGCCCAGCTCGCCGACCGTCCGGAAGACCGGGGCCGGGCTCCAGGTGGAGCGGTCCACCGTGGCGTGCAGTCCGTCGGGCACGACACGCGCGAGGTTGCCGGCCAGTCCGCCCCCGGTGATGTGCGAGAAGGCGTGCACCTCGGTGGCCCTCGTCAGCGCCAGGCAGTCCAGCGAGTAGATCTTGGTGGGCTCCAGCAGCTCCTCGCCCAGCGTGCGGCCGAAGTCCTCGACGTGGCGGTCCGGCGACCAGCCGGCGCGGTCGAAGAACACATGCCGCACCAGCGAGTACCCGTTGGAGTGAAGACCGGAGGCGCCCATCGCGACGACCGCGTCGCCCGGGCGGATGCGGTCCGCGCCCAGGATCTCGTCGGCCTCCACGACGCCCGTGCCCGCGCCCGCCACGTCGTACTCCTCCGGGCCCATCAGCCCGGGGTGCTCGGCCGTCTCGCCGCCGACCAGGGCGCAGCCCGCCAGGACGCAGCCCTCGGCGATGCCCTTGACGATGGAGGCGACCCGCTCGGGGACGACCTTGCCCACGCTGATGTAGTCGGTCATGAACAGCGGCTCGGCGCCGCAGACCACCAGGTCGTCCACGACCATCGCCACCAGGTCGTGGCCGATGGTGTCGTGGACGCCCATCTTCTGCGCGACGGCGACCTTGGTGCCCACGCCGTCGGTGGCCGAGGCCAGCAGCGGGCGCCGGTAGCCCTTCAGCGCGGACGCGTCGAACAGGCCCGCGAAGCCGCCGAGCGCACCGATGCTCTCGGGCCGGCGGGCCTTGCCCACCCACTCCTTCATCAGCGTGACGGCGCGGTCGCCCGCCTCGATGTCCACTCCGGCGGCGGCGTAGCTCGCGCCCTGGCCGGCCGGGGTCGGGTTGGTGGAGGTCATGGTCTTCCTCTGGGACGGACGGTGGCCCGGTGGCTCACCGGACGGTCGGCGGCTGCCGGCTCGCCGGACGGCCGCCGGCGAGCCGACGGGATCAGGGCCTGCGCAGCGCGTCGGCCGCGCCGGGGCCCGCGAGCATGCTCCGCACCCCGTCGGGGTCGGCGCCGACGGTCTCGGCGGTCTCGGACTCCAGCAGGTGCTTGCCCAGCAGCCCGGGGTCCGGCAGCTCCATCGGGTACTCGCCGTCGAAGCAGGCCCGGCACAGGTTCGGCTTGGCGATGGTGGTCGCCTCGACCATGCCCTCCAGCGAGATGTACGCCAGGGAGTCGGCCCCCAGCGAGGTGCCGATCTCCTCGACCGACAGGCCGTTGGCGATCAGCTCGGCGCGGGTGGCGAAGTCGATGCCGAAGAAGCACGGCCACTTGATGGGCGGCGAGCTGATCCGCACGTGCACCTCGGCCGCGCCCGCCTCGCGCAGCATCCGCACCAGGGCGCGCTGGGTGTTGCCGCGGACGATCGAGTCGTCGACGACCACCAGGCGCTTGCCGCGGATGACCTCCTTGAGGGGGTTGAGCTTGAGGCGGATGCCGAGCTGGCGGATGGTCTGCGAGGGCTGGATGAACGTCCGGCCCACGTAGGAGTTCTTGACCAGACCGCTGCCGTACGGGATGCCGCTGGCCTCGGCGTAGCCGACCGCGGCCGGGGTGCCGGATTCCGGGGTCGCTATGACAAGGTCCGCGTCGGCCGGAGCCTCGGCGGCCAGCCGGCGGCCCATCTCCACGCGGGAGAGGTAGACGTTGCGGCCCGCGATGTCGGTGTCGGGGCGCGCGAGGTAGACGTACTCGAAGACGCAGCCCTTCGGCTTCGCTTCCGCGAAGTGCTGGGTGCGCAGCCCGTCCTCGTCGATGGCGACCATCTCGCCGGGCTCGATCTCCCTGATGAAGGAGGCGCCGACGATGTCCAGGGCCGCGGTCTCGGAGGCCACCACCCAGCCGCGCTCCAGCCGGCCGAGCACCAGCGGGCGTATGCCCTGCGGGTCGCGGGCGGCGTAGAGGGTGTGCTCGTCCATGAAGACCAGGCTGAACGCGCCCTTGACCTTCGGCAGGACCGCGGGGGCGGCCTGCTCGACGGTGAGCGGCTTGCCGTCCTCGTCCACCTGGCCCGCCAGCAGGGCGGTGACCAGGTCGGTGTCGTTGGTGGCGGCGACCTGGGTGGCCCGGCCGCCCGTGCTGGGCAGCGCGGCGACCATCTCGGCCAGCTCGGCGGTATTGACCAGGTTGCCGTTGTGGCCCAGCGCGATCGAGCCCTGGGCGGTGGCCCGGAAGGTGGGCTGGGCGTTCTCCCACACCGATGCGCCGGTGGTGGAGTAACGCGCGTGGCCGACCGCGATGTGGCCCCTCAGGGAGCCGAGGGAGGTTTCGTCGAAGACCTGGGAGACCAGGCCCATGTCCTTGAAGACGAGGATCTGGGAGCCGTTGCTCACCGCGATGCCCGCGGACTCCTGTCCCCGGTGCTGCAGCGCGTACAGCCCGAAATAGGTGAGCTTGGCGACCTCTTCCCCCGGGGCCCAGACTCCGAAGACGCCGCAGGCGTCCTGGGGGCCCTTCTCTCCGGGGAGCAGGTCGTGGTTGAGTCGTCCGTCACCACGTGGCACGCCACCGAGTCTAGGACAGGTCCCGCGGTGCTCAGTACCCGGGACCGCCGCTCCCCCGTGCCCCCGGCGGCCTCTTACCGCAGGTCATCACTCCAGTACGGGGAGGTGATCGCGCAGATCCGCGCGCTCGCCGCTCGCTGTGAGATGCGCCGCATCCAGCTCCTTGAGCCACTCGGTGCGCCCGGTCGCCAGCCGGATCCAGGTCAGCGGATCGGTCTCCACCACGTTCGGCGGGGTGCCCCGGGTGTGCCGCGGACCCGCCACGCACTGGACGACCGCGAAGGGCGGGATCCGCACCTCCACCGAGGCGCCGGGCGCCTTGGCGGCCAGCGCGTCCGCCAGCAGCCGCACGGTCGTCGCCAGGGCCTGGCGGACCGGCGGGACGCGTACGCCGGTGGCCCGGGTGAGGTCGTCGCTGTGCACCACCAGCTCCAGCAGGCGGGTCACGGTGAAGTCCAGCGCCCGCATCGCGCCGAAGGAGTGCGGCAGCAGCACGTCCGCGCGCACCGCCTGCTCCAGCACCGGCTCCAGCTCCTCGACGGCCTCGTCCACCGCGCGGGCCGCGTCCTCCTCGTACGCCCGCGCGTGCCTGCGGGTCGCCTCGTCCAGCTCGTGGGCGGCGCCGGCCACGGACACCGCCCAGGCGTTCAGGTCCGTCTGCGGCGCGGCGGCCCGGGGCGGGGGCTCGGCGAGCAGCCGGGGCACCGCCTCGATCTGCCCGGCGATGTGGACCACCAGATGGCGTACGTCCCAGCCGGGCAGCCCGGAGGGCCGGGCCAGCTGGTCGGGGGTGAGGCCGTGCACGGCGTTGCGCACGGCCTCCACCTGCCCGATGAGCCCGGCCCGCACCAGGGCCGGGTCGTACGTCCTGGGCTTGCGCTTCACCGGAGGCATGGCGTCAGAGTAGAACGCCGCGTGGCCGGAACAGGCGGTTACCCACCGGTCGGGGCGGCTCGGCCGACGCTCATACGGACCGGCTCCACCCATGGGCGCGGAGACTGTGCCACCGCCACAGCACGTGCGCATCGGACTCCGCCGACCGGTCCCCGGCTGCCCGCGCCCGGTCCCGGTCGCGTTCGTACCGGTCGCAGTGAGCGCATCCGCCCACCGGTACGGCATCCGGCAGCGGCAGACCGACGTGGACCGGCGTGGAAATCGTCGCCGGTGTCGTCTCAGAAGCAGCCGGGCGATGCCCGGCTCGGAACGGACGCCGGGGCCGGCGGCCCGGGCGGCCGGCCCCCGATCGGGCCGGCCAGCCGAGGGTCTGTTTCATGAGCCGGAAGGTGTGCTCAAGGTCGAATCCGCGGAGGAAGGCCTGCCACCAGTGCTCCACGTCCGCCGGTGTCGAACGCCTCGCCCGCGGGCGTGTGGACCGGGAGACTCATACACAGCGGCCGTTCTCTCGTGCTTCGTGACTCGACATCTCGAAGCCTGGAGAACGGCCGCCTCCGCTGTCGCGGGAAGAACCACAGATCAGCAGGCCGGGTGACAGACGAGGTCAAACGACAAGCTCAGCGCCGTATGCGCGGCCAGACTTCGAGGAACCGCTCCGAAGGGACGCCTCATACGCCGCCGGGGCGGTGTTTCGCCTGTGCCGGGTGCGAGGGCTGAGACGCCATCCGCTTTCCGAACGTGGTCGGTTGGTTCGGGGTGGGTGGGCATGAACTCCGTTCAGGGACGGGAGAGATGGGTGTGGTTCGTCCGCTCGTCTGGCTCGTGGAGGTGGCTGGTGCCGTCGGTGCTTGGTCTGCTGGAGGCCCGGGAGAAAAGGGTCCGGGAAGAGATCGCGGGGTTGCGGGAGGAGGCCGAGCGGGTGCAGGCCGCGCTCGGGGATGCGGAACGCTCGCTTCAGCGGCTGGTGGATGCCCGGGCGACGATGGCCGAGGTGCTGGCCGAGCCGTCTTCGTCAGTAGCGGAGCCGGAGCGGGGCGCGATGGCGGGTTCGCCGCGTTGCCGAACCTGTGCGCGAGGCAGTCACACGATGGGGACGACGGGTTGGACTCCACGCACGCGAGCGCGAAAGACTGCGGCAACAGGGCCTCCTGGCGCTTGGTTTGGTTCGCACCCCCGAGCTACCAAGAGGCCCTGCTGTCATGCGCTGACTCTCGCGCGATCACCCGATCAGGAACCCTGTTCGACCAGAGCAACCCCGTGGTCGATAAGCGGATGGTGTCTGAGTGGAATCGGTGGTTTGGGCGGCGGAGGAGTCAGCGGTGCCACTACGCTCCTGATACCGCAATGATCACCAGAGAGGACATCATGCGAAAGATCGGGCTGGTCGCGGCTTCGGTGGTTGCTGCGGTGGGAGGACTGACCGCTTGCTCCGACTCCGGGGACTCCACCGACACGGAGAAGGCCCCCGCTGCCACGGCGGAGGAGTCGGCGGAGGCGGCCGGATCCTCCGGTGTGGAGGCGGAGGCCGGAGAGGGTGGCGCGGGGCGGGACGTGGAGATCACCGCGTCCGGAGTGCGGGACCACGACACGTGGGGTGAGAACGCCTACGTGGTGGAATACCGGATCACCAACAGCGGCGAGGAGGCCGCGAACTATTTCGTCGGACTGGAGTTCCTGGACGCCGATGGTGACGTGCTGGGCTCGACAGGGGTGACGGCGGACAAGCTCGGCCCGGGCAAGTCCAAGAAGGGCGAGACCGCTCCCCTGGATGTGGAGATCGAGAACGGGGAGCTGGCGGACATCAGGGATGTACGGGTGGCCATGGTGGACCGGACGCCGGCCACGTAGGTCACATCCCGGTGGTCGCCTTGAGGGGGTCGCGCATCAGGGCGGCGAAGACGGGCGGGTCGGGAAACGGCTGCTGTCGGCCGATCCCCTGGTAAACCCGGGACTCGTACACGGCCTTCAGCCGGCCGTCCGCCCGCTGACACGCTCCACCAGGCCGGCAGCGTGACGAAGACCGAGCGAGCGCCCGACCCGCTGGGCTGCGCCTGCCTGACCGTGAAGGCCAGCCCCGGTGTCCTCCTCGTCGTGTCGCTGATCATCAGCCCTGCCGTCTGGTGGCTGTGGCCGCTCGCCGCGCTCGCACTCGGCGGTTGGAGGAGATGTGCGCTTCGCGCACATCTCCTCCCCGTGAGGGGCCCGCACGGGCGCGGGCCACCGGCAGTTGGACGAGACGTCACCGTTTCCCCTGGCTCCCGAGTGGCGGGCAGCGGTTGAAGGAGTCCCCCGCCATCTGTTTCTTCCCGAGAAGGTGTGGCTGGGGGACGACCTCATGCCGTACGAGCGCGGTGAGGCTCCGGACGTCCGGCTCGGCGCTGCCTACGCGGACGAGCCCGTGGTGACACAGGTCAACGATGGAGCCGATCCGGGCGACGGCGACCGCTGGGCGTCATGCTCCGCCTCCGCCCCGTCCATCGTTGTGCGCCTGCTCCACATGGCGAAGCCGTACGGCACGGAGCGGGTGCTGGAGGTGGGAACGGGGACCGGATGGAACGCCGCTCTTCCGGCCCATCGGCTCGGGCCGGACCCGGTGACCACCGTGGAAGTGGACCCGGCCCTGGCCGACCAAGCGGTGAGGAACCTGAAGGTCGCCGGCGTGGAGCCGCGCGTCGTCACCGGCGATGGAGCCGAAGGGTGTCCGGAGCGTGCGCCGTACGACCGCATCGTGGCCACCTGCTCCGTCCGGGAGATTCCGCGTCCGTGGCTTTCCCAGGTTGTGCCCGGGGGCCTCATCCTTCCCCGGCTGCGTGACGTCTGGTGGTCCTGGCACGAGGATCCCGACGTGGACGGCGTGCTCTTCCGGCTGTGGCTGGCCACCACCGATGCCGTGCCCCGCCGCCCGTGTCCCGGGCGGCGGGGCACGGCGGCCGTCGTACGGCCGCCGTCGCGGGCGTCAGGCGAGCAGCGCCGGGATGGCGGTCTCGTGGGCCTCGCGCAGCTCGGCCAGGGAGACGGAGAACTGCCCCTGAACCTCGATCGCGTCGCCGTCCACCACGCCGATGCGGGTGGCGGGCAGGCCGCGGGCGCCGCACATGTCGGTGAAGCGCAGCTCCTCGCTGCGCGGCACCGAGACGATCGCGCGGCCGGCCGACTCGGAGAACAGGAACACGAACGGGTCCAGGCCGTCGGGGACGACCAGCCGGGCCCCCTTGCCGCCCTTGAGGCAGGACTCGGTCAGCGCCTGGACCAGACCGCCGTCGCTCAGGTCGTGCGCCGCGTCGATCATGCCGTCGCGGGAGGCGGAGATCAGGATCTCGGCGAGCAGCCGCTCGCGCTCCAGGTCCACCTTCGGCGGCAGCCCGCCCAGGTGGTCGTGGATCACCTGGGACCAGGCCGAGCCGCCCAGCTCCTCGCGGGTGTCGCCCAGGAGGTAGACGAGCTGGCCCTCCTCCGCGAACGCCATCGGGGTGCGGCGGGTGACGTCGTCGATCACGCCGAGCACACCGACCACCGGGGTCGGGTGGATGGCGGTGTCGCCCGTCTGGTTGTAGAGGGAGACGTTGCCGCCGGTCACCGGTGTGCCCAGCGCCTGGCAGGCGTCGGCCAGCCCTCGGCAGGCCTCGGCGAACTGCCACATCGCGCCCGGGTCCTCCGGCGAGCCGAAGTTCAGGCAGTCGGTGACGGCCAGCGGCTTGGCGCCGGTGGCGGCGACGTTGCGGTAGGACTCGGCCAGCGCGAGCTGCGCGCCGGTGTACGGGTCGAGCTTGGCGTAGCGGCCGTTGCCGTCGGTGGCGACGGCGACGCCCAGACCGGTCTCCTCGTCGATGCGGATCATGCCGCTGTCCTCGGGCTGGGCCAGGACGGTGTTGCCGAGCACGTAGCGGTCGTACTGGTCGGTGATCCACGCCTTGGACGCCTGGTTCGGGGAGCCGGCCAGCCTCAGGACCTGCTCGCGCAGCTCGTCCCCGCCGGACGGGCGGGGCAGGGCGTTGGCGTCGTCGGCCTGGAGGGCGTCCTGCCACTCGGGGCGGGCGTAGGGGCGCTCGTAGACCGGGCCCTCGTGGGCGACCGTGCGCGGGGGCACGTCCACGATCTGCTCGCCGTGCCAGTAGATCTCCAGCCGGTCGCCGTCGGTGACCTCGCCGATGACGGTGGCGATGACGTCCCACTTCTCGCAGATGGCCAGGAAGCGGTCGACCTTGTCCGGCTCGACGACGGCGCACATGCGCTCCTGCGACTCGCTCATGAGGATCTCCTCGGGCGAGAGCGTGGAGTCGCGCAGCGGGACGGTGTCCAGCTCGACGCGCATGCCGCCGGAGCCGGCCGAGGCCAGCTCGGAGGTGGCGCAGGACAGGCCGGCGCCGCCGAGGTCCTGGATGCCGACGACCAGGTCCTCCTTGAAGACCTCCAGGGTGCACTCGATGAGGAGCTTCTCCTGGAAGGGGTCGCCGACCTGGACGGCCGGACGCTTGGCCGGGCCCGTCTCGTCGAAGGTCTCCGAGGCGAGCACGGAGACGCCGCCGATGCCGTCGCCGCCGGTGCGGGCGCCGTAGAGGATGACCTTGTTGCCGGTGCCCGACGCCTTGGCCAGATGGATGTCCTCGTGCCGCATCACACCCACGCACAGGGCGTTGACCAGCGGGTTGCCCTGGTAGCAGGAGTCGAAGACGACCTCGCCGCCGATGTTGGGCAGGCCCAGGCAGTTGCCGTAGCCGCCGATGCCGGCGACGACGCCGGGCAGGACGCGGCGGGTGTCGGGGTGGTCGGCCGCGCCGAAGCGCAGCGGGTCCATGACGGCGACCGGGCGGGCTCCCATGGCCAGGATGTCGCGGACGATGCCGCCGATGCCGGTGGCCGCGCCCTGGTAGGGCTCGATGTAGGAGGGGTGGTTGTGGGACTCCACCTTGAAGGTGACGGCGTAGCCCTGGCCGACGTCCACGACGCCGGCGTTCTCGCCGATGCCCACCAGCATGGCGTCGGACTCCGGGGCCTTCTCGCCGAACTGCTTGAGGTGGATCTTGCTGGACTTGTAGGAGCAGTGCTCGGACCACATCACGGAGTACATGGCCAGCTCGGCGCCGGTCGGGCGGCGGCCGAGGATCTCGCGGATGCGGTCGTACTCGTCGCTCTTGAGGCCGAGCTCGGCCCAGGGCTGCTCGACGTCCGGGGTGTCGCTCGCGTGCTTGACGGTGTCGAGAGTCATGAGGTGACCAGCTTCTTCAGAACCGAGGTGAAGAATCCCAGCCCGTCGGTGGTGGGCCCGGTCAGGGCCTCGACGGCGTGCTCGGGGTGGGGCATGAGGCCGACGACGTTGCCCGCCTCGTTGGTGATGCCGGCGATGTCGCGGCGGGAGCCGTTGGGGTTGACGTCCAGGTAGCGGAAGACGACCCGGCCGGTCGCCTCCAGCTCGTCCAGGGTGCGCTCGTCGGCGACGTAGCCGCCCTCGCCGTTCTTGAGCGGGACGGTGATCTCCTGCCCCTCGGTGTAGTCGGAGGTCCAGGCGGTGTCCGCGTTCTCCACGCGCAGCCGCTGGTCGCGGCAGACGAAGTGGAGGTGGTCGTTGCGGGTCAGCGCGCCGGGCAGCAGGTGCGACTCGCACAGGACCTGGAAGCCGTTGCAGATGCCGAGCACCGGCAGGCCGGCGCGGGCCTGCTCGACGACCGTCTCCATCACCGGCGAGAAACGGGCGATGGCGCCGCAGCGCAGGTAGTCGCCGTAGGAGAAGCCGCCGGGGAGGACGACGGCGTCCACCTGGTGCAGGCTCCTGTCGCGGTGCCACAGGGCGACCGGCTCGGCGCCGGCGAGGCTGATGGCGCGCCGGGCGTCCACGTCGTCGAGGGAGCCGGGGAAGGTGACGACTCCGATGCGGGTCGTCATGCGGGGGTCACCTCTTCGCGCTCCTCGACGCGCACGGTGAAGTCCTCGATCACGGTGTTGGCGAGGAACGTCTCGGCGAGCTGGTGGATACGGGCGAGGGCGTCGTCGTCGACCGGACCCTCCACCTCGAGCTCGAAGCGCTTGCCCTGGCGGACGTCCGAGATGCCCTCGTAGCCCAGCCGGGGCAGCGCACGCTGAACCGCCTGGCCCTGGGGGTCGAGGATCTCCGGCTTGAGCATGACGTCGACTACGACGCGAGCCACAGGTACTCCCGGTGGGTGTTGGTGCTGGAGGCTGCCGCTTCAGCGTACCCGGCGGAAAATTCTACTCGCGTAGATACGGGCCGCCCCGGTCACGGTCGGGTATCGGCGCCCCGGAAAACACCGGGAAGCACTGCACGAATCGGCGCCGGAAAAGTAAAGTCGCGTTCGCGGCATGACACGCGGGCGGCAATTCATCCGCTTCACCAGACAATGCCTGCCGCTGTACAAAGGAAAGGGCATTGACACCGATCGCCGGGAACACCGATATCACCGCACGTCAGGAAGTGGTTTCGAAGTGTTTCCGCATACGATCCTCCCGAAAGGACCGATATCCGTGGCACAGCGTGTGGTGGTCACACTCTCCGACGACATCGACGGCGGGGAAGCATCGGAAACGGTCGCCTTCGGCCTCGACGGCAAGTCGTACGAGATCGATCTCAACCGCGAGAACGCGAAGAAACTGCGCATGGGTCTCGCCCCCTATGTGCGGGCCGGCCGCAAGCGCGCCAGGTCCGGGAAGACCTTCCAGCACACCTCCGTCGCGCCGGACCCGTCCGCGGTGCGGGCCTGGGCCCGGTCGCACGGCTTCGAGGTGCCGCCTCGCGGCCGCATCCCCAAGAAGGTCTACGAGGCCTTCGACGAGGCCCACGCAGCCGCCTCCGGTGCCGGGGGCGAGGAGTCGCGCTGAGCCCGTCCCCGGGCCGACTTGCCAGGAACCCCGGGTGATCGGCTAGAGTCTGGAGCACACCGCCGGGGGCGGCCGGAAACGGCCGGAACCAAGGTGGTCACGCGGGTGTAGCTCAGTAGTAGAGCGCCCTCTTTCCAAGAGGGAGGCGCAGTGTGCGATTCCTGTCACCCGCTCCGCTCACTCCACTGGGTCTCCGGGATCCGGTAGAGTGAAGGCGCGCCGCTCGGTGAGAGCCGGGAGGTCGCACGCGGACGTAGCTCAGTTGGTAGAGCGCAACCTTGCCAAGGTTGAGGTCGCGAGTTCGAGCCTCGTCGTCCGCTCAGGGAGAAGGCCCCGGTCCCCCAGGACCGGGGCCTTATTCGTGTGCTTCATGTCACATCCCCTCATCTCCCCCTGTCCCGCGGCCGGTTGACATTTGTCACGCGCGCTCGTGACAGCCCGCACTGCTTCCGCCCCCGGCCCCGCGCGACCCTTGTGGCATGGAGATCGGAGAGCAGGTCATCGAGGTGAGCGGGCTGCGGCGGCGCTACGGCCCGGCGAAGGGGGACGGCGGCTTCGAGGCCGTACGGGGGGTCTCGTTCTCCGTGGCGCGCGGCGAACTGTTCGCGCTGCTGGGGACGAACGGTGCGGGCAAGACCTCCACCGTCGAGGTGCTGGAGGGGATGGCCGAGCCCAGCGGCGGCCGGGTGCGTGTGCTCGGGCACGACCCGTACCGCGAGCGTGCCCGGGTGCGGCCGCGGATCGGGGTGATGCTCCAGGAGGGCGGATTCTCCTCCGACCTGACCGTCGCCGAGACCGCGCGGATGTGGGCCGGCTGCACCAGTGGGGCCCGCCCCACCTCGGAGGCGCTGGAGATGGTGGGCCTGGCCCCGCGTGCGGACGTACGCGTCAAGCAGCTCTCCGGCGGCGAGCGGCGGCGGCTGGACCTGGCCATGGCCCTGCTCGGCCGGCCCGAGGTGCTCTTCCTGGACGAGCCGACGACCGGGCTGGACGCCGAGGGGCGGCGGGAGACCTGGCGGCTGGTGCGGGAGCTGAGGAAGGGCGGTACGACCGTGGTGCTGACCACGCACTACCTGGAGGAGGCCGAGGAGCTGGCCGACCGGCTGGCGATCATGCGGGCGGGGCGGATCGTCGTCTCCGGCACGCCTGCCGAGGTCACCGCCTCGCGCCCGTCCCGGATCCGCTTCACGCTGCCCGAGGGGGTGCCGGCCGCCCGGCTCCCGCTGTCGCTGAAGGCCGCCGAGCACGGGCGGGGTGTGGAGATCCGCACCGGCCGGCTGCAGGAGTCGCTGACCGAACTCCTGCTGTGGGCACGGCAGGAGGGCGTGGAGCTGACGGGCCTGGACGCCCGCTCGGCCTCCCTGGAGGAGGCGTTCCTGGAGATCGCCCACGGGGGCGGCCCGGACACGGTGGGGGAAGACGACACGGCACGACTGGCGAAGGCGGGAGCACGATGAGCGCGACGGACACCGGGAGCGGGACGGGCGTCGGGGTCGCAGGCGGGGCGGCGGCCTCCCTGGGCCGGCTGCGGTCGCTGGCCCGGGCGGAGCTGACGCTGCTCGTCCGCAACCGCACCGCCATGTTCACCGCCCTGCTGATGCCGCTGGCCATGGTGCTGTTCATGCGCTCCACGGTCGAGCAGGCGCCGCTGGAGGGCACCGGGCTGAGTCCCACCGATCTGGTGATGACCAGCGGCATTCCGATGGTGCTGATCCTCGTCGTCTATCTGAATCTCATCCCCGCCTACGTCTCCCGCCGCGAGGAGCTGGTCCTCAAGCGGCTGCGGACCGGGGAGCTGCGGGACTGGGAGGTCCTGGCCGGCGCGGCGCTGCCGGTGGTCACCGTGGCGCTGGCGCAGTGCGCCGTGCTGGTCGCGGCGGGCGCGGCCCTGCTGGAGATGACACCGCCGGACCGGCCGGACCTGCTGGTCCTGGGTGTGCTGCTGGGCGCCGTCCTGATGGTGCTGACGGCCGCCGCGACGGCCGTGATCACCCGGACGACGGAGAGCGCGCAGATCACCGCGCTGCCGCTGCTGATGGTCTCGCTGGTCGGCTCGGGGATGTTCGTTCCCCTGGAGGCCATGCCGGAGCGGCTGGCCGACGTCCTGCGGCTGCTGCCGATGACGCCGGTGGTGGAACTGGTGCGGTACGGCTGGCTCGGCGGCGGCGAGCCGGGCGAGGTGCTGCGGGCCCTGGGGGCCGCCGCGGCCTGGGCCCTGGTGTCGGTGTTCGCCGTACGGCGGTGGTTCCGCTGGGAACCGCGTCACTGAGGTGTGGGGAGCGAGTGTGACGGTGGCGGCCGAGAGAAGCGCGCCGGGCTGGGTGGAACGGATACGGCGGTCCAGCGGGCCGGTCCGCTTCCACCAGTACACCCGGTACACGATCTACAGCTTCGCCCTCTTCGAGGGGGTGGCGCTGCTCGCCTGGATCGTCGCGCAGGCGGAGGGGCCGGCCGCCTGGGCGGCTCTCGTACTGGGGGTGCTGTTCACCGCCCACACCGTCTGCCATCTGCTGCTGTCCCGGGCCGGTCTGCGGTACTACCTGGGCACGGGGGAGCGGCCCGTACGGCCGGCGGCGGCCTATGTGGCCCTCACCGCCGCCGGGATCGCCGCCGTCCTCGCCCTGATCGGCACCGGTGAGCTGCCGGCGTCCCAGGCGCTGCCGCCCGTGGTCTGGCTGCTGATGTTCCTGGCCGGGCCGCTGCCGCTGGTGCTGTCCGCCGGGCGGAGCGCCGCACTGGTGGCGGCGCTGTTGGCCGTCTCGCTGCTCACGGCCCGGGCACTGGGGGCGGCAGGCGGGGAACTGGCCGCCACGGCCGTCGGCACGGCCGCCGGAGCCGTCGTCTTCGGTGTCTCCTACCGCTGCTCGGCGTGGACGATGCGGGTCGTCAGCGAGCTGGAGGCCGCCCGGGAGACACAGGCGCGGCTGGCGGTGGCCGAGGAGCGGCTGCGGTTCGGCCGGGACCTCCACGACGTACTGGGCCGCAACCTGTCGGTGATCGCCCTCAAGAGCGAGCTGGCCGTGCAGCTCGTGCAGCGCGGCTCGCCCTCCGCAGTGGACCAGATGACCGAGGTCCAGCGGATCGCGCGGGAGTCGCAGCGGGAGATGCGGGAGGTCGTGCGCGGCTACCGGGAGGCCGATCTGCACACCGAACTGGTCGGCGCGCGCGGGGTGCTGAGGGCGGCCGGGATCGACTGCCGGATCGAGGACAGCGGCAGCGGGGACCTGGCCGAGCCGCTGCAATCGGCCCTGGGCTGGGTGGTCCGCGAGGGGACCACCAACGTGCTGCGGCACGCCGACGCCGGGCGGTGCACGGTGTGGCTGCGGGCCGCCGGAGAGGCCTCCGAGCTGGTGATGGAGAACGACGGTGTGCCGGGGCCCGGAGCCGTCGCGGGGGGCGGCTCCGGACTGGACGGTCTCCGTGAACGCCTGGCCGCGCTCGGCGGCACACTGAACGGTGAGCGCCGCGGCGACGGCACCTTCCGGCTGACGGCCCGGGTCCCGACGCGGCCGGTCCGGGAAGGCGGCAAGGACGTACGCGGGGATGTACGCGGGGAAGGGGAGCGGTGAGCGAGCACCTGCGGGACGGCACGAACGGCGGCGGTACGAACGGCGCCGGTACGGATGGTGGCGGGCGCCGCGTACGGGTGCTGCTGGCCGACGACGAGCATCTGATCCGGGGCGCGCTTGCCGCGCTGCTGGCGCTGGAGGACGACCTGCTGGTGGTGGCCGAGGCCGCCTCCGGCCCCGAGGCGCTGGCGATGGCCCGCGCCCACCGGCCCGACGTGGCGGTACTGGACCTCCAGATGCCGGGCAGGGACGGTGTGGCGGTCGCCACGGAGCTGCGCGCCGAACTCCCCGCCTGCGCCACCATGATCGTGACCGGGCACGGCCGCCCGGGGCATCTGAAGCGGGCCCTGGCCGCGGGGGTGCGGGGCTTCGTGCCCAAGACCGTCTCGGCGCAGCGGCTGGCCGAGATCATCCGCACGGTGCACGCCGGAAACCGCTACGTGGACCCGGAGCTGGCCGCCGACGCGATCAGTTCCGGGGACTCGCCGCTGACCGCCCGCGAGGCCGAGCTGCTGGAGCTGGCGGCGGACGGGGCGCCGGTCGCGGAGATCGCCGCGCGGGCCGCGCTGGCGCCGGGAACGGTCCGCAACTACCTGTCGTCGGCCGCCGCGAAGCTGTCGGCGGAGAACCGCCACGCGGCCGTGCGCATCGCACGCGAGCGGGGTTGGCTATAGTAGGAGCGCACCGAACGGAGCACGCGGACGTAGCTCAGTTGGTAGAGCACCACCTTGCCAAGGTGGATGTCGCGAGTTCGAGTCTCGTCGTCCGCTCGATGAGAGGCCCCGGTCCTGAAGGACCGGGGCCTTCTCCGTGTGCGGACCACCCGGGGGCGGCCCTGCGGGGGGCGGCCCCGCAGGACCGCCCCCGGGCCGACGGTCAGCTCCAGCGGGTGCCCGTCAGCAGCTCGTACGCCTCGATGTAGCGGGCGCGGGTGCGCTCGACGACCTCGGCGGGCAGCTCGGGCGGGGGGACCTCGCCGCCGCGGTCCCAGCCGGCGGCCGGGGAGGTCAGCCAGTCGCGGACGATCTGCTTGTCGAACGAGGGCTGGGAGCGGCCCGGCTCCCACTCGTCGACGGGCCAGAAGCGCGAGGAGTCCGGCGTCAGCACCTCGTCGGCGAGCACCAGCCGCTCCTCGCCGTCACCCTCCACGTCCCACCCGAACTCGAACTTGGTGTCGGCCAGGATGATGCCCCGCTCCCTGGCGATGTCGCGGCCCCGGGAGTAGACGGCCAGGGTGAGCTGGCGCAGCTCGGCGGCGGTGTCGGCGCCGACCCGGCGGGCGACCTCCTCGTAGGGGACGTTCTCGTCGTGCTCGCCGACCTCCGCCTTGGTGGCCGGGGTGAAGATGGGGGCGGGCAGTTCGGAGCCGTCCTCCAGGCCCTCGGGCAGGGCGAGGCCGCAGACCGTGCGGCTCTGGCGGTACTCGGCCAGGCCCGAGCCGGTGAGGTAGCCGCGGGCCACGCACTCGACCGGGACCATGCGCAGGGATCGGCAGACCACCGTGCGGCCCGCCCAGTCGGCGGGGGCGCCGGGCGGCAGCTCGGTGGAGAGCACATGGCCCGGCACCAGGTCGGCGAGCTGGTCGAACCACCACAGGGAGAGCTGGGTGAGGACGCGGCCCTTGTCCGGGATCTCCGTCGGCAGCACCCAGTCGTAGGCGGACACCCGGTCGCTGGCGACCATCACCAGATCCCCCGCCTCGTTCCGGTACAGGTCCCGCACCTTGCCGGTGTGCACGTGCACCAGGCCCGGTACCTGTACGGGTTCGGGCTTCTCTACGAATCCGGTCACGGCTCCTCCTGTGGCTTGGTCCAGGAGTTCCGATTCTCCCGCACCCCCGCCCTCCCCACCGGCCGGGGTCGGACGGACGGGTGGGGGCGTACCGCGCGAACGGCCCTGCCCGGGCGGACCGGAGGGCCGTGGGCGCTGCCGGAGGGGCCGTGACCGCTCAGGGGCGACCGCTCAGGGGCGCTTGCAGATGCGGTCCAGGAGGTTGGCCGTGGCCCGCTGGATGCGGGAGTCGGTGTGGCCGGGGCGGTCCAGGGCCGGGGACCAGGCGAAGGTGCCCGAGGCGAAGACCAGGGCGCCGCCGGGCGCCTCGTACAGGGAGGTCTCCTGGTGGCGGCGGGTGCCGGAGGCGTCCCGGTAGGGCGAGTGGGCGAGCAGGATGCGGCCGGTGTGCGGGGGCAGGGCGGTGCGCGGGAAGTAGCGGTCGGCCTCGCCGGCCACCAGGCCGGGCAGTTCCTCGCCCTCCGCCGCCCCGGTGGCCTCCCACAGCCAGTGGGAGGTGTTGCGAACGACCATCGGGTGCGGCCGGGGCACCTGGCCCTCGTACTGGACGCCCAGCACCTGCTGTTCGGGCTCGCCCTGGTCGCGCCAGCGCCGCGGGCGTCCCGGACCGCGCCGTTTGCGGCAGGTCATCAGCCGGTCGGGGGCCCCCGAGGGCGAGGGGCCCAGCTCGACCTGCCAGTACATGGTGTTGGCCGAGAGGAAGACCAGCGAGGTGCCGCTGTCGCGGGCCTTCTCCACGGCGCGGCGCATGGGCGCCGACCAGTACTCGTCGTGGCCCGCGAAGACCAGGCCGCGGTAGCGGGAGGGGTCGACGCGGCCGGCGTGCAGATCGCGGGTGTCGGCGTAGGCCAGGTCGTAGCCGTAGCGCTCGGCCCAGCGGATGAAGTCGTAGGCGTGGCCCACGTGCAGGGGCAGGCCCGCACCCGCGTAGGGCCGGTCGAAGGAGACGGTGACGGCCGCCTCCTCCTCCCCCAGCAGCCGCCCCTCCCCGTCCCAGGCGTGGTAGAGGCTGGCGCCGGTGCGGCCGTCCTCGGGGAAGAGGTTGTACGCCTGCCAGGTGACGTCGGGGAGGACCAGCAGCAGGTCGCCGGGGCGCTCGTCGCGGACGGTGAAGGGGACGTGGGAGCGGTGGCCGTCGGCGGTGGTCAGCACGGCCACATGGGCGCCGGTGCTCCAGTAGTCCGGGATCTGGAGCCGCCAGGAGAGCCACCAGTGGTGGCAGGAGACGGTGCGGTCGGCGGTCAGGGGCGGGGGCTGGACGATGCCGGACAGCCGGGGGCTGGTCGTGATCTTGGTGGCGCCCTCGCCGCCGTAGTGGCCGATGCGGTAGACGTCCACGCCGAAGGGCTGGGGCGGGTTGACCGTGATCCGGAAGTCGATGGACTCACCGGGCGAGACCGCGCTCTCGGAGGTGAAGCCCTTGATCTGGCAGTGCACGTCGTCGGCCGCACGCGGACCGCCGCCCGCCCCGGACGGTGCGCGCCCGCCGTCCAGGCTGCTGTGGTCGAGGTACCAGGGGACGACGTGGCCGGTGTCGTCGAAGTAGTGCTCGCCGCACCGCAGCCAGGGCAGCGGTCCCTGTCCGAACGGATCGGTGACCGCGTGCGCGAGAGCCCCCGACTCCCAGCGCCGGATCTGCTCCGTGCCCACCCGCGTCTCCCCTCCCTGTGTCCGCTCCCGCGATGCCGGGCACCAGCACATCACATAAAGCGAACGCCCCGTCACCCCTTGTCGCCGAATGTCCGGGAGCCAGGCCGAACACGGCTCGAACACGGGGCGCGGGCAGAGGCCGCGGGGGTCGTCAGGGGCCGTGGGAGGGGCCGGAGCGGGGGACGTGGGGAGAGGACGTGGGCGGTCCGGGCGCTGGGCGGCGCCCGGACCGCCGCCGGCTCAGACCAGGCGGATGGGCTTGTCGGGCCGTACGCCGACGGCCGCCAGCCAGTCGCGCAGCGGCCGGGGGTCGCCGTCCTCGGCGAGGGCGAGGACGGGACGGGCCAGATCGGCCCGGCGCTCGCCGTCGACGAACAGGGCGGGGCCGTCCAGCCAGTCGAGCCCGGGGGCCGCCCCGGCGGTGTCCACGGCCGCGCAGCACACGGCGGCCGTGATGTGCTCGGCCAGCAGCTCGCGTCCGGAGCGCGGCGGCTGGAGGGGGAAGCCGCCGCCGGGCGGGAGGAGCACACCGTCCCCGCCGGGGACGGGAATGGGGATCGCGCCCGCCTCGCGGGCGGCGTCGGCCCGGGCCGCCTCCTCACGGGCGAGGTCGGCGCCGATCCGGGTGGCGAGCGCGTCGGCGCCGCCGGACGGGGCGTCCGGGCCGTCCGGGGCCGCCTCGCCGGTCAGCCGGTCGACCAGCTCGGCCAGCGTCGGGTTCTCGCCGGCCCGCAGCGCCGCGAAGAGACGGGCGGCCTCGGAGCGCCAGATGCGGTCCACGACCTCCTCCGGGTACTCCTGCCAGTCCACCGGGACCCAGTCGGGTCCGGGCTCGGCCGGACCTCCGTGGAAGAGGCGCGCGGCCAGCAGGGACACCTGGCGGTCCACCTCGCCGGGCTCCTCCAGCAGGTCGCAGGCGGGGCGCTCGCCCAGCCGGGTGGCGAAGCCCTCGGCCAGCCGGTCGCGCCGGGACAGCTCGGTGAGGGCGGAGACCACTCCGGCGTCCAGCCGGGCGGGCCAGCGGCCCGTGCGCCAGGCGGGCAGCGCGACCCGGGTCAGCAGCCGGTCCCAGCCGGCGTACGCCAGGCCCACCTGCTCCTGGGCGACGACCCGCAGGCCGTAGTCGACCGTCTGGGCCCGCACCGCGGCCGCGGCCGCGACCATGCGCTCCATCTCCGCGGCGTGGGAGGCCCCGGCGCGCAGCAGCAGCCGGGAGACCCAGCCGGTGAAGTCGTACGCGAGCCGCCTGGGCGCCGGGCCGCGGGCCGCGACGGCGACCGCCGCGGCGGCGTCCAGTCCGCGGACGAAGCGCCGCGCGGCGGCGATGTCCGGGTGGGCGGACGGGCCCGTGCCGGCCACGATCGGGGCGAGCAGCGCCCGCAGCTCGGCCACCCTCATCCACCACAGGAAGGGGGAGCCGACGACCAGTACGGGGGCGTCCGCGCCGCGTGCCGTACCGGGGCGCGGCAGGCGGCGGCCGCGGGTGGTGTGCGCCCGGTCCTCCAGCCAGCTGTCGCAGTCCGGCGTCAGGGCTATCGCCGAGGGCGCGGGGACGTCCAGCCGGTCGGCGAGGTCGCGTATCAGCCGGTACAGGTCGGGGGCGGCCGACTCGTCGATCTGCACGGTGGGGCTGACCGCCGGGCGTGCCCGGGCGATCACCGCGGCCACGCCCGCGGCCGCGGCGAACACCGGCACGGCGACGGCCGCGGCCGCCCAGCGCAGTGCGTCCCAGCCGTCGCCGCGGAGGTGGCCGGTGGCCCCTCCGGCCAGCAGGACGACCGCCGCGGCGGCGGGCAGCAGCGCGGCGCCCAGCGCGGCGCCGCGCACCCTCAGGACCGCCAGCGCGTGGTCGCGCGCCGAACGCGCGCCCGTCTCCGGTACCGCCACGAGTCGCTCACCCCCTTGCCGTTCCCCCGCGTCTGCCGTCACTCACTCCCCCACTGTGGCACCGGCGGGCGACACCGCAATGTGCGGTGGGCCACTTGCCGGAGCCGCCCGCGGGAACCCTAGTGGGCGCCCGCGGGGCCGTCAGCCGGATGAGGAAGCGGTCACTCGATGGAATGGCTTTGGGTAAAGCTGGGTGCGGAAATCCGCCCGCCGGGGTGTCGCACCGGGCACCCGGACGGACACCCGGCAGGGCGCCCGTCCGGGGCTCCGGCTCAGGCCTCCCCGCCTGCCGACGCCGTGGCGGTCCCGGCCGCCGCGGCCGCGATGTCGCCGCGGTGGTGCGAACCGGCCAGCCGGATGCGGGACACCGCCCGGTAGGCGTGCTCGCGCGCCTCGGCGAGACCGGCTCCGGTGGCCGTGACGGACAGGACCCGGCCGCCCGCGCTGACCACGCGCCCCGCCTCGTCCAGCCGGGTGCCGGCGTGGAGGACGTACGCGGTGGGGGCATCCTTCTCCGCGACCTCCTCCAGGCCCTCGATCGCATCCCCCGTGCGGGGGGAGGCGGGGTAGCCCTCGGAGGCCACGACGACGGTGACGGCCGCGTCGTCGCTCCAGCGCAGCGGGGGGAACTCGGCCAGGGCGCCCGTGGCCGCCGCGTACAGCAGGCCGGACAGCGGGGTCTTCAGCCGGGCCAGGACGACCTGGGTCTCCGGGTCGCCGAAGCGCGCGTTGAACTCCACCACGCGCACCCCGCGCGAGGTGATGGCCAGGCCCGCGTAGAGCAGTCCGGAGAAGGGGGTGCCGCGGCGGCGCATCTCGTCCACGGTGGGCTGCAGGACGGTGGCCAGCACCTCGTCGGCCAGTTTGGGGTCGGCCCAGGGCAGCGGCGAGTAGGCGCCCATGCCGCCGGTGTTGGGGCCCTCGTCGCCGTCGTGGGCGCGCTTGAAGTCCTGGGCGGGCCGCAGCGGTACGACGCACTCGCCGTCGGTCACGGCGAACAGGGAGACCTCGGGGCCGTCCAGGTACTCCTCGACCACCACCCGCTCGCAGCCGCGGGCGTGGGCGCGGGCGGCCTCCGGGTCGGGGGTGACGACGACGCCCTTGCCCGCCGCCAGCCCGTCGTCCTTGACGACGTACGGGGGGCCGAAGGCGTCCAGCGCGCGGTCGGTCTCCTCGTCGGTGGTGCACACGTAGGAGCGGGCCGTGGGGACCCCGGCGGCGGCCATGACCTCCTTGGCGAACGCCTTGGAGCCCTCCAGCCGGGCGGCCTCGGCCGACGGGCCGAAGACCGCGATGCCGTGCTCGCGCACGGCGTCGGCCACCCCGGCCACCAGCGGGGCCTCCGGCCCCACCACGACGAGGTCGGCCGCCAGTTCGGCGGCCAGTGCGGCCACCGCCCGGCCGTCGAGCGCGTCGACGGAGTGCAGGGTCGCCACCTCGGCGATTCCGGCGTTGCCGGGCGCGCAGTGCAGCGAGGTGACGTCGGGATCGAGGGACAGGGAGCGGCACAGGGCGTGTTCGCGGGCGCCGCCGCCGATGACGAGGACCTTCACGCCCTGCACCCTATCCGCCCCTCCCCCGGCCCCGGCGGGCCTGCCCGGAGGGCGGACGGCGGGGGCGGGCGGAGGGGCGGACGGCGGGCGCCCGCCGGACGTCCGCCGTCCGCCTTCGGGACGCCGCCGGGAGACCCGGTGCGCCGGCGGGGCGTCGTGGGTGGTCAGGGGCGCAAAACGGCAGCCGAAACGCGCTTCTCACCCCATCGGGTGAGGAAGGCGGGGCCTGTATACCCAATCGGGATGCACGTATGGGCGGAAATACCGCGAAGGCCGAGAGGTCTCCCACTTCTGGGGGTAGGAAAGGGCACCGAGCGGTCCGAGGTGAGGTCCGTCCGCGAATGGATCCGAGCGAGGGCTTTGTTGGGAGTGGCGGGTGAGTCAGCCGGAGATGCGCCCCGGAACGGGCGGCGGCATGAGCGGCAGCACGGGGCGGGGCGAGCACGGGGACCTGCTCGGGCGGCCGTTCCCGCTGGGGGACTGGGGCGAGCCCGCCGAGCGCCTGGACGAGCTGTACCGGTGGGTGGAGAGCGGGGCGCTGGAGGTCGTGGAGTGGTATCTGGCCGACCGGGCGCGCAAGCGCCGGTGGGCCGGGGCGCTGCGGGCGGGGACCGCCGCGGGGCTGGCGGCCGGGGGCGCGCTGCCGCTGCTGGAACTGGCCGGCGGGGCGCGGGGCGCGGCCCTGTGGGCGTTCCCCGCGCTGCTGCTGGCGGCCGTGTGCGCGGGGTGCGACCGCTGGTTCGGGCTGACCTCTGGCTGGATGCGCGGCATCGCCACGGCGCAGGCGGTCCAGCGGCGGCTGGAGATGCTGCAGTACGAGTGGGCGTCGGAGAGCGTGCGTGAGGTGCTCGGGCCCACCGAGGGCACGGCGAGCGAGGCCGCCGAGCGGTGCCTGGGGGTGCTGCGGCGCTTCTCGGAGGACGTGACCGAGCTGGTGCGGGGCGAGACGGCCGCCTGGATGGTGGAGTTCCGCTCCGGTCCGGCGCCGCTGCACACCCAGTCGCTGACCTCCTCCGTCTGGAGCGCGCGCACCGAGCGGGCCGCGCAGCCGTCCCGCTTCTCGATGCCGTCGGGCGTCCGGCCGAGCATGCCCCGGCAGCGGCCCCCGGAGGGGCCGCGCTGACGGCGACGGGCGGGTGCCGACGCGGCGCCGGCTCCGCGTCAGCCGAAGAGGATCATGGAGCTCTGCGCCAGGCTCCGGGTGGCCGCGGCGTGCAGCCCCAGCCAGACGTGGCGCTCCCGTGCGAACGGCCCGCCGTCGTACGCCGGCGCGGCCGCCGGTTCCTCCAGCTCCGTGGGGCCGGCCGGGGGCGCCGGGGCGGGTGGCGGGTTGGCGGGGTCGATGCCCAGGTGGGGGGCGACCGCCTCCAGCTCGCGCAGCAGCCCGTGGCTGGAGCCCAGCGGGCCGCCGCCGGCGAGGAGTTCGTCGTCGGACAGCGGGTGGGGGAAGTCGAGGGGGACGTACGCGCCGGCGTGGTCGTAGTGCCACACCAGGTGCGACTGCTGGGCCGTGGGGGCGAACATCTCCAGCAACCGCTCGTAGTCGCCGCCGAGTTCGTCGACCGGGGTGACCTCCAGACCGCATAGCTGGAGCAGATGGGCGCGGCGCAGGAAGTGCAGCGCGTCGTAGTCGAAGCCGGCGACCGGCGCCACGTCGCCCGACAGGCCGGGCATGTAGCCGTGGACGGGGACCGGTGGCAGCCCGGCGGCGCTCAGCGCCCTGTCGTAGGAAGCGAGTTCCTCGGCGAAGGGGTTGTCGGGGCTGTGGCACAGCACGTCGACGAGCGGCACCAGCCAGAGGTCACAGGCCAACGGGTGCTCCAATACGGCGGGCGGTGGGCGGGCAGCGCGGAGCGGTACGGGCTCCGGGCGCAACAGCGTAGTCGCTCAGTCCAGCTTCTCGGCGAGTGCGAGGCAGCGCTCGTCGCAGGCCGCGACGAGGTGCCCGGCCGCCGCGTCGTCCCCGCGCCCGACCGCGTCGGCCAGCTCGCGGTAGCCGGCCCACAGCAGCTCCCGCAGGCCGGGCCGCTCGCGCAGGTACGGCACGGCGAAGACCCAGCACTGCACGCGCAGCCGGTCCAGGAACTCGGTTATGTAGGGGTTTCCCATCAGTTCGCCCAGCTCCCGCCAGAAGCGCAGGTCGTAGCCGATGAGCACGTCCAGATCCCCGGCGAGGACGGCCCGCTCCGCGGCCTCGGCGCGGCGGCGCACCGAGACCAGCCGCTCGTCGCCGGGGGTGGGGCGGGCCGGGTCGGCGGGCCTGCGGAAGACGCCCTCGGCGACCAGGGTGCGCGCCTGGACCATGGCCCGGTAGTCGGCGGTGGTGAAGACGTGGACGCGGAAACCCCGGTGCTGCTCCACGTCCAGCAGTCCCTGCGCGGACAGGTCGACGAGTGCCTCGCGCACCGGGGTGGCGGAGACGCCGTACTGCTCGGCTATCTCCTTGACCGTGAAGCCCCGGCCCGCCGGGAGACGACCGGCGAGGACCTCGTCGCGCAGCGCGTCCGCGATCTGCGCGCGCAGTGTGCTGCGCTGGATCACGGGCACCTCCTCGCTGCTTCGAACATCCGGGTGACGGCGCCGCCCGTCATTCACACCCCCCCTTTTCCAGGGGGACAGCCTAGCGCCCATCCTTTGACAGGATGCTGTCGAAATGACAGTATCCTGTCATAAGCATCCCGGTCATCAGCTCCGAGGAGGAGCCATGGAACGCAAGACCGTGCACGTCGCCGTCTACGACACCTTCGCCGACTGGGAGATCCCCTACGCCACCACCGCCCTGACCGGCGCAGGACACCATGTGGTGTACGTGGGCGAGAGCGGCGAGCCCGTGATCAGCATGGGCGGCATGCAGGTGTCGCCCGGCCTGTCCGTCGCCGACCTGCGGCCCGCCGACAGCGCGCTGCTGATCCTGCCGGGAGCGGACGCCTGGGAGAAGGTGCTCCCGCCCTTCGCCGCGGCGGCCCGCGCCTTCCTGGCGGCCGGGGTGCCCGTCGCGGCCATCTGCGGGGCCGTGACCGGGCTGGCGAAGGAGGGACTGCTCGACGACCGCCCCCACACCGGCGCCGCCGCCGAGGTGCTGGCCGCCACCGGCTACCGGGGCGGCGGCCACTACCGCGAGACCGACGCCTGCGCCGACGGGGACCTGATCACCGCCGGTCCCACCGAGCCGGTGGCGTTCGCCCGCGAGATCCTGACCCGGCTGGAGGTGTACCCGCCCGAGGTGCTCGACGCCTGGTTCCGGCTGTTCCGGCACTCCGACGCGAGCGCCTACGGGGTGCTGGCGGCCCACGAGGGCGCGAGCGGAGCGGCGTGAGCGCCCCCGGACTGCTGTCGGACACGGCGCTGGCCGTCTTCCGGCTGAACGGGCAGTTCCTGTCCGCCGCCGAGCGGCTGGCCCGGCCCGCCGGGCTGACCGCCGCCTGGTGGCAGGTACTCGGCGCGGTGCTGCGCGAGCCGCTGCCGGTGTCCGGCATAGCCCGTGCCATGGGCGTCACCCGGCAGAGCGTGCAGCGCGTGGCGGACCTGCTGGTCGAGCGTGGCCTGGCGGTGTACGAGCCCAACCCCGCGCACCGCCGCGCCAAGCTGCTCGCCCCCACCGGGGAGGGCCGTGCCGCGGTGGACCGGATCACCCCGGGCCACGCGGAGTTCGCCGCGCGGCTGGGCGAGGCGCTGGGCGGCGAGGATGCCTTCGCCGAGGTGCGCGACGCGCTGGAGCGGCTGTCGAAGGCGCTGGACGGCCTGGAGTCACGGGAGGCGGACGGCGGCAGGTCGGCGGGGGTGTGAGCGTGGCCGGGGTGTGAGCGCGCGGGGCCGCGCACCGGCCCACGCACCGGGGGCCGCGCCGTCGAGTACGGCGCGGCCCCCGGTGGGCGCGGTCGGAGCCCCCGGCCAGGGCTCCCCGGTCAGGGCTCCCCGACCGGGACCGCCCGGTCAGAGGAACGAGTTGATCTGGATCGTCTCGTCCCGGCCCGGACCGACGCCGATGGCGGAGATCGGCGCTCCCGACATCTCCTCCAGCGCCTTCACATAGGCCTGCGCGTTCTTCGGCAGGTCGGAGAACTCCTTGGCCCCCGAGATGTCCTCGGACCAGCCCGGCAGCATCTCGTAGACCGGCTCGGCGTGGTGGAAGTCGGTCTGGTTGTAGGGCAGCTCGTCGACCCGCCGGCCGTCGATCCCGTAGGCGACGCAGACCGGGATGCTCTCCCAGCCGGTGAGCACGTCCAGCTTGGTGAGGAAGAAGTCGGTGAGCCCGTTGACGCGGGTGGCGTACCGGGCGATCACCGCGTCGAACCAGCCGCAGCGCCGGTCGCGGCCGGTGGTGACGCCGCGCTCGCCGCCGATGGTGCGCAGCTTCTCGCCGTCCTCGTCGAACAGCTCGGTCGGGAACGGCCCGGCGCCCACGCGCGTGGTGTACGCCTTGAGGATGCCGATGACCCGGTCGATCCTCGTCGGGCCCACCCCCGCGCCGGTGCAGGCGCCGCCCGCGGTCGGGTTGGAGGAGGTCACGAAGGGGTAGGTGCCGTGGTCCACGTCCAGCAGCGTGCCCTGGCCGCCCTCGAAGAGGACGACCTTGTCCTGATCGAGCGCGTCGTTGAGCAGCAGGGTGGTGTCGCAGACGTAGCCGCGCAGCGCGTCCGCGTAGCCGAGCAGCTCCTCGACCACCTGATCCACGGCGATGGCCCGGCGATTGTAGAGCTTGGCGAGGACCTGGTTCTTCTGGTCGAGGGCCGCCTCGACCTTCTGCGTCAGGATCGACTCGTCGAAGAGGTCCTGGACGCGGATGCCCACGCGGTTGATCTTGTCCGCGTACGTCGGGCCGATGCCGCGGCCGGTGGTGCCGATCTTGCGCTTGCCCAGGAAGCGCTCGGTCACCTTGTCCATCGTGGTGTGGTACGGCGTGATCAGGTGCGCGTTGCCACTGATCAGCAGCTTGGACGTGTCCACGCCGCGCTCTTCGAGCCCGCTCAGCTCGGAGAGCAGGACCGCCGGGTCCACCACGACGCCGTTTCCGATCACCGGGACGCAGCCCGGGGAGAGGATGCCGGAGGGGAGGAGGTGGAGCGCGTACTTCTGGTCGCCGACGACGACCGTGTGGCCGGCGTTGTTGCCGCCCTGGTAGCGCACCACGTAGTCCACCGAGCCACCGAGCAGGTCGGTGGCCTTCCCCTTGCCTTCATCACCCCACTGAGCGCCGAGCAGCACGAGTGCGGGCACAGGCGTACACCCCTTCCGGCCGGGGCATGTCCAACGTGCGTGTCGGCCGTGGACCGGACGCGCTGACAAGAACCGTCGGACCGGTGCCCCGAATCGACGAAACCCCTGACCGCAACAGCGACAGGGGCTCTTGCACCGAGAGATTACCGGACTCCTCCGACGGGAGGCGAACGCGACGACCCCCGGCCTCACCCCCGCCGATCCCGCCGTCCGTACCCACCACAGCCAACTCCCGTCCGCGGCCGCCGATTCCGGCCGCCCCCCCGGTGGCCGCAGGCGGCCGGGACGACCGAAGGAAGGACCGAGGTGCCGGTTCCGCATCCGCTGCTCGTGCTCGTCGACCCCCTCGCACGCCGTACGGACGGGGAGTCCGTACGGATCGCCAGGGACGTGCTGGCCGCGGGCTCCCCCGGAGTGAAGGTGTGCCTGCCGGACGGCCCCGAGGAGGCCGCGCGGGCGCTGGCCCGGCGGGGCCGCAGACGCCCGGTGGTGATAGGGGACGACCGGGCGCTGCTTCGGGCGGTGCGGCTGCTGCACCTGGAGCGCGGGCTGGCGCACTGCGCGCTGTCGGTGGTGCCGGTGGGGCGGCCGGGGTCGGTGGCGCTGGCCGGGACGCTGGGGGTGCCGCTGGACGCGGTACGGGCGGCCCGGACGGTGCTGGAGGGCCGGGAGAGACGTTTCGACCTGCTGATAGACGACAGCGGCGGAGTGGTGCTGGGGGGTCTGCGCATCCCGCCGCTGCACGGTGAGCGGGAGCCGCGGGACGGCCCGGGTGGTCCGGTGCGCGGACCACTGGGCCGCTGCCGCTCCCTGGTGCGCACCCTGACCCGGCCCGCGCCCGGCCCCGGGGCGGCGCGGCTGCGCGTCGAGGCCGACGGGGTGCTGCTGACCGACCTCGACAGCCCTGTGGAGCGGGTATCGCTCACACCGGGCGGCGGTCTGGTGGACGTGGTCGTGCGGCGGCGGCCGGAGGACGGCCCGGTGCGGGCGCGGGCCCGCGCGGTCACGGTCTCGGGGCCGCACTTCCGCTACCGCGCCGACGCGGTGGTCTCCGGTCCCGTCCTCACCCGCACCTGGACGGCGCACCCCTCGGCGCTGCGCCTGACCGTGCCGCCGGCCGGCCCTCCGCCCGTACCGCCCCAGCGGCCCTCGCCCGCATGAGTCCCCCGGGAGAGCCGAGCCCCGGACGGGCGCGTCAGGAGGGCTCGGAGGAGTCGCCGCCGCGCATGGCTTCACGGTGGGCGTGCCAGCGGTCCAGCATCATGGCCAGCTCCCGCCGTATGAAGTCGAAGAACTCCGCCGTCTCGGCTATGCGGCGGCCCGCCGGGGTGTCGGGGCCTACGGCCTTGAGGCCCTGGTCGAAGGTGGCGTTCCAGCGCCCGAGCAGCGCGTCGCGGTCGGTCATCGCCTCGTACCAGGCGTCCGCGTGCACCCGGTAGCGCTCCCGCCGCGAGCCCGGTTCCCGTTCGCGGGTGACCAGGTGGACCTGGGAGAGGTAGCGGATGGCGCCGGAGACGGCGGCCGGGCTGATCCGCAGGCGCTCGGAGAGCTCGGCGGAGCCGAGGGTGCCGGAGTCCTCGGTCAGCAGGCA
Source organism: Streptomyces verrucosisporus (assembly GCF_017114865.1). Lineage (GTDB taxonomy): Bacteria > Actinomycetota > Actinomycetes > Streptomycetales > Streptomycetaceae > Streptomyces > Streptomyces fenghuangensis. The sequence continues at coordinate 28,325 of NZ_JADEYH010000021.1, read as the reverse complement.
GGCGAAGACCCGCGAGGCCATGCGCTGCATGCCCGCCTCGGTCAGCTCGGCGGCGAAACGCTCGACGAACTCGGCGACCTCGGGCCCGTAGGACCGCGTGCGCGGGTCCACGGGCTGCCCTGCCGGCTCGGGCTGCCCTGCCGGCTCGTTCGGTTGTTCACTCACCACCACGGGCCCCATCCTCGCAGTTCACGAACGCCTGGACCATCCTGGCAATTTTCTTGCTTCACAAATTTCTGAAATTAAAGTAGCTTCACAATCATGACCAAGGCAACCACCGCCATCTCGGTCTCCGGTCTCGTGAAGACCTTCGGCCGCACCCGCGCGCTCGACGGACTCGACCTGCACGTCGAGACCGGCGAGGTCCACGGCTTCCTCGGGCCCAACGGCTCGGGGAAGTCCACCACCATCCGCGTCCTGCTGGGCCTGCTGCGCGCCGACTCCGGCACCGCCCGGCTGCTGGACGGCGATCCCTGGCGGGACGCCGTCGAGCTCCACCGCCGCGTCGCCTACGTGCCCGGCGACGTGACCCTGTGGCGCAACCTCTCCGGGGGCGAGGTCATCGACCTCTACGGGCGGCTGCGCGGCGGGCTCGACACCCGGCGCCGCGGCGAGCTGCTGGAGCGCTTCGAGCTCGACCCCACCAAGAAGGGCCGCACCTACTCCAAGGGCAACCGGCAGAAGGTCGCCCTCGTCGCCGCCTTCGCCTCCGACGTGGAGCTGCTGATCCTGGACGAACCGACCTCCGGGCTCGACCCGCTGATGGAGGGGGTCTTCCGCGACTGCGTCGCCGAGGAGCGCGACCGGGGGCGGACGGTGCTGCTGTCCAGCCACATCCTCAGCGAGGTCGAGGCGCTGTGCGACCGGGTGAGCATCATCCGCCGGGGCGTCACCGTCGAGAGCGGGTCGCTCGCCGACCTGCGGCATCTGACCCGCACCTCCGTCAGCGCCGAGCTGGCGGGCGAGCCGGACGGGCTGTCCGGCCTGCCCGGCGTGCACGACCTGTCCGTGCGGGGCCACCGGGTGCGGCTCCAGGTGGACACCGACAAGCTGGACGGCGTGCTGCGGCGGCTCTCGGAGACCGGCGTGCGGAGCCTGACCAGCACCCCGCCCACCCTGGAGGAGCTCTTCCTGCGGCACTACCGGGAAGAGCAGGGGAAGCCCGGAAGGCCGGAGGGCCCCGGGAACGGCGCCGCCGCGGCCGCCGACGGCGAGGAGGTCGTGGCGTCATGACCGCCGTCGCACAGCCGGCGGCGGCCACCCGCCGCGACGGCTCCCGCCGCGACCTGGCCGGCACCGGCGCGCTGCTGCGGCTCGCGCTGCGCCGCGACCGTGTGCTGATCCCGGTGTGGGTCCTGCTGCTGACCGTGCTCGCCGTGCAGAACGCCGCGGCCATCGAGCAGTTCTACCCCACCGCCGCCGAACGCGCCGAACTGGTCGCGTCGATGAACGCCAACACCTCGATGCGCGCGGTGTACGGCCCGGCCTTCAGCAGTTCCCCGGGCGGCCTGGCCGTCTGGGAGATGCTCACCATCGGCAGCGTGCTCATCGCCATCATGAGCATGATCATCGTGGTGCGGCACACCCGCGAGGAGGAGGAGACCGGCCGCCAGGAGCTGGTCTCCGCCGCGATGGTGGGCCGCCGCGCCCCGCTCACCTCCGCCCTGCTGGCCGCGGCGATCGCGAACGCCGCCGTCGCCGCCCTCGTCGCGCTCGGCCTGACGGGCACCGGACTGCCCGCGGGCGGATCGCTGGTCACCGGGCTCGCCCTGGGCGGCACCGGACTGGTCTTCGCCGCGGTCGCCGCCCTGGCCGCGCAGCTCACCGAGAGCGCCCGGCTCGCCAAGGGGCTGACCGGCGCCGTGCTGGGTGCCGCCTTCGTGCTGCGGGCCGCCGGGGACTTTGGCACCACCGACGGCTCCTCCTCCCTGGCCTGGGCCTCCCCGCTGGCCTGGGCGCGCAACGCACGGCCGTTCGCCGACGAACGGCCCTGGGTGCCGCTGCTGTCCCTGGCCCTGGCGGCGGTGCTGACGGCAGCCGCGTACGAGCTGGCCGGGCGGCGCGACATCGGTGCGAGCTTCCTGGCCACCCGGCCCGGACCGGCCACCGGCCGGATCGACGGCCCCTACGGGCTGGCCTGGCGGCTCCAGCGCGGCTCGCTGCTGGGCTGGGGCACCGCACTGGTGCTGGCGGGGCTGATCTTCGGCGCCATGGCCGAAGGAGCGGGCGACCTGCTCGGCGACAACGAGCAGAGCCGCGAGATCATCGAGCGGATGGGCGGCGCCTCGGGCCTCACCGACGCCTTCCTCGCCGCCATGGCCGGGCTGTTCGGCATGATCACCGCGATCTACGCGGTGGGCGCGGTCCTGCGGATGCGCGGCGAGGAGACATCCGAGCGCGCCGAGCCGGTCCTGGCCGGCGCGGTGCCCCGACTGCGCTGGGCGGCCGGCCACCTGCTCTTCGCCTTCGCCGGATCGGCCATCCTGCTCGCCGCCTGCGGTCTGGCCATGGGGGCGGGCTATGGGCTGGCCGCCGGGGAGCCGGGCGCGGTGTGGCGGGTGACCGGCGCGGTCCTCGCGCAGGCACCGGCGGTGTGGGCGCTCACCGGTGTGGCGGTGCTGCTCCTGGGCGCCGTGCCCGGGGCGGCCCCGGCGGCCTGGGGGCTGGTCGGCGCCGCGCTCGTCATCGGCTGGCTCGGCCCCGCGCTCGACCTGCCCCGGGCGGTCATGAACCTCACGCCGTTCACGCACCTGCCCAAGCTGCCGGGCGGGGACCCGGCCGCGGCTCCGTACCTGTGGATACTGCTGGCCGCGGCGGCGCTGACGGCGGCGGGGCTCGCCGCGTTCCACCGCCGCGACATCGGCTGAGGCACCGGCGGGAGGCCGGGCGGGGCGGAAGGCCGTTCCACACCGGCCCCGCCCCGCCCGCCCCGTTCCGCCGTACGGGGCAGCCGCGTCATCCCCCCGCACCCCCGGGGATGCGGGACGGCGGGGACGCTGCTCGCATAGGGGCGACGTGCACCCGAACGCAGCGGAGGTCTCCGCCATGCACTCCTCCCGTCCCCGCGCCCACGCCCCCGCCCGCCTCCGGTGCCACCGCGCCCGCCGTACGCTGGCCGCCGGTACGGCCGCCGCCGCCCTGGCGCTTGCGGCCGCCTCCACAGCCGCTCCCGCCGCCTCCGCAGCCTCCGCCGCGGAGGGCGGGGAAGGCGGCGGCGGGCCGGAAGCCGGCCAGGAGCTCACCCTCACCCCCGCCCGCGCGGGCGGGGGCGGAGGCGGGGTCCTCGGCGTACGCGCCGTGTGCGAGGCGGGCGGCTCGGGCGGTGTCGTCTCCTCCCCCGCGTTCGAGCGGACCGTCGCGCTCGAACGCGCCGACGACCACCCCGCCCTGGAGAGACACGCCACCGCCTCGCTGCGGGAGGGGCTGGCCGTCGGCGGCAGCTACCCCGTGGTCGCGGTCTGCGGCACCGGGGAACTGCTGTCCGCCTCCTTCACCCACACCGGCGTCGGCGCGGAACCGGGTGCCGGATCGTCTCCAGGATCGGCCTTCGGCGGGGCGGCGGGGCTGGCCGGGCTGACCGGGCTCGCGGCCGGCGCGGTGCTCCTGCGCCACCGCGCGGGGGCCCTGTCCGCGGTACGCCGGCTGCGCCGGGCCGGTGGCCGGTTCGGCGGCCGGCGGAACGGCGTTCCGCGGGTCAGCGGCCGGCCTTGATCCGGTCGTCCTGGAGGGAGGTCAGCCGCAGGACGACCAGGATCGCCAGCACCGTGGCGGGCACGGCCAGGAGGTCGGCGAAGACCGTGAGGGCCGCGCTGCCCTGCGCCTGGTCGACGGTCTCGGCCTCGTACCACGGCTGGTAGTTGAGGACTCCGACGACCATGCCGGTCAGCCACATCGTCCACCAGCCGTTGAGCAGGCCGCGGTTGCTGCTCCGGCGCGGGCCGTACCAGGTGGTGCGGGTCGAGGTGGGGTCGCTGTGGTCGCAGACGTCGTTGATGATCTGCTTGGGCATGAAGAACCAGACCACCGGCACCAGCCAGGAGCCGATCGCCCACCCCTGGTGGTAGCGGATCCGCCCGGGGGCGAACGCCTCCGCGTTCGCCCGGACCCGCCAGAACCACACCAGCCACAGCACGATCACCGGCAGCTGGAACAGGCCGGAGAGGACCGCCATCACCTCGGTGGTGTTCCGCAGGGAGACGTGGTCGAAGGCCGCGTACGCCAGGTAGCCGCCCTCGTCGAGTTCGTTCAGCTCCCCGTAGATCCGGAAGTCGAGCACGAGCTGCACCAGCGTGCACAGCAGCAGCGCGCTCAGCAGGGCGCTCAGCACGAGGGACAGCGTGCGCGCCGAGCGCGCGGCGCCGGGGCGCACCGCGGCGCCGCGCGCGGGGTAGGGGGCGGTGGCCGGGGGCGGGGGCGTGGAGTGCCACGCCCGGGGCGCCTGCGGCGCGTACGGCGCGGTGGCCGGCCCCGACGGGTAGGCGGGCTGGGGCGGCACGGTCGGCGGAACGGGCGCCGTGTACCCCGGGGCGGTCCCCGGGGCGGCTGCCCGCACGGCCCCCGGCGCGGGTCCCGTGTGCGGCACGGACGTGCCCGGTGCGGCGGGCGGCGCGGCCGGGGCCGTGCCCGCCGCGGCCCCGGGCTGCGCGAAGGCGCTCGCCGCCGTCTCCGGGTCCTCGCTGTCCAGCAGCCGCACCGCGTGGCGGCCGAGCTGGGCCAGCACCTCGCCCGGCAGCCAGGTCCCGCCGGGCGGTGTGTGCGCCGCGACGCGGGCGGCCAGGTCGTCCAGTGAGGGGCGGCCGGCCGGGTCCTTGACCAGGCAGGCCGCCACCAGTTCGCGCAGCGGCCCGGACAGGCCGGTCAGGTCGGGCTCCTCCTCGGCGATGCGGAACAGCAGGGCGTGGAAGCCGCTGTCGGCGGTGCCGAACGGCATCCGCCCGGTCGCCGCGTAGGCGAGCACAGCGCCGAGGCAGAAGATGTCGCCGGCCGGGGTGACCCGCTCGCCGCGCACCTGCTCGGGCGACATGAAGCCCGGCGAGCCGATGACGGCGCCGGTCTGGGTCAGCCCGCTCCCGGTCATCGAGTCCAGGGCGCGGGCGATACCGAAGTCGATCACCTTCGGCCCGTCGATGGTGACCAGCACGTTCGAGGGCTTCAGGTCGCGGTGCACCAGCTCCGCGCCGTGGATCGCGCGCAGCGCCTCGATCAGCCCGGCGGCCAGCGCGTACACCGAGTGCTCGGGCAGCGGCCCGTAGTCCTCGTCCACCACCTCCTGCAGCGACGGCCCGGCTATGTAGCCGGTGGCCACCCAGGGGGTCGCGGCATCGGTGTCGGCGTCCAGCACCGGAGCCGTCCACCGGCCCCCGACCCGCCGCGCGGCGTTGACCTCCTTGGCGAAACGCTCGCGGAAGGAGGGCTGGCGGGCCAGCTCCTCCTGGACGGCCTTCACCGCGACCGTACGGCCGCGTTCGGAACGCGCCAGGTAGACCCGGCCCATCCCGCCCGCGCCCAGTCTCCCCAGCAACCTGTACGCGCCGATCCAGCGCGGGTCACCGTCCCCCAGTGGTTCCATCGCGCGCGGCTCCTCCCCGTTCACCTCGTCCGTCGACAATAGAGGTGCGAACGCACGCCGGGGACGACGGCAACCGATCCGTGACCGGTTCCACCGCCCCGGGGGCCGGGAACGCCCCGGGTCCTGGCCGGACGCGTCAGCCTCCGGGGACGACGAGCCCCGACTCGTAGGCGAAGACGGCCGCCTGGGTGCGGTCGCGCAGTCCCAGCTTGACCAGCACCCGGCTGACGTGCGTCTTCACGGTGGACTCGGCGACGACGAGCCGGTCGGCGATCTCACCGTTGGACAGGCCCCGGGCGACGAGCGCGAGCACCTGCGTCTCGCGCTCGGTCAGGTCCCCGATGCGCTCCCTGAGCGGGGCGCGCGGGCCGTCGGCGGCCGAGAGCCGGGAGAACTCCGCGATCAGCCGCCGGGTGACCGTCGGCGCGAGCAGCGCCTCCCCGGCCGCCACCGTCCGCACCCCGTCGGCCAGTTGGCCGGCGGAGGCGTCCTTGAGCAGGAAGCCGCTCGCCCCGGCGCGCAGCGCCTGGTAGACGTACTCGTCCAGGTCGTAGGTGGTCAGGATCAGCACCCTGGCGGCCGAGCCGGAGGCGCAGATCTCGCGGGTGGCCTCCAGCCCGTTGACCACGGGCATGCGGATGTCCATCAGCACGACGTCCGGTTCCAGCCGGGCGACCGCTTCCACGGCCTCGCCCCCGTTGACCGCCTCGCCGACGACCTCCATGTCCGGCTGGGCGTTCAGCAGGACGGAGAAGCCCTCGCGGACCATCATCTGGTCGTCGGTGATCACCACCCGGATCACGGTGCGTCCTTGCGGAGCACGACCCCCGGCGCGGCGTCCGGTGCGGCGTCCGGCGCTGTGCCCGGTACGGCGTGCGATGCGGAGCCCGGTGCGGCATCCGGTACGGCCTCGTGCTCCACCGGCAGGAACGCCTCCACCGCGAAGCCGCCGTCCCCGGTCTCCTCGGCCGTCAGCTCGCCTCCGAGCATCGCCGCGCGCTCCCGCATCCCCATCAGTCCGTGCCCGGACCCCCCGGACGCCCTCACCGGCCCGTCGGGCGGCCCGTTGACGATCCGCAGGCCGAGCCCGACCGGTACGTGGCCCAGCTCCACCCGGGCGCTCGCGCCGGGCGCGTGGCGCAGGGCGTTGCTCAGCGCCTCCTGCACGATGCGGTACGCGGACAGCTCCACGCCCTGCGGCAGCGGCCGCGGCCTCCCGGTGGTCACCGACTCCACCTCCAGCCCGGCCCGGCGTACGTTCTCCAGCAGGCCGTCGAGGTCGGCGAGGGTGGGCTGCGGCGCCTCCGGACCCCAGTCGTCCAGGTCACCCGGCAGGTCGGCGCGGACGACGCCCAGGACGCGGCGCAGTTCGGTCAGGGCCGTCACCGCGTTCTGGCGGATGGTGGCCAGTGCCGCCACCAGTTCCTCGGGCGGGTCCTGGACGCGGTAGGGGGCCGCCTCGGCCTGGATGGCGACCACCGACATGTGGTGGGCCACCACGTCGTGCAGCTCGCGGGCGATGGTGGTGCGCTCCTCCAGCAGGGTGCGCCGGGACCGCTCCTCCTCCACCACCGCGACCTGCTCGACGACCTGCCGACGCGAGTCGCGCCAGCCGCGCACGGCAAGCAGCAGCGTGAGGGCGATCCCCGAGACCACCGCCATGGCGAAGGCGACCGCGGCCCCCCGGTAGGGGTCCGTCGCGGCGGCGAGCCCGCCGGCCAGTGCGGTCAGCAGCCACATGTGGAGCGAGATCCGCGGACGGGTGCGGGCGGCGACGCCCAGCATCACCACCAGGTGCGCCACGAAGGAGACGCCCGTCCAGGGCCAGGCGACCCAGGCGCCCGGGGCGACGGCCGCCGTGAAGAGCATGCCGCCCAGCGACAGCCAGAAGGCACCGATCGGCCGGAAGAGCAGCACGATCAGCGGCACGCCGAGGAAGAGCGCCCGGACGAAACCGCCTTCGCTGGAGTAGGAGTTGACGGCCTCGACGAACATCAGCAGCAGCGCCAGGCCCACCAGGGCCAGGTGCGGCAGCCGGCGGGCCGGGCCGCGCAGGGCGGCGGGCAGCGGGCGCAGCAGGCGGTGGTCCTCGGGCAGTGGGGGCAGCGGCCGGAAGGCGAAGGATCCGGTCAGCAGGTCCGCGCGCAGGTCGTGCAGGGCGTCGCGGGCCATCCGCAGCTCGGTGGGCTGCCGGGAGCCGCCGGCCGCCTTGGCAGCCGCCGTCTTCGTCCCCGCCGTCTTCGTCGCGGCGGTGTTCATGGTGTCGGTCACGGTCACGACACTAGGGACCGCGGGCGCCGGGGTCGTCCGCCCGCGGTCGCATCCTCAAAGGTCCGTCTCAGGTACTACGCGCCCGGGTGCCTCACGCCCGCGTACCGCGCCAGCTCCCGCGCCGGCAGCCCGAAGGCGGCCGTGCCCGGGGTGACGGGCGCGTAGTGGCCGGTGCCGGGCAGCTCGGCGAGCCGGACGGCGGGCCGGGCGGCGGCGTAGCGGCGGGACAGCTCGACGGGCACGTCCGCGTCCTCGGTGCCGTGCAGCAGCACCACGGGAGCCGTCTTCGGATCCGGCGGCGGCAGCAGCATCGGGTCGGCCTCCGGCAGCCGGGCCGCGAGATGCTCCTCACCGCCCAGCAGTTCGGCCACCGCGCCGCCGCTCAGGCCCAGCTCTTGGGCGCGGGCGAGATCGGCGACCGGGGCGACGGCGACCACCGGGCACCGCGCCAGGCCCCGGGAGGCCGCCCACAGGGCGAGGTGGCCGCCCGCCGAGTGCCCGGCCAGCGCCCGCAGCTCCCCCACCCCGCGCAGGTGCTCCAGGGCGGCGGCGACATCCTCGAAGGTGCCCGGCCGGCCGCCGCCCCCGCCGACACGCCGGTACTCCACCAGCGCCACCCGCAGCCCGTACCCGCCGGCCAGCGCGGCGGCGAGCGGGGACAGATGGACGCGGTCGTACGCCTCCCGCCAGAAGCCGCCGTGCAGGACGGCCACCAGGGGCGCGCCGGGCGGGCCGTACAGATCGATCACCTGCGAGGGGTGGGTGCCGTAGCGATCGGTGGCGGACGGCGCCACCGGGGCCAGGCCCAGCAGCGCCGCCTCCTCCGCCTCACCCGCGGACGCCGTCTCAGGCATCGCGCTCCGCCAGCACCTCGCCCAGGACCCGGGCGGCCAGCTCGGCGTCGGCGAAGGACGTGTACAGCGGGGTGAAGCCGAAGCGCAGCACGTCCGGGCGGCGGAAGTCGCCCACCACGCCGCGCGCGACCAGCTCCGCCATCACCTCCCCGGCGTCCGTGCAGCGCAGCGCGATCTGGCTGCCGCGCCGGGCGTGCTCGGCCGGGGTCACGGACTCCACCCGCCCGGCGGGCACATAACCGCCCACACAGCGCAGGAAGAAGTCCGTCAGGGCCAGGCTCTTGGCGCGCACGGCCGCCACGTCCACCCCGTCCCAGACCCTCAGCGCCTCCTCCAGCGCCAGCATGGACAGGATGTCCGGCGTGCCGACCCGGCCGCGCGGCGCTCCGTCGGCGGGCTCGTACTCGTGGCTCATGCCGAACGGGTCGGCGTGCGAGTGCCAGCCGGGCAGCGGGGAGTCGAAGCGCGGCTGGAGACCGCTGCGGACGTAGAGGTACGCCGGGGCGCCGGGACCGCCGTTGAGGTACTTGTACGTGCAGCCGACGGCCAGGTCCACGTCGTGCTCGTCCAGCCCGACCGGGAGGGCGCCCGCGCTGTGGCACAGGTCCCACACCGTGTACGCCCCCGCCCCGTGGGCGGCGGCGGTGATGCCGGGCAGGTCGTGGAGCTCGCCGGTGCGGTAGTCGACGTGGTTGACCAGCACGGCGGCGGTACGCGGGCCCACCGAGCCGGGGATGCCTCCGGGCGGGATCGCGCGGACCGCGGCGCCGGTCAGCCGGGCCGCGGAGGCGGCGATGTAGCCGTCGGTGGGGAAGGTGGTGGCGTCCACCAGCAGATCGGTGCGGGCCGGGTTGTCCTCGCGGGCCATCCGGATCGCGGCGACCACCGCCTTGAGGACGTTGACGCTGGTGGAGTCGCCCGCCACGATCTGGCCGGGCGCGGCGCCGACGATCGGGGCGATCAGATCGCCGACCCGCTCGGGCGCGGTCCACCAGCCGGACTCGGTCCAGGAGCGGATCCGCAGCCGTCCCCACTCGCGCTCCACCACGTCCGCGACGCGTGCGGGCACGGAACGGGGCAGCGCGCCCAGGGAGTTGCCGTCGAGGTAGACGACGCTCCCGCCCTTCTCGTCCTCCAGGACGAAGGCGTCGCGTCGGCCGGCCAGGACGTCGGCGGCGTCGAGCTCGGCGGCCTCCTCGCGCAGTGCTGTGTCCCCCGCGGCGTTCCCCACGGCGTTCCCGGGGGCGTTCTCGGTTGCGTCAGACATAGCTGCGGGCCGTCCAGAGCTCGGGGAAGACGTTCTTGCGGGCGCGCTTCTCCAGCCAGGCCACACCCGCGGAGCCGCCGGTGCCCTGCTTGGAGCCCATCGCGCGGCGGGTGGCCACCAGATGGTCGTTGCGCCAGCGCCAGACCTGCTCGGCCACCTCGGTCAGCGCCTCGCCCAGGCGCAGCAGATCGCTGCCGGGGTCGCCGGAGTAGATCCGTGCCCATACCTGCTCGACCGCTGGGTGGGGCTCGTACCGCTGCGAGACGTCCCGGCCGGTGACCTCCTCGGGGATGTCCTCGCCGCGGCGGGCGAGATGGCGCAGCACCTCGTCGTACAGACTCGGCTCGTGCAGGGCCTTCTCCAGCTCGTCGTACACGCGCGGCGCGCCGCGGTGCGGGACGAGCATGGACACGGACTTCTCCCCGAGCATGAACTCCATGCGCCGGTACATCGCGGACTGGAAGCCGGACCCCTCGCCGAGGGCGCCGCGGTAGGCGTTGAACTGCGCCGGGGTGAGGTGGGCCAGGGGCTCCCAGGAGGCGTTGAGCGAGATCATCTCGTACACCGAGCGCTTGAGCGCCTCCAGCGCGGTGCGCGGGTCGTCCGCGCGCAGCGCCCGGGAGGCGACCGTCCACTCGTGGACGATGACGGTGAACCACAGCTCCATCACCTGTGTGGTCACCAGGAAGGACATCTCTCCGGGGTCGTCGGAGAGGGGGTGCTGGAGGTGGGTGAGGACGTCCGCCCTGACGTAGTCCTCGTACGGTGTGGTGCCCGCGAAGTCGAGGTTCGGGTTCTCCGAACCGCTCTCGGCTCCGGCGCCGGTACCGGACCGCGCTTCGGTCTGCTGTGACGTACCGGACGGCTCTGACGGCTCTGACGGCTCTGACGGCTCTGACGGCATGACTGTTCTCTGTTCTCCTCGCGCGCTCGCCCGGGGTCGCCGGGCCTTCTCCGCAGATCATCGGTTCGGGACCCGGCGACGGCAAGGGCCGGTCGGGAGGGATCTCCCGTCAGAGGGTGTCTCCCGTCAGGAAAGCGTCGCCGCCGCGGTGGGCGAGCTCTCCTTCAGGAAGGTGGTGCAGCGCTCGTACTCCTCCTGCTCGCCGATGGCCTGGGCGGCGCGGGCGAGGGCGTGCAGGGCACGCAGGAAGCCCCGGTTCGGCTCGTGCTCGAAGGGGATCGGGCCGTGCCCCTTCCAGCCGCTGCGGCGCAGGGCGTCCAGACCGCGGTGGTAGCCGGTGCGGGCGTACGCGTACGACTCGACCGTGCGTCCGGCCGCGAAGGCGTCGTCCGCGAGCTGGGCCCAGGCCAGGGAGGAGGTCGGGTGCTCCGCGGCGACCTCGGCGGGCGAGGTGCCCGAGGCGAGCAGCTCACGCGGCTCGGGATCGTCGGGAAGGTGGGTCGGGGGCGGTCCCCCGAGCAGGTTCTCGTGAATGGCCATGGCCCCAGTCTGCACGCTCGCCGCCGTTGTGCGGAGGGCGGCGTGCGCAGAGCAGCGCGGCGTGCGCGGGGCGGCCGCGCAGGGCGGGACGCGGCGTGCCCGGTACCCGGCGGGTGCCGGGTACCGGGCACGCGTCCGTCCGAGTCCCCGCCCGGCCGCCCGGGCGGCCGGGCGGGGAGACCGTACGGGGAGACGCGGGTGCTGCGGGTGCCGCCTCGTCGGGTGTTACTTCATGCGGGTGCCGGTGGAGCGCAGGTCGGCGCACGCCTTGGTGACGCGCTCGGCCATGCTCTTCTCGGCCAGCTTGCCCCAGCTGCGCGGGTCGTAGGTCTTCTTGTCGCCGACCTCGCCGTCCACCTTCAGCACACCGTCGTAGTTGCGGAACATGTGGTCCGCGACGGGGCGGGTGAACGCGTACTGGGTGTCGGTGTCGAGGTTCATCTTCACCACACCGTTGTCCAGTGCGGTGGCGATCTCCTGCTCGGTGGAGCCGGAGCCGCCGTGGAAGACGAAGTCGAACGGGTTCTGCTTGCCGAACTTGGCGGCCACGCCCTCCTGGAGGTCCTTCAGCAGCTCGGGGCGGAGCACGACGTTGCCCGGCTTGTAGACGCCGTGGACGTTGCCGAAGGAGGCGGCCAGCAGGTAGCGGCCCTTCTCGCCCAGGCCCAGGGCCTCGGCGGTGCGGATGGCGTCGTCGACGGTGGTGTACAGCTCGTCGTTGATCTCGTGGCTGACCCCGTCCTCCTCGCCGCCGGTCGGCGTGATCTCGACCTCAAGGATGATCTTCGCGGCAGCGGCGGCGGCCAGCAGCTCCTGGGCGATCTCCAGGTTGTCGGCCAGGGTCTCGGCCGAACCGTCCCACATGTGGGACTGGAACAGCGGGTTCAGGCCCGCCTCGACGCGCTTGCGGGAGAGCTCCAGCAGCGGGCGCACATAGCCGTCCAGCTTGCCCTTGGGGCAGTGGTCGGTGTGCAGCGCGATGTTGACCGGGTACTTCTCGGCGACGATGTGCGCGAACTCGGCCAGCGCGACCGCACCGGTCACCATGTCCTTGCTGTACTGGCCGCCCAGGAACTCGGCGCCGCCGGTGGAGATCTGGATGATGCCGTCGCTCTCCGCCTCGGCGAAGCCGCGCAGCGCGGCGTGCAGCGTCTGCGTCGAGGTCACGTTGATGGCGGGGTAGGCGAACCTGCCTGCCTTCGCCCTGTCGAGCATCTCGTTGTAGACCTCGGGGGTTGCGATGGGCATCTGTCCGCTCCTTGATGGTTTGCGAAGCTCTACGGCTCTGGTGTGGGTCAACGGAACGACGTCATCGTCGTCCCCATCCTCCCAGACGTGTGAGATTGCTCTGCCCCCGCGTCCGGGGGACGGGATGGGAGCCCCCGGGAGGGGACCGGTTCGCCCACCGCGGCCCGGCCAGGGCCGACTGAGAGCCGCCCGGAGAGCGGCCGGGGCCGTCCCCGCACCGCCGGCCGGGCCACAGGGAGTCACCGTTTCACGTGAAACAGTGACTCTCACGGACCTCTCCGGTTGCCCCGCGAGGTTTGCGTGGGGCGGGAACCGGGACCGGGAACCTGAACCGGACTGGCGAGGCGAGGCGAGAATCAGGAAAGGTCCAGGTCCTCCAGTCCGTACGCCTGGTAGTACGGCAGCCCCGCCCTCTCGATCGCCGGGGCCGCACCGCGCTCGACGATGACCGCCACGCCCACGACCTCCGCGCCGGCCTCACGCAGCGCCTCGACCGCCGTGAGGACCGAGCCGCCCGTGGTGGAGGTGTCCTCGACCGCCAGCACCCGGCGGCCGGCCACGTCCGGTCCCTCGATCCGGCGCTGGAGGCCATGGGCCTTGCCCGCCTTGCGGACGACGAACGCGTCCAGCTTCCGGCCACGTGCGGCGGCGGCGTGCAGCATCGCGGCGGCCACCGGGTCGGCGCCGAGGGTCAGGCCGCCCACCGCGTCGTACTCGACGTCGGCGGTCAGATCGAGCAGCACCTGCCCGACCAGCGGAGCCGCCTCGGCGTCCAGGGTGATACGGCGGAGGTCCACGTAGTAGTCGGCCTCCTTGCCGGAGGAGAGAGTCACCCTGCCGTGGACCACGGCCTTTTCCTTGATCTGCTGCAGAAGCTTCTCGCGCGCGTCGCTCATGCCGATGAGCCTAAGCCAGCCCCGCGCCGCTCCCCTCACCCCGGTCCCGCCCGGCCCTGCCCCGTATCTACGCCGGCCTGCGCCACGACCAGACCGTGGAGACCTCCAGCGGATCGATGGGCGTGACCAGGCGGGGGTGGGAGTTGAGCCCGTCGGGCGGGCCGGTCTGCGGCTCCACACAGACGGCCTCGGGCTGCTCGTCGTAGACGACCACCCACTCGGCGCGGCTGGTGACCTTCAGCTCCAGCTCACCCGGCCAGGTCAGCGTCACGTCCACCCCGTCCGGCATGCCGAAGCAGTCGTCCCAGGGGCCCGGACGCGGCTCGATACGGCGGCCTGTGGGGATGTGGTCCCCACCCCGCTCCTCCTGCCAGGCGGGGGCGAAGTCCAGCTCCACGTCCTGCCCGCCCTGCCCGAGGTTGCGCAGGAACCAGGGGTGCCAGCCGGCCTGCGCGGGGAAGGAGTCCCCGGCCGTCTCCACTCCCAGGGTGAGGGTGAGGCCGCCGCCGTCCTCGGCCAGCTCCACCACCTGCGTCACCCGGCCCGGCCAGGGCCAGGGATCGGTGAGGTCACGGTGGAAGGACGCGGTCCGCTCGTCGCTGCGGACCGTGTGCCAGGGAGCGGCCCGCACGGTGCCGTGGATGGCGTGCTCCCCGGCGGTCACGGGGAGCTGGTACCGCTCGCCGCCGTTGAGGAACCGCCCCTGCCGGGTCCGCCCGCACCAGGGCACCATCACGAACGCGCCGTACCGCGACCCCTGCCTCAGCACCTCCGTACCGTCGATGCGCAGGGAGGAGATCCGGCAGCCGTGCGCCGGGTCGACGGTCACCTCGGTGCCGCCGGCTCGCAGACGGACTCCGCTGTCTGTGTCTTGGAGGTCATGGACAGTCACGTCCATGACCATAACCGCGAGAGCCGGCGGTAACCGCGATCTTCAGCGCCGCCGTCGCAGCACGCGGCCCACCACGACCGCCGAGGCCACCGCCAGCGCCGCCGCCGGAGCGGCCCAGCGCAGCACCGCCACGGCCGGGGAGACCTCCTCCGGCGGGGGCACGGGGGCGTAGCGGCCGCGAGGCGGGGCGTGGTCGACCTCCTCGGCGCTGCGCCCGATCATCGTCCGGCGGGCGTGGGCCGCCTCGGCGGCGGAACGCGACTCCTCGTCCAGTTCGTCGACGAGGTCGTCGCCCAGACCGCCGCCCTCGAACTCCCCGCCGAAACCGTCCCCGCTCGACGGGTCGAGCGAGGAGGGCGGAACCTCGACGTCGAAGACCCCCCCGGCCCGGGCCTCTTCGTCCGGGGCGCCCGGCGCGTCCGGGCCGCCGGGTCCCTCCGGCCCTCCCGCTCCCTCGGTGCTTCCGGCGCCTCCGGGACCTCTGCCGTTCCCGGCGTCCGCGCCGTTCCTGGCGTCCGCCGAACCGGGCGTCTCGGGCGCGGGGATGCCCGGGATCACGGGCTCGTTGTCGTCGGGCTCGCCGATCCCGCCGGGTGCGGCGACCGTACCGGCGGCGTCCGCCGGGGAGACCGGGTCGGCCGCCATGCCGGCGGCCAGTTCACCGCCGAAGCGGTCCAGCAGCCGGCGGCCGGCGGCGGACCGCTGCTTCTCCTCGAACTCCGTGATCCGGCCGTCACCGCGCAGCTTCCCGGTGCAGCGGAGCACGGTGCCCTCGCCGTCGTCGGCCGGGCGCGGCACGATCGTCAGGGACAGCTCCACCGAGCCGTCGCCCCGGGCCTCGGCGCCCTCTCCGCTGACCGTGCAGACACCGTCCTCGCCGCCCTCGTCGTACGTCAGGCGCAGGCTGCCGCGGTACGTGATGCTTGAGCCGCCGATCCGCACCCGCAGCCGTCCCCGGACGACCGCGCCGGCCCCGCCGGGCACCGCGTCGGGGGTCTCGGGTTCCAGGCCGTCGGGCTGGAGCCCCGGCACACAGCGCACGGCGCGCTCCGGCTCGGCGAGCGCCGCCCGCACGGCCGCGGCAGTGAACGGAACGTACACCTCATGCTCCATGGGGCGGAGCCTACCCAGTACCTCCCCCGCCAGTGCCCGCTCCGTACGGGCGTCGGCACGTCGTACTCCGCTCGCCCCTCGCCCCCGCGTGCCGGATTCCTCCCGCCGGACGCGTCTCAGTCCCGGTAGCGGGGGTGCGTCAAGGTGGAGGGCCGCAGGCCGGCGATACGGTTCTGCTCCGCGCGGGCCGCGGCGCGGCGCAGATCCGCCGCGCCGAAGGCGTGCGGGGCCGGACCCTCCGGCCCGAGGGCGAGCGGCGGCGGAGTGCCGTGTGCCGCCAGCACGAAGCCCCAGTCGCCGGGCCCGTCGCCGGGCCCGTCCCGGCCTTCCGCGGCCGTACCGTCGCGCCCCCGCGGACGGTCGGAGCCGGCGGTCAGGCCGGACAGCCGCCCGTCCACCGTGTAGGGGGCGGTGCGCAGACCCGCGGTCCGCAGTGTGGCCTCCACCGTCCAGTACGTACGGGGGCTTTCCCCGGCCGGTCCCGCGTGCACCGCCAGCCGCCCCCGCTCCGACAGCGCCCGCGCGGCCAGCCCGAAGAACTCCTGCGAGTACAGCCGGGAGCTGTCCGAGGCGCCGGGGTCGGGCAGATCGGAGACGATCACGTCGTACGGCGGCCGGCCGGAGTCCGGCCGGGAGCGCAGCCAGTCGAAGGCGTCCCCCGTCTCCACCCGCACCCGCGGGTCGTCCAGCGAACGGCGGTTGAGGCGGCCGAGCACCGGGTCGGTGCGGGCCAGTTCCACGACACCGGGGTCGAGTTCCACCACCGTCACCGACTCCACCCCCGGATGGCGCAGCACCTCGCGCAGGGCCAGTCCGTCACCGCCGCCCAGGACCAGCACCCTGCCGTGCGGGCCGGCCGCCATCGCGGGGTGGACCAGCGCCTCGTGGTAGCGCCGCTCGTCCACGCCGCACACCCGCAGCCGGCCGTCGAGGAACATCCCGAAACCGGCCGGCTCGCTTGCGCCGGAGTGCCGGACGCCCTCGGTGAGCACGATCTCCTGCACGGCGGTGTTCCGCACCGTCCGCACCTCGCCGCCGTACACCGCCCGGCGCGCGGCCTGCTCGAAGGAGTCGACGACGGCGACCCCGGTGACCAGCAGTGCCACCACCAGTGCGTTGACGAGCAGCAGGACGCGGCGCGAGCGGGGCGACAGGTCGCCGCGGAACAGCCACAGCACCAGCACGCCGCCCGCGACGGCGTTCACCGTCCCGACCGCCAGGGCTCCGGGGAGCTGGCCCATCAGCGGGAGGAGCAGGAAGGGGAAGGCGAGCCCGCCGACGAGGGCGCCCACGTAGTCCGCGGCGAACAGGTCGGCGACCGCGCCGCCGGCGTCCTGTTTCCGGATCCGCTGGATGAGGGTCATCAGCAGCGGCATCTCGGCGCCGATGAGGACCCCGATGACCAGCGAGAAGCCGATCAGCACCGCCACCGAGCCGCCGACCCAGGCGAAGTAGGCGTACAGCGCCATCGCCGAGCCTCCGCCGACCAGCGCCAGCAGCGCCTCGACGATCCCGAACCCGGCCGCGGCGCGGGTGCGCAGCCGTTTGGCGAGCAGCGATCCCAGGCCCATGGCGAAGACCATCACCGACAGCACGACGGAGGTGTGGGTGACGGAGTCGCCGGCCAGATGGGAGCCGAGGGCGACGAGTTCGAGTTCATAGACGAGACCGCAGGCGGCGCAGACGAAGACCGTGGCGAGGACGAGGAAGCGCCCGGCCCCGGGCGGTACGGGCAGCCGTGCGAGTTCCTGCGGCCGCTCCTGTTCCCGCGCCTGCTCCTGCTCCTGCGGTGCCGCCTGCGACGGGGCCCGCGGCGGCTCCTCCCGCGGTGGCGCGGGCCCCGACGCCCCCGCCGGTACGGAAGCGGGCATTTCGATCATGCCGGGAACGCTACGGGACGCCTCCCGCGAGGCCTGTCACCCACACAGGTGCAATGAACCGCACATGCGCGCGAGCCGACACTCCTTGATTCCGTGTGCGGCGCGTACGTCCCGGCGGGGGCGCGCGGCGCGCACCCGCGTACGCCCTGCACGGGCAGCGCCGGGATCACACGCCCACCCGCTCCGGTTCCCGCACGCGCGCACCCACCCTGGTGTGGGTCACGACGAGCCGCCGCTCCTGCGGGTAGGCGTGCCAGGTCCGCCAGTGCGTCTGGAAGCCGCGCCGCTGGACCAGCAGGGCGGTGAAGGCGTTCGGGCTGCCGGGAAAGGTGCCGGCCAGCCCGTGCGGGTGGTCCGCGACGAGCGCGAGCAACTCCTGGGCACGCCCCGCGAAGGAGCGGTCGGAGAGCGTCTCGACGCGTGCCGCGAACGCGTACTCCCAGTCGTCCATCCGTTTCGACACCCCCAGCGGCAGCGGTGTCCTGCTGCCGGGGATGCACGCCACGGTCTCCGAGCAGAAGATGCCGCCCTCGTCCGCGAGCAGCACCTGGTGTGAAGCGCCGAGAAGTCTCAACTGGACGGCCGTTCCCTCAAGTTCGAGGTCCAGCTTCGCCAGGGCCGGCATGGGGTCGCGCCCGAGCGCCCAGGCGAGGTCACCGGCGCGGGTGTCGGTGTACGGGGTCTTGAGATCGGTGAGCATGGGTCGGCTCCGCAACGCAGTGAGGGCGGGCCGGCTCAGCCCCCTGGAACAGGGCCCCGAAGAGGGGGCAGGGATGCTGCCTGCCGCCGGCTCGCGCCCACGTGAAGTCCGGGTACACCAGTCACCGAACCACGGAATGTGCGGCTCCTACAGGCTTTTTACTCACCTTCGCCTGTTCTCCATACCAGCGGGGGCCTAGCAGGTCAGATGTTCTCCCCGCTGAACTGCAACCGCCGTACGGGTGAACAGCGTCAGCCGCCTCCGCATCCCCCGCCGCACCCGCCGCCACCGCCGTACCCACTGCCGTGTCCACCGCCGTGCCAACCGACGCCGGCGCCGAGCCACGCCCCCGAGGCTCCCCCGCCGGTGCTCCGCCGGACGCGGCGGCCCCTTCTCGTGACCGCGCCGACCGCCACCACGGCCAGCACCAGGACCAAAGCCATGCAGACGATGACAGAAACCGTCATGGCATCCCCCTCATGTCCCCTCGTGTCCCCCGTGCCCGCACATCCCCCGTACGGGTCTGAAGTCACGATCCCCCCGCGCCGCCCGCGTCAAAGCCGAGTTGAGGAAGTCCAGAGCTTCGGGCCGTCATCGGACGGGCCCGGCGCCGCTCAGTCCCCTCCGCCCCCTCCACCGCACCCGCCGCCCGAGTCGCCCGAGCCGCCGTCCGAACCACCGTCTCCCCACCAACCGCTGTCACCGCCGCCGGACGAACCGCCCCGCCGGCCCCCGGCCGTCCGGCGCCCGCCGCGCAGGGCCGGAACGACCACCGCCACGACCAGCAGCACCATGAACACGGCGAGACCGCCGACCAACCACCCCACCACGACACCCCTCTCCCGCGCCCCCACCGGGGCCGCCGTCACGACATCCGCAGCAAAGCACGGGCGGGGGGAGTTGAGGAAGCCGGGTGCCGGGCGGAGGATGACCGCCATGACCTCCACCGGACGACCGCTGCTCAACCGCCGCCTGGCCGGATTCGGCACGACGGTCTTCGCCGAGATGTCGGCGCTGGCCGTCCGGACCGGATCGATCAACCTGGGCCAGGGCTTCCCCGACACCGACGGGCCCGAACAGGTCCGCGAGGCCGCCGTGCGCGCCCTGCGGGAGGGCCGCGGCAACCAGTACCCGCCCGGCCCCGGCGTCCCCGAGCTGCGCGACGCGATCGCCGTCCACCAGCGGCGCTTCCACGACCTGGAGTACGACCCCGGCGCCGAGGTCCTGGTCACCGCCGGGGCCACCGAGGCGATCGCCGCCGCCCTGCTGGCCCTGGTGGAGCCGGGCGACGAGGTGATCGCGCTGGAGCCGTACTACGACTCCTACGCGGCCTGCGTCGCCATGGCCGGCGGCACCCGCGTCCCCGTCACCCTGCGGCCCTCACCCGGGCCCGGGCCGGCGTACCGCCTGGACCTGGACGAGCTGCGCGACGCCGTCACCGGCCGCACCCGGCTGATCCTGCTGAACACCCCGCACAACCCCACCGGCACCGTCCTCACCCGCGAGGAGCTGACGGAGATCGCCGCGCTGGCGGTGGAGCGGGACCTGCTGGTGGTCACCGACGAGGTCTACGAGCACCTGGTCTTCGACGGCGAGCACATCCCCATCGCCTCCCTGCCGGGGATGCGCGAGCGCACCGTCTCCATCTCCTCCGCCGGCAAGACCTTCTCCTTCACCGGCTGGAAGGTCGGCTGGGTGACGGGCACGCCGGAGCTGGTGTCGGCGGTGCGCTCGGCCAAGCAGTACCTCACCTACGTCTCGGCCGGCCCCTTCCAGTACGCGGTCGCCGAGGCGCTCGCCCTGCCGGACTCGTACTACACCGGGCTGCGCGAGGACCTGCGCGCCAAGCGGGACCTGCTCGCGGACGGCCTGGACCGGGCGGGCTTCAAGGTCTTCCGCCCCGCCGGCACGTACTTCGTCACCACCGACATCCGCCCCCTGGGCGAGAGCGACGGTGTGGCCTTCTGCCGCGCCCTGCCCGAGCGCTGCGGCGTCGTCGCCGTGCCCAACGCGGTCTTCTACGACCACGCGGCGCAAGGCGCGCACTTCGTGCGCTTCGCGTTCTGCAAGCGCGAGGAGGTGCTGCGGGAGGCGGTGGAGCGCCTGGGCGCGCTGAGCCCGGCCCCGGACCCGGTCCGCACCCGGTCCGCCTCCTGATGGCCGAGGCGCTGATCTTCGCGGCGATCCTCGGCCTGCTCGTCACCGTCATGAACTGCGTGCGGTACGCGGACCCGGACCACCATCCCGTCCGGCTGTACAGGACCTGGCAGTGGGCCCTGGGGGCCGCGCTCTGCTACTGCGCGGCCCTGCTGTGCTACGGGTGGGGCGCGTTCTCCGGGTTCACGAAGACGGGCGAGGCCTGTGCCGTGGATGCGGGGAAGCCGCCGACCGCACGTCCGGACTCGATCTCGCAGGACGCGTTCCCGCTGTCCACGGTCTGCCGCTGGGAGGACGGTACGGAGGTCGACATCGTGCCGCTGTTCGTCAATCCCGTGGTGCTCGCCCTCGTGGCGGGGGCCGTCGTCTGTCTGGTGTACGCCGTGCGCACGGCGCGCGGGCACGGGAACGCGCACGGGTAGGCCGGACGCGCGGCGGCCCCGGCGCGGCGGACGCGAGGCGTTCCGTGCACCGGGGCCGCGCGGGGCCTCGTGTGGGGGGCGGAGAGATCAGCCCTCACCCTCACCGTCGGACTCCTCGACGTCCTTGGCCAGGCCGAGCTGCTCCACGAGCCAGCGGTCGAACTCGACCGAGGCGCGGATCCAGCTCACCGTGCTGGAGACGAAGTGCTCCAGCGAGACGCCGACGCCGACCAGCATCTGGGCCTCGCCGATCAGGCGGACCGTGCCGTCGTCGTGCGTGTGGCTGTAGACCTTCGGCCACAGGGTGCGGCGGTTCCAGTCGTCGATCAGCTCCAGCAGGCGGGTCTTGTCCTCGATGGAGTGGGGACGGTCGTAGAACGTCCGGACGGAGAAGACCTGCTGCTCCTTCTCGCCGCGGAACATGAAGTAGGTGCGGAACTCCTCCCACGGCGCCGCGAGGTCACCCTCGTCGTCGACGACGTACTTCAGCTCCATCTGGTCGAGGAGCTGCTTGACCAGGTCCTGGTCCGGGATGACGGGCCCGGCAGGCCCCGTCGGCTGCTGTTCGGGCTGCTGGCCCCCGAAGTTCGGGATCGAGGACGGGTCGATAGTCACCGTGGATTTCCCTTCATACGATTCCTGCCATCCTCCCCCACCCCGGCCCCGTCCTGGCAAGCCCGGGCCTCGCCGCTCGCCCGTCGGACTGACGCGTCCGCCCGCCGGGCGGACGCCCGGGGCCGTGAGGGCCCCGGGCGGTGCGGCGGGCCCCGTGGCGCGGACCCGCCGCCTCCTCACCGCGCCGTCACCGCACCGGGGCGACGGTCAGGCCCTCCTCCTCCAGGCCGACGTCCACGCGGACGGTGTCGCCGTCGCGGACCTCACCGGCCAGGATCGCGCGGGCGAGCCGGTCGCCGATGGCCGTCTGGACCAGGCGGCGCAGCGGCCGGGCGCCGTAGGCCGGGTCGTTGCCCTCGACCGCCAGCCAGTCCAGCGCGGCGTCGGAGACGTCGAGGGTGAGGCGGCGGTCGGACAGGCGCCGGGAGAGAGCGCCGATCTGGAGCCGGGCGATGCTGCGCAGCTCCTCGCCGCTGAGCGCGGAGAAGACCACCAGGTCGTCCAGCCGGTTGAGGAACTCCGGCCGGAAGGCGGAGCGGACGCTCGCCATGACCTTCTCCCGCTTCTCCTCCTCCTTGGAGAGGGGGTCCATCAGGAACTGGCTGCCGAGGTTGGAGGTGAGGACGAGGATGGTGTTGCGGAAGTCCACCGTCCGTCCCTGCCCGTCGGTCAGCCGCCCGTCGTCGAGCACCTGGAGCAGGATGTCGAAGACCTCGTGGTGTGCCTTCTCCACCTCGTCCAGCAGCACCACGGTGTACGGGCGCCGCCGCACGGCCTCGGTGAGCTGGCCGCCCTCCTCGTAGCCGACGTAGCCGGGGGGCGCGCCGACCAGCCGGGCGACCGAGTGCTTCTCGCCGTACTCGCTCATGTCGATGCGGACCATGGCCCGCTCGTCGTCGAAGAGGAAGTCGGCGAGCGCCTTGGCCAGCTCGGTCTTGCCGACGCCGGTGGGGCCGAGGAACATGAACGATCCCGTGGGCCGGTCGGGGTCGGCGACCCCGGCGCGGGAGCGGCGCACGGCGTCGGAGACGGCGCGCACGGCCTCGCCCTGGCCGATCAGCCGCCGGCCCAGCTCCTCCTCCATGCGCAGCAGCTTCTTCGTCTCGCCCTCCAGCAGCCGCCCGGCGGGGATGCCGGTCCAGGAGGCGACGACGTCGGCGATGTCGTCCGAGCCGACCTCCTCCTTGACCATGGTGTCCTTGCTCGACTCCTGCTCCTGCTCGGCGGCCGAGGCCTCCTCCAGCTCGCGCTCCAGGGTGGGGATCTCGCCGTACAGCAGCTTGGAGGCGGTCTCGAAGTCGCCGTCGCGCTGGGCGCGCTCGGCCTGGCCGCGCACCTCGTCGAGCCTCTCCTTCAGCTCGCCGACGCGGTTGAGGCCCTGCTTCTCCTTCTCCCAGCGGGCGGTCAGCCCCCGCAGCTCCTCCTCGCGGTCGGCCAGTTCGCGGCGCAGCCGCTCCAGTCGCTCCCGGGAGCTCTCGTCGCTCTCGCCCGCCAGCGCCAGCTCCTCCATCTTCAGCCGGTCCACGGCGCGCTGGAGCTCGTCGATCTCCACGGGCGAGGAGTCGATCTCCATGCGCAGCCGGGAGGCGGCCTCGTCGACCAGGTCGATGGCCTTGTCCGGCAGGAAGCGGGAGGTGATGTAGCGGTCGGAGAGGGCGGCGGCGGCCACCAGCGCGCCGTCGGCGATCTGGACCTTGTGGTGCGCCTCGTAGCGGCCCTTGAGGCCGCGCAGGATGGCGATGGTGTCCTCGACGGTGGGTTCGGCGACCAGCACCTGCTGGAAGCGGCGCTCCAGGGCCGGGTCCTTCTCGATCCGCTCGCGGTACTCGTCCAGCGTGGTGGCGCCGACCATGCGCAGCTCGCCGCGGGCCAGCATGGGCTTGAGCATGTTGCCCGCGTCCATCGCCGAGTCGCCGCCGGCGCCCGCGCCGACGACGGTGTGCAGCTCGTCGATGAAGGTGATGATCCGCCCGTCGCTGGACTTGATCTCGCCCAGGACGGCCTTGAGGCGCTCCTCGAACTCGCCGCGGTACTTGGCCCCGGCCACCATCGCGCCCAGGTCGAGGGCGACCAGGCGCTTGTTCTTCAGGGACTCGGGGACGTCGCCCTTGACGATCCGCTGCGCCAGGCCCTCGACGACCGCCGTCTTGCCGACGCCGGGCTCTCCGATGAGGACGGGGTTGTTCTTGGTGCGCCGCGAGAGCACCTGTACCACGCGGCGGATCTCCTGGTCGCGGCCGATGACGGGGTCGAGCCGGCCCTCGCGGGCCGCGGCGGTCAGGTCGGTGCCGAACTTCTCCAGTGCCTTGTAGGTGCCCTCGGGGTCGGCGGTGGTGACGCGCTGGCCGCCGCGGGCGGTCTCGAAGGCGGTGAGCAGCTTCTCGGCGGTGGCCCCCTGCTCGGTGAGCAGCCCGCCGGTCTGGCCGCCCCTGGCCGCCAGGCCGATGAGCAGGTGCTCGGTGGAGACGTAGGCGTCGCCCAGCTCCTTCGCCCGCCGGGAGGCGTCGGCGAGGACGGCCATCAGGTCGCGGTCGGGCTGCGGCTTGGCGACGGTGGAGCCCTGCACGCTGGGCAGCGAGCCCAGCAGCCGCTCGGCGGCCGAGCGCAGGGCGGCCTGGTCGGCGTCGGCCGCCGCGAGCAGGTCCTGGATGTTCTCGTTGTCCTGGCCCTCCAGCAGGGCCAGCAGCAGATGTGCCGGGGTGATGTCGGGGTGGCCCCCGGTGAGGGCGCGGTTGTTGGCCGCGCTGATCGCGTCCCGGCTCCTGTTGGTCAGCTCGGCGTCCACGGGTGCGTGCTCCTCCTCCTGTCGCCAATTCTGCACACATCAACATGCAGTAAGTTGAGTCTATTCCACTCAAGGCGCGAACGGGAGTGCCGCCGGGATAGTTTCCGGAGCATGGCCAGTGAATCCCGGCGGGACCCAAGGCACCCGGACGACGCGTACCTCGCCTTCTGGCGGGAGCGGCATCTGTGCACCCTGACCACGCTCCGGCCCGACGGCACTCCCCATGTGGTGCCCGTCGGGGTCACCTACGATCCCGGGGCCGGTCTGGCGCGGGTCATCACCCGCCGCACCAGCACCAAGGTCGCCAACGTCCTGGCCGCCGCGGACCGCCCCGGAGGGGCCCGGGCCGCCGTCTGCCAGGTGGACCGGGGGCGCTGGGCCACCCTGGAGGGCACCGCCTCGGTGCGCGCCGACGCCGACGCGGTCGCGGACGCGGTCGCCCGCTACGCCGAGCGGTACGGACGCACCCCCGCGCCCAATCCGGAACGTGTGCTGATCGAGA
Source organism: Streptomyces verrucosisporus (assembly GCF_017114865.1). Classification (GTDB taxonomy): domain Bacteria; phylum Actinomycetota; class Actinomycetes; order Streptomycetales; family Streptomycetaceae; genus Streptomyces; species Streptomyces fenghuangensis. Next base: position 3,710 of record NZ_JADEYH010000021.1, on the reverse strand, counting down.
TCGCCCTGGACCGGGCGATGGGCACCGTCCGGCCCCTCTGACCTGTCCGAGCCCTCTGCCCCCTACCCCTCTGCCCCGTCCGGCCCGCACCCGGTGCCCCGCCGCCCGCGCCCGCGCCCGCGTACGGCAGGACGCCGCCCCGCCCGGTCGCACATCGGGCGGGACGGCGTCGGCTCGTGGGGCCCGGTCGGGACCGGAGGCCGGGCGCGGCTCCTGCGCGGCTCAGCCGCGGGAACCGCCCGCCGCCCGGAGCAGCCGGCGCGCCTCGGCCGGGAAGGGACGGCCCAGCACCCGGCCCCGGTCGTCGCCGACCGACATCACGGCCACCACCGTGCCGGACTGGCTCGCGGCGTCGTAGTCACGCAGCCACGGCCCGCCGCTGGACCCCTGGGTCAGGTCGCAGGACTCCAGCAGCAGCCCGCCCACGTTCGGCTGCCGGGTGTCCCGCTCGGTCAGCAGGGTGGGCGTGCCCGCGCAGTGGGCGAGCGTCTCGCCGTCGTACGGCTCGGTGGCCGGGTAGCCGAGGGCCGTGGTGCGCTCGGCCGGCTCGACGGGCTCGAAGTCCAGGCGGTTGGCGCCGACCGTCTCCTGGAGCGTCCGCCCGTCCTTCCTCTCCACCTTCAGGAAGGCGTAGTCGTACGGCAGGGCCTGCGGCAGCTTCCCCCGCTTCCAGGCGGACTCCAGGTGCACCGACTCCACCCGCCAGCCGGCCCGGGCGGCGTTCGCGGTGCCGTGGCGGTCGTAGGCGGGGACGAACCAGGCCTGCTTCCAGCGGGCCTCGCCGGGGTTGTGGACGCAGTGGGCGGCGGTGACGACGACGCTTCCGTTGGGGGCGTCCACGACGGCGCCGGAGCAGGCCAGCAGCTGCCCGTCCGGATAGGTCCCGATGAGCTTCCCGACGGTCCGCACCGTACCGCCGGGCCAGGGGGCCCGGGGGGCGCCGGCCCCGTCGGCCGTTGTGCGAACGGCCGCGGCACCGGGCACCGGATCGACCACGGGGACGCCCAGGGGAGCGGCCCCCAGCAGCGCGGCGGAGGTCGTGACGGTCACGAACGCGGCTATGACGGCACGTATCCTGTCCATGCCCTCACGCTGCGCCCCTCCCACGCCGGCATGCCATCCGCACACCGCCGGACGGGTGGCGCGAGGCGTCCGTTCGGGCGGCCCCGGACGGACGCATGTGTACGCCGGACGGCCCTCACCGGGCCCCCGCCGGAAGCCGGCCGCGGGGGCGCCGGGGGCGTGCCCCGGCACACCGCGGAGTGAAGGTCAGTCGGCGGAGCGCTGAGGCCGCCAGACCACCAGCGCGCTGGACTGCCGCACGTCGTGGTAGGGCACCAGGTCGCGGCGGTAGGAGGCGTGCACCTGAGCCTCACGCTGGCGCATGGCCACCGCGGCCCCCTCCACCGCCTGCTGGAGCTCGGCCACCTTGGCCTGCAGGGCCGCGACCTGGTTCTCCAGCTCGATGATGCGCTTGATGCCCGCGAGGTTGATGCCCTCGTCCTGCGACAGCCGCTGCACCTGGCGCAGGAGCTGGATGTCACGCGCCGAGTAACGGCGGCCGCGCCCGGCGGTGCGGTCGGGGGAGACGAGACCGAGCCGGTCGTACTGCCGCAGTGTCTGCGGGTGGAGCCCGGAGAGCTGTGCCGCCACGGAGATGACGTAGACCGGTGACTCGTCCGTCAGCTCGTACGGGTTGGCGCGCCCCCGTCCCTGGCCCTGTCGTCCGCGGCCGTAGCCGTCCATATCGGTCATTCTCCCTTCGCGGCCTTGAACAGCGCCGCCCGCGGGTCCTCGCCCGCGGTCGCGTCACGGTAGGACTCCAGCAGGTCCCTCGCCTTGTCGCTCAGTTCCCTCGGGACCGTCACCTCCATGGTGACCAACAGGTCGCCCCTGGTGCCATCCTTGCGCACCGCCCCTTTTCCGCGGGCGCGCATCGTCCGGCCGCTCGGCGTGCCGGCCGGAAGCCTCAGGGTGACCGGTGGGCCGCCCAGGGTGGGCACCTTGATCTCGCCGCCGAGCGCCGCCTCCGTGAAGGTGACGGGCACGGTGACGGTCAGGTTGTCGTCCTTGCGGCCGAACACCGGGTGCGGCTCGACGTGCACCACGACGTACAGATCGCCGTTCGGGCCACCGCGCTCGCCCGGCGCGCCCTTGCCCCGCAGCCGGATGCGCTGGCCGTCGGAGACTCCGGCGGGGATGCGGACCTGCATGGTGCGCGAGCTGGTGGCCCGGCCGCTGCCCTTGCAGACCTCGCACGGGTCCTGGGCGATCAGGCCCCGGCCCTTGCAGTCCACGCACGGGTCGGTGAGCGAGAACCCGCCCCCGCCGCCGCGGCTGACCTGGCCGGTGCCGACGCAGGTGGGGCAGACCCTGGGGGTGCCGTTCTTGTCGCCGGTGCCCGCGCATGCCTTGCACGCCGCCGAGCTGGACATCCGCAGCGGGACCGTGGCCCCGTCCACCGCCTCGGTGAAGCTGAGCGTCACCTCGGACTCGATGTCCTGGCCGCGGCGCGGCTGGGTGCGCGTGCCCGCGCCGCCGCCCCGGCCGAACAGCCCGCCGAAGACGTCCCCGAGGCCGCCGCCGAAGCCGCCCGCCCCGGGGGCGCCGCCGCCCTGGGCACCCCCGAAGAGGTCGCCCAGGTCGAAGTTGAAGCCGCCGGGGCCGCCCGCCCCCGGGCCGGCGCGGAAACCGCCGGCGCCGAAGAGCGCGCGGGCCTCGTCGTACTCCTTGCGGCGCTTGGGATCGCCCAGGACGTCATGGGCCTCGGAGACCTCCTTGAAGCGCTCCTCGGCCCGGGCGTCGCCCTTGTTGGCGTCCGGGTGGAACTCGCGGGCGAGCTTCCGGTACGCCTTCTTGATCTCCGCCTCGGTGGCGTCCTTGGGGACGCCGAGGACCTTGTAGTAGTCCTTCTCCACGAAGTCCTTGGTGCTCATCCCCGGCGTCCCTCCTCCCGGTCTTCCCTCGCGTCAGCCCTGCTCGGGGCCACCGCTCTCCTCATCAGCTGCCGTCTCCGCCTGCTGGTCCTCGCCCTTGCCGGGCTGCGCGCCCGGCTGGGGCTCGGCTACGCCGACCCGCGCGGGCCGGATGGTGCGCTCGCCGATGCGATACCCGGGCTGCAGGATCTGCACGCACGTCGTCTCGGTGACGTCGGGCGAGTACGAGTGCATCAGGGCCTCGTGCACCGTCGGGTCGAAGGCCTCGCCCTCCTTGCCGAACTGCTGCAGGCCCATCTTCGCCACGACCGTCTCCAGCGACTCGGCCACCGACTTGAAGCCGCCGACCAGTTCGCCGTGGTCCCGGGCGCGGCCGATGTCGTCGAGCACCGGCAGCAGCTCGGTGAGCACGTTGGCGATCGCGACCTCCTTGACCGCCACCCGGTCCCGCTCGACCCGGCGGCGGTAGTTGGAGAACTCCGCCTGGAGCCGCTGCAGGTCCTGGGTGCGCTCGTTCAGCGCGGTACGGGTCTGGTCGAGCTGGGCGGTCAGTGCCGCCGCGCCCTCGGCGTCCCCGGAAGCCCCGGGGGCCGCCTCCGGGGCCGCCTCCTCGGCGGCCTCGGAGGCCTGCGCCGCGTCACCGGGCTGCTCGCCCGGCTTGCCCGGCTCGGCGGGGACGTCGGGCTCCTGCTCGAAACCCGGGGTCTCCTCCGTCACGCTGCACCACCCTTGGGCTTGTCGTCGTCGACGATCTCGGCGTCCACCACGTCGTCG
>NZ_JADEYH010000020.1 GCF_017114865.1 Streptomyces verrucosisporus | reverse complement strand
CGCGAAGACCGAGGCCCCCGAGGGCGAGCCGGGCGCGGACGCGGCCAAGACCGAGGCCGCCCCCGCCGCGGCGGCGAAGACGGTGCCCGCGCCGGCGACGCGAGCCAAGGCGGTCAAGAGCACCGCAGCGGCCAAGAGCTGAGCCGTGGCGGGACGTCAGGGGGAGCCACCGGCAGATCCGGAGGAGCGGGCGCGGGCGATCTGCCTGCGCCTGCTCACCGGAACGCCGCGCACCCGCGGGCAACTCGCCGAGGCACTGCGCAAGCGGGAGATCCCCGAGGACGTCGCCGAGTCGGTGCTCTCCAGGCTGGAGGACGTCGGGTTGATCGACGACGCGGCGTTCGCCGACGCCTGGGTGGAGTCCCGTCACCATGGCCGGGGTCTCGCCCGCCGGGCCCTCGCCCGGGAACTGCGGCACAAGGGCGTTGACTCCGAGTTGATCGACCATGCGGTGGAGCAACTGGATCCGGGGCGGGAGGAGCGGACCGCCCGAGCCCTTGTGGAGCGCAAACTGCGCGCCACCAAAGGGCTGGAGCGCGACAGGCGGCTGCGCCGGCTCGCCGGGATGCTGGCGCGCAAGGGCTACTCAGAGGGGCTCGCTCTCCGGGTTGTGAGAGAGGCGCTGGAAGCGGAAGGGGAGGATATGGAGGAGTACCCCCTGTACGGCGGGGACTGAGCCGCACGGTATCTGTCGGCGGCGGCACCGATCGAAGGCACCACCGGTCGACGACGGAGTCACGAGTCCGCTGCGGCCGCCTCCCCGATCAGGGTGCCGCGTACCACGTCCACGCAGGCGCGCAGCTCACCGGTCCGGGCACCGGGCAGCGCGGTCACCAGATGCCCGTCCGGGCGGATCACCAGGGCGGTGTGGGCGACCGCGCCCGGATAACCCTCTGCCACCAGCAGCTCAGCGGGCACCGTCAGCCCCTCCACCACGGCGGCCAGCTCCGGCATCAGCCCGGCCGACAGCCAGTGGCGGCTGTCCCACACATGGGTGCCGGGCGCGATCAGCAGTACCAGCAGATCACCGCCCAGCCGCTCCCACAGCCGTCCCCGCGTCCCGTCCAGGGCCGTCACCGGCACATCCCGCACAGGTGACCCCGGATCGGTCCCGACAGCGAGTGCTCCTGGAACGGTGTCCTGCCCCGGTGCCAGCGGCGAACGCCCGTGGCACGGGGGCGCGCCCAGCGGTCCCCGGCCCAGATGCCCGTCCGTCAGCAGCTCCAGGTGTCCCCGTGAGGCACCGGACAGCAGGGTGCGCAGTCCCCCGCCCCCGCGTACCAGAGGCAGCGCCTGGTCGAGGGCGCGCAGCCGGGCCCCCACCGCGCCGCGGCGCTCGGTCTCATAGCTGTCAAGCAGTTCCCCGGGCGCCCGGCCGCGCAGGCACAACGCCAGCTTCCAGGCCAGATTGGCCGCGTCCCGCAGACCCTCGTCGACGGACTGGGTGCCCAGCGCCCCCAGCAGATGCGCCGCGTCCCCGGCGAGGAAGGCCCGGTCCGAGCGCCAGTGCCGAGCCAGCCGCTGGTGCGCGATGTGCACGCCGGTGTCCAGCAGTTCGTAAGGGGGAGGATCCTCCCCGCACCATGCGGCCAGGGTGTCGCGTATCCGGGCCAGCAGCGCGTCCGGGGTGACCAGATCGCCGCGCGGTGGCAGCAGCCAGTCCAGCCGCCACACGCCGTTGGGCAGCGGACGCGCCACCACCTCGCCCTCACCACCGGGCACATCGCGGTGCAGCAGCGCCTCGCCGTCCCAGGGCAGCTGCATCCGCAGGGCCGCCACCGCGTGCCGCTCGACGGAGGTGCGCCCGAGGAAGCGGATCCCCAGCAGCTTGCGCACCGTGGAGCGGGCGCCGTCGCAGCCCACCAGATAACTGCCCCGCCACCAGGCGCCGGCGGAGCCGGAAACGCCGCGGGTGTGGGCCGACACCCCCCGCTCGTCCTGCTCCAGCTCGTCCAGGCGGGCCCCGGTGACGATCTCGGCCAGCGGCTCCCGCTCCAGCGCGGCCCGCATACCCCGCTCCAGCGCGTACTGCTGTATGTGCACCGGCGAGGTCCGGGCGTCCAACTCGATCCGCCGCACCGGTTGCCGCCGCCGCTCGGTGCGCCACGCCGCCCACCGGGCGCCGCCCAGCGTCGCCGCGTACGCCGCAGTGTCCGGCCGCAGGACGCAGGTGCGCGCCGTACGCTGCTCCACCTCGCCGTCACCGCCGTCCAGCACCACCGACGGCACACCGTGGCGTGCCAGCGCCAGTGCCAGCGCCAGCCCGACAGGTCCCGCGCCGACGACGATCACCGGGTCCACGACGAGCGGTCCTCGCAGTTCTCACGGCCCGGGCGGTTCTCACGGTCGGGGGAGGGGAGAGGGGGTGGAGCCGATGGAGCCCGGTACACGATCACACCTCGTATGCAACCCACTGCCTGTGCCCCCGTCAAGCGACGGGGGCACAGGCAGTGGGCGCACAACGGGCGCGGAAGGGGGAGCGGCGCGCGGCTACTTCCGGGCGTGGGGCTCGACGTGGGGCTCGTCGAACTCCATCTCCGTGTCGGCGCCGCCGTGCAGCACGGCCCCGGTGGACCGCTTGCCGCGCCGCAGCCGTCCCTCGAGCCAGCTCGCGAAGCTGGTGAGCAGGAAGTTCAGCACGATGAAGATCAGCGCGATCACGGTGAAGGCCGCGATGGTGTTGGCACCGTAGTTGGCGGTGATCACCCGTACCTGGCTGAGCAGTTCCATGTAGCCCAGCAGCGCGCCGCCCAGCGCGGTGTCCTTCACGATCACCACGAGCTGGCTGACCAGCGCCGGCAGCATCGCCGTGACCGCCTGCGGCAGCAGCACGTAGAGCATGATCTGCCCCTTGCGCATGCCGATGGCCTTGGCCGCGTCCGTCTGGCCCGAGGGCAGCGACAGGATGCCCGCCCGTACGATCTCCGCGATCACCGAGGCGTTGTAGAGCACCAGGCCCGTCACCACGGCGTACAGCGGGCGCACATCGGAGGACAGGTCGGTGAACTGCGCGTACGCCGCGTTGGCGAAGAACATCATCAGCAGCACCGGAATGGAGCGGAAGAACTCCACCACCGCGCCGGCGGGGACGCGGACCCACCGGTGGTCGGACAGCCGGGCCATGCCGAACAGCGCACCCAGCGGAAGCGCTATGACGATCGACAGGAAGGCGGCCTTGAGAGTGTTGAGCAGGCCGGGGATCAGATATGTCGTCCACACCCGGCCGTCGGCGACGAACGGCTCCCACTTCGCCGCCTCGAGCTGGTTCTTGTCGGCCATGGTGTCCAGCGCCCACCACAGGGCGAGGGCGAGGAGGAGCAGGAACACCACGGAGTAGAGGATGTTGCGCGCCTTGGCCCGCGGGCCCGGTGCGTCGTACAGAACGGAGAGGTTGCTCATCGCTTCACCGCCACGCGCTTGCTGACCCAGCCCAGCAGCATGCCGGTCGGGAGTGTCAGGACAACGAACCCGAAGGCGAACATCGCGGAGACCAGGAAGATGGCGTCGCTCTCGTACTCGATCATCGTCTTCATCAGCGCCGCGGCCTCCGCCACCCCGATGGCGGCCGCCACCGTGGTGTTCTTGGTCAGGGCGATCAGGACGTTCGCCAGAGGCGCCACGACGGCGCGGAACGCCTGCGGGAGGATGATGAGGAACAGCACCTGGAAGAAGCTCAGCCCCAGGGCGCGCGCCGCCTCTGCCTGCCCGACGGGCACCGTGTTGATGCCCGAGCGCAGCGCCTCGCACACGAAGGTGGCGTGGTAGGCGATCAGTCCGAGCACGGCGAGCCTGAAGCCGATCGTCTCGAAGTCGCTGCCGCCGGCGAGCGTGATGCCCAGCGTCTGGAACAACCCCAGCGAGGCGGCCAGGATGATGACCGTCAGCGGGGTGTTCCGCACGACGTTGACGTAGGCGGTGCCGAAGGCGCGCATCAGCGGCACCGGGCTGACCCGCATGGCGGCCAGGATCGTTCCCCAGACCAGGGAGCCGATCGCCGAATAAACGGTGAGCTGCACCGTCACCCAGAAGGCTCCGAGCACGTCGTACTGCCCGGAATCAAGAAAGTCGAACACGTTCTCCCGCGCTCTCGCCTCGTCGGATGGCGTCTCGTCGGACACCGTCGGAGGTGCGGTGTGCCGTCGCCGCCCGCGGACGGCGACGGCACACCGCGGACGGCGTCAGTTCGTCTCGGTGATCTCCGGGGCGGGCTCGTACTCGTAGTTGGCCGGGCCGAAGTGCTTCTTCGCGGCCTCTTCCCAGGCGCCCTCGTCGACCATCTTCTTGAGGGCGTCGTTGATCTTCTTGCGCAGCTCGGTGTCACCCTTCTTCAGGCCGATGCCGTACGGCTCGTCGCTGAGGCTGAGGCCGGCGAGCTTGAACTTGCCCTGGTGCTCCTTCTGCGCCGCGTAGCCGGCCAGGATGGAGTCATCGGTGGTCAGGGCGTCGACGGCCTCGTTCTCCAGGCCGGTCAGGCACTCCGAGTAACCGCCGTACTCGATCAGGTTGGCTTTCGGTGCGAACTTCTTGTTGGCGTTCTGCGCCGAGGTGGAGCCGACGACCGAGCAGAGCTTCAGCTCCTTGGTGTTCAGCTCGTCCTTGTTCCACGCGGAGTCGTCCTCGGCGCGGACCAGGAAGTCCTGGTGGGCGAGGAAGTACGGGCCGGCGAAGTCCACCCGCTCCTTGCGCTCGTCGTTGATCGTGTAGGTGGCGGCGATGAACTTCACGTCGCCGTTGGCGATCATGTTCTCGCGCTCGGCGCTGGGAGCCTGCTTCCAGGTGATGTCCTTCTCGTCGTAGCCCAGCTCCTTGGCGACGTACTTGGCCACGTCCACGTCGAAGCCGGTGTACTCGCCGTCCTGGGTCTTCAGGCCCAGACCCGGCTGGTCGAACTTGATGCCGATGTTGATCTTCTCGTCGTCGGAGCCGCTGGCGCCGCCGCCGCACGCGGTGGCGGTCAGGGCGAGGACGACGGCGGTGGCGGCCACGAGGCCGGGCTTGCGGAAGGTCATGGTGAACATCCCTGGAGTCGTATCGTGCAAAAATCCGCTGAGCCGTTGCCGGATCAGTGGTGAAGGATCTTCGACAGGAAGTCCTTGGCGCGGTCGCTGCGCGGGTTGCTGAAGAACTGGTCGGGAGTGGCCTCCTCGACGATCCGCCCGTCGGCCATGAAGACCACCCGGTTCGCCGCGGAGCGGGCGAAGCCCATCTCATGGGTGACGACGACCATCGTCATACCGCCCTGTGCGAGCTGCTGCATGACCTCCAGGACCTCGTTGATCATCTCGGGGTCGAGCGCGGAGGTCGGCTCGTCGAAGAGCATCACCTTCGGGTCCATCGCCAGCGCGCGGGCGATGGCCACGCGCTGCTGCTGACCGCCGGAGAGCTGTGCGGGGTACTTGTCGGCCTGGTTGGCCACCCCGACCCGGTCGAGCAGGGAGCGGGCCTTCTCCTCCGCCGCCTTCTTGTCGACGCGGCGGACCTTGAGCTGGCCCAGCATGACGTTCTCCAGCACCGTCTTGTGCGCGAAGAGGTTGAACGACTGGAAGACCATGCCGACATCGGCGCGGAGCCGGGCCAGTTCCCTGCCCTCGGCGGGCAGCGGCTTGCCGTCGATCAGGATCGTCCCGGAATCGATCGTCTCCAGGCGGTTGATGGTGCGGCACAGCGTGGACTTCCCGGACCCCGAGGGTCCGATGACGACGACGACCTCGCCCCGCGCAATGGTCAGGTCGATGTCCTGAAGGACGTGCAGGGCACCGAAGTGCTTGTTGACATTGTCCAGGACGACCAGGTTCTCCGCCGTCGGTGCGGCGTCCTTGGTCACCGATACATTGCTCATCGGCGTCATTCGCTCCGTCCTCGTCGGTTGAGGGGACCTTAGTGACCACCGTTGAGCAACGTCATCCCATCTGAGCTGAACTTGAGCATAACGATCCAGCCGCAAAGGGACTTATCGCCCGAAATGTTCACCGGCCGGCGTATCGGCTGCTTAACGTGGGGGTTCGCGTGGAGAAGAGGCCCGCCGGGTCTTGACGCGCCGGGCCGGATCGGAGTGGATGACTGCCACACCCGGGAGGGGCTGGACGGACACACGGGGGAACACCTGGGGAGAAGAGGGGCCATGAGACTGCTGCTGGTCGAGGACGACGACCGGGTGGCCGCGGCGCTGTCCGCCGTGCTCGCCCGGCACGGCTTCGACGTGGTGCACGCCCGCGGAGGCGAGGAGGCCCTGCGGCGCCTGCTCCCGGACGGAGCCGCGGCGCCCTTCGACGTGGTGCTGCTCGATCTCGGTCTGCCCGACATCGACGGTTTCGAGGTCTGCGGCCGCATTCGCCGGTTGACCAGCACCCCGGTGATCATGGTCACGGCGCGGGCCGATGTGCGCTCCCGCGTCCACGGCCTCAACCTCGGTGCCGACGACTACGTGGTCAAGCCGTACGACACCGCCGAACTCCTCGCCCGGATCCATGCCGTCAGCCGCCGCACCGCCCCCGCCCCCGCGGCTCCGGCCGGCGCACCGGCCGGCCCCGGCGCCGACCGCCCCGCGGGCGGGGAGGCGGGAAGCGCCCGGGCCGCGGGGACCGGAGAGCTGAGCCTGGGGCCGCTGACCATCGAGACCGACACCCGCCGGGTCACGGTGCGCGGCGAGGCGGTCCCTCTGACCCGCAAGGAGTTCGACCTGCTCGCACTGCTCGCCCAGCGCCCCGGCGTCGTCTTCCGCCGTGAGCAGATCATCAGCGAGGTCTGGCGCACCAACTGGGAGGGCACCGGCCGCACCCTGGAGGTCCACATCGCCTCGCTCCGCTCCAAGCTGGCCCTGCCCGCCCTGATAGAGACGGTGCGCGGAGTCGGCTACCGGCTCGTCGCCCCCACCGGCTGAGGCCGGGACCAGGACCGGGACGAAAGCGGACCGCCCGCCGTGCGCACACGCCTCCTCGCCCTCCTCAACGCCCTGATGGCCGCCGTTCTGCTCGCCCTCGGCTTCCCGCTCGCCGCGAGCATGGCCGCCGCCGAACAGCAGCACGTCGTCGTCGACCGCATCGACGACACCGCGCGCTTCGCCTCCCTGGCGCAGTACGTCACCACCCGCCCCCCGGCCCGCAGCCCCACCACCGCCGAGGCCCGCCAGCAGGACGAGCGGCTGGCCACCCTGCGGGACGAACTCACCCGGTACCACGATCTTTACGGCATCAGGGCCGGCGTCTTCTACCGCGACGGCAGCCCGATGGCCGCGGCCCCGGCGACCTGGCGGCCCCCGCGCCGGGGAGAGGGCGCCGCGGCCTTCGCCGAGGCCCTGGCCGGGCGCCGCAGCCACGACCCGCCCCAGGTGTGGCCCTGGCAGGAGGGCCGGATCGCGGTCGCCTCACCGGTCGTACGCGACGGCGACGTCGTCGCCGTCGTCCTCACGGACTCCCCCACCGGGGCGATGCGCTCGCGCATCCTGCACGGCTGGCTGCCGCTGGCCGTCGGGGAGGCGGCCGCCATGCTCGTCGCCGTCGCCTTCGCCGTCCGGCTGACCGGCTGGGTGCTCAAACCGGTGCGCGTACTGGACAAGGCCAGCCACGACATCGCCACCGGGCGGCTGGCCTCCCGGGTGGCCGCCCTGAGCGGGCCGCCGGAACTCCAGCGCCTGGCCCGGTCCTTCAACGAGATGGCCGACCACGTCGAGACCGTCCTGGAGCAGCAGCGCGCCTTCGTCGCCGACGCCTCCCACCAGCTGCGCAACCCGCTGGCGGCGCTGCTGCTCCGCATCGAACTGCTGGCCCTGGAACTGCCCGAGGACAACGAGGAGATCGCCTCGGTGCGGGCCGAGGGCAAGCGGCTGGCCCGGGTACTCGACGACCTCCTCGACCTCGCATTGGCCGAGCACACACCCGCCGACCTGCGGCTGACCGACATCGCCGCGCTCGCCGCCGAACGCGTGGCCGCCTGGCGTCCGGTCGCCGACCGCGAGGGGGTGGAGCTGCGTGCGGCCGGGCAGGGTGCGGTGACCGGCTGGGCCGACCCGGTCGCGCTCTCCAGCGCGCTGGACGCGGTCGTGGACAACGCGGTGAAGTTCACCCCCGCCGGGGAGTCGGTCACGGTCACCGTCGCCGCGGCCGGCGGGCGGGTGATCATCGAGGTCGCCGACCACGGGCCCGGCCTCACCGAGGACGAGCTGAACCGGATCGGGGACCGCTTCTGGCGCAGCGGCCGCCACCAGAACGTCTCCGGCTCCGGCCTGGGCCTGTCCATCTCCCGCGCGCTGCTCGCCGCCGGCGGGGCGGACATCTCCTTCGCCCGCAACGAACCGCACGGACTGCGTGTGGTGATCGGCCTGCCGAGGAACGCGCCGGACGCGGGGTGAGGCCCGGAGGGGGCCGCGGTCGCGGGGTGCCGCAGCCCGCCGCTCGGCCCGCGGCGTCCGTACCGGGTCCCGACGGCCTCCGCCGACCACCGCCGGCCGCCATCGGCCCCGCCCGCCCCTGGCGGGACGGGATCAGGACTTCACGGAGCGGTAGTAGCGCTCGGCGCCCCGGTGCAGCGGAAGCGGATGGGTGTAGATGGCCGTGCGCAGGTCGACCTTCTGCGCGGCGTGGACCGCGCGGCCGATGCGGTCCCGGCTGTTGATCACCGAGCGGGTGATCCCCTCGGTCAGCGCGGCGTCCGTGCCCTCCATGGTGACCAGCAGGTTCGCCACCGCGATCGTCTCGACGGCCTTGCCGTCCCGGACGGCCGGGTAGGCGTCGGAGGGCATCAGGGCCGCCCGGTAGGAGCGGGTCTGCGGCTCCTGGGCGTGCAGCACCGGCACCAGGTCGCCCAGCGGTACGAGGCGGATCTCGGTGGCCTCGGCGAGCTGCTCGATCGCGCCGGTCGGCAGCCCGCCCGACCAGAAGAAGGCGTCCAGTTCCCCACGGACCAGCAGTTCCGGCATCCTGTCGATGCCCTGGAGCACCGGCTGGACGTCCTTGTCCGGGTCCAGACCGGCGGCCTTCAGCAGCCGGCCCGCGATCAGGTTGACGCCGGAGCGCCGCTGCCCGAGCCCGACCCGCAGCCCCTTCAGGTCCTCGGCGGCGCGCACCGGCGAGCCGGCCGGGACGACGAGCTGGATGTAGTCGTCGTACAGCCGTGCGCAGGCCCGCAGCCGGTCGGCGTCCTTTCCGCCGGAGTTGACGTAGGCGGCGACCGCGTCGGCCGCGGCGATGGTGAAGGAGGCCTCGCCGGAGATCAGCCGCTCTATGTTCTGCACCGAGCCCTGGCTGGGCACGAGGGTCACGTCCACCCCGGGCAGGTCGCTGCCCAGCTGCTCCTTCAGCAGCTCCCCGTAGCGTTCGTAGACCCCGCCCCGGGCGCCGGTGGTGAAGACGACCTGGCCACTGGGCGCCGGGCCGCCGTCGGGCAGCAGCCACCACAGCAGCAGCGCGAGCACGGCGGTCGCGGCCCCGGCGGCCGTCAGCGGCCGCCGCGCCCATGGGCGCCGTATGTGCGGGGAGACCATGACACCGATCCTGCCAGGACCGCTGTGCGGAAGGGAGAGGCGGGGCGGACGGGGGAGCGCGTACCCTGTCGACTGAGATGAGTGCGAAGACTTACCAGGTGCGCACCTACGGGTGCCAGATGAACGTCCACGACTCCGAGCGCCTGTCGGGCCTGCTGGAGGACGCGGGCTATGTCCGGGCCCCGGGGGACACCGACGACGCCGACGTGGTCGTCTTCAACACCTGCGCGGTGCGGGAGAACGCCGACAACAAGCTGTACGGCAACCTCGGCCACCTCGCCCCGAAGAAGGCGTCCCGGCCGGGCATGCAGATCGCGGTCGGCGGCTGCCTGGCGCAGAAGGACCGCGACACCATCGTGCGGCGCGCGCCCTGGGTCGACGTGGTCTTCGGCACCCACAACATCGGCAGCCTGCCGGTGCTGCTGGAGCGCGCCCGCGTCGAGCAGGAGGCGCAGGTCGAGATCGCCGAGTCGCTGGAGGCGTTCCCCTCCACGCTGCCGACCCGGCGCGAGAGCGCGTACGCGGCCTGGGTCTCCATCTCGGTCGGCTGCAACAACACCTGCACGTTCTGCATCGTCCCCGCTCTGCGGGGCAAGGAGAAGGACCGCCGGCCCGGCGACATCCTGGCCGAGGTCGAGGCGCTGGTCGCCGAGGGCGTCACCGAGATCACGCTGCTGGGGCAGAACGTCAACGCCTACGGATCCGACATCGGCGACCGCGAGGCCTTCTCCAAGCTGCTGCGCGCCTGCGGGAAGGTCGAGGGCCTGGAGCGGGTCCGCTTCACCTCTCCCCACCCGCGCGACTTCACCGACGACGTCATCGCCGCCATGGCCGAGACGGAGAACGTGATGCCGCAGCTGCACATGCCGTTGCAGTCCGGCTCCGACCGCGTGCTGAAGGCGATGCGCCGCTCCTACCGGCAGGAGCGCTTCCTGGGCATCATCGAGAAGGTCCGGGCCTCGATCCCCGACGCCGCGATCTCCACCGACATCATCGTGGGCTTCCCCGGCGAGACCGAGGAGGACTTCGAGCAGACCCTCCACACCGTCCGCGAGGCCCGCTTCGCGCAGGCGTTCACCTTCCAGTACTCCAAGCGGCCCGGCACCCCGGCCGCCGAGATGGACGGGCAGATCCCCAAGGAGGTCGTGCAGGCGCGGTACGAGCGGCTGGTGGCCCTCCAGGAGGAGATCTCCTGGGCGGAGAACAGGAGGCAGGTCGGGCGGACGCTGGAGGTCATGGTCGCCGAGGGCGAGGGCCGCAAGGACGGTGCCACCCGCAGGCTGTCCGGCCGCGCCCCCGACAACCGCCTGGTCCACTTCACCCGCCCCGACGGCGATGTGCCGCGCCCGGGGGACATGGCGACCGTCGAGGTCACCTACGCCGCCCCGCACCACCTGCTGGCCGAGGGCGCGGTGCTGGGGGTGCGGCGCACCCGTGCGGGCGACGCCTGGGAGCGGCGCAACGCCGCGCCCGAGGCCGGGCCCCGGGGCGTGATGCTCGGGCTGCCGACCGTCGGCGTCCCCGAGCAGCCGCCCGCTGCGCCGGGCGGCTGCACCGCCCGCTGACGCACCCGCTTTCCGGAACGCACAGGCGCGCGGGCCCGGCGTACGCGCGCCGGTCGTGAGCCCGGCGTGCACCGGTTGCGCGCTGGTCAGGCGTGTGCGGGCCCCTGTGCGCCCGACCGCGGGGAGGGAGTGCGGCGGTAGGCTGCGAGCCATGCTTGTCGCCGCCGCCGTATGCCCCTGTCCGCCGCTGCTGGTGCCCGAGGTGGCGGGGGGCGCCGCCCATGAGACGGACGAAGCCCGGGCCGCCTGCTACGACGCCATCGGCGTTCTGGCCGCCGCTCGCCCCGACCGGCTCGTCGTCGTCGGCACCGCCGACCAGGCGGGCCGGGGCAGGTATCCGCAGGGCGCCACCGGGTCCTTCCGCCCCTTCGGGGTCGGCCTGGAGGTCCGGCTGGGGCCGGGCGAGGGTCCGTCCGCCGGGCATCCGCTGCCGCCGTCCCTGGCCGTGGGCGCCTGGCTGCTGGAACGTACGGGCTGGGGCGCGGCGCCCGTGGAGGGGATCGCGGTGGGGGAGCCGCTGCCGAAGGAGCGCTGCGCGCGGACCGGGCGGGAGCTGGCCGCCTCGGCGGAGCGTGTCGCGCTGCTGGCGATGGGCGACGGCAGCGCCTGCCGGACGATCAAGGCCCCCGGCTACTTCGACGAGCGCGCCCCCGCCTTCGACGCGGACGCGGCCCGCGCCCTGGACGCCGCCGACCCCGCCGGGCTGCTGGCCCTCGACGAGGAGCTGGCCTACGAGCTGAAGGCGTCCGGCCGGGCCTGCTGGCAGGTGCTGGCCGGTGCCGCCGAGGGTGCGGGGCTCCAGGGGCGGCTGCTGTACGACCAGGCACCGTACGGTGTCGGCTACCTGGTGGCGAGCTGGTCGTAGACCGACCAGACCCCGCCGTCCCCGCCGCACGGCGGGGACGGCGGCCGCTCAGGCGGCGGGGCCGGCGGTGTCCCCCTTCTCGTCCCTCTCACGTGTCAGCCGCTCCCGCGCCTCCCGGATCTTCGCGTCGCGGGTCCCGGTACGGCGCCGGTGCCTGCCCCTGCTCCCGCCACCGGACGTCTCCCCGGCTTTCCCGCCGTGCCGACCGGCCACGCCCCTGACCCTGTCCATGATGCCCATGGCGGTCACTCCGTTCTCTCGCGCGCCTCTCGCGCCCTGCCGACGACCCCCGCCCCGGGGCGGAGTCCCCGACTCCCCCTCCCGTGTATCACCACCAATGGTGCGAATAACCTCATATGAGCCAAAGACCTTACTCGCGCGGCGGGAGTCCCGCGTTTCACGGAGCGGTTCACCGGCCCGCGCTCCGGGCACCCGCCCACGGCCGGTGCGCGCGGCGCACGACGGCCGCGGGGCGCCGCGTGACTCGTTCGGACTCCTCCCCGTGCGTTTGCGAGACTTGGGCCGTGAGCAGCTCACCCCCCAACCCCCGTGTCATCGCCGTGGTCGGACCCACCGCGGCCGGAAAGTCCGACCTGGGCGTCGCCCTCGCCCGGCACCTCGGCGGCGAGGTGATCAACGCCGACTCCATGCAGCTCTACCGAGGCATGGACATCGGCACCGCCAAGCTGACGCCAAAGGAGCGCCAGGGCGTTCCGCACCGCCTTCTGGACGTCTGGGAGGTGACGGTCACCGCCAGCGTCGCCGAGTACCAGCGCCTGGCCCGCGCCGAGATCGACCGTCTGCTCGCCCAGGGGCGCACCCCCGTGCTCGTGGGCGGATCCGGGCTGTACGTGCGCGGCGCCGTCGACGCCCTTGAGTTCCCCGGCACCGACCCGGCCGTACGGGCCCGGCTGGAGGCCGAACTGGCCGAGTCCGGCTCCGGGGCGCTGCACGCCCGGCTCGCCGCCGTCGACCCCGGGGCGGCCCGCGCGATCCTGCCGGGCAACGGCCGCCGGATCGTCCGCGCCCTGGAGGTCGTGGAGATCACCGGCCGCCCCTTCACCGCCAACCTCCCCGGCCCCGACCCCGTCTACGACACCCTCCAGATCGGAGTCGACGTCGCACGCCCCGAGCTCGACGAGCGGATCGCCCGGCGGGTGGACCGGATGTGGGAGGCCGGGCTGGTCGAGGAGGTGCGCGGGCTGGAGCGTGCTGGACTGCGAGAGGGCCGCACGGCCTCACGGGCCCTGGGCTACCAGCAGATCCTGGCCGCCCTGGCCGGCGAGTGCACCGAGGACGAGGCGCGCGCCGAGACCGTACGCGCCACCAAGCGCTTCGCGCGGCGCCAGGACTCCTGGTTCCGGCGCGACCCGCGTGTCCACTGGCTCAGCGGTGCGGCGGACGATCGCGGCGAACTCCCCGACAAGGCGCTGGCCCTCCTCGAACGAGCGGTCACAGCCTGATCACGTGATGGCATCGGGACGCCCAGTGGGCGCTGGACGGCCGCCCAGGCGTGCCATCATCGAGCATCGGCGAGCATCGACCGTCGATTGAGCCGCAGAGCCGGGAGTTGGGAGGGCACGTGGCGATGGAGGCCGGCCCCCGCAACAGCGACGAACCGGTCGTCGAGCAGCTCCGCGCCGCCGGCGACGGCCCGAGGGCCCTGGACTGCGTGGGCCCACCGGAGGACGGGAACGGACTCGAGGTGCTGGAGGAAGCGGCCCCCGAGGAGGACGAGTCCTACGCGGAACTCCGTCCGCCCCGGAAACTGCGGCTGTGGCAGCTCGCCCCCGTCGTCGGCCTCGGCGCGGCCGGCTCGCTGATGTTCGCCTTCCCGCTCGCCTTCGGGCTCGGCGAGGGCGGGGCGGTGGTCGCCATGCTCGGGCTGCTCCTCAGCTGCTGCGCCGCCGGCTGGGGCATGATGGCCGCCCGCCGTGCCGGCCTCGCCTGGCCGGGCCTGCCTGCGCGCGGATCCGGGGAGCGTCCCGACTGGCGTCTGGTCGTCCTGTACGCGCTGATCGCCGGCACCCTGGTGGCGCTGGCCGTCTGGCGCGTCGCCCGACTCCGCTAGCGCCGGCCCGGCCGGTGGCCGGACCCCGCCCCGTACGATGGGCACCGTGAACAGCGCAGCAGGGGCCGCAGGCGCGCCCGTGCCGTTCCTCAAGGGACACGGCACCGAGAACGACTTCGTGATCATCCCCGACCCGGACGGAACGCTTGACCTCCCCGCCGGGACCGTGGCCCGGCTGTGCGACCGGCGGGCCGGGATCGGCGGGGACGGCCTGCTGCGGGTGGTGCGCTCCGCGGCCCACCCCGAGGCGCACCCGATGGCCGGCGAGGCCGAGTGGTTCATGGACTACCGCAACGCCGACGGCAGCATCGCGGAGATGTGCGGCAACGGCGTACGGGTCTTCGCACGCTACCTCCAGCGCGCCGGGCTGGCCGGGGCCGGCGACCTCGCCGTCGCCACCCGGGCCGGTGTGCGCCGGGTACGCCTGGCCGAGGACGGCGGCGTCACCGTCCACATGGGCGCCGCCAAGTTGCCCGGCGGCACGGAGGCGGACATCACCGTCACGGTGGGGGAACGCAGCTGGCCCGCGCTCCACGTCGACATGGGCAACCCGCACGCCGTCGCCTTCGTCGACGACCTCGCCCACGCCGGTGACCTGTACACCGCCCCGGCCGTGGCGCCGGCCACCGCCTACCCCGAGGGCGTCAACGTCGAGTTCGCCGTCGGCCGGGGGCAGGGCCACGTGGCCCTGCGGGTGCACGAGCGCGGTTCCGGCGAGACCCGCTCCTGCGGTACGGGCGCCTGCGCGGTCATGGTCGCGGCCGCCCGCCGCGACGGCGCGGATCCGGCCGCGGACGGCGCTCCGGCCACCTACACCGTCGACGTCCCCGGCGGGCGGCTGGTGATCACCGAACGCCCGGACGGCGGCGTCGAGATGACCGGCCCCGCCGTGATCGTCGCCGAGGGCACGATCGACCCCGGCCTGCTCACCGCTTCCTGAGGGCGACCGCTCGAACGGGTGATCCCGGCCACTGCGGACGGGAGGCGGCCCGCGGGGTGTGGGAGGCTCGGTAGGATCAAGCCCCCCGACGCAGTGGGAGGTGCCATGAGCGCAGTACGGAGCCTTCGCAAGCTCGGTCGTGCGGCCCTCCTGGGCCCGTCGCCCCGGCACGCCCTCCCCGACGCCATCGAGCACGTGGCCAAGGCGCACCGCGCCCACCACCCGGGCGCCGACCTCGACATCCTGCGCCGCGCCTACGTTCTGGCGGAGTCCTCGCACCGGGGGCAGACGCGCAAGAGCGGCGAGCCGTACATCACCCACCCGCTGGCCGTCACCCTGATCCTGGCCGAACTCGGCGCCGAGACGACGACCCTGACGGCCTCCCTGCTCCACGACACCGTCGAGGACACCGAGGTGACGCTGGAACAGGTGCGGGCGGAGTTCGGCGAGGAGGTGGGCTACCTCGTCGACGGCGTCACCAAACTGGAGAAGGTGGACTACGGCGCCGCCGCCGAGTCGGAGACCTTCCGCAAGATGCTGGTGGCCACCGGCAACGACGTGCGGGTGATGTCCATCAAGCTCGCCGACCGGCTGCACAACATGCGCACCCTGGGCGTGATGCGGCCCGAGAAGCAGGCGCGCATCGCCCGCGTCACCCGGGACGTGCTGGTCCCGCTGGCCGAGCGGCTGGGCGTGCAGGCGCTCAAGACCGAGCTGGAGGACCTGGTCTTCGCCGTACTCCACCCCGAGGAGTACGACCGCACCCGGGAGCTGATCCGCGAGCACAACGCCGGTGCCGACCCGCTCGCCGGGATCGCCGAGTCGGTGCGGGCCGTACTGCGCGATGCGGACATCGCCGCCGAGGTCCTCATCCGGCCGCGGCACTTCCTCTCCGTCCACCGGGCCCGCGCCAAACGCGGCGAGCTGGGGTCCTGCGACTTCGGGCGGCTGCTGATCCTGGTCGCCGAGAACGCCGACTGCTACGCGGTCCTGGGGGAGCTGCACACCTGCTTCACACCGATGATGTCGGAGTTCAAGGACTTCATCGCGGTGCCGAAGTTCAACCTGTACCAGTCGCTGCACACCGCGGTCGCCGACACCGGGGGGCGGGTGGCCGAGGTACTGGTCCGCACCCACCGGATGCACCGGGTCGCCGAGGCGGGGGTGATCGCCCTCGGCGACCCGCACCGGACCTCCGGCGCCCCCGGCTCCGACCCCGCCGGCGAGGCGGCCGCCGCGGACGACGGACGTGCCGACCCCACCCGTCCCGGCTGGCTGGAGCGGCTGCTGGAGTGGCAGAGCCACGCACCCGACCCGGACACCTTCTGGGCCGAGCTGCGCGACGACCTCGCCCAGGACCGCGAGATCACCGTCTTCTGCACCGATCCGGGCGGCCCCGGCCGGACCGCCGCCCTACACCTGCCCGCGGGCGCCACCTGCGTGGACGCGGCCTACGCCCGCTACGGCGCGGCCGGGCACGCCCTGGTCGGAGCCCGGGTGGACGGACGGCTCGCGGCGCTGGGCACCGTGCTGAGCGACGGCGACTCGCTGCAGCTGCTGATGGCTCCCGAGGGCACGTCCGGTCCCTCCCCGCAGTGGCTGGAGCACGCCCGCACCCCCACCGCGCGGATCGCCATCCGCACCTGGCTCGACGCCTGTGCGGAGGATGTGGAGGGCGGCGAGCGGCCGGAGGGGGCGGGCGGGGAGGTCCGTCGTGAGGCCCGGTCGGCCGCGGCCCGGGAGCCGGGCTCCCCTCCAGCCGCCGTACCGTACGGCCCGGACCGGGCCGTACGGGCCCGCGAGAGGCCCGCGGCCGTGGCCGGGCTGCCCGGCGCACCCGTACGGCTGGCCCGCTGCTGCACGCCGGTGCCGCCCGACGCCGTGGTCGGCTTCGCGGTGCGCGGCGGCGCGGTGACCGCCCACCGGGAGGGCTGCCCCACCGTGGGCCGGATGACCGCCGCCGGGCGCGAGACCGTGGCCGTGCGGTGGCAGGACTCCGGCGCGGGCTGCCGGGTGACACTGCACGCCGAGTCGCTGAGCCGCCCGCACCTCCTGGCCGACCTGACCGAGGCCATCGCGGCGGAGGGGGCCGCCGTGGTCTCCGCCGAGGTGGAACCGCCCAGGGAGCACCGGGTGCGGCACACCTACACCCTGCGGCTGGAGGACGCCGGCGAGCTGCCCCGGCTGATGCGCGCCATGCGGGAGGTGCCCGGCGTCTACGACGTCGTCCGGGCCGCCCGCCCCCAGCTCTGAGGGGCCCGATCAGGGGAGTCCGGCCCCGCGGAAGGGCGGGAGGCCGCGCAAACCAGGTGACGGCCGGGCCGGACCGTGCCACCATCATCGTGTCCGGGGCGGGCCGCGGTCCGTATCCGTACAGGTCCCCGTGCTCATGCCGGCGGGAATGTTCCGGGCGCCGCGCACGTTGACCCGGACGCCTTGACTCCATCGACGTAAGGACTCACTTGACCTTCTCTTCCTCCCTTCCGCAGAACGGCCAGCGCCTCGCCGAGACGTACCGCCGAGCCGACGCCCTGATGGAGGAGGACGTCGCTTGGAGCCAGGACACCGACGGCGAGCGTGACGGCGACCAGTACGACCGCTCCGAGCGCGCCGCCCTGCGCCGCGTCGCGGGCCTGTCCACCGAACTCCAGGACGTCACGGAGGTCGAGTACCGGCAGCTGCGGCTGGAGCGCGTGGTACTCGTGGGCGTGTGGACCTCCGGCACCGCGCAGGACGCCGAGAACTCCCTCGCCGAGCTCGCAGCCCTCGCCGAGACCGCGGGCGCGCTCGTCCTCGACGGTGTGATCCAGCGCCGTGACAGGCCGGACCCGGCCACCTACATCGGCTCCGGCAAGGCGCACGAACTGCGCGACATCGTGGTCGAGACGGCGGCCGACACCGTCGTGTGCGACGGTGAGCTCAGCCCCGGCCAGCTCATCCACCTCGAGGACGTCGTCAAGGTCAAGGTGGTGGACCGCACCGCCCTGATCCTGGACATCTTCGCCCAGCACGCCAAGTCCCGCGAGGGCAAGGCACAGGTCTCGCTCGCACAGATGCAGTACATGCTGCCCAGGCTGCGCGGCTGGGGCCAGTCGCTGTCCCGGCAGATGGGCGGTGGCGGCTCCGGATCCTCCGGCGGCGGCATGGCCACCCGAGGTCCCGGTGAGACCAAGATCGAGACGGACCGGCGGCGGATCCGCGAGAAGATGGCGAGGATGCGCCGGGAGATCGCGGAGATGAAGACCGGCCGCGACGTCAAGCGGCAGGAGCGGCGCCGCAACAAGGTGCCCTCGGTCGCCATCGCCGGATACACCAACGCGGGCAAGTCCTCGCTGCTCAACCGCCTCACGGGTGCGGGCGTGCTGGTGGAGAACGCGCTGTTCGCCACCCTCGACCCGACCGTGCGCCGTGCCGAGACCCCCAGCGGGCGCTCGTACACCCTGGCCGACACCGTCGGCTTCGTACGCCATCTGCCGCACCACCTCGTCGAGGCGTTCCGCTCCACGATGGAGGAGGTCGGCGACGCCGACCTGATCCTCCACGTGGTCGACGGCTCGCACCCGGCGCCGGAGGAGCAGCTCGCCGCCGTGCGCGAGGTGATCCGGGACGTCGGCGCGGTGGACGTGCCCGAGATCGTGGTGGTCAACAAGGCGGACGCGGCCGATCCGCTCATGCTGGCGCGGCTGCTGCGCGCGGAGAAGCACGCCATCGCCGTCTCCGCCCGCACCGGGCAGGGCATCGAGGAGCTGCTGGAGCTGATCGACCGGGAGCTGCCGCGCCCGGCCGTGGAGCTGACGGCGCTGGTGCCCTACACCCGCGGCGACCTGGTGTCCCGGGTCCACGCCGACGGGGAGGTCCTCTCCACGGAGCACACCGAGGGCGGCACGCTCCTCGCGGCCCGTGTCCACGAGGAGCTGGCGGCCGAACTCAGGGCGTACGTCACCGCGGGCACGGGGGCCTGACCCCCGGCACCGCACACGTCCCGCGACAGCGCGCACCGGGCCCGTCCCCTCTCCAGGGGGCGGGCCCGCGGCCGTGCGGCGGGGGAGGGGCGGGCATACTGAGTCCATGATCAGAGTGCTGGTCGCCGAGGACATGCACGTGGTGCGGGCGGGGCTGGCGGAGATCCTGGACGGACAACTGGGCATCGAGGTCGCCGGGCAGGCGGCCGACGGCCCGGCCGCACTGGAGGCGGCCCTGCGGCACGGGCCCGACGTCGTGCTCCTCGACATCGATCTGCCCGGTCTGGACGGCATCTCGGTGGCCGCACGGCTGCGCGAGAGGCTTCCGTCGTGCCGTTGCCTGATGCTCACCGCACTGGACCGCCCCGGACTGTTACGCAGGGCCCTGGACGCCGGAGCGGCGGGCTATCTGCTGAAGACCGCCACGCCGGGTGAGCTCGCCTCGGCCGTGCGCACCGTCGCGGCCGGGGGACGGGCCGTCGACCCCCGTCTGGCCGAACAGAGCTCGGAACTGGGGGAGAACCCGCTGACCGCGCGTGAGGCCGAGGTGCTGCGGCTGTCCGCGGGCGGGGCGGGGGCCCGGGAGATCGCCGCGGAGCTATTCCTCGGCGTGGGTACGGTGCGCAACCGCATATCCACCGCGGTGGGCAAACTCCACGCCCGCACCCTCGTCGACGCCGTCAGGATCGCCGAGCGCAACGGCTGGATCTAGCGGCAGCACGACCGACAGCCGGAACGATCCGTCCCCGGCCGCGAAGGTCAGGGCACCGCCGAGCACCGCCGACCGGGCCGCCAGGCCGGCCAGCCCCGCGCCGGTGAGCGGCCGGCGGCGCGGAGCGCCGTCGTTGGCGACGGTGAGCTCCACCCGCCCGTCGTGCTGGTTCACGGCGATCTCGCAGTTCACGGCCCGGCTGTGCCGCAGGAGGTTGCCGGTGGCCTCCCGCAGCGCCGCGCCCAGGCAGTTGCCCACGGCCGGCGACAGCCGGCTGTCCGGCGGGGCGGTGACCCGGGTGGTGATGCCGGCCTGGGTGAGCAGCCGCCGGGCGTGGACGATCTCGACCTGCAGCGACACCGACAGCCGCCCGTGCGCCACCGCCCGTACCTCGGTGTGCGTACGGCGGGCCAGCGCCGCGGCATCGGCCAGCGCGCGCCGGGTTGAGTCCTGTGAAGCGGGCGAGCCCGCGCCACAGGTCTCCGCACGGTGCAGCGCGGACTCGCACCGGACCGCTATCGACACCAGCGAGGACCCCAGCAGATCGTGCAGGTCCCGGGCGACCCGGTCGCGTTCGCGCTGCTCGGCCAGCCGGGCGGACTGGGCCTGCGCGGCCTGCGTCCGGGAGGCGAGCAGGGCCAGGTGCGCCACGCCGTAGACGCTGCTGGCCGTGATCACGGTGGACACCAGCACGTTCAGGGAGCTGCGCGGGGTGTCGACCAGCGTCCCCGCCAGCAGCGGCCCGCTGGCGACGACACCGGCCGCGATCACCACCGAGGAGGGCGGAGGGACGGTCAGCAGGACCGCTCCGGCCAGAAAGCCCAGCAGGCTGAGCCAGGGACTGGGGAAGAGCAGGATCGGCAGATAGGTCAGTAGTGCCTGCGCACCCAGCAGCCACCACCGCCAGCGGTAGGGGAGCCGGTAGGGAGGAGGCGCGTACTGGCCGAGCAGCACGGCGGGCAGGACGATCAGCAGCAGGAGGCCGGTGACCACCGTACGGCGGCTCAGCGGCTGGCTGAGCACGTCCAGCGCGACCAGGGTGAGCGATCCGGCGATCACCAGGGCGACCGTCCCGAAGGCGATCCACGAGCTCTGCGGCGCCCGGACGCGGCTCCGCTTTCCGTTGGCCATCCAACCCTCCTTTCGGCGGCGGGGGTTGAGGAGTACCCGGCACCCGTGAAGCCTGTGGGAAGTTGTACGCGGAATCGGTGAAGATCTCACTTCTTTTGCGGTCGGGCCGGTGGTCGGATCAGCGGCGACCTGTGCTGCCGAGGAGAAGGACACACCCGGTGAGAGACCACACACCCCCGCCCGAGGAGTGGGAGGGGTCCGTACCGGCGCTGCAGCGCCGCAGACGCCTGCTGCCCCGTATAGCCCTGGCCGCCGCGGCCCTGCTCACCGCCGAGACGGCGCTCGTCGTCGCCACGTCGGGCCAGGCCGTCGCACTCCCGGCGAAGAAGACCCAGGCCCCGGCCCGGCCGGAGAGCGGGAAGGGACCGCGGAGCGCCGCGGACATCCCGTCGGCGAAGGTGGCGGCGCGGTTGTCGGGCCGGCGGGTCGAGGCGCTGTCCGAGCGGACGGAGACCTCGACGACGTGGGTGAACGAGGACGGCAGCCTGACCACCGAGCTGTCGGCCGGCCCGGTCCGCTTCGAGCGCGACGGCGAGTGGACCGAGGTGGACGTCGAGCTGGTGCGGCGGCCGGACGGCTCGGTCGGGGCCGCCGCCCACCCGGCGGGGCTGAGCCTGGCGGGCAAGGGCGGCGCGCTGCCCACGTCCCTGGCGGCGGCGGAGAAGGCTCCGGCCCGCGACCTGGTGACGCTGGGGGAGGGGGATGAGCAGATCACCCTGCGGTGGAAGGGCGGCCTGCCCGCCCCGACCCTGGAGGGCACCCGCGCCACCTACGCCGGTGCGCTGCCGGACGCCGACCTGATCGTGGAGGCCACCCGGACCGGGTTCGAGCAGTTCGTCGAGATCGACAAGCGCCCCGTGGCGAAGGAGTACTCCTATACGCTGCCGCTGAGGACCGACGGGCTGAAGATCAAGCAGCAGAAGGACGGCAGCCTGCTGTTCACCGACGCCGCCTCCGGCAGGAGGAAACGGGCGGTGATGCCCGCACCGGTGATGTGGGACGCCGCCGTGGACAAGGTCTCCGGCGAGCACACCAACCGGGCCAAGGTCGACTGGGAGATCGTCAAAACCGGCGACGGCGTCGACCTGGTCATCACCCCCGACGCCGACTTCCTCGCCGACCCGGACACCCGGTACCCGGTGACGGTGGACCCCTCCACCTCGGCGCTGTCCAACGTCTTCGACACCTACGTCCAGCAGGGCGAGACGCGGGACTGGTCCACCGACACCGAGCTGGACTGGGGCAACCCCGGCACCACCAATCCGGACGGCACCCCCCGCTACGCACGGTCGTTCATCACCTGGGACACCGCGCCGATCTCCGACGCGCTGGTGACCGGCGCGAAGCTGTCGCTGTGGAACTTCCACTCCGGCAACACCGACTGCAAGCCGTACGAGTGGACGGTCTGGGAGACCGGCGCCCCCTCCACCTCCTCGCGGTGGACCAGCCAGCCGTCCTGGATCGAGCAGTACGCCGCCTCCACCGAGACCCGCGGCAACCCCGGCTGTTCCACCCAGCCCGACGGCTGGATCAACGCCGACGTCACCGGTCTGGTGCAGACGTGGGCGTCGGCGAAGACCTCCCGCGGCCACATGGGCCTGCGCGCCCCGTCGGCCGCCACCGACCAGTGGAAGCGGGTGAACTCCGCCAACGCCGCCGCCAATCCGCCGAAGCTGGTGGTGGACTACAACTACCGGCCGCGCACCGGCACCAAGCAGGAGGCCGGTCCGCCGTACTTCTCCTACGGCGGCGCCTACACGGTCAACACCACCACGCCCACGCTGCGGGACACCTTCGTCGACGCCGACGGGGACAAGGTCAACGGCACCTTCCAGATCTACGACAACGCCACCAACACCCAGGTCGGCGACGTGATCGTCTCCAAGTACGTGCCCAGCGGCCAGGTCGCCTCCGTCACCGTCCCCGCCGGGGTACTGGCCAACGGCAAGACGTACAGGTTCCGCACCAGCCCGTATGACGGGGCGCACTACAACACCGGCTGGTCGGCGTGGAAGACCTTCACCGTCGACACCACGGCCCCCTCCGCCCCCACCAAGATCACTTCCACAGACTACCCGTCGGGTTCCTGGGTCAGGGGCGCCGGGCAGGTCGGCACCTTCACCGTCACCCCGCCCGCCGGCGGCGACCACCACTGGCTGGAGTGGACGCTGGACGGCGTGACCTGGACCAAGGTCGCCACCGGCGGCGCCGGCGCGGACAAGGCCCTCTCCATCGCCCCGCCCAAGGACGGCACCCACACCCTCCAGGTGCGGGCCGTTGACAAGGCCGACAACAAGTCCGAACCGGCCGAGTACACCTTCCACGTTGGACCCGGCGGCTTCCTCCAGCCCGCCGACGGCGAGCGCACCGCCCGCCGCCTGGCGCTGGCCGCCGAGGCCGACGGGGCCAGGTACGACGCCGTGTCCTTCTCCTGGCGCCGCTCCGAAGCCGACGACTGGACGCGCATCCCGGCCGGGGACGTCACCTTGGGCGGCACGGCGCTGACCGCCTGGCCGGTGCCGCTGACGGGCGGCAGGAACGCGCCGCTGAGCTGGGACGCGGCCGGTACGGTCAGCCCGGACGGAGCCATCCGTATCCGTGCCGAGTTCACCGGCCCGGCATCCGCCGCGGGGATCAGCGACCCGCTGACGGTGGTCGTAGACCGCGCCGCCGACAACGCCGCCACGCAGGAGGTGGGACCGGGCTCGGTCAACCTCCTCACCGGCGACTACACCCTGTCCGCTACAGACGTGGCCTCCTACGGCCTCTCCGTCAGCCGGACCGCTTCCTCCCGGACGCCCACCGAGGCGGCCGACCAGCAGGGACAGGCCGCGATCTTCGGGTCGGCCTGGGTGTCGGGTGTGTCCGCGCAGTTGACGGAATCGGACTACTCCCACCTGAAGCGTATCTCCGACACTGCGGTCACGCTCGTCAAGAGCGACGGTACCAAGGTCAGCTTTACAGCGAACACGGCTCGCACTGCCTGGATCTCTGAGCCCGGAGCGGCCGACCTCAGCCTTGGCGGCAGCGTCAGCGCCACCTTCACCCTCAAGGACAGCGAAGGCGTCGTAACCGATTTCGCCAAGACGTCCGCCGGTGTGGACACCTGGCAACTGACCTCCTCGCGCCTCGAAGGTCTCGACGAGACCACCACGACCATCCTGTCCGAGACCGTGCAGGCGGGTGGCAGGAGCGTGGCCCGGCCGGTGCGTATCGTCGCCCCGAGCTCGGCCGTCGACAACGCCACCTGCCTCTCGACGCCAGCCACCAAGGGCTGCCGAGTCCTGGAACTTGTCTACGCAACCTCCACCACGGCCACTGACGGGGCCTTCGGCGATGTGACGGGCCAGGTGCAGGAGATCCGCCTGTGGTCCACCGCCCCTGGCGCCGCCGCAGCCACATCCAAGCCGGTCCAGAAGTATCTGTACGACGGCGCCGCCCGGCTGCGTGAGACCTGGAACCCGCAGATCAGCCCCGCGCTGAAGACTGTCTACGGCTACGACGCGGCGGGCCGGGTCACCGGCCTCACCCCCGCAGGCGAGCTCCCCTGGTCCTTCACCTACGGCCAGGTGGGCAACGCCGCCACCGCCGGACCGGGCATGCTCCTCAAGGCGTCCCGCTCCGGCCTCAAGCAGGGCACCAAGGACGTCCTGGAAGACACCTCGTCCATCACGCTCGTCTACGACGTCCCGCTGACCGGGTCCAAGGCCCCGCACCAGATGGGCGCGAAGGACGTGGAGACCTGGGGCCAGACTGGCGTTCCTACGGACGCCACGGCCGTCTTCCCGGCCGATGCGGTGCCCGTCTCCTCCACCGGCGGTGATCTCGCCGCAGCGGCCTACGGCCGCGCGAGCCTGAGCTACCTCGACGCCTCTGGCCGCACCGTGAACGAGGCCACCCCCGGCGGCCACCTCACGAGCAGTGAGTCCGACCGCTTCGGTAACCCGGTCCGTGAACTGACTGCGGGTAACCGTTCCATCGCCCTCGGTCTTACCGCCGCGGACCGGGCCGCCCAGGCCGACCTCGGCATTGGACAGCTCGGCAGCGCGGAGCGGGCCCAGTTGCTGTCCACCATCCGCGTCTACGACGCAACGGGAACCCGTGAACTCCAGGAGTTCGGTCCGCTCCGACGGCTCGACCTGACCTCTGACCTCACGTCCGGAACCACCGTCCTGGTGGCGGCGGACACTTCCGTGACCGGACGTGCCTGGACAGTCAGGGAGTACGACGAAGGCCGTCCCACTGACGGCAGCGCCAAGGTCAAGGACCAAATCACCCTCACCACCACCGGGGTCCAGGTGCGCGAGCACCCCACCGTCCACGGTGATACCAGGGCCGAACAGACCGTCTACGACTGGTCCCGCGGCCTGCCGATCAAGAAGATCAAGGACCCGGCCGGTCTGGCCCTGATCACCGACTACCAGTACGACGCCAAGGGCCAGCTGACCAAGGAGACGCCGCCCGGCGCGACCGGCACGGACGCCGCCACCCGCGTGACGGCGTACTGGTCAGCGACCGGCACCGGCGCCTGCCAGGGCCGCCCGGAGTGGGCCGATCTGCTTTGCTCCACGGGTCCCGCAGGCGCCATCACCGGCGGCGGTGCCAACCCCGCCGCGCTGGCCACCAGCACCTACCAGTACGACGTGTGGGGCAACACGGCGGTCATCACCAACACCGCCAACGGTGTCACCCGTACCACCACCACCACCTACGACGGTGCGGGTCGCGCCACCACCGCCACCGTCACCGGTGGCCTGGGCCAGGCCGTCCCCGCGACGACCACGGCGTACGACCCTGCCACCGGCCGGGTCGTAACCGTCAGCTCGGCCTCCGCCGGGACCATCACCAAGGCGTACGACAAGCTCGGCCGCCTGATCTCCTACACCGACGCCGACGGCGGGAGAACCACCACCGAGTACGACCGGCTGGACCGCCCGGTCAAGGTCACCGACAGCGTGCCCTCGACCCAGACCTTCACATACGATCACAGCGTCGAACCCCGTGGTCTGGTCACCGCAATCACCGACTCCGTCGCCGGAACGTTCAAGGGCGCCTACAACGCGGACGGCACGCTGGTCAGTGAGAAGCTGCCCGGCGGATACACCCTGTCGGTCCATACCGACACTGTCGGCTCGCCCATACAGCGCGACTACACCCGGGACAGTGACGGCACCCTCGTCTACGGCAATGTCGTCACCGAGTCCGTCCACAACCAGAACACGAGCAGCGCCGGCTGGTCCGACCAGAAGTTCGGCTACGACGCCGTCGGCAATCTGACCAGCGTGCAGGACACCGCGGGCACGGTGTGCACCCGGCGGATGTACACGTTCGACGGCCGGACCAACCGCACCCGCCTGACCACGGCCAAGGGCGGACCGGGCGAGGACTGCCCAGTCTCCGGCGGGACCACCGTCACCACCGCTTACGACTCGGCCGACCGGGCCGTGGCCGCGGGCTACGTCTACGACGCCTTCGGCCGAACAACCTCCCAGCCGGGTGGCGTCACCACCGGCTACTTCGCGAACGACATCGCGCGGCAGCAGACTACGGCCACCCAGCGGCAGACCTGGACCCTGGACGCCGCGCTGCGCTTCCGCTCCTGGACGGTCGAGAGCAAGACCGGCACCACGTGGACGCAGATCGGCAGCAAGACCAACCACTACAACTGCGATGCGGACAGCCCGCGGTGGATCGTCGAAGACAACACCACCGGAGCGGTCACCCGCAACGTGTCCACCCTCTCCGGCGATCTGTCCGCCACGACGGGCGCGACCGGCGACACGGTGCTCCAGTTCACCACCATCCACGGTGACGTCGCGCTCCAACTGCCGTTGGACACCTCCGTCGCTCCGACGGCACTCGACACCGACGAGTACGGCAACGCCCGCGCGGGCCAGCAGATACCCCGCTACGGCTGGCTGGGCGCCAAACAGCGGACCGCGGAGACGGTAACCGGCCAGATACTCATGGGCATCCGGCTGTACGATCCGGCGACCGGCCGCTTCCTCTCGGTTGACCCGGTCTTCGGCGGCGGTGACAACCGCTACGGCTACCCCGGCGACCCGGTCAACAAGAACGACCTCGACGGCCGCAAGTGGAAGTGCAAGGCCAAGTGCCAGCTCGCCGGACGCGGTTCGCACTGCACCGGGTACATCTGGGGCGCGGGCTCGGGCCACAGCAAGGAGGAGGCCGCCCGGGATGCCAAGCGCGATACCGTGCACCAGGCCCCCCGCGGCTGCTACGCCCGCCACTGCAGGGCGTACGACTGCACGAAGAACCGTGCCCGCCAGTGGTGGGATAGCAACTACAGCCCGCGTAACATCCACCGCCGCAACCCGCCCAACTGGATGCGCAGGGCCAACCACAACTCGTGGGGCATCCTGTTCCGCAGCGAGGTGTGGCGGGGCACCTACGGCAGCTGGTGTGGCTGCAGCCCCTGATCTGCCCGGAGGACGTCCGAAATGCCCGAGACCGCCCCTGACACCGACCCCGGTGCCAGCCCCGACGCCGACAGCGGTTCCGAGGAGCCGAGGCTCTGGCAGGTGAAGATCGCCGTGATCGCCACCTCCGCCGAGCACGAGGAGCTGATGGACCGCCTGGCGGACGTGCTCTGCCCGGACCCCGATCACGAAGGCCCCTGCCCCGTTCCGTGGGGAATGCACAGTGTCAACGGGGACTCACTGACCGACGAGGAGCGCTCCGCACTCCTCACGGAGATCGAGGAGACCAACTGGGATCCTGAGGAGGACCCGAAGGACGGCGGAGGCCGAGAGCAGTAGCGAGACCGGAGGCCCCCGGACAGTCCGACTGACACTGTTGGTCACTTCGGGGCCTGGCGTGACGTCGGCCTTCAAGACCCGGTCGTGGTCTTGAAGGCCGACTCTCGAAGATTCCGGACAGGAACCGTCGACAACGGTGCCAAATGGCGGGCCCTGCCTGCGGATCTCCCGCCCCGGGAGGGGGTTTACGGGTTTTCCGGAGGTGGAACCGGGTCAGGGGGTGGTCCGGCCCCGCGCCCGGCGTCGACTGCCCCACCACAGGCACCGCCACCAGCCACACCTACGACAGCGCCGACCGCCTCGTCGACTCCGGCCACACCTACGACGCCTTCGGCCGTACCACCACCGCCCCCGGCCAGGGCACCATCGGCTACTACGCCGACGACCTGGTCCACCGGCAGGACCGGCGACACCGTCCTGCAGCTGTCCAACATCCACGGCTACGTGGCCCTCCGGTTCCCGCTGGACACCACCAAGGCGCCCGTCGCCCTGGACAGCGACGAGTACGGCAACCCCCGGGCAGGTCAGCCGGTCACCCGCTGCAACCGGCTCGGCGCCAAGCAGCGTTCCACCGAGACCCTCACCGGCCTCACCCTCATGGGCGTCCGCCTCTACAACCCGGCCACGGGCCGGTTCCTGTCCATCGACCCCGTCTACGGCGGCAACGCCAATGCCTACGAGTATGTCAACGCCGACCCGCTCAACCGCTACGACCTCGATGACAAATGAGGCTGGGCCAAGAACAAGTGGAAGAGATCCAAAAAGGGGACTGTAAAACGTTCGGTGTAACTCCTGATCAAGGAAGATGCACCGATGACCAGTGAGAACGTGACCGAGGCCGAGACCGTCGAGCCGAGTAGGCCGCAGCCGTCGAAGGCCGTGGACGACCGGCTGATCGACGAGCTGGTGGGCCGCGCTCAGGCCGAGGGCCTGCAGCTGACCGGGGAGGGCGGGCTGCTGCAGCAGCTGACCAAGCGGCTGCTGGAGTCCGCCCTGGAGGGTGAGATCACCGACCACCTCGGTTATGACAAGCATGATCCGGCGGGGAAGAACGGCGGCAACTCGCGTAACGGCACCCGGGCCAAGACCGTGCTCACGGACGTCGGCCCGGTGGAGATAGCCGTGCCCCGTGACCGTGAGGGCTCCTTCGAGCCGAAGATCGTCAAGAAGCGGCAGAAGCGCTTGTCCGGCGTGGACGAGATGGTGATCTCGCTGTCCGCGAAGGGGCTGACGACCGGTGAGGTCCAGGCCCACCTGGCCGAGGTCTACGGCGCGGAGGTCTCCCGGCAGACGATCTCCACGATCACCGACAAGGTCATGGACGGCATGGCCGAGTGGCAGAACCGGCCGCTCGATGCGGTCTATCCCGTGATCTTCATCGACGCCATCCACGTCAAGATCCGGGACGGCGCGGTGGCCAACCGGCCGATCTATGTGGCCCTGGCAGTCACCGTCGAGGGCCGGCGGGACATCCTGGGCCTGTGGGCCGGCGACGGCGGGGAGGGCGCCAAGCACTGGATGCACATCCTCACCGAGATCAAGAACCGCGGCGTGAACGACGTCCTCATGCTGGTCTGCGACGGGCTGAGGGGCCTGCCCGACGCGGTCGAGACCGTCTGGCCTCGCACAGTGGTGCAGACCTGCGTGGTCCATCTGCTGCGCAACAGTTTCCGCTACGCCGCCCGCCAGGACTGGGACAAAATCGCCAAGCTCCTCAAGCCCGTCTACACGGCGCCGACCGAGGAAGCCGCACTGGAGCGGTTCGCCGAGTTCGCCGACACCTGGGGCAAGAAGTACCCGGCGGTCGTGCGGCTGTGGGAGAACGCCTGGGAAGAGTTCACCCCGTTCCTGCGCTTCGATGCCGAGATCCGCCGCATCGTCTGCACCACCAACGCGATCGAGTCCGTCAACGCCAGGATCCGGCGGGCGGTCAAGGCCCGCGGACACTTTCCCAACGAAACCGCCGCACTCAAGTGCGTCTACATGGCGATCATGTCGCTGGACCCCACCGGCAAGGGTCAGACCCGCTGGACCAGCCGTTGGAAGACCGCGCTGAACGCCTTTGACATCACCTTCGACGGCCGCCTGTCGGCGGCCCGCCAGTAACCTCAACCACCCCGGTTACACCGAACGTTTGACAGACCCCCAAAAAGTCCCGAGTCGCCAAGTGGGCCTGGCGGAACAAGTGGGACATGGCCGGACGGTGGCGTGAGGGGGTTCCGCGTGCCTCGGCCGCCGAGCGGTTCGCCTGGTTCCTGTCCTGGCTGGCCGCCGGGGTCGTGGTGGTGTTCGCAGTGGGGATCGTCTGCGGCCTGGTCTTCTTCGGAGGAGGCCTCGACGGCCTTCTGGACGGTGCCGTTTCCCTTCTGCTCGATCCGGTCTCCGCCGTGCCGGTGGCGGTTTTGGCGGCCTGGTGCGCGCTGTCCCCGGTGGTGTGGCCGGTCAGGGGGCTTTATCTGTGGTGCCGGAGTCTGCGCCGCGGGAGGCGGCGGCCGACCGACCGTGATCCGGGTCACGCTCCACCGGGTGGCCGGGGGCGCGGCCGTACGATGGGCAAGACGGCGCGCATCCCGCCCCGGGAGCGCGACCCTACCCACCTTCGAGGAGTCGGCACCGTGCTGCGCACCATGTTCAAGTCGAAGATCCACCGTGCCACGGTCACCGAGGCGGATCTCCACTACGTGGGGTCCGTCACGATCGACGCGGACCTGATGGAGGCCGCCGACCTGCTGCCCGGAGAGCTGGTCCACATCGTCGACATCACCAACGGCGCCCGCCTGGAGACCTACGTCATCGAGGGGCGGCGCGGCTCCGGAGTGATCGGGATCAACGGCGCGGCCGCGCATCTGGTCCACCCCGGGGATCTGGTGATCCTCATCAGCTACGCGCAGATGGACGACGCCGAGGCCCGCTCCCACCGGCCCGCGGTGGTGCACGTCGACGCCGACAACCGCATCGTGGAGCTGGGCAGCGACCCGTCCGAGCCGGTGCCCGGCAGCGACACGGTGCGCAGCCCGATGGCCATGGTCTGACCGCCCGGCGCGGCACTCCCGCCCGCGCGCGAGGGCCCCGCCGCTTCCCTTCGGGGAAGCGGCGGGGCCCTTTGCGTACCGTCTCCGGCGCGCTCAGTTCTTGCCGGCGAACTTCTCGCTGACGCCCTCCAGGACGCCCTCGGCCTCCTCGCCCAGCCGCGGACCGGCCAGCCAGGTGTGGTCGATCGTGCCGATGGAGGTGACCGACACCAGCCTCTGCTCACCGGAGCCCTTCCCGGCGAACCAGCCGCCGCCGGAGGAGCCGCCGGTCATGGTGCAGCCGATGCGGTACATCGTGGACTCCGACTCGCTCAGGGTCAGCCGGCCCGGGCGGTCGGTGCAGGTGTGCATGGTGAGCCCGTCGAAGGGCGGGGCGGCGGGGTATCCGTAGGCCCGTACCGATGAGAGGGAGGCCACCGGCGGCTTGCCGAAGTCGACCGGTACGGCGGTGCCGACGGTCTCCTCCAGCGACCTGCCGCCCTTGTCCTCGGCCTCCACCCGCAGCACGGCGAAGTCCTGCGAGGCGCCCAGACCGCCGGTCTCGGCGCCGTCGGAGATCCAGTGCTCGGCCGTCTGCGCCCAGGTCGCCCAGAACACGCCGTGCGGCGCGACATCGGTGGGGGAGGCCTGCTCCAGTTCGGAGACCTTCAGCGCCGAGTCGTTGTAGGCGGGCACGAAGACGACGTTGCGGAACCAGCCGCCGGAAGAGCCCGCGTGCACGCAGTGCCCGGCGGTGGCCACCAGGTTGGACTTCCCCGGGCTGCGGGGGTCCTCGACGACGGTGCCGGAGCAGACCATGGGGCCCTTGGGGGTGTCCATGAACACCTTGCCCACCGCCGGTGCGTTCTCCCGGTACGGCGTCGCGACCGGCCGGGCCCTCCTCGGCGCGGGGTCGGGGTCGGTGACGCCCTCGTCGCCCTCACCGCCGGTGCTCCCCTCACCGGTGTCGGGGTCGACCCTGCGGTCATTCTCCTCGGCGTCCTTCATCCGGTCCGGGTCCCACAGGCCCTCGATGATCGGGTTGACGAAGTCCCGGGCCTCACGCAGCCAGTCGTCCTTGTCCCAGTTCCGCCACTCCCCGTTCTTCCACTTCTCGGGGTCGAAGTCCCTCAGGGCCGCGGGCAGTTCCTCCGGCAGACGCAGGTCGTCGATGCCGGGTCCGCCCTTCCCGCCC
Source organism: Streptomyces verrucosisporus (assembly GCF_017114865.1). GTDB lineage: Bacteria > Actinomycetota > Actinomycetes > Streptomycetales > Streptomycetaceae > Streptomyces > Streptomyces fenghuangensis. The sequence goes on along the minus strand of NZ_JADEYH010000020.1, from coordinate 78,303 downwards.
TCCCCGTCCGGCGCGGTGGCGCTCGGACCGGCCTGCGCACCGGACTCGTCCTCGGCGGGGCCGCACGCGGTGGCGGTGACGGCCAGGGCCGCGGCGATCGCCGCTGCGGCCAGCACGGACCGCCTCCTGCTCGTAGCTGACATGGACTGAGAATCCCCCGAAACGGAACGCCGCACCTGGCGGCCTGTCATGGGCCCCGCCGAACGGGGCGGGCCCCACTATGCCGGTGCTCCGGGGGACGGCGCACGGTGGGTCGGCGGTTCCAACTCTCCCGGTAGGAGCGGATCTTGCTCCGGACCGTGATCCGGCGGGGGCGCCGTCGTTGGTACGGGCGAGGACACGGCGCCGCTCGTACCGGCGCCGTGCCACGGGAACCGGACGACCACGCACCGGTGCGGTGCCCTCACCCCCAGGGAGACTTCCGTGAACGCATGTCCCGCTCCGGACGGGATGACGACGCAGGAGGCGGCGGACCCGGTGGGAGGACGGCCCGCCGGGTCCGCGGGTCCGGCCGCACCAGCCGCACCCGCGGAGCCCGGCGTACCCGGGCAGCCGCGCCGCGCCGTACCGTCGGCGCGTACCGGTGAGCGGGAGGCGGGCGGCCCGCTGGAGCACCCCGACCCGCTGGAGCACCCCGACCCGGTCGCGGCAGCCGACGCCGCGGCCGCCGAGAACCTGCTGCGCTGCTGGGTGCGGGAGAACGGTCTGCCCCGGCCCGGCGGCACCGGCGTCCCAGGGAGACCGGGCGGCTTCGCGGGCGGGGCCGTTCTCCGCGTCGCGCTGGCCTCCTGCGGCCTGGTGCTGCGGGTGCCGGTCCGCCACTGGTCCGCCACCGGCTGGCACCGCTTCGGCCCGCCGGCCCTGGAGGGAGCCGCGCCCGGCACCGCCCCCGTCGACGCCGTGACCCTGGCCGCCCTGCTGGCACGGGAGTCCGCGCACCGCGGCCCCACGGCCTCGGGGTCCGCCGTGGGGGAGGGGGCGGAGCTGGTCGGCCGGGTCGCCGACTCCGTACGCCGTACCGCCGCCTTCCTCGCCGACCGCCGCGCCCGCCCCGAGAGGCCGCCGGCCGCCGACCCGTTCCTGGACGGCGAGCAGTCCCTGGTCCTCGGGCATCCGCTGCACCCGGTGCCCAAGAGCCGCGAGGGCATCACCGACGCGGAGGCACGTGACTGGTCTCCGGAACTGCGCGGATCCTTCCCCCTGCACTGGATGGCCGTCGACCGCTCGGTGCTGGCCTCCGACTCCGCCTGGACCGACCGCGGCCGGACCGTGCCCGCCGAACGGATCGCCGCCGAGCTGGCCGGGCCCGGGCTGCGCCTGCCCGAGGGGACGGTCCCCCTTCCGCTGCACCCCTGGCAGGCCCGCGAGGTGCGCCACCGCCCCGCCGTCGCGGCGCTGTTGGAGGCCGGTCTGCTGCACGACCTCGGCCCGCACGGCGACCCCTGGCATCCGACATCCTCCGTGCGCACCGTCCACCGGCCCGGCGTACCCGCGATGCTCAAGCTCTCGCTGGGCCTGCGGATCACCAACTCCCGCCGGGAGAACCTCCGCAAGGAGCTGCACCGCGGGGTGGAGGTGCACCGGCTGCTGCGCACCGGCCTGGGCGCGCGCTGGCGGGCGGCCTTCCCCGGGCGCCCGGGCTTCGACATCGTGCGCGACCCCGCCTGGCTCGCCGTCGACGACGGCGGCGGGGAGCCGGTGGCCGGACTGGACACCGTAATCCGCCACAACCCCTTCGGGCCCGGTGACGACGCCGTGTGCCTGGCGGGGCTGGCCTCCCCCCGGCCCTGGCCCGGTGATCCCCGTGGCGCGCTCCGCTCCCGGCTGGCGGACGCCGTCACCCGGCTCGCCGCCGGTACGGGACGACCGGTGGCCGCCGTCGCCGTCGAGTGGTTCCTGCGCTACCTCCACACCGTCGTGCGCCCCGTGCTGTGGCTGGATGCCGAGGCGGGCGTCGCCCTGGAGGCGCACCAGCAGAACACCGTGGTCCTGCTCGACGGCGACGGCTGGCCGGTGGGCGGCCGCTACCGCGACAACCAGGGCTACTACTTCCGCCAGTCCCACCGCGCCGCGCTCCGGCGGCGGCTGCCGGGCATCGGCGCCGACAGCGACACATTCGTCGCCGACGAGGTCGTCGACGAGCGCTTCGCCTACTACCTGGGTGTCAACAACATGCTGGGCCTCATCGGGGCGTTCGGCTCCCAGGGCCTGGCCGACGAGGGGCTGCTGCTCGCCGCGCTGCGCCGCTTCCTCGTCGGCGCCGACCGCTCCGGCGACGGCGGCGGCAGGTCGCCGCTGCCCGCCCTGCTGCTGGACTCCCCGGTCCTGCGGTGCAAGGCCAACCTCCTCACCCGGCTGCACGGGCTGGACGAGCTGGTCGGGCCGGTGGACACCCAGTCCGTCTACGTCACCGTCGCCAATCCCCTGGTGAAGCCCTGAACCGCCCGGACCGCCCAGGAGGTACCACCATGACCATCGGTGTTCCACCGGCCCGCACCGTGTCCGCCGTACCCGCCGCACCCCTCGCCGCGCGCGTCCCGGCGGACGTGGCGCTCCCGCAGGCCGCCGGCGCCCCCCGCCCGCGCCCTCCCGCCGGCCCGTCCGCCGCGCGGTACGGCACCGGGCCGGAGCCCGTGTCGCGGCCGGATCCGCTGGACGGCGTCGCCGGCTGGGGGCCGGTCACCACGGCCGCCGGGGTCTTCCGGCTCGTCCCCGTCCGCCCCGAGCACGATCTGCGGCTGATCACCGCCTGGATGAACGACCCCGCGGTGGCTGAGTTCTGGCACCTGGCAGGCCCCGCCGGGACCACCGCCGCGCACCTGCGCGCCCAGACCGGCGGCGACGGGCGCAGCGTGCCGTGCCTGGGGGTGCTCTCCGGCGTCCCCATGAGCTACTGGGAGATCTACCGCGCCGACCTCGACCCGCTCGCCCGGTACCACCCGGTGCGCCCGCACGACACCGGGCTGCACCTGCTGATCGGCGGCGCGGCGGACCGGGGCCGCGGGGTCGGCACGGTGCTGCTGCGGGCGGTCTCGGACCTCGTCCTGGACCGGCGGCCGGCGTGCGACCGCGTCATCGCCGAGCCCGACATCCGTAACGTCCCCTCCGTCGCGGCCTTCCTGCGGGCGGGCTTCCGGCTGGCCGCCGAGGCCGACCTGCCGGGTAAACGCGCCGCCGTGGTGGTCCGCGACCGGGCGCTGCGCCACACCCTGTGACTCCCCAGGGTGGGCCGCGGACCGTACCGGGCACGGCTGTCGGCGCCGCCGCGTAAGGTGGCGGTCCTATGACCAAGCCCGCCCTCACCGACCTCCTCCACGCCGCCGTCACCGCCGTCGGAGGCACCGAGCGACCCGGCCAGGTCGCCATGGCCGAAGCCGTGGCCGAGGCCGTCGACAGCAACGTCCACCTGCTGGTCCAGGCGGGGACCGGGACCGGCAAGTCGCTGGGTTACCTGGTGCCCGCCCTGGCGCACGGCGAGCGCACGGTCATCGCGACCGCGACGCTCGCCCTGCAGCGGCAGCTGGTCGAACGCGACCTGCCGCGCACGGTCGAGGCCCTCCATCCGCTGCTGCGCCGCCGTCCCGAGTACGCCATGCTCAAGGGCCGCTCCAACTACCTGTGCCTGCACCGCCTCCACGAGGGAGTGCCGCAGGACGACGAGGACGGCCTGTTCGATCCCTTCGAGGCGGCGGCCCCCACCAGCCGGCTGGGCAAGGACCTGCTTCGGCTGAGGGACTGGGCGGACGAGACCGAGACCGGCGACCGCGACGACCTCACCCCGGGGGTCTCCGACCGGGCCTGGTCCCAGGTGTCGGTCTCCTCGCGGGAGTGCCTGGGAGCCACCCGCTGCGCCTACGGGGCGGAGTGCTTCGCGGAGGCGGCGCGCGAGCGGGCCAAGCTCGCCGAGGTGATCGTCACCAACCACGCGCTGCTGGCCATCGACGCCATCGAGGGTGCGCCGGTGCTTCCCGGCCACGAGGTCCTGATCGTCGACGAGGCGCACGAACTGGTCTCCCGGGTCACCGGGGTGGCCACCGGCGAGCTGACGCCGGGCGGGGTCAACCGGGCGGTGCGCCGTGCGGCCAAGCTGGTCGACGAGAAGGAGGCCGACCGGCTGCAGACGGCCGCGGAGGGCTTCGAGCGGCTGATGGAGCTGGCGCTGCCGGGCCGACTGGAGGAGGTCCCCGAGGATCTGGGGTACGCCCTGACGGCGCTGCGCGACGCGGCCCGCGCGGTCATCACCGCGCTGGGCAGCACCCGCGACCGGTCCGTCCAGGACGAGGACGCCGTCCGTCGGCAGGCCCTGGCCTCGGTGGAGAACGTCCACGCGGTCGCCGAGCGCATCGTCCAGGGGTCGGAGTACGACGTCGTCTGGTACGAGCGCCACGACCGCTACGGCGCCTCGCTGCGGGTCGCCCCGCTGGCGGTCTCCGGGCTGCTGCGGGAGAAACTGTTCGAGGACCGGTCGGTGGTCCTGGCCTCCGCCACGCTCAAGCTCGGCGGGGACTTCGACGGGGTGGGCGCCTCTCTCGGGCTGAGCGCCGAGGGACGGATCACGGAGACCGGCGGAGCGGCCGAGCACTCCGGGGGCGCCGGAGAAGCGGGAGGCGCGAGCGTCGCCGACGGTGAGGGCGAGGGCGGGGAGGGCGCGGCGGAGACGGACGCCGGGATCCCGCGGTGGCGGGGGCTGGACGTCGGCTCGCCCTTCGACTACCGCAGACAGGGCATCCTCTATGTCGCCCAGCACCTGTCACCGCCCGGCCGGGAGGGCAGCCGCGGCGACATGCTGGACGAGCTGACCGAGCTGGTCCAGGCGGCCGGAGGGCGCACGCTCGGGCTGTTCTCCTCGATGCGGGCCGCCCAGGCGGCGGCCGAGGAGCTGCGCGGGCGGCTGGAGGTGCCCGTGCTGCTGCAGGGTGAGGAGACTCTGGGCGAGCTGATCCGGCGCTTCGCCGCGGACGCCGAGACCTGCCTGTTCGGGACGCTGTCGCTGTGGCAGGGCGTGGATGTGCCGGGCCCGAACTGCCAGCTGGTGGTGATGGACCGCGTCCCGTTCCCGCGCCCCGACGATCCGCTGATGAGCGCCCGGCAGAAGGCGGTGGAGGAGGCGGGCGGCAACGGCTTCATGGCCGTGGCCGCCACCCACGCCGCGCTGCTGATGGCGCAGGGTGCGGGCCGCCTGGTGCGGGCGACGGGGGACCGGGGTGTGGTCGCGGTGCTGGACCCGCGGCTGGCCAGGGCGCGCTACGGGAGTTTCCTGCGGGCCTCGATGCCCGACTTCTGGTACACCACCGACCGCGATCAGGTGCGCCGTTCGCTGGCGGCCATCGACGCCGCGGCCAGGGAGGGCGCGTAGAGCCGGGCAGGCCAGGCAGTGAGGCAGGGGGCAAGGGAAAGACCCCGGCGGGGCTCGGAGCCCCGGGCTTCGCCGGGGTACGGGTGCGAACCGGGCCCCGGGACCGGCGCAGTGGTCCCGGGGCGGCCCGTTCCGGCCGTCGTGCGACCGGTGCCGTGCGGTCGGTGTAGTGCTGCGGCGCGTCAGACGCGCCGCAGCACCGCGACGACCTTGCCGAGGATGGTCGCCTCGTCGCCGGGGATCGGCTGGTAGGCGGCGTTGTGGGGGATCAGCCACACATGCCCGTCCTCGCGCTTGAAGCGCTTGACGGTCGCCTCGCCGTCCAGCATGGCGGCGACGATGTCGCCGTTCTCGGCGACCGGCTGGCGGCGCACCGTGACCCAGTCGCCGTCGCAGATCGCCGCGTCGACCATGGAGTCGCCGACGACCTTGAGCACGAAGAGCTCGCCGTCGCCGACGAGCTGGCGGGGCAGCGGAAAGACGTCCTCCACCGACTCCTCGGCGAGGATCGGGCCTCCGGCGGCGATCCGTCCGACCAGGGGGACGTAGGAGGCGGCGGGCTTGCCGGTGGTGTCGGTGGTCTGGCTGGTGGGCGCGTCCGAGGCGCGCACCTCGTAGGCGCGGGGGCGGTGCGGGTCGCGCCGCAGGAAGCCCTTGCGCTCCAGCGCCATCAGCTGGTGGGCCACGGAGGAGGTGGAGGACAGGCCGACGGCCTGGCCGATCTCCCGCATCGACGGCGGGTAGCCGCGGCGCTGCACCGAGTCGCGGATCACCTCGATCACCCGGCGCTGCCGGTCCGTCAGCCCCGAGCTGTCGGCGCGGATCCCCGGTGGACGGCCGGGCAGCGAGCGGGTCGGCCTGGGAGCCTCCGCGCCGTCGGACGCGCCGTCGGACGCGCCGGGCACGGCGTTTGCTTCCCGCACATGATCGGCCCGGCCCCGGGAACGGTCCCGTGCTGTGATGGTGGCGCTCTCTGCGGTGGTGGTCACGTCGGCCCCTCTCAAGCGGTTCTCCCTGGTTGGACAACGGTATGTGCTTTCGAAAGGTTGCGCCAAACACACGTTCGAGTGAAATTTCGCAGATTGGCTGACGTGCTCGATAAGGGCGGTGTATGGGCTGCGAGTCGCCTCCGATCGCTACGGTAGCCTCTCGTACGTTTGCCGTTCCGGCGTCTCCGACACGCATGGTGTGTTCGTCAACCAGCCACCAGATGTAGTGGTTAGATGTTCTGCGGCTACCCAGAAGTTGTGGTCCCCCGGTCCTGAGGAGTCATGGGCATCACCTATGCTGGTGGCCGCTTTCGAGGCCCGCCCGCCGGGTACTCGAACGCGTGTCCAATGCTGTTCTGCTGCGCCGCTCATGCTGCGCCATCGAGGGTGAAGGAGGGTGGGAAGCGATGCACTGCCCCTTCTGCCGGCACCCCGACAGCCGCGTCGTCGACAGCCGCACCACCGACGACGGCACCGCTATCCGCCGACGCCGCCAGTGTCCGCACTGCTCCCGCCGCTTCACGACGGTGGAGAACGCGTCGTTGATGGTCATCAAGCGGAGCGGGGTCACCGAGCCCTTCAGCCGGGACAAGGTGATCGCCGGAGTGCGCAAGGCCTGCCAGGGACGTCCGGTCACCGAGGACGCGCTCGCCAAACTGGGCCAGCGGGTCGAGGAGGCGGTACGCGCCACCGGCAGCGCCGAGCTGTCCACGCACGACGTCGGGCTGGCCATACTCGGTCCGCTGCGGGAGCTGGACCTCGTGGCGTACCTGCGCTTCGCCTCCGTCTACCAGGCGTTCGACTCGCTGGAGGACTTCGAGGCCGCGATCACCGAGCTGCGCGGGGAGCGGGCCTCGGCCGACGGCGAAGGCGGCACGGCCCCGGGCAGAACCACGGCCGCGGGAGCCGGAGGCCGCGGCGGAGCCGGGGACACCGGAAACGGAAGTGACGGCGGGGGCGAACGTGACGGCGGAGGCGGCGCAAGCCCCACCGCCCCGCCCGCGCCACTGGCCGCCGGGAACTGAGCGGCCCCGCACGGACCGGACCGGAGCGCGTCGCGCTCCGGCCATCGAAACGAACACCACACCCCGGGAAGTGCGGGGTGTGTCAGGGCGTTATGCCTGTACAGGGAGGCGGAATGACAGAGACGACGAGCGACCCGGCACGAGGGGCCCGGTCCAAGGGGACCAAGGCCGCCAAGGGGCTGCGGATCGAGCGCATCCACACCACCCCCGGGGTGCACCCGTACGACGAGGTGGTCTGGGAGCGCCGTGACGTCGTCATGACCAACTGGCGCGACGGCTCGGTCAACTTCGAGCAGCGCGGCGTGGAGTTCCCCGACTTCTGGTCGGTGAACGCGGTCAACATCGTCACCAGCAAGTACTTCCGCGGCGCCGTCGGCACGCCCCAGCGCGAGACCAGCCTGAAGCAGCTCATCGACCGTGTGGTGAAGACCTACCGCGCCGCCGGTGAGAAGCACGGCTACTTCGCCTCCCCGGCCGACGCCGAGATCTTCGAGCACGAGCTGGCCCACGCGGTGCTCCACCAGGTGTTCTCGTTCAACTCCCCGGTGTGGTTCAACGTCGGCACCACCCAGCCCCAGCAGGTCTCCGCCTGCTTCATCCTCTCCGTCGACGACTCCATGGAGTCGATCCTGGAGTGGTACAAGGAAGAGGGGATGATCTTCAAGGGCGGTTCCGGCGCGGGCCTGAACCTCTCGCGCATCCGCTCCTCCAAGGAGCTGCTCTCCTCCGGCGGCAACGCCTCGGGCCCGGTCTCCTTCATGCGCGGCGCCGACGCCTCCGCCGGGACGATCAAGTCCGGCGGTGCCACCCGCCGCGCGGCCAAGATGGTCGTGCTCGACGTGGACCACCCCGACGTCGAGGCGTTCATCGAGACCAAGGTCAAGGAGGAGGAGAAGATCCGCGCCCTGCGCGACGCGGGCTTCGACATGGACCTGGGCGGCGACGACATCACCTCCGTCCAGTACCAGAACGCCAACAACTCCGTCCGCGTCAACGACGCCTTCATGAAGGCCGTCGAGAGCGGGTCGAAGTTCGGCCTGCGCGCCCGGATGACCGGCGAGGCCATCGAGGAGGTCGACGCCAAGGCGCTGTTCCGCAGGATGGCCGAGGCCGCCTGGGCCTGCGCCGACCCCGGCATCCAGTACGACGACACCATCAACCACTGGCACACCTCGCCGGAGAGCGGCCGCATCACCGCCTCCAACCCGTGCAGCGAGTACATGCACCTGGACAACTCCTCGTGCAACCTGGCCTCGCTGAACCTGATGAAGTTCCTGCGCGACGACGACGCCGGCAACCAGTCCTTCGACGCCGAGCGCTTCGCGAAGACCGTCGAGCTGATCATCACCGCGATGGACATCTCCATCTGCTTCGCCGACTTCCCCACCGAGAGGATCGGCGAGACCACCCGCGCCTTCCGCCAGCTGGGCATCGGCTACGCCAACCTCGGCGCCCTGCTGATGGCCACCGGCCACGCCTACGACTCCGACGGCGGCCGGGCGCTGGCCGGTGCGATCACCTCCCTGATGACCGGCACCTCCTACCGCCGCTCCGCCGAACTGGCCGCGGTCGTCGGCGCGTACGAGGGCTACGCCCGCAACGCCGACGCCCACCAGCGCGTCATGAGGCAGCACGCCGACGCCAACACCGGCGCCAAGCGCATGGACGACCTGGACACCCCGGTGTGGGCCGCGGCCACCGAGGCGTGGCAGGACGTGCTCCGGCTGGGCAAGAAGAACGGATTCCGCAACGCCCAGGCGTCCGTGCTGGCCCCCACCGGCACCATCGGCCTGATGATGGACTGCGACACCACCGGCATCGAACCTGACCTGGCCCTGGTCAAGTTCAAGAAGCTGGTCGGCGGCGGCTCGATGCAGATCGTCAACAACACCGTGCCCAAGGCCCTCAAGCGGCTCGGCTACCAGCCCGAGCAGATCGAGGCGATCGTCGAGCACATCGCCGAGCACGGCAACGTCATCGACGCCCCGGGGCTGCGCCCCGAGCACTACGAGGTCTTCGACTGCGCCATGGGCGAGCGTTCCATCTCCCCGATGGGGCACGTGCGGATGATGGCCGCAGCCCAGCCGTTCCTGTCCGGCGCGATCTCCAAGACGGTCAACATGCCCGAATCGGCCACCGTCGAGGAGGTCGAGGAGATCTACTTCGAGGGCTGGAAGCTCGGTCTGAAGGCACTGGCGATCTACCGCGACAACTGCAAGGTCGGCCAGCCGCTCTCCGCCAAGAAGAAGGACGTCAGGGGCGAGACGCAGCCCGAGGCCGAGAAGGTCGTCGAGTACCGCCCGGTGCGCAAGCGCCTGCCCAAGGGCCGGCCCGGCATCACCACCTCCTTCACCGTCGGCGGCGCCGAGGGCTACATGACCGCCAACTCCTACCCGGACGACGGGCTGGGCGAGGTCTTCCTGAAGATGTCCAAGCAGGGCTCGACCCTCGCGGGCATGATGGACGCCTTCTCGATCGCCGTCTCGGTGGGCCTGCAGTACGGCGTGCCGCTGGAGACCTACGTCTCGAAGTTCACCAACATGCGCTTCGAGCCGGCCGGTATGACCGACGACCCGGATGTGCGGATGGCGCAGTCGATCGTCGACTACATCTTCCGCCGCCTGGCGCTGGACTTCCTGCCCTTCGAGACCCGCTCGGCCCTCGGCATCCACTCCGCCGAGGAGCGCCAGCGCCACCTGGAGACCGGCTCCTACGAGCCCGCCGACGACGAGCTGGACGTCGAGAGCCTGGCCCAGTCGGCCCCGCGCCGGGTGGAGCCTCCCAAGACGGTGAGCAGCAACTCCGAGCCGCAGGCCCCGGCCCCGGCGCCGAAGGAGGCGCACAGCTCCACCGAACTGGTGGAGATGCAGCTCGGCCTCAACGCCGACGCGCCGCTGTGCTTCTCCTGCGGCACCAAGATGCGCCGCACGGGCAGCTGCTACCTGTGCGAGGGCTGCGGCTCCACCAGCGGCTGCAGCTGATCCTCGGTGCGGCGGCGGGTACCCGCCGCCGCACCGAGGGGACGACCGGAGGGCGCCGACCGTGAGCGGTCGGCGCCCTCCGGCGCCCTCCGCGCCCTCCGGCGCCGGAAACCGCGTGGGCCGCCGCGCGGTGGGCCGGGCCGTCAGACGGGGGCGCCGCCCATCAGACGGGTGAACGACTCCGGGTCGGCGTCGAACCCGCGCAGATGCTCGCGGAACTCCCAGGCGCCCGTGCCGTTGCGGGTGAACTCAGCGACGGTGGCGGCCGTCGCCCCGGTCACGCCGGAGAAGTCGTGCTCGGCCAGCTCGACGTAGCCCTCCCTGATCCGCACACCGGTGCGCGCTATGTCGCCGAACGTCCGGCGACCGCTGTGCTGCTGGACCGCCACGCCCACGACCACCCGGGCGTAGGAGGAGGCCAGCCGGCCCAGCTCCAGGGTCATGACCTCGTCGTAGCCGAGACCCAGGCCGGTCCGGCTGTCCCTGCTGAGGTTGATGGTGCCGTCGGGCGAGCGGCTGTCGAAGTGCACGACGTACGCGGGCTCGCCGTGCGGGTCGTCCGCGGTGTAGGTCGCGGCGATGATGTCGAGGTCGTGGGGCGAGGACTCGGAGGGGCTGGGGTCCCACCTGACCGCCACCTCGACCTTCTCCACCCCCTTGTTGGGACTGCTCACCAGGCTCCCCTTCCTAGGAACTGAGCTGCTGCGGGACACGGCCGCTCCCGGCGCGGGGGCCGGTGCGGTGCGACCGCCATGACAGCACATCAACTCTCCTGTCCACCAGGCGGTTTGTCCACAGCGCCCGGTGGCTGCGGGGTGGCCCGCTCCAGGGCGCGCCGCCGGCTCGCAGGAGCCTTGCGCGAGGACCGGGGCCCGGCGGCCGCGGAGATGGCCGAACGCGGGACCGGGCCCCTCGCGCCGGCCGCCCCCGCCCGCGGCAAGCCATGCGATCAGTCACCGATATGGCCGTACGATGGCGCGGTGCTGGTCAAGTGGATGCGCTGCACGGTGGTGGACCGACGAGGCTTCGAGCGGGGGCAGCGGAAGTGGGCCGGGCTGCTCGGCGAGCCGGGCTTCCGGGCGCAGGGCGGCGGCTGGAGCCGTTCCCGGCCGGGCGTGGCGCACCTCTTCGGCTTCTGGGAGAGCCGGGCCTTCTACGACTCGTTCATGGCGCGCTCCCACGACCGGCTGGCGGCCTCGCAGAACGGCACCCACAAGGACGCCCAGGTCCGTCTCTTCGAGTACCGCTTCGATGTGAAGGTGGGTTTCCGTCCGCAGTTCACGGACGCGGACCTGCTGCGTGTAGCCCACTGCCGGGTGCGCCGCGACCGGATCGAGCACTACACCCTGATGCAGGAGAAGGTGTGGAACCCTGCGATGGCCGGGTCGCCCGGGATGCTGCGGGGGGTCTTCGCACAGGCGCAGGCCGAGGACGAGTTCCTGGTGCTGTCGATGTGGGACTCGGCGGCGGAGCACGGCAAGTACCGTACGGAGCGGATCGAGCGGCTGGCGCTCCGTGCCCAGCTGGGGGCGGACGTCACGGCGGTCGGCGGGGACGTGATCGATCTCGAGTCGTCCTGGACGGTCTGACGCCGGTGTCGGAGCCTGCGCCGGTGCCGGTTGCTGCCGGTGCGGGGGCTGTGACCGGGCTCGTGGCTGGGCCGTGGAGCCTTTGCGTGCTTAGGGTGGGTGCATGGCACGACCCCGGCGCATCGTCCTGGTCCGGCACGGCGAGTCGGAGGGAAACTTCGACGACGCGGTCTACGAGCGGGTGCCCGACCACGCCCTGAGCCTCACCGAGCGCGGATTCCGGCAGGCCGAGGCGGCGGGGGAGCGGTTGCGGGCCCTCTTCGGAGAGGAGCGGATCTCGGCCTACGTCTCGCCGTACCGCCGCACCCACCAGACCTTCCGCGCACTGCGTCTGGACCCGGCGCGGGTGCGGATGCGCGAGGAGCCCCGGCTGCGCGAGCAGGACTGGGGCAACTGGCAGGACCGCGAGGACGTACGGCGGCAGAAGGCGGCGCGCGACGCGTACGGGCACTTCTTCTACCGTTTCGCGCAGGGCGAGTCGGGCGCGGACGTCTACGACCGGGTCGGAGCCTTCCTGGAGAGCCTGTGGCGCAGTTTCGAGTCCCCCGACCACCCGCCGAACGTACTGCTGGTGACGCACGGGCTGACCATGCGGCTGTTCTGCATGAGGTGGCTGCACTGGACGGTCGCGGAGTTCGAGTCGCTGTCGAATCCGGGCAACGGGGAGATGCGGGCCCTGGAGCTGGGAACGGACGGGCGCTACCACCTGGACCGGCCGTTCGAGCGCTGGTGCACCCCCGAGTCGTACGCGGGGCCCTACGAGGGGGAGTCCGGGGAGACGTACGGGATGTCCGGGGTGCGCGGGCGCCCCGGAAGGCCCCGGTGAGGCGCTGGCGGCGCGGCGGGCACGCGCCGGCCCTTCCGGCGTGTGCCGGGCGGGCCCCTCGCCGTCCCCTTGTCACCGCTCTGTCACAGAGCGGCGCTCGGAACGCGGGTGCGCGCCGGAGGCGCACTACGGTGGCGCCCGAGTCGCCGCGTTGATCACCGCAAGCCGGTAGGGGGATGCGCGGTGAGGGGAGGGGAGGCCCATGTCCGATCAGCCGTCCGGCGTGCCCGCGGCGAACGAGGTGGACGACACCCCGCCGAAGGACGCCGTCCGGGAGGAGGGCGGGCGCGGGGACGCCCGGCGGGAGGAGGCCGCCCCCGGCGGCGCCGAGCCGGCGGAGAAGCCCGTCCGGACGGCGGGGGAGCCCGTCCACACGCCGGGGAGACCCGCCGCCCCCGGCGGGCGGCGATCCGGTGCGACCCACGGCACGACCCACGGGGCATCCTCCTGGGCCGCGTACGAGCCACCACCCCCGCCCGCCTGGGTGACGGCCGCGAGGCCGGAGGAGCCCGGGCCGATCGGCACAGCCGCGCTCTGGGCGGTGCTGGCCACCGGGGTGCTCGCCGGGTTGCAGCTCGGTGACGGACTGGGCCTCAACATGCTGCTGGCCGCCGCGCCGGCCGCCCTCGCCGCGTACCTCGCCGGACGGGCCGCGGGGCGCGGTGTGCGCCCGTGGTCGCTGGTGTGGGCCGCAGGCGGGGCGGCGCTGCTGCTGGTGCCCGCGCTGCGGGACGCGGGGTGGCCGACCTTCCTGGCGCTGGTGGCGGCCCTCGCGTCGGGGTCGCTGGCGCTGCACGGCACGCGCACCTGGCGGGGGACGCTGATCGGCTGCGTCGGCGTGCTCGGAGAGGTCCTGCCGGGCGCCCTCTGGGCCTGGCGCGGGCTGCGCGAGCGGGCGGACGGATCGCGCGACCGCTGGTGGCCGGCCGTTCGGACGGCCGGCGTCGCGGCCGCGCTGCTGGCCGTCTTCGGCGCGTTGTTCGCGGGTGCGGACGCGGCCTTCGCGGACCTGCTGGCCGGGCTGGTGCCCGATGTGTCGGTGTCGGACGGACCGGCTCACGCCCTACTGGCCGTCCTGGGACTGGCGGCCGCGCTGGGAGCGGCCCGCACCGCCGCGGCCCCCTGGCGCTGGGACCGCGTCGAGGGCGGCCGGGGGCGGCCCCGGGGACGCATGGAGTGGGCGCTTCCCCTGATCGTGCTGAACGCGCTGTTCGCCGCCTTCATCGCCATCCAGCTCGCGGTCCTCTTCGGCGGCTACGACAAGGTCCTCGAGGAGACCGGGCTGACCTACTCGGAGTACGCCCGCCAGGGCTTCTGGCAGCTGCTGACCGTCACCCTCCTGACCCTCGCCGTGATCGCGCTGGCCCTGCGCTGGGCGCCGCGCGGTGTGGCCCGCGACCGCACTCTGGTCCGCGCCGTCCTGGGCGTCCTGTGTGCGCTGACCCTCGTCGTGGTGCTCTCGGCCCTGCGCCGGATGGAGCTGTACGTCGACGCGTACGGCCTGACCAGGCTGAGGGTGTCCGTGGCCGGGGCCGAGCTGTGGCTCGGCGTCGTCATCGTCCTGATCATGGCGGCCGGGGTGTTCGGCGGGCGCTGGCTGCCGCGCGCGGTGGTGACGAGCGCGGCGGGCGCCGTACTGTGCTTCGGACTGGCCTCGCCGGACGCCCTGGTGGCCGAGCAGAACGTGCGGCGCTTCGAACGCACCGGGCAGATCGACCTGGCGTATCTGAGAGGGCTCTCCGCGGACGCCGTACCGGCCCTCGACGCCCTGCCCGAGCCTCAGCGCTCCTGCGCCCTGCAGGACATCGCCGACGATGTCCTCGGCGCCGACAAGCCCTGGTACGCGACCAGTTACGGCGAGGTGCGGGCCCGCGCCGTGCTCACCGGGCGTCCCGCCGACCGGACCGGTCTGCCCTGCGGGCGGCTGGACCGGGAGGGGCGGCTCCCGGAGTACCGCTGAACAGTGCCGGACCGGGCCGGGCCGGCGGGAGACGGGGGACGGCGGGCGGGAGGCCCTCCGGACCCGGGAAGACCCCCGGCCCCGGGGGACGTCCTCCGGAAGGTGGGGCGTACCCTGGCTGACGCCATGCCGTACGAGCCTCCCACCCACCGCGTCGAACGTTCCCTGCGGGCCACCACGGGGGCGAGGGTCGTCGCAGGGATCGACGAGGTCGGCCGGGGCGCCTGGGCGGGGCCCGTCACCGTCTGCGCGGCGGTCACAGGGCTGCGCAGGCCACCCGACGGGCTGACGGACTCCAAGCTCATCGGGCCCGCCCGCCGCACCGAACTCGCCGGGCGGCTCACCGACTGGGTGACCGCCCGCGCGCTCGGGCACTCCTCCCCGGAGGAGATCGACGAACTGGGCATGACGGCCGCCCTCCGGCTCGCCGCCGTACGCGCGCTGGAGGCGCTGCCGGTCCGTCCCGACGCGGTGATCCTCGACGGCAGGCACGACTATCTGGGGGCGCCCTGGCGGGTCCGTACGGTGGTCAAGGGTGACCGCTCGTGTGTCCCGGTGGCCGCGGCGTCCGTGATCGCCAAGGTGCACCGGGATGCCCGTATGGCCGAACTGGGCGTCAAGCACGCCGAGTTCGGCTTCGACCGCAACGCCGGCTACCCCTCGCCCGTTCACCGTGCGGCCCTCGAGGAACTGGGGCCCACGCCCCACCACCGGCTGTCGTGGTCGTATCTGGACGCACTGCCGCGCTGGCGGCACCTGAAACGGGCGCGTGCCGAGCGGACCGAGCAGATCGGCCTCTTCTGAGTCGAAACCGAATCTTTTTCTGAACCCGCCGACGCGTCCGGCGCCGGCGTTTGATAGACAACACCCCATGCCGCACAGCTCCGAGGAGCCCAAGATCCACCCGAATGTCCCCGGCCCCCGCAACATGACGGGCACTGCCCGGGCCCCACAGGTTCCCCGCCCTCCCGCACCCGTTCCCGGTCCCCGGCCCGGTCCTCGGCCGACTCCGCAGCGGGCCGACCGCAGCCGTCCCGTTTCCGGCAGGCCGGCGCCGACGCGCAACGCCGGAGCCTCGCGCCCCGCGGCGGAGGCGGCGGGCACGAAGGCGGCCCCGGGGAAGGCCGCACCGCAGATCCAGCTCGTCGAGGCCACCGACGCCACCGCGGTCGAGGTCGCGGACGAGACCGTCGACAGGCTGCTCGACGAGGGTCGCTCACCCGCCGACGTCCTGGTGTTCACCACCGGTGAGCAGCACCCCTGGGCGCAGCACGAGCTCACCTTCGGCGAGGAGGCCTACTGGCGCCAACAGGCCGAGGGCGATGACGTCTTCTACGCCCACGCGTCGGCCGCGGAGCGCACCACCGGCCGTCCGGTCGTCGTGCTCGCGGTCAACGGTGGTACGGACGAACAGGCTGCCCAGGCACTGCCCGCCGCCCTGACCAGGACAGGGTCGAGGCTGATCGTCTGCGGCGATCCGGGCCGACTGCGCACCCTGCTCTGAACCGGCGCTCCGGCCCGCGGGCCCGCCACCCGGCGGGTCAGCGGGCCGCCGTACCCCACCGCGCCCCGGAGCGCCCCGGGGTCCTTCTCCCGGGGCCGCTTCCCTGCGGGCCGCTTTCCTCAGGTGTCCCGTCGTCCCGGTCCCCGCTTTCCGGCCGTGTGTCCCAGACGGCGGGGCCGCCGACATACGGCCGTCGTCCACCGCGGTCCTCGCCGAGCACCTGCCAGCCGGTACGGGTCACGGTGATGTACGCCCCGCACCGCAGGCCGTGCAGTATGCAGGCGTCACGCAGTCCCCACATCCACGCGCCGTCCTCGTCGCTCCAGCCCGGGTCGTCCTCACGGCAGCACAGCAGGACCGCGGTCCGCGAGGGCCTGCGGCGGCGCAGGTCGTGCGGGACGATCCTGCGCATCTGGGACAGCAGGACGTTGCGGCACTCCCAGCCGTCCGGAGTGGAGTTGGCCCGCGAGAACGACGCGCTGGCGATGATCCGTTCGTCCGGGCCGAGCACCGCGACGACGGAGGTGGCTGGCCCGGGCCGGTGGCGGGTGTGCAGCCCGGCCACCAGTTCGCGCGGGCTGCGCAGCAGAGGGATCCCGGCGGCGGCCCACTCGGCGGGTTCGAGGACGCGTCCGGCGTGGGACGGGGTCCCGGCGGGCGGCGGTGAGACGAAGCCAACGGTCATGGTCCTCCCTCCGTGGCACCGAACCAATTCTCACGGGTGAACACGGCTGCGGCAATGGAGTACCGAGTCGCCCTGATCACGCCGGGTCCCTCCGCGGTGGACCGGCGGGCGGACCGTGACTCAACCCCGCACGGCCAGTACCAGCGGCATCACCCCCTGGGCCCCGGCCCTGCGCAGCAGCCGGGCGGCCACGGCCAGGGTCCAGCCGGTATCCGTGACGTCGTCCACCAGCAGCACCGGGCCGCCGGCCGCCGCGACCGCATCCGCCAGCGGCCCGGGCACCGTCAGCGCACCGTGCAGGGCCCGCAGCCGCTGCGCGCTGTTGCTGCGCGGGATACGGGTGTCCGACGCCCTGTCGGCGTATTCCACGGTGCCCAGCAGCGGCATCCGGCCGACCGCGGCTATCCGTTCCCCGAGAGACCTGATCAGCTGTGGCCGGGTCCGCGAGTCGATCGTCACGACCCCCACCGGGCGGGCCGGCGCGTCTTCCTCCCCCGAGGCCCAGCCGCCCGGTCCCCGCGCCCAGTCGGCGAGTACGGAGACCACGGCACCGGCTACGTCGTCGGGCACCGGTCCGTCCTGCGAGGGCGGCTCCAGCAATGGGCGCAGACGGTTGCCCCATCCGATGTCGGACAGCCGGCCCAGCGCCCTGCCGGGGGCCGCCTGCTCGCCCGTAGGGATGCGGCCCTTGAGGTCCAGGCCGATCGCGGGAAGCCCCGTCGGCCACATCCTGCGGGGCTCCACCTCCACGCCGGGGCGCCCCAGTTCCCCCCTGGCGGCCTCCAGCGCCGCCGGGTCGACGTCGGTGCCGAACCGGGGGCCCGCGCAGTTGTCGCACCGCCCGCAGGGCGCCGCCTCCGCGTCGTCCAGCTGCCGTCGCAGGAACTCCATCCGGCACCCGGAGGTGGCGGCGTACTCCTTCATCGCGCGCTGCTCGGCCTCCCGCTGCCGCGCCACCCAGGCGTACCGCTCGGTGTCGTAGGACCAGGGCTCGCCCGTGGAGACCCAGCCGCCGCGCACCCGCCGCACCGCCCCGTCCACGTCGAGCACCTTGAGCATCATCTCCAGCCGCGAGCGGCGCAGTTCCACCAGTGGCTCCAGAGCGGGCAGGGACAGCGGCCGCCCGGCCGACGCCAGCACGTCCAGAGTGCGGCGCACCTGCTCCTCGGGAGGAAAGGCCAGGGAGGCGAAGTACCGCCAGATCGCCTCGTCCTCCGGGCCGGGCATCAGCAGCACCTCGGCGTGCTCCACCCCGCGTCCGGCCCGGCCCACCTGCTGGTAGTAGGCGATGGGGGAGGAGGGGGAGCCGAGATGGACGACGAAGCCCAGATCCGGTTTGTCGAAGCCCATGCCCAGCGCGGAGGTGGCCACCAGTGCCTTGACCCTGTTGCCCAGCAGGTCCGCCTCGGCCGCCTCCCGGTCGGCGTTCTCCGTCCGTCCGGTGTAGGAGGCGACGGTGTGCCCCCGCTGCCGCAGGAACGCCGCCACCTCCTCGGCGGCCGAGACAGTCAGCGTGTAGACGATGCCGGAGCCCGGCAGCTTGTGGAGGTGGCCGTCGAGCCAGGCCAGCCGGTGCGCCGCGTCCGGCAGGCGCAGCACCCCCAGGCTGAGACTCTCCCGGTCCAGCGGGCCGCGCAGCACCAGCGCGTCCGTCCCCCTCCCGCCGGTGCCCAGCTGCTCCGCCACGTCGGCCGTCACCCGGGCGTTGGCCGTCGCGGTGGTGGCCAGCACCGGGACGCCCGGGGGGAGCTCGGCGAGCATCGTCCGCAGCCGCCGGTAGTCGGGCCGGAAGTCGTGGCCCCAGTCGGAGATGCAGTGTGCCTCGTCAACCACCAGCAGTCCGGTGGTGGCGGCCAGCTTCGGCAGGACCTGATCGCGGAAGTCGGGGTTGTTGAGGCGCTCCGGACTGACGAGCAGCACATCCACCTCGCCCGCGGCCACCTCGGCGTGGACCGTCTCCCACTCCTCGGTGTTCGCGGAGTTGATCGTCCGGGCGCGGACGCCCGCCCGCTCCGCGGCCTCGACCTGGTTGCGCATCAGCGCCAGAAGAGGGGAGACGATCACCGTCGGCCCCTCGCCGCGCTCGCGCAGCAGCGCGGTCGCCACGAAGTACACCGCCGACTTGCCCCAGCCCGTGCGCTGCACCACCAAGGTCCGCCGGCGTTCCACCACCAGAGCCTCGACGGCTCGCCACTGGTCGGCGCGCAGCCTCGCCTCACCGGTGGTGTCGCCGGTGAGGCGGACCAGTACGGCGTCGGCCGCGGCGCGCAGATTCTCCTCGCTCATGCGTCCATGCAACCCGATGACACCGACACCGTGCGAACCGCCTGTGGATAACCAGACCCCCATGCAGTCAATGTGATCATCGGTATATCGGTGCATATGCCTGTTGGAGCCGCCTGTGGACGGAGCCGCACGCCGCCCCGTCCGTCCGCGTCACTGTCGGGGCATGACACAGCACAGCGAATCCACCCGGCAGCCGTCCGCCACCGCCCAGGTCACCCTGCGCGGTCCGGCCGAGCTGGTCGACTCCCTCCCCTACCTGCTCGGCTACCACCCCGACGACTCTGTCGTCCTGGTCGGTCTCCACGGCCCGAACGGCCGTTTCGGCGGCCGGCTCCGCGTGGGCATTCCCGCTGGGGAAGGGGAGTGGCCCGAGCTGGCCGAACAGCTCGCCGACTGTCTGCGCGGCAGCGGCGTCCCACGAGGCGACCGACCCGACGCGGCGCTCGTCTTCCTGTGCCAGGATCCGGCCGGCGGCGAGAGCGGCCGGGCCGTCATGGAACGGCTCCGGCCACTCGCCCAGCGGCTGCGGACCGCCTGCGGGGCGCTGGACATGCCGGTGTACGAGGCGCTGTGCGTCTCCGGCGGCCGCTACTGGTCCTACTCCTGCCCCGACGCCAGGTGCTGTCCCGCCGAGGGCACACCGCTGGGCGTCCCCGGCACCTCGGCCATCGCGGCCGCGGCCGCGTACGCCGGGCTGCGGGTGGAAGGGACCCTGAAGGAGATGACGGCCAGGCTCGTGCCGCTGGGGCCGCCGACCGCCGGGCCGCAGGAGCAGGCCCTCGACACCGCGGGCGCGGCCCTGGTGCCCCGGATGCTGGGTGAGGCCGACCGCGAGACGGTGCGTGCCGAGACCCTGGCGCTCGCCGGGCGGCTGCTCGATCGCTACCGGAACGCGCCGACGGCGGCCCGGAAGGAGGGGATGGCCGGGGGCGACGCCCGGGACGACCGTCTCCTGACCCATGAGGAGGCCGCCACCGTGATTCTCGGTCTCCAGGACCGGATCGCCCGGGACTGGGCCGCGGAGTGGATGGAGGGCGGTGACGCCGTTCCCGCGCTGCGGTTGTGGAGGGCGCTGGCCAGGCGGTGCGTCGGGGCCTACGCCGAGCACGCCGCGGCACCGCTCACCCTTGCCGGATGGGTCGCCTGGTCCGGTGGGGACGAGCCGGGCGCGCGTGTGGCGCTGGGCCGGGCGCTTGACCTGGATCCGGGATACGTCTTCGCGCGGTTGCTCCACGGAGCGTGCAACAGCGGGCTCGACCCCGAACCACTGAGGCAGTGCCTGCGGAGGCAGCGGGCCGCGCGCGGTCTCGGCACCTCGGCGGTCCAAGGCTGACGGGGGAGCGGCGCAAGCCTCTGTTTATCGTCAGGCAGACGACTATGATCACGCCATGCCCTACGACCCGTCGGCCTTCCCTCCCTTCGCCGTCACCGTCGATCTGGTCGTGCTCACCGTGCGAAGGCATGCCCTGTGCGCGCTGGTCGTACGCCGGGGCGAGTCTCCTTACCAGGGGCGGTGGGCGCTGCCCGGAGGGTTCGTGCGCATCGAAGAGGATCTCGGGGCCGCGGCCGCCCGCGAACTCACCGAGGAGACCGGACTGCACGTCCAGGGGCCGGACGACCGGCACACCGGCGCCCATCTCGAACAACTCGCCACCTATGGCGATCCGGGACGGGACCCGCGGATGCGAGTGGTCAGCGTCGCCCACCTGGTGCTGGCCCCCGATCTGCCCACTCCCACGGCCGGCGGCGACGCCGACAGTGTCCGCTGGGCACCGGTGGACAGCCTGCTGCCCCCTGGGCAGCCTTGCGGGGACGGCCCGGACCGAAGTGGCGGGCAGCCCGATCCGCTGGCCTTCGACCATTCCAGGATCCTCGCGGACGGAGTGGAGCGGGCGCGGTCGAAGATCGAGTACTCCTCGCTCGCCACCGCCTTCTGTCCACCGGAGTTCACCGTGGGAGAACTGCGACGGGTCTACGAAGCGGTGTGGGGGGTCGCACTCGACCCGAGGAACTTCCACCGCAAGGTCACCGGCACTCCCGGCTTCCTGGTGCCCACCGGCGGTACGACGACTCGTCAGGGTGGTCGGCCCGCACAGTTGTTCCGGGCCGGCGGCGCCACGGTGCTGAATCCACCGATGCTGCGCCCGGATGTCTGAGGAGAGGAGAAGGAGAATCCTCGCCCCTCCAGGGCGGTGCTCGGCCCGCGGACCGGCCCACCGGGGAGCCGG
Organism: Streptomyces verrucosisporus; assembly: GCF_017114865.1. Lineage (GTDB taxonomy): Bacteria > Actinomycetota > Actinomycetes > Streptomycetales > Streptomycetaceae > Streptomyces > Streptomyces fenghuangensis. The sequence continues at coordinate 56,874 of NZ_JADEYH010000020.1, read as the reverse complement.
CGCGGCTCTCACCAGCGGATCCGGGCCCCGGCGATACCGCTTCGCCGCGGGCTGCCCCGTCTGCCGCACGTGCCCGGTCGGAAGACCGTTTCTTTCCGATAAGGCGTCAATCGCGAGGAGGCCGCTGATCACCCTTTCGTGTGCTTTTCACCAAAGCCCTCAAGGCCGTCCGGAGCACCGCCGACAAAGGATGCGTGACTACCCTTGCGCACACCATGATGACCTCGGCTCGCTCCGCCGACTCCGGCCTCACGGGTTCGGGCGGGCCGGACCGTTACGCCTATGCGGAGTCGACCGGCGCGACCCGTACCACCACCGTCCCCGCGTGGGACGGCGGTGAAGCGGACATGGCCCGGGCCGGGCGACGTGCCGCCGGAAACCGGGGACGCGGACTGCACGGCCAACTCGTACAGCAACTCGGGCAGATGATCGTCTCCGGAGACCTCGGGGCCGACCGTCCCCTCGTGCCGGAGGAGATCGGTCAGCGCTTCGAGGTGTCGCGCACCGTCGTCCGCGAGTCGCTCCGGGTTCTCGAGGCCAAGGGCCTGGTCAGTGCCCGCCCCAATGTCGGAACGCGGGTCCGCCCGGTCAGCGACTGGAACCTCCTGGACCCCGACATCATCGAGTGGCGTGCTTTCGGCCCGCAGCGTGACGACCAGCGCCGCGAGCTGTGCGAGTTGCGCTGGGCCATCGAGCCGCTGGCAGCCCGCCTCGCCGCGGACCGCAGTCGGGACGAGGTGCAGCAGCGCCTCGCGGACATGGTCGAGATCATGGGCCACACGCTCGCCCAGGGCGACAGCCTGACCTTCTCCCGGGCCGACGCCGAGTTCCACGCCCTGCTTCTGCAGGCCGCCGGCAACCGGATGCTGGAGCACCTCTCGGGTATCGTCGGCGCGGCCCTCCAGGTCTCCGGGGCGCCCGCCGCCGGATGCGAGCGCCCCACCGAGGAGTCGCTGGCGCACCACCGCAGGATCGCCGAAGCCGTCGCCTCCGGTGAGGCGGCCGCTGCGGAGAACGCGGTCCGCCAGTTGCTCGCGGTCTCCTCCGAGGCGGCCGTCCCCGCGGTGCCCGGCGCGCCCGCTCCGGCCGCGGGCGTGCCCGCCGAGCAGTCCGAGGCCCAGACGGCTCCGGCGGGTGGAGCCGCCGATCATGTGGTGCCGGCGCCCCGCGAACACTGACGTCCGGCTACCGGCCGCACCCGCACGGTGTCGCCGGATCCCGCCGAGCGGGATCCGGCGACGTCTCCTTGAGGCCGGCTCGCCCGCACCCGCGGTGCCGACCGTCCCGGGCGCGGTCCGGGCGTAAGTCACCGTATGGGTGTTTCTGTCCCTCTATGTCGTGTGACCCGGGACACTCCGGCTGGGCGTAACGCTTCGCGTGGCAGCACGATGACTCAAGAGGTGGCAGCTACCGGGGGAATACGGACGCCGCATCCGGCGCTGTAGTTCCTCCGTCGCTCCGCCCGAGCCGCCGGTCATCCCCGCCGGGGCTTGCAGGTCCCGGATCCCTTCGTGGGCGGGGCCGAAGCCGTTTCCATCGTTCCGAGAGGTTGTTCGTGTCGGCCAGCACATCCCGTACGCTCCCTGCGGAGATCGCCGAGTCCGCGTCTGTGATGGCGCTCATTGAGCGGGGAAAGGCCGAGGGGCAGATCGCCGGCGACGATGTGCGTCGGGCCTTCGAGGCCGACCAGATTCCGCCGACCCAGTGGAAGAACGTCCTGCGCAGCCTCAACCAGATCCTCGACGAGGAGGGTGTGACGCTGATGGTGAGTGCCGCGGAGGCCCCCAAGCGCACCCGGAAGAGCGTCGCAGCGAAGGCCCCGGCCAAGCGCACCGCGACCAAGACGGTCGCCGCGAAGAAGACCACCGCCAGGAAGGCCGCCCCGGCCACCGCTCCCGAGGACCCCGCCGAGGACACGGAGGGGGCCGTCGAGGAGGCCGCGGCGAAGCCGGCCAGGAAGGCGCCGGCGAAGAAGGCCGCTGCCAAGAAGACCGCGGCCAAGAAGGCGCCCGCCAAGAAGACCGCGGCGAAGAAGACCGCGGCGAAGAAGTCGGACGTCGACGAGTTGCTCGAGGGTGACGAGGACGTCATCGACGAGCCCCCGGTCAAGGGCGGCAAGGCCGAGGACTCCGCGGCGGAGCCCAAGAACGAGAACGAGGGCTTCGTCCTGTCCGACGAGGACGAGGACGACGCCCCCGCGCAGCAGGTCGCCGCCGCGGGCGCCACCGCTGACCCGGTCAAGGACTACCTCAAGCAGATCGGCAAGGTCCCCCTGCTCAACGCCGAGCAGGAGGTCGAGCTGGCCAAACGCATCGAGGCCGGTCTCTTCGCCGAGGACAAGCTCGCCAACAGCGACAAGATCGCCCCCAAGCTCAAGCGCGAGCTGGAGATCATCGCCGAGGACGGCCGCCGGGCCAAGAACCACCTGCTGGAGGCCAACCTCCGCCTGGTGGTCTCGCTGGCCAAGCGCTACACCGGCCGGGGCATGCTCTTCCTGGACCTGATCCAGGAGGGCAACCTGGGCCTGATCCGCGCGGTGGAGAAGTTCGACTACACCAAGGGTTACAAGTTCTCGACCTACGCCACCTGGTGGATCCGCCAGGCCATCACCCGGGCCATGGCCGACCAGGCGCGCACCATCCGCATCCCGGTGCACATGGTCGAGGTGATCAACAAGCTCGCGCGCGTCCAGCGCCAGATGCTCCAGGACCTGGGCCGCGAGCCCACTCCGGAGGAGCTGGCCAAGGAGCTCGACATGACTCCGGAGAAGGTCGTCGAGGTCCAGAAGTACGGTCGCGAGCCGATCTCCCTGCACACTCCGCTGGGCGAGGACGGCGACAGCGAGTTCGGCGATCTGATCGAGGACTCCGAGGCGGTCGTCCCGGCCGACGCGGTCAGCTTCACGCTGCTGCAGGAGCAGCTCCACTCCGTGCTCGACACGCTCAGCGAGCGTGAGGCCGGCGTGGTCTCGATGCGCTTCGGCCTCACCGACGGCCAGCCCAAGACGCTGGACGAGATTGGCAAGGTCTACGGCGTGACCCGCGAGCGGATCCGCCAGATCGAGTCCAAGACGATGTCGAAGCTGCGCCACCCCTCCCGTTCGCAGGTCCTGCGGGACTACCTCGACTGACCCGTTCACCGGACTCGTCCGCGCATGCCGGAGGGCCGGGACCCCGCCTCGGGGTCCCGGCCCTCCGGCATGCGCTGCTCGCGGGTGCGGACGGTCCTCCGGATGCGGAAGTCGCCCGCATGGCTCACCCTGGGGTGAGGCGGGGCGATCGTACGTCCGAGGAGGCCCCCGTGCGTCCGTTTCACGGCGTGCGGGAGCCTCCGGGGTCCATGGGGCCCGGCGACCGTCGCCGTGCCCGCTCGTGCCCGGGTACGGCAAACGGGCGGCCACCCCGTGAGGGGAGACCGCCCGTACGTCCGGCCCTGGGCCGGTCCGAGCTCGTCGGATGGGGACGCGTTTGCCGCCGGTCGGCAGATCAGTGCTCGCCGTCACCCGCCGTCGCGGGGGTGGCGTTGAGCCGCTCGGTCTCGTCCTGTATCTCCGCAGCGATCTTCTTGAGTTCCGGCTCGAACTTGCGGCCGTGGTGGGCGCAGAACAGCAGCTCTCCACCGCTGACGAGCACAACACGCAGGTATGCCTGGGCGCCGCAGCGGTCGCAGCGGTCAGCGGCCGTCAGCGGGCTCGCGGGGGTCAGAACAGTAGTCACGTCGCCTCTTCTCTAGCTCGACGAGCTGTCGTACCAGGGTCAACATCCAACCAGGCCGAAAACGTTCCCGCTCGTGGCTTTTCCTCGAAAATCTCTGTGTGAGGTGGCTGACATGTTGCCGGTTGGCGGCGAATGAGCCGATTACAGAGATGTGTTGATCTTTGCCGTCTTCGTGTCGTGTGTTCGGTTGTCTCCTCCGGCGCCGGTCTCGCCGGTGTCGTTCCAGAGGACGTGCCCGGAGCCTAGATGGTTCATGCCCGGAAGGGAACGTGATGTACACGTCACCCGGACGAGTTATCGAACGCTTGGTCGACGCTGGTCTAGCATGGGCCTTCTCCTGGGTGGCTTCACCTCGGCTCTCCATGGCCTCGGTACCCTCTGACCCGCAAGACAGCCATCCCCAGCGAAATTCAGCGAGGAGCGAACCGCGTGACCGCCGAGACTCCCCTGGCCTCCGGCAGGGGAAACCCCATGCCGTCCACCGCCCTGCTCACGGGCGCGGACCGTGACGGTTCCAACTACACCGCGCGGCACCTGCTCGTCCTCGAGGGGCTGGAGGCGGTGCGCAAGCGGCCCGGCATGTACATCGGCTCCACCGACAGCCGCGGCCTGATGCACTGCCTCTGGGAGATCATCGACAACTCGGTCGACGAGGCCCTCGGAGGGCACTGCGACCACATCGAGGTGATCCTCCGGGAGGACGGCTCCGTCGAGGTGCAGGACAACGGCCGCGGCATCCCCGTCGACGTCGAGCCCAAGACGGGCCTGTCGGGTGTCGAGGTCGTGATGACCAAGCTGCACGCCGGCGGAAAGTTCGGAGGCGGCTCCTACGCGGCCTCCGGCGGTCTGCACGGCGTGGGCGCATCCGTCGTCAACGCCCTGTCCGCCCGCCTCGACGTCGAGGTCGACCGCGACGGCCGCACGCACTCCGTCAGCTTCCGGCGCGGTGTCCCGGGCATCTTCACCGAGTCCGGCCCGGACGCCCCCTTCGACCCGACGAGCGGACTGCGCAAGAGCAGGAAGATCCCCAAGACCCGCACCGGCACCCGGGTGCGGTACTGGGCCGACCGCCAGATCTTCCTCAGGGACGCCCGGCTCTCCCTGGAGAACCTGCACGCACGTGCCCGCCAGACCGCTTTCCTGGTGCCCGGCCTGACGATCGTCGTCCGCGACGAGCGCGGGATCGACGGCGCACCGCCCGCGCGGGAGGTCTTCCACTACGACGGCGGCATCAGCGAGTTCTGCGAGTACCTCGCTCCGGACCGGCCGCTGTGCGACGTGCTGCGGCTGACGGGCCAGGGCGCCTTCAAGGAGACCGTCCCCGTCCTGGACGAGCGCGGCCACATGATCCCCACCGAGGTCACCCGTGAGCTGGGCGTGGACGTCGCGCTGCGCTGGGGGACGGGGTACGACACCACCGTCAGGTCGTTCGTCAACATCATCGCCACCCCCAAGGGCGGCACCCACGTCGCCGGTTTCGAGCGTGCCGTCACCCGCACGGTGAACGAGGTGCTGCGCTCCGCCAAGCTGCTGCGCGTCGCCGAGGACGACGTCGTCAAGGACGACGCGCTGGAGGGCATGACGGCGGTCGTCACCGTACGGCTGGCCGAGCCGCAGTTCGAGGGGCAGACCAAGGAGGTGCTGGGCACCTCGGCCGCCTCCCGGATCGTCGCCCAGGTGGTCTCCAGGGAGCTCAAGGCGTTTCTGACCTCCACCAAGCGTGATGCCAGGCAGCAGGCCCGCTCGGTGCTGGAGAAGGCCGTGGCCGCGGCCCGCACCCGCATCGCCGCCCGCCAGCACAAGGAGGCCCAGCGCCGCAAGACCGCGCTGGAGTCCTCCGCCCTGCCGGCCAAGCTCGCCGACTGCCGCAGTGACGACGTCGAGCGCAGCGAGCTGTTCATCGTCGAGGGCGACTCGGCGCTCGGCACCGCCAAGCTCGCCCGGAACTCCGAGTTCCAGGCCCTGCTGCCGATCCGCGGCAAGATCCTCAACGTCCAGAAGTCGTCTGTCTCCGACATGCTGAAGAACGCCGAGTGCGGCGCGATCATCCAGGTCATAGGAGCGGGCTCCGGTCGGACGTTCGACATCGACCAGGCCCGCTACGGCAAGGTCATCTTCCTGGCCGACGCCGATGTCGACGGCGCGCACATCCGCTGTCTGCTGCTGACGCTCTTCCAGCGCTACATGAGGCCGATGGTCGAGCAGGGCCGGGTCTTCTCGGCGGTGCCGCCGCTGCACCGGATCGAGCTGATCAATCCCCGGCGGGGCCGTGCGAAGTACATCTACACCTACTCCGACAACGAGCTGCGCCAGACCCTGTTGGAGCTGCAGAGCAAGGGGATCCGCTTCAAGGACTCCATCCAGCGCTACAAGGGCCTGGGCGAGATGGACGCGGACCAGCTCGCGGAGACGACGATGGACCCGCGCCACCGCACCCTGCGGCGCATCAACATCAGCGACCTGGAGGCCGCCGAGAAGACCTTCGACCTGCTGATGGGCAACGAGGTCGCGCCGCGCAAGGAGTTCATCACCACCTCCGCGGCCACGCTGGACCGCTCCCGGATCGACGTCTGACCCCGCGCCGCTCCGGGCCCTCGGCCGCCCTCGCCCCGCCCCCGCCTCCGGCCCGTCCGGAGGCGGGGGCGGGGTTCTTCCGGGCCGGGTCCGGTTCCCGGCGGCCTGTGGCTCCGGCGGGCCGGTCCGCCGGGAACCGGTCCGGTGACTCCTCCCCTGAAAGGGTGAGGAGCCCGGATTCCTCCTCCGCCGGGCCCGCAGCCCTGCCCATCCTGGGACATGCGGATCGACGACCCCTGGCACGACACCCTCGCCTCAGGCTGGGGCGAGGAGCGCGGCGCCACCGCGGCGCCCTTTCCCCGGTGGCCGGCCTCCGGGAGGGCGGCCGCACCCGCCGCCCGCCCCACCCGCCCCCGCGCAGCGGCCCTCCGCGGAACGCGCCGCCGGCGCTGCCTCGTCCTGTCCGCGGCCGCCGCCCTCCTCGTCTGCCAGTCCGCATATCTGGTCACCGCCACCGTCTCGCCCGCCGTGACGGACCGGGCACCGGGCGGCGCGCCCGTCACGGCGGGCACGGTAGCCGGGTTCGCGCAGTTCGTCACCGTCTGCCTGCTGGCCTGTGCGTACGCCCGGCACACACGGCCGCACCGCGACGGACGCGGGAGGACCGCCGGGGAACGCCGGTGCGCCTGTGGAGAGGCCCGGGCGGCGGGCCCGGCGGCCCCGGGCAGGCACAGCCGGGCCCGCTGACCCGCACACCGCCGGGTCACGCACCGGGCCCACTCCAGGGCCCCGGTGCGGAGGTGTCAGAGCGGGGTCACGTCAACGGCCGTCACGCGGGGCTGTACGGACGGCGCGGCGCCGCAGCTCGCGGCCACGGGCGGGACGTCGGTGTCCTCGGTGACCGTGACGATCCAGGAGCGGCCGTCGGAGTGGGCCACCGTGACGCTCCACCGGGGGGCGTCGCCCGTGCTCCCGGTGACCGCCAGGGCGTCGGCGCCCGCCTCGCCCGTCAGCTCGCGCACCGCCAGATCGGCGGCCTGGCCAGGCCGCTCCCAGGCGGACCGGCCACGGCACCCTTCGGTGACGATCCGGCCGCGCCCCAGCTCGTCCAGCACGCCCTTGACGGCGTGGCCCCCCAGCCTGGCGTACGCGTAGCCGTACGGCAGGACCAGCAGGGTGGGGGCGAAGCGGTGGCCGCCGATGTGGGTGGTCTCCCACACCTCGCAGGCGTCGGCGCCCGCCAGCTCCGCGGCCAGTGGGCGGCCCAGGACGGCGCAGCAGCGGTCGCGCCTGCCGTTGGTGCACACCAGGGCCAGGGGATCGCCGCCGTACGGCTCCCACAGCCCGCCGTGGTCGCCCGCGCCGAGCGAGGCCATGGCGGCGGCGTCCAGGCCGTACAGCTCGTCCGTGCCGGCGAGCCGGGCGGTACGCACCCAGGACCGGCCGGGGACGGTGTGGGCGAGGTAGACGCGGCGGAGGGCGGGCCCGCGGAGGTCGGGGCGGCGGCCGGGGCGGCGGATCAGCGCGACCCGTACGCCGGTGCCGGCGGCGGCACGCTCCAGCGCACGGCCGAGCACCGGATCGAGACGGCTGTCGGTGAGGGCCTTCGCCCCCCACGGGCCGGGCTGCTCGACCAGCAGCCATGTCCGGGCGGTCGCGGCGGTGGCGGCCGGCGGTTCGGCCAGCGCCCGGGAGGCGGTCGAACAGGTACTCACACAGGGGAGCCTAACCGCTCCTGCCCGGGGATTCCCGTCGGCGGAAGCCGGCCGGCCCAGGCGGAGCCCGGCAGATCCCCGCAGGTCCGGGGCAGACCTCGGCACGCGGGCGGCGGCGGGGAGGAGGGAGGCCGTCGGCTACCATCGGCAGCCGTTCCGGTACGGCTGCCACCCGCACGATGGAGGCGTGAGCTTGGTCAGGAAGCGGATCCCGGTCGTCGTGCTCGCCGGCTTCCTCGGTTCGGGGAAGACCACCGTCCTCAACCACCTCCTCGCCCACAGCGGCGGCACCCGCATCGGCGTGGTCGTCAACGACTTCGGCAGCATCGAGATCGACGCCATGTCGGTGGCCGGGCAGGTCGACTCGATGATCTCCCTGGGCAACGGCTGCCTGTGCTGCGCCGTCGACACCAGCGACCTGGACACCATGCTGGAACGCCTCGCGCGTCCCTCGGCCCGTATCGACGTCATCGTGGTGGAGGCCAGTGGCCTGGCGGAGCCGGAGACTCTGATCCGCATGATCCTCTCCAGCGACGAGGAGAACATCGTCTACGGCGGGCTGGTGGAGGTCGTGGACGCCGCGGAGTTCGAGGCCACCCGGACCAGGCACCCGGAGCTCGAACGGCATGTGGCGATGGCCGATCTGGTGGTGCTCAACAAGGCGGACCGGGCCGGGGAGAAGGAGCTGTCCGCCCTGGCCGGCCGGCTGCGCGGGATCGGCCGGGGCGTGCCCGTCGTCCCCGTCTCCCACGGGCGCGTCGACCCGGAGCTGCTCTTCGACCCGCGCCCCCGCGACGACGGGGCACAGGGCGTGCGTCAGCTCTCCTTCGAGGATGTGTGGGCCGAGCTCCGCGAGGGCGGGCACGGATGCGGCGACGGACACGAAGGGCACGACGCGCACCTCCACGCCGCCTACCAGAGCGTGGAGTTCACCACCGGCGAGCCGGTGGACCCGCGCAGGCTGATGGAGTTCCTGGACGGCAGGCCCGACGGCCTGTACCGGATCAAGGGCTTCGTCAACTTCGGTGTGCCCGGCCACCGGGAGAAGTACGGGCTGCACGCGGTCGGCCGCTTTCTGCGCTTCAATCCCGGCCCGTGGGAGAACGGCGAGCCGCGTCTGACACAGCTTGTGCTGATCGGCTCCGGCATCGACGCCGGTGCGGTGCGCGAGGAGCTGGCCTCCTGCACGGCCACCGGCTCACCGCGGGAGGCGAGCCCCGACAGCATGTGGGGCGTCCTGCGCTACGTACGGCCCTGAGCGTGCCGCCTCACGAAACGCCCCGGCGGTGCGGCGGCCGGACCGGACCGCCGCACCGGCCGCCGCACCGGGGTGTCACACCGGCCCGGCGACCACCGAGACCGGCTTGGCCAGCGGGGTGCCCGAGCCGTCGCGGCGCGGGTCCGGCTCCGGCAGGTCCACCGGGGAGCCCTTGGCGTCCGCCGCGCGGGCGGGAGTGGCGCCGGCCCAGGCGAAGGTCAGGTGGTCCTCGCCCTTGAGGAAGCGCTGGCAGCGCACCCCGCCCGTGGCCCGGCCCTTGCGGGGGTACTGGTCAAACGGCGTCAGCTTGGCCGTGCTCACCTCGTCGGCCAGCGTGCCGCTCGATCCCGCGACGGTGAAGACCATCGCGTCGGCGGCCGGGTCGACGGCGGTGAAGGAGATCACCTTCGCTCCCTGGCCCAGTTTGACGCCCGCCACGCCGCCGGCGGGGCGTCCCTGCGGCCTGACCTGCCCGGCGGGGAAGCGCAGCAGCTGCGCCTCGTCGGTGACGAAGACCAGGTCCTCCTCGCCGGTGCGCAGCTCCACCGCGCCGACGATCCGGTCGCCCTCCTTGAGGGAGATGACCTCCAACTCGCCCTTGTTGGACGGATAGTCGGGCACCACCCGTTTGACCACGCCCTGCTCCGTGCCCAGCGCCAGCCCCGGCGAGGACTCGTCCAGGGTGGTGAGGCACACCAGATCCTCGCCGTCCTTCAGGGAGAGGAACTCCGTGAACCGGGCCCCGCCCGCCAGGTTCGGCGCGGAGTTCTCCGGAAGCTGAGGCAGGTCGATGACCGAGATCCGCAGCAGGCGCCCCGCGGAGGTCACCGCCCCCACCTCGCCCCGGGCCGTCGCGGGGACGGCCGAGACGACCACGTCGTGCTTGCGGCGCTTGGCGGAGGAGTCGAGGGCCGGCTCGCCGCCCGCGGTGCGGGCCAGCAGCCCTGTGGAGGACAGCAGCACCCGGCACGGGTCGTCCGCCACCTGGAGCGGAACGGCCGCCGCCGGAACGTCCGCCGAGGACAGCAGCTCGGTGCGGCGCGGGGTGCCGTACTTCCTGGCGACCGCGGACAGCTCCGAGGAGACCAGCCTGCGCAGCTCCGCGTCGGACTCCAGGATGCGGGTCAGCTCCTCGATCTCGGCGTTCAGCCGGTCGCGCTCGGACTCCAGCTCGATGCGGTCGAACTTCGTCAGCCTGCGCAGCGGGGTGTCGAGGATGTACTGCGTCTGCACCTCGGACAGGCCGAACCGCTCGATCAGCGACTCCTTGGCCTGCGCGGCGTTCTCGCTGGAGCGGATGATCCGGATGACCTCGTCGATGTCGACCAGCGCCACCAGCAGGCCCTCGACCAGGTGCAGCCGGTCGCGACGCTTGCCGCGCCGGAACTCGCTGCGCCGCCGCACCACGGTGAAGCGGTGGTCGACGTAGACCTCCAGCAGCTCCTTCAGGCCCAGGGTCAGCGGCTGGCCGTCGACCAGGGCGACGTTGTTGATGCCGAAGGACTCCTCCATCGGCGTCAGCTTGTAGAGCTGCTCCAGCACGGCTTCGGGGTTGAAGCCGTTCTTGATCTCGATGACCAGCCGCAGCCCGTGCTCGCGGTCGGTGAGGTCCTTGACGTCGGCGATACCCTGGATCTTCTTGCCGTTGACCAGGTCCTTGATCTTGGAGATGACCTTCTCGGGGCCGACGTTGAAGGGCAGTTCGGTGACGACCAGGCCCTTGCGGCGCGCGGTGACGTTCTCCACCGAGACCGTGGCGCGGATCTTGAAGGTGCCGCGCCCCTTGGCATAGGCGTCCTTGACCCCCTGCAGCCCGACGATCCGGCCGCCGGTGGGCAGGTCCGGGCCCGGCACGAAACGCATCAGCGTCTCCAGGTCCGCGCCGGGGTGCTTGATCAGGTGCCGGGCGGCGGCGATCACCTCGCCCAGGTTGTGCGGGGGCATGTTGGTGGCCATGCCGACCGCGATGCCGGAGGCGCCGTTGACCAGCAGGTTCGGGTAGGCCGAGGGCAGCACGGACGGCTCGGACTCGCTGCCGTCGTAGTTGGGCGCGAAGTCGACGGTGTCCTCGTCGATCGACTCGACCATCAGCCCGGCCGCCGGGGCGGAGCGGCACTCGGTGTAGCGCATGGCGGCGGGCGGGTCGTCGTTGCCCAGCGAGCCGAAGTTGCCGTGCCCGTCCACCAGCGGCAGCCGCATGGAGAAGGGCTGGGCCAGGCGCACCAGCGCGTCGTAGATGGCGCTGTCGCCGTGCGGGTGGAGCTTGCCCATCACCTCGCCGACGACGCGGGCGCACTTGACGTAGCCGCGCTCCGGCCGCAGCCCCATCTCGTGCATCTGATAGAGGATCCGCCGGTGGACCGGCTTGAGCCCGTCGCGTGCGTCGGGCAGGGCGCGCGAGTAGATGACCGAGTAGGCGTACTCCAGGAAGGAGCCCTGCATCTCGTCGACGACGTCGATGTCGAGGACGCGCTCCTCGAACTCTCCCCCGGACGGCGGGGTCTTCGTGCTGCGGCGGGCCATCGCGGCTGCGACTCCTTCTTGCTTACTGCGGACTGTGTGTCCCCGTGCCGGGGCATGGGGACGGACGGGCACCATTGTGGACCTCGGCACCGACACTCCGGTCCCCGCCCCGAACCGTACGGGAACTTCGCGCTTTGTCCGGCCGCTTGCATACAGTGACCACACACGCGTTGTGAGAACGCGGTCCGCGATCGCGATCGAAGGGACTCCCTGCCCATGGCTCACACGGCCTCCCCTCCGCCCACCGCCGGCGGCCTGACGGCGACCGAGCACCGGCTGGCCAACGGCCTGCGCGTGGTGCTTTCCGAGGACCATCAGACGCCGGTCGCCGCGGTCTGCCTCTGGTACGACGTCGGGTCGCGCCACGAGGTCGCCGGGCGCACGGGTCTGGCGCACCTCTTCGAGCACCTGATGTTCCAGGGATCGGCCCAGGTGAAGGGGAACGGTCACTTCGAGCTGGTGCAGGGGGCGGGCGGCTCGCTCAACGGCACCACCAGCTTCGAGCGCACCAACTACTTCGAGACGATGCCCGCCCACCAGCTGGAGCTGGCGCTGTGGCTGGAGGCCGACCGCATGGGGTCGCTGCTGGCCGCCCTGGACGAGGAGTCCATGGAGAACCAGCGCGACGTGGTGAAGAACGAGCGCCGTCAGCGGTACGACAACGTGCCCTACGGCACGGCGTTCGAGAGGCTGACGGCGATGGTCTACCCCGAGGGCCACCCGTACCACCACACCCCGATCGGCTCCATGGCCGACCTGGACGCCGCTTCCCTGGAGGACGCGCGGGACTTCTTCCGCACCTACTACGCGCCGAACAACGCCGTGCTGGCGGTCGTCGGCGACATCGACCCGGAGCGCACGCTCGCCTGGGCCGAGAAGTACTTCGGCTCCATCCCCTCCCACGAGGGCAAGCGGCCGCCGCGGGACGGCTCCCTGCCGGACGTCATCGGCGAGGAGGTCAAGCAGGTCCTCCACGAGGAGGTGCCCTCCCGGGCGATGATGGCCGCCTACCGGCTGCCGCACGACGGCACCCGTGAGGCGGACGCCGCCGACCTGGCGCTGACGGTGCTCGGCGGCGGCGAGTCCTCCCGCCTGCAGACCCGTCTGGTCCGCCGCGACCGCACCGCCGTCACCGCCGGTTTCGGCATGCTGCGGCTGGCGGGGGCGCCCTCGATGGGATGGCTGGACGTGAAGGCCTCCGGCGACGCCGAGATCGCCGACATCGAGCGGGCGGTCGACGAGGAGCTGGCCCGTTTCGCGCAGGAGGGGCCGACCCCGGCGGAGATGGAGCGCGCCCAGGCGCTGCTGGAGCGCGAGTGGCTGGACCGGCTGGCCACGGTCGGCGGCCGCGCCGACGAGCTGTGCCGCTACGCGGTGCTGTTCGGCGACCCCCAGCTCGCCCTGACCGCGGTGGAGCGCGTGCTCCAGGTCACCGCCGAAGAGGTGCGCGAGGTGGCCGCGGCCCGGCTGCGCCCCGACAACCGCGCGGTGCTGATCTACGAGCCCACCCAGGAGACCGCCCCCGACACCGCGGCCGACGTCTCCGAGGGCGCCACCGTCTCCGAGACCGGCACCGCCGCCGACACCCACGACCAGGAGGCCGCTCAGTGAGCGACACCACGGCCCAGAACGGAATGTCGATGGAGTTCCACCCCCAGCCCCGCGGCGGCGAGCCCAGGCCGTGGGCGTTCCCCGCCCCCGAGCGCGGTGAGCTGCCCAACGGGCTGACCGTGCTGCGCTGCCACCGCCCCGGCCAGAAGGTCGTGGCCGTCGAGGTCAACCTCGTCGCGCCGCTGGAGACCGAGCCCCGTGACCGGGAGGGCGTGGCCGGGATCATGGCCCGGGCGCTGAGCGAGGGCACCGACCGGCACAGCGCCGAGGAGTTCGCCGCCGAGCTGGAGCGGTGCGGCGCCACCCTGGACGCGCACGCCGACCACCCCGGCGTACGGGTCTCCCTCGAGGTCCCGGCCTCCCGGCTGACCAGGGCGCTGGGCCTGCTCGCCGACGCGCTGCGCGCTCCCGCCTTCCCCGAGGGCGAGGTCGAGCGGCTGGTGCGCAACCGCCTGGACGAGATCCCGCACGAGCTGGCCAATCCCGCCCGCCGGGCGGCCATCGCGCTGTCGAAGGAGCTGTTCCCGGCCGACTCCCGGCTCTCGCGTCCCCGCCAGGGAGCCGAGGAGACCATCGGGAACATCGACGCCGAGGCGGTGCGCGCCTTCTACGCGGAGCATGTGCGGCCCTCGACGGCCACGGCCGTGGTGGTCGGCGACTTCACCGGGGTGGACCTGGACAAGGCGCTGGCCGGGACCCTCGGCGACTGGAAGGGCGCGGCCGCCGGGCCCCGCCCGGTCCCGCCGATCACGGCGGACGACACCGGCCGGGTGATCGTCGTGGACCGGCCCGGAGCGGTGCAGACCCAGCTGCTCATCGGCAGGATCGGCCCCGACCGGCACGACCGGGTCTGGCCCGCACAGGTGCTGGGCACGTACTGCCTGGGCGGCACGCTCACCTCCCGCCTGGACCGGGTGCTGCGCGAGGAGAAGGGCTACACCTACGGCGTACGGGCCTTCGCCCAGGTTCTGCGTTCCTCGCCCGAGGGCACCGGCGCCTCGATGCTGGCGATCAACGGCTCGGTGGCCACCGATGTGACGGGTCCCGCTCTGGAGGACCTGTGGCGCGTGCTGCGCACCCTGGCGCAGGAGGGTCTCACCGACGCCGAGCGCGACACGGCCGTGCAGAACCTGGTGGGGGTGGCCCCGCTGCGCTACGAGACGGCGGCGGCCGTCGCCGGCACCCTCGCCGACCAGGTGGAACAGCACCTCCCCGACGACTACCAGGCGAAGCTGTACGCCCGTCTCGCCGGGACCGGCACGGTGGAGGCGACGGCGGCGGCCGTGGCGGCCTTCCCCGTGGACCGTCTGGTGACGGTGCTGGTGGGAGACGCGTCACAGATCGCCGACACGGTGCGCGACCTGGGCATCGGAGAGGTGACGGTCGTCACGGACCAGTGACCCCGGCCGCCTCGCGGCGGCCGCACAGCGTAAGGCCCTTGGTGGGATGCCACACCAAGGGCCTTGCGTATGTCCGGTTTTGGGCCGTTCCGGTGGGTGGCTCATGTGGCATGGCCTACAAAAGCCGCTTTTTGCTTGCTCGCTCAAATTTGTCCGTTTAGCGTCGATCCCGCTGGCCGTCAGAAGTGACCGCGACCGCGGCCGACGGCAGTGATCGCCGAGTCCCCCGAGCGGGGGAGCCGGGGACCCACCCTCCCGCCCTTCACACGCGGGAGCGGTCCTCTTCCGAGGCACCTGGGGTGAATCGGGCCGTGCGCCCGTAGGAGACCTTCCTGCTCCGAACCCGACAGCTAACCCGGTAGGCGAGAAGGAAGGAAAGGAGCACGCCACCCATGGCGTTCACCCGTGCCACCGCGCAGCTCGCCGAGAAGCTGACCGGAAAGCTCACCGGGCTCACCGAGAGCCTCACCGAGAAGCACCACCTCTCCAGCCGCTCCGTGCGCACCCGCGTGGGCCTGGCCGGAGCCGCCGCCCTGACCGTCACCGGCGTGGTCGGCGCAGCCGCCACCCCCGCGATCGCCGCTCCGGAGGGGGGCTCGGGGACCTACGCCCTGGGCTTCGTCCAGGCCATGGCCGTCGGTGACACGATCGCCGACGACGTCAGGGCCCAGGCCCAGGCCCAGCAGCGCGTCGCCGACGCCGCCGAGGAGAAGGCCGAGGAGGCCGAGAAGGCCGCCGCCGAGCGCGAGGCCGCCGAGAAGCGCGAGGCCGAGAAGGCCGCCGCCGAGAAGCGTGAGGCCGCCGAGGCCGAGCGCGCGAACGAGCGCGCCGACCGCTCCGCCGAGCGCCGTTCGGCCACCGGCTACGTCGACCCGGTCGCGGGTGTGGACACCACCACCACCTACAAGCAGGCCGGCGCCTCCTGGTCCTCCGGCAAGCACAGCGGCATCGACTTCCCCGCCAACACCGGCACCCCGGTGCGGTCCGTCGGCCCGGGCACCGTGGTGACGGTCGGCTGGGGCGGCGCGTACGGCAACCAGGTCGTCATCCGCCACGACGACGGCAAGTACACCCAGTACGCCCACCTGTCCGCCACCGAGGTCTCGG
Organism: Streptomyces verrucosisporus; assembly: GCF_017114865.1. Taxonomy (GTDB): domain Bacteria; phylum Actinomycetota; class Actinomycetes; order Streptomycetales; family Streptomycetaceae; genus Streptomyces; species Streptomyces fenghuangensis. The sequence goes on along the minus strand of NZ_JADEYH010000020.1, from coordinate 41,030 downwards.
CGGGCCAGAAGGTCGACGGCGGCCAGCACATCGGCGCGGTCGGCTCCACCGGCAACAGCACCGGCCCGCACCTGCACTTCGAGGCCCGCAACGGCGCCCACTACGGTTCGGACTTCAACCCGATCACCTACCTGGCCGGCAAGGGCGTCGACGTCTGACGGACCAGCCCGCAGGGCACCGGGCGGCCGCGCCCGCCACACACCGGCATCCGCCACACACCGGCATCCGCCGCGCGACCCGCGAGGTCGCGCGGCGGATGTTTTCACGCCTGTTTTCCGGCGGGCATCGGAAAACGTGTTCCGGTGGAATACAGTTCGACTCTGCGGTACTTCGGGGAATATGGAGACGGCGGCGGAGGTCGGCCCATGCGTATTTCCGCGCACATGGTGTGCAGCGCGGTCCGTGACGACATCGTCCGTGGTGTTTTCCCACCCGGGGCCCGGCTCACCGAGGAGCTCCTCGCCAGACGGTACGGCGTCTCACGCGTCCCGGTGCGCGAGGCGCTGCGGACCCTGGAGTCGGAAGGGTTCGTCGTCTCCCGCCGCCACGCGGGCGCCTGCGTCGCCCGGCCCACCGAGCAGGAGGCCGCCGACCTGCTCGACATCCGCGCCCTGCTGGAGCCGCTGGGCACCGCGCGGGCCGCCCGGCGCCGCACCGAGGCGCAGCTGAGGGTCCTGCGCGGGCTGGTCCGCCTGGGGCTGCAGCGGGCGGAGAGCGGCCGGCTGTCCGAGCTGAGGGCCCTGGAGGACTGGTACCACGAGACGCTGGCCCGGGCGTCGGGCAGCCCCAGCCTGGCCTCGCTGCTCACCCAGCTGCGCCGCAAGATCACCTGGGTGTACGCCGCGGAGCCGCCGCTGCGCGCGGTCGCCGTGTGGCGTGAGCACGGAGCCATCGTGGACGCCGTCGCGCGCGGTGACGCGGAACGGGCGCGCATCCTGGCCGGCGAGCACGTGGAACGCTCCGTCGCGGTGCGCCGCGAGCAGCGCCCGGTGGCCGCGCGACGGCAGCCGGGAAAGCCCGGTGAGGAGAGCGAAACACGCCGTAAACACACCGTGTGACAATTCGTAACAGGAATTGTGTACACAGGACGGGAATACGCGGGGAATTCACGCCGGGAAAGCTCCGGGTGTGAAAAGGCTGCGGGGTCGCTCGCCCCGCAGCCTTTGCCGGTGATTTTCCGCTGGTGGCGTCCGTCGCGTTCCGTTCCGGGTCCGTGTCCAGTGCCGTACGCGGGCCCGGACCGCGGCCGGCTCGCCGACCGCGCGGCTCAGACGGCTCCGGGCAGCTCGTCCAGTCCCTCGGAGACCAGCTTCGCCAGCCGGTCCAGGGCGGTGTCGGCATCCTCGTCCGCGGAGGCCAGCACGATCTCCTGGCCGCCCTCCACGCCCAGCCCCAGCACCGAGAGCATCGAGGCTGCGTTGACCGGTTCGCCGTCCGGCCTGGCCACGGTGACGGGGACGCCGGAGGCGGTCGCGGCGCGGACGAAGACCGCGGCGGGGCGGGCGTGAAGGCCCTCGGGCCAGCCGACGGTGACACGGCGCTCTGCCATGGTGTTGCCCTTCGGATCGAAACGGATCGGAGCGGAACCGGCCGGACGAGGCCGGACCGGACAGGGGCGGACCGGTGCGGGGCCGGCCGGGAACGGGCCGCGCGCCCGGGGACCAGCCCAGCTTCGCACAGGCGGGTCCCCCGGAACGGGAGCCGACACCTCCGCGATCCGGGCCGCGGTGACTAGGCTGACCCCCATGCGGACGCCGAGCGAGCCTGCCTACCCCGCCCACTGGGAAGCCGACGTGGTACTGCGCGACGGAGGTACGGCCCGGGTCCGCCCCATCACGCCCGACGACGCCGAGCGCCTGGTCAGCTTCTACGAGCAGGTCTCCGACCAGTCCAAGTACTACCGCTTCTTCGCCCCCTACCCCCGGCTCTCCGACCGCGACGTACGCCGCTTCACCCACCACGACTACGTCGACCGGGTCGGCCTGGCCGCCATCGTCGGCGACGAGTTCATCGCCACCGTCCGCTACGACCGCATAGACGCCACCGGCCGTCCCGCCTCCCTGCCCGCCGACGAGGCCGAGGTCGCCTTCCTCGTCCGCGACGACCACCAGGGCCGCGGGGTCGGCTCCGCCCTGCTGGAGCACATCGCCGCCTGCGCCCGCGAGCGCGGGGTGCGCCGCTTCGTCGCCGAGGTCCTGCCCGCCAACACCAAGATGGTCAAGGTCTTCACGGACGCCGGCTACTCCCAGAAGCGCAGCTTCGAGGACGGTGCGGTCCACCTCACCTTCGGCATCACACCGACCGAGCAGTCCCTGGCGGTCATGCGGGCCCGAGAGCAGCGCGCCGAGGCCCGGTCCGTGCAGCGGTTGCTGTCCCCCGGCGCGGTCGCCGTCATCGGCGCCAGCCGCAACCCGGGCGGGGCCGGGCGCACCGTCCTGGAGAGCCTGCGCGCGGCCGGTTTCACCGGCCGCGTCCACGCCGTCAACCGCGCGCTGGAGGAGGGACGCACCGAGATCGACTCGGTTCCCGCCCACCGCTCGGTGCGCGACGTCCCCGAGCCCGTCGATCTCGCCGTCGTCGCCGTCCCCGCCCGGGAGGTGCCCGGGGTGGTCGACGAGTGCGGGGAGCGGGGCGTGCAGGGACTGGTCGTCCTCTCCGCCGACTTCGGCCGCGACGCACAGCGCGGGCTGGTGCGGCAGGCCCGCTCGTACGGGATGCGGATCATCGGGCCCAACGCCTTCGGGCTGATCAACACCGCCCCGGACGTCCGGCTCAACGCCACTCTGTCGCCCGAGACGCCCGAGCGCGGCCGCATCGGGCTGTTCACCCAGTCCGGGGCCATCGGCATCGCCGTGCTCGCAGGGCTCCACCGCCGCGGCCGGGGGGCCGGCGGCATCTCCACCTTCGTCTCGGCCGGCAACCGCGCCGACCTCTCCGGCAACGACGTGCTCCAGTACTGGGACGACGACCCCGACACCGACGTCGTCCTGATGTACCTGGAGTCCTTCGGCAACCCCAGGAAGTTCAACCGCCTGGCCCGGCGCACCGCCGCCCGCAAGCCGATCGTCGTGGTCAAGGGCGCCCGCCACAACGCCAGTGCCCCGCCCCCCGGCCACGCCGTCCCGGCCGGCCGCACCCCCGATGCCACGGTCTCCTCGCTACTGCGGCAGGCCGGGGTCATCCGCGTCGACACCGTCACCGAACTCGTCGACGCCGGCGTGCTGCTGGCCACCCAGCCGCTGCCCGACGGCCCGCGGGTGGGCATCCTGGGCAACGCCGAGTCGCTGTGCCTGCTCACCTACGACGCCTGCCTGGCCCGGGGCCTGCGCCCGCAGCCCGTCACCGACCTGACCACCGAGGCCGGCCCCGAGGACTTCCGGCGGGCCCTGGCCGCCACTCTCGCCGACCCGGCCACCGACGCCGTCGTGGTCACCGCCATCCCCTGGGTGGACGGCAGCCACGGCGCGGGGGACGCGGCCCTGCTGGCCGAGGCGCTGTCCCGGGCACTGCGCGAGTCGGCCGGCCGCGAGGGCGGCGGTGAGAGCGGCGGTGAGGGTGGTGACCGCAGCCGTGACCGCGGCGGCGCGGAGGCCGTGAGTGCCCCGGCCAAGCCGGTGGTCGTGGTCCATCTGGCCATCGAGGGCCTGGACGCCGCCCTGGCCGAGCACCGCCTGCCCGCCTACCCCGCCCCCGAGCGCGCCGTGGGTGCCCTGTCGGAGGCGGTCCGCTACGCGCAGTGGCGGCGGGAGGCGGCCCGACCCGGCCGGGCGCCCGATTACGACGACATCGACGAGGCGTCCGCCGCCGCCCTGCTGACCCGGGTGCGCGAACCGGACCGCGGAACGCTCCGCAGCACCCCCCTGAGCGGTGAGGAGACGGCCGAACTGCTGGGCCACTACGGCGTGTCGGTGCAGCCCGTCCTGCCCGCGCCCGACGCCCGCGCGGCCCGCGCCGCCGCGAAGAGGCTGGGCTACCCCGTGGCGCTGAAGACCACCGCCCCCCATCTGCGCCACCGCCCCGACCTGGGGGGCGTACGACTGGACATCGGCAGCGAGGCCGGACTGCGGCGCGCCTACGCCAGGATGACCGAACAGCTGGGTGAGCCCGCCGAGCTGCGGCCCGTCATCCAGGCCATGGCGCCCCGCGGCGTGGACACCGCGGTGAAGGCCACCGTCGACCCCGCCATCGGCGCGGTGCTCTCCTTCGGGCTGGCAGGCCCGCCCTCGGAGCTGCTGGGCGACGTCGCCCACCGGCTCGTCCCCGTCACCGACCGGGACGCGGCCGGACTGGTCCGCTCCATCCGCTCCGCACCCGTGCTGTTCGGCTGGCGCGGCGCCCAGCCGGTGGACACCGGTGCCCTGGAGGAGCTGCTGCTGCGTGTCTCCCGGCTGGTCGAGGAGCATCCCGAGGTCGTCTCCGTCGAACTGGAACCGGTGGTCGTCGCCGCCCGCGGGCTGACCGTGCTGGACGCGGCCGTCCGCGTCGCGGAGCCGCCCGCGCCCTTCGGCACGGCCCACCCCGCCTGGGCCGACCTCGGCCCCCGCCGCCTGCCCGCGTACTGACCCGCCCGGTCCCCGTAGGATGGGCGGCATGGCGAAGACCGGTACGACGACCCAGGGGCTGCGCGCGGCCATCGAGCGCAGCGGCTACTACCCGGCTCTCGTGGCCGAGGCGGTCGAGTCCGCCGTGGGCGGCGAGCCCGTCTCCTCGTACGTGGTCCACCAGGAGACGACCTTCGACTCCAACGAGGTCCGCCGCCACGTCACGGTGCTGGTGCTCACCGACACCCGGTTCATCGTCAGCCACACCGACGAGCAGCCCGCCGACGGCACCTCCCCCTCGCCGTACGCCACCACCTCCACCGAGTCGGTGAAGCTGGAGCGGATCTCCTCGGTCGTCCTCAGCCGCGTCGTCGCCAACCCCGAGTCGTACACCCCCGGCACCCTGCCGCGAGAGGTCGTCCTCACCATCGGCTGGGGCGCCGTCTCCCGCCTCGACATGGAGCCCGCCAACTGCGGCGACCCCAACTGCGAGGCCGACCACGGCTACACGGGATCCCTGACCGCCGACGACCTCTCGCTGCGCGTCAGCGAGGCGGGCGACGGACCGGACACCGTCCGCCAGGCGCTCACCTTCGCGCAGGCGCTGTCCGAGGCCACCGCGGCGACCGCCGGCGCCCGCTGATGGTCCAGCCCCTCCCGTACGGTCCGGCCGCCCACGACCCGGCTCCCCTGGATCCGCGTACCGCCCCCGTACCGCGCTACGGTGACGCCTCGCTGGCCGATCTGCTGCCCGCCGTCGCCGCCGGGCAGGGCGTGCCCGGACTCTCCTCGGGCCTGGAACTGGAGCCCGCCGACCGGGTGTGCGTCTTCCTGGTGGACGGCATGGGCTGGGAGCTGCTGGCCGCCCATCCCGGCGAGGCCCCCTTCCTGGCCTCCCTGCTGGCCACTTCCCGCGGTGGTACCGGGCAGCCCCTCACCACGGGCTTTCCCTCCACCACCGCCACCTCGCTCGCCTCCGTGGGCACCGGCCAGGTGCCCGGCGCCCACGGATTGCCCGGCTACACCGTGCTCGACCCGGCCACCGGCGAACTGATGAACCAGCTGCGCTGGCACCCGTGGACCGACCCGCACCAGTGGCAGCCGTACCCCACCGTCTTCCGGCTCGCCGACGCCGCGGGCGTCGCCACCTGCCAGGTCACCGCCCCGCACTTCGAGCACACTCCGCTCACGAAGATCGCCCTGTCGGGCGGCTCCTTCCTGGGGCGGCTGTCGGCCGAGGACCGCATGGACCTGGCCGCCGAGCGGCTGGGCTCGGCCGGCCGCACACTGGTCTACACGTACTACGCCGAACTCGACGGCAGCGGCCACCGCCACGGCGTGGACTCCGACGCCTGGCGCGGCCAGCTGATGTACGTCGACCGCCTCGCCCAGCGCCTGGCCGAGCAGCTTCCGCCGCGCTCCGCGCTCTACATCACCGCCGACCACGGCATGGTGGACATCCCGCAGGACCCGGACGCCCGCTACGACTTCGACCACGACTGGGAGCTGCGCGCGGGCGTCGCACGGCTGGGGGGCGAGGGCCGGGCCCGCCATCTGTACGCCGTGCCCGGCGCGGCAGGGGACGTCCACGCCGTCTGGCGCGAGGTCCTGGCGGACCGGGCGTGGGTGGCCACCCGGGACGAGGCGATCGAACTGGGCTGGTTCGGGCCGGAGATCGACGACCGGGTGCGCGGCCGGATCGGCGACGTGGTGGCCGCGATGAGCGACACGGCCGCCGTCGTCGCCACCGAGACCGAGCCCAACGAGTCCGAACTGATCGGTATGCACGGCTCGATGACGCCCGCCGAGCAACTGGTTCCCCTGCTGGAAGTCCGCAAATAGCCCGGCGCCGCCGTATCCCGCCGGATCCGTCCGCAGCCGCGCGCACTGCCCGCGCCCCCACGCCGACCGCCGACCGCCGAAAGGTTCCGCCTCCCCATGCCCGAACTGGTCTTCTTCGCCGGAACGATGGACTGCGGGAAGAGCACCCTCGCGCTCCAGATCCAGCACAACCGCTCGGCGCGGGGACTGTCGGGGATGATCTTCACCCGCAACGACCGGGCGGGGGAGGGACGGCTCTCCTCACGGCTCGGTCTGGTCACCGAGGCGGTGGAGGCGGGCGAGGGCTTCGACTTCCACGCCCATCTGGTGCGGCACCTGACCTCCGGCGGGCGCACCGACTACGTGATCGCGGACGAGGCGCAGTTCCTCGACCCCGGGCAGGTCGACCAACTCGCCTGCGTCGTCGATGATCTGGGCATCGATGTCTTCGCCTTCGGCATCACCACCGACTTCCGCACCAGGCTCTTCCCCGGTTCGCAGCGGCTGATCGAGCTGGCCGACCGGATCGAGTCCCTCCAGGTCGAGGCGCTGTGCTGGTGCGGTGCCCGCGCCACCCACAACGCCCGCACGGCCGGCGGCCGGATGGTCGTCGAGGGCGCCCAGGTCGTCGTCGGGGACGTCGCCGGCGCGCAGAGCGCCGCGGGGGAGGACGTCGGCTACGAGGTGCTGTGCCGCCGCCACCACCGGCGCCGGCTCACCGCGGCCGCGGCCCGGGCGGGGGCGCTGTCCCCGGACGTACTGCCCGTGGACGGTGCTGACGCCCCCGCCCTGCACCGCGGCTGAGCGCCCCTCACGGGGCGCTTCCCGCAAGGGCCCTCACGAGCCCCGGCGGCCCGTGTGGACCACCGCGAAGGGGGCGCCCTCGCGGTCGGCGACCCGCGCCGTCCGCCCGTACGGCGTGTCGTGCGGCGGCAGCAGGACGCGCCCGCCCAGCTCGGTCACCCGGCGCGCCGCCGCGTCGGTGTCGTCCACCTCGACGTACATCAGCCAGTGCGAGCCGCGGTCGTGCGGCAGTCCGTCACCGACGCCGTGGACGCCGCCGACGATCCGGCCGTGCGCCGTCAGGGTGAGACGCTCCGGCTCCGCGTCCGCGCCGCCGGAGCCGTCACCGCCGCCCGCCCCCGGGTACTCCCCGGCGGGCTCGGCCTCCAGGCCGAAAACCGTCCGGTAGAACTTCTCGACCGCCGACGCCCGGTGGGTGATCAGCTCGTTCCACACCACCGTGCCCGCCCCGCCGCCCATACGGGCCCCGGGACGGGTGTCCGTCTGCCGTATCCCGAAGGAGGCCCCGGCCGGGTCCGCCGCGATCGCCACGCGCATCGTCCCCTCCATGTCCAGCGGCCCCACCCCGACCGTACCGCCGCACAGCCTGACCAGCTCCGCGGCCTTGTCGGCGTCGTCGGCGGACAGATACGGCAGCCAGGCGGGCAGGCACTGCCGTCCCCGCGGCATCTGGCCGATGCACGCGACCTCGTTCCCGTCGAGAAGTGCGCGGAAGTGCGGGTCGGCCGACCCCGGCCCCGGGCCCCGGCGGTAGTCCCAGCCGAACAACTCGTGGTAGAACTCCTGGCTCGCCGCCGGGTCGTGGGCCAGCAGACTCAGCCAGGAGGGGGTGCCCGGAGCGTGTCGTGCCACTGCCTCGGTCATCTGTTCACTTCTCTCCTCGGGACCGTCGTCGATGCGGTCGTCCGGTGATCTTCCGTGCACTGTCGGTGGCCATGGTCTCATTCGGCGCCCACGCCGCGCACGGGGCCGGCCCGTCCGGGAACAGGACGAGACGGCCCTCGGGGAGGATGGCGGACATCCCGCCCCGAGTCCCCGCCGTGCGCACGCCGACACGAACGGGCCGCGCCGGGCGGTGGCGAGGACATACGGGAACGGCCGCGCGAAGATACGGCCATGGCAGTCATCGTCTCCCCTACCCAACTCGTGCGCGAACTCACCGGTTCGCCTTCCTCACCGCATACCCCGCCCACACTGCTCGATGTCCGCTGGGAGCTGACCGGCCCCTCCCGGCGGTCCGACTACGAGGCGGCGCACCTGCCCGGAGCCGTGTACGTCGACCTGGAGACCGAACTGGCCGGCCCGGTGGGGGAGGGGACGGGCCGTCACCCGCTCCCGGATCCGGAGGTGTTCGGGGCGGCCATGCGCCGGGCCGGGGTCCGCCAGGGGCACCCGGTGGTGGTCTACGACGGCGGCCGGGGATGGGCCGCGGCCCGTGCCTGGTGGCTGCTGCGCTGGGCCGGCCACGAGGACGTACGGGTGCTGGACGGCGGTCTCGCGGCCTGGGAGGGCCCGCTGACCGGGGAGGTGCCGCGGCCGCCCGAGGGCGACTTCAGGCCCCGGCCGGGCTCGCTTCCCGTGCTCGACGCCGACGGCGCGGCGGCCCTGGCCCGCGCCGGGGTGCTGCTCGACGCCCGCTCGGGCGAGCGCTACCGCGGCGAGGTCGAGCCGATCGACCGGGTCGCCGGGCACATCCCGGGCGCGGTGTCGGCGCCCACCACGGAGAACACCGCCGAAAGCGTTTCCCGGGGAGCTTCCGGAAGTACCCCCGGGACCTTCCGGCCCGCCGCCGAACTGGCCGACCGCTTCGCCGCGCTGGGCATCGACGCGGACACCGAGGTCGGCGTCTACTGCGGTTCGGGGGTCTCCGCGGCCCACGAGGTCCTGGCCCTGGCGGTCGCGGGCATCGACGCCGCGCTGTACCCGGGCTCCTGGTCGCAGTGGTCCGCCGACCCCTCCCGCCCGGTGGCCACGGGCCCCGAGCCGGGCTGAGGAGCGGACCGGCGCACACGCCGAGGGGCGGCGGGGCCCGGCCCCGCCGCCCCTCGGCCTACTCCTGCTTCTTGCGGCGCGTGCCGAAGACGATCTCGTCCCAGCTGGGGACCGCGGCGCGGCGGCCCGGACGGACGCCGTCCGCCTCGGCCTGGCGGTCGGTGTTGCCCGTGAGCCGGTCGCGGTGGCCCGCCACCGAGCGCGGCATGAGCACATCGGCGTAGGCCGCCCCCGCGCTCGCCGCGGGAGCGGGCGGCTCCACCGCCTCCGGCTCCTCGGCCTCGTCCTCCGGCGCGCCGTCGGGTGAGGAGGACTGCTCCGGCACCACCAGATCGCCCCGGAAGCTGGGCACCGCCTCCAGCAGACTGGTCAGCGAGTCCCGCTCGCCGACCCCGTCCTGGCCGAGGGCCTCCGGGGGCTCGGACTCGGAGGCGTCGGAACGCTCCGTCCGGTCGAAGCGGTCGCGCGGCAGCCGCGCGATGCGCGGCACGAACGGAAAACTCGGCTCGGGGGTGTCGTCGCTCTCGCCGATCAGCGCCCGTGCCTCGTCGTCCACGGCCTGCACCAGCCGCCGCGGCGGGTCGTACGTCCAGCTCGCCGAGTGCGGCTCACCGGCCACCCGGTAGACGAGCAGCACCTCCCAGGTGCCGTCGTCCCGGCGCCAGGAGTCCCACTGCACCGTGTCCTTGTCGGCGCCGCGCAGCATCAGCCGCTCGGCCACGGCCTCGCCGAGCTGCGGGCCGGTGCTCTCGCCGGGGCGGCGCACCGGTGTCTTGCGGGCCCGCTCGGCCATGAACGCGCGCTCGGCGAGCACCGGCCCCTCGAACCGCCGTACGCGGTCCACGGGGATACCGGCGAGCTGGGCGACCTCCTCGGCGGTGGCTCCGGCCCGTATGCGGGCCTGGATGTCGCGGGGGCGCAGATGGCTCTCGACCTCGATCTCGATCTGGCCGAGCCTGGCGCGGTCGTTGCGGACGGCGGCTCGCAGCCGCTCGTCGATCGGGAGTGTGTACTCCGTGTTGTCGGCAGCCTTGAGCACCAGCCGTGTGCCGTCGTTGCTGACGGCCACGACACGCAGTTCGGGCATGGGAACCTCCCGGGTGGTGCCTGCCGACGTCACGTGCGTCGCTGCTCCCGTTGGACGAGTGTGGCGTGCCCGGGCGCAGCCTGCCACAACCTTGCCGACCTGCCCGGCGTGTCGGGCCCGCGCCCTGATCCGCCACTGTGGCACGGTTGCCTGTTGACCACGGAAAGTGACCGGATCGGTGACTGTCCGTGGTACCGGCTGACCGGAGCCGGGGTCAGGGCTCGCCACACTACTCCATTGGGGCCACACCGTTGGATCGGCACGCCGCCCAAGTTCTCACAGTGCGGGGGAGTTGAACACCGCGCGGGTCGCAAAAAGACGGCATCGAAGGTGTGGATCTTCACGGAATCCGCCGAAACGGAGCCACCATCTTGGCCGGAAACCGCCTGGCGGGGTGCACAGAGGAAGATACGTGCGACCCGGCCCGGTAGGAGGACGGGCGGGGCGGCGGGCTGACGGCGGTGGCCCGGCGCCCGGCTCAGTCGCCCAGCACCCGCCGCAGATGGTCGTTGCCGAACACCCGGTCCGGATCGAGGCGGTCGCGCAGCGCGGTGAACTCCGCGAAGCGCGGGTAGACCCCGGCCAGGTAACCGGCGTCGCGGCTGTGCAGCTTCCCCCAGTGGGGACGCCCGCCGTGCGCGACCATGATCTGCTCGGCGGCCGTGAAGTACCGCTCGTGCGGGGTGCCCCGGTACACGTGCACCGCGATGTAGGCGGTGTCGCGGCCCGAGGCCGTGGACAGCGTGATGTCGTCGGCGGGCGCGACGCGCACCTCGACGGGAAAGTTCACCCGCAGTCCCGAACGGTCGACCACCGCACGCAGTTCGCGCAGCGCCTCCACCGCGGCCTCCCGCGGCAGGGCGTACTCCATCTCCACGAAACGGACCCGGCGCGGGGATGTGAACACCTTGTAGGGGATGTCGGTGTAGGTGCGGGCGGACAGGGCGCGGCCGGCGATCCGCGCGATACCGGGAACGGCGGCGGGGAAGGCCCGGCCCACCGAACAGGCGGCCTGGAAGACACCGTTGGACAGCAGCTCGTCCTCCAGCCAGCCGCCCAGGCGCGGCAGCGGGTCGGCCGGGCCGTCGCCGCGGTTGTTGCGCTTGGTGACGCAGCGGTCGGTGTGCGGGAACCAGTAGAACTCGAAGTGCTCGTTGGCGCGCACCAGATGGTCGAAGTCCTCCAGCACCGCATCCAGGCGCATGGGCTCCTCGCGCGCGGTCAGCAGGAACAGCGGCTCCACGGCGAAGGTGATCTCGGTGATCACCCCCAGCGCCCCCAGGCCGATGCGGGCAGCCGCGAAGACATCCCCGTTCTCACCTCCCTCACCCCCCGAGCACCGCAGGACCGATCCGTCGGCCAGGACCATCTCCAGGGCGCGGATCTGGGCGGCGAGCGAGCCGGAGTCGCGGCCGGTGCCGTGGGTGCCGGTGCCGACCGCGCCGGAGACGGTCTGCTCCATGATGTCGCCCATGTTGGCCAGGGACAGCCCCTCGGCCGCCAGCGCCTCGTTGAGCCGCTTCAGAGGCGTCCCGGCGGCCACCGTCACCGTCATGGCCTCACGGTCGATCCGGCGGACGCCGGTGAGGCGGTCGGGGCGTATCAGCACCCCCTCGGTGGCGGCCACGGGTGTGAACGAGTGCCCGGTGCCGGCGGCCTTGACCGTCAGCCCGTCCTCGGCGGCGCGGCGCACCACCTCGGCGAGCGCCTCGGTGGTGGAGGGAGCCGAGGTCCGCAGCGGGCGGGCGGTGACGTTGCCCGCCCAGTTGCGCCACGTCGGCGGCGCGGGCCGCCCCGTGCGCCGTGCTGTGTGCGTGGTCATCGCTGACGGCCCTCCCCATGGCTGGCGTACCGCGCGGACGGTGGCCCCCGCCGGTCGGAGGGGGATCATACTCACGCGGGGCCTCTCCCGGACCCCCGCGGGTCCGCGCGGTGGGCTCCGGAGCCGGATGGCAGGATCGAGACATGTCCGACGCAACTGACGCCCGCCCCTACGACGCCCTGCTGCTGCTGTCCTTCGGAGGACCGGAGGGGCCCGACGACGTGGTGCCGTTCCTGGAGAACGTCACCCGCGGAAGAGGCATTCCGAAGGAGCGGCTGGAGGAGGTCGGGCAGCACTACTACCTGTTCGGCGGGGTCAGCCCGATCAACGCCCAGAACCGCGAACTGCTCGCCGCCCTGCGCGAGGACTTCGCCGCGAACGGGCTGGACCTGCCCGTCTACTGGGGCAACCGGAACTGGGCGCCGTACCTGACCGACACCCTGCGCGAGATGGTGGCCGACGGCCGCCGCCGGATCCTGGTGCTGGCCACCAGCGCGTACGCCTCGTACTCCGGCTGCCGCCAGTACCGGGAGAACCTCGCCGAGGCCCTGGCCACCCTGGAGGCCGAGGGACTGCGGGTGCCGCGGGTGGACAAGCTGCGGCACTACTTCAACCACCCCGGCTTCGTCCGCCCCATGACGGACGGGGTGCTGGCCGCCCTCGCCGAGCTGCCCGGGGACGTCCGGGCGGGGGCGCACCTGGTCTTCACCACCCACTCCATCCCCCTGTCCCAGTCCGAGACCTCCGGGCCCGACGGCGGCGCGTACGTCGCCCAGCACCTGGACGCGGCGCGGGTGATCGCCGCCGCCGTGCGCGAGGAGACCGGGGTGGACAGGCCCTGGGAACTGGTCTACCAGTCCCGCAGCGGCGCCCCCCACATCCCCTGGCTGGAGCCGGACGTCTGCGACCACCTGGAGACGCTGCACGGGCAGGGCGCGCCGGCCGCGGTGATGGTCCCCATCGGTTTCGTCTCGGACCACATGGAGGTCCTGTACGACCTCGACACCGAGGCGATGGCCAAGGCCGAGGAGCTGGGCCTGCCGGCGGTGCGGTCGGCCACCGTCGGCGCCGACCCGCGCTTCGCCGCGGCCGTGCGCGACCTGGTGACCGAGCGCGCCGCCGCCGAGCGCGGCGAGCACCCCGAGCGCTGCGCGCTGGGCGCGCTGGGGCCCAGCCACGACGTGTGCCCGGTGGGCTGCTGCCCGGCGCGTACGCCCAAGCCCGCCGCCGCGGGCGCCGACAGCCCGTACGCCTGACGCCGTCCCGGCGCTCGTACGACCCCCGTCCGATGCCCGCACCACACCGCTTAGGAGAGCCGTGACCGACGCCGCAAGCTCCGCCGGGCCCGCCGCCGGCAGCCCTGCCGGAACCGGAGCGGAGACCGACCGTGCGACCGCCGCCGTGGCGGACCCGCTCCACAGGGAGCTTCTGGGCCTCGCGCTGGAGGCCGCCCGCCGGGCGGGCGCGCTGCTGAGTGAGGGGCGCCCCGACGACCTGGGGGTGGCCGCGACCAAGAGCAGCCCCGTCGACGTCGTCACCGAGATGGACCTGGCCTCCGAGAAGCTGATCACCGGCTTCCTGGCCGACCACCGTCCCGAGGACGGCTTCCTGGGGGAGGAGGGGGCCTCCAGCGAGGGAGGCAGCGGAGTGCGCTGGGTGATCGACCCGATCGACGGCACAGTGAACTACCTCTACGGACAGCCTGCCTGGGCCGTCTCGATCGCCGCCGAGCACCGGGGCGAGACGGTCGTCGGCGTGGTCCACGTACCGCCGCGCGGTGAGACGTACCACGCGGTGCTGGGCGGGGGCGCCTGGCTGAACGGGAGGCGTGTGCGCTGCCGCCCCTCGCCACCGCTGGAGCAGGCGCTGATCGGCACCGGCTTCAACTACGTCGCCGAGCGCCGCGGGGCCCAGGCCGAGGTGGTCCGCCGCCTGCTGCCGAAGGTCCGCGACATCCGCCGCTCCGGCTCGGCCGCCATCGACCTGTGCGATGTGGGCGGCGGGCGGCTGGACGGCTTCTACGAGCGCGGGCTGCACCCCTGGGACTTCGCCGCGGGCGATCTGGTCGCCCGCGAGGCGGGCGCCCTCACCGGCGGGCGGCCCGGCTCCCCGGCGACGGGCGAACTGACGGTGGCCGCCTCGCCCGGGGTCTTCGGCGCCCTCCAGCCGCTGCTGGAGGAACTGGGCGCCTGGCACGACTGAACGGCGCCGGTCCGGGAGCGAGGGACACCGGCCCCTCCCGCACCCCCGCACGGCGGCGCCCCGGGAGGAGGAACCTCCCGGGGCGCCGCCGTGCACTGCCGGTCAGGCGCTGGTGGTGGCGCCGACCTCCACTCCGTACTCGGCGGCCAGACGGCGCAGATCCTCGAGCTCGGCCTGCTCGACGTCCACCAGGAAGTCGTCGCCCGACTCACGAGCGCGGATCAGGTCGGACTCCGTGGTCCGTATGCGCTGCAGAATGCCTGCGGTGAACGCGTCCATGGTGCGCCCCCTCGTCGTGGGTCGTCGGCACGGGGTGTGCCGGGGGTGGGGCGATCACGGTGTGTACCCCGAGCGGTCGGCCGACGGCTCTCCCGGGGCTGGGAAGAGGGGTCGTGACATGCCGTCTACAGGGCGTGATCGCGGGTGTAATGCCGTCCTCCCCATCTCAAACCTCAGAGAAACCTCAAGAAGGACGAAAATTAGGTGAACGGCTGCGACGGAGGTCCCTTACGGCCCGTTTACTGAGGTCGCGGGCACGATGGACATGACGGAGCAGGACGGGACGCACCCCCGCCCCGCTCCGTGCCGCCCCGCGCCGTCCCGGAACGGCCGGGACGGTTCCCGCCCGGCGAAGCCCCGAGGACCGAAGGAAGGACACCGCCCGTGCGCGTACTCGTCGTCGAGGACGAGCGGCTGCTCGCCGATGCCGTGGCCACCGGACTGCGCCGGGAGGCCATGGCCGTCGACGTAATCTACGACGGTGCCGCGGCCCTCGAGCGCGTCGGGGTCAACGACTACGACGTGGTGGTGCTCGACCGCGACCTGCCGCTGGTCCACGGCGACGACGTGTGCCGCGAGATCATCCGGCTGGGCCTGCCGACCCGGGTGCTGATGCTCACCGCCTCCGGTGACGTCAGCGACCGGGTGGAGGGCCTGGAGCTGGGCGCGGACGACTACCTGCCCAAACCCTTCGCCTTCAGCGAGCTGACCGCCCGGGTGCGGGCGCTCGGCCGCCGCAGCACCGCGCCCCTGCCGCCGGTGCTGGAGCGCGCCGGGATCCGGCTGGACCCCAACCGCCGCGAGGTCTTCCGCGACGGCCGGCAGGTGCAGCTGGCCCCCAAGGAGTTCGCGGTGCTGGAGGTGCTCATGCGGGGCGAGGGATCGGTGGTCTCCGCCGAGCAGCTCCTGGAGAAGGCCTGGGACGAGAACACCGACCCGTTCACCAACGTCGTACGGGTCACCGTGATGACCCTGCGCCGCAAGCTCGGCGAGCCGCCGGTGATCGTCACCGTGCCCGGCTCCGGATACCGCATATGAGCCCCTCATGACACCCAGCACGCCCGGTACCCCCGGCCCCCCTCCCCAGCCCCCGGCGGCCCCGCCCAAGCCCACCTGGGACCCCTTCCAGCCGGGCCGCTCCCATCCCTGGCTGCGGCCCACCATCCGCATACGCCTGACCCTGCTGTACGGCGGGATGTTCCTGATCGCCGGGATGGTGCTGCTGGCGATCATCTACCTGCTGGCGGCCCAGGCCCTGAAGGACGGCAGCCATCTGCCCTTCCAGATCATCGGTGTGCGGGATCAGACCACCGACGCCGTCTGCAGTCTGCCCAGCCGGGCGGACGGCGGGGAGCTGACCCCCCAGGAGCTGACCGCCGCCGTCCAGCAGTGCATGGAGAACCAGCGGCAGGTGGCCCTGGAGGCCCTGCTCAACCGGTCCCTGATGGCCCTGCTGGGGCTGGCCGTGGCCGCCTTCGCCTTCGGCTACGTCATGGCCGGCCGGGTGCTCTCGCCGCTGGAGCGCATCACGCGCACCGCCCAGCGGGTCGCCGGTTCCGACCTGCACCGCCGCATCGAGCTGGACGGACCGGACGACGAGCTCAAGGAGCTGGCCGACACCTTCGACCAGATGCTGGACCGGCTGGACCGGGCCTTCACCGCCCAGCAGCGGTTCGTCGCCAACGCCTCGCACGAGCTGCGCACCCCGCTGGCCATCAACCGCACCCTGCTGGAGGTCCAGCTCTCCGATCCCGGCGCCTCCCCGGAGCTGGTCCAGCTCGGCAAGACGCTGCTGGCCACGAACGAGCGCAGCGAGCAGCTGGTGGAGGGCCTGCTGCTGCTCGCCCGCAGCGAGAACGAGATCGTTGACCGCAAGTCCGTGGACCTGGCCGAGGTCGCCTCCCAGGCCGTGGAGCAGGTGCGCGGGGAGGCCCAGGAGGGGAGCGTGGAGCTGCGGGGTGTGCGCCGGCCCGCGTATGTGCAGGGCAGCGGGGTGCTGCTGGAGCGGGTGGCGCTCAATCTGGTGCAGAACGCCGTGCGCTACAACGTGCCCGGCGAGGGCTGGGTGTCGGTGGACACCCGGGCCCAGCCGGGGCAGGCGGTGCTGGTGGTGGAGAACACCGGCCCGGTGGTCCCGGCGTACGAGGTGGACAACCTCTTCGAGCCCTTCCGCAGGCTGCGTACCGAGCGCACCGGCAGCGACAAGGGGGTCGGCCTGGGGCTGTCGATCGTGCGGTCGGTGGTGCGGGCCCACGGCGGGGCGGTCACGGCCAGGCCGCGCGAGGAGGGCGGACTGGTGGTGCGGGTCACGCTCCCCGTCTGACGTCCCGCGGACGCGGTGCGGAACGGGGCCGGGGACGGGGCCGGACGGGACGAAAGGCGATCATGGAATAACCTCGCCGCGCCCGGCGTTATGAGGCGAAATCCGGGAATTCCTCCATGGTTCGAACCGGCTGTGATCGATCACACACGCGATTTTTCGGTCACACGCGTGCAGCCCCTCAGGGCCTTCCGAAAAATGCCGGAAAATCCATGTTTTCGCAGGTCGTGATCGTGGAAAAGAGGGGAGGCGGTGCGCGCAAAGTGGACACGAGGGCCGTCCCGGGCCCTCGGTCGACGGCCGACTCGGTCACCCCATCAGGGGCGCGGTTGGGTGTCGATTGAGTAACAGGGCTTGAAGTGAGGCAAAATCTCCGCCTCAGGTCGGGCACAAGTCCGGCCTCTCGCGCGTTACGTGCGCTGGAGACACCACAGACACCCAGAGGGGGAGAGCGACATGGCGACCGATTACGACACTCCACGCAAGACCGATGACGACGTCAACGAGGACAGCATCGAGGAACTGAAGGCCCGGCGGAACGACAAGTCCGCCTCGACCGTCGACGTCGACGAGTTCGAGCAGGCCGAGGGCCTGGAGCTGCCCGGAGCGGACCTCTCCAACGAGGAGCTGTCCGTGCGGGTGCTGCCCCGCCAGGCCGACGAGTTCACCTGCATGAGCTGCTTCCTGGTCCACCACCGCTCGCAGTTGGCGGCGGAGAAGAACGGCCACCCCATCTGCCGCGACTGCGCGGCCTGAGCCGGGGCCGGCTGATGACGGCCGAGGAAGCACGTGACGTCGAGCGGGGCCAGGACGGGGAGGCCTCGCTCGCGCCCGTACCCGCGCCCGCAGCCGCCCCCGGCCGCGGGCTGCGGCGCCTTCGTCCGCGCCGCCGGGCCGGCGCGGACGGCGCGGGCAGACCGGACGGGGGCGGCGCACGGGAGCCGCGCGAGCGCGGCACCGTCAGGGCGTTCCTGGGCGTGGTGGCCGACCGCATCGTCGATCTCGCCCCCAGGATCCCGGTGAGGGACCTGGACACGCTCCGCCGGCAGTTCCCGGGCCTGGGGCCCGAGGAGATGGCCGACCGGCTGATATCGGGCGCCGTGAAGGGCAGCGCGACAGTCGGCGCCGGAGTGGGCGCCTCGGCGATGCTGCCCGTACCGCCGGCGATGCCCGCCGAGCTGGCCGCCGAGGTCGTCGGGGTGGCCGCGGTGGAGCTCAAACTCATCGCCGAACTCCACGAGGTCTACGGGCTGCGCCCGCCCGGCAACGCCCGGGAGCGAGCCGCCGCCTACCTCGCCGAGTGGACCCAGGAGCGCGGGATAGAACTGGCCGCGCCCGCGACGTTCGGCGCGGCCTTCGGCAGTCACATGAGAAGCCGGCTGCGCCAGACTCTCCTCAAGCGCACCATGCGCAACCTCCCCAACCTCACGCCGTTCATGATCGGCGCGGCGGTGGGCGCCCTGATGAACCGGCGCGACACCAGGAAGCTGGCGGAGAGGATCCGCGGCGACCTGAGGCAACGGCGGATCCCCTGGGACGCGATCCCCCTGGAGGACCGCCCGGGGAAGGTCATCCCCTCGCAGCTCCGGCGCGCCCCGGAAGAGGACGGCTGAGGCCCGGGGACTCCCCTCGGCCCGCTGCGTCCGCCCGGCGGGCCCGCCGCCGGCCGCACTACCGGCGCGCGGCCTCCAGCGCGCCGGCCAGCGCCCGAGGGCGCCGCGTGGACAGGTACAGGTACGGTGTCGGATCCGCGGGGTCGGTGACCTCCACGCGCAGCGCCGTGGGCACATAGCCGCGCAGCAGCATGTAGGCGCGCGGGTCGGCACGGTGGGTGCGCCAGGCGCGGGCCTCCTCCTCGTCCAGGACGTGCGCCTCGCCCAGCGCGGAGACCGGCACCCGGGCGTCCCCCGCGACCAGCGAGTCCGCGACCACGCGGATACGGGCCGAGCCGTAGGCGCTCACCGCGACCGCGCCCAGCGCCGTACCCACCACCAGACCGCCCAGCAGGGGCATCGGGCCCAGGGGGAACAGGATCAGGCCCAGGGAGATCCCGGACAGGGCGGCGATCAGCCACCATGGGCGGGGTGCGGTCAGCCGCTCGTCGTACAGCACGCCGGGAGGAAGCATGTCCCCAGCTTGGCACGCCCGCGACCGGCTCACTGACCCGGCGGTAAGGTCAGCATCCGTGAGTGCCACCAAGACATCCCTGACCCCGCCGGACGACGCCGTCCCCCCCGTGCGTCACCCCGACGCCCCCGCCCCCGGACAGCCGCTGGGAGCCCACTACGCGCAGTGCTTCGGCTGCGGCACCGAGCAGCCCCACGGGCTGCACATCGACGCCCGGGCGGGCGAGGGGGTCAGCGTCACCGCCGAGTTCACCGTCCGCCCCGAGCACCAGGGCGCCCCCGGCCTCGCCCACGGCGGACTGCTGTCCACCGCCATGGACGAGATCCTGGGCTCCCTGAACTGGCTGATGCACACCATCTCGGTCACCGGGCGCCTGGAGACCGACTTCCTCCAGCCCGTCCCCGTGGACTCCGTGCTGCACCTGACGGCACGGGTGACCGCCCGGCACGGACGCAAGATCTACTGCACCGCCACCGGACGCATCGGCGGCCCGGCCGGCCCGCTCGCGGTGCGCGCCGACGCCCTCTTCATCGAGGTCAAGGTCGAGCACTTCGTCGACCACGGCCGCAAGGACGAGATCGACGCCGCGATGGCCGACCCCGACACCGTCCGCCGGGCCCGCGCCTTCGAGGTGAACCCGTGAGCGGCGCCGGCCTGCCCGGTCGCGAGCCCGTCGAGGTGCTGATCCGCCGTCTCGACCCCGAGGTGCCGCTGCCCGCCTATGCCCACCCCGGCGACGCGGGCTGTGACCTGGTCACCACCGAGGCGGCCGAACTGGCCCCGGGCGAGAGGGCCGTTCTGCCCACGGGGGTTTCCATCGCACTGCCCGACGGGTACGCCGCCTTCGTGCATCCGCGCTCCGGTCTGGCGGCCCGCTGCGGGGTCTGCCTCGTGAATGCCCCCGGAACCGTGGACGCCGGGTACCGTGGGGAGATCAGGGTGATCGTGGCCAACCTGGATCCGCGCGAGAGCGTGCGGTTCGAGCGCTTCGACCGCATCGCCCAGCTCGTCGTCCAGCAAGTCGAGAAGGTGCGCTTCCACGAGGTGGAGGAACTGCCGGGATCGGCGCGAGCGGCGGGGGGCTTCGGCTCCACGGGCGGCCACGCCGCACAGGACGGCACCGCACAGGACCACGCTGCACAGCACAACCATTACGCTGCGGTCGCGGCCGACGAGGCTGCCGACCTGAAGGGACAGTGACGTGTTCGGACGTCGTCGCAAGAAGCAGGTAGGGCCCGAGGGCGCCTCGGACGAGTTCGAGACGGAACGATCCGACGAGGGCGCCGACGCGTCGGACGGGTCCGCCGACGGCACCGATGGCGAGCAGACCCGGGTCAAGCTTCCCCCGGCCCCCCGGCCGGACGGCCCCTGGGACGTGAGCGAGCTGCACGCCCCGGCCGAGGGCCGGGTCGACCTGGGCGGCATGTTCGTGCCCGGGGTGCCGGGCATGGAGCTGCGGGTGGAGGTCGCCGGTGACGCCATCGTCGCCGCCACGATCGTCCTGAAGGACAGCGCCGTTCAGCTCCAGGCGTTCGCCGCCCCCAAACGCGAGGGCATCTGGGACGAGGTGCGCGAGGAGATCGCCTCGGGCATCACCCAGAAGGGCGGGATCATCGACGAGGCCGAGGGCCCCCTGGGCTGGGAGCTGCGCGCGCAGGTGCCGGTCAGGCTGCCCGACGGCAACAGCGGCATGCAGGTCGTGCGCTTCATCGGCGTGGACGGCCCCCGCTGGTTCCTGCGCGGTGTCATCTCCGGTCAGGGCGCGGTGCAGCCGCAGGCCGCCGGGCTGCTGGAGCAGATCTTCCGCGACACGGTCGTGGTGCGCGGGGACTCCCCGATGGCGCCCCGCGACCCGATCGTCCTCAAGCTCCCCGACGACGCGCAGATGGTGCCCGACGGCGTCCAGCAGGAGCAGGCCCAGGAGGGCTCCCGCTTCGCGGGCGGCATCGACAAGCTCCAGCGCGGCCCGGAGATCACCGAGGTCCGCTGACCCGGTCCGGCCGGAACCCTGCCGCCGCGCACGGCGGCAGGGCCGTGCCGGACCGTACGGCGATCCCCTGCCGGCGGCCGGGGAGTGTGCCACCATGAGCCCACGTCGAAAGTTCACGGGGAACTGGGGGCGCCATGCCCATGGACGGGGCTGACCGCCGGAAGTTATGGATGTACGTCGTCGGGGTCGTCGGAACGGTGGCTCTGACGATCGTGGGGATCTTCACCGTCCAGCAGACCGTCGGCGGCAGCAGCAACAACTGCAGCGGCGGAGCGGTCTGCGGCGACGGCAACGACGGCAACCGGGTCGGCGTACCCGGCCAGGGCGGGTGAGACCCCGGACCGTGCCGCGAACCGGACTCGCGGCCGCTTCCTGCCTGCTGTCGCTCGGCCTGCTCCTGGCCGGCTGCACCAGTTGCAGCGACTCGGCCATCTGCGGCAACGACAACGGACGCAACGTCCTCGGCGGGGGAAGCGCCGGGGAGGCGCAGGCGGACGCGCCGGGCGGCCTGACCGGGTCCCTCGGCGGGAAGAAGGACGGGAGCGGCTCCGGAGCGACGCCCGGGGCCGTCCGCTTCTCGGGGGAGGCGCTGATCGGGGAGTACTTCGACCTGGATCCCGCCCCCCCGGGCGGTACGCCACCGGGGACTATCTGACGTCCCCCAACGTCGACCCGGAGTTCTCCACCATATTGATGAGCGGTGTGGACCCGAGGGTGACGACCGCGGAGTGGAAGGGGGAGCGCAGCCCCCCCGGGCACAGTGCGACGAGTACCTCATCAGGTTCGCCGTCCAGACCGGCTCCCGGGAGTGGAGCGGGGAGGGGACGTCCTTCTGCGCGCGGACGGACGAGGGCAGAACCGCCTTCGTCCGTCTGAAGCAGCGCACGGCGAGCGGATACCTGGCCGACATCGTCACGTGGGAGAAGTAGCGGGTTAGCGGGTTTCCGCCCGGCTTCAGCGGCCCGCGGGGGCGCTAGGCTCGGCACCGTCCGGAGCCGTCCGGAAGGGGGAGGCCGTATGGGCGCCGTGGTCGTCGTCGAGGACCTGCACCACTCCCACGGCCACGGGCCCGCCGCGCTCCCCGTGCTGCGCGGCCTGTCGCTCACCGTCCGGCGCGGCGAAATCGTCGCCGTCACCGGGGCCCCCGGAGCGGGCCGGACGACCCTCCTGGGCCTGGTCGGCGGACTCGGCACACCCGTCTCCGGCCGGATCACCGTCGACGGGGTGCGGCTGGACGGCTTGGGGGAGCAGGAGCGGCTGAGGCTGCGCCGCGACCGCATCGGTATCGTCTTCCCCTCGCCGGGGCTGCTGCCGGTCCTCACCGTCGCCGAGAACATCGGCGTTCCGCTGCGGCTGCGCAACACCCCCGCGCGCGAGCGCGACGAGCGCGTCTCCCGGCTGCTGGCCGAGGCAGGCCTCGCCGAGCTGGCCGGGCGGCGGCCCGACGAGATCGACGGAGCCCAGCGCCGGCGCGTCGCCGTCGCCCGCGCGCTGGCCGTCCGGCCGGCGCTGCTGGTCGCCGACGAGCCCACCGCGCTGCTCGGGCCCGGTGAGGCCGCCGGGGTGCTGGAGCTGCTGTACACCGCCGTCCGTGCCCGTGGTGCCACCGCGCTGGTCGCCACCCGCGACCCCTGGCCGCTGTCCCGCTGCGACCGCGTCCTGGAGCTGCGCGACGGGCGGCTGCGCGAGGCCGGCCCGGAATTCCGCCCGCTGCCGGCCCGGTCCTGAGCCCTGAGCTCCGAGCCGCGGGCTGTGGTCCGTGAGCCCGTCGCGCGCCGCGGGACGCCGGGGCGCCGGGAGGCTCGGCGGACGCGGGGAAGGAGCCTTCGGTCACATCCGCTTCCGGGGCCCTCAGGGGCATTACGGGGGGTGACGGGCGCGGGTAGGCTGGCCGTATGAGTGGCGTTACCCGACTCGAGAGGGGCGGCCGGCTGCGGCGCCTCCTCGGGCGTCTGGCCTCCTCCCAGGAGGATCTGCTCTCCGCCGAGCTCCGGCAGGACACCGAGGAGAGCGGCTGCACACGCATCCGCGACTGCGGCGACCGGCAGATCGTCAAGGTGACCGGTACGCTGCGCACGGTGACGCAGCGCCCCAGGGCGGGCGTGCCCGCCCTGGAGGCGGAGCTGTTCGACGGGTCCGCCCCGCTGGACGTCGTGTGGCTCGGCCGCCGGTCCATCGCGGGCATAGAGCCGGGCCGCAGGCTGATCGCCCACGGGCGGATCGCGATGAACCGCGGCCGTCCGGTGCTGTTCAACCCCAAGTACGAGCTGCGACCCATCGGACAGGACAGCGGACAGGAGTAACGGGTGACCTCTCTCGACAAGCCGGCCGCCGGCGTGGACGGGACCGGGCCCGCGGCCGAGGCCGGCGCGCCCGGTCCGACGGTCACGGACAAGGCGCTGATGGAGGCGTTCGGCGGAGTGCGGGGCATGGTGGACACCACCGTGCCCGGGTTGGTCTTCGTGCTGGTCTACACGATCAGGCGGGACATCCACCTCGCGGCCGTCGCCGCCCTGGGCCTGAGCGTCCTGCTCGCGCTGGCCCGCCTGGTGCAGCGCGAGACCCTCAAGCACGCCTTCAGCGGCGTCTTCGGGGTCGGGATCGGCGCGGTCTTCGCGATGATGTCGGGCGACGCCAAGAACTTCTACCTGCCGGGCATGCTCTACACCCTGGGGCTGGCGGTCGCGTACTGCCTCTCGGCGGTGCTGCGCTTCCCGCTGATCGGGGTGCTGCTCGGGCCGCTGATGCGCGAGAACCTCTCCTGGCGCACCCGCAACCCCGGACGCCTGGAGGCCTACACCAAGGCGACCTGGGCCTGGGGCATCGTCCTGCTGGCCAAGTCGGCCATCCTCTTCCCGATCTACTTCTGGGGCGACGCCACCCAGCTCGGCTGGGTGAAGGTGGCGCTCGGTATCCCGCCGCTGCTGCTGTGCGTCTACCTGACCTACGTCTTCCTGGCCAAGGCCCCGCCGCCGATCGACGTGATCGCCGAGATGGAGGCGGAGGAGGCCGCGGAGGAGGAGAGGAAGAAGGAGCGGGAACGCGAGCGTGCGGCGGGCGAGGCGCGGACGGACTCCTGAGCGCTTGGCGCCGTGTCGGCCCAGGTTCACTCCGCTCACGGTCTCTGCCCCGCCTCCGGCCGGGTGGCGCCCCTCCGGCACGCGCCCTCGCCACGCCGGCCGAAAGCCCGGGTGGGACAACCGCATACGGCTTCCGGCCGCCTTGCGATCGCGTCCCCCGGCCCCGCGGGCCCGGGGAGGCCCCGGCACCAGCGGCCCCGCGGCGGCCGTACGCGCACGGAGAGGGCGGCGGCCCGGTCCACCGACCGGGCCGCCGCCCTCCCCTCTCGTCCGGAGCCCGCCGCTACCGGGAGTCCTCCTCCGGCTCGCGGCGCACCGACAGCAACTCCTCCAGCTGCTCCTCGCGGGACTGGGCGGCGACGAACAGCAGCTCGTCACCCGGCTCCAGGGTGTCTTCCGGGCCCGGGGTGAGGACCCTGCTGCCGCGGATTATCGTCACCAGCGCGGTGTCCTCGGGCCACCGCACCTCGCCCACCCGCGTGCCGGCCAGCGCCGACTCCGGGGGCAGGGTCAGCTCGACCAGGTTGGCGTCGCCCTGGCTGAAGCGCAGCAGCCGCACCAGATCGCCGACGCTGACGGCCTCCTCGACCAGCGCGGACATCAGCCGCGGGGTCGAGACGGCCACGTCGATGCCCCAGGACTCGTTGAACAGCCACTCGTTCTTGGGGTGGTTCACCCGCGCCACGACCCTCGGTACGGCGTACTCCGTCTTGGCCAGCAGGGAGACCACGAGGTTGACCTTGTCGTCGCCGGTCGCGGCGATCACGACGTTGCAGCGCTGGAGCGCGGCCTCGTCCAGCGAGGTGATCTCGCAGGCGTCGGCCAGCAGCCACTCGGCCTGCGGCACCTGCTCCACCGTGATGGCGCCGGGCGCCTTGTCGATCAGCAGCACCTCGTGGCCGTTCTCCAGCAGTTCCCCGGCGATGGAACGCCCCACCGCGCCGGCCCCGGCGATCGCGACCCTCATCGTGCCTCTCCCTCGGGGCCGCGCGAGAACGCGGCCTCCACGTCGCCGACCCGGTCGCAGCGCATCATCACGTGCACCAGGTCGCCCTCCTGGATCACTGTGTCGGAGGTGGGCAGCATCGCCTCGCCCAGCCTGGTGATGAAGGCGACCCGGGTGCCCGTCTCCTGCTGAAGGCGGCTCACCCGGTGCCCGACCCAGGCGGTGGAGGCGTGCACCTCGGCGAGCTGGACGCCTCCGGTCGGGTCCAGCCACAGCGGCTCCGCCCCGGAGGGCAGGAGCCGCCGCAGCATCTGGTCGGCCGTCCAGCGGACCGTGGCGACGGTCGGGATCCCCAGCCGCTGGTAGACCTCGGCGCGGCGGGGGTCGTAGATGCGGGCGGCCACGTTCTCCACGCCGAACATCTCGCGCGCCACGCGGGCGGCGATGATGTTGGAGTTGTCGCCGCTGCTGACGGCGGCGAACGCCCCGGCCTCCTCTATCCCCGCCTCGCGCAGGGTGTCGCGGTCGAAGCCGATCCCCTCCACCCGGCGTCCGCCGAAGGAGGAGCCGAGGCGGCGGAAGGCCGCCTCGTCCCGGTCGATGATCGCAACCGTGTGACCCCGCTGTTCCAGGGTCCGGGCGAGCGCGGCGCCCACGCGCCCGCATCCCATGATGACGATGTGCATGAGGCCGCTACCCCGTGCCTTCCTGTGCCGTGACGACCCGGGCCCGCATCGCGCGTCGTCCTTCCCGCCCCGACCGGGGCGCCTGCCGATCTCTTCTGCGCCGTAACGCTACCCGGCATCCGGCGCCGGGCGCCCCTCACGGTCCCCTCCGGGCCGTGTCCCCGTCTCCTCACCGCGGCGGCTCAGCGCGCTGGGCCACCACACGGCCGGCCCGATGTCCCTGGCGAGGGCCGGGACGAGCAGGGAGCGCACGAGGACGGTGTCCATGAGCACACCGAAGGCGACGATGAAGGCGATCTGGACCAGGAAGGACAGCGGGATCACCACCAGCGCCGCGAAGGTGGCGGCCAGCACCACCCCGGCCGAGGTGATCACTCCGCCGGTGGCGGTCAGGCCCTTGAGCACGCCCATCCGGTTGCCGTGCAGCAGGGTCTCCTCGCGGACCCTGGTCATCAGGAAGATGTTGTAGTCCACCCCGAGGGCGACCAGGAACACGAACCCGTACAGCGGGATGGACGGGTCGGTGCCGCTGTACCCGAGGAGGCCCTCGAAGACCAGGGCGGCGATGCCCAGGGTGGCCAGGAAGTTCAGGGCCACGGTCGCCACCAGCAGCACGGGCATCACCACCGACCGCAGCAGCCCGATCAGGATGACCAGGATGATCACCAGGACGACGGGGATGATCAGCGCGCGGTCCTCGCGGGCGGTGTCGCGGCTGTCGAGCTGCTGGGCGGTGTAGCCGCCGACCAGGGCGTTCGAGCCGTCCACCGCGTGCACCGACTCCCGCAGCCGCTCGACGGTCTCCAGGGCCTCGTCGGAGTCGGCCCCGGCCGACAGGGTGGCCTGTACGCTCACCCGGCCGTCGACGACCAGCGGCTCGCCCCCGCCGGGGCGGCCCGAGGAGGTGACCGGAGCGGCCGAGGCGACGCCCTCGGTGTCCTGCGCGGCGGCGGTGACCTCCTGCACCCGGCCGGCGTCCGCGATGATCACGGCGGGGTTGCCGGAGCCGCCGGGGAAGTGCTCGTTGAGCCTCTCCTGGGCGGTGACGGACTGGGCCCCGCCGACGAAGATCTCCTTGGTCGGCACGCCGGTGGACGACAGGGCCGGGAAGAACGCGGCGGCGACGGCCAGGCCCGCCAGCGACACCGCCCACACCCGGCGCGGGGAGCGGTCCACCAGGGCGGCCACCCGGCCCCACACGCCCCGGGCGGACGACGGATCGGAGGGGTCCGCGGGCGGCTTGGGGCGGGCGGGCCAGTACGCGGCCCGGCCGAGCACCGCCAGTACCGCGGGCAGGAAGGTCAGGGCGCTGAGCATCGCGCAGGCGATGCCGATGGCGCCGACCGGACCCAGGGCGCGGTTGTTGCGCAGATCGCTCAGCAGCAGGGCCAGCAGGCCCAGGGCGACGGTGGAGCCGCTGGCGACGATGGCGCCCAGGGAGCGGCGCAGCGCGGTCCGCGCCGCGCCCACGCGGTCGCCGCTGTGGGCGAGCTCCTCGCGGAAGCGGGCCGACAGCAGCAGCCCGTAGTCGGTGGCGGCGCCGATGACCAGGATGAACAGGATGCCCTGCACCTGACCGTCCACCCGTACGACGTCCCGCTCGGCCAGGAAGTAGACAATCGCGGTGGCCAGCGCGAGGGCGAAGACCGAGCCGAGGATGATCGCCAGTGGCAGCAGCACGCTGCGGTAGACCAGCAGCAGGATCAGCAGCACCACGCTGAGCGCCACGCCCAGCAGCAGCCCGTCGATCCCGGCGAACGCCTCGGACAGGTCGGCCTGGGTGGCGGCCGGGCCCGCGACGTACGCCTCGGTGCCCTCCACCCGACCGGCGGTCTCCAGGACGGCGTCGACGACGTCGCCCATCTCCTCCTCGAGTTCGGAGGAGAGCGGGAGAACGGCCTGCAGGGCCTCGCCGTCCTGGGAGGGCTGCACGGGCGAGGGGCGGCCGGCGACGCCGGGGGCCTGGGCCAGTTCGGCCAGTGTCTGCTCGGCCTGCTGCCGCTGATCGGCGCCGATGCCGCCCTCGTCGGCCTCCCAGACGATGATGGCGGGCACGGTCTCGGAGGTCTGGAAGCCTTCCTGGGCCTCGATCACCTTGGTCGACTCGGCGCTCTCGGGCAGAAAGGAGGCCTGGTCGTTGGTGGAGACCTCGCTGATCTTCCCGGCGTACGGGCCGAAGGCGCCGCCGACCGCCAGCCAGACGACGATCAGCGCGGCGGGTACCAGCCACCTGAGGAAACGCGGTGTGGGTTTCATCGACTCCCCTGAACCGAAGGATGTGAGCACCGCCTGCGCGGGCTTAAATCTTTTTCATTGAGAAACTTGACGATCAAGACTGTATATCGTGGGGGAGTGCACGACTCAGACGACCCCACCGGTAAACCGGCCGGCGAACCCGCCGACGCCCTCCCAGAGCCCCTCGCCGGCCCCGACGGCGGTCCGACCGGCCTCCAGGCGTTCGCCGTGCTGCTGCGCCGCATGAACGGCGAGTTCAGCCGCATGGCGCACGACTTCGCCCACTCCCACGGCCTGCACCCCACCGACGTCCAGGCCCTGGTGGAGATCCTGGACGGCGAGCGGGACGGGCCCGTCACCCCCGGGCTGCTGCGCGAACGCCTCCAGCTCACCTCCGGCGCGGTCACCGCCTGCCTGGACCGCCTGGAGCGCGCGGGCCACATCCGGCGCACCCGGGACTCGGCCGACCGCAGAATCGTCCACCTCCACTACGCCCCCCGGGGCCGGGAGGTGGCCCGCGAGTACTTCCGTCCCCTCGCGCGTGCCACCGACACCGTGCGGCAGCGCTTCAGCGACGCGGAACTCCGCGCCGTCGTGCGCTTCCTGGCAGCCATGAACGAGGAGCTGGCCGCGCTGCGCCACCACCCGGACCGGAGCCCGCCCCGGAGGTGACCGACCGCCGCCGCCCGACGCCCGCGGCCCCCGCCTCGGCCGCCGAGGCGATGTTGCGCGCCATTCCGCCGAACACCACCGCGTGGAACGGCGAAACACCCCACCAGTACGCCTGCCCCAGCAGACCGTGCGGGTGGAACAGCGCCCGCTGCCGGTAGACGGTTCCCCCGTCCGGGCCCCGGTCCACCCTCAGCTCCAGCCAGGCCAGCCCCGGCAGGCGCATCTCCGCCCGCAGCCGCAGCAGCCGCCCCGGCTCTATCTCCTCCACCCGCCAGAAGTCCAGCGAGTCGCCTGCCCGCAGCCGCTCGGCGTCCCGCCGTCCCCGCTGCAGTCCGATCCCGCCCACCAGCCGGTCCAGCCAGCCGCGCACCGCCCAGGCCAGCGGCGCGGAGTACCAGCCGTTCTCACCGCCGATGCCCTCGATCACCCGCCACAGCGCCTGCGGCGAGGCGGCCACGGTGCGCTCGCGCTCGTCGGTGTAGAGGCTGCCGCCCGCCCAGTTCGGGTCGGTGGGCAGCGGATCGCTGGGCGCGCCGGGAACGGACGCCGAGGACCAGCGTGTGGCCACCTCCGCGTTCTTGATCCGCTTCAGCGCCAGCCGCAGCGCCTGGTCCAGACCCTTTAGACCGCCGGGCGGGTCGGGGATGTGGCGGGCGATGTCGTGCTCGGCGCAGACCACCTCGTGCCGCAGCGACTCCGCCAGCGGCCGGGCCAGTGCGCGCGGGACGGGGGTGATCAGGCCGATCCAGTGGCTGGACAGGGTGGGGGAGAGCACCGGCACCGGGACGATGACCCGCCTGGGCAGCCTGGCCACCGCGGCGTAGCGCTGCATCATGTCGTGGTAGGTGAGGATCTCCGGGCCCCCGATGTCGAAGGTCCGGTTCACCTCGGGCGGCAGCGACGCGCAGCCGACCAGGTAGCGCAGCGCGTCGCGCACCGCGATCGGCTGGAGCCGGGTGCGCACCCAGCTCGGGGCGACCATCAGCGGCAGCCGCTCGGTCAGATAGCGCAGCATCTCGAACGACGCCGAACCCGAACCGATGATCACCGCCGCCCGCAGCACGGCCGTCGGCACGCCCGAGTCCAGCAGCAGCCGCCCCACCTCGGCGCGGGAGCGCAGATGCGGGGAGAGCTCCTCCTCGGGCACACCGGCCGGGGTCAGCCCGCCCAGGTAGACGATCCGGCCCACCCCGGCCGCCCGCGCCTGCTCGCCGAAGATCCGCGCGGCCTCGCGGTCGGTGCTCTCGAAACGGGAGCCGCCGCCCATGGAGTGCACCAGGTAGTAGGCGACGTCCATGCCCTCCATCGCCGCGCGCACCGACGCGGCGTCGGTGACGTCGCCGCGCACCACCTCCGCCCGCCCCGCCCAGGGATGGTCGCGCAGCTTGGCCGGGGTGCGGGCCAGGCAGCGCACGGTGTGGCCCGCCGCCAGCAGCTCGGGCACCAGCCGGCCGCCGATGTAGCCGGTGGCCCCGGTGACCAGGCAGCGCGGCGGCCGGCCCGCAGGTCCTCCCCCCTGCCCGCCCGTGCTCCCGTCCCCGCCGGTACCGCCGGTGCGGTCCCTGCCGCCGTCGCCGCCGTCCATGTGTCGGCCCGTCCTCTCCGCCATACGGCCATGCTTGGCCCCGCCTCCACCTCCCGCAACTCGCGGGGAGGAGCGCCCGGGACCCGCCTTCCCGCCGTGACCTGCCGCACTCCGGCCCGGCGGCGGTTGGGTGGGCCGGCCAGGTGAGGCTTACGATCCTCTGCGTGTCCAAGCTGACCGACGTGTCCAAACGGATCCTGATCGGCAGTGCGCTGCGCAGCGACCGGCTCACCCAGACGCTCCTGCCCAAGCGCATCGCCCTCCCGGTCTTCGCCTCCGACCCCCTGTCGTCGGTCGCGTACGCCCCGGGCGAGGTCCTGATGGTGCTCTCCATCGCGGGGTTCTCCGCCTACCGCTTCGGGCCGTGGATCACCCTCGCCGTCGTCGTGCTCCTGTTCGTGGTGGTCGCGTCGTACCGGCAGAACGTCCGCGCCTACCCCTCCGGAGGCGGCGACTACGAGGTCGCCACCGCCAACCTCGGCCCCCGTGCCGGGCTCACCGTCGCCGGCGCCCTGCTGGTGGACTACGTCCTGACGGTGGCCGTGTCGGTCGCGGCCGGGGTGGAGAACCTCGCCTCGGCCATCCCGTTCGTCTCCGAGAACAAGACCGGCACGGCCGTGGCGGTCATCGCGCTGCTGGCCGTGCTGAACCTGCGCGGCGTACGCGAGTCCGGCACGATATTCGCCGCCCCCACCTACCTCTTCGTCGCCTGTGTGCTCGGCACCATCGCCTGGGGGGCCTTCCGGGGCCTGGTCCTGGGCGACGAGATGTCGGCGCCCAGCGCCGGGTACGAGGTCAGCGCCGAGACCGCGGAGCTGACCGGCTTCGCACTGCTCTTCCTGCTCCTGCGGGCCTTCTCGTCCGGCTGCGCCGCCCTCACCGGCGTCGGCGCCATCAGCAACGGCGTCCCCGCCTTCCGCCGCCCCAAGAGCCGCAACGCCGCGACCACCCTGGCGCTGATGGGCGGACTGGCCGCCACCATGTTCGGCGGCATCATCGCCCTGGCCCTGGCCACCGGCGTGAAGATGTCCGAGACGCCCGCCACCGACATCCTCATCGACGGTCGCCCCGCAGGCCCCGACTACCACCAGGACCCGGTCATCGCCCAGGTCTCCGCGGCCGTCTTCGGCAACGGCTCGCTCCCCTTCCTCCTGGTCGCGGCGGCCACCGCGCTCATCCTCTTCCTGGCCGCCAACACCGCCTACAACGGCTTCCCCGTCCTCGGCTCGATCCTCGCCCAGGACCGCTACCTGCCCCGCCAGCTGCACACCCGCGGCGACCGGCTGGCCTTCTCCAACGGCATCGTGCTGCTGGCCGTCTTCGCGGGCGTGCTCGTCTACGCCTACGACGCCGACTCCACCCGGCTGATCCAGCTCTACATCGTCGGCGTCTTCGTCTCCTTCACCTTCAGCCAGACCGGCATGGTCCGGCACTGGAACCGCCACCTCGCCCAGGAGACCGGCTCCGCCGCCCGCCGCCGGATGAAGCGCTCCCGCGCCATCAACGCCTTCGGCGCCTTCTTCACCGGCCTGGTCCTGGTGGTGGTGCTGGTCACCAAGTTCAGCCACGGAGCCTGGGTCGCGCTCATCGGCATGGCGCTCTTCTACGCGATGATGACCGCCATCCGCCGCCACTACGACCGGGTCGCCGAGGAACTGGCGCTGCCGGCCGAGGCCGGGCGGGAGGAGATGGCCAGGCCCTCGCGGGTGCACTCCATCGTCCTGGTCTCCAAGGTCCACCGGCCCACCCTGCGGGCGCTGGCGTACGCCAAGATGATGCGCTCCGACACCCTGGAGGCCCTCAGCGTCAACGTCGACCCCGAGGAGACCCGCGCCCTGTTCGAGGAGTGGAGCCGGCGCGGCATCGACATCCCGCTGAAAACCCTGGACTCCCCCTACCGCGAGGTCACCCGGCCGGTCGTGGAGTACGTCAAGGGCCTGCGCCGCAGCAGCCCGCGCGCCGTGGTCAGCGTCTACATCCCCGAGTACGTCGTCGGCCACTGGTACGAGCAGCTGCTGCACAACCAGAGCGCCCTGCGGCTCAAGGGCCGCCTGCTGTTCACCCCCGGAGTGATGGTCACCTCCGTGCCCTACCAGCTGGAGTCCTCCGAGCGTGCCCGGCTGAGGGCGCGCAGGCGCTCGGAGTGGAGCGCGCCCGGCGCGGTGCGCCGCGGCCCCGCCGGACCCGTCGGTCCCGACCGGCCCGCGGGCCGGAGGGAGGGGGACGGGCGGCAGGAGTGACCCGGACGGACCGGTAGGCTGGAGGACTGCCGTCCATGCGCCCGCCGTCCGTTGGAGCCGCTCCCCATGCCCCCCGCAACACCCCCCGCCGCGTCCCCCGGAACCGCACCGTCGCTTGTGGGCCGGGAGTACGAGGTCGAGATCGGTCCGGTCGCGCACGGCGGCCACTGCATCGCCCGCACCGAGGAGGGGCGGGTGCTGTTCGTGCGCCACGCCCTGCCCGGCGAGCGGGTCGTCGCGAAGGTGACCGAGGGCCGGGAGGACTCCCGCTTCCTGCGCGCCGACGCCGTCGGGATCCTGGAGCCCTCCAAGGACCGCGTCGAGGCCCCCTGCCCCTTCGCCGGCCCCGGCCTGTGCGGTGGCTGCGACTGGCAGCACGCCGCCCCCGGAGCCCAGCGGCGGCTGAAGGCCTCCGTCGTCGCCGAGCAGCTGGCGAGGCTGGCGGGGCTGACGGCCGAGGACGCCGGCTGGGACGGCACCGTCGAGCCCGCCCCCGGTGACAAGGTGCCCAAGGGCGAGGTCCCGGCCTGGCGCACCCGCGTCCACTACAGCGTGGACGACGAGGGCCGCGCCGGGCTGCTGCGCCACCGCTCCCACGAGGTGCAGCCGGTCGACCGCTGCCTGATCGCCGCGCCGGGGGTGAGCGAACTGGGCGTCGAGAAGCACCGGTGGCCGCAGATCGCCACCGTCGACGCGACCGCCGCCACCGGCTCCGGCGACCGCCAGGTCGTACTCACCCCCCGCCCCGGTGGGCGCCTGCCCCTGGTGGAGCTGGACCGGCCGGTGTCGGTGCTGCGGGGCGAGGAGCCCCGCGGGCGCGGCGCGGAGCGCGGCGGCGAGCGGGCCGTGCACCGGGTGCACGGCCGCCCCTTCGTCCGCGAGCGCGCCGTCGGCCGCACCTGGAGGATCAGCGCGGGCGGCTTCTGGCAGGTCCACCCCAAGGCCGCCGAACTGCTGGTCGAGGCCGTGATGACCGGTCTGACGCCGCGCAAGGGCGAGATGGCCCTCGACCTGTACTGCGGCGCCGGGCTGTTCGCGGGCGCCCTGGCCGAGCGTGTCGGGGACAAGGGCGCGGTGCTCGGCATCGAGTCCTCCAAGCGGGCGGTGGAGGACGCCCGCCACAACCTCGCCGACCTCGACCGCGTCCGCGTCGAGCGCGGCAGCGTCGAGCAGGTCCTGCCGCGCACCGGCATCACCGAGGCCGACATCGTCGTCCTCGACCCGCCCCGCTCCGGCGCCGGGCGCAGGACGGTGCGGCAGGTGGCCTCCCTCGGCCCGCGCCGGATCGCCTACGTCGCCTGCGACCCGGCCGCCCTCGCCCGCGACCTGGCGTACTTCCGGGAGGAGGGCTACGTCCCGCACTTCCTGCGGGCCTTCGACCTGTTCCCGATGACCCACCACGTGGAGTGCGTCGCCATCCTCAAGCCCGCGCCGAAGCGCTCCTGACCTGCGAGTTCATTCGCCCCGGGAACTCCATTCGACCTGTTCCCGGCCACCCACCGGGCGGGACGGCCGCTCCACTCACGAGAGTGATCCGACCTGCGGTTCCGTAGCGAAGCGCCCCTCGTGCCCACTGCGGTGCGAGGGCCTCGCCCGGAGTCCCGGCGCCCGTGTGGCGCCCGGCTCCCCGCGGCGGGGCCGGTGGAAGCTGCGTGCCGTGATGTGCGCGACGCGGCCCTGCCGCGGAGTCGCCGGGACGGCTCCGCGACCGCCGTTCCGGCGGTGCTCCCAGCCGGTCTCGACCGAGCAGGGTCGTGCGGAATGCGTCTAAGTAGACTTAGACGCATTCCGTCGTAGTGGGGCAGGAGGGTGGAGGTTCCGGTGAGCGGCAGCGTGCTGACCAAACCTGCGGACGTGGTCGACCGCGATCGTGAATGGGACCTGCTCACCGAGTTCGTCACGGACCCGGACCCGGCGATGCGTCTGGGGATCGTGTCGGGACGCAGGCGGCATGGGAAGTCGTACCTCCTGCAGGCTCTGTCGGAGCGGATCGGTGGCCTGTACGTCACGGCGGTGCGTGAGGAGGGGCGACTGCCGGCGATACAGCGGTTCAGCGACGCGATCGCGGTCCACGCCGGGCTGCGCCCGGGCACGCTGCGGCTGACCGACTGGCGCGAAGTCCTGGCCAACGCCCTGGACGTCACCGTGCGCTCGAGAACGCCGCTGCTGGTGATCGACGAGTTGCCGTACCTCCTCCAGCACTCCTCCGAGATCCCCGGCCTGCTCCAGCAGCTCTACGACGAGCGCCAGCGCGGCACCGGAGCCGGTCCCGGACCACGGGTGATCCTCTGCGGGTCGGCGATGAGCGTGATGCACGAACTGCTGTCGGGGACGAAGCCGTTGCGCGGCCGCGCGGTGGTCGACCTGCGGCTGGGCGCCTTCGACTACCGGGCGGCAAGGAAGCTCTGGCAGATCGACGACCCGCTGACCGCCCTACAGGTGCACGCCGTCCTCGGCGGGGCGCCCGGCTACCGGCCGGTGGCCGCCCGTCCGCACCCGAACGACGGCTTCACCGCCTGGCTCTCCCGGACGCTTCTGGACCCCGGGCGAGCCGTGTACTCACGCACGGAGACGGAGTACCTGCTGCGCGAGGACCCGCGCATCACCCATCACACCCTGTACTACGACATCCTCACCGCCATCGCACAGGGCGCCACCACACCCACCAGAATCGGCGCGGCCCTGGAACGGCAGCGCAACGCCGTCACCCACCCGCTCGATGTCCTCGAGTCCACCGGTTACGTCCAGCGCGAGCAGGACATCCTCCGCCCCCGCCACCCGGTGATCACCCTGGCCGACCCGGTGATCCGCTTCAACCAGCTGATCACACTGCCGCAGGCGGCCACCGTCGAGCAGGGCTTCGCCGAACAGGCGTGGCAGGCAGCCGCTCCCACCTTCAACTCCAAGATCCTCGGCCCGCACTTCGAGGACCTCGCCCGCACCTTCACCCGCCGCTACGCCCACACCCTGCTCCCCGGCGGTCTGCCCGGTCCGGTCGGTACCACCGAGGTCGCCGATCCGGCGGCCCGCACCAAGCACGAGGTCGACGTCATCGCCCTCGCCCTGGGCGAGCGTCCGCAGGCTCCCCGCGCCCGGATCGCCCTGATCGGCGAGGCCAAAGCCACCGCCGCCCGCCGCGGCACCGGCGATCTGCAACGCCTGGAGCACATCCGCAGCCTGCTCACCGACCAGGGCTACGACACGACGGACGCCACGCTGGCCCTGTTCTCCCTCCACGGTTTCCATCCCGATCTGGTCGACGCAGCGGCTCGCCGCGATGATCTCCTGCTGGTCGACCTGCCGGGTCTTTACGGGATCGGGTAGCCCAGCGACTTCATGGAGACTCGCTCCAGCCCCTCCGACCGGCACGTTCGGAGATCGCGAACGCTCACCGCTGCTGCGAGGCGGCCGGGGAGTAGGAGTTCACCTTCGGCCTGTTCACGGGGCGTTTCGTCGCTCGTTTCGAATACCGGCATGACGCTGTATCCCTCGCGGGCACGCTGCAACCCGAAGTCCCTCAACCGGACCGGAGACGGAACGCCATTTCAGCAAGCGACGATTCGTCGCACTTATGACCTTCGGCACAGCGCTTACGCCGCTGCCGGTGATCGACGAGTTGCCGTACCTCCTCCAGCACTCCTCCGAGATCCCCGGCCTGCTCCAGCAGCTCTACGACGAGCGCCGGCGCGGCGGGGCTGTGCGCTGGAGATCGGCCTTTTCTCCGCGGCGATGGGCGGCTCACCTCAGCTCGTACGGAGAGTGCGTCTGCCGGCCTGCCCGGTGTCGGTGCGGAAGATGGTGGGCTGGGCCTACGGCGGGTCATGTCCGCACAGCTCGCAGCGCACCGATGCGCGGTGTACGTCCATGGTGGCGGCTGCCGCATGGCGGGCAAGCGGTGCCGCGGCGTGACTCGGGACGTCGCGCTGCGGGCCCTGGCGATGTGAGACCTGAGAGTTTCGGACGGCGGCCTCGACATCGGTGTCGAGGCCGGTGCCGTGCTTGACGACGGCGTCCTCGGAACCGGTGTCACCCCAGCTCTCGGAGATGGTCGATCGTATTTCCTCCGCCTGGTCGGGGAGACGTATTCCCAAGGCGTTCTCCCACGGGCCGACGGCGGTGACGGTAATGGTGAGGACGAGGCCGATCGTGTCGGTGAGGACGCCGTGCTCGCGGTCGGCGGTCCTCTTGGCGGCATCGGTTCCCCGGCTGGTCAGGGATGGGATGGTGGAGGTTTTCGCACTCTGGGTGTCGATCACAGAGGCGGTCGGTTCGGGCTTGCGCCCCTCCTTCACGCGGGCCGGCCAGGTCGTAGTCGAGCCGGGCGAAGACTCCTCCTCGCACCACGCGGCGTAGCGGCGTGGACGGCGGTGTGGTTCGGGGCGACACGGGTGTGACCGCTTTCCTGACCCGACGTGTCGGGGGCGTGCCCCACCTGCTGGTGCATGCCAAGCTCGAAGGCGGATTCCTCGACCGGATCGAGCTGGCACCCACCGTCCAGTACACCGCCGCCAACCATGCGGAGCGCATCGGCGACGACCGGCCCCCCTTCCTCGACTTCGTGCTGTCGGCCGACCCGGAACGTGTGCGGTACGACAAACTCCACTCGGAGGAGGGCGGCCGTTTCCTCAACGCCGAGAGCCGCTACCTCTTCGTGGACGCCGGCGAGAGTGAGGCCCCCCTGGAGGCTCCGCCCGGGTACGCCTGGGTGACCCCGGGACAGCTGCGGTGGCTGGTGGGGCACAGTCACTACGTGAACGTCCAGGCACGCACCCTGCTCTC
Organism: Streptomyces verrucosisporus; assembly: GCF_017114865.1. Classification (GTDB taxonomy): domain Bacteria; phylum Actinomycetota; class Actinomycetes; order Streptomycetales; family Streptomycetaceae; genus Streptomyces; species Streptomyces fenghuangensis. The sequence goes on along the minus strand of NZ_JADEYH010000020.1, from coordinate 3,822 downwards.
GCTCCTCAACACCGGCGCGGTGCGCCTGTGATGCCGCCCTTGCGGCTGGCGGTCCTCGGCTGCGCGGAATTCGCCCGCCGGCGCATGCTGCCGGCGTTCGCGGCCTGCGACGGCATCGCCCTCTCGGCGGTGGCCAGCCGTGACCACGCCCGAGCCCGGTCGCTGGCCGATGCCTACGGCTGCCGCGCCCTCCACGGCTACACGGCCGCGCTGGAGGACGATGACGTCGACGCGGTGTACATCCCGTTGCCCGCGGGACTTCACGCCCACTGGGTTCGCGAGGCCCTGCTTGCGGGCAAGCACGTCCTCGCGGAGAAACCCCTGGCCACCACTTGTGCCGAGACCGCCGAACTCCTCGACCTCGCCCGTAGGAGAGGGCTGGCCCTGGTCGAGAACGTCCTGTTCCCGCACCACTCCCAGCACGCCAGGGCACGCGAGCTCGTCGAAGCGGGCACGATCGGGGAACTACGCTTCTTCCAGGTGGCCTTCACGGTCCCCCGGCGCCCGGACACCGACATCCGCTACCGCGCGGACCTCGGGGGCGGAGCGCTGTGGGACGTTGGTGTCTACCCGGTCCGGGCCGCCCTGTTCGCGCTCGGCGACGATCTGAGGGTCGCCGGTGCCGTCGCCGTACGGGACAAAGGGCGGGACGTCGACACCGGGGGCGCGGCCTTGCTCCACACCCCCTCGGGAGTGAGCGCCCAGCTCGCCTTCGGCCTCGACGACACCTACCGCAGCGTGTACACGTACGCGGGCAGCCGGGGGCGCCTGACCATCGAGCCTGCCTTCACGCCACCCGCGGACCACGTCCCGTCGCTCCGCCTGGAGCGGGGCGGCGATATCACGGAGGTACGGCTGGCCGCCGAGGACCAGGTCGCCCAGGCCGTCGCGGCGTTCGTGGCCGCCGTGCGCGGCGGGGTGGCACCTGATGTGGCCGTGCTCCGGCAGGCGGCTCTGCTGGAGGCGATCGGCACACGGGCTGCTGCCGAGGCAAGGCCATGACCGGTTCCACCGCGGGCTGAAAGGTTCACGGAATATCAACCGGTGCCCCGTCAGGGGAAGTTGACCTGACCACAGGGGGAGCAGGGGTATTGGCGCGGCGACGGCGCAGACCTGTGCCCAGGAGGATGCGGCGGCCGTCCGCGCAGCCATGCCCGGAGCACGTCGGCGGCGCGGTCCGGGGAGCACACCGGTCCGCTCACCCCCGTCGGCCACATCCTCGTCTGCGCGCAGGGTCGTTGACCGCGACTGACCGGGAGCGTCTGTGCCAGGCCCGGTCCGTGGTGCCGATCTCCACCTCCGACTAAATAGAGCGATCGTCCTAGAACTATGCTACTTTTGCCGGACGCTCAGTAGATCGCTCGTTCCTTCAGTGACACAGCAGACCAACGGAGGCCTTTCCGCAATGAGCAGCAACCAGTCCGTCACCGTCATCGGGCTCGGCCCCATGGGGCAGGCGATGGTCAACACCTACCTCGACAACGGATACGAGGTCACCCTCTGGAACCGCACCGCCTCCCGGGCCGATGACCTGGTGGCCCGGGGCGCCGTCCTCGCCAAGAGCGTGGAGGACGCCGTCAAGGCCAACGAGCTGGTGGTCCTGAGCCTGACCGACTACGAGGCCATGTACGCGGTCCTGGAGCCGGCGGCCGACGTGGTGTCGGGCCACGTCTTCGTCAACCTCAGCTCCGACACCCCGGAGAAGACGCGCGCCGGTTCCCGCTGGATCACCGAGCGCGGCGGCACACACCTCACCGGGGGTGTGACGGTCCCGCCCGCCGGTATCGGCAAGCCCGAGTCGAAGACCTTCTACAGCGGTCCCCGCGCCGCCTTCGACAAGCACCGCACCAGTCTGGAGATCCTCACCGGCGCCGACTTCCGCGGCGAGGAGCCGGGGCTCGCGGCCCTGATGTACCAGATCGGCATGGCGATGTTCTGGCCGTCGATGCTCAGCTACTGGCAGGCGATCGCCCTCGCCGAAGCCAACGGCCTGAAGGCGGCGGACATCCTGTCCCACGCCAACGACACCATGCTCGCCATGCCGCACTTCCTCGGCTTCTACGCCGAGCGTATCGACGCCGGCAACCACGAGGGCGACGTCGACCGCCTGGCGATGGGCCTGGCGAGTGTGGAGCACGTCATGCACACCATCGGCGACGCGGGCGTGGACACCTCGTTCCAGGCCGCGGCGGTGGACCTGTTCCGCCGCGCGATGGACGCCGGCCACGCGGCCGACAGCTTCTCCAGCATCGTCGAGCTGCTGCGCAAGCCCGCATGACGCCCTGAGCGTTCGCCGTGCGTCCGGCGGACACCCCCTTGGGCCCTCCGGTCACGGACGACGGCGCCGGAGGGCCTCGGTACGAGCAGGTCGGAGGAAGAGGCGCGAGGAAGAGGCGCCGCACCCAGCCGCGTGCGGGACACGCGGCGCGTGCGGCGCCTCCTCGTCGAGCGGGGCAGACGAGGCCGCTGCGGTGTCAGGCCCGCGCGGCCGGATCCGCAGGGGTCAGGCGGACCGCCTCCGTCGGGCAGACGTCCAGGACGTCGGTCGCGGCCTCGATGTCCGCGGGGTCGGTCAGCTCGGTGCGGCTCACCACCGCGTGGCCCGCAGGCTCCACCCGGAACAGCTCCGGGTGCATCGCCTCGCACGTCCCGGCGCCCGTGCACGCCGCCGCGTCGATCGACAGCAGCATCCGCCCGCCGGGTGCCGCCCGGCCGGTGTCGGCCTTGTCGGCCATGGGGTCTCCCTCCTCGCTCACAGCCCGACCGGCAGGGACGGCAAGCTGCGCAGCAGCCAGTTCTCCTCGAAGTGGATCTCTTCACGGGGCACTGCCAGACGAAGGTTCGGGAACCTCTCCAGCAGGGCGGGGACGGCGACCCCCGTCTCCAGGCGGGCCAGGGCCGCCCCCATGCAGTTGTGCAGCCCGTGGCCCAGCGCCAGGTGCCGCTGCCCGTTGCGGGTGATGTCCAGCCGCCGCGGATCCGCGTACTTCTCCGGGTCGTTGTTGGCGGATTGCAGGCCGGCCACGACGGGGGTGCCGGCGGGTATGCGCACGCCACCTATCTCCAGGTCCTCCTTCGCCAGCCGGAACAGGCCGACGCAGAAGGCGCCGTCGTAGCGCAGGAACTCCTCGACCGCGGTCGGCGTGTGCTCGGGGTGCTCGCGCAGCAGCCGCATCTGGCCGGGGTGGTCCGGCAGCGACAGCACCGCCGAGCCGATCAGGTTCCGGGTGGTGTCGATTCCTGCCACGATCATGGCAGTCACCAGCGAGACCAGCTCGTCCTCCGGCAGCCGGTCCTCCCCGTCTCGGCCCGGACGAGGTGCGAGGTGAGGTCGTCCCCCGGACCGCGGCGTTTATCGACGATGAGTTCGCGGCCGTAGTCCACGAGTTCCTCGAACGCGGCGGCCACCTCGGCCTCCTGGTCGGGGTTCCCGGGGTCGGCGTGGAACGCCCGCTCGATCGCGTCGAGCATCTCACCGAAACGCTTCAGCGGGAACCCGAGGATCTCTCCCGTCACATCGGCCGGGATGCGGCCCGCGTAGTCCATCACGTCGGGCCGGTCCGACTTCTCCAGACGGGCCAGGCACTCGGCGACGATCCGGTCCACCGGCTCCTTCCACGCCGCCACCTGACGCGGCGTGAACGGGGACTGTAAAACGTTCGGTGTAACTCTTGATCAAGGAAGATGCATCGATGACCAGTGAGAACGTGACCGAGGCCGAGACCGTCGAGTCGGGTGAGCCGCCGGCCAAGGCCGTGGACGACCGGCTGATCGACGAGCTGGTGGGCCGCGCTCAGGCCGAGGGCCTGCAGCTGACCGGAG
>NZ_JADEYH010000002.1 GCF_017114865.1 Streptomyces verrucosisporus | reverse complement strand
CCGTGCTGTGCCGGTCGAGGTGCCGGTCGAAGTGGCGGTCGCGTCGGTCGATGCGCCGGTGGACGCGTCGGTCGTCGTCATGTGAGAGCTGCTCCTCGGAATCGGTCGAGGTGGTATGGCCGGCTGGTCTGCGGCAGCGGGCAGGCGCGTGGGAGGCGGGCACGCCGACGGTTCGCCGTCGTGTGCCGTCGTCACCGTACGCACCATACGAACGTACGTGTCCCCTGGCCGCAGCGCAGTCCGTCGGAGGCCCTCTCTCCCTCGGCCGGCCCGTGTTGGCCGCCCGACCGCCATCAGCAGCGACGTCTGTGCCTTCCCGAGGCTACACGCTCGGTGTGCCGTCCGGGCGGGACGGCCTCGGACAACGGACGGCACCGCGGGGTTCCGGCCATGTGAACGCGGACGGCCTCGGTACGGCGAGCGGCCCGGGGCGTAAGGATCGTGCCCCGGGCCGCTCGCCGTACCGCTTCGCCGTAGCGCCGCTCAGAGGCTCTTGGCGGCTTCCTCCGTCTGGCTCACCCGGTATATGTCCGGCTCCAGGTAGATCACGCGGGCGATCGGGACCGCCGCGCGGACGCGCTGCTCGGCCTCGTCGATCGCCCGGGCGACCTCGGCCGCCGACTCGTGGCTCTCCACCGCGATCTTGGCGGCGACCAGCAGTTCGTCCGGACCGAGGTGGAGCGTGCGCATGTGGATGATCCGGGGGACCCGCTCGCCGTCGACGATCGCCTCGCGGATCTTCCCGAGCGCCTCCGTGTCGGCGGACTCGCCCAGCAGCAGGGACTTGGTCTCCACGGCGAGGACGATCGCGATGACGACGAGCAGCACACCGATGCAGATCGTGCCGATGCCGTCCCAGACCGGGTCACCGGTCAGGAGCGCCAGACCGACGCCGGCCAGGGCCAGGATGAGACCGACCAGGGCGCCGAGGTCCTCCAGGAGCACGACCGGCAGTTCGGGTGCCTTGGCCCGTCGGACGAACGCCGTCCACGACTGCGTGCCGCGGATCTCGTTGGACTCCTTGATCGCGGTCCGGAAGGAGAAGATCTCGGCGATGATCGCGAAGACCAGGACTCCCACCGGCCAGTACCAGTGGGAGAGTTCGTGCGGGTGCCTGATCTTCTGGTAGCCCTCGTAGAGGGCGAAGAGGCCGCCGACCGAGAACAGGACGATGGCCACGAGGAAGGAGTAGATGTAGCGCTCGCGCCCGTATCCGAAGGGGTGCTCCTCGCTCGCCTTCCTCTTCGCCTTCTTGTGGCCGAGCAGCAGCAGCGCCTGGTTGCCCGAGTCGGCGACGGAGTGGACGCCCTCCGCGAGCATCGACGAGGAGCCGCTGAAGGCGAACGCCACGAACTTGGCCACGGCGATGGACAGATTGGCGCCCAGCGCGGCGACGATCGCCTTGTTTCCGCCTGATGCACTCATGGAAGGTCGGCTCTCCTGGGAAGACGGCAGACTTGTCCCGGAGCCGGGGCCCGGCACGGGGCTCGCCCCCGTGCCGGGCCCCGGTGTCACGGTGTGGTGGTGCTGTGGTGCGGCCGCACCGCGGTCACACGGCCACGGTCGCGCGGAAGAGAGTACCGCTGCCGAGGACCGCGACGCGCTCGCCCGCCCGTACGAAGGCCGACCGGCCCCGGGGGAGGACGAGTTCGCCGCCCGCGCCGCCCGCGGTCACCTCCCGCAGGGTGATCTCCCCTTCCGCGCACAGCAGGATCTGGGGGGCCCGGTCGTCCAGGTCGTGCGGCTCCGAACCGGGCGCAAGGACGTACCGGGAGAGCCGGAACTCGTCGACGGGCGCCGTGTACACCTCCTCGCCCCCGGATGTGGTGCGCGGCCGCAGCACCTCGGGCTCCATCGGCTCGAAGCGGACGACGCGCAGCAGTTCGGGGACGTCCACGTGCTTGGGGGTCAGACCGCAGCGCAGCACGTTGTCGGAGTTGGCCATCAGCTCGACGCCCAGGCCGCCGAGGTAGGCGTGCGGGACGCCGGCGCCGAGGTAGAGGGCTTCACCGGGCTCCAGGTGCACCACGTTGAGCAGCATCGCGGCCAGGACGCCCGGGTCGCCGGGGTAGTGGCCGGCGATGCCGGCGTAGGCGGCGTACTCCCGGGCGTACGGCCCTTCTCCGGACGCCAGCCGCCGCGCCGCCGCGGCGGCCACTGCGACGGTCTCGGCGATCGCCTCCCGGTCTGCGGAGAGCACGGCGGTCAGCACCTCGCTCAGCGCCTCGTCCTCGGGCCGGGCGCGCAGGATGTCCGCGTACGGCTTGACGCCGCCGACGTCCAGTGCCTCCAGCAGGTCGGCGGTCCGGGCGGGGCGTCGGAAGCCGCACAGGCCGGTGAAGGGCGTGAGGGCGCAGACGAGTTCGGGCTTGTGGTTGGCGTCCTTGTAGTTGCGGTGCGGGGCGTCGGCCGGGACGCCCCGCTCCTCCTCGTCGGCGAAGCCCTCCCTGGCCTGGGCGAGGTCGGGGTGTACCTGGAGGGAGAGCGGGGAGGCGGCCGCCAGCACCTTGAGCAGGAACGACAGCCGCGGTCCGAACGCCTCGACGACCGCCGGCCCCAGTTCGCCCTCGGGGTCGGCCGCGATCGCCTCCGACAGGAGTGTCCCGCCTCCGCGGTCGATCCGCGACGGCGCGCCGGGATGGGCTCCCATCCACAGCTCGGCCTGCGGCTCGCCGGTGGGCTCGGTGCCGAGCAGTTCGGGGATGGCGGTGGTGGAGCCCCAGGCGTAGGGGCGCACGGTGTTGGTGAGGAGGTCCATGCGGGATGGTGTCCTTGGGTCCTTGTTCGGGGCCCGGAACTCGTCGTCCGGGCTCTGGCGGCTCCGACGGCTCGGGTGCCCCCCGTCAGCGCCGCTCGCCGCCGGCGAGCGCGAGGTAGACGGCGGCGAAGTCCACGGTGGCCAGCAGTTCGGCGGTGGTCTCGAGCGGGGTGCTGCCCTCGGCCGGCTCCAGTTCGCTGACCGGGGTGCCGTGCCCGTACGCCAGGTCGCGGGCGGCGACGGCGGCGGAGTGGGCGGCCGGAGGGCCCTCGCGCAGCAGGACGATCCGGGCGCGCATCGTCTCGGGCTCCTCCACCCTGTCCCGGAAGAAGTCGTCGGTGTCCTCCGCTCCCGAGAAGGAGCCGGTCAGCAGGGCGCCGTGGGCGGTGAGCGCCTCGGGCAGGAGGGCGGCCAGCGCCGGGCGGCCGACGAGCGAGGTGAGGGTGGTGGCGAAGTGGCGGGCGGCCGCGGCCGCGACGGTGCCCTCGCTCCACAGCAGCGGCAGCGCGTCGGAGAGCTCCGCGGCCAGGGTCTTGGCGGGGTTGCCGTAGGTGGGGGCGGCGGGACCGCACCGCTCGGCGACCTGGTCGAGGCGGTCGGCGAGGGCCGCGAGGTCCTCGGGGCCGGCGGCGGCCAGGCCGAGGCGGTCGGCCAGGGCCAGGAGCGGGGTGAGCAACGCCCACAGGGGGCCGGGGGCGGCGGGCGGGGCCGGGGTCTGCCGCTCGTAGGCGTCGCGCGGGTCGGGGCCCTCGTAGTGTTCGCCGGGCACCTCGGCCAGCGGTACGGCCAGGCCGCGGGCCTGGATGGCCGCCTCGGTCAGCGGGGCGGGGGCGGGGCTGACGGAGACGACGGTGCAGCCCCTGCGGTACGCCTGCTCGGCGAGTGCGGTCAGGCCGCCCTCGTGGCCGTCCGGGGTGGCGAGCAGCAGCAGGTCCAGCGGGCCGGCCCAGCCCGGCAGCGTCCAGCGCAGCGCGCCGGGGTCGGGGAGGGAGCCCGCGGGGTGGAGCAGGGTGACGGGGACGGCCCCGTTGCCGAAGGCCGCGAGGAGGTCGGCGACGCAGGCGACGGCCGGTCCGGTGCCCGCGACCAGGATGGCGCGGGGGCGGCCGTCGGGACGCAGTTCGGTCAGTCCCGCCTCGGTGGCGTGCCGCAGGGCCGTACGGGCGCGGGCGCCGGAGGCGGCGGCTTTGCGCAGCAGGCCGTGGGTGTCGGCTCCGGCCAGGGCGTCGGGGGCGTCGAGCAGGGTCTCGTCCAGCATGTGCGGCCTCTCCGGTCGCCGGGGGCGATCGTGCTCAGGCGGGATGGCGTGCCTCGTCGACGAGGAGGACGGGGATGCCGTCCCGGACGGGGTACGCCAGTTCGCACCCGCTGCCCTCGCAGACCAGTTCGTCGCCCTCCTCGTGGAGGGGGGAGTGGCACGCCGGGCAGGCGAGGATCTCCAGGAGACCGGCTTCGAGCGGCATTGGGTGCGTCCCTTCGGGGCGTGTGCTGTGCTGCTTCGTGGTGCTGTCGTGCGGTCAGCGTACCGCCGGGAGTCCGCCCTCCGTCGGCGGGTGCCGCGGCGGGCGGCGCGCCGGGCCGCGCGGCGGTGCCGGGACCGATGGCCGGTGGCCGTGGCCGGTCCCGGCGCCGCCGCGCGGTGGCCGGCCGTCAGGCGCGGACGATCGCCAGCACCTCGTCGCGGACCCCGGCGGCCGTCTCCGCGTCGCGCGCCTCGACGTTCAGGCGCAGCAGCGGCTCGGTGTTGGAGGGGCGGAGGTTGAACCACCAGTCCGGCGCCGTGACCGTCAGGCCGTCCAGTTCGTCCAGCGTCAGACCCTCGCGGCCGGCGTAGGCGGCCTTCACCGCGGCGGCGCGCCCGGCCTGGTCCTCGACGGTGCTGTTGATCTCGCCGGAGGCGGCGTAGCGGTCGTACCGGGCGACCAGTTCCGACAGGGTGCCCCCCTGTCCGCCGAGCGCGGCCAGGACGTGGAGGGCGGCGAGCATGCCGGTGTCTGCGTTCCAGAAGTCGCGGAAGTAGTAGTGCGCGGAGTGCTCGCCGCCGAAGACCGCGCCGGTGCGCGCCATCTCCTGCTTGATGAAGGAGTGGCCCACCCGGGTGCGCACCGGGGTGCCGCCCGCCTCCTTGACGACCTCGGGGACGGACCAGGACGTGATGCAGTTGTGGATCACGGTGGAGCCGGGGTGCTTGGCCAGCTCGCGCTCCGCGACCAGGGCGGTGATCGCCGACGGGGAGACGGGCTCCCCGCGCTCGTCGACGACGAAGCAGCGGTCGGCGTCGCCGTCGAAGGCCAGGCCGATGTCGGCGCCGGTCTCCCGCACCCGGGCCTGGAGGTCGACGATGTTGGCCGGATCCAGCGGGTTGGCCTCGTGGTTGGGGAAGGTGCCGTCGAGCTCGAAGTACATGGCGTCCAGCTCGACGGGCAGGCCTTCGAGGACGGTGGGGACGGTGTGGCCGCCCATGCCGTTGCCCGCGTCGACGACGACCTTCAGCGGGCGGACGGCGGTGAGGTCGACCAGCGAGCGCAGATGGGCGGCGTAGTCGGCCAGTACGTCCCGCCGGGTGATCGTCCCCGGCTTCTCCGCCGGCTCGGGGGCCCCGGCGGCGGCCCACTCCTCCACCAGCGCGCGGATGTCGGCCAGGCCGGTGTCCTGGCCGACGGGGGCGGCGCCGGCCCGGCACATCTTGATGCCGTTGTACCGGGCGGGGTTGTGGCTGGCGGTGAACATCGCGCCGGGCAGGCCGAACCGGCCGCTGGCGAAGTAGAGCTGGTCGGTGGAGCACAGGCCGATCTCGGTGACGTCGGCGCCGCGGGCGGCCGCTCCCCGGGCGAAGGCCCGCGACAGGCCCGGCGAGGAGGGGCGCATGTCGTGTCCGACCACGATCGCGCTCGCGCCCGTGACCGTCGCGAACGCCGCGCCGAACAGCTCGGCGAGGGGTTCGTCCCACTGGTCGGGCACCACACCACGTACGTCGTACGCCTTCACGATGTGTGACAGGTCAGGCACGGTCCACCCCTTCTGGAGTATCTGGCGACGCCCCAAATGTAACGGGGCGATCAGTTCTCGGGGGACCTCAGTACCCGCAGGTGGCCACGTCGAGCCACCTCCATCAGATCCGTCTCGCGCACGCCGCCGGAGCCGGACTGCTCGGCGGGGGCGGGCTTCCTGCGCTGCGGGGTGCGGGCGGCCTCGCGGACGGCGTTGGCCAGTGCTTCGAGGTCGTCGCCGCTGGGGCGGGCGGGGCCCGCGTCCACGGCGAGGCGGACGACCTCCCAGCCGCGCGGGGCTGTCAGCCGCTCCGAGTGCTCCGAGCACAGGTCGTAGCAGTGGGGCTCGGCATAGGTGGCGAGGGGACCGAGGACGGCCGTCGAGTCCGCGTAGACGTACGTCAGCGTCGCCACGGCAGGGCGGCCGCACGCGGTGCGCGAACAGCGACGTACAGGGCTCACGATGTTGGACGGTACCGCACTCTTGAGCGGGCCGCGACGACTCCCCGGGAGGTCACCCTGTTGTGTCGTGCCGGTCCACCGGCGTCCCGCGCCGCGGTGGCGGACCGGCTGACCTGGAATGGGCCGGAAAAGTCCGGTTGGCGGCGGGACGGAAGCCGGACATAGGCACCGTTACCCCTTCGTTCGGATTCCGTCATCGAGGAGCGATCATCGATCGGGGAGTTGTCCGAAACAAAGTTCTGGGGAAACACGGAGAACGGAACCGGTCGGTCTCCGGCAGCCGGTGATGCTGGAGGGGCGGCGCTGGAGGGCAAGGTCGCGTCGTCACCGCTGCCCGGCCCTCTCCGGACGGCTACTCTCAAGGTGATGAGCAACCCCGTACCGCCCCGCCGGCCCGATCCGCGACCGCGTCGCCGGGATCGCCATGGACGCGGCATGCGCGGCCCCGTCGCGCCGCCCCAGGTGCCGCTCGCCATGAGCCGCGCCGACGCCTTCGACGACCTGGTGCGCGACTCCGCCGACCGGCTGGAGAGGCAGTGGCCGCAGCTGTCCGGGGTGGAGTTCGTAGTACAGGAGGTGCCGCCGGCCGCACCGGGGGGCGGGGGCGGGCCCGACGGCTGGATCGACGGCTGGATCGACGGACCGGACAGCGTGCCGCTCGGCCGGTACGCGGCCGCGCACGACGGCCGCCCCGACCGCATCGTCGTCTACCGGCGGCCCATCGAGTTGCGCGCCAGGACGCGCGACGACCGGGCGCTGCTCGTCCACGAGGTGGTGGTCGAGCAGGTCGCCGAACTCCTCGGGCTGGCCCCGGAGTCGATCGACCCGCGCTACGGGCAGGACTGAGGACGGGACGGGAACGGGCCCGGGCGGCGTCCCGCGTGGGACGCCGCCCGGGCCCGTTCCGCCGCCCCCGCTCAGTCGACGAGCACCGACAGGTCCTGCCCGGCCCGCGGCACCGCCACCGTCCCCCGGTCGTCCGGGAGCGTCTGCACGGTGAACATCGGGATGCCGTCGTCCTCCAGGGAGAGCGTCCGGGCCGCGTACACCGTCCCGCCCGACAGCCGTTCGACGGTGAGCGCGTAGCGTCCCTTCGCGCCCTCGGGCCGCAGGTCGCCGACGGCCGTGGTGGTGCCGGCCTTGAGGTCGAACGTCCTGCTGACCGGTTCGCCGCCGCCGCTGCCGGCCGACGCGGTCACCCGCACCTTCGCGGCCTTCTCCGGCGCGGCCAGCGACAGGACCGTACCGCCGTCCTCGGTGCTCTTCGCCCCGGCGTCGCTCCCGGCCGCGGAGGCCCGCTCCCGGACGGGCGCGGTGGCGGGGATGAACGCCGTCTCCTGCCGCGCCCCCTCGCCGCGCAGCACGCGCAGCGCCGCCACGACGCGGGCACCGCCGCCCTCCTCGGCCGGGGAGAGGATCAGCGAGCCGGGCTCGCCCCTGGTCACGTCGCCGAGGTCCACGGCGGCGGTCGTGCCGCTCCTGACGTGGAGGGTCTCCCGGCCCGCGGGGGTGATGGCGCCGCTGGGGGTGGCCAGCCGCACCTTCAGGTCCACGTCCTTCTCGCCGGGCGCGAAGGCCACCAGGCGTACGGCGGTGGCGTCGGCCGGAATGCCGGGCAGGACCAGGGAGCCGCGGGAGTCGGCCGAGGCCGGCAGCCAGTCGCCGCCGAGCTTCTCGTCGAGTGACTGCACCTGGGCCCCGATCCGGCCGCTGCGCGCCACCACGTGCAGGACCACGTTGGTGACCGGCTCGCGCGAGAGCGTCGAGAGCAGCACGGGGACCGTGGAGCGGCCGGGGACGTTGAGGCCCTCGCCGCTCTCGGTCTTCACCGAGCCGTCCTTGCCGTACAGCTCCAGGTCGACCACGGCCGGGGCGTCGTCGGGGTTGGTCAGGTGGATGTAGTCGTGGCGCGACTTGGCGGTGCTCGCGCCGGGAAACCAGAACTCGGTGCCGGGGACCGTGCAGGACACCCCCAGCAGCCCGCGGCCGGTGCCCGCGGTGACGAGGGTGGTCTGCTGGACCGTCCAGCCGGGGGCGAGGCTTCCGTCGGCCGAGCCGGTCAGCGCGGGCGAGCCGCTGCTGTCCGCCTCGGCGGTGACCGGGACGCCGGGTTCCTCCAGGGGGACGACGGGGTCGGGCTCGTCGGCTCCCTTCCCGTCCTTGCCGCCGCGGCCGCCGCCTTCCAGGGTGCTCCCGGCCGGCAGCAGCCCGGCCCCGCTCCCCGCGCTCTTCGCGCTCCCCTTCCGCTCGGTGTCGCCCTTGGGGGTGTAGGACGTGTACGTGGTCTCGCCCACCTCCGAGGAGGCCGGCTGCGGGCACACCAGCGTGGAGCGTTCCACGGGGAGCCGGACGGCGGCGGGGCCGGCGGCGGGCTCGCCGGAGGGGGTGGTCAGCGCCGCGACGCCGGTGACGGCGGCCAGCGCGGCGACCACGCCGATCAGGGGGTAGGCGGTGCGGTTCATGCGCGGTCGCTCCTGTCGCCGTACGTCGTGCCGTCCTGGGCGCCGTGGCCGTACGAGCCGCCGTCGTAGGCATCGCCGTACGCGCCGCCCTCGTAGGTGCCCCCGTACGGGGGCCGGGGCTGCCCGCCCCGCGCGTACGGGTCGCCCTGGCCGGTGTGCTGCTCGTACCGCTGCCCGTCCCAGCCGTCCCAGCCCTGCGGCTGCGGCTGCGGCTGCGGCTGCGGCGACGTGTACGAGGGCTGGGGCCGCGGGGCCGGCTCGTACCCCGGTCCGGGCACCGGTTCCGGCCCGGGTCCCGGTGCGGTCCCCGGCGGCGGACCGTCCGCCGCCTCCTGCGCCGCGCGCAGCCTGCGGGCCCGCCGGCCCTCGCCCTCCACCGGCTGGGCCGGCACCGTCTCGGCCGTCTCGGGCAGGTCGTCGTCGATCTCCCGTCGGCGCCCCGGCAGTGCCATGACCAGCACCACCAGCATCAGCAGGCCCTGCGCCCACACCCATGCGGTGTGCGTCACGGGAGTCTCGTGGACCAGCTCCAGCCGGCCGCCCCGGTCGGGCAGTTCGAAGCCCTGCGCCCAGCCGTCCACGGTGACGGGCTTCAGCGGGCGCCCGTCCAGCGTGGCCCGCCAGCCGGGGTCGGCGGCGTCGGCGATCCGCAGCACCCGCCCGGCGGGGCCGGCGGGGACGTCGGTGCGTGCCTCGACCGGCCCGGCCGCGACGGTCACCGGCTCGGCCGCCGCGCCGCCCTTCTCCTCGGGGGGGACGACGGTGATCCGGGCGACCTGGGCGTCCACCCGCCACAGCGCGCTGCCGTCCTCCTGGCTGAGCCGGGACAGGCCCGGCGTCGCGTCCAGCACCGCGCTCATCTCGCGGGGCGCCCCGTCGCGCACCAGGACGTAGCGGACGGCGTAGCCGCCGAGCTGCTCGGCCTGGTCGGCGCCGGAGCCCGCGACCAGGTTGGCGACGACCTCGTCCAGTCGCCGGTCGCCCCCGGCCGCTCGGGCCGTGTCGCCGTCGCCCAGCCGGGCGCCGGAGCCGCGGACGAGGGTGTACGGGACCCGGGCCGCCGCGGAGGAGGTGCCGTCCCCGGCGTTTCCGCCGCCGGTCCCCCCGCCGAGGACGAGGGTGCGCGGCCGGTCCCGGGTGCCGCTCTCCTCGGCGACGAACGCCGGGACCTGCACCGGGCTGCGCCGCGACAGCGGCCCGTCGGCGCCGGCCGCCGTCCAGACCGCGGCGGCCACCAGGGGCGCCACGGCGGCCGCGATGCCGATCAGGGCCGCGACCGGCTGCCGCCAGCCGAAGCTCTGGGCCGCGACCCGGCCGCGCGCGCCCTCGGCGCCGAGTACGGCCGCGGCCAGCAGGCCCAGGCCGTAGACGAGGGTGGCGGGTCCGGCCCAGCCGGAGCCGCCGGTGAGCGCGGCGAAGAGCAGGCCGGCCAGGGCGGTGGCCCAGGCGGCCAGGATCGCGGTGCGCCGCTCGGAGCGCAGCAGTGCGGCGAGGGCGGCGAGCACGACGCCGGCGAAGAGTATCCCGCCCACCGTCCCGGGCCCGCCGGGGTCGAGGGTCAGCAGTCCGGTGGCGGAGGCGCTGCCCTCGCCGTAGGGCAGCCCCGCCTCGCGCAGGAAGGCCGAGGGGCTGGTGAGCAGTTCCAGCGACCACGGCGCCAGCAGCACCATCGGCACCGCCAGCAGCACGGCGGCGCGGACCGCGTACGCCCCGGTGTGGGCGCGCTGCCGGGCCCGCAGGACCACCACGGCCAGCGTGAGCACGGCGGCGACCGGCCAGACGACGGGGGTGAAGGCGGTGGTGAGGGTGAGCAGCAGCGCCAGGGCCCACACGGGGCGCCAGCCCGGCCGGTCGTCCCCGGCCGTCCGCAGCCCCGAGGCCGCGACCGCGGCCCGGGCCATCAGCGGCAGGGCGATCGCGAGCACGGCGGTGCCGAGCCGGCCGCCCGCCAGGGCGCCGGTGACGGCGGGCAGGAAGGCGTAGGCGACCGCGCCCCAGGCGCGCAGCAGCCGGGAGGCGACCAGCGGCCGGGAGGCGAAGTAGGCGGTGAGCCCGGCCAGCGGCACCGAGCAGACCAGCAGCAGGGTGAGGGTGAACCCGGTGCTGCCGAGGAAGACGGTGGCGAGGGTGGCGAGGACCGCCAGGTACGGCGGCGCGGACTCGGCGGCGCCGGTGCCGACCGGCTGCCAGGTCTCCAGGTGGCGCGACCACAGCTCGGCGGCGGAGCCCGGAGCGGGCAGCAGTGCGCCGCCCGCCAGCGCCCCGCCGGCCAGCAGGTCGCGGCAGGCGGCCAGGGAGGCCAGGAGGAGCACGGCGAAGAGCACGGGCCCCGGCCTGCGGGCGGTCCGCTTCAGCCGGGCGAACTGCTCGACCTCCAGGAAGTCGGCGTCGTCGTCGCCGGGCCCGGTCTCGACGGCGCCGTGCCGCGCGCCGGAGGAGGCGTCGGGGTCGGAGCGCCGGGCGAGGCTGCCCGCAACCTGCTCGGCGGTGGCGCGCACGGTCGCGCCCGGGGGCGGGAAGAGGGGGCGCAGCTCCGAGTGCGCCACGGCGGGTCTGCCGCGCCCGCGCCGGGCGGCGAGGATGCGTTCGGGGCGCAGGAGGGTGCCCATGAGCCCCCTGAACTCGTCGAGCGCCTGCCCGGGCACCTTGCCGACCAGATAGGCGAGCATCCTCAGCAGGGTGCCGACGACCAGGCGCAGCAGGACCCAGGGCAGCTTCTTGCCGGGGGCGTTGACGAGCAGTGTGTAGACCGCACCCGCCTTGTCCACGCGGTGCGGTCCGGCGACCGAGCGTCCGACGCAGTCGATGGGCCGTCTCTCCCGGGAGGAGGCCTCGGCGTGCCGGACGACGGCGTCGGGCGCGACGAGCACCCGGTGCCCGGCGGCCTGGGCCCGCCAGCACAGGTCCACGTCGTCGCGCATCAGCGGCAGGTAGCGGTCGAAGCCGCCGAGCCGCTCGAAGACGTCGCGCCGTATCAGCATGCCGGCGGTGGAGACGGACAGCACCTGCCGCACCTGGTCGTACTGGCCCTGGTCCTGCTCCCGGCGGTCCAGGCCGGTCCACCGCCGGCCGCTGTCGGCGATGGAGACGCCGACCTCCAGCAGCTGCCGGCGGTTGTACCAGCTGCGCAGCTTGGGACCGACGACGGCGGCCGACTCGTCGGCGTCGGCGACGCGGAGGAGTTCGGCGAGGGCGTCCGGCGCGGGCGCGCAGTCGTCGTGCAGCAGCCACAGCCACTGGACGGGTTCGCCGTAGGGCAGTTCGGGCATGTCGTAGGCGTCGTCGCGCCAGGTCCGGGTGACCGGGTCCCAGCCGCTGGGCCGCTTCAGGTAGGGCAGGTCCTCGGGGCCGAGGACGGGCGCGGTGCGGGCCGCCTCGCCGACCGCCGCGCCGAAGCCGGTGCGGCGGGCGAGGTGCAGTACGCGGTCGGGTCCGAGCGCCTCGGCGACCAGCCGCGCGGAGTCGTCGGCGCTGCCGGTGTCGGCGGCGATCACGTCCTGCACCGGCCGCTCCTGACCGGTGATCGCGGCCAGGGCGTCGGGCAGCCAGCGCTCGCCGTCGTGGGAGACGAGTACGGCGGTGACTACGTGCCTGGGGAACTCCGGCGGTCCGCCGGGGTCGGTCTCGGGCCGTGGCGAGGCGAACGATGCTGTGGCCGCCTCGTACTGGGCCGCCGGGTGGCTGTGCACGGACATCGGGGTAGGGGCCCTCCGGCCGGGGTCCGGGGGTCGCCCCCCGGAAGGCTGCTGCGTCGGACTGCTGGAAGTGTGCTGGACGCGGGTGCCGTGCGCTCGGCGGCCGCGTCGTGGACGGCTCCCCACACTAATGGCTGTACGCGCCCCGGCGTCCGGGGTCCCGGGTACTGGTCGCCCGCGCAGCGATCCGCCCCCGCGCGGTGCGCGGGGGCGGATCGGGTGCTCTGTGGTCCGTGCGGCGTCCTGTGCCGTTTCGTCCGCCGGTTCCTTGTGTCTCTTCTTCCGCTCTTCTGCGGCTTGCGCCGTTCGCGCCGCTTCGTCGGGCGGCCGCACGGCCGGGGTGCTGTGCGGACGTTCGCCGGGAGGGCGGGGACGGGCGGTGGCGGCCCGTCAGACGGCGGCCTTCTTCAGGCGGCGGCGCTCGCGCTCCGACAGGCCGCCCCAGATGCCGAAGCGCTCGTCGTTGGCGAGGGCGTACTCGAGGCACTCGGAGCGGACCTCACAGGCGAGGCAGACCTTCTTGGCCTCTCTGGTGGAACCGCCCTTCTCGGGAAAGAAGGACTCGGGGTCGGTCTGGGCGCACAACGCGCGCTCCTGCCAGCCGAGCTCCTCGTCCGCCTCTTCGACCAGCAGTTGTTCGAACAGCTCGGTCATGCGCGCCCCTCGTCAGTCTTTACGTCCCCGTGATGCTGTCGTTATCGATCCCGGCCGAACGACACGAGTGAAATTACAAGTGTGTACATCCACGCGAGTCAAGCCGAGATCTGCTATTGGGCCCGTTATTCACCCTGCGGAACCAAACCCTTGCATTAAGTGTTTAAATCACCACAAACCATGACAGGAAGATCGGACATCTCGCCCACCCGCCCCTCCTGTCCGGAGAGACGCGTCCGAACCCGGCCGCGTTGCCCTCCGCGCTCCGAAGCGATCCCGATCACACTCTGATCACAGATCCACAACGACGTTTGTGCGTGCGGATGTTGCGCCACTTGTCCGCTCCAGGCGCGCATAAACCTTTCGCCGGCCCGGGCGACCGGAAGTAGTGAAACCCGCCTGCCAAACGGGCCGTCCGGTTGACGGCCGTTTGACAGCGAGACGAAGTACCCGTTCTCCTTGGTGTCATGCCAGCGATCTGCTCGTTCAGCCCGGCCCGCCACCGCGGGGCCCTTCGCGCTGCCCGGGTCCGCTGTCGCTGTTGCCGTCGTTGAGGTTCCGGGTCGAGGTTCCGAGGCTCCCCGGGCCCTGATGCCTTCCGGGCTCCGAGGTCTTCCCGGGCTCCGGCGTTCCGAGGCGCACCGATCCGCCGGGACGGCCGGGACCGCCGGTGGCCGGGCCGGTGGCGCGGAAGCACCCTTCCGCCGCGGCCCGGCACCCTCCTCTCCTCCCTTCGGCCTCCCCTCTCCTCCCCGGCCCGTGCCCGCCCCGGGCTCCGCACTCCCCCGCTCCCACCGCGCCCCTGAGGAACTCCCCGCCGTGAACAGTGACGTCGAGATCGCCGGCGACCCGCTCGCCATCCCCCACCTCCTGCCGCCCGTCCCCGAACACCCCTCCACCGTCGCCGGGTTCGCCGGCCTCGCCCGTACGATCGCCGCCGACCGCACCACATGGGCCCCGCTGGTGCGGTACGACGCCACCACCCGCTGGTACCACCGGCTGCGCACCGGGCCCGGCTACGAGGTCTGGCTGCTGAGCTGGGTGCCGGGCCAGGGCAGCGGACCGCACGGACACGGCCCCTCCTCCGCGGTACTCACCGTCCTGGACGGCGAGTTGACCGAGCGGACCGCGAGCGGGGAGCGCGCGCTGGGCGTCGGCGCACAGCGGGTGTTCGCGCCCGGTCACGTCCACGAGGTCGTCAACGACGCCCTCGAGCCGGCCGTCAGCCTGCACGTGTACTTCCCCGGTCTCACCGAGATGCCGGTGCACGCCCCGCACGCCGTCTCGTGCGCCCCGGCGGAGCGGGGCGCGGTCGCGCCCCGCAGTCCGCTGCCGGGCTGACGCCCCGCCGCCCCGCCCCGCCGGGGCGGCTTCGGGCTGAGAGACTGTCCGCATGCAGCGCATTGTGGTTCTGGCCGGAGGCATCGGTGGTGCCCGCTTCCTGCGTGGACTGAAGGAGGCCGCACCCGACGCCGAGATCACGGTCGTCGGCAACACCGGCGACGACATCCACCTGTTCGGCCTGAAGGTCTGCCCGGACCTCGACACGGTGATGTACACCCTGGGGGGCGGCATCCACGAGGAGCAGGGCTGGGGCCGCGCGGACGAGACCTTCACCGTGAAGGAGGAGCTGGCGGCGTACGGCGTCGGCCCCGACTGGTTCGGCCTGGGCGACCGCGACTTCGCCACCCACATCGTGCGCACCCAGATGATCGGCGCGGGCTATCCGCTCAGTGCCGTCACCGAGGCGCTGTGCGCGCGCTGGCGACCGGGGGTGCGGCTGCTGCCGATGACCGACGACCGGGTCGAGACCCATGTGGTGATCGAGGCCGAGGACGGCGGCCGCAAGGCCGTGCACTTCCAGGAGTACTGGGTGCGGCTGCGGGCGTCGGTGCCCGCGCACGCGGTGATCCCGGTGGGCGCCGAGCAGGCCAAGCCGGCTCCGGGCGTGCTGGAGGCACTCGGAGAGGCGGACGTGGTCCTCTTCCCGCCGTCCAACCCCGTGGTCAGCATCGGCACCATCCTCGCCGTGCCCGGCGTCCGTGAGGCGATCGCCGACGCCGGGGTGCCGGTGGTGGGCCTGTCCCCCGTCATCGGGGGCGCTCCGGTGCGCGGGATGGCCGACAGGATGCTGGCCGCCATCGGCGTGGAGACCACGGCCGCGGCGGTGGCCGGGCACTACGGTTCCGGGCTGCTGGACGGCTGGCTGGTGGACACCGCCGACTCCGGCGCCGTGCCCGGGGTGGAGGCGGCGGGCATCCGCTGCCGGGCCGTGCCGCTGCTGATGACGGACGTCGAGGCCACCGCGCGGATGGCGCGCGAGGCGCTCGCCCTCGCCGAGGAGGTGCGGATGTGAGCGGCGCGGACACGCCCCCGGCGTACCGGGTGTGGGCGCTGCCGGGGATTCCCGAGGTGCGGCCCGGCGACGACCTGGTGAAGCTGATCGCGGACGCGGCCACCGCCCCGGACCTGCCCGGCCTGGCCCACGGCGACGTGCTGGTGGTGACGTCGAAGATCGTCAGCAAGGCCGAGGGGCGGGTGGTCGAGGCCGCCGGCCGGGAGGCCGCGATCGACGCCGAGACCGTGAGGGTGGTCGCCCGGCGCGGTCCGGCGCGGATCGTCGAGAGCCGGCACGGCTTCGTGATGGCGGCTGCCGGTGTGGACGCCTCCAACACCCCGGCCGGGACGGTGCTGCTGCTGCCCGAGGACCCGGACGCCTCCGCGCGCCGGATCCGCGAGGGCCTGCGGGGGCTGCTGGGCGTGACGGTCGGGGTCGTGGTCACCGACACCTTCGGACGGCCGTGGCGCGTGGGTCAGACCGACGTCGCCATCGGCGCCGCCGGGGTCCGCGTTCTTGAGGACCTGCGCGGCGGTACCGACACGCACGGCAACCCGCTGGGCGTGACGGTCACGGCCGTCGGCGACGAACTGGCCGGGGCCGGGGAGCTGGTGAAGGGCAAGGCCGACGGGCTGCCGGTCGCGGTGGTGCGGGGCTTGCCGCAGCACGTGGTGTGGGACTCCCCCCAGGAGGGGCCCGGAGCCGGGGAGTCCGGGGAGAGCGGGGAGGACACGGGAGCCGGAGCGCGGGCGCTGATCCGGCCGGCTGCCGACGACATGTTCCGCCTGGGCGCCTCCGAGGCCGTACGGGAGGCGGTGACGCTGCGGCGCACCGTGCGGGAGTTCACCGGCGAACCGGTGGACGGCGAGGCGGTGCGGCGGGCGGTGGCCGCGGCGGTCACGGCCCCGGCGCCGCACCACACCACGCCGTGGCGCTTCGTCCTGCTGGAGTCGGCCGCCTCGCGCACCCGGCTGCTGGACGCCATGCGGGAGGCGTGGACCGCCGATCTGCGCGCCGACGGGAGGAGCGAGGAGAGCGTCGCGAAGCGGATCCGGCGCGGGGACGTGCTGCGGAACGCGCCGTATCTGGTGGTGCCGTGCCTGGTGACCGAGGGGGCGCACGACTACCCGGACGCGCGGCGCTCGGCCGCCGAGCGCGAGATGTTCGTGGTCGCGGCCGGGGCCGGGGTGCAGAACCTGCTGGTCGCCCTGGCGGGCGAGGGGCTGGGGTCGGCGTGGGTGTCGTCCACCATGTTCTGCCGCGACGTGGTGCGCGAGGTGCTGGACCTGCCCGGCGGCTGGGACCCGATGGGCGCGGTGGCCGTGGGCCGTCCCGCCGCCCAGCCGAAGGCGCGCCCGCCGCGGCGGGCGGAGGACTTCACCGTCGTGCGCTGACGCGCGCTCCCGGACACGGGCGAGGGCACAGGCGAGGGCACGGGCGCGGAGGCGGTCACAGGCGTGCGATGTCGCCGTGCGGGAAGCGCGGCGCACGGCGGGGCGGGGTGCGGCCGGTGGCCAGGATCAGCCGTGTGGCGCGGTGGCGCTGGCCCGCGTAGGGGGCGAGCAGTTCCAGCATCCGCGCTTCGTCCTGCTGAAGTCTGCCGTCGCGTGCGCCGGTGAGGGCGTGGACCACGATCCCCGGCAGGTGCAGGTCGCCGACCGTCACCGCGTCCGCCGCGCCGCTGACGCGCTGGAGGGTCTCGGCCGCCGTCCACGGGCCGATGCCGGGGATCGCCGTCAGGCGGGTCACCGCCGCGGCCTCCTCCATGCGCGCGGCCTCCTCCATGCGCCGGGCGCGCGCCACCGCGCGCAGGATCGCCGAGGAGCGCTTGTTGTCCACCCCTGCCCGGTGCCACTCCCAGGAGGGGATCAGCGCCCAGGTGCGAGGCCCGGGCATCACGTACATGTGCTCCGGCAGCCGGCCGGCCGGGCCCGGCGCGGGCTCGCCGTGGCGGCGCAGCAGCAGCCGCCAGGCGCGGTACGCCTCGTCCGTGGTGACCTTCTGCTCCAGGATCGAGGGGATCAGCGACTCCAGCACCAGCCCGGTGCGCACCAGCCGCAGTCCGGGGTGGCGGCGGTGCGCCTCCGCCACGAGCCGGTGGCGGGGGACGAAGACCGACGGGTCGTCGCCGGCGCCGAGCAGCGCCGGGAGACGGTCGAGGATCCACTCGGCGCCCGGCCCCCACGCCTCGCCCACCACCTCGCCCGCGCCCGCGTCCGGCGCGACCCGCAGCGTGGCCGGGCCCAGGGGAGTCCGGGTGGCCCGCCAGACCGCGCCGCCGGCCGCGCGGTAGGCGGGGTCGTAAGGGCCGCGCCGGAGCACCCGCAGATTGCGGCGCAGGTCGTGCGGCCCGAACGGCTGCGGCGGGGCCCAGCGGCGGACGGTGGGGGCGGGGCCGGGACGGTGGCCGGAGCCGGGGGCGGGATCGTCGGGGGCGGGATCGTCGGGGGCGGTGAGGCCGTCGAGGTCGGAGTCGGTCACGGTTCGGTGCTCCGGGTCAGCGGTCGGAGGAGAAGCGGACCGAGCCCGCCTCCAGGCGGACGCCGCACCACACCCGGATGCCGTCGCGCAGTTCGTTGTCCTCGCCGACGACCGCACCGTCTCCGATGACCGCACCCTCCAACACCGTACGCGCCCCTATTCGTGCCCCCGCGCCGACGAGCGAGTCGCGCACGACGGCGTCCGGCCCGACGACCGCGCCGTCCAGCACCGTACTGCCGTGCACCCGCGCCCCCTCGGCGATCACCGCGCCCGCCCCGACCGCCGTACCGCCGGTCAGCTTGGCGCCGGGGGCCACCTCCGCGCCGTCCAGCACCAGCCGCTCACCGCGGCGGCCGGGCACGGCCGGGGAGGGCGCGTGGCCGAGCACCAGATCGGCCGAGCCGCGGACGAAGGCCTGCGGGGTGCCCAGGTCGAGCCAGTAGGTGGAGTCGACCATGCCCTGCAGATGGGCGCCCTCGGCGAGCAGCCCGGGGAAGGTCTCGCGCTCGACGGAGACCGGGCGGCCGGCGGGGATGGTGTCGATCACCGACCGGTCGAAGACGTACGCGCCCGCGTTGATCTGGTCGGTGACGATCTCCTCGGGGGTCTGCGGCTTCTCCAGGAAGGCGGTGACCCGGCCGCCGGCGTCGGTGGGGACCAGGCCGAAGGCGCGCGGGTCCGCGACCTTCGTCAGATGGAGGGAGACGTCGGCGCCGGAGGAGGTGTGGGTCTCCACCAGGGCGCGGATGTCGAGGCCGGTGAGGATGTCGCCGTTGAAGACCAGCACCGGGTCGCCGGGGCCGCAGTGGAGCCGGGAGGCGACGTTGCGGATGGCCCCGCCGGTGCCCAGCGGCTCCTCCTCGGTGACGTACTCCAGGTGGAGTCCTAGGTCCGAGCCGTCGCCGAAGTACGGCTCGAAGACCTCGGCCAGGTATGAGGTGGCGAGTACGACGTGCTCGACCCCGGCCGCGCGGGCACGGGCCAGCTGGTGGGTGAGGAAGGGGACTCCCGCCGCCGGGACCATGGGCTTGGGGGTGTGGACCGTCAGCGGCCGCAGCCGGGTTCCCCTGCCCCCGACGAGGAGGATCGCTTCTGTCACCGGTTCTTCTCTGCTTCCTGCTGGGGACCGTGCCTGGTGGCCGGGCCAGTGTAGGCGGCCCGGCCGGCACGGTCCCCGGTGCGGCGGCCGCCGGGGCCGGGGCCGCACCGGCGTCGCGGGGGCGCGGGGCCGGCGCGGTCCGCGCCGCTGCCGCTACCTGCCCTGCAGCCGGGCCGCGGTGGCCCGGATGGTGCCCAGCCTGGAGTAGAGCCGGTCGCCCGGGCAGCCGGTGACATAGCCGTCCCGGTGTCCGGAGACGGAGCGGAGCCTGACGGTGGCCCCCTTGGGGTACTTGCCGCCGCCGGAGGTCATGGTGGCGGTGCCGCGCGGGTCGACGCCGTGCAGGCCCAGCTTCCAGGCGACGAGCTTGGAAACGGCGTTCACCGCGGCCCCGGAGGGGTTGGTGCTGTTGTACGAGCCGAGAACGGCGATGCCGGTGCTGTCGTGGTTGAAGCCGTAGGTGTGGGCTCCCATCACCGGGTTGGCCACGCCACCGGCGCGGCCCTCGTAGATCTTCCCGCACTTGTCGACGAAGAAGTTGTAGCCGACGTCCCGCCAGCCGTTGCTCTGGACGTGGTAGCGGTAGATACCCCGGATGATGGAGGCGGACTGGCCGCACGAGTAGTTGTTGCTCATCGCCGTGTGGTGGACGAAGGCCATCCTGACCGTCTTGGTGTAGAGGAACGGTCCGCGCAGCCGCTCGTCGGCCCCCCACCCTCTGCGGGTGACGATGCCGGGCCGGGGGCCGATGGGTGCGTCGGTGGTGGTCTGCGGCTGCTCGGCCGTGCCCGCCCGCCCGTTCCGCTCGCTCTGTCCGGGGGTCCGTACCGCGAGCAGGTCCTCGACGGCCCCCTGCCGGTCCAGAGCCGGGATCTCCAGGGCTCCGGCCGGTGCGAGCGCGGAGTTCGCCTCGCCCGCGGGGTTCTCCTTACCGGACTCGGCCGCGGGGTCGTCGCCGGGGTGGACCAGATCCAGGCGCAGCCCCTCGGGCAGCCGGTGCGCCCCGGAGGCGCCCTCCTCCGGCAGGACGCGGGCCTGTACGCCGTTGGAGTCGCCCACCCACAGCGGTGCCGTCGCTCCGCGCACCTTGCTCCCGCGGGACTCGGCCGAGTCCGGGTCGGGCCGGTCGGCGTGGGTCTCCAGGTCCTGCCAGGACGACCACTCGCCGGTGGCGGTGGACTTGGTGCGCACCTGGATCCGGCCGTGCGGTTCCTCCTCCGGGTCGTCCCAGACCACGCCGAGCAGCGAGAAGGGTTCGACCTCGCGGGCCGGGAGGCCGAGGGACACCGAGTCGGAGGAGCCGGGCGGGGTGGTCGTGGGCGGCGGGGTGAGGGGGACGAGCGGCAGCGACTGGGTGCTGCCGGGCAGCCGGGGGGCCGCCACGGACTCGGAAGCGGGCGCGGGGGCCGCGGAGGCGCTGCCCGCCAGGCCGCCGGGCACGGTCAGCGGCAGCACCGCGGCCGCCGCGCACGCGACGCCGATCGATGACGCAATGAATGCACGCATAAATCCGATATTGGACACGGGGGGTATGGCTGTCTAACGGGGAGCTGACAACCGGTCGCCCTGAGTCGCGCTCACCGGGCACCGCGGGCACCCCCGTTCCGGCACCTCCGGGCGGCGGCCCGCGTACCCTGGCGCCGATGAACACCACCGATCGCACCCCTGCCGACCTGCTGCGATCCGCGCTCGCCGCGGACGCCGCCCGCCCGCTGGTGACCTTCTACGACGACGCCACCGGCGAGCGCGTCGAACTCTCCGTCGCCACCCTCGCCAACTGGGTGGCGAAGACGGCCAACCTCCTGCAGGGCGAGCTGTCCGCCGAGCCCGGCGACCGGCTCGCGCTGCTGCTGCCCGCCCACTGGCAGACCGCGGTCTGGCTGCTGGCCTGCTCCTCCGCCGGAGTCGTCGCCGAACTGCCCGCCGGCACCGCGGGTACGACCGGCGCGGACTCGGCCTCCTCCCTCGCCGCGGCCGCCGACCTCGTCGTCAGCGGCCCGGACACCCTGGAGGCGGCCCGCGCCTGCACCGGCGAGCGCATCGCGCTCAGCCTGCGCCCCCTGGGCGGCCGATTCCCCCGGCCGCCCGAGGGCTTCACCGACTACGCCGTCGAGGTGCCGGGCCAGGGCGACCACTTCGCCCCCTTCTCCCCCGTCGACCCGGACGCGCCCGCGCTGGTCGTCGGCGGGGAGGAGCTGACCGGGGCACAGGTCGTCGAGCGTGCCCGCGCCGACGCCGGAGCGCGCGGACTCGGCCCCGGCGCACGCCTGCTGTCGGGGCTGCCGTACGGCACCTGGGAGGGGCTCTCCGCCGGGCTGTTCGCCCCGCTGGCCGCCGGAGGCTCGGTCGTGCTCTGCCGCCACCTGGACCGCCTGGAGGCGGCGGGACTGGAGGAGCGCGGGCGGAGCGAGCGCATCACCCACACGGCCGACTGACCCACCGTCGGGCGCGCCCTCCCGCCCGGCTCCGGAACCCATCCCATAGCCGGGCACATCCCCCACGGCTTGCGGTCGCGCGGAGTTTTTCCCTCCTTCCGGTACAACCACCGGTCCCTCCCGGGTGTCTGTACAGAAGACCGGCGACCGCACGGCTGTGCGCGAACCGCCGCCGACCGCTGAGGGATGAACACATACGTGACCGGACCCGAGGACGCGCAGCAGACCGGCCTTCCCCACCCGCCGCCCCGGCCACGCCGCCGGTGGCTGCGCTGGGCCGCGCTGGGCGCGTCGCTCGCCTTACTCGCGGCGGGCGGCGCGGCCTGGTTCCTCTACGACAGACTCGACGGCAACATCCGCACCGACACGGAGGCCGTCGACCAACTGCGGCGCTTCGACCGGGAGCGCCCCGCCGCGGTCGTGCACGAGGCGAAGAACATCCTGCTCATCGGCTCCGACGACCGCAGCGGCGACAACGGCAGGTACGGGCGGGACAGCGGCACCCAGCGCTCCGACACCACGATCCTGCTCCATCTGTCCGCCGACCGCTCCAGCGCCACCGGGGTGTCGATACCGCGGGACCTGATGGTGGACATACCCGAGTGCCCCGGGCCCGACGGCACGACCTCCGGGCCGCTGTTCGCGCAGTTCAACTGGGCCTACGAGATGGGCGGGGCGGCCTGCACGATCCGCACCGTCGAGAACCTGACCGGCATCCGCGTGGACCACCATCTGATCGTGGACTTCACCGGCTTCGAGAAGCTGGTGGACGCGGTCGGCGGCGTCGAGGTGTGCCTGGCCGAGCCCGTGAACGACCCCGAGGCGCACCTCGTCCTGGACGCCGGACCCCAGCGGCTCGACGGCGAGCAGGCCCTCGGCTACGTACGCGCCCGCAAGGGCATCGGCGACGGCAGCGACACCCAGCGGATGGAGCGGCAGCAGGAGTTCCTGGCCACCATGCTGAGCCAGGTGCGCGACGACGGTCTCCTGACCGATCCGGCCGAGCTCTACCGGGTGCTGGACGCGGTGACGTCGTCGCTCACGGCCGACCCCGGCCTGGACTCCCTCTCGGAACTGTACGACCTGGTCAGCGGCGTCCGCGGCATACCCGAGGAGCGGGTGCGGTTCATGACCGTGCCCCGGCGGCCGTACACCTACAACCCCAACCGCGACGAACTGGTGCAGCCGGACGCGGACCTGCTGTTCGAGGCGCTGCGCGAGGACCGGCCGGTGCCGAAGGAGGGGCTGTCGCCTTCCGGATCCCCCTCCGCCGAGCCGTCCGGCGAACCGTCCGCCGGGGCCGGGGTTCCCGCCTCGGACTCCGGGGCCGGGGCGCCGGAGCCGAGCGGCTCGCCCACCGGTCCGCCCGCCGCCTCCGCTTCCGCTTCCCCGTCCGCCGGGGAGTCCGCGGACAGCGCCACCGAGAGCCTGTGCGGATGAGCGCGGCTGCGTCGGGACGCGGGGGAACGCGAGAGAAACAGCACAGGGAACCGCTCAAGAAATTGGAATGGAATGTCTGTTTGAGGAAGAAAGTAACCTGCCTGCAGGGGTGCTTGACACCAGGCCGCGGCAGATAGTGTGAGCAATCCGGTGCGCTCTCCCATGAACGCTGCGCACCACTGGAGACTGACCGAGCGCCTTGATGCCTTGCAGGGAAGGCGCTGCGTGGCACGACGGAGGACTCAGGCAACCGTGGACGCGCAAAGCCGTGGGCGGGCGGGTGACATCGACCCCGCAGACCAGTGGGTGTTCGACCCGGAGACGGGCGACTACAAGCTGCGACCGGCGGCCCCCGCTGCGCGACCGTCCCCCTCCTCCCGCCCGTCCTCGCCGTCCGGCGGGGCCGCGCCCCGCGCCGGACGGCGGACGGCGCCGCCGCAGGGCGAGGTGCCCCGGCAGCGCAGGCGGCGTCCGGAGGACGCCGCGAGGAGCAGCGCGGCGGAGGACGGCACGAGGAACGGCGCGGCGGACGGCGGGAAGCCGGACGGACGGGCCGCGGCGCGCAAGGCGGCCGGCGGCAGAGCGGCCGCGCGTCAGGCCGCGGGCGGCAGAGCGGCCTCACGACGCAAGGCCAGGCCGAAGAAGTCCACGAAGAAGAAGGTGCTGCTGTGGACGGGCGGCGTGACGGCCTTCCTGGTCACCGGCACCGCTGTCGCCGCCTACCTCGCCTACGAGCACTTCAACGCCAACATCGACACCGTCGACGTCGGTAACGCCGCCGAGGGCGGCTTCGGCAGCGACGGCCCGCTCAACATCCTGCTGATCGGCACTGACAAGCGCACCGGCGAGGGCAACAAGGGGTACGGCGACAACGACAGCCCGGGTCACGCCGACACCACGTTCCTTTTCCACGTCTCGGCGGACCGCACCAACGCCACCGTGATGAGCATTCCCCGGGATCTGATCACCGACGTCCCCGACTGCCCCACCAAGCAGGAGGACGGCACCACCGAGGTCGTCCCGGGCCAGCAGAACGTCCGGTTCAACACCAGCCTCGGCCAGGCGGGCCGGGACCCGGGCTGCACCATGCGCACCGTCAAGGAGCTCACCGGGCTGGACGTCCACCACTTCATGATGGCGGACTTCAACGCCGTCAAGACCCTGACCACCGCCGTCGGCGGCGTCCCGGTCTGCCTGGAGAAACCGGTCGACGACCCCAAGTCGCACCTGAAGCTCCCCGCCGGCGAGAGCACCGTCGAGGGCGAGCAGGCGCTGGCCTTCGTCCGCACCCGCGGCAGCTTCGGGAACAAGGGCGACCTGGACCGCATCAAGGTCCAGCAGCAGTTCCTGAGCTCGATGATCCGCCAGTTCAAGTCGAACGACACCCTCACCGACCCAGGCAAGCTGTGGGATCTGGCGAACGCGGCGACCAAGGCGCTCACCGTCGACACCGGGATAGGCACCATCAAGAAGCTGAGCGCCCTGGGCAGGGAGCTCAGCGGCATCAAGACCAAGAACATCTCCTTCCTGACGGTCCCGGTCAGGGACAACCCCGCGGAGAAGATCAAGGCCACGGTCGTCCTCGAGCAGCCCAAGGCCTCCCAGGTCTTCGCGATGCTGCGGGAGGACGTCTCCTTCACCGAGGTGGAGAAGAAGGAGAAGGCCGCCAAGGACAAGGCCAAGAAGGAGCAGGAAGCACTCCTCAAGGGCGAGCGGGCCGCGGCCTCCGACGTGCGCGTGGAGGTCCTCAACGGCGGGGAGATCGCCGGGGCCGCGCAGACGACGCTCACCTGGCTGCAGAACACCCAGAGCGTGCTGAAGTCCAGCAACGGCGGCAACGCGCCCGAACTGCTGGACAAAACGACCCTGGAGTACGGGCCCAACCAGGCCGACCAGGCCCGCAAGCTCGCCGACATCATGGGGCTGCCCGCCTCCGCCCTGAAGCCCGGCGCCGAGGACGCCGGGCCGATGGAGCCGATGGTGCTGACCCTCGGCGCCGACTTCGAGGAGGCCGGCGTCCCCATCGCCGCCCCGTCGAAAGCTCCGGAGGACCTCGGCAAAGTGGAAGCCGACGAGAAGATATGCGCCAAGTGATTCCCGCGCGCCGCTTCCGCGCACGGGCCGGATCGTAGGGAGAGGGCCCGTTGGGGCAGCGCACCACAGGGGGGAGAGGCGCACACGAACGCGCCCCTCGGCCGGAGGACTTCGGCTGGAACGACAGCATGTACGACGAGCCGGACGCATCCGGGGAACCGGAGGAGTCCGTGAAATCCGGGGAGAGCCGGCAGGGCGGGGCCGGAGGCCCCGGGGACGCGACGCCCGCGTCCGGCGGTCCGGGCCACCGCGCCGGCGGCCCGAAGCGGCCGGCGGGCCGCGGCAGGCGGGTGCTGCGCTGGACGGCGCTCTCCCTGTCCGTGCTGATCCTCGGCACGGCGGGCGCCGGCTACCTCTACTACGAGCACCTCAACGGCAACCTCACCAGGAAGCCCCTCACCCTCGGCGACAACCAGCTCAAGCACCGGCAGAACGCGGAGGGCCGCACCCCCCTCAACATCCTGCTGCTGGGCTCCGACAGCCGTAACTCCGAGCGGAACCTCGAACTCGGCGGCTCCCGGCGTGATGTGGGGCGCAAGCCGCTGGCCGACGTCCAGATGCTGCTGCACCTCTCGGCCGACCGCGACAGCCTCTCGGTGCTCAGCGTCCCCCGGGACACCAAGGTGACCATCCCCGAGTGCACCGATCCCGAGGACAGCACGGTCCACCCGCAGAGCACCGGCAAGATCAACTCCAGCCTCCAGTACGGCGGACCGGGCTGCACCGTCGCCACCTGGATGGAACTGACCGGCATACCCGTCGACCACTTCATGATGATCGACTTCGCGGGTGTGGTGGACATGGCCGACGCGGTGGGCGGCGTCCCGGTCTGCGTTGACGCCAACGTCCACGACAGCAGGTCCGGTCTGCGCCTGGAGAAGGGCGAGACCACCATCCGCGGCGAGCAGGCCCTGCAGTGGCTGCGCACCCGGCACGGCTTCGGGGACGGCACGGACATCGGCCGGGCCCGCGCCCAGCACATGTACATGAACTCGATGGTGCGCCAGCTCAAGGCGGGCACCAAGCTCACCGACCCGGGCAAGCTCAGGTCGCTCGCCGAGGCCGCCACCGAGGCTCTCACCGTCGACGACGGCATCGAGGGCGTCAAAGACCTCTACGACCTGGGCAACGAGCTCAAGCAGGTCCCCACCGAGCGGATCACCATGGTCACCATGCCGTGGGAGTACTCCGACGGCGGCAGCTACGTGGTGCCCAAGCCCGGCGACGCCGAGAAGGTCTTCTCCCTCATCCGGGACGACATCGCCCTCGACGGCAAGGACAAGCCGAAGAAGGAGAAGAAGACCTCCGACCCCGCCGCTCCGGCCGGCGAGATCCCTGTACAGGTCCGCAACGGCACCCGCACCGTCACCCTCGGCCCCGTCAACGGCCGTGCGGGCTCAATCGCCGAGGAGTTGCGGCGGCTCGGCTTCGCCCAGGCCGGGACCGACCCCGAGGAGGCCCCCCAGGCCGACACCACCGTGTCGTACCCGAGCGAGGACCTGCGCGGCGACGCCCTGGCCGTGGCCGAGGCCCTGGGCCTGCCGGAGCGCTCCGCACGCCAGTCCGCCGGAGTCGAGCAGGTCACCGTGGTGGTCGGCGCCGACTGGCGGGAGGGAAACACCTACCCCGAGCAGCCCGTCTCCGAGGAGGACGACGAGCGCGGCGCCCCCGAGAGCGCGAAGGCGCTCAACGGCGACGAGGAGAAGTGCATGAACGTCAACCCCGCCCACACCTGGTGATCCGGTGACCCGGTGACCCGGCGGGGCGGGAGGGAACCGGAGGACGGGAACGGGCCGCGCTCCGGGAGCGGAGGGCGCGGCCCTGTGGTGTGTGCGGCGGGCCCAGGTCAGCCGCCCGCCGCAACCGGCTCCCGGCTGCTGGCCCTCACCTTCTCCGCCAGCTTCCTGGGACTCGTCAGAAAGCCCCAGCCCCAGGACATGTGCATGGTGGCCAGCGCCAGCGGGATGCGCACCCGCGCCCCGAACGGCAGCCCCTTCCCCGCCGGGACCGATCCCGCGGTGATGGCCGCCAGGTAGCCGCCCGGGACGACCAGGGCCCACGGCGTGACCAGGGCGCCCGCGACCACTCCCGCCCCGATGGCCAGTACGGCCGCCGGCGGCGCCAGGTAGCGCAGGTTGATCGAACCCGAGTGGTAGCGGGCCACCACGTGCCGCCAGCGGCCGTAGTTGCGGTACTGCTTGGCCAGCGCGCGGACGCTGGGCCGGGGGCGGTAGGAGACCAGCAGTTCGGGCGAGAACCAGATCAGCCCGCCGTCCTGGCGGATGCGGAAGTTCAGCTCCCAGTCCTGCGCCCTGATGAACTCCTCGTTGTAGCCGCCCTGCCGCTCCAGCACCTCGCGGCGGAAGACGCCCAGGTAGACCGTCTCGGCCTCGCCCGCCTCGCCGCCGGTGTGGAAGGCCGCGTTCCCCACCCCGATCCTTGAGGTCATGGCGGCGGCCACGGCCTTCTCCCAGTCGTTCTCGCCCTCGGCGTGCATGATGCCGCCGACGTTGGCCGCGCCGGTCTCCTCCAGCAGCCGCACCGCGGTCGCGATGTAGTCCGGCGAGAGCATCCCGTGCCCGTCCACCCGCACCACGACCGGGTGGCGGGAGGCGGCGATGGCCGCGTTGAGACCGGCGGGGGTGCGGCCGGTGGGGTTGGGCACGGTGCGCACCCGCGGGTCCTCGCGGACCAGCTCGGCGGCGATGGTGTCGGTGCGGTCCTCGGAGGGACCGAGCGCGATCACGACCTCCAGCTCGCCGGCGTAGTCCTGCTCCAGGATGTGCCGCACCGAGCTGCGCAGATGCCGTTCCTCGTTGAGCACCGGCATGATCACGGAGACCGCGGGCGGGGCCGCGGGCTGGGAGGTGGGTTCGACAGGAGAGCTCACCGGGTCACGGTACCGCGATCGGGTGATGCGCTCGCACGGCAGCCGGGTGGCCGCGGGCGGCGGGCGGCGTGGGACCGGTGGTCCGTAGATCGTATGGGCCTATGTTGGCCGCTTCCTGGCCCCCACCGCCACGGAGGTGCTTCCCCGATGCCCGCACGGTCCCGTCA
The DNA here is from genome assembly GCF_017114865.1 of Streptomyces verrucosisporus. Classification (GTDB taxonomy): domain Bacteria; phylum Actinomycetota; class Actinomycetes; order Streptomycetales; family Streptomycetaceae; genus Streptomyces; species Streptomyces fenghuangensis. Next base: position 563,364 of record NZ_JADEYH010000002.1, on the reverse strand, counting down.
GCGCGGTCGCCACGCCCGTCCCCGGCCGAAGCGGCGGGGCCCGTCCCGCTGGGGTCTCCGGGCGGCCACCGCCGTCTCGGCGATGGTGCTGATGGCCGGCGGCATCGGCCACGCGCTGGTCTCCGGGCTGGACGGCCGACTGGAGCGGGTGGACCCCTTCCGCGGCCTCAGCCACCGCCCCCTGAGCGGCGACGGCCTCAACTTCCTGGTCGTCGGCACCGACGGACGCGACACCGTCACCGAGGAGGAGCGGCAGCGGTACTCCCTCGGCGGGACGCCCTGCAACTGCACCGACACGCTCATGCTGGTGCACCTGTCCGCCGACCGCGACCGGGCCAGCGTGGTGAGCATCCCCCGCGACTCGTACACCGAGTTCCCCCCGTACACCGATCCCGCCACCGGCGAACTCCGCACCGGCCGCACCGGGAAGATCAACGCCGCCTACTCGCTCGGCGGCCCGCATCTGACCGTCCGCACCATCGAGAAGATGACGGGGGTACGCGTCGACCACTACCTGGAGGTCGACTTCACCAGCTTCATGCGGACCGTCGACGCCCTGGGCGGCGTCCCGGTGTGCACCACCCGGCCGCTGACCGACAGCCGCAGCGGACTCGACCTGCCCGCCGGCACCACCCGGCTCGACGGCGGCCGCGCCCTGCAGTACGTCCGTGCCCGGCAGGTCGACGCCGAGGGAGACCTCGGCCGCATCAAGCGCCAGCAGCGCTTCCTGGCCTCCGTGATCAGCGAGGCGACCGGGGGCGGCGTGCTGACCGACCCCGTCCGGCTGCGCCGGGTCGCATCGGCGCTCCTGGGGTCGGTGCGCGCCGACCGGGATTTCGGCGCCCGTGAACTGCTGGCCCTGGGGCGGGCGATGCGCGACTTCACCGCGGCCTCCTCGGAGTTCGCCTCGGTGCCCCTGGAGGACCTTGACCACAGCGTGCCCGGCATCGGCTCCACCGTGACCTGGGACGAGGAGAAGGCCGGGAAGATGTTCGCGGCGCTGCGCCTGGACCGGCCGCTGTCGCCCGGCACCGCGGCGGGCGCGAAAGCGGAGGAGGGCACCGAGCGGCACGGCACGGGGCGTGCCGCGGGACACGGGACGAAGCGCGACGGCAAGAACCTCGACGAGGAGCCGGGCGCCGCGGCGCGTCCGCCCGGCCCCCTCCCGGTCCGGGTGGAACCGGGCAAGATCCGGGTGCAGATCGAGAACGGCACGCCGATCGCCGCCCTCGGAGCGCGCGTGGACCGCGAACTGCGCGCCACCGGCTTCGACACCACCGGCACTCCGCGCGGCGCGGAGAAGCAGGACGTACGGCGCACGGTCATCCGCCACGACCCCGAGTGGGACCGCTCGGCGCGCGCCCTGGCCACCGCGCTGCCCGGCGCGGAACTGGAGGAGGTCGAGGGACAGGGACGGGTGATGGAGGTCGTGCTGGGCTCCGGCCACCGCGGGGTGCTGCGGGTGCGCCACGCTCCCGAGCCCTCCGCCAGTCCGGCGCCGAAGGAGGAGGCGAAGGAGGCGGAGGAGTCCGCGCGCCCGGAGGTCGGGGGCGGGGGCGGAAAGACGGTCACGGGCGACGAGGTCGTCTGCCCGTGACCGCGGGAGCGGACCGTGGGGCCGTCAGTCCTCCGTCATGCCCTCGGCCGCCCGCCGGTCGCGCAGCTCCTTGATGGCGCGGCGCCGGGCGAGCCGGTGCGTGCGCCGGATCTGCGCCTCCTGCCGGCGCCGCTTGTCGCGCTCGGACTCGGGGACCACCGGCGGTACGGGCCGCGGCCGGCCGTTCTCGTCGACCGCGGTGAACACCAGATAGGCGGAGGCGACCTGGGTGGCGGGCGTGGACTCGTTCCACCGCTCGGCCAGCACCCGCACGCCGACCTCCATCGAGGACCGGCCGGTCCAGTTCACCTGGGCCTTCACATGCACCAGATCGCCCACCCGGACCGGCTCCAGGAAGACCATCTCGTCCATCGACGCCGTGACCGCCGGCCCCCCTGAGTGCCGTCCGGCGACCGCGCCCGCCGCGTCGTCGACCAGCTTCATGATCACACCGCCGTGGACGGTGCCGAGGAGGTTGGTGTCGTTCCCCGTCATGATGTGGGACAGGGTGGTGCGGGACGCCGCGGTGGGCTTGCCCGGCAGTTCGTGCGGGGTGGCCTGGGCCTGAGTGGTCATGCATCCACCCTAAGCCGCCCGTCACGGGCGGAACGGCACGGCCCGGTGTGATCCCGCACGCCCCGCACGCCCCCGCAATGCATCAGCTCTGCAACAGCCGTGCCCCTGTTCCGCCCCCCTGTCTATGGCGCGCCCGGTCCGGGAGGGCACACTGCCTCCCATGACTGACTGGCCCAACAGTGGCGGCGTCGGCCCGCGCCCGGTTCCCAACCGCGCCGTACCGACGACCGGATACGGCAACGATCCCGGCGGCGGCTACGGTTACGGCGGACAGGCGGGTTACGACTCCGGCTACAACACGGGCCAGGTCTACGCCGGTTCCGGTTACGCGGGCGGCGGCCCGGCCGGGCCCTCCGTACCCGGGCCCCGCGGACCCGGGTACGGCGACGCGAGACCCGCGCCGGACTGGGGCCGCCGGCTCAAGACGGGACTCGTCACACTACTCGTCGTACTGCTGGTGTGGTCGGTCGGCACCTACTTCTGGGCCGACTCCAAGCTGCGCCGGGAGGTCGACCTGAGCACGGTCATGGACCGGCCCGAGAAGGGCGAGGGCACCACCTACCTCATAGTCGGCTCCGACAGCCGCGAAGGGCTGTCGGACGAGGAGCGCAAGGAGCTGCGCACCGGTTCGGCGGAGGGCAAGCGCACCGACTCCATGATCATCCTGCATGTGGGCCCCGAGGGGAACACGATGGTCTCCCTGCCGCGCGACTCCTGGGTCACCATCCCGGAGTTCAAGGGCTCCGAGAGCGGCAAGACCTTCCCCTCACCCGGCGCGCGCAAGCTCAACGCCGCCTATGCCATGGACGGCGCCACCCTGCTGGTCCGCACCGTCGAGTACAACACCGGCCTGCGCATAGACCACTACGCGGAGATCGGCTTCGGCGGCTTCGCCTCCATCGTGGACGCCCTCGGCGGCGTGGAGATGGACATCCCGCGCGACATCAAGGACAAGAACTCCGGCGCCGACTTCAAGAAGGGCCGCCAGACCCTCGACGGGGCCCAGGCCCTGGCCTTCGTCCGCAACCGCTACGAGGCCGGCAGCGACCTGGAGCGCACCAAGAACCAGCAGAAGTTCCTCTCCGCCCTGGCGAACCAGGCCGCCACCCCCTCCACGGTCATCAACCCCTTCAGGCTCTATCCGACGCTGGGAGCGGGCCTGGACACCCTGATCGTGGACGAGGACATGGGCCTGTTCGACCTCGCCTCGATGTTCTGGGCCATGAAGGGCGTCTCGGGCGGCGAGGGCACCTCGATGAACATGCCGATAGCGGGCTCCGCACCGCAGGGCTCGCTCAAGTGGGACATGGCCAGGGTCAAGCAGCTCGTCGAGCAGATGAGGAACGGCGAGAAGGTCACGGTCAAGGCCGACTGAACCCGCCCGCGCGGGGAAGACGCCACCATGGCCATGTGAACGTGTGGGCTCCCGGACCGGACGGTCCGGGAGCCCACACGCGTTCCCGGGCGTGCCGCCCGGGTAAGGCGTCTTACGGCAGGTTGCGGGCCATCACGATCCGCTGGACCTGGTTGGTGCCCTCGTAGATCTGGGTGATCTTGGCGTCGCGCATCATGCGCTCGACCGGGTAGTCGCGGGTGTAACCGTAGCCGCCCAGCAGCTGGACGGCGTCCGTGGTGATCTCCATGGCGGCGTCGGAGGCGTAGCACTTGGCCGCGGCGCCGTAGAAGGTCAGATCCTCCGCCTTGCCGTCGGCGCCGAGGCTGACGCGCTCGGAGCGGGCGGCGGCGGCGTAGGTGAGCTGGCGGGCGGCCTCCAGCTTCATCGCCATGTCGGCGAGCATGAACTGCACGCCCTGGAAGTCGCCGATCGGCTTGCCGAACTGCTTGCGCTCGGCGACGTAGCCCTTGGCGTAGTCCAGCGCGCCCTGGGCGATGCCGAGGGCCTGGGCGGCGATGGTGATGCGGGTGTGGTCCAGGGTCTTCATCGCGGTGGCGAAGCCGGTGCCCTCCTCGCCGATCATGCGGTCGGCGGGGATGCGGACGTTGTCGAAGTAGACCTCGCGGGTCGGGGAGCCCTTGATGCCGAGCTTCTTCTCCGGGGCGCCGAAGGAGACGCCCTCGTCGCCCTTCTCCACCACGAAGGCCGAGATGCCCCTGGAGCGCTTCTCAGGGTCGGTGACGGCCATCACGGTGTAGTACTCGCTGACGCCGGCGTTGGTGATCCAGCGCTTGACGCCGTTGAGCACCCAGAAGTCGCCGTCGCGCACGGCGCGGGTCTTCATGCCCGCGGCGTCCGAGCCGGCCTCCGGCTCGGAGAGACAGTAGGAGAACATCGCGTCGCCCTTGGCCAGCGGGGCGAGGTACTTGCTCTTGAGCTCCTCGGAACCGGACAGGATCACCGGGAGGGAGCCGAGCTTGTTGACGGCCGGGATCAGGGAGGACGAGGCGCAGACGCGGGCGACCTCCTCGATCACGATGACGGTCGCGAGCGCGTCGGCGCCCGCGCCGCCACAGGACTCGGGTACGTGGACGGCGTGCAGGTCGTTGGCGACCAGCGCGTCCAGGGCCTCCTGCGGGAAGCGGCCCTGCTCGTCCACCTCGGCCGCGAAGGGCGCGATCTTCGCCTCGGCGAGCGAGCGCACCGATTCCCGGAGCATGTCGTGCTCCTCCGACGGACGGTAGAGGTCGAAGTCGGTCGATCCCGCCACGGTGTCTCACTCCCTGGGTGCGCTGCTGCTAACTACCGTTAAGTAACACAATTCTAGTGGTCCGCCCTCGCCGCGGATACATGAGTTTGCCGACACCGGCCCCGCGCCGGCCCTCCGCGCACCGGCCCGCACTGCCCCGCCCGCCCCGGCGGCGGCCGGATATGCTCGCGGGCAGCATTTCGCCCGCACACCAGGAGCAGTCCATGGCCCTCAGGATCACCGTGATCGGCACCGGCTACCTCGGCGCGACGCACGCCGCCGCCATGGCCGAGCTGGGCTTCGAGGTGCTGGGGCTGGACGTGGTGCCGGAGAAGATCGAGACGCTCTCCGCCGGGCGGGTGCCGTTCTACGAGCCCGGACTGGAGGAGCTGCTGCGCCGCCATGTCGCCGGGGTGGAGGGCTCGACCGGGCGACTGCGCTTCACCACCTCCTGGAAGGAGGTGGGCGCGTTCGGGGACGTCCACTTCGTCTGTGTGAACACCCCTCAGAAGCAGGGCGAGTACGCGTGCGACATGTCCTACGTGGACAGCGCGGTGGAATCCCTGGCCCCGCATCTGGCGCGGCCCGCCCTGGTGGTGGGCAAGTCCACGGTGCCGGTGGGCAGCGCGGACCGGCTGGCGAGGCGGCTGGCCGAGCTGGCCCCGGCGGGCGACGCGGCGGAGCTGGCGTGGAACCCGGAGTTCCTGCGCGAGGGCTTCGCCGTGGAGGACACCCTGCGCCCGGACCGCATCGTGGTGGGGGTGCGCTCGGCGCGCGCGGAGGAACTGCTGCGCGAGGTGTACGCCGGGCCGGTGGCCGAGGGCTCTCCGTTCGTCGTCGCCGACTTCCCGACGGCGGAGCTGGTGAAGACCGCCGCGAACTCCTTCCTCGCCACCAAGATCTCCTTCATCAACGCCATGGCCGAGGTCTGCGAGGCGGCCGGCGGCGACGTGGTGAAGCTGGCGGAGGCCATCGGGTACGACGACCGGATCGGACGGAAGTTCCTGCGTGCCGGGATCGGCTTCGGCGGCGGATGCCTGCCCAAGGACATCCGCGCGTTCATGGCGCGGGCGGGCGAGCTGGGCGCGGACCAGGCGCTGACGTTCCTGCGCGAGGTGGACTCGATCAACATGCGCCGCCGCTCCCACATGGTGGAGCTGGCCCGCGAGACGGTGGGCGGCGCGTTCCTGGGGCAGCGCGTGGCGGTGCTGGGCGCGACCTTCAAGCCGGACTCCGACGATGTGAGGGACTCGCCGGCGCTCAACGTCGCCGGCCAGATCCATCTGCAGGGCGGGCAGGTGACGGTCTACGACCCCAAGGGGATGGAGAACGCCCGGCGGGTCTTCCCCACCCTCGGCTACGCGGACAGCGCGCCGGAAGCGGTGCGCGGGGCGGACGTGGTGCTGCACCTGACGGAGTGGCGCGAGTTCCGGGAGCTCGACCCGGAGGCGCTGGGCCAGTCCGTGGCGCACAAGCGCATCCTGGACGGCCGCAACACCCTCGATCCGGCCCTGTGGCGCAAGGCGGGCTGGTCCTTCCGCGCGCTGGGCCGGCCGACGGCGTAAGGCCCGCCCCCCTCTCCCCCCGTCTCGGGGCGGCCCGGTCCTAAGGACGTGCCGCCGTGCACGGTACGTCCGCGTCTGCCCGCCCGGCTGCCGCGGACGGCCATGGTGCGACGGTGCCCGCGGCCGGCCGGGCTTCCGTCGTGGTACGCCCGGCGGCAGCCGTGCGCCCCGCACGTCTCGACGCGGGTCCGGGTGCCGTCGGCCACCGCGGTGCGCACCCTCGGCTGGAGTCGTCGACAGGCGGCGGGCCGGGTAGCAGGAGCAGTGATCCACGACACAGGAGGGAAGAGCACCATGGCCATCACCACGCTGCGGGACGTCCTCGTACTGGACTGCCCCGAGCCGGGGAAGCTCGCCGACTTCTACGCACGGCTGCTGGGCGGGAAGGCCGAGGGCGAGGGCAGGTGGGTGGAGGTGACGTTCGACTCGGGCGCGTTGAAGGGGCGGACGTTCGCCTTCCAGGAGGCGCGCGGCCACGTGCCGCCGCAGTGGCCGAGCGCCGAGCGGTCGCAGCAGTTCCACCTCGACTTCTACGTGCCCCGCCGGGAGTTGGACGCGGCCGAGCGGGAGGCGCTGGAGCTGGGGGCCGAACTCCTCCAGGGCGACGGGGGCGAGCGCGACTTCCGGGTGTACCGCGACCCGGCCGGTCACCCCTTCTGCCTCTGCGTCGAGTGAGCCGGCCGCCCGCGAGGGCGTGAGCGGGCAGGGCGCGCCGGTGAACCGGGCGCGCGGGCGGAGGCACGAAGAAGAGGCGGGCGGGGCAGGGGTGCGAACACCCCTGCCCCGCCCGCCTCTCGTCCGGATCCGGTCCCGGGTCCGGCCAGGGGGCCGGACCCGGGTGACCGGGCCGGTGAGGGTCAGGACCCTCAGATGCTGACACCGTTGGCGCGCAGGTAGGCCAGCGGGTTGATGTCCGAGCCGTAACCGGGGGCGGTACGGATCTCGAAGTGCAGGTGCGGGCCGGTGCTGTTGCCGGTGGAGCCGACGGCGCCGATCTGCTGGCCGGTGCCGACCGTCTGACCGGCGCTGACCGACAGCGAGGACAGGTGACCGTACTGGCTGTACCGGCCGTCCTCGTGGCGGATGACGACCTGGTTGCCGTAGGCACCGCCCCAGCCGGCGGAGACCACGGTGCCGTTGGTGACGGCCTTCACCGGGGTGCCGGAGGCGGCGGCGAAGTCCTCACCGGTGTGACCGTTGGACCAGCGGGCACCCGAGGCCTTGTAGGAGCCGGACGGGGCGGCGTTCACCGGGGCGGTGTAGCCGGTGACCGCGCCGCGGTCGCTGCGGTCGGCACGCTCGGCCGACTGCTGCACGGCCTCGGCCTTCTCGGCCTTCGGGGCGGCCTTCTTCTCGGCCTTCTCGGCCTTCTCCGCCTTCCCGGGCTTCGGGGCCGGCTTGGCCTCGGGCTTGGCCGCGGCCTTCTGCTGGGCGGCGGCGCCGCCCAGGGTGAGCTCCTGGCCCGGGAAGATCAGGTTCGGGTTGTCGCCGATGACCTGGCGGTTGTCCTCGTAGATGCGCTCCCAGCCGCCCTGGACGCCCTGGGCGTCGGCGATCTTGAAGAGGGTGTCGCCGCCGGCGACCTCGTAGGAGGTGCCCTCGCCGGTGCCGTGGTCGTGGCTGTGGCCGTGGGCGCGCTCACCGCGGTCCGCGCGCTGCGGCGCGGCCTCGGGCTCGCTCTTCTCCTGCTTCGGCTCGGCCTCGGGCTTGGCCTCGGCCTTCGGAGCGGCGGCCGGGGCCTGCTCCTTCTGCTCGGTCGGGTTGCTCCGGCCGTCGGGGGAGACGGCCGGGGCGGGACCGCCCTTGGTCAGGCCGGCCTTGACCGAGCACACGGGCCAGGCGCCCGGGCCCTGTCCCGCCAGCACCTTCTCGGCGACGGCGATCTGCTGGTCCTTGGTGGCGAGGTCGGCACGCGGCGCGTACTCGGTGCCGCCGAAGGCGGCCCAGGTGCTCTGCGTGAACTGCAGGCCGCCGTAGAAGCCGTTGCCGGTGTTGATGGACCAGTTGCCCGTGCTCTCGCACTGGGCGACCTTGTCCCAGGTGTCGACGGAGGCCGCGCTGGCCCCGCCGGCGGTCACCAGGGGAAGGGCCATGCCGGCGCCGCCCACGGAGATGGCCAGCGACAGACGGGTGAGGCGGCTGTTGCGGATACGACGGTGACGTCCGCGTGCGGACATAGGTGTGCTCCTTCTCCTACGCCTGCGAGGTGAGCTGTCGGGTTCGGGCTGGAGTTGCCCGGCCATGTGTGCCGCGGCGCGTGGCGCGCGGCATGGCTTCACCCCAAGCCGTCCCGTGCGGGCCTCACGGCCCGGGACGGCGACTTACCTTGGGTCCCCCGCTCCTGCCATCGGGTGGTGTGGATGGTCCAGCCCGCCGCCGTTGACAGGATTCGGCGTTCGACAGCGGGCCGCCGCACATTCGTACGGCGCGGCCAGAACGGTAGGCATATCGTTTCCGCCGATACAAGCCGATGGGTCACAGGACGCCCGTTTCGAAGGCTTTGATGATCGTCCGACCATCACTGTCCGCTGCGTTCACCTCTCGAAGAGTGGCGGCATCAGCATCTGACGCGTTGTCACTTCTCTCCGCTACCTGGGCGGATAACGCAGAAGGCCCTCCTCCGGCACGCAGAGCGACGCACCGGGGAGGGCCGGCTCGTGAGTTGAATCACGAGGGGCTCCGGGGACTACCCGTCGAGCTGTCCGATGGTGGCGATGGACGGGCCGCGCCTGGTCCGCTCGTGGCGGGCGACCGCCTCCGCGTCGCGGAGCACGCGCACCGCGTTCCGCCAGGTGAGCTTGGCGAGGTCGGCCTCGGACCAGCGGCGGTCCAGCAACTCGGCCACCAGATACGGATATCCGGACACATCGCTCAAACCGGACGGAGTGAAGGCCGTTCCGTCGAAGTCGCCGCCGATGCCGATGTGGTCGATGCCCGCGGCCTCGCGCATGTGGTCCAGGTGGTCGGCGACCGTCGCCGCCGTGGCGACCGGGCGCGGATTGGCCTCCTCGTAGGCGCGCTGGACCGCCAGGCCCCTCTCGGTGCCGTCCAGGGGGTGGAGGCCGTGGGCGCGCATGTTCTCGTCGGCGGCCTCGGTCCAGGCGACGGCGGCGGGCAGCACGAACTTCGGCACGAATGTGGCCATCGCCACACCGCCGTTGACCGGAAGCCGCTCCAGCACGTCGTCGGGGATGTTGCGCGGGTGGTCGCACACCGCGCGGGCCGAGGAGTGCGAGAAGACCACCGGCGCCGTCGTCACGCGCAGGGCGTCGCGCATGGTGGCGGGCGCCACATGGGAGAGGTCCACCAGCATCCCCAGCCGGTTCATCTCCCGCACGACCTCCTCCCCGAAGCGGGTCAGGCCGTCGTGGCGCGGGGTGTCGGTGGCCGAGTCCGCCCAGTCGATGGTGTCGTTGTGGGTGAGCGTCATGTAGCGCACGCCCAGCCGGTACAGGGCGCGCAGCGTGGCCAGGGAGTTGTTGATGGAGTGGCCGCCCTCGGCGCCCATCAGGGAGGCGATGCGGCCCTCGGCGCGGGCCGCCTCCATGTCGTCGGCGGTGAGGGCGAGCCTGAGGTCGGCCGGGTGGCGGTCGGCCAGCCGCCGCACCACGTCGATCTGCTCCAGGCAGGCGCTGACGGCGGCGTCGCCCGTCAGATCGGTGCGCACGTAGACCGACCAGAACTGCGCGCCCACCCCGCCCGCGCGCAGCCGCGGGATGTCGGTGTGCAGATGGGCCGACTGGTCGCCGGCGATGTCGCGCCGGTCCAGGTCGTAGGCCACCTGCTCGCGCAGCGCCCAGGGCAGGTCGTTGTGGCCGTCGGCGACGGGGTGGGCCTCCAGCAGCTCCCTGGCCCGCGCCAGCAGCTCGGCGGAGTGACCCATCTCACCTGCCTCCGAAGCCGAAACCGGCGCCGCCCGCGGCGACCTTGCCCCGCAGCCGCCGCCCCTTCTCCCGCGCCTGGTCCTTCAGCTCCGCCTGGAACCGCTCCATGCGCTCGCGCAGCTCCTCGTCGTGGGCCGCAAGGACGCGGACCGCCAGCAGGCCCGCGTTGCGCGCGCCGCCGACCGAGACCGTGGCGACCGGGACCCCGGCGGGCATCTGGACGATGGACAGCAGGGAGTCCATGCCGTCCAGGTGCCGAAGCGGCACGGGGACGCCGATCACCGGCAGCGGGGTGACGGAGGCGAGCATGCCCGGCAGATGGGCGGCTCCCCCGGCACCGGCGATGACCGCCTTCAGCCCGCGTCCGGCCGCCTCGTCGCCGTAGGCGATCATCTCGTGCGGCATGCGGTGGGCGGAGACGACGTCGACCTCGTAGGGGACCTCGAACTCGTCCAGGGCCTCGGCCGCGGCCTCCATGACGGGCCAGTCCGAGTCGGATCCCATGACGATCCCCACGACGGGGGCGGGGCTGGGGGCGTTGCTCATTCGGTGATGGTCCCTCGCAGATAGGCGGCGGCGTGGGCGGCGCGCTCGCGTACGTCCGCCAGGTCGTCGCCGTAGGTGTTGACGTGGCCGACCTTGCGGCCGGGCTTCACGTCCTTGCCGTACATGTGGATCTTCAGCCGCGGATCGCGGGCCATGCAGTGCAGATAGCCCTGGTACATGTCGGGGTAGTCGCCGCCGAGCACGTTGGCCATCACCGTCCACGGCGCGCGGGGACGCGGGTCGCCCAGCGGCAGGTCGAGCACGGCCCGCAGGTGGTTGGCGAACTGGGAGGTGACCGCGCCGTCCTGGGTCCAGTGACCGCTGTTGTGCGGGCGCATGGCCAGCTCGTTGACCAGGACGCGGCCGTCACGGGTCTCGAACAGCTCCACCGCCAGGTGCCCGATCACACCCAGTTCCCGCGCGATCGTCAGCGCCATCTCCTGGGCGTGGGCGGACAGTTCCGGCGACAGGCCGGGGGCCGGGGCGATCACCGTGTCGCACACCCCGTCCACCTGGATCGACTCCACCACCGGATAGGCCACGGCCTGGCCGTGCGGGGAGCGCACCACGTTGGCGGCGAGCTCGCGGACGTAGTCCACCTTCTCCTCGGCCAGCACCGGCACGCCCGCCCGGAACGGCTCGGCGGCCTCGGCCTCGGAGGACACCACCCACACACCCTTGCCGTCGTAGCCGCCGCGGACGGTCTTGAGGACGACCGGCCGGCCCTCCTCTTCCCGCGCGGCCCCTTCCCGCGCGGCTCCTTCCCGCGCGAACCGCGCGACGTCGGCCGGATCCGCCACGATCCGGTGCCGGGGGCAGGGGATGCCGATCTCGCTCAGCCGCGCCCGCATCACGCCCTTGTCCTGCGCGTGCACCAGCGCGTCGGGCCCGGGCCGTACCGGGATGCCCTCAGCCTCCAGGGCGCGCAGATGCTCGGTGGGCACATGCTCGTGGTCGAACGTGATCACGTCGCAGCCGCGGGCGAAGTCGCGCAGGGTGTCCAGATCGCGGTAGTCGCCGACGACCACGTCGCGGACCACCTGGGCCGCGGAGTCCTGCGGGGTGTCACTGAGCAGCTTGAACCTGATGCCGAGGGGGATGCCCGCCTCGTGCGTCATCCGCGCGAGCTGCCCGCCGCCGACCATGCCGATCACAGGAAATGTCACGTCCGTAGCCTATCGGCCGGACGGCGGGTACCCGGCGCGGTACGGGGCCGTGACTAGCATGGCGGACCGGGACGCGACGGCGGGCCCCGCGGGGCCGCGCGAGAGCCGAGAGAACGGGGCGAGTGGATCACTATGGGTGAACGGCGCGCACTGCGCTCCAGGCTGCTGCGGCTACGGCGTGAGCTGGCGAAGTTCGGCACGGTGGGGGCCTTCGGCTTCCTCGTCAACGTGGCCGTCTTCAACCTCTGCGTCCACGGCCTGGGCCTGGCCCCGGTGCGCTCGGGGGTGATGGCGACCGCGGTCGCCATCGGGACCAACTACCTGGGCAACCGCTACTGGACCTACCGGCACACCGACAAGAGCCGGATGCACCGCGAGGCCGGCCTGTTCACGCTGTTCAGCGGCATAGGCCTGGTGATCGAGAACGGCGCGCTGGCCGTCTCGCACTACGGGCTGGACCTGACCTCGCCGCTGGCCGACAACATCGCCAGGAACGTCGTCGGCCTCGGCGTCGCCACGGTCTTCCGCTTCTGGGCGTACCGCACCTGGGTCTTCCGCGGGGAGCGGCGGGCCCCCGGTGGCCGCGAGGGGCGCACCGCGTCAATCCCCCGCCGACGGCTCGTCGGCCTCACGGCTGAGGAAGAGCGCGAAGACCGGCGGGCGCTGCTGAAGTAGCTCCAGGCGCCCTCCGTCGGCCTCCGCCAGGTCGCGGGCGACGGCCAGCCCCAGGCCCGTGGAGTTGCGCCCGCTGACCGTGCGCTCGAAGACCCTCGCCCCCAGCTCCGGATCGACTCCCGGCCCCTCGTCCGTCACCTCGACCACCACCTGGTTCCCGGCGATCCGGGTACGCAGGGCCACCGCGCCGCCACCGTGCATCAGGGCGTTCTCGATGAGCGTGGCCAGTACCTGGGCCACCGCCCCCGGGGTGCCCACCGCCCGCAGGCCCTGGCGGCCGGAGTGGACGACGGCCCGGCCCGCCTTGCGGTACGCCGGGCGCCACTCCTCGATCTGCTGCTTGACCACCTCGTCCAGGTCGAAGCCCACCGCGGAGCCCGAGCGGGGGTCGCGCGAGTTGGTCAGCAGCCGCTGCACCACGTCGGTCAACCGCTCCACCTGGGCGAGGCCGACCAGCGCCTCCTCCCGGATGGTGGAGGCGGCCGCCCTGTCGGCGCCGGTGGTGCCGGTGGTGCTCCGGGTGTCCGTGGTGCTCCGGGTGTCCGTGGTGCCGGCGGTCTCGATGGCGTCGGCCGCCGCGACGATCTCCTCCAGCCGCATGGACAGCGCGGTCAGGGGGGTGCGCAGCTGGTGGGAGGCGTCCGCGGCCAGCCGCCGCTCGGCGGTGAGCATCCGGGCGATCCGCTCGGCGCTGGCGTCCAGCACGTCCGCCACCCGGTCCAGCTCGGGCACGCCGTAGCGCCGGTGGCGGGGGCGGGGGTCACCGGAGCCGAGGCGCTCGGCGGTCTCGGCGAGGTCGGTGAGGGGGGCCGCGACACGGCGGGCCTGCTGCACCGCCAGCAGAACCGCCGCTATCACCGCCAGCAGCGCCACCGCCAGGATGATCAGCAGGGTGCGGCCCACCTCCTCGCGGACCCGGTCATCGTCCTGCCGGACGGTGACGGTGACGCCGCCCGGCTCGGTGGCGCGCCCCTCGATGGCGCCCTCGCCGGGGCGCTCGCCCAGCTCGATGGGCGGCTGCCCGGGCAGCTCGATGCGGACATGGCGGTCGTGGGGGACCTGGGAGCGCATGGAGGCGACGGTCACGCTCTCCTCGGCGACCAGGCGGCTCTCGACGACCGAGACCAGCCGCGCGGCGTCGGAGCGGACGCTCTCGTGGGCGCTCTCCTCGATGGTGCGGGTCTCGACGATCACCAGGGAGACCCCGAAGACCGCGATCACGACGAGGACCACGGCCAGCGTGGAGTTGATCAGACGTCTGCGCATGGCGGCGCCGGCCCTTCATGGTGTCGCTGCGGTCTTCGCGGTGTCCTCGCGGTGTCTTCGGCGGGCCCGTGCGGGTCCGTGCGGGCCCGGGCCGCCGTCAGTCCTTCTCGAAGCGGAAGCCGACCCCGCGGACCGTGGCGATGTAGCGGGGGTTGGCCGCGTCGTCGCCGAGCTTCTTGCGCAGCCAGGAGATGTGCATGTCGAGGGTCTTCGTGGACGACCACCAGGTGGTGTCCCACACCTCGCGCATCAGCTGGTCGCGGGTGACCACGCGGCCGGCGTCGCGCACCAGCACCCGCAGCAGGTCGAATTCCTTCGCCGTGAGCTGCAGCTCCTCGTCCCCCATCCACGCCCGGTGCGACTCGACGTCGATGCGCACCCCGTGGGTGGCCGCGGGCTGCACGGGCTCGACGGCGCCCCGCCGCAGCAGGGCCCGCACCCGGGCGAGCAGCTCGGCCAGCCGGAACGGCTTGGTGACGTAGTCGTCGGCGCCCGCGTCCAGGCCGACGACGGTGTCCACCTCGTCGGCGCGCGCGGTCAGCACCAGGACGGGGAAGGTGTGCCCCTCGTTGCGCAGTCGGCGGCAGACCTCCAGTCCGTCCATACCGGGCAGGCCGAGGTCGAGCACGACCAGGTCGATGTCGCCGTGCTGGCCGGCGTCGAGTGCGCCGGGGCCGTCCTGGCGCACCTCGACCTCGTACCCTTCGCGGCGCAGGGCTCGGGCCAGCGGCTCCGAGATGGAGGCGTCATCCTCGGCGAGCAGTACTCGGGTCATGGCCTGATGGTAGACCTCGCCCCGGCGGGCCCGGAGGGGTCGCCGGGAACCCGGGCGGCGCCGCCCCCGGTTCCCGGGAGGGCGTGTGACATGCGCCTCTCGCCGCCCGTCACCGGCCGGTCGCGCGGGAGGCGGTGTCGTACTCTGGCCGAGGCGCCGTCCGGAATCCGGTGGCCCTCGGCGCGGTGATGCGCCGGGGCCCGCCACCGAGGAACCCACCGTACACACCCCGTACGCGGGGCCGTCCCGGAGAGCCGGTCCGTCCGTGGCCCGCAGGGGCCCGGACGCGCGGCGACGCCGCAGGAACTGTCGGCCGGTGACAGGCACGCGCGGACGGGGGCGCGGAGCCGGGCCGACCCACCCGCCCGGGCGCGTGCGCACCACATCGCGCGCGTCCCGACCGAGCAAGGAACCACCACCATGGCGTCCAGCCTGACGAAGGACTCCGTCGGCAGCACCGACAAGACCTTCTTCGGCCACCCCCGCGGTCTGGCCACACTCTTCATGACGGAGATGTGGGAGCGCTTCTCCTGGTACGGAATGCGCGCCATCCTCGTCCTCTATCTGATCGCGGGCGTACTCGAAGGCCCCCTCGCGGGCCGTGAGGCCCTCGCCGCGGCGATCTACGGCGTCTACAACGCCGTCGTCTACATGGCCGCCATGCCCGGCGGCTGGGTCGCCGACCGCCTGTGGGGGGCACGCAAGGCGGTCCTGGTCGGCGGCATCGTCATCGCACTGGGCCACTACACGCTGGCGATCCCGTCCGATGTGGCGTTCTTCGTCGGGCTCGGCCTGATCGCGGTCGGCACCGGCCTGCTCAAGCCGAACATCTCCGCGATGGTCGGCGGCCTCTACGAGGGCCAGTCCAGCGCCCGCCGCGACGCCGGCTTCACGATCTTCTACATGTCGATCAACATCGGCGCCATGTTCGCGCCGCTGGTGGTCGGCTACCTCGGCGAGAACGTCGACTGGCACCTGGGCTTCGCCGTCGCCGGCGTCGGCATGACGCTGGCCGTGATCCAGTACGTCCTGGGCGGCCGCTACCTCGGCGATGTGGGCCGCCGCCCCGGTACTCCGGCCACGCCGGAGGAGAAGCGCGCGGTGCTGCGCAAGGTGGCGCTGTGGACCGGTCTGGCCGCCGCGGCGCTGCTGGCGGACCTGGCGCTGGGCACGTACGACATCGAGCACATCGTCAACTTCCTGGCCGTCCTCGGCGTCGTC
Source organism: Streptomyces verrucosisporus (assembly GCF_017114865.1). Taxonomy (GTDB): domain Bacteria; phylum Actinomycetota; class Actinomycetes; order Streptomycetales; family Streptomycetaceae; genus Streptomyces; species Streptomyces fenghuangensis. The sequence goes on along the minus strand of NZ_JADEYH010000002.1, from coordinate 547,448 downwards.
GTCCCCGTCCTGTACTTCGCCTCGATGTACCGGAACCCGGAGCTGACCGAGCAGGACCGCCCGCGCGTCAAGGCGTTCGTGTGGTTCTTCGTCACCGCCGTGCTGTTCTGGATGATCTACGACCAGTCCGGCTCGCTGCTGACGATCTTCGCGAACAACGACACCGACCGCATGATCGGCGGCTGGGAGTTCCCGGCCTCGTGGTTCCAGTCGGTCAACCCGGTCATGATCATCGTTCTGGCACCGCTCTTCGCGACCATGTGGGTGTGGCTGGCCAAGCGCGACCGCGAGCCCGGCGCCCCGATGAAGTTCGCCCTGGCGATGCTGCTCATCGGCGGCTCCTTCGGGCTGATGGGCCTGGCGGGCGCCGCCGCGGCGAACAGCGAGACCGGCAAGGTCACGGTCTTCTGGTTGCTGAGCGTGTACCTGCTGCAGACCCTCGGCGAGCTGTGCCTGTCCCCGGTGGGCCTGTCGCTGTCGACGAAGCTGGCCCCGAAGCAGTTCGTCGGCCAGATCATGGGTCTGTGGTTCCTCGCCACCGCCACCGGCAACGCCCTCAACGGCTGGGCGACCCAGCTCAACGAGCCGATGGGCGACGCGGCGTACTACACCATGTGGGGCGTGGTCGCCGTGGCCGCGGGCTTCGCCTTCATGACGGCCGGGAAGCGGATCCGGGCCCTGATGGGCGGCGTGAAGTAGCGCTCCCGGGCCCCGGCCCCGGGGTCTCCCGGGCCTCTGCCGACCCCGGTGACGGGCTGTTCAGGCCCCGGCGCCGCTCTTCTCGAACGCCTCCCACTGGGCCCGCACGAGGTCGTCCGGCACCGGACCCGGATCGTCTGGGGAGAGTGCCTCCAGCCGGAAGGAGAGCGTGGTCGATCCCGAGCGGACCACCGTCAGATACTCGGTCAGGACCAGTTCCCCGTCCTTCACGTCCTCGATCCGCAGCCGGTAGGCCACGGCCTCGTCGCCCACCTCGGGGGCCCCGACCGGCTCGACGGACCGGTAGACGGCCTCCGCGAGCACCCGCTCCTCCGTGAAACCGCCGTCGCACTCGGATCCCGCCTTCCGCAGTGCCGAGAACACCCTGGCCGCTCCGCCCGGCCCGTAGGAGCGCAGCTGCACCGCGACGCCGCGGCCCGTGAGGCCGCCCATGGGGTCCTCGTCGAAGTCGTCGAGCTCCACCTCCCGGTGCACCTCGGCCGCGGGGTCGTCGTCGACGGCCCCCGCGGCCAGGCTCACCAGCGGCTGGCACTCGGCACGGTCGGCGCGGTACTCCATGAGATCCCACAGCGGCTCGTCCGTCACCGGGGAGACCAGGTAGGAGGCCGCCGTACCGCCCGCCTCGAAGGCGGCGGCCTCCAGTCGTCCGAGTGCGGCCTCCCGCGCGGCGGACCCGCCCGCCTTCTCCCCCTCGGAGGAGGCGGGCTGCCCCTCGGGGGAGGATGACGGCCCCGCGCCACCGGACGGTCCCGTGCCACCGGCTTCCCGGGAGCCGCCGCCACCACCGCAGGCCGCCACCGTCAGGGCGAGCACCAGCGCCGCGGCCGGCAGACCGGCCCGTCTCCGTACGGCGGCAGCCGTCCCCGCCATGTGCTCCACCCCTGATCGTCCGTGGTCCGCGCCCCCGCCGGGAGTACCCGGACACGAGTGAACCGGGCCCCGAGCGGGACCCGGCGGTGGGGATCGTACTTCCGGCGGAGGCCGGCCGACGGGGCGGGCCCGGCTCTCAGTCCGCGTCCGGCCCGGCCAGTTCGGCCCAGACCGTCTTCCCGGCCGTGCCGTCCGGGTGGCGCACCACACCCCAGTCCAGGCAGAGCCGCTGGACGATGAACATGCCGTGTCCACCGGGCCGCCCGGGGCGGTGCGGGGTACGGGGCGAGGGGAGGCCGGCGCCGCGGTCGGCCACCTCGACCCTCAGGAGTTTGGGGCCGCAGCCTATGCGCACCTCTTCGGGCCCGTCGGCGTGCAGACAGGCGTTCGTCACCAGCTCGGAGACCACGAGCAGGACGTCTTCGGCGGCGGCACGCTCCTCGGGACCGGCCGCGGGCAGCCAACCCCAGTCGTGAAGCGCCTGACGGGTGAAGTCGCGCGCCCGGGGGACCGCACCGCTCGCCCCCATCAGCCGCAGCCTTCTCACCTGGCGCATCTCGCGCACCTGACCGACCGGTGCGGCTGCGGCCGCGGCTGTGCCCTCCGGCTCCGGGCCGCGGTCGCCCGCCGGTTGCGGCCGGGTGGTGCTCATCAGTGCTTCACCTCACCGGTTGACCAGTTCATCGGTCTTCGCCTGGTCTGCGAACAACTGTTTCGGAGAGATTCCAGGGAGTCTCCTGCCCTGCGCGGGCGGGAGAACACCCGTCTGTCGGGACGGAATCGTGCTCGGACGTAACACTCTGGTCACGGGCCGGAAAACGGGTGGTTCGCACGGGCCCCGCGTCCGTACGGCCGGAGCCGCGCCGTCAGGGCTGCGCGGTCTCCTTCAGCGCGTCGGCCAGGCTCTCGTGCAGGGTGAAGACGCCGTCGGCGCCTGTGATCTCGAACACCCTCGCGACGACCGGCCGCATGCCGGCCAGGTGGATCCCGCCTCCGGCCGCCTCGGCCTTCAGCCTGGCGCCCAGAAGGACGTTGAGTCCGGTGGAGTCGCAGAACTCCAGCTTCGAGCAGTCCACGACGAGCAGCCTGTCCCCGTCCTCCAGCGAGCGCTCCAGCGGTTCTCGCAGCAGATCGGCGGTGTGGTGGTCGAGCTCGCCGTCAGGCGTCACCACCAGGCTCGCGCCGTGGCGCTGTACGTCGACCGTCAGTCGACCCCGGTGGCTGGTGCTGCCGGGCACCCCGCGGTCCATGTACACCCCTTCAACATTCCCAGTAACCGATCACTGCCGTCCGGAGATGGACGTTCGAACCCTACGCCCTTACAGCCGCAACCGGTAGCCGCGCAACCAGCACATCGGTGCATATTCGGGCATCCAGCACTTGCCATCCTCCCTCGGGAGCAGGTAGGCGTAGGAGGGACCACTAAAACACGTCGGCTCGGAGGCGCCGCACCCCGTAGTGCAGGAACGGCTTCGGCAGCCATATGCCGAACACGATGGAGGCACCATGTCACCCCGGCTCGACGGATCGCCCGTCACCTCGTCGGCCCTCCGGCCCGAAGGGCCCGGAAGCGGGTTCCCGGAGGTCGGCCCGGAACAGGCGGAGAACCTGTCCGGCCTGCTCGGCCTGCCCGAGGTCCCGCCGTACGACGAGGTGGGGCCGCTGGACGCGCGAGTCCTGTCCAAGACCCTCTTCGAGCGTCTGGAGACGCTGCGGGAGGGCACGCACGAGTACGCGTACGTCCGCAACACCCTGGTCGAGCTGAACCTCGCGCTGGTGAAGTTCGCCGCCGCCCGGTTCCGTTCCCGCAGCGAGCCCATGGAGGACATCGTCCAGGTCGGCACCATCGGCCTGATCAAGGCGATCGACCGGTTCGAGATCGGCCGCGGGGTCGAGTTCCCGACCTTCGCCATGCCGACGATCGTGGGCGAGATCAAGCGCTTCTTCCGCGACACCTCCTGGTCGGTGCGCGTCCCCCGGCGCCTCCAGGAACTCCGCCTGGACCTGGCCAAGGCCGGGGACGAACTGGCCCAGCAGCTCGACCGCTCCCCGACGGTCGGCGAACTGGCCGACCGCCTGGGGCTGAGCCGGGAGGAGGTGGTCGAGGGCATGGCCGCGAGCAACGCGTACACCGCCAGTTCCCTCGACGCCCAGCCCGACGAGGACGAGACCGAGGGCGCGCTCGCCGACCGCATCGGCTATGAGGACCACGGCCTGGAGGGGATCGAGTACGTGGAGTCCCTCAAGCCGCTGATCGCCGAACTCTCGCCGCGTGATCGCAGAATCCTCTCCCTCCGCTTCGTGGCGAACATGACCCAGTCCGAGATCGGCGAGGAGCTGGGCATCTCCCAGATGCACGTCTCCCGGCTGCTCTCGCGGACTCTGGGCAAGCTCCGCAAGGGGCTGCTGGTCGAGGAGTGACCCGCACCCGCCCGACCGGACGGGTGCCCCGTTCCATCACTCATATGGCCTATCGAAATCACCCTTCAGGTTTTTTGACCCGCCCTTGACCTTGGAGGGGCCTTCGGACGACCGACGGGCCCGTACGGGGACCACACCCCGTACGGGCCCGTCGGCGTGACGGCGGCCCCGGCGCGAGGGCCCCGCACGGCGGCGCGGGCCGCCCGCTCACAGCACGCGCGTGCCGCGCTGCCAGACGGCCGCGGTCAGCGGCACACCGGGCCGGTAGGCCAGGTGGACGTGCGAGGGCGCGTCCAGGAGCACCAGATCGGCGCGGGCGCCGGGGGTGATCCGGCCGACGTCGATACGGCGCAGGGCCGCGGCGCCGCCCGCGGTGGCGGACCAGAGGGCCTCGTCGGGCGTCATGCCCATCTCGCGGACGGCCACCGCGACGCAGAAGGGCATGGAGCTGGTGTACGACGAGCCCGGGTTGCAGTCGGTGGACAGCGCGACGGTGACGCCGGCGTCCAGCAGACGGCGGGCGTCGGGGTAGGGCGACCGGGTGGAGAACTCGCAGCCGGGCAGCAGCGTGGCGACGGTGCGGCTGTTCGCCAGCGCGTCCACGTCGGAGTCGGTGAGGTGGGTGCAGTGGTCGGCCGAGGCCGCGTCCAGCTCCACGGCGAGCCGTACGCCGGGGCCGGGCCCGAGCTGGCCCGCGTGGACGCGCGGGACCAGGCCGTGGGCGATTCCGGCGGTGAGGACGGCGCGGGCCTGGTCGCCGTCGAAGGCGCCCCGCTCGCAGAAGACGTCCACCCAGCGGGCCCAGCGGGCGCAGGCGGCCATCATCGGGCCGGTGACGAGGTCCACGTAGCCGTCCGGGTCGTCGGCGTACTCCGGGGGCACCACATGGGCGCCGAGGTAGGTGACCTCGTCCACGTGGTCGTCGGCGATGCGCAGGGCGCGCGCCTCGTCCCTCGCGGTGAGGCCGTAGCCGGACTTGGTCTCCAGGGTGGTGGTGCCCTGCCGCAGCGCCTCGCGCACGTGGCGGGCCAGGTTGGCGGCGAGCTGCTCGTCGGTGGCCTTCCGGGTGGCCTCGACGGTGGTGCGGATCCCGCCGGCGGAGTAGGGGCGGCCGGACATGCGCGCGCCGAATTCCTCGGTGCGGTCGCCGCCGAAGACCAGATGGGAGTGGGAGTCGACGAAGCCGGGGATCATCGCCCGGCCGCCCGCGTCGACACGACTGTCGGTGGCGGGTGCTTCACTTTCCGTACCGACCCAGGCGATGCGGTCGCCCTCGATGACGACGGCCGCGTCCCGGATCAGGCCGAGGGGGGTGTCCTCGGCGGCTTCACAGCAGTGGTGGTCGTTGGTGACGAGGGTGGCGATGTTGGTGACGAGGATGCCGGCGGGGGTGTCGGCGGGGGTGCTCGAGGTGCTCATCAGCGGGCTGCTCCTTGCTGGATGGCTTCCGTCAGGGCCGCGGGGACGTCCGGCACGCTCCGGTGTACCCCGTCGCGCACCACATGGCGACCGCCGACGACCGTGTGGCGCACATCGGCCGCGGTGGCGGCGAACACCGCCGTCTCCGCCCCCAGCCGGGGCGGAGGCCCGGCGGTGCGCACGGTATCCAGGGCGATGGTGGCGAAGTCGGCGAGCCGGCCCGCCTCCAGCCGTCCCGCCTCCGGCCAGCCGATGGCCGCATGGCCGAACTCGCCGGCGGCACGCAGCAGTTGCGAGGCGGTCCAGTGGCCTCGGGCGCGGGTGCGCAGCCGCTCGTCCAGTTCCGTCGCGCGGGCCTCCTCCAGCAGGTCGATCACGGCGTGGCTGTCGCTGCCCAGACACAGCGGCGAGCCCGCCCGCATCAGCGCGGCGGCCGGGCCGATGCCGTCGGCGAGGTCGCGCTCGGTGGTGGGGCACATGCACACACCTGTGCCGGATCCGCCCAGGAGGTCGATGTCGGCGTCGGTGAGGTGGGTGGCGTGGACGGCGGTGGTACGGGGGCCGAGCACGCCGTGGTCGGCCAGCACCCGGGTGGGGGTGCGGCCGTGGACGGCCAGGCAGGCGTCGTTCTCGGCGGGCTGCTCGGAGAGGTGGACGTGCAGGGGCGCGTCCCGCTCCCGGGCCCAGTCGGCGACGGCGGCCAGTTCGGCGGCGGGCACGGCGCGCACCGAGTGGATCGCGGCGCCCACGCGGGCGTGGCCGCCCGGCGGCCGCAGGGCGGCGGCCCGCTCGGCCCAGGCGGCGGCGCTGCCGTCGCCGAAGCGGAGCTGGTGGCGGTCCAGGGCGCCGCCGCGGCGGGCGGACAGGAGGCCGGAGGCCAGGTAGCAGGTGTCGAGGAGGGTGATGCGGATGCCGGCCTCGGCGGCCGCCGCCATCAGGGCGTGCCCCATGGCGTTGGGGTCCTTGTAGGGGGCGCCGCCGGGGGCGTGGTGCAGGTAGTGGAACTCGCCGACGGCCGTGATGCCGGCCAGTGCCATCTCGGCGTACACGGCGCGGGCCAGGGCGAAGTAGCTCTCTGGGGTGAGGCGGTCGGCGACGGAGTACATCACCTGCCGCCATGTCCAGAACGTGCCGGAGCCGATCTGCACGGTGCCGCGCAGGGCGCGGTGGAAGGCGTGGGAGTGCGCGTTGGCCAGGCCGGGGACGGTCAGGCCGCGCAGCGGCTCGGCCCCGGGCGGCGGGGCGGGCACCCCGGTGCGCACGGCGGTGATCCGGCCTTCGGCCGTCTCGATCACCGTGCCGGGCTCGACGGTGCCGCCGATCCAGGCATGCTCGGCCCAGTACACGGCCTCGGGGCGTGGTGCGCCGGAGGCCGGAGAACCGGGAGACGGGGAGTCGGAGGTCAGGGACACGCCAGGTCCTCCAGCACATCGGCCAGCGCCCGCACCCCGGCGACGCAGTCGTCCTCCTCGGCCGACTCGGCGGGCGAGTGCGAGACGCCGGTGGGGTTGCGCACGAAGAGCATGGCGGTGGGGACCTCGGCGGAGAGGATGCCCGCGTCGTGCCCCGCGCCGGTGGGCAGTACGGGCGCGCCGCCGAGCCGGGCCGCGATGCGGTCGCGCAGCCCGTGGGCGAACTCCACCACGGGCGTGGCGGACTCCCGGGTGACGTCCACCCGCACACCGTCGCGCGCGCCGCGCTCGGCGGCCGAGCGTTCGATCTCGGCGACGACGGCGGCCAGGGTCTCCTCGTCGGGGGCGCGGGAGTCGAGCCAGCCGCGCACCAGGGAGGCGATGGCGTTGACGCCGTTCGGTTCGACGGCGACCTTGCCGAAGGTTGCCAGCGCCCCGGCCAGCCGGGCCTTCTTACGGGCGGCCAGGACGGTGTTGGCGTAGGTGAGCATCGGGTCGCGGCGGTCCTCCAGACGAGTGGTCCCGGCGTGGTTGGCCTCGCCGTGGAAGTCGAACCGCCAGCGGCCGTGCGGCCAGATCGCGGAGGCGACGCCCACCGCGTTCCCGCCGGAGGGAGCGTCCCGCACGGCGAGGTCGCGGCCCTGCTCGATGTGGAGTTCCACGAACGCGCCGATGCGGGCGAGCCGTTCGGGATCGGGCCCGATCGCGTCGGGGTCGTGCCCGGCGCGCTCCATGGCCCGCGGCAGCGGGACGCCGTCGTCGTCGCGCAGTTCCCGGGCCTGCCCGGCGGTGAGCTGTCCGGCGGCCAGCCGGGAGCCGACGCAGGCGAGGCCGAAGCGTGCGCCCTCCTCGTCGGCGAAGTTGACCACGGCCAGCGGCCGGTCCGGGCGCACTCCCCTGCCGTGCAGCTCGTCGAGGGCGGCGAAGGCCGACACCACGCCCAGCGGCCCGTCGAAGGCGCCGCCGTCTGGCACGGAGTCCAGGTGCGAGCCGGTCACCACGGCGTCCCCGGCGGCCCCGGCGGAGCCGTCCAGCCAGGCCCACTGGTTGCCGTTGCGGTCCGTTTCGTACGCCAGCCCGCGCGCCTCGGCCTGCTCGCGGAACCACGCCCGGCACTCGGCGTCCGCCCCGGTCCAGGCGTGGCGCCGGTAGCCGCCGGTGGCCGCCGACCGCCCGACGGGCAGCAGCTCCCGCCACATCTGGTGGAAGGAGGCGCCCGGCCTCACGAGGCGCTCCCGGATCCGCCGCCGTCCGCGCCGTCCTCGCGCATCGGGACGCGCACACCGCGCTCGGCGGCGACCTCCTCGGCGCGCTCGTACCCGGCGTCCACATGGCGGATGACGCCCGTGCCCGGGTCGTTGGTGAGCACCCGCCGGATCTTCTCCCCGGCCAGCGGTGTGCCGTCGGCGACGGTGACCTGGCCTGCGTGGATCGAGCGGCCCATCCCGACGCCGCCGCCGTGGTGGATGGAGACCCAGGAGGCCCCGGAGGCCACGTTGACCATGGCGTTGAGCAGCGGCCAGTCGGCGATGGCGTCGGAGCCGTCGAGCATGGCCTCGGTCTCGCGGTACGGCGAGGCCACCGAGCCGCAGTCCAGGTGGTCACGGCCGATGGCCAGCGGCGCGGAGATCTCGCCGGAGGCCACCATGTCGTTGAAGCGCTCCCCGGCCCGGTCGCGCTCCCCGTAGCCGAGCCAGCAGATGCGGGCGGGCAGGCCCTGGAAGTGCACCCGCTCCCCGGCCATCCGGATCCAGCGGGCCAGGGACTCGTTCTCGGGGAAGAGGTCGAGCACGGCGCGGTCGGTGGCCGCGATGTCCTTCGGATCGCCCGAGAGCGCGGCCCAGCGGAAGGGTCCCCTGCCCTCGCAGAACAGCGGCCGGATGTAGGCGGGCACGAAGCCGGGGAAGGCGAACGCCCTCTCGTAGCCGGCCAGTCGCGCCTCGCCGCGGATGGAGTTGCCGTAGTCGAAGACCTCGGCGCCGGCGTCCTGGAAACCGACCATCGCCTCCACGTGCCGGGCCATGGACTCCCGCGCCCGCGCGGTGAAGTCGGCGGGCTCGGCGGCCGCGTAGGAGGCCATGTCCGCGAAGTCGACGCCCAGCGGCAGGTAGGCCAGCGGATCGTGGGCGGATGTCTGGTCGGTGACGATGTCGACCGGCGCGCCCATGGCCAGCAGGCGCGGCACGGCCTCGGCGGCGTTGCCCAGCACGCCGATCGACAGCGGGCGCCGGGCGTCGCGGGCCTCGCCGGCCAGGCGCAGGGCGTGGTCGAGGGATTCGGCACGCACGTCGAGGTAGCGGTGTTCGATGCGGCGCTCGATGGCGCGCGGGTCGCAGTCGACGCAGATGACCACGCCGCCGTTCATGGTGACCGCCAGCGGCTGGGCGCCGCCCATGCCGCCGAGCCCGGCGGTGAGGGTGATCGTTCCGGCCAGCGAGCCGCCGAAGCGCTTGGCGGCGACGGCGGCGAAGGTCTCGTAGGTGCCCTGGAGGATGCCCTGGGTGCCGATGTAGATCCACGATCCGGCCGTCATCTGGCCGTACATGGTCAGCCCGAGCGCCTCCAGACGGCGGAACTCCTCCCAGTTGGCCCAGTCGCCCACCAGGTTGGAGTTGGCGATCAGCACGCGCGGCGCCCACTCGTGGGTGGTCAGCACGCCGACCGGGCGGCCGGACTGGACGAGCATCGTCTCGTCCGGGCCCAGGGTGGTGAGGGTGCGGGCCATGGCGTCGAAGGAGCGCCAGTCGCGGGCGGCCTTGCCGGTGCCGCCGTAGACGACGAGCTTCTCGGGGTGCTCGGCGACCTCGGGGTCGAGGTTGTTCCGCAGCATCCGCAGGGCGGCCTCCTGCTGCCAGCCCCGGGCCGTCAGCCCCGGGCCGCGCGGGGCCCGTACGGTTCGCGGCCCTGAGGGCCCTGAGAGGTCTGCCATGGTCCCCTGCCTCCGGATCTGAATTGGTTACTACATCAACTCTATTCACTGAATAGAACTAGTCAACGGGTGGTGTCGTCCGCCTGCTCCGGCCGTGTTTGTCTTGTGTGCATGGCTTACACGCACCACGCCGCCGTCCGGCCGGAGTCCCTCGCGGCCCCGGACTCCGCCGAGGCCCGGGACTCCGCCGAGGCCGCCGCCTCCGCCTCCGGGTCCTGCGGCAGCCCGCGGGCCGCCGCGGCCGCCGCCCGTCGCGACGCCGCGGTACGGGCCGCCGTCGCCCGCGGGCTGCTCTCGGACAAGCACCCGGTCGCGGCCCTGCTGGACGTGGCGTCCGTACGGGAGACGGCCGCCGCCCTGCACGCCGCCTTCGACGAGGTGACGGCCCCCGGCCAGCCCGTGCTGCACTCCTTCGCGGTGAAGGCCTCCTCCCTGGTCCCCGTGCTGCGGCTGCTCGCCGACTGCGGGCTGGGCTGCGAGGTCGCCAGCCCCGGCGAGCTGGCCCTGGCCCGGGCCGCCGGGGTCGGGCCTGAGGGCATCGTCCTGGACTCGCCCGCCAAGACAACGGGCGAGCTGCGCGAGGCCCTGGAGCTGGGCATCGCGCTCAACGCGGACAACCGCCAGGAGCTGGAGCGCCTGGACGCCCTGATGGCCCCCGGCGCCCTGCCCTCCCTCCCCGAAGGCAGGTCCGCGTCGCCGGTCGGCCTGCGCGTCAACCCGCAGCTGGGCGGCGGCAGCATCGACGCGATGAGCACCGCGACGGCCACCTCGAAGTTCGGGTTCGCCCTCCAGGACGAGGGGGCGCGCGAGTTCGTCGTACGCGCCTGTGTGGAGCGCCCCTGGATCACCCGGCTGCACTGCCACGTCGGCTCCCAGGGCATGCCGCTGGAGAAGATGGCCGCGGGCGTGGCCGCCACCTACGAGCTGGCCGAGGAGATCAACCGGGCCGCCGGGGAACGGCGGATCGACACCCTCGACATCGGCGGCGGCCTCCCGGTCAACTTCGACTCCGAGGAGGTCTCCCCCACCTTCGCCGAGTACGCCCGGCTGCTGCGCGACACCGTCCCGGGCCTGTTCGACGGGCGCTACGGGCTGGTCACCGAGTTCGGGCGGTCGGTGCTGGCCAAGTGCGGGCTGGTACTGGCCCGGGTGGAGTACGCCAAGAGCTCCGGGGGCCGCCCGATAGCGGTCACCCACGCGGGCGCCCAGGTCGCTGTGCGGACGGTCTTCGCGCCCGAGGCCTGGCCGCTGCGGGTCGCCGCCTACGACCGCCTGGGCCGGCCCAGGCGGGGCGCGCCCGTGGCGCAGGACATCGCCGGGCCGTGCTGCTTCGCCGGCGACCTCGTGGCGCGCGGCAGGGAACTGCCGGAGCTGGCCTCCGGCGATCTGGTGGCGCTGCTGGACACGGGGGCGTACTACTTCTCCACCCCGTTCGACTACAACAGCCTGCCCAGGCCGGGCGTGTACGGCTTCACCACCGGGGACACCGCGTCCGCCCCGGCGGCCGGGGCGGACGGCGGCAGCGGCAGCGGCAACGGCAACGGCAACGGCAACAACGGCGAAGGTGACGGCGACATCGACATCGACGGCGTGCGCTTCGCGACCGTGCGCCCGCCCCAGACCCTGGAGGACCTCGTCGCCGCGTCCGGCGGCGCTCAGCGCGACGCGCTCACCGCGCCGCGGCCGTGACCCGCGCCCGGGGGCGGCGCTCCCGGGCCGCACCCGGCACCGGGGACCGGCGGCGGGCGCCGCCCGGCGCGGCGTCCCCGGCCAGCGGGCCGGTGGTCATCCAGCCGCGCACGTCCCCGCGGGACGGGCTGCGCCCGTCCGCCCACTCCGGACGCACCCACAGCAGCTTCTCGTTGCGCCGCTCCCAGCGGCCCAGCCACACCGCCTTGGCCCACAGGCCCGCGCCGGCCCCGGCCAGCAGCAGACCGCCGGCGGCCGGAGCGGCCAGGGACGAGGCCGCGGCGGCCAGGAAGGCGGCGGCCAGCCACCAGCGGCGCCTGCGCAGCCAGCCGCGCACGGTCACCGCCCGGTCGTGGAGCACCACCCACTTGCCCGCCGCGGTCGACGTCCTGATCAGCCCGGTGCAGCGGCGGCGGCGCGCCAGGAAGGCCGCGGCGGCCGCCACGAGGAAGAGCGCGGCCCCGCCCAGGATCCCGGCGCGCCGCCCGGTCAGCCCCGGCACCGCCAGGCCGACGCCCGCGGCCACGAGACCGGTCCACCACAGCGCGATACCCGCGGTCCGCGTGTACACCGCGACCCTCGCCAGCGCGTACGTTCCCCTTCCCACGGCAGCCCTCCTCGTTCCCTTCGGCGACGTTCTCCGTTCGGCTGTGTGCCGCCACCGCGTCACCGCGCGACGGCTCGCCCGGTGCGAAAGCGTACTGAGGGATGATGAGATTCGCCTGAGAGAACGGCGGATCCCGTCCGGCGTCCGGCGCGCTCCCGGGCCCCGGCCGGCCGGACCCGACCGGTCGCCCCGGCAGGCCGGACCGGTCACTCGGCGAACAGGCCCCGCCGGGCGGCGCGCGCGTCGAACTCCTCCAGCCGCGCCTGCGCGTCGGGTAGTTCGTCACACATCGCCTCCAGCAGCACCCGTCCCAGCATCATGGGCGAGCAGGCGGTGTCGAAGGACAGCGTGGTTCCGACGGCGGCGGGCAGCAGCAGGTCGCCGGGGCGGGCGACGGGCGCGAAGACGCTGTCGGCGACGGTGACGATCCGCAGCCCGGCCTCCCGGGCGCATTCCAGGGCCGCCACCGTCTCGCGCGGATGGCGGGGCAGCGCGAAGCACAGCAGCGCGCTCGCCCCGGCCCGCACCGCGGCGTCGAGGCGGTCGTCCAGCATCGAGCCGCCCTCGTCCAGCAGCCGTACGTCCGGGTGCACCTTGGCGGCGAAGTACGCGAAGCCGCGGGCCTGCGCGGCGGCGGCCCGCAGCCCCAGGACGGGCAGCGGGCGGGAGGCGGCCAGCAGCCGCCCGGCCTCGGCGACGGGGGCGGGATCGGCCAGCAGGGCCGCGAGCTGCCGCAGGTGCTCGATCTCGGCGTGCACGGCCTGCTGGTACGCGTTGCCCGCCGCGCCGCCCTCCGCTCCCTCCGCTCCTTCCGCTCCGGCGCCGGGAGCGCCGCCCGCCGAGGGCGCCGGCAGGGCCTCGCGCAGATGCCTGCGCAGCGCCGGGTAGCCGTCGAAGCCCAGTGCCACGGCGAAGCGGGTCACCGACGGCTGGCTGACGCCGGCCAGCTCCGCCAGCTCCACGCTGGACAGGAACGGGGCGTCCTCCGCGCGCCGCACCATGCAGTGGGCGATCCGCCGCTGGGTGGGGGTGAGCCGGTGCCCCTCGAACATCCTCAGCAGTCGCGCGCCCGCACCGCTCACCGTGCCCACCTGCCCCTCCGCCCTCTTCAGGACTCTCCTGCTCCGCATAAGCCTATTCAGTGCCGGCCCGGTCCGCGGGGCCGGGCCGCGGTGGAGCGGTGGACCCACGGGGCGGGACGGAGCGGGCGGGCCCGCAGCAGGGCGGCACGCGGGAAGCCGTACGAGAAGTCGCGCGGGGACCGCCACACCCCGGTGCGGACACCGGGGGCGGGACGACGGCGGTCCCCGCGAGGACGCGCGGCCGGGCCTGGCCCGCGTCCCGGGCGCCGGGAGGAGTCCGGGAGCCGCTCCGGAGGCCCTCCGCGCCGTTGGACACCACGGTGCCCGACGGGTGTTAACCGCGTTTTTCCGGGCCGTGACGGCCCGGTACCTACTCCGCCCCGCCGCCTGCGGCCCCGGTGCCCCGGGCGAGGAAGGCCAGCAGGTCCTGGCGGCTTACCACTCCGGTCGGCTTGCCCTCCACCAGCACGATCGCCGCGTCGGCCCCCTCCAGCACCGCCATCAGGTCGGCGACCGGCTCGCCCGAGCCGACCTGCGGCAGCGGCGCGCTCATATGCGCCTCCAGCGGCTCCTCCAGCTTGGCGCGCCCGGTGAACAGCGCGTCCAGCAGGTCGCGTTCGACGATCGAGCCGACGACCTCGGCCGCCATCACGTCCGGGTGCCCGGCGCCGGGCTTGACCACGGGCATCTGCGAGACGCCGTACTCGCGCAGCACCTCGACGGCCTCGCCGACGGTCTCCTCGGGGTGCATGTGGACCAGCGAGGGCAGCTCGCCGTCCTTGCGGCGCAGCACGTCGCCGACGCGGGCCTGGGTGGGCTCGCCCTCCTCCAGGAAGCCGTAGTCCGCCATCCACTCGTCGTTGAAGATCTTCGAGAGGTAGCCGCGCCCGCCGTCCGGCAGCAGGACGACGACCGTGTCGTCCTCCCCGAGCCCCTCGGCCACGCGCAGCGCCGCGACCACGGCCATGCCGCAGGAGCCGCCGACCAGCAGGCCCTCCTCGCGGGCCAGCCGCCGCGTCATCCGGAAGGAGTCCTTGTCGGAGACGGCGACGATCTCGTCCGTCACCTCGCGGTCGTAGGCGCTGGGCCAGAAGTCCTCGCCGACGCCCTCCACCAGATAGGGGCGCCCCGAGCCGCCGGAGTACACCGAGCCCTCCGGGTCGGCGCCGACGATCCGCACCTTCCCGCCGGAGACCTCCTTGAGGTAGCGGCCGGTGCCGCTGATGGTGCCGCCGGTGCCGATGCCGGCCACGAAGTGGGTGATCCTCCCGTCCGTCTGCTCCCACAGCTCGGGGCCGGTGGTCTCGTAGTGGGAGCGCGGGTTGTCCGGGTTGCTGTACTGGTCCGGCTTCCAGGCGCCCGGCGTCTCGCGTACCAGCCGGTCGGAGACGTTGTAGTAGGAGTCGGGGTGCTCTGGATCGACCGCGGTGGGGCAGACCACGACCTCGGCGCCGTACGCGCGCAGTGTGTTGATCTTGTCCGTGGACACCTTGTCCGGACAGACGAAGACGCAGCGGTAGCCCTTCTGCTGGGCCACGATCGCCAACCCCACCCCGGTGTTGCCGGAGGTGGGCTCGACGATGACGCCGCCCGGCTTCAGCTCGCCGGAGCGTTCGGCGGCCTCGATCATCCGGACCGCGATCCGGTCCTTCACCGAACCGCCCGGGTTGAAGTACTCGACCTTGGCCAGAACGGTGGCCCGGATCCCCGCCGCCACACTGTTCAGCTTGACCAGCGGGGTGTTGCCGACAAGCTCGATCATCGAATCGTAATACTGCACCTGGTTCTCCGCATTCGGGGGCAGTCGCCGTCGCCTGCCCGTACAGCCAGCCTAGGGGGACGCCGGAGCGGTGTTGACGCGCGTTGCGCAGCGCAGTGCACTGGGCATGACACTCATAGTGACGTGCGGGCACCGCACGGACCGCGCGCCGGGCGCACAGGGCGCGCGTACGGGGTGCGAGGAGGCTGCGGGGGCGCGGCGGAACGGAGGGGCCGATGGCGAGGGCTGTGCCCGGACCGGTGTCCGGGGCGAGAGTGGCGCGCAGGATCGCGACCGCCGCGGCGTACGGCGGCGGAGGAGCCGGACTGCTCGGCGGGGCGGCCGTCGGCCTGCTGATGGCCCAGGCACGGCTGGCGCGGCGCCGGGTGGGCGGTTCGGACGACGTGCCGCCGCCGGCGGACGGGGTGTACGGCACGGCCGTCGCCTCCGTCGGACCGGGCGCGCAGGCCACACCGCTGCGGCTGGCGGTGCTCGGGGACTCCACCGCCGCCGGGCAGGGCGTCCACCGGCCGAGGCAGACCCCGGGCGCGCTGCTGGCGGCGGGGCTGGCCGCGGTGGCCGAGCGGCCGGTGCGGCTGCGCAACGTGGCGGTCTCGGGGGCCTGTTCGGACGACCTGGACCGCCAGGTGTCCCGGCTGCTGGAGGACGGCGGCATCAACGGCGACGGCGCTCCCGACGTGTGTGTCGTCATGATCGGCGCGAACGACGTCACCCACCGTGTGCCGCCCGCCGTCTCGGTGCGGCTGCTGCGGGACGCGGTGACGCGGCTGCGGGCGGCCGGCTGCGAGGTCGTGGTGGGGACCTGCCCGGATCTGGGCACGGTCGAGCCGGTCGCCCAGCCGCTGCGCTGGCTGGCCCGCCGGATGAGCCGCCGGCTCGCGGCGGCCCAGACGGTCGCGGTGGTGGAGCGGGGCGGATGGACGGTCTCGCTGGGCGACCTGCTCGGCCCGGAGTTCGAGGCGAACCCGCGGGAACTGTTCGGCCCCGACAACTACCACCCCTCGGCGGAGGGTTACGCGACCGCGGCCATGGCCTTCCTGCCCACGCTCTGCGCCGCGCTGGGCCTGTGGCCCGAGGGGCCGCAGGAGGACGGGTGCCCCGGCGGCCTCGGTGCCGCACGCCGCGAGGAGGCCCTCCCCGTCGCGGCGGCCGCGGCGGCCGCGGCCGGCGAGGGCGGCACCGAGGTCTCGGGGACGCACGGCCCCCTGGCACTGCTGAGACGCCGCCTCCGCAGGCGGCTGCCGGTGGCCGGGGTGATCGCGGTGGCCGAGCGGCCCGGGGCGCCCGAGCCGGCGGGCGCCGGGTGACCGCGCGGCTGTACCGCTCCGCGTCGGGTTCGCGCGAGCCCGGCGCGGAGCGGAAGGGTCCGGAGCGGCCCGGAGCCGTCCGGAGTGGTCCGGCGAACGGGTAGAACTGAGCAAGCGCTTAGAAAAGAGGCCCGGATCACACGTGGCGAGTCGTGACCGCCGCCTTACGGAACGGTAGTTTCCAAGCATCCACAGCCCTCCGCCCTCGTTCCCTGGAGCCGTGATGCCCGAAGCCGTGATCGTCTCAGCAGCCCGTTCGCCGATCGGACGCGCCTTCAAGGGCTCGCTCAAAGACGTCCGCCCGGACGACCTGACCGCCGGCATCGTCAAGGCCGCGCTGGACAAGGTGCCGCAGCTGGACCCGGCCGAGATCGACGACCTGATGCTGGGCTGCGGCCTGCCCGGCGGCGAGCAGGGCCACAACCTCGGCCGGGTCGTCGCCGTCCAGATGGGGATGGACCACCTGCCGGGCTGCACCGTCACCCGCTACTGCTCGTCCTCGCTGCAGACCACCCGCATGGCCATGCACGCCATCAAGGCGGGCGAGGGGGACGTGTTCGTCTCGGCCGGCGTCGAGACGGTCTCCCGCTCGGTCAACGGCACCTCCGACGGCATGCCCGGCACCCACAACCCGGTCTTCGCCGACGCCGAGGCGCGCACCGCCGCCCGTGCCGAGTCCGGTGGCGAGGGCTGGCACGACCCGCGCGAGGACGGCGAGCTGCCGGACGTCTACATCGCCATGGGCCAGACCGCCGAGAACCTCGCCCGCCTCAAGGGCGTCACCCGGCAGGACATGGACGAGTTCGGCGTGCGGTCCCAGAACCTCGCCGAGAAGGCCATCGCCTCCGGCTTCTGGGAGCGCGAGATCACCCCGGTCACCCTGCCCGACGGCACGGTCGTCTCCAAGGACGACGGTCCGCGCGCGGGCGTGACCCTGGAGGGCGTGCAGGGCCTCAAGCCCGTCTTCCGCCCCGACGGCCTGGTCACCGCGGGCAACTGCTGCCCGCTCAACGACGGCGCCGCCGCGCTGGTGATCATGTCCGACACCAAGGCGCGCGAGCTGGGCATCACCCCGCTGGCCCGGATCGTCTCCACCGGCGTCTCCGGCCTGTCCCCCGAGATCATGGGCCTGGGCCCGGTCGAGGCGTCGAAGCGGGCGCTGAAGCTGGCCGGCATGACCATCGGCGACATCGACCTGGTGGAGATCAACGAGGCGTTCGCCGCCCAGGTGATCCCCTCCTACCGGGACCTGGGCATCGACGAGGACCGGCTCAACGTCAACGGCGGCGCCATCGCCGTCGGCCACCCCTTCGGCATGACCGGCGCCCGCATCACCACCACCCTGATCAACTCCCTCCAGTGGCACGACAAGCAGTTCGGCCTGGAGACGATGTGCGTCGGCGGCGGCCAGGGCATGGCCATGGTCATCGAGCGCCTCAGCTGAACCGGCCCCGGCGCGTACCGCACCGGCCCGGCGCCCCCGCCTCCGGCGTGGCACGCGACACACCCGACCGGCGCGCGGTGTGATCTGACTCACCGTCGGTGCGCCGTCGATGCACCGGTGAGACCGAAGAGCCCCCAGGATGTGATCTATGTCCTGGGGGCTCGCCGTCTTTCCTGCTCACAGGGGTTCCATTGGTCCGCACAGAGGTCCGCGCACGCCCTTTTGGCGGTGCCCGGCACGTCGCTCGACAGGAGATTCCCCTCCGGCTGCGATAGGAATTCAGGGATCGGAGTTCCAACCGGGAGTACGTCAGTGAGCGCCATATCCCTCATCCTGCTGCTGGCCGCCGCCGTCGCCGCGGCTCTGGGCGGCGCCGCCCTGCACACCGCCCTGGGCCTGCGCCGCCGGCTCGCCGAGCTGCGGGCGCGGCTGGCCGCGGCCGAGGCGCGCGCGGCCCTGGCGCACGCCTTCGTCCCTCCGGCGCGCACCTCCCCGGACACCGAGGAGATCCGGTCCGCCGTCGCCGACGCCCTCGCGGAGGAGCGCGAGCGCGAGCTGGCCGAGGCCCGCGCCTTCTGGGCCGCCCAGGAGGCACGCGACGACCGTGCCGAGAGCCTCCTGCCCGACGGGCGCGGCGCGGAGCACGAGGGCGCCGGTCCCGACCCGGCACTGCTCGACGCGCTGCTGGAGCGCGCCCTGGGCAGCGGTACGCACGAGGGCGAGGCGTTCGTACCGCACCAGACGGACCGGGAGGGGGCCGCCTCCGGGCCGGACCTCCGGCGGCCCGCCGCACCCGGCTCCGAGGACTTCGAGGAGGCCGGGGAGACCGGGGACACGGCGGAGGCCGACTCCGCGGAGCTGGCCGCGGCACGCCGCCGCCATCCCTCCCACCCCGGCTACGGTCTGAACGGCGAGCCCGTCGTCCCCGGCCCCGCGACCGAGCCCGACGACTTCGAGGACTCCGACACCGCCGACCGCGGCTCCGACCGCGCCGACGGCGCCACCGACCACGAGTCCACCCGCCTGCGGCTGGCCGAACTGGCCGAGTGCCGCACACCACTGGCCGACGTACGGCCCGGCCTGCTGGGCACGCTGGACGTCTACGTCTTCGCCGACGGCACCACCGTCTGCATGACGCCCGGCCACCGCGAGACCGCCGAGCGGCTCGCCGCCGCGGTGCGCGAGGGCGCCGAGCCGGTGCTGCTGGGCGGATCGGGCGTCCTCGGCGCGTACGCCCTCACCTTCGCGTGCGGCCGGGAGAGCGTCTACGTCCTGGCCGACCGGGTCATCGCCTCGGTCTGAACGCCGCTTCGAGCGCCGCGGACTCGGCGGCCTCCACCAGCGCCACGGCCTCGGCCAGCTCCCGGGACCCGGCCCCGGCCCGCTCCCCGGCCGCCCGCAGCGCCTCCGCCAGGTCGTGCCCGGCCACCGCGAGTTGGTCTCCGGCGGCGAAGAGGCCCGCGCCGGGCAGGGGGCGCGTGGGGCGGCCGGGGAACTCCAGGCGCTGGGCGCGGCCGGCCAACTCCCCGGCCAGTTCGAGCCCCTCGGCCGCGGCACCCCGGGCCAGGGCGCTGTGCGGCATGGCCCGCAGCCGGTCGGCGAAGCGGTCCACGGCGGTCAGCAGGGGGGTGACGTCGAGCACGGCGCAACCCTATGCGCCCCGCGCACACCGCCGCCAACGGGCCGCCGGCGGGCGGAACGCACGGGTGGCACGCGGGAGGCCTACAGGAGTCGCACGGCACGCGCGGAGGGGCCCCGGGGCAGATGCCCCGGGGCCCCTCACAGGTCCCGCGTCCGGTCCGGCCGGGAGGCCGGGGCCGGACAGCCGGATCAGTCGCTGCTCTGCAGGATGGCGATCAGCCGCAGGAACTCCAGGTAGATCCAGACCAGGGTCAGGGTCAGGCCGAACGCGGCCAGCCAGGACTCCTCGCGGGGGGCGCCGTAGGCGATGCCGTCCTCGACCTGCTTGAAGTCCAGGGCCAGGAAGGCGGCGCCGAGCACGATGCCGATGACGCCGAAGAGGATGCCCAGGCCGCCGCTGCGGAAGCCGAGGCCGTCACCGCCGCCGAAGACGGCGAACAGCAGGTTGATCCCCATCAGCAGGACGAAGCCGATGGCCGCGGCCATCACGAAGCGGTAGAAGCGCCGCGTGACGCGGATGATGCGGGCCTTGTACATGAACAGCACCGCGGCGAAGACCGCCATGGTGCCCAGCACCGCCTGCATCGCCGCACCGTCGGCGATGTAGCTGTCGACGTAGTTGCTGACGGCTCCGAGGAACAGGCCCTCGAAGGCTGCGTAGGCCAGGATCAGCGGGGGCGACGCCTTGCGCTTGAAGGACTGCACCAGCCCCAGGACCAGCGCGATCAGCATCGCGCCCAGGGCCAGGCCGAGCGACAGGTCCGTGATCCACGCCACAGCCGCCATGGCGACGACCAGGCCGACCGTCATCGACGTACGGGCGACGACGTCGTCCATCGTCATCCGGCCCGCCCGCGGCGGGGCGGCGGTGGGCGGGAAGCCCGGCTGCCCTGCCGTCTGGGGCTGCTGGGCGTAGGGGTTGGTGGGCTGGGCGCCGGTCGCGTACGGGTTGGCGGCGTACGGGTTCCCGGCCTGCGGCTGCTGCGTGGCGTTGAAACCGGCGTAGCCGTTGTCTCGGCTGAATCCCCGTCGCGAGAAGACCGGGTTACTGCTCCTCATCTCACTCCTCCATGGCCGCACCGCGCGGCCCTTCCTCAAGAGTAATGCTTTAGCAAAGACCGCACGGTAGTGCACTGGCGAGAACGACGGAAGGAGTCGTGATTGTTCCGGTACCCGGCGTCGTGCCGGTGATACCCCGCCAGAGGGCTTCCGTACGCCCGTTCGGCGGAACGGCGCGCCCTCCCGCGCGCCGCGACCGGAGACAGGTCCGTCACGTGCGGGGCGGGCAGCAGGGTCAGCGTCCCGCGCCGCAGCACGGTGCCGCCCTCGGCCGTCCAGCCGTCGGCGGTGCCCGGCCGCAGCGGGGACTCCGCGCGCAGCGGCGAGGAGATCACCGGGCCGAGCGGTGCCCCCGACAGGGGCCGTGCGAGGGCCGGCGTGCCCGGAGCCGGATTCGAACCGGCACGGCCTGTAGGCCAACGAGGTTTAAGCTCGCCGTGTCTGCATTCCACCATCCGGGCACCGGCTCATGGACCGCACGACTGGCTACGGCCCTCCCCTGGACGCTGAACGAGCCTATCCGCGGCGCTCGTTCGGACAACGGGCTTTCGACTCCAGGTTGTCTGATTTTATTGGCAACTGATGCAGCATCAGCGGCGCGCGCCCCTCTTCAAAGAGGATCACGCGCCCCCGCGCCGCCGTCAGGAATGACGGAAAGTCGCTGCCCAGCCACAGGAAGGCATCGGGGTGTCCTCTCCTCCTCAGGGATGACACGGGCCTCCCCGGTCCCCCCGCAGGCTCCCTCCGAGACCGGTTCGGGGGTGGACGCCGGTGGCCGGTTTCGCACGGACGATGGAGGGGTCCCCGTCAAGCCGCTGTGACAGGAGCCCCCTCCCGTGACCACCAGCACCCCGTCCGACACTCTCTCCGCGCCCTCCGCCGCCGCCGGCGCCGCGGCCGCCCGCGCCGTGGACCTGAGCAAGGTCTACGGCCAGGGTGAGACGAAGGTGGTGGCACTCGACTCCGTCACCGTGGACTTCCGGCGGGGTCAGTTCACCGCGATCATGGGCCCGTCGGGTTCGGGCAAGTCGACGCTGATGCACTGCATGGCCGGTCTGGACTCGTTCTCCTCCGGCTCGGCCTGGATCGGTGAGACCGAGCTGTCCTCCCTGAAGGACAAGAGGCTGACCCGGCTGCGCCGGGACAAGATCGGTTTCATCTTCCAGGCGTTCAATCTGCTGCCCACCCTGACGGCGCTGGAGAACATCACGCTGCCGATGGACATCGCCGGCCGCAAACCGGACCGGGAGTGGCTGGAGAAGGTGGTGGAGACGGTCGGCCTGGCGGGCCGGCTGGGGCACCGCCCCAACCAGCTCTCCGGCGGCCAGCAGCAGCGCGTGGCGGTCGCCCGCGCCCTGGCCGCCCGGCCGGAGATCATCTTCGGCGACGAGCCGACCGGCAACCTCGACTCGCGCGCCGGTGCCGAGGTGCTCGGCTTCCTGCGCAACTCGGTGCGGGAGCTGGGCCGGACGGTGGTCATGGTGACCCACGACCCGGTGGCCGCCTCGTACGCGGACCGGGTCGTCTTCCTCGCCGACGGCCGGATCGTCGACGACATGGCCGATCCCACCGCCGAGGGCGTGCTGGACCGCATGAAGGCGTTCGACGCCCGGGGCCGCACCAGCTGACCGGCCGGGTTCCGGCCCCGACACCCCGACCCGCCGCGCCTCCACACCTATCTCCAGGATCACGAGCCCCCATGTTCCGTACCGCCCTGCGCAACGTGCTCGCGCACAAGGCCAGACTGCTGATGACCACGCTCGCCGTCATGCTCGGCGTGGCGTTCGTCGCCGGCACCCTGGTCTTCACCGCCACCCTCTCCGATGCCTTCGCGAGAAGCTCCGCCAAGGGCTTCGAGGCCGTCGACGTGGTCGTCCGCCCCGACTTCTCCAGCGACGAGGCCGACCCCGGCGGCCCCTCGGACCTTCCCCGCGAACTGCTGGAGCGGACACGGGAGCTGCCTGGCGTCGAGCACGCCACCGGAGCCGTCTCCGGCTTCGCCGCCCTCGCCGGCAAGGACGGCAAGCTGGTCGGCGAGGGCTGGTCGACCCAGGGCGGCAACTACGACACCGGCCCGGACGGATCGGGCGAGGACCCGCGCTACGACCTGCGCGAGGGCCGGGCTCCGCAGCGTGCCGGTGAGATCGCGCTGGACTCCGCGACCGCCGGGCGCACCGGCTACGGAGTCGGCGACACCGTGCGGCTGTCCGTCAGCGGCCCGGTCCGTGAGGAGAAGGTCACCGGCGTCTTCGACACCGACGACGGCAACGTCGCCGCCGGCGGCACCCTGGTGCTGTTCGACACCGCCACCGCCCAGGAGCTGTTCTCCCAGCCCGGCCTGTACAGCGAGGTCGTGCTGACCGCCTCCGAAGGCGTGGACCAGGGGGAGTTGAGGAAGAGCGTCGAGAAGGTCCTGCCCGAGCAGGCCGAGGCCGTCACCGGGCAGTCGCTCGCCGACGACCAGGCGAGGATGATCGAGGCGGAGATGGAGGGCATGCGCACCGGACTGCTGGTGTTCGCCGGAATCTCCCTCTTCGTCGGTGTCTTCATCATCGCCAACACCTTCACCATGCTGGTCGCCCAGCGCACCAAGGAGCTGGCGCTGCTGCGCGCGGTCGGCGCGAGCCGCCGCCAGGTGACCCGCTCGGTGCTGGTGGAAGCCGTGGTCGTCGGCGCGATCGCCGCGGGGATCGGCCTGCTGGCGGGCATCGGGATCGGCGCCGGGCTGCGTTCGCTGATGGGCTCCCTCGGTCTCACCGTGCCGGACGGCCCGCTGATCGTCCCCCCGGCCGCGGTCATCGCCTCGCTGGTCGTCGGCATCAAGGTCACCGTGGTCGCGGCCTGGCTGCCCGCCCGTCGCGCCGCGAAGGTTCCGCCGGTCGCCGCGATGGGCAGTGTGCACGCGCCCTCCACCGTCCGCGGTCTGGTCGTGCGCAACACCATCGGCGCGGTCCTGGCCGGTGCGGGGGCCGTGCTGGTGCTGGCCGCCACCGGCATGGACGACGGCAAGATCCCGATGGGCGCGGGCGCCGGGCTGCTGGTGATCGGCGTGTTCGTGCTGACGCCTCTGCTGTCGCGTCCGGTGATCGCACTGACCTCGCCCGTGATGCGCACGGCCGGGGTGTCGGGCAAGCTGGCGCGCCTGAACGCCGTGCGCAACCCGCGCCGCACCGCCGCCACCGCCGCGGCGCTGATGATCGGCCTCACGCTGATCACCGGTCTGACCGTGATAGCGAGCAGCGTCCAGAAGGGCGTCGACAAGATGGCCACGGAGGCGCTCAAGGCCGACTACGTGGTCTCGATGGCCAACTACAGGCCACTGTCGCCGGAGGTCGAGCGGACGCTGGCCGAGCAGGACGAGGTCACGGCCCTCAGTCCGATGCGCAGTTCCCTCTCCCGCATCGGCGATGAGTACGAAGTCCTCACGGGCGTCGACGGCGAGGGCTTCGGTGAGCTGGTCGAACTCGACTTCACCGAGGGTTCGTTCGCGGGCCTGGGCGGCGAGAGCGTCATCGTGGACACCGCCACCGCGAAGGAGCGCGGCTGGAGGACCGGCTCGACCTTCGAGGTGGTCCACGAGGACGGCGAACGCGGTGAGCTGACCGTCGGGGGCGTGTACCGGGACAACGAGATGATGACCGGCGTCATGCTCGACACCGCCGCCCTGGACCCGCATCTGGAGAAGGTCACCAGCATGCAGGTACTGGTGGCCACCGAGGGCGGCGCGAGCGAGTCGGCGAAGTCCGCTCTGGCGGACGCCCTCGGCAACAACCCGGCTGTTCTCGTGCAGGACGAGGAGGACGTCTCGGAGTCCATCGCCCAGATGATCACACTGATGCTGAACATGCTCTACGGGCTGCTGGCCATGGCCGTGGTCGTCGCGGTGCTCGGGGTGGTCAACACCCTGGCCATGTCGGTCTTCGAGCGGTCGCAGGAGATCGGGATGCTGCGGGCGATCGGCCTGGACCGGCGCGGCACCAAGCGGATGGTCCGGCTGGAGTCGCTGGTGATCTCCCTGTTCGGCGGGGTGCTCGGCGTCGGCCTGGGCGTCTTCTTCGGCTGGGCGGCCGGAGAGCTGATCGCCTCCTTGATACCCACCTACGAACTGGTGCTGCCCTGGGAGCGGATGGGCGTCTTCCTGGCGCTGGCCGCGCTGGTGGGCGTGCTGGCCGCGCTGTGGCCGGCGCGGCGGGCGGCGAGGCTGAACATGCTGGAGGCCATCAAGACCGAATGACGCGGTGCCGGGCGCGGCGCGCACCGCGCCCGGCACCCCGGCCACGGGGTCCGGACCGCTCGGCGGTCCGGACCCTTACGCCTGCGCGGGCTCTCGCGCTCGCGGGCCGGGCCCGCGTGGGCCACATGGGTTCCGGTGCCGGGCGCGGCGGCTTCACCGGATTCCGGCGGCCGGTTCACCGGGCCCTGAGGTGACCCGGTGAGCGTGCGCCGTCCGGGAGCCGGCTCGTACGGGTACCGCCGTGCGCCGGTGTGTGCGTACGGGCGGGCGGGCGGTGAGTGTTCCGGTGTACCGGGCGCGCGCCCCGCGCGAGGACGCCGGGCCCAGAACGCCGAGGGGCGCCCGCCCCTCCCTGTGCGGGAGGGGCGGGCGCCCCTGCGGTGCGTGCCGCGTGCGCCGGTGCCCGGTCGGGGGACCGTGCGGTCAGGAGGCCTTGGCCTTGGGCCGGGAATCCCGTACGGCGGCCGAGACCGGGGCCGCGGCCTCGTAGAACTCCTCGCGCGGGTTCTCCACGGCGCCGAGGGAGACGACCTCGCGCTTGAGGAACATCGCGAGCGTCCAGTCCGCGAAGACCCGGATCTTGCGGTTCCAGGTCGGTACCGCCAGGCCGTGGTAGCCGCGGTGCATGTACCAGGCCAGACGGCCCTTGAGCTTCAGCTTGACCCGCTTGCCCAGGGCGATCATCGCGACGCCCTTGTGGAGGCCGAGGCCGGCCACCGCGCCCTTGTTGGCGTGGCGGTACTCGCTCTGCGGGAAGCCCCGCATGCCCGAGATCACGTTGTCGCCGAGCACCTTGGCCTGGCGCAGCGCGTGCTGGGCGTTCGGCGGGCACCAGGCGTTCTCGTTGCCCGCGTCGCGGCCGACGAGGTCCGGCACCTGGGCGTTGTCGCCCGCGGCCCAGATGTAGTCGGAGCCCTTGACCTGAAGCGTCGCCCCGGTATCCACGTGGCCGCGCGGGCCCAGCGGCAGGCCGTAGCGGGCCAGCGCCGGGTTCGGCTTGACGCCGGCGGTCCACACGATGGTGTCGGAGTCCACCTCGAGGCCGTTCTTGAGCACCACGTGGCCGTCGACGCAGGACTCCATGGACGTGGACAGGTAGACCTCCACGCCGCGCTTCTGGAGGTGCTCCAGACCCCACTTGCCGAGTTCGGGACCGACCTCGGGGAGGATCTTGTCCGCGGCGTCGACGAGGACGAAGCGCATGTCCTCGCGGCGGACGTTGTTGTAGTACTTGGCCGCGTCGCGCGCCATGTCCTCGACCTCGCCGATGGTCTCGGCCCCGGCGAAGCCGCCGCCGACGAAGACGAAGGTCAGCGCCCGGCGCCGGACGGCCTCGTCGTTCGTGGAGTCGGCCTTGTCCAGCTGCTCCAGGACGTGGTTGCGCAGGCCGATGGCCTCCTCCACGCCCTTCATGCCGATGCCGTTCTCGGCCAGGCCGGGGATCGGGAAGGTGCGGGAGACCGCGCCGAGCGCGACGACCAGGTAGTCGAAGGGCAGTTCGTAGGACTCGCCGACCAGCGGCGAGACCACGGCGACCTTGCGGTCCTGGTCGATGGTGGTGACGCGGCCGGTGAGGACCTCCGCCCCGGGGAGCACGCGCCGCAGCGGGACGACGACGTGGCGCGGGGAGATGGACCCGGCTGCTGCCTCCGGCAGGAAGGGCTGGTACGTCATGTACGAGCGCGGGTCGACGACGGTGACGGTCGCCTCGCCGTACCGCATCTTCTTCAGGATGCGGCGCGCTGCGTACAGACCGACGTACCCGCCACCCACTACGAGGATTCGCGGACGCTCCGTGGTGCTCATGCCTTCGAGTATCCCCTGCCGTTCGGGGGACCCCTCGTGAGGGCCTTCACAAGCACCTCGTCCTCTTCTGCTACACTCCGCCGACCCGTGACCGGAACCACACCCGCGACCGGGAACCGGATCACCTCACAGAACGTTCAACACCCGCTGCGAGCTGCGCAATCGCGCCCCAGAAGAGCCGATCGGCGCGGCCGCCGCGGCAGAGGGGCCCGGCGCTCCGGCATCACCGGAACCATCCATTCCGGGCCGCGGGGACCCTGAATCGCCACTACCGGCAGGTAATATCGCCTGTCGACGTGCTTTTCCTTGTGAAGAACTTCACGAACTTTCCCGGCGGGGTCTTCCGCGACGCCCCGACCACGCCTTCACGGGGGTGCGCGGGAACGACCGGTACCGCCGGCCCCGTGCCTCTGACATGGTGTTTCCACCGACGGGGAGGGGACCTGATGCGCCGTCTCGCACTGCTGCCGATCCTGCTGGCCGCGGGGTGCGCCGCGCCGGGCGAGGGCCGGATATGCACACTCGTCGGCGCCGAGTCCGGAGTCCGGGTGGACTGGGAGCCCGCCGACCTGGCCGCGGACGCGGCCGGGGGCAGGGGCGGGAGCGGCACCACCGTCAGGCTGTGCGTACGGGACGACTGCACGGAGCGGGAGGCGACCGCGCGGGACCCCTTCGGGATGCTCTCCGTGCACCTGGACGACGACATCGGGCCCGCGACCGTGCCGGTGCGCTTCACCGCCACCGCCCCCGACGGGCACACCCTGCTCGACGACCGGACGGAGGTCACCCTGAGGCGGAGCACGCCCAACGGCGGGGAGTGCCCGCCGTTGGTCTGGCAGGCGGCACTCCGGGCCGTGCCGGGCGAGGGCCTGGTCCCGTACAGGCCGCTCCCGCGCAGGACGTGAGCGCCGGCCCGTCAGCGGCCCGGCGCCGCGGCGCCGTGGGTCCGGCGCCGGGTCAGCGCGCGGCGCGGGAGTGGGCGATGCCGTCGAGGATGTCGTGTTCGCTGACCACGACCTCCCGGGCCCCGGTGCGCTCCATGACCGCCTGCAGGACCAGGGCGCCCGCGCCGATCACGTCCACCCGGCCCGGGTGCATCACGGGGATGGCGGCGCGCTCGTCGTGGGTGGCGGCCAGCAGGCGCGCGGTGACCTCCGCGACCTTCTCGGCGCCGATCCGTGAGTGGTGGATGGCGGACGGGTCGTACTCGGACAGCTCCAGCGCGACGGCGGCGACGGTGGTGACCGAGCCGGCCAGCCCCACCAGCGTCCGCGCCTCGGCCAGCGGAACGGTCTCCTCCACCAGGTCCAGCGCGGCCTCGGCGTCCGTCCTCATCGCGGCGATCTGCGCCCGTGTGGGCGGATCGGTGATCGCGCCGTCGCGCAGCAGATGGCGCTCGGTCAGCCGGACGCAGCCGACGTCCACGCTGCGGGCGGCCCGCACCCCGTCGTCGCCCACCACGAACTCCGTGGAGCCGCCGCCGATGTCCACCACCAGGTAAGGCCCCGCCAGGTGCGGCGCGCCCGCCAGCTCCCTGGTCGCGCCGGTGAAGGAGAACTCGGCCTCCTGGGCGCCGGTGATCACCTCGGGCTCGACGCCCAGGATGTCCACGACGCCGCGCACGAAGTCGTCCCGGTTCTCGGCGTCGCGCGAGGCGGAGGTGGCGACGAAGCGGGTGCGCCCCGGGGTGACGCCGTGTGCTCGGATCACCTCGGCGTACTCGCGGCAGGCGGCGAAGGTGCGCTCCAGGGCCTCGGGGGCCAGCCGCCCGGTGCGGTCCACTCCCTGGCCGAGGCGGACGATGGTCATCCGGCGGTCGAGGTCGGTCAGTTCGCCGGTGGCCGGGTCGATGTCGGCGACGAGCAGGCGGATGGAGTTGGTGCCGCAGTCGATGGCGGCGACCCTGACCGCCGTGCCGCTCACCGTACCGTTCACCGCGTTCGTCACTGCGTTTCCTCCCCCGCGTTCCCGGTGTCCCCGGCGTTCCCGGCCGTGCTCACACACGGTCCCTTGCGCCACCACTCCGGGAGCATGGCGATCGCCTCGTCGCCCAGCGGGTTGACGCCCGGACCCGCGGCCAGCGAGTGGGCGACCAGGACGTGCAGGCACTTGACGCGGTCGGGCATCCCGCCCGCGCTGGGGAAGCCCTCCAGCACCTCGACGGCATCGCGGCGCGCGATGTAGTCCTCGTGCGCCCGGCGGTACGCGGCGGCCAGCTCCGGATCGGTGCGCAGCCGCTCGGTCATCTCCTTCATCACGCCCTCGGCCTCCAGCGTGCCGATCGCGGAGGCCGCGCGCGGGCAGGTGAGGTAGTACGTGGTCGGGAAGGGCGTGCCGTCCTCCAGCCGCGGCGCGGTCTCCACCACGTCGGGCTGCCCGCAGGGGCAGCGGTGCGCGATGGCGCGCAGACCGCGCGGCGGGCGGCCGAGCTGCTGCTGGAATGCCTCGACGTCGGCTTCGGTCGGCGCGGTGGGCTCGGTACGGGGCGGGGGCGTTTCCATGTGGCCAGGATGCCTCAGGGGTGTCGGGGCCGGGTGCGGGGGCCCGGCGGGACGAATCGGGTTCCGGCGGGGGGCGGAGGAGCGTGTCCGGGCCGTTCCGGGGCTCAGGGGCGCTTTCTCCCGGCGCCAGAGGCGTCCGCCGCGTCCACGCCGTCCCACAGGTGCCGGTACCAGGCCTGTTCGCCGGGACCGGGCTCGGCGGTGCGGCGGGAACGGGAGGCGCTTCCACCGGTGCGGTCGGCCGTGCCGCGCGGAAGGACGTAGCCGGTCTCGCCGGGGCGCACGTAGAGCAGGTGCTCGCGGATCATCCGCTCGACGTAGGCCGGGTCCTTCCAGCGGGCCTTCAGATCGCGTTTCTCCTCGACCCGGCCGCGCAGTTCCTCGACCAGGCGCCGCTCCTCCTCGATCTCCGCGCGCTGCGAGACGTACTGCCGCATGGGGTAGGCCAGGGCGACGACGAGCGAGCACAGGACCATGACGAGCAGTGCGGCGCGGCCGGTCAGCCGGCTGCGCCGGGGGGCGCGCATCCGGCGGTTCTGGGCGCGGTAGACGCGCTCGGCCGCCTGTGCGCCCAGTGCCCTGAGCCTGGTCGCGGTGGAGAACCTGTCCCGTTCCGCGGCCACCCCGCCTCCCCTGCTGCCCTGTCGTCGCCGTGCCGTCGCGCCGTCGTCCCGGTGCCGTCGCCGTATGCCGCCGCGTCCCCGCCACCGTACGGGACGGCGGCGGGGCCGCTCCGGCGGCCGTGCCCGCCGCTCCGCGGAGGCGGGTCGCGCCTACCACTCCGCGGAGCGGCTGCGCTCATCGGTCCGCGGAACGGAACCGCGGGAACGCCGAGCGCCCGGCGTACACCGCGGCGTCGTCGAGGATCTCCTCGATGCGCAGCAGCTGGTTGTACTTGGCGACGCGCTCGGAGCGGGCCGGGGCGCCGGTCTTGATCTGGCCGCAGTTGGTGGCGACGGCCAGGTCGGCGATGGTGACGTCCTCGGTCTCGCCGGAACGGTGGGACATCATGCACTTGAAGCCGTTGCGCTGGGCCAGCTCGACGGCGTCCAGCGTCTCGGTCAGGGAGCCGATCTGGTTGACCTTGACCAGCAGGGCGTTGGCGGCGCTCTCCTCGATGCCGCGGGCCAGGCGCTCGGGGTTGGTGACGAACAGGTCGTCACCGACGAGCTGGACCTTGTCGCCCAGGCGCTCGGTGATGGTCTTCCAGCCGTCCCAGTCGTCCTCGAACAGCGGGTCCTCGATGGAGACCAGCGGGTACGCCTCGACCAGCTCGGCGTAGTAGTCGGTCATCTGGGAGGCGGTGCGCTCCTGGCCCTCGAAGACGTACTTTCCGTCCTTGTGGAACTCGGAGGCGGCCACGTCCAGGGCGAGGGCGATGTCCTGGCCGGGGGTGTAGCCGGCCTGCTTGACCGCCTCCAGGATGAGGTCGAGCGCCTCGCGGTTGGAGCCGAGGTTCGGGGCGAAGCCGCCCTCGTCGCCCAGGCCGGTGGACAGGCCGCGCTCCTTCAGCACCTTCTTGAGGGTGTGGTAGACCTCGGTGCCCCAGCGCAGGGCCTCGGAGAAGGACTCGGCGCCGATCGGCGCGATCATGAACTCCTGGATGTCCACGTTGGAGTCGGCGTGCGAGCCGCCGTTGAGGATGTTCATCATCGGCACCGGCAGCAGGTGCGCGTTCGGTCCGCCGAGGTAGCGGAACAGCGGCAGGTCGGACGCCTCGGAGGCGGCGTGGGCGACGGCCAGCGAGACGCCGAGGATGGCGTTGGCGCCGAGGGAGGACTTGTCCGGGGTGGCGTCCAGGTCGAACATCGCCTGGTCGATCAGGCGCTGCTCGGTGGCGTCGTAGCCGACCAGCTCCGGGCCGATCTGCTCGATGACGGCGAGGACGGCCTTCTCGACGCCCTTGCCGCCATAGCGGCCCTTGTCCCCGTCACGCAGTTCCAGGGCCTCGAAGGCGCCGGTGGAGGCGCCGGACGGAACGGCCGCACGGCCGGTGCTGCCGTCGTCGAGGCCGACCTCGACCTCGACCGTGGGGTTGCCTCGCGAGTCGAGGATCTCGCGGGCCACTACGACGTCGATGGACGGCACGAGGGTCTCCTTCGTGTGTGTCGGGCATGTGTGTCGGGTCTCAGTGCCCTGAGCCTATCCGGCCCGCGCACGCCACCTCGCCGACAGCCCGTGCCATACGGCGGAACGACGGGTGAAATCGCAGCTCAGAGAGGGCGGGAGCATTTTGTTTCCAAATTGAATAAACCCGGTGCGGCGCGCCCTCCGCGAAAGGAGGTGACACACCGCACCGGGGTGGCGCCGCCGGGTGACGGAAGTGGCGCCGGGGCGGGCACAGCAGGGGATCAGACCCGGAGCTGCTGGCCGGGGAAGATCAGGTTGGGGTCGTCGCCGATGACGTCGGTGTTGTCCTGGTGGATCTGCTGCCAGGTGGTGCCGTGGGCGGCCGCGATGGCGCGCAGGGTGTCGCCGGACTTGACCGTGTAGCCGGACTCGGCGCCGCCCTGGCGGCCGTCGGCCCGCTCGGAGGCGCCCTGCGGCCGGACCTGCTCCTGGGACTGCGACTGCGACTGCTTCTGGGACTGGGACTGCGACTGCGACTGCTTCTGGGACTGGGACCCGGAGTGCCCCCGCCCGGCGCCGGAGCGGCCGCCGTCCGGGTCCACCTCGGCCGCGGGGCCGCCGGCGGTGAGGCCGCCCTTCCCGGCGCAGGCCCAGGCGCGCGGGCCCTGCATGGCCAGCAGTCGCTCGGCCACGGCGATCTGCTGCTCCCTGGTGGCCAGATCGGCGCGCGGCGCGTACCGGGTGCCGCCGGCGGCCTCCCAGCTGGACTGGGAGAACTGCAGACCGCCGTAGTAGCCGTTGCCGGTGTTGATGGACCAGTCGCCGCCGGACTCGCACTGGGCCACCCGCTCCCAGGTGTCGACGGACGCGGCCGAGGCGCCCGGCGCGCCCGCCACCGGAACGGCGATGGCGGCACCCGCGGCGCCCGTCAGCGCGGCCGCGCGGACGGCCCTGGCGGTGCGACTGTCGTGCCCCTTGCCGGTGAACAGCATGGACGTCCCTTATCTCACCGACGCCTGCGAGGTGAGCTGTCGGGTTCGGGCAGTGAGCAAGCCCGGCCGTCCGGGGCGCGGAACCCCGGGCGACTTCACCCCAAGCCGCTCCGGACCGTGCGGTCCGGAGCGGCGCCTACCTGGTTCCCCCGCTCCTGCCCTCGGCGCTGACGCGACGACTGCCCACCGGCCGCCGGCAGGATTCGGCGCTGCGGTCGGTGGCACTCGCGGTGCGAGCGAGATGACGGTAAGCACACCGGGGCATGTGTCTCAAAGCATGTCAGAAATCGGCAATTCACCCTTTCTGACGCCCGCACGGCTGGAACCCGCAGGTCAGGTGAGGAGCGTTAGGCCGGACAGGAACGACACGCCGCAGTCGCCCGGGAGGGTCATCCCGCAGGGCCGTCCGCACTCATCCGAGAGTGAGCTCCTGTCCCGGCAGGATCAGGTCCGGATCCTCGCCCACGACGTCCTCGTTGCTCTCGTACAGCCCGCTCCAGCCGCCCGGGACGTTCTGCTCCTGTGCGATCGTCACAAGCGAGTCGCCGGGACGCACCAGGTAGCTCTCGTCCCTCCCGCGGGCGCCCAGACCGCTCACGGTACCCGCCAGCGCGGGACGCTCGGCACGGGCGGAGCGGTCGGCGGTCTCCCCGGACCGCTCGTCACCGGCGGCCTCCCGGCCCTCCGGCGCCCGGCTCTCCGCGCCCCGTTCCAGTTCCAGTTCGCGCGGGTCGCGCTCGCCGCGGTGCTTTCCGGTGCCCTCCCCGGCGCCGGTGTCCTTAACGCCACCGTCCTCGGCCCCGCCGTCTCCGGCGTCGTCGCCCTCCGACGCCTTCCGCTCGTCGCGGTCACCGTCCCCGGCGGTGTCCTCGGCGGTGTCCTCGGCGGTGTCCTCGGCGGCGCCGTCCTTCGCACTGCCGCCGGATCCGGGTTCTCCCCCGCCGTCGGCCGGGGACTCCTCCTGCGCCTCGTCGCCGCCCGGCAGGATGCCGTCCAGGAGGCCCCCGCCCTTTCCGCTCCCGCCGTCGCGCGCGTCGTCCTCCGGCAGGAGGTTGTCCGGGTCGATGGCCGGGGCCTCGCCGGTGGTGTCGTGGCGCAGTCCGGCGTTGACGCCGCAGGAGGGCCAGGCCTCCGGACCCCGGTCGGCGAGGATCTTCTCGGCCACCGCGATCTGCTGGCTGCGGCTGGCGAGGTCGGGGCGCTCGGCGTACGCCGTACCGCCGTACCGCTCCCAGATCTCCTGGGTGAGCTGAAGGCCGCCGTAGTAGCCGTTGCCGGTGTCGGCGCTCCACAGGCCGCCGCTCTCGCACTGCGCGACCCGGTCCCAGGTGTCGAGGTCCGCCGCCTGCGCGCCCCCCGCCCCGAGCAGGGGGATGGCGAATCCCGCACCGGTCACTCCGGCCGTGACGAAGATGGCGGGAGCCTGGCGGGGGCGGCGGTGTCTACCGTTCCCGGAAAGCATGTGTGGGGCCTCTCGTGCGTGGACAGATGACAGGGTTGCGCGGTTGACGGCTGAACGTAGCGCCACCGGGCCGATCATCACAAGTCAATGTCTCGCAGATCACGCACAGATCACATGTATGACTGTGCGTCACCCGCGCACCGGCTCGAACTCCACCGGCAGTTCGCGCAGTCCGCGCATGATGAGACCGCCCCGCCATCGCAGATCGGCCGGTTCCGCCGCGAGCCGCAGGTCGGGGAGGCGTTCCAGCAGGGCAGCGAGAGCGATCTGTCCCTCCAGCCGCGCCAGCGGCGCTCCCAGGCAGTAGTGGATGCCGTGGCCGTACCCGAGGTGGGGATTGTCACCGCGTGTGAGGTCCAGGGTGTCCGGATCGGCGAACCGCGCCGGGTCGCGGTCGGCGGCGGCCAGCACCACCAGCACCGGGTCGCCCGCGCCGATCCGCTGCCCGCCGATCTCCAGCGGCTCGGTGGCGAACCGCCAGGTGGCCAGCTCCACCGGCCCGTCGTAGCGCAGCAGTTCCTCCACCGCCGTCCGCAGCAGCCCGGTGTCGCCCGCCGCCAGCGCGTCCTGAAGCCGCCGCCGCTGCTCCGGGTGGCGCAGCAGCGCGTAGGTGCCGTTGCCGATGAGGTTGACGGTGGTCTCGAAACCGGCGAACAGCAGGATGAACGCCATCGCCGCGGCCTCGTCCTCCGTCAGGTGCTCGCCGTGGTCGCTCGCCCGGATCAGACCGGAGATCAGGTCGTCGCCCAGGTCGCCGCGCTTGCGGTGGATCAGGTCGGCCAGGTACGCGCGCATCCGCTTCACCGCCCGGCCCACCCCGCCGCGCGGACCGCCGCCGTGACGCAGCATCATGCCCGCCCAGTCGCGGAAGTCGTCCTGGTCCTCGGCCGGGACGCCGAGCATGTCGCAGATGGCGTAGATCGGCAGCGGGAACGCGAACTCGTGGATGAGGTCGGCGCTCCCGCGCTCCGCGAAGCCGTCGACGAGCCGGTCGGCCAGCTCCCGCACCCGCGGTTCGAAGGCCGCCACCCGACGCGGGGTGAACGCCTTGGAGACCAGTCGCCGCAGCCGGGTGTGGTCGGGCGGGTCGATGTTGAGCAGGTGCGTCATCAGGTTGGCGCTGCGCTCGCCCGGGATCCCCACCTTCCCCTTGCCGTGCGCGGCCTCGCTGTGGTGGGCGGGGTTCTTGCTCAGCCGCGGGTCGGCCAGCGTCTCGCGCGCGTCCGCGTACCGCGTCACCAGCCACGCCTCCACGCCGCTGGGCAGCGCGGTGCGGTGCACGGGCGAGTGCTCGCGCAGCCACGCGTACGCGGGGTAGGGGTCGGTGGCGAACTCGTGCGAGAACAGCTCGGGCGGGGGCGGGGTGCGGTCGGCGCCGGCGTTCTCGTGGTCCACGCCTCCGACGCTAACGCGGCCCGCGCACGCCCGGCCGGGGGGTCCGGGCAGCCCGCCCGCCGGGCCGGGCCCGCGGCGGCATGGCGGCCCGGCGGACGGGTACGGCGGAAGGACGGATACCGCGAAACCTCCGAAAGGAGGACATAGTGCCCTCGCACTCCTACCCTCCTCCGCAGGACTGGGGCCACTACGGGGAGCCGGCGCCCGAGCCGCTCCCGGAGCCCCCGGTACGGCCCCGCGACGGGATGGGCGTCGCCGCCCTCGTGCTCGGCCTGATCGCCCTGGTGATGTTCTGGACCGCCCTCCTCGGCGTGGTCCTGGGGGTGCTGGCGGTCGTGTTCGGCGTCGTCGGCTACCGCCGCGTCAAGCGGGGCGAGGCGACCAACGGGTGGATGGCCCTGATCGGCGCGATCACGGGCTTCATCGGGCTGGCCCTCTCCACCGCCGTCATCGCCGCCGCGGTGGCCTTCCTCAACTCCGACGAGGTCGACGACTTCCGCGACTGCATGCGGAACGCCGACACCTCCGCCGAGAGCCAGGAGTGCGTGGACGACCTGCGCGACCGGTACTGGTGAGGGCGTGCGCGGCCCGCGCCCGCCCGCCGGCGGGTCCGTGACTCCGCGCCCCCTCCGCCGCACCTCCGCCTCACCGGGTCCGGCGGCCCTCCCCCGGCAGTGTCAGCGCGACCAGCAGCAGACAGCACCCCAGGACCACCGCACCGGTGCGGTAGGCCAGGGCGTAGCCGGGGGCGAGGGTTTCCGGGGTCTCACCGGTGATCCGGGAGGCGGCGACGGTGGAGAGCACCGCCAGGCCCAGGGAGCCGCCCATGGTGCGGGAGGTGTTCACCATCGCCGAGACCACGCCCGCGTCCCGGTGCGGGGCGCCGGAGGTGGCCAGGGAGGCCAGCGGGGTGGCCAGCAGCCCGGTGCCGAGCATCGTCGTCACCCCGGGCCCCATCACGGTGGCCGCGTATCCGCCGTCGGCGGCCATGACCGAGCTGAACCACAGGAAGCCGCACGCCGCCAGCGCCACGCCCGTCAGCGCGGTGTTCCGGGCCCCGGCCCAGTGCATCAGCCGGGGCGCGAGCTTGGACCCGGCGACGACGCTGAGCGAGTGCGGCAGGAACCCCAGCCCCGCCTGGAGGGGCGTGTAGAGCAGCACGTTCTGCATGTACAGCGACATGAAGTACCAGGAGGAGACCAGCGCCGCGCCGCAGACGAACATCGCGGCGTTGGCCGCCGACACCGACGGCAGCCGGAACAGGCGCAGCGGCATCAGCGGCGCCCCGGCCCGGGACTCCACCGCGACGAACACCCCCAGCAGCGCCAGCCCGCCCAGCAGGGGCACGAGCGTGACCGGCTCCGTCCAGCCGGCCGCCTCCGTCTGCACGATGCCGTACGCCACCGCGCCGAGACCGCCGGTGACCAGCACCGCGCCGGGCACGTCGAGGCGCCGGGCGCCGCCGGCCGGATGGTCCGTCGACAACCGGAGGGCCACCGCGAGCAGCACGAGCACGCCGATGGGCACGTTGACCAGCAGCACCCAGCGCCAGGACAGCGCGTCGGTGAGCACACCGCCGACGAACCCGCCCGCCGCGCCGCCCCCGGCGCCCACCGCCGTCCAGGTGCCGATGGCCCGGGCGCGGGCCGGCCCCTCCGGGACGGAGGTGGTCAGCAAAGTCAGGGTGGACGGAGCGAGGACGGCGGCGCCCGTCCCCTGCACGGCCCGCGCGGCCAGCAGCTGCCAGGGCTCCTGCGCGAGGCCGCCGGCGAGGCTGGCGGCGGTGAACAGGCCGAGTCCGGCCAGGAACACGCGCTTGCGCCCGAAGAGATCGCCGGCCCGCCCGCCGAGCAGCATGAACCCGGCGAAGGTCAGCGTGTAGGTGTTGACCACCCACTGGAGCTGCTCGGCGTCCATCCCCAGCCCGGCCCGCATGGACGGCAGCGCCACGTTGACGACGGAGACGTCGAGGACGACGAGGAACTGGCCCGCGCACGCGGCGAGCACGATCAGCCACGGTGCCCTGACCGGGCCGGGCGCCGGTGTCGCCTGGGGTTTCTCGGCCTCGGCCGGACGCTTGTCCATGGCACCCATGCTAAGGAGCCGCCACCGGCCGCCCGGCCACGGCCGCCGGGTATGCGTCCTTCGGCGGCCCACCCGCTCCGGCCCGCTCACCGCGGCGACCGGAGCGCGGCGCCGGGGGCCGGCGTGACGGCCGGAAGCGGGGTGGCGACGGGCCCCGGTGTGGCGACGAGGTCGCCGAACGGTACGCAGCCGCCCGCCAGGCGGATCTCCCCGGGCCCGCACTCCGCCGTCGGGCCGGTCGGAAGGGGCGCGGGGGCCGACGGATACGGCAGGGGCGAAGAGGGACGCGAGGGGAGGGGGGCGACCGGTGTGCCCGGTATGGAGGGCCGCTGTGTCACGTCGTCCCCGGTGAGCAGGTTCCAGGTGAACACCGCCAGGACCGCCACCGCGGCCACCAGCATTCCCGGCTTGCCGTTCAGCCTGCCGGACTTCTCGGTGGCGGCCCCGGCTCCGGAACCGGTACCGGTGGCGGGGCCGGGCGGACGGGCCATCGGGCCGGTGCGGTCCAGCGGGGCCGCGGTGTTGACGCCGCACAGGACGAGACGGGTGCGCAGCAGGGGCACGGCCCCGGGATCGGCCGCCGCCGTCCGCGCCAGCTCCACCGTCTCCCGGGCCTCGTCGTCGTGGACGACCAGGACGCCGGGCTCCGTCCAGCGCAGGCTCCACCCAGCCCGCCCGGCGCCCGCGAGCCCCTGGCCCACCAGGATCTCCAGCGCCTGCGCGGGCGATCCCGGCAGGCCCCACTGGTCCACGCCCCAGCCCGCCTCGTGCAGCGACTCGGCCAGCTCGGCACCGCGCCCGTCCTCCAGCAGTCCCAGTACGGTGTCCACGGCGGGCTCCGGCGGCACGTCCGGCCCGCGGAGCCGGGCCAGGGGCTCGCGCAGGTCCTCGACGGCCTGGACCATCTGCGCCTCGGCGGCGTCGTCCAGCCACTCCCGCCACGGCTGTCCCAGCCTGCGCGGCCCCGACGGCGGCAGGAGCGGACGCAGCAGGGAACCCCACACCCCCTCGGGAAGCCGGAGGTACGCGGCGTCCGCAGCCGCACCCGTCCTCGGGGCGGGCGGCGCGCCGGCGGCGCCCTCGTCGCGGGCGAGGGCGGCCAGGCGGCGGCTCAGCGGCGGATGGGAGTCCAGCCGGGAGCGGGGCGGCTCCGGCATCCTGCGCCGCCACTGCTCAAGCGCCTCGGCGTACTCGGGATCGGCCAGCATCCCGGCGAAGGGGCGCAGCGGGTCGTCGGGGGTCAGCCCGCGCCCGGCCATGGGGTCCAGCAACCGGGCCCGGTAGTCGGCCCAGGCCGCGCCGACGGCGTGGACGGCGGTCAGGGCGGAAGCCGTGGCCTCCCGCCCCACGACGGCCGCCGCGGCCGCGTCCGCCTGGAACTCCTGCCGCCGCCGCACGACGAAGGTGACGGCGTCGAACAGCCACGCGTACACCCCCAGCACCCAGCGCTGGTAACCCGTGTAGGACGCCACCAGGACGTTGCCCCCCGCCGCCTCGGTGATGCCGTCGCGCGCCGTGCGCAGGGCGGCCGAGCCCCGGTGGGCGGTGGCCGCGAACCGGGTGTGCCGGCGCGCGTAGTGGCCCAGCTCGTGGCAGAGGACCGCCCGCAGCTCGTCCTCGCTCAGCCCCGCCAGCAGCGGTACGCCGATCTCCATGCGCCGGGCGGCCACTCCCGCGCCGAAACGGGTGTCCTCGCCGACGGAGGCGTTGGCCTCCAGCGTCAGCCGGATCTCGGTCGGTTCGGGCGCGCCGACCGCACGCGCCAGGCCGGTGACCGTCTCCCACAGCCGCGGGGCCTGCCGCCGGGTGACCGCCCGGCCCCCGCGGGCGGCCGGGGCGTGCCCGCCGGAGAACATCCCGCGCAGCACCGCCAGCACGGCCGGCAGGCCGAAGGCGACCGCGTACAGCGGCGCGGGTGTGGTCATACGCATGCCGTCGACCAGAAGTATCCACAGCACGAAGGCCGCCAGAACCGCGTAGCCCAGCACCAGCGCCCACGACACCACGTGGAAGCCCCCCACCAGAACGAGGGCCAGCGCGGTCCGCGCCAAGCCCCCCGGCGTCATCCGCATCCCCGTCCGCCCCCTCCCCCGCACGGCACCGCGTCGCGCGGCCCTCGCCGTCATCGTTCCCACCGGCGGCGCGGCGCGAGTCGGAAGTGCGCCATCGGCGGCGCGAGCCCCCAGGCCGTGCTCGCCGGGCAGGGCCCCGGCCACCTGCGCACCCGGCGCCCGCCCGCACCCGCCCGCGGCGTGTCACCACCACGCGGGAATGTCCTGAAACAGCCCCCTGCGCACCGGCTGTGCGGGCACTCCGTCCACCAGCGCCGAGCGGAGGACGGGAGGCCGGGATGCCACTGCACGCGATCACCTCGGGGGCGCTCCATGTGCCCCGGGGCTACGAGTGGATCGTCCTGGCGGTCTTCCTCGCCTCGCTCGCGGTCGTCCTGTACGTCGCCACGGGCGGAAGGAGGTGAAGCCCGTGCCGCACTATGCGATCAGCAAGTACCGGCCGCCCACGGACGTGCCGTCCATGGGCGTCCTCATGCTGGCCCTCACCGTGATCACGGTGGTGCTGATCCTGGTCTTCAGGGGCAGGCGGTGACCGGAGGGGAGAGGGAGCTGCGGGAGGAGGGGGAGCCGGGCACCGGCGTCGTGCGGTGGCTCGCGGTCATCACCGGCGCCCTCCTCGCCGCCTGGTCCTCCGCCCTGCTCGCATCGCATGCGGCGGGCGGCGCGGACGGGTGGCGAGGGGTCCGCGACGCCCTGGGCTCCGCCTTCGGCGTCTCGCTGACCCTCACGCTCCTCGCCGCCGGACCCGCCGGCGGCGGAAAGGCCTGGGTGGGTACGGGGAGCGACATGGGCCGGCCTCGTCGTGCTCGCCGCCCTGCAAGGGGTCCGGATCGCGGACTGACCCCGTGGCGCTCCCGGCCGTCCCGGCCGGGAGCCCGTTTGCGGCGGTGGCCGGAGGGAAGCCGGTTGTCCGGCCAACACGCTTCGCGCACAGGGCTGCTGACAGTTCCCCGTATGTGTGCGGGAGAGCGGGTTCCCACACCGGCGCCCCTCCGGGCAAAGCCGCCGGAAACCCGCGGCGGGGTGACGCGCTCCCCTCCCCTCCCCTCACCCGACTCACCCGACTCACCCGACTCACCCGACCGAAAGGACTCGCAGTGGCTTCGTACTCCTCTCCGCAGGGCCACCCCGGCGCCCCGGGGCCGGCCGGGCGGCCGCCCCGCAACGGGCTGGGCATCGCCGCCCTCGTGGTCGGCGTGGCCGGACTGCTGCTGTTCTGGACCCTCATCGGCGGTGTGCTGCTGGGCATCGCGGCCATCGTGCTGGGCGTCGTCGGCCACCGCCGCGTCAGGAGGGGCGAGGCGACCAACGGCGCGATGGCCCTGATCGGCGCGATCACGGGCGCCATCGCGCTGGTGGCGTCCGTCGCCGTCATCGCCGCCGGGGTCTCCTTCCTGAACTCCGAGGAGTTCGGCAACCTGGACGAGTGCCTGCGGAACGCCGACAGCGCGGCCGAGGAGCAGCAGTGCGAGCGGGACTTCCGCGACGAGCTGGAGCGGCGCTGAGCCGGAAGCGTGCGCGGCACGCCGTGTGCACCCCGAGGTCTTCGCCGGCCCACGGGCCGGCGAAGACCTCGGGCACGCCGGAACGGAGCGCACAACGGCATCTCCCGCGCTCCCCGGTGCGCGGAAGCCGAGAAGCTGAACTCCCTCCCGACCGTGTGTGGCGTAATGGGTT
The DNA here is from genome assembly GCF_017114865.1 of Streptomyces verrucosisporus. GTDB lineage: Bacteria > Actinomycetota > Actinomycetes > Streptomycetales > Streptomycetaceae > Streptomyces > Streptomyces fenghuangensis. The sequence continues at coordinate 506,774 of NZ_JADEYH010000002.1, read as the reverse complement.
CATGACCGCTGACGGTTCCGCCGGACGGTCCCGGATCCGCCGAGGGACGGCGAAGAAACCGGTCGCCACGCGGCGGCCGCCACGCGGCGCTCGGCGACCGGGGGAATCGATGACCGTACCGGAGCCCGTGGTCTCCCCGGCTCCGCGGACACCGCGGCGGAACACCGGTCCGCGCTGCTGAGGGCGCGGGAGGTGGTGGAGGACCACGAGCGCCGCGCAGGACCACTGCCCGGTGCCCCACTGGAGGATGCGCGCCGTGCGTGGCGGGGCGGTTGACCGCCCCGGACGGGGTGTGGGCCCGAAAGACCTTGGCGACGAGGACCGGGCAGGGTTCCGAGGACAGGGACGGTGCTGCCCGGGCCGTCTCGGTGCGGTCGGTACACGGGCCGTCGGCCCTACCGGGCGTGGGGAGCGGCCCTCCCCTCGCCCGGTGCGGCATGAGCCGCGCGTGTCACACCGGCGTGACGGGCCAGCCGGTGGTGATCAGGTACTGGCCGAAGAGGTAGCCCGCCATGATCGCGACCTCCTGGCCGGGGAAGACGTGCCCGGCGGCCTGGAGGCCGATGAGCAGGTCCGAGCCGAGGAAGGCCAGCGCGCCCGTGCCGGCGCGGGCGCCGGTGCCCAGGGCGGTGACGGCCATGGCCGTCAGGGCGAGGCTGTAGCCCGCCACCGGCAGGCGCAGCCGCTTCTCCAGACCCGGGGCGATGGCGGCGTTGGCCGCGGCCCAGCCGGCCAGGCCGGCCGCCGCGATCCAGGGGCGGCGGCGCAGGCCCTTCAGCGCGCCCTGGCGCACGTAGCCGGCCGTGTAGCTGACCTGGGTGCCCAGGAAGGCGGCCATGCCCAGGAGGAAGGCGGGTTCGTACTCGTCGGCGAGGAGGGCGGTGTCGCCGGCCGCGGCGCAGGCCAGTCCCGCCAGCAGGGTCTTCGGGGCGGGGGTGTCCGCCGTCTCGCGGCGGCGCAGCGCGTGGGCGGCCAGCGCCGGCATCAGCAGCGGCTTGCCGGCGCGGGCGGCGCCGCGCGGGCGGCGGGCGGTGGCCAGCAGGTCGGCCGCCGCGAGCGCGCCGAAGGCGACCAGTGCGCCCCTGCCGTGCCCGTCGGGGCGGGTGAGCCGGGCCGCCGCCCGGCGGGTGCGGCGCGCGCCGCGCTCCAGAGCCGTCGCGAAGATCGTCATGGGGGCACAGTCTGGCGGCCCCGGCGGCGCGCTTCAACGGCCCGGCCCGGCCGGAAGCAGTCGGATGTGGCCGGAAACGGCCCGGTACGGTCCGGCGCGATCAGTCGCGGCCCGGCGCGGCCGGAGGATCAGGTGTGACCGGGACCGCCGGAGCCGAAGCCGCCGCTGCTGCCGGGACTCCAGGTGGGGCGCTTGTCGAGATCGACGGGATGGGTGTCCTCGTGCTCCTGGAGCTCGTAGGGGAGCCGGCGCCTGCCGTCGCGGGGCAGCGCCTCGTCGTCCCGGACGCCGTCCTCGTAGACGATCGGCTCGTCCGGGCACTCGGTCGGGGTGGAGATCCCCTCGTCGCCGCGGTTGAGGATCCGCAGCCCGTACACCACGGCCAGGACCAGCAGGCCCGCCACCACGATTCCCGCGATCAGGGGGCCGATGCCGATCGTCAGATCGGAAGCGGCCAGTGGGATGTGATCCGCTGCGTAGATGCCGTTCATGGCCTTCGGGTACCCCCGTGCGGCCCGGTCACTCGGCCCGGGGCGGCTCCTGCCGGTCCCCGGCTCCAGGAGCCGCCGTGCCCGCCCCAAGCGCGCTCTCGGCCGCCCGTATGGCGTCCCGGTAGGTGCGGGCCGCCGCCCGCAGGGCCGTCTCGGGGTCGGTGCCCTCGGCCTCGGCCCGGGCGGCCAGGGCCAGCAGTTCGTAGCCTGCGCCCTCGCCGGCCGGGAGGGCGTCGACGCCCGCGGCGCGGGCCCGGCCCGCCAGCTTCGCGGCCAGGGCGAGGGCGGGCTGGCCCAGTGGGATGCCCTCGGTGACCGACTCGCGCCGCTTCTCGACCGCCTTGGTGCGCAGCCAGTGCGCCTTGACCTCCTCGGGCGTCTCGGCGGTCTCGTCGCCGAAGACGTGGGGGTGGCGGTGGACCAGCTTCTCCACGATCGTGGCGGCCACGTCGTCGACGGAGAACGACTCGTCGGGGTCGTCCTGGGCGATGCGGGCGTGGAAGACCACCTGGAGCAGCACGTCGCCCAGCTCCTCGCGCAGGGCCTCTCGGTCGCCCTCCTCGATGGCCTCGACCAGCTCGTACATCTCCTCGACGCCGTACTTGACCAGGTCCTCGCCGGTGCGGGTGCCGCTCCAGGGGCACTCGGCGCGGATGCGGTCCATCACCTGCACCAGGTCCAGCAGGCGGGCGCCGGGCAGATCGTAGGAGCCGGGCAGCAGCTCCAGCTCCGGCATCGCCTCGCGGCCGGATCCGGCCATGCGGGCCAGCCCGTCGGTCAGCTCCGGTTCGCCCTCGGCTCCGGCGAGGACCACCACCGTCCGCCCGCCTCCCGCCGCCGGAGCGCCGTCGCCGCCGTCCGCGCCCGTGCAGGCGTCCACCAGTTCGCGGGCGGTGGGCCGGGCGGTCTCCACCTCGACGCCCGCGTCCCGGACGTACGGGAGCTGCGGGTGGCCGGGGTCCGGGCACAGGACGCGATCGGCCGTGCGCAGGGCCTGCCAGGCGGGCCAGGACAGCAGTCCGGGCGCGACGCGGTGGCTGGTGGTGAGCAGGACGATGCGGCCGGTGGCGGGGGCCGGCGCGGGACTGGAGAGGTTCACGCCCCGAACGTAACCGATGGGGGCCGGTCCCCGTACGGGGACCGGTGCGCCGGGGTCAGTGCGCCGGGGCCGGTGAGGCGGGCGGCCTCCACCGGGACGCCCAGGCACCGTTCCAGCTCGGCGAGGTTGGCGCGGGTGGTCTCCCACAGCAGCCGCTGCCGCCCCAGGACGTCGGCCACCGCCGCGTCGTGGTCGCCCAACAGGGCCGCGGCCCGCTCGGCGAGCTTCGCGCCCAGGTCCCGGTCGTGCACGGACAGCCCCCACCCGGGGCGGTCGATGTCGGCCAGGAAGTACGCCAGCTTGGGGTGCGAGATCAGGCTGAGGACCGGGGTGCCGCAGCCGAAGGGGATCATCCCGGCGTGCCCGCGCATCCCGACGACCAGGCGGGTGCGGCGGAAGCGCTCGTAGATCTCGGCGTTGGGCAGGTCGTAGAGCGGCTCGACTGGCAGCGCGATGCCGTGCTCCCGGCGCAGGTCGTGCACGAACCGCTCGTCGGCGGGCGTGTGGGGCGCGTACCGCACCTCCGCGCGCCTGCCCAGCTCGCGCACCGCGGCGGCCATCTCGGCCAGGAAGTGGCCGTAGTCGTGGCCGAAGCGCAGGCCCGCGCGGTCGTACGCGCAGTTGACCAGCACGGTGTCGTCGCGCCGCACGGGGTCGGTCCAGCCGGGCGAGAGCCTGCGCAGCACGGTGGTGGGGCACGGCTGGTAGCGCACCTTCTCCCGCAGGGAGGGGGGCAGCAGCGCCCGGACGCGTTCGACCGAGCCGTGGTTGCGCAGGCCGAAGAACGCCGATCTCTCCACCAGGGCCCGCAGGCTCTCGGTGAACCGGGTTCGGCGGTACTCCTGGCCGTCGAAGACGTTGTAGCCGACCGCGAGGACCGCCAGCGGCACGGTGATCCGCTCCAGCATCGCGTCGGGGACGTTCCACTGCCAGGCGCTGTTGCCGTTGGGCCAGGTGTCGGGGAGGAAGAGCCCGCCGCCGCCGACGACCAGGGCGCGGCGGGCGTTCACGCGCTCCAGGGCCACCTCGTCGAAGAGGCGGTGCACCGGAACCGGCAGCCAGCGGCGCGGCCCGGTGTCGGCGCCGAAGCACAGTCGTACGGCCTCGGGGAGCACCTTGTCGCCGGCGTTCTCCTGGCCGGAGGCGAACAGCGCCACATGCGCGAGCTGCCCGTCGCCGGGGACGTCGGGCGCGGGCTCGCCGGGCAGCAGGGCCAGGTCGCGGCAGGTGCGGTTGACGGGTTCGGCGTCGAGCCCTTCGCGGGCGTACGCGCGGGCCGCGTCGTCGTCGCCGCGCAGCCACGCCAGCCGCGCGAGCCGGCTGAACGCCTTCGGCGCGACCGCGGGCGAGGCGGTGGCCAGCAGCAGATGGGTCTCGGCCTCGGCGTGGCGGGACTCGGCCATCAGCGCGCTGCCCAGCGTCTCGTGGAAGCGCGGCTGGTCGGCCCGGGGGGTGACCGACAGCAGCACCTCGACGGCCTCGCGGTAGCGGCCCTCCTCGGTGTGGACGAGTGCGAGGGCGCGGGCCAGGTCGACGGTGGCTCCGCGCTCCAGCAGGGGGCGGGCGAGGTGCGCGAGGAGGGCCGGGTGCTTGGGGCCGGGCAGGGAGCAGTAGGCGGTGCGGAAGTCGTCGTCGGCCATCTCGTAGCGGGCGCGGGCGCGTATCGCGGGGGCGTACTCCTCCCCGTCCCCGGCGCCCGGGTCCTCCGCACCGCCGAACCGCAGGACCACCGTGCCCCCGGGCACGGGCAGGCCGCCGTGCAGGCGCCGGACGGGCAGGTCGTGGCGGTCGTCGAGGGGCACCACGCATCCGGGTACGCCGTCGCCGGCCAGCAGGGCGCGGGTGGAGTCGTCGAGCCGTTCCCTCTGGAGGACCAGCAGGCCCTCGTCCGCCTGGACGCGGGGCTCGCCGGAGGGCATGGGGAGCTGCAAGGCCGCGCCCACGCCGTGGCGCAGCCGCAGGAGGGGGCCGATGTCGTCCAGCACCACCATGTCAGGGCCCAGCACGATCACGGTGTCGTACTCGTGCGCCCGTAGTGCCTCCCACCGTCCGAGCCGTGTTCCGCGGGCGGTGATCCGGGGGTGCAGGCGCCGGGCGGCGTCCAGGGCGGATTCGGGCAGTCCGGGGTGGAGTAGGAGGAAGTCCTCGCAGACGCGGGGGTTGGTCAGCGCCAGGCTGCGCAGCAGGGTCAGCAGGCCGGGGAGGGTGTCCTCGTCGGCGTGGCAGGCGAAGGCGATACGGCGCCTGCCGGTCAGGGCGGCGGTGGCGTCGGCGGCTTCGGCGGCTTCGGTGCCGGCGGTGGGGGAGGCGGTCATCGCAGGGAGATCCTCGTCCGTGTGCTGTCCTCGGCCCGGGCCTCCGCCCAGGCTCGTTCGGCGGGGCGGAGCCGGCCGGGGCCCGGCAGGCCGAAGCCGATCAGGTCGACGACCGGGCAGACGTCCAGGAAGTCCAGCAGCCGCAGCACCGTGAAGGCGGTGGTCGGGCCGGATCCCGCGGCGCTCTCGCCGATCAGCGACGGATCGGTCACCGGGTGGCGGAGCGAGGCGTCGCCGACGCGGCGCTGCGCGCCGGGGACCAGCCGCCGTACCGCGCTCAGCCACTCGTCGGCCGGGTCGCCGAACACCAGCCGGATGCCGACCCGGTGGTCCAGGCGCGCAGTGGTGCGGTGGGAGAGGGCGTGGATGTCGGTGCGCTCCCCCGCTCCAGGTACGTCCAGGGGGAAGGCGTCGCAGCGGACGACGAGGTCGTAGGCGTCGATCCCGGCGTCCGGCACGTGGTCGGCGAGCCGGGGGCTGTTCGCCACCAGGCACACCGTCCGGCCCGCCACGGCGTTGCGCAGGTCGCCGACCGCGAGCGGCTCCCCGTCGCCGGCCCCGCCCGGACCGCTGCCGGCGCTGCCGCCGCCGAGGAGCGGGTCGGGCATCCGGTCCCGCCCGTCCAGCCGGCAGTACGCGGCGTACAGCGCGGCGAGGTCCCGTACGGCGGGGTCGGCCGCGCCGCGCTCGCGCAGCCGGTGGTCCATGTAGGCGGTGAAGGCGGCGCGGACCTCGGACGCCGGCAGGTCGCCTCCGGCAGCCCCGGCGAAGGCGCGGGCCTCGGGGCAGTCGTCGGCGGGGAACAGCCGCAGGGCGTCGGTCAGGCACTTCTGCCGCTCGGTGAGCGTGACCAGGTGGGCGGCGGCGGCACGGGCGCCCGGGCCCGGCTCGGACAGGGCGAGGTGGCGCTCGTACGCCCCGGCGGCCTCGGCACGGCGTCCCAGTCCCTCCAGGGCGCGGGCGCGCAGCAGCCAGGCGGCCCTGGAGTTGCGGCGGACGGTCAGAGCGGTGTCGGACAGGAGGAGGGCGAGCCGGAGGTCGCGGGCGTCCGCCGCGTCGGATGCCGCGTCGAGCGCCGCGTCACCGGCGCGCAGCAGGGTGTCGAAGGCTTCCTTGCCGGCCCTGTCCGCGGCCGGGCCGGAGGAGCTCCCGGTGGTCCCGGTGCGGGCGGTGTGCGCGGCGATCAGGGCGGCGAACGCGGCGACCAGACGGGTGCGCCCCGGGTCCGGCCGTCCGCCGGACCCGGCGGACAGCCCGGTGAGTTCGGTGAGTCGGTCCGCACAGGCGCGGACGCATCCGGTGATCGCGGTGCGCGCCTCGGCCTCGCGCGCGGCGCCCGGCCGCAGGCGAGGGATCCCCGGCCACGCCCGCGGCGCGGCCCCGGGCCTCTTCGTCCTCATGTCTCTCCACTGTTCGGCGGCGGGAGGCCGAACAGTGCCCGACCGCCGCGCGGCGTGTGTGACGCCGCGTCGGCTTCCGGGTGAACAGCGACGGAACCTTCGGCGGGGACCGGCGGGTCGGTTCGGAGGCGGCCGTCAGGCGGGCTGCTGCGGCTCGGGGCTGGAGACGTTCCTGATCCACGGCTCCTCGGCGTCGGTCAGGGTGATCTGCTCGTCGTCCCAGGCGCCGAAGCGCGGGTTGACGGTCACGTCCAGCTTCTCGGAGGCCTCGGTCAGCGCCCGCGTGATCTCCTGCTGGCCCTGCGGCGTCTGGAGGTTGGCGCCCAGCTTCCCGGCCAGTTTCTGCACCAGCAGCTGGGAGCGCACCGCCTGGTCGATCTCGTCGGGCGCCACGGCCCGCTGCTGGAGCATCATCGCCTCCAGCTGCTCGGGGCCGCCCACGTTGCGCTCGGCCTCCTCGCGCGCCCGCTGGACCTCGCCGCGGTCGACCGTCACCCCGGCGTCGTCGGCGGCCCGCTCCAGCACCCGCTCGAAGACCAGGGAGCCGACCGTACCGCGGGTGAGCTGCTCGGTGTTCCGGACCAGCTCGGCGCTGCGGTCCGACTCGCCCTGCGCGGCCCGTACGGCCCGCACCTGCGACTGCACCTGGTCCATGGTGATCCGCTCGCCGCCGACGACGGCCGCCGCACCCGGGTGGGCTTCGCTGCCGCACGCGGTCAGCAGCGGCGCCGCGATGAGCACCGTCACCGCGGCTGAGAGGGAGAGCGAGGTCCTGCGGCGGAACATTGAGCCTCCTGAGTGCGGCTGTGGAACGGATGGTGTGGACGGTGCTGGGGGGAACACCTGTGCAATGCCGTCCCGGCGATGATCGATGCTAGGCAGTCGGCGTGACTCCCACCACCGTTTCGGCACTGTTTCGGCAAACGAGCGGACGGCCGGGGGGATACGTACCGCTCGTCCCGGGGCCGGGCGGCGGGACGGGCCGCAGGACGTGCGGGGTGGCGGGGCGGGACGGGGGGGGGCGGCTCGGGCAGTGTTCGCCGGTCGTTACCGCTCCGTACACCCGGGTGCCCGAGAGTGGCCTCCGTGTCCAACGAAACAGCCGTGCAGTCCCCGGAGCGCGGCCCCGACGCCGGCGCGGGCTCCGGGCAGAGCGACCTCACGCGGGAAGCGGCCCTCCCCGGGGTCCCGGCGCCCGCCGTCCACCCGCCCTCCCCCGCTCCCGGGCGCGAGCCCGCCGCGGAGCCCGCCGCGGGACCCGCGCCGCGCGAGCACCGGCACGACATCGACCTGATGCGGCTGATCTGCTCGGTCGCGGTGATGCTGGGCCACGTCGGCGGGGTGTTCATCGCCGCGGTCGGCCGGCAGGAGGCGAACGGGCCCGGCGCCTACTGGACCGGGCACGTCGTGGAGGCGCTCAACCCGTTCGCGGTGCCGATGTACTTCGCCATCGCGGGCTGGGCGGTGCTGGTCGGCGCGCCGCCGCGCGACAGCCGCCGCATGTGGCGGCGGATCGTGCGCAACTCGGTGCCGCTGTTCGTCTGGACGGCCCTGTACCTGCTGTGGGGCCGGGCGTGGGGCACCAACGACGGGCCGGTGTCGCGGCTGGCGGTGGAGGCCCTGTTCGGCTCGGTGCGGCCCGCCTACCACCTGTGGTTCATGTACGCCTACATCCCGCTGATCGCCGCCCTGGCCTTCGTGGTGCTCGTGCGGGCCGGGAAGCGGCCGTGGGGCCTGGGCGCGGTGCTGCTGGTGCTCGCGTCGGCGCCCTCCCTGATGGGCGACCTGGAGCGGTGGACCGGCTGGGACCTGCCGCGCTTCGGCTGGGGCTTCGGCGTCTACCAGGTGGCGTACGCGCTGGGCGGCGCGATGCTGTTCGCCCTCCCGGCCGGGGCCCTGGGCCGCCTGGCGGGCCGCCGGTGGGTGTGGGCGGTGCCGATGGCGCTGACGATGGCCGGGGTGCTCTGGTACCACACGCGGGTCCACTACGTGATCCCCAACGCGCACCTCCTGGTCGCCGTGATGACCGGCTGCGTGCTGCTCATGGTCGCCCGGGTGCGGGTGCCGGACCGGTGGATCCCGTCGCTGTCGAAGCTGGCCGGGGCGGCGCTGGGCGCCTACATGGTGCATGTGATGGTGATCTCGGCGATCGTGGAGCCGCTGGTCTCCGCGGACGTGCCGGGGGCGGTGGCCGGGCCGCTGTTCGTGGTGCTGCTGGCCGCCACCGTCGTGGTGTCGTTCGGCGCGAGCCTGCTGTGGGGGCGGCTGGGGCTGCGCAGGTATCTGGGTTAGCCGGCACGGGACCACGGGGCCGGGCCGGAGCCCCGGCGGGTTCCGGCCCGGCCCCCGCGCCGGTTCACAGCGCGTGGTCCGCGGTCCTGTCCGGGCGCGGTTCAGGTGCGGCTCGGACACTCATCGGGCGCGGTGCACGTCAGCACGGGCCCGGTATCCGGAGCCCCGGTGTCCGGAGCCGTGGTCCGGCTCCGGACACCGGGGCCGCTCACTTCCCGCGGGCGCGGGCGGCCGCAGCCCGCCTGACCCGGCGCGCGGCGCGCAGCGCGTGGTCACTGCCGGGCAGACGGCGCACCAGGCCGGGCGCGAGCCCTCCGGGCAGGCCGAGCGCGGTCAGCCGGCGCCGCTTGAAGTAGCGGACCGTGGTGTCGTCCAGACGGGCCGCCAGCCACTCCTCGGCCTCGGCCCGCAGGGCGGGGTAGCGCTCGGCCTGCATGCAGTACCCGACGGCCCGCACCAGCGGCTCGGCCCGCCGCACCGCCTCCGCGGACTCGGTGACCACCTCACCGCGCGGGCCCTTCCCCTCCCCCGGTGCCTCCAGATCGGGCACGAGGGCGTCGACGAGCGTCAGCGGGACGCGGTTGCTGTTCTGGTACGGCGTCAGCCGGTCCAGCAGCGGCCCGGTGCCCACCCGGGCGACGGGCACGCCGTACAGGGCGGAGGCGGTGAGCAGCGCGGTGGAGAAGCAGCCCACGACCAGCTTCGGGCGGCACCGCCGGAAGACGGTCTCGGCCAGCATCGGCCGCTTCGGCACCACCAGCCGTACCCCGGTGTCGGCGGCGGCCTTCTCCAGCACCCTGGAGTAGCGGGCGGGCGCGGTGGGGTGGGGCTTGAAGAGGACCGTGCGGTGCCCGGCCGCGGCGGCGCCGCGCAGCATCCGCTCGTGCAGCGCCTCCTCCTCGTCCGCGGTGAGGATGCCCAGTGCAGCCAGGTACTGGCCCAGCAGTACGGCGGTGGGCATGCCCTCGCCGTCCGGGTCGAGTTCGGCGTCCAGGCCGTCGTCCCCCCCGGCGGCGTCGTCGAGTTCGTCCAGGACCGAGCGGAAGACCCCGTTCGGCACCAGTTCGGACGGCACCCCGTACTCGGTCAGCAGCAGCGGCGTCAGGCCGGGCACCAGATCGAGGTGGAGCAGCCGCTGGACGCGGCAGGCCAGGGCCTGCGGCAGCTTCTCGCGGGTGGGGCCGTAGCTCATCAGGCCGTCGGCGTAGACGTGGACGGAGGCGCCGGCGAAGATCGAGGCCAGCGCCCTCGCCGGGCTGACGTGCACGGACTCCACGACGAGGTCGACCGGCCCGTCGCCCAGGCCCCAGCTCGCGCGGAACATCCGCTCCCACAGCGGGCAGTCTCTGCCCGCCGGGCCCCAGGTGCTGGGGTGGTGGGGGCGGATGGCGTCGTTCCAGTCGATCACCCGGTCGAAACGGGCGGCCAGCCGGTGCCAGCCTCGCATGCCGTCCAGCCGGGAGGCGGTCTCGGGGACCTCGGCGTTGTTGGAGACCAGCAGTACGCGCCGCGTCCGGTGCCACGGCCCGAACAGGCCCGCGTCCAGGGCGGCGGCGAGCGTGGCGGCGCCGTAGAGGGTGGAGACCTCGAAGATCTGGACGCGGGTGCCCCCGCCCGCGCCGCTTCCGCTCCCGCCGGTGGCGTCCGCGGTGTCCATGGCGCCGGTGATGTCCGTGGTGCCAGCCATGTCAGGCCGCCTTCCGTGCCGTGCCGCCCAGCAGCCGCCGCAGCGTTCTGGCGCGCTCGTGGTCCATCGACGTCAGGGTCCGCTCCAGCACCTCGCGCGGCATCCGGCGCAGCGCCGCCGCCGACTCGTGCTTGAGCCGCCGCGCGGCGGCCGGCTCGTAGCGGTGGGCGTTCGCCGCGTGGAAGGCGATCATGGCGCAGTAGGTCCGCACGATCTTGGGCAGGAAGCGCTCGGCCTCCCGGTCGGCGGCGACCTCGGCCAGGATCAGGTCGTGGGCCGGTATGAAGTCCAGCTGCCGGGCGTCACGGATCTGGGTCAGCGAGGTGGTGACCCCGCGCCGGTAGAAGACGCCGAGCAGGCCGACCGTCGCGAACGTCCTCGCCCGCAGGTGGAGCTGCCACGTGAAGACGCGGTCCTCGGCGGTGCGCAGATGGGTGGTGAACCGCATGCCCAGGCCGTCGCCGCCGGTCTCGAACAGGCCGCGCCGGTAGATCCCGGCCCAGACGAAGGGGTAGTCCACCATCGTCTCCATCTCGGCCGGCGCGATGGCGTCCCTGGTGCTCAGCACCGCGTCCCGCCGCCGGGCCGGGGCCCGCTTGACGGTGCGGTCGCGTCCGGTGGACTGCACATGGTCGGTGCGCACGAAGTCGCAGTCCAGCTCCTCGGCGGCGTGGAGCAGCTCCCGCAGATAGCCGGGCGCGTACCAGTCGTCGCCGTCGAGGAAGGTCAGGTACTCGCCCTCGGCGGCCTCGATGCCGGTGTTGCGGGCCTGCGCGATCCCCCGGTTCTCCTCGTGCCGCACCAGACGGGCGCGCGGCAGGTCGTTCACGGCCCGGTCGAGGATCTCCGCGGTGGCGTCCGTGGAGCAGTCGTCGACCAGGACGAACTCCGTACCCGGTCGCGCGTTGGCCGCGAGGCTGCGCAGGGTGTCCTGCGCGTACTCCTGGACGTTGTGGAAGGGGACGATCACTGAGAGCTTCGGCACGTGGTTTCCAGACGCTGCGGACAGGGCGGCGGGCCGGACGCCCGCGGTCCACGGCCGCCGGCCCCTCGGGCGGAGGGTAGTCACGTGCCGGTCACACCGGGTGCCTTCGAGGGGACACCCGGGTGAACTCTGAACGTACGCCCGGTGGATGGCCTCCCGACCGGGCCCGGCCGCCCCGGTCAGCGGCCGAGCCGCTCCAGGCACAGCGCCTCGTCCTGGCGGAGCTGGACGACCACCGGGTCGTACGGGCCGCGTTCGGCGGCGTACTCCTGGGCGAGCCGGCTGATCTCGGGCAGCGCCCGCGCGTACTGGCCGGTGTCCAGCAGCACCGCCGCGTACTGCTTGCGCAGGCTGCGGACGACGGGCGAGTGCGCCCCGTGCTCGGCGACGGCGGCCGGAAGGGCGTCGCCGAGCAGGTCGGCGACGCGCGTGTAGTGGCCGGAGGAGAGCAGGGTGCGGACCTCCTCCAGGGTGGCGCCCAGATCGGCCGGCGGCGGGGGCGGTCCGAAGCCGGGGGCGGGACCGGGACCGGCGGGGGAGCCGGGGGCGGACGGCGGCGGGGTGCCGTACACGGGCCCGGCTCCGGGACCGGGCGGGGGCGCGGAGGGCCGTACGACCACCGTGGGCTCCGGGCCCGGCGCCGGCGGCGGGCCCGCGGCCCGGCCACGCGGCGGCCAGGGGGCCATGGGCCGGCGGAACGGGCGGGTCGGGTCCAGCGGCGGGGCGGGGCCGTCCTGACCGGGCCGGGGCAGCAGCGGCGCGAGGGCGGCGTACACCTCGTGGGCGTCCGCGGGGCGCCCGTCGGGCTCCTTGTCGAGCAGCCGCCACACCAGCTCGTCCAGCTCGGCGGGCGCGTCCGGGCGCAGCTCGCGCACCCGCGGGGGCGTGTGGTGGAGCTTCTTGTACAGCAGCCCGGTCGGCTCGGGGGCGTTGAAGGGGACCTGGCCGGTGAGGAGTTCGTACAGCAGCACGCCCAGCGCGTACAGGTCGGAGCGGGGGCCGACGGGGCTGCCGCCCATGGCCTGCTCGGGCGCCATGTAGACGGGGGTGCCGATGAGGGAGCCGGTGCGGGTCAGCCGGGTGGTGTCCCCGGCCGACCGCACGGCCGCGACACCCAGGTCGAGGATGACCACCCGGCCGTCGGGCCGCACGATGGCGTTGCCCGGCTTGAGGTCCCGGTGGACGATGCCGACCTCGTGCACGGCTGCCAGGGCCGAGCACATCTGGGCGGCGACGGCCACGGCCCACTGCGGCGGGTAGGGCTCCCGCTCGGCGAGGTGGTCGCGCAGGTCGCTGCCCTCCAGGCGCTGCATCACCAGGTACAGCTCGTCGCCGTCCCGGCCCGCGTCGTGGACGGCGACCAGGCCGGGGTGGTCGATCTGGGCGGTGACGCGGCACTCGCGCTCGAACCGCTCGCGCAGCTCATCCGGGTCCGTACCGCCGGACAGGGAGGCGACCTGCCCGGAGTGCATCAGCTTCACGGCGACCCGGCGGCCGCCGAGGCCGAGGTCCTGGCCTCCCCAGACCTGGCCCATGGCACCCTGCCCCAGCGGTTCGGTCAGCTGGTAGCGGCCGGAGATCAGGCGTCCGTTCACCGGCCGTACCGCCCGTCGCCGCCGTGCCCTCCGCCGTGTCCGTCCTCGTGCCCGTCGCGCCCCCGCAGCAGCTCGCCGAGCTCGTCCAGCTCGGAGGCGACCTGGCGCATGCGCGGCGACTGCGGAGGCTGTGCGGGCGGGGACTGGGGCTGGGGTTGCGGCTGGGGCTGGGGTTGCTGGGGGTAGCCGTACGCCGGGGGGCGCGGGTGGCCGTAGGCGGTGGGCGCGTCGGCGAACCCGGGGGACCGGGGGGCGGGCGGGGCCGGGTGGGCGGATGCGTGGGGGCCGCCCGGCAGAGGGGCGCCCGGCACGGACGCGGCCGCCCGGTCCGGGGCGGGGTCGCGCGGGAAGCGGTCGCCGAGGACGGCGTGGACCACGGAGCCGACGATGAGCAGGAATATGTACAGACCGGCCCCGGCCTGCGCCGTGCCGTCCTCACCCGGCTCGCTCTCGGGGACGTTGACCAGCAGCACCACGTAGGCAACGGTCAGCACCACGCTCACCGCGAGGACCGCCCAGTCCAGGGGCCTTCTGCGGATGATCGCGAAGCGCAGCGACGGGACCCAGGCCAGCAGCCCCAGCGACCACACCGGGAAGGAGGCGAAGAGCACTCGCAGCGCGATGCCCCCGGCCCCGGGTCCGCGGCGGGACGGTGCGGAGGGCGGGGTGGCCGGCGGACCGTACATCAGCGCTCTGACTCCCTGTTGCGACGTCGTTCGGTGCGAAGGGTATACACCGCCGCGGACAGTACGGTCCGGTGTTCGCGGGCCGATACCGTTCCGATGCCCGGCCGCGTCCCGGCCCGTGGCGCGGCGGTGCGGGCGGCTTCCGGCCCGGCCCCCGGCCCGGGCCCTCACCCCGGGGCGGCGGTCTTCCCGGCCGCGTGCAGGTGCCGGCCGGGCGACACGTCCACGTGCTCGTCGAGCAGGCCGATGACGGCGGCGCAGGCGCTGACGCCGGGTTCCCCGGAAACCCCTCCGTGGCGCTCGAAGGTCCGCCGGGCATCCAGCACGATGCGGTGCGGCTCCTCCCGGGGCGGCGTCCGGTGCCCTTCCCCGGCCCGGTGGCGGGCTCCGGCGTCGACGAGCAGGAGCCGGGCCGCGGGGGCTCCCTCCGGTCCGCCCGGCCTGCGCAACACCCACAGGTGCGGCGGGGGGCCGCCCGGGCGTGCGGCCGCGGCGGGCAGCGCGACGACCGCGCGCAGCGCTCCCCGGCGCAGCAGGGCGGCGCGCACCCGGCGGCCCGTGCGCCGGGATGCGGTGGCGGGGGGCATCAGCAGCACGGCGGTGCCGCCCGGTCGCAGCCGGGACAGGCAGTGCTGCGCCCAGGCCAGTTCGGACTCGGCGCGTGCGGGCAGTCCGTACTCCCAGCGGGGGTTGTACGCCAACTCCTCGCACTCCCAGTCCCGTTCGCCGGACGGCGGCCGGCAGAGCGCGGCGTCCACGAGCGCGCCGGGGCCGTCCGCACTCGGGGCGGGGCTGCGCAGGGCGTCGCCGATGCGCACCTGCGCGGTGGCGCCGAGCAGCGCGAGGCGGAGGGCGGCAAGCCGAACGAGGCACGGGTCCGTCTCCTGACCGCACAGCCGTGCGGGCCGGGTGCGGCCGCCGGCTCCGAAGGCGGCGGCGAGCAGGGCACCGGACCCGCAGACGGGGTCGAGCACGGTGGCCGCAGGGCCGGCCAGGGCGGCCATTAGCCCGGCGGTGCCGGGCGGGGCGTGGGCGGCCCCGCGAGGAGTGGGGCCGAGGCGGCAATCGAGGTGGCGGTCGAGCAGGAAGGAGTACGCCCCGGCGGCCCCGAGCTCACCGGCGAGTTCGCCGAGCGGGCCGGGAACGGGCCGCCCGCCGCCCAGCAGCAGTTCCTCACCGGCGCGCACCAGGGCGGCGGCGGCTCCGCCGGGGGCGGCGGCGATCTCCTGCCAGGCCCGCTCACGCAACGTTGCCCGGAGAGGACCGCCGCGGACGCGCGGTGGGTGCTCGTCCCCGGCCGGCCGAGCGGCAGCGGTGGCCTGTGTCGTCTCGTCCGCCATCGGGCCGGCTCCTCCCCGCGCCGAGCGCCCGGGCGGGCTCGTGACGTGACAGCCCGGACGGTTACAACAAGAGTTGACTTCACTTGACAACTCTATGTCGGTTGACTCTATTCACAAGGTTTGCTGTAGTGGTCGCACCGATTCGAAGGTCCGGGCCGCCCGGCCCGGCGTGCCCGGAAGGTTCTCGCATGCCCGCACAGCAGTCCCGCACCGCCCGCAAGCGTCTGATCGCCGCCGCGGCCGTCGCCGTCCTCGCCGCGGGAGGTATGACCGCCTGCGGGGCGGCCGAGGAGCCGACCGTCACCAAGGCCTCGTCCGGCGGCGACACGAAGGGCCAGGACTCCAAGGGCGCCGAGGACGCAGAGGATTCCGAGGGCGGGAAGGGCGCGGAGGCCGGACAGGAGCGCGGGGACGGTCCGCTGTCCGCGGGCGACACCGCCTCCTACAGCAGCGGCCTGAAGATCACCGTCTCCGAGGCGTCCTCCTACACCCCGGGCGAGTACGCCCTCGGCCACACCGAGGGCAACAAGGCCCACCAGATCACCGTCACCCTGGAGAACACCGGCGACAAGAAGACCGACATCGGCCTGATCGCCCTCTCCGCCCGCGCCGGCGAGAACGGCGTGGAGGCCGAGCAGGTCTTCGACGACGAGATCGGCTCCGGTTTCGAGGGCAACTTGCTGCCGGGCAAGAAGGCCACCGCGCGGTTCGCCTTCGACGCCCCGGCCAGCGCCGGGAACCTCGACGTCGAGGTCGATCTGCTGGACTTCACCACGGAGCCGGCCCAGTGGTCGCTCAAGCTCTGAGCCCCGCTCCCCGGCCCCCGGCTCCGCTCCCTTCCGGCCCGGGAGACCCGGCCCGGAAGGGAGCGGAGGCACGCGGTCAGACGTGGTCGCGGGGCAGCGTCTCGTTCCAGGTGCGGGAGAACACCCGGCGCTCCCCCTCGTACCCGTCCAGCGTGGCGTCGACCACGAACTCCTCCTCGGTGCAGCTGAGCACCGTGCGGGTCACCGTCCGTGCGTTCCAGTCGCCGCGCGAGAACTCCATCGTCCACTGCGACTCGCCCCGGACCGAGGTGAAGTCGTCGGCCGCCGAGTCGTAGCGCTCGTAGGCGCGGCGGCGCACGTCCAGGTCGATCTCCTCGAAGTGGACCGTCCCGCCGTCCTTGACGATCTCCAGTGCCGACCCGTAGTCCACCAGGTTCCGGGAGACCTCCCAGCGCTGCTCGGGCGGCTCGACCTGGCGGGTGCGGACCGGCTCGGCGCCCTCGGGCTCGCCGAACGGCTCCCCGGCCACCTCGTCGGACTCCGCCACCGGGCGCACCGGCAGGGTCAGGGAACTGCCGGGCGCGTACACGCTCAGCAGCGCCGGGCACGGCGGCGGCCAGGCCAGCGGCCAGTACGAGGTCGACAGCGACAGCCGGATGCGGTGGCCCGGCGGGAAGGCCTGCGCCACACCGTTGAGCTGCACCGTCGCCCGGTAGCGGCGGCCGGGCTGAAGCGGCGCGGGCTCCGCCTCGTGGCCGCCCAGCCGGGTGAGGTTGAGCAGCCCGTAGGTGACGCGGGTGGCGCGGCCGTCGGGGGCCACATCCGACAGGCGGGCCGCGACCATCGCCACCGGCTCGCTCACCGACAGCTCCAGCTCCACGCTCGGCGCGCCCAGGATCTCCACCCGCTCGGCCAGCGGCTCGGTGTCGAAGACCATCGACCCGCCGTCCTCCTCGCGCTGGTCGTAGGGCAGGTCCGGCGGCGCGTTGTAGGAGGCCCACTTGCCGGCGAACTGGCCCACCGACAGCGGCGACTGCACCGTCAGCTCCGCCTCCCGGGGCTCCTCCTCCGGCCGGTGGAGGCGGTGCGCGCCCAGCGGCAGCACGGTGGGGGTGATGTGCGGCGACGGCCAGGACGGCTCGCCCACCCAGCGGCCGGGCCGCTCCTCGTACGAGGTCGAGGGCGGCACGCTCTCCTGCATCCAGGCACGCAGCATCGGCCCTTCCATCACCCCGTTGTCGGCGCCCTTGAGCCAGTGGTCCCACCAGCGCACCACCTCCTGGAGGTAGCCGACGGCCGGGCCCGGCTGCCCCAGGTGCGGGTACTTGTGCGACCACGGCCCGATCAGGCCCCTGCGGGGCACGTCCAGGTTCCGGAGCAGTCGCGTGACGGCGTTGGAGTAGCCGTCCGCCCAGCCGCTGGAGGCCAGCACCGGCACGTTCACCGCCGAGTAGTCCTCGCAGACCGAGGCGTGCCGCCAGTAGTCGTCGCGCCGCTGGTGGCGCAGCCACTCCAGCGCCCACGGCCGGGTGTTCTCCAGCCGCTCCAGCCACATCCGGCGCCACCGCTCGCCCACCAGCGCCGGGTCCGGCGGGCAGGTGCCGTAGGCGAACATCGTGCCCGCCTCGGCCAGGTTGTCCGACAGCAGGCAGCCGCCCATGTAGTGCATGTCGTCGGCGTACCGGTCGTCGGTGAAGGAGGAGATGACGATCGCCCCCAGGCTCGGCGGACGCCGGGCGGCGACCTGGAGAGCGGCGAAGGCGCCCCAGGAGATGCCCATCATCCCCGTCCGCCCGTCACACCAGGGCTGCTCGGCGAGCCAGGCCAGCACGTCCTCGGCGTCGGTCTGCTCCACCTCCAGGTACTCGTCGCGCAGCACCCCCTCGGACTCGCCGGTGCCGCGGATGTCCACCCGCACGCAGGCGTAGCCGTGGCCCGCGATGTAGGGGTGGTGGATCGAGTCGCGCACCGAGGTCAGATCGCGCCTGCGGTAGGGGATGTACTCCAGCACCGCGGGCACCGGTTCGCCGTCGGAGGAGACCGGCCGCCAGATCCGGGCCGCCAGGCGGGTCCCGTCGGAGACCGGGATCCACACGTGCTCCTCTTCCTTGATCGCGTACGGCAGGCTGGTCACATGGCGCACGGCCGGACCACCTCCTCTCCCCGCCCGCTCAGGCGGCCCGCTCGGACTCGCTCCCGCTCTCCCGGCCTCCGTCCCCGTCGCCCTCCTCGGCGAACTCGAACGGCAGCATCGCCAGGCAGCGGTCGTACTTGGCCCGCATCTCCTCCTCGCTGTCGGCTCCGACGAAGACGTGCGCCAGCTCGAAGCTGTAGCTGTCCTGGCCGGGCATGTCCGACAGCCGCTGCCCCTCCTCGGGCTTGACGGTGATCCGCACGCCGGGCACCTCGCGCTCCACGCGCTCGACCTCCTCGGCCGTCGGCACCCGCGTCACCAGCCCGTCGGCGAACTGGCGGTGGTACCACTTGGCGGCCACCGCGTAGGGGCCCGCGCGGTAGGGCAGGTCGGGGTCGCGGCCCATCGCGAGGCTGAGCATGGCGTGGTGGTTGGGCACGCCGTCGACGTACTCGAACAGCTCGGCGTGGGACTGCGAATGGCGCGGGTTGATCTCCAGCAGGCTGATCTCGTCGTTGGCCGCGTCGTAGAAGAACTCGATGCTGAACGTGGCCCAGTCCATGCCGATCTGCTCGATCACCCGCCGGGAGACGTCCCGCAGCCTCAGCTGCACCGGCTCGGGCAGGGAGGCGGGGTACTGGTGGCGCAGGAAGCAGGAGGTACCGGGGTAGTTGATCGAGTCCAGCACGCCGTAGACGGTGACCTCGCCGTCGTACACATAACCCTCCACCGCGGCCTGGACGCCCTCCAGGGACTCCTCGGCCAGACAGGCCTGCCCGCCGGCCTCGGCGACCTCCGGCGGAAGCTGGAGGCGGCGCATCACGTACTCGAAGGGCCGGCCGATACGGGTGATACCCTCGCGGATCTCGGCCACCGCCGCCGCGAACTCCTCCTCGTCCTTCACCCCGAAGGCCAGTTCCGAGGAGTAGGACTTCACCGGCTTCAGCCACATCGGGAAACGCAGGCCCTCGGGCGGGCGGGGCTCGCCCTCCAGATCCACCAGCGCGAAGCGCGGATGCTCGTCGACGACCTTCTGCTGCTCCAGCCGGCTCCAGTACTTGTGCTCGCACTTGACCACCGACTCCAGACTGGTGGCGCGCGTCCCGTAGCGCTCGGCCAGGATCGGCACCAGCGTGCTGACGGGGAAGTCCCAGTAGCCGACGATGGCGTCGATGCCGCCGTCGAACGCGTCCAGCTCCTTGCACGCCTTCTCCAGCAGATCGGCCACCGGGATCTCGCCGTGCTGGAGCTCCTCGACGCTCAGCAGGGGGTGGAAGCGGTACTCCACCGCGTGCGGCACCGCGCGCAGCGTCTCGATGTTCTCCTCGTCCAGTCCGATGACGAAGACGTTCGCCTGGCTCACTGAGATGACTCCCTCGTGCCGGTTCCTCAGGAGTCCTTCCGGCTACCCGGGACAACGGTGAGCATTCACCCACACGGGGTCATCGACACCCTCGAGGAAGAAGTGGGGAGAAAGGGCGCCAACGGCGTGAAGAGGGAGAAAAGGGCGACGGGGTCGGCCGCCATCCACTCCGGCCGGCCCCGCCGCCCGTCCGCTGCGCGGGCACCCCTACCAGCGGTGGTGCACCTGCGCACGGATCCTGCGGTCGTACAGGGCGGCGACCGCCTCCAGCGTCTGCCGCGGCAGCGACGGCAGCCCGGCCGCCGCCGCGTTCGCCCGCGCCTGCCCGGTGCTGCGCGCACCGGGGATCACCGAGGTCACCCCCGGCTGCTGGATCACCCAGCGCAGCGCCGTCTGCGCCGGCGTCATCCCCTCCGGCGCCAGCTCGGCGAACTCCGCCGCCGCCGCCAGACCCGTCTCGTAGTCCACCCCCGAGAACGTCTCGCCCTGGTCGAACGCCTCACCGTGCCGGTTGAAGCTGCGGTGGTCGTCCGGCGAGAACACCGTCTCGCGGGTGTAGCGGCCCGACAGCAGCCCCGAGGCCAGCGGCACCCGCGCGATGACGCCCACCCCCGCCTCGGCCGCCGCCGGAAGGACCTCCTCCAGCGGCTTGAGCCGGAACGGGTTGAGGATGATCTGCACACTCGCCGTGCCCGGCCGCGCGATCGCCTCCAGCGCCTGCGCGCACGTCTCCACACTCACCGCGTACGCCGCGATCCGCTTCTCCGCCACCAGGGTGTCCAGCGCGTCGAACACCTCGTCCGAGGAGTACACCTCGGACGGCGGGCAGTGGAGCTGGACCAGGTCCAGGGTCTCCACGCCCAGGTTCGTGCGGGACCGGTCCGTCCAGGCCCGGAAGTTGGCCAGGTTGTAGTTGCCGGGCAGCTGATCCACCCGGCGGCCCATCTTCGTCGCCACGAACACGTCCGCCCCCGGCCGCTCCGCCAGGAAACGGCCGATCAGCCGCTCGCTGCGGCCGTCGCCGTACACGTCGGCGGTGTCGAGGAACGTCACCCCGGACTCCACCGCGGCGTCCAGCACCGCCAGCGCGTCCTCCTCGCGCACCTGCCCCCAGTCGGCACCCAGCTGCCAGGTACCCAGTCCCACGACGGACACCTCACGGCCCGTCCTGCCCAGTACTCGCTGCTCCATGGCACCCGATCCTACGTTCCGGCCGGCCCGGCGAACCGGGCCGGTCCTCGCAGGTCACCGACTACGGGAACGCTCCCAGGACCGGCCTCCGGAACAACCCCCGGACCGGCCCGCCGGTCAGCCCAGCACCGTGGTCAGGAACTCCCCCGTCCACGCCAGCAGTTCACGCCCCACCACCGGCCTCCCCCCGATCCGCGCCGTCGCCGGACGCGGCACCAGCACCTGCCCCGCCGCGGCCTTGACCACCGACCGCGGATACAGCCGCTTCAGCCGCAGCTCCTGCGACTCCCGCAGCTCCACCGGCGCGAACCGCACGTTCGAACCCTGCAGCGTGATATCGGTGACCCCGAAGGAACGCGCCAGCATCCGCAACCCCGCCACCAGCAGCAGATTCTCCACCGGCTCCGGCAGCGGACCGTAGCGGTCGGCGAGCTCCTCGCGCACCGCCGCGATGTCCTCCTCCGAGTTCGCCGACGCGATCGCCCGGTACGCCTGCAGCCGGAGCCGCTCCCCCGGCGCGTAGTCGTGCGGCACATGCGCGTCCACCGGAAGCTCGATCCGCACCTCCGGCGGCGCCTCCTCCGCCGCGCCCCCGGAACCACCGGACTCCAGCGCCGCCCGGTAGTCGGCCACCGCCTCCCCCACCATCCGCACATACAGGTCGAAACCGACCCCCGCGATATGACCCGACTGCTCCCCGCCCAGCAGATTGCCCGCCCCGCGGATCTCCAGGTCCTTCATCGCCACATACATGCCCGCACCCATCTCCGTGTGCTGCGCGATCGTCGCCAGCCGCTCGTGCGCCGTCTCCGTCAACGGCCTCTCCGGCGGATACAGGAAGTACGCGTACCCCCGCTCCCGGCCACGGCCCACCCGGCCCCGCAACTGGTGCAGCTGGGACAGACCGAACATGTCCCCCCGCTCCACGATCAGCGTGTTGGCGTTGGAGATGTCGATACCCGACTCCACGATCGTCGTGGAGACCAGCACATCGAACCTCTTCTCCCAGAAGTCCACCACCACCTTCTCCAGCGCCGCCTCCGACATCTGCCCGTGCGCCGTGGCGATCCGCGCCTCCGGAACGATCTGCCGCAGCCGCGCCGCCGCCCGGTCGATCGACTCCACCCGGTTGTGGATGTAGAACACCTGGCCCTCGCGCAGCAGCTCACGCCGGATCGCCGCACCGATCTGCCGCTCCTCGTACGCGCCGACGAACGTCAGCACCGGATGCCGCTCCTCCGGCGGCGTGGTGATCGTCGACATCTCCCGGATACCCGTGACCGCCATCTCCAGCGTCCGCGGAATCGGCGTCGCCGACATCGTCAGCACATCCACGTTCGCCCGCAGCTTCTTCAACTGCTCCTTGTGCTCCACACCGAAACGCTGCTCCTCGTCGACGATCACCAGACCCAGGTCCTTGAACCTCGTCTCCGACGAGAACAGCCGGTGCGTGCCGATCACCACGTCCACCGAGCCGTCCCGCAGCCCCTCCAGGACCGCCTTCGCCTCCGCGTCCGACTGGAACCGCGACAGCGCCCGCACCTTCACCGGGAACTGCGCGTACCGCTCCGAGAACGTCCCGAAATGCTGCTGCACCAGCAGCGTCGTCGGCACCAGCACGGCCACCTGCTTGCCGTCCTGCACCGCCTTGAACGCCGCCCGCACCGCGATCTCCGTCTTGCCGTAACCCACATCGCCGCAAATCAGCCGGTCCATCGGAACCGACTTCTCCATGTCCTCCTTCACCTCGGCGATCGTGGTCAGCTGATCGGGCGTCTCCACGTACGGGAACGCGTCCTCCAGCTCCCGCTGCCACGGGGAATCCGCACCGAACGCATGCCCCGGAGCGGCCATCCGCGCCGAATACAGCCTGATCAGATCCGCGGCGATCTCCTTGACCGCCTTCTTCGCCCGCGCCTTCGTCTTCGTCCAGTCCGCACCCCCCAGCCGGTGCAGCGACGGCTGCTCACCACCCACGTACTTGGTGATCTGCTCCAGCTGGTCCGTCGGCACGAACAACCGGTCCCCCGGCTGCCCCCGCTTCGCCGGCGCGTACTCCACCAGCAGATACTCGCGCGTCGCCCCCTGCACGGTGCGCTGCACCATCTCCACATACCGGCCCACACCGTGCTGCTCGTGCACGATGTAGTCACCCGGCCGCAACGTCAGCGGATCGATCGTCTTGCGCCGCCGCGCCGGCATCCGCCCCAGATCCCGGCTCGCCGCCTTCTGGCCCGACAGATCCGTCTCCGTCAGCACCGCCAGCCGCAGACCCGGATCGACGAACCCGCTCTCCAGCGTCCCGCACGACACATGCACCACCGACGGGGCGACCTCCCCCAGCTCCGGCTCCAGCCGCGCCGCGATCCCCTCACCCCCCAGCACCTCCACCGTGCGCACCGCCGGACCGTGCCCCTCCGTCAGGAACACACACCGCCAGCCGTCCGCCAGCCACCCCTTGGTGTCCGCCAGCGCCCGCGCCGTGTCTCCCCGGTAACTCTCCGGAGCCCGCATCCCCAGCGTCAGCGAATCCGCCCCCGCGTCCGCGGCCTCCCCGGCCTCCGCCGAACCCAGGGCGAACGGACTCACCGACCACCACGGCATCCCCAGCTCACGCGCCCGGTCCCGCACATCCGCGATCCCCCACAGCGACGCCGCACCCACATCGATCGGCGCATCACCCCCACCCGCGGAAGCCGCCCACGACGCCTGCAGAAACTCCTGGCTGGTCGCCACCAGATCCGCCGCCCGCGTGCGCACCCGCTCCGGATCGCACACCACCGCCATGCTCCCCGACGGCATCACGTCCAGCAGCAACTCCATGTCGTCCACCAGCACCGGCGCCAGGGACTCCATCCCCTCCACCGCGATACCCTCGGCGATCTTCCCCAGCAGCTCACCCAGCTCCGGATGCGCCTCGGCCAGCTCCGCCGCCCGCGCCCGCACCTGATCCGTCAGCAGCAGCTCACGGCACGGCGGCGCCCACAACCCGTGCTCCGCCACCTCCAGCGACCGCTGATCGGCCACCTTGAAGTAACGGATCTCCTCGACCTCGTCCCCCCAGAACTCCACCCGCAGCGGATGCTCCTCCGTCGGCGGGAACACATCCAGAATCCCGCCCCGGACCGCGAACTCACCCCGCTTCTCCACCAACTCCACCCGCGCGTACGCCGCCGCCCCCAGCGCGTCCACCACCGCGTCCAGCTCCGCCTGCTGCCCCGCACGCAGCCCCACCGGCTCCAGATCCCCCAGACCCTTCACCTGCGGCTGCAACACCGACCGCACCGGAGCCACCACCACACTCACCGGCCCCGCCGACGGATCGCCCGCACTCGGATGCGCCAGCCTGCGCAACACCGCCAGCCTGCGCCCCACCGTGTCCGACCTGGGCGAAAGCCGCTCATGAGGCAGCGTCTCCCACGCCGGGAACTCCACCACCTCACCCTCCCGGCCCGACGGCATCAGCGACCGCAGCGCCGACGCCAGATCCTCCGCCTCACGCCCCGTCGCCGTCACCGCCAGCACCGGACGCCCCGACGACCGCGCCAACGCCGCCACCACGAACGGCCGCGCGGCCGGCGGACCCACCAGATCCACCTCGCGCCGACGCCCCTCCGCAGCGGCCCGCACCGCCTCCGCCAGCGCCGGATCCACCACGACCGCATCAAGAAGACCGGTGAGACTCATCGAGACGTTCCATCCCAGAGGCTGGACAACAAAGGCACCCGCACCGGCGCCCCGGACAACACCAACAACCCGACACGCCGAGCGGGCCGGGGGTCCCAGCCTACGACGACCGGCACCCCCCTGCCTCGCCCTTCCACCGCCCGCCCAGCCCCCGGGCCGCCACCACGAACCGCCGCCCCGGCCACCCGCCCACAGCCGGCCCGCCACCCGCACAGCACCGCGGCCCGGCCCCGGCGAGCGCGACACCGCACCCACCGCGACCGGGCCGCACCACAACCCCCGCGGGCCCCTCACGGACCACCCCGCCTACTCCGTGGCGATCGCGTTCAGCACATTCATCCGGCCCGCCCGGAACGCCGGCACCAAAGCCGCCACCAGACCCACCACCGCGGCCCCGAAGAAAACCCCCACGATCGTCGGCCACGGCACCTCGAGCACCTTCAGCCCCTCCAGCGCCAGCAACCGCTGCGCCGCCACACCCCAGCCCAGGCCCAGCCCCAGACCCAGCAGCGCACCGAACAGAGCGATCATCACCGACTCCAGCCGGATCATCCGCCGCAACTGCCGCCGCGACAGCCCGATCGCCCGCATCAGACCGATCTCACGCGTCCGCTCCACCACCGACAGCGCCAGCGTGTTCACCACACCCAGCGCCGCCACCACGATCGCCAGCGCCAGCAGCCCGTAGACCATGTTGAGCAACTGCCCCACCTGGTCCTCCAGCAGCTCCTTGTAATCCGCCTGATTACGGACCTCGTACTGCGGAAACGCCTCCAGCTCCCCCTTCAGAGCCGCGTACGCCGCATCCTCCTGACCCTCCTCCGCCTTCGCGAACAACATCATGTTCAGCGGCATCCGGTCCCCGGGCACATACCGCTCGGCCGTCGCGGTGCTCAGATACATCGCACCCTGGTCCACGCTCGTGTCCGACGCCGTGACCGCCCGCACCACCAGCTCCGCCGTGCCACCGGCCGCGAAATCCACCTCGACCAGGTCGCCGACCCGCACACCGTGCGCCTTCGCGAAGTCCTCCGGCACCGACATCGAATCCCGCTCGTACGCCGCCGGCAGCTCACCCGCCACCGTCTCCACCCGCAGATCCTCGGCATACGTGGGAGAGGCCGCCGTCACCGACTCCTTCACCGACTCCCCGTCCGGCCCCGTCAGCCGCGCCTCCAGCCACCGGTACTCCGTGACATGCGCCACACCCTCCGTGGCACGCACCCGCTCCACGACCTCCGGCACCACCGGCTGACCCGCACCCGACTGCAGAATGAAGTCCGCGCCCACCGAACGGTCCAGCTCGTCACCGGCCGACGCCACCAACGACGCACCCACCACCGACAACGACGACACCAGCGCCAGCCCGATCATCAGCGCCGCACCCGTCGCCCCCGTACGACGCGGATTGCGCAGCGCGTTCCGCTCCGCCATCCGCCCCACCGGACCGAACACCCGCAGCACCACCGCGCCCAGCACCCGCACCACACCACCCGCCAGCAGCGGACCGATCAGCACGAAACCCACCAGCGTCAGCACCACACCCACGGCCAGGAACAGCGACCCGCCCGCGGCCTCGTCCGACCCCGCCGCCACCACCAGCGCACCCGCACCGGCCAGCGTCAGCACCAGACCCACACCCGAACGGACCCGGCCCACCCGGCCCCCCGCCGCCGGCAGACCGTCGTCCCGCAACGCCGCCATCGGCGACACCCGGCCCGCACGCCGCGCCGGAAGATACGCCGCCAGCACCGTCACCACGACGCCCAGCACCACACCGACCACCGGCGTGACCCACCGCAGCGTCAGATCGTCCGTACTCAGATTCATACCCACCAGGCCCATGAGCTCCATCAGCCCAACGGCCAGACCCACACCGGCGGCCACACCCACCACCGAGCCCAGCACACCCAGCAGCACCGCCTCCACCAGCACCGACCGGTTCACCTGCCGACGGCTCGAACCGATCGCCCGCATCAGACCGATCTCACGCGTCCGCTGCGCCACCAGCATCGAGAACGTGTTCACGATCAGGAACACACCCACCAGCAACGCGATCCCCGCGAAACCCAGCAGCGCGTACTTGATCACATCCAGAAACGACCCGATCTCGTCCTGGCCCTCCGCCGCGTACTCCTCCTGAGTCCAGACCCTGTACTCACCCGAACCCAGCTCCGCGACGACACGCTCCTTCAACTCCCCGTCGCTCACACCCCCGGCCGCCGTCACATACACATCTGTGTAGACGTCCGAATCCCCCAGCAACCTCTCCTGCACCGTGCCGGTGTCGAAATACACCACCGTCGCGCCCGGATTCGTCGACCTGAACGCCGCCACACCCACGATCTCTGACCGGAAATCACCCAGCGCCGAGATCGTCCGCAGCTCCTCACCCAGCTCCAGACCATGCCTGTCGGCCGTGTCCGCGTCGACCATCACCTCACCCGGACCACGCGGCAGCCGGCCCTCGGTGACCTCCATCGACCTCTCGTCGATGGAGGTCCAGTTGCTCGCGATCGTCGGCGCACCCGTCGACGACCCCATGTTCTCGTTCTCGGCGTTCACCACCGTCACACCCGTGCTGAACGCACCACCCGAGACCGAGGCGACCCCCTCGACCCCCTCGAGCTCCTCCACCAGCGAACCCGGCACCGTCGCCGGCCGCCCCGTCGCCGGAGCCTCACCACTGCCCGCGTCCTTCGACGAAACCGTCACATCGGCGGCCGTCTGCGAGAACAACCGGTCGAACGTCGTGTTCATCGTGTCCGTGAACACCAGCGTCCCGCACACGAACGCCACCGACAGCACCACCGCGACACCGCTCAGCAGCATCCGGCCCTTGTGCGCCACGAAATTCCGCAGCGAAGTCCTCAGAATGGTCATGACACCCGCCCGAACGTGTCGAACGCCTTCATCCGGTCCAGCACAGCCTCCGCCGACGGCCGCAGCATCTCGTCCACGATGCGCCCGTCCGCCAGATACAGCACCCGATCCGCGTACCCCGCCGCCACCGGGTCGTGCGTCACCATCACGATCGTCTGACCCAGCTCGTCCACCGAACGCCGCAGGAAACCCAGCACCTCCGCACCCGCGCGCGAATCCAGATTGCCGGTCGGCTCGTCGCCGAAGATGATCTCCGGCCGGGCGGCCAGGGCGCGGGCGACCGCCACGCGCTGCTGCTGGCCGCCGGAGAGCTGGTTGGGCCGGTGCTTCAGCCGCCCCGACAGGCCCACCGTCTCCACCACGCGGTCCAGCCACTCCCGATCCGGTTTGCGGCCGGCGATGTCCATCGGCAGCGTGATGTTCTCCAGCGCCGTCAGGGTGGGCAGCAGATTGAACGCCTGGAAGATGAAACCGATCTTGTCCCGGCGTAGCCGGGTCAGCCTCTTGTCCTTCAGTCCCGTGATCTCGGTCTCCCCGATCCACACCTGCCCCGACGACACCGCGTCCAGCCCCGCCAGGCAGTGCATCAGCGTCGACTTGCCCGAACCCGACGGGCCCATGATCGCCGTGAACGCCCCCCGCGCGATGTCCACGTCCACCGAGTCGAGCGCCACCACACGCGTCTCGCCGGCGCCGTACGCCTTGACGACCTGCCGCGCCCGCGCGGCAACAGCCGTACTTCCTCCACTGCCCCCGGTCCTGGGATTCACTACAGCCGTTGTCACGGTATGTCTCCTATATCGACTTCCACCGACCGCACCGGGCCGGGCCTCCCCCGAGGCCCGCGGCGCCGACCGGCGCTGAACTGACTGGGTCCTGCTCTGGATCTGATCCGGGTCTTGCTCCGGCTTACGCGAAGAGCCTGCCGCGCCCGGCCCGGCACCGCGATGGTGCGCGGTGCCGTATCCGTGCGGGGGCCAGCACCACCCCACCCGTGCGGCACCCTGCATCAAGCAGCCTAGGGAGCGATCCGCCCGCCCTCGTCCTGCCAGGGGACGAGCCGCGGGTAGGTGGAAGGGGGTACCGCCCCCTAGGGGACTCGGTCCCGAGGATGCCCTTTCCCCTTACGTCAACCTCAACCCGGCGCGGACCCGCCGGACAGCCGGGCCGCTCGCGGGTACGACGAAGGGCCCCGATCGGTGGTCGGGGCCCTTCATTCGAACTTTGAGCTCCCCCGCCAGGACTCGAACCTGGAATGATCGGACCAAAACCGATAGTGTTGCCAATTACACCACAGGGGATAGCAAAAGCCCTAATTCGGACATTTCTGCTGGCTGTCCGAACCGGCCTCCACCACTATGCCGTACCACCAGCCCTCGATGCGACGGTAAAGGTCGGCACTGCCGAGAACCCTCACCGTAAGGCAGCCGTGATACGCCTCGCCGGTGTTCTTGCGCACCGTCACGGGGTTGTGCTTCTTGAGTGTGGCCTTCTCCAGCGCGTTCACTTCCACTCCGACGAGGTCAGCCCAGTAGCGCTCGGCTCCCTCGACATCTGCCGACTCGTGGATCATGACGCGGAAGCGCAACCGTTCCGGCTCCACACCGAGCAGCGCCAGCCACCTCAGATACAGCGTGATCACCCCCGGATCACTGTTCACGAAGGTGACTCGTTCCTCAAGGCGGTACGGCTTGCTCTTCGTCCCTTCGGCCCAATAGAGGCCGACCCCTACCAGGAACAGTTCCCGGTCCGTCATACGACCGATCTCGCCGGCCGCCATCGCCTTCGTCTGCTGCCGCAAGACCTCCTGCTTACGCCGGTAAGGCTCCCAACGCGCCTCCGCCATCGCGCGGGCGTGCTCAGCACGCCTCGGCCTCGGCAGATCCCGCACCCACAGCGACACCGAGCTCTTCGACACCCCCAGCTCCGCCACGATCTCGTCGTATGTGCGGCCCGCGCGGCGCAGGGCGCGGGCGCGCTCCTTCATCTCCGTCTTGGCTTGAACCATGGCGCCATCCTGGACCCGCAAAAGCGTGCGTGGTTCGAAAATCTGGATGATTCAGCGGTTCGGGTGAAAAGTAGCTTTTCCATAACCGCGTGCGTCGTCACGCCCGCCGGCAGGCGCACGGTTCTCCGCGTGCGGAGCCGCCCCGAAAACACCTGGCGGCCGGTCGTAGGCTGGGCGGTATGACCGAGACGGGGGAAAGTGTCGAGGCCCGTGACCAGGGCCGGGGTGACGCGCCTCGGGGGCCGCTGTGGTGGACGCGGCGCCGGAGTGCGGTGCTGGATGTGGGGCTCGCGCTGGTGTCGGGTGCGGAGTGCGCGGCGCAGGGGGTTCCGTTCGCGCGTGAGGCCGGCATTCCGGTGGGTTCGTCGGTGGCGCTGGGCGCGCTGGCGGGGCTGGTGCTGGTGTTGCGGCGGCGGTGGCCGATCGCGGTGGTGCTGGTGGCGATCGCGGTCACGCCGGCGCAGATGGGTTTCCTGTTGGGGACGGTGGGGCTGTACACGCTGGCGGCGTCGGACGTGCCGCGGCGGATCATCGCTCTGCTGGCCGGTATGCAGGGGCTGGGGTCGCTGATCGTGGCGGCCGTGGAGCTTCAGCGGAACGTGGGTCGGGACGACTACGGCTACGACCCGCCGGTGTGGTTCGTTCCGCTGGTGTCGGTGCTGATGTCGGTGGGTGTGACGGCGCCGCCGGTGCTGCTGGGGCTGTACGTGGGGGCGCGGCGGCGGCTGGTGGAGAGTCTGCGGGAGCGTGCGGACGGTCTGGAGCGGGAGTTGTCGCTGCTGGCGGATCGTGCGGAGGAGCGTGCCGAGTGGGCGCGCAACGAGGAGCGGACGCGGATCGCGCGGGAGATGCACGATGTGGTGGCGCACCGGGTGAGTCTGATGGTGGTGCATGCGGCGGCGTTGCAGGCGGTGGCGCGGAAGGATCCGGAGAAGGCGTCGCGGAACGCGGTGTTGATCGGGGACATGGGGCGGCAGGCGCTGACGGAGTTGCGGACGATGCTGGGTGTGCTGCGGTCGCACGAGGCGAAGCCGTCGGGGTCCGCGCAGGCGTCGGGGGATGCGCCGGGGAGCGTGTCGGCGGGGGTTGTGGAGGCGGTGCGGCCGTTGGCGCGGGTGGCGGAGGTCGTGGAGGTGGCCGCGGGCCGGGGCCCGTCGGAGGATTCGGAGGAGTCCGGTGGGCCTTGTCTGCGTGAGCTGGATGCGCTGGTGGGGCAGTCTCGGGCGGCGGGGATGTCGGTGGAGTTGTCGGTGGAGGGGGAGGTGCGTTCGTATGCGTGGCGGGTGGAGCAGACGGCGTACCGGGTGGTGCAGGAGGCGTTGACGAACGTGCACAAGCATGCGGCGGGTGCGCGTACGCGGGTGCGGTTGGCGCGTCGTGCGGGTGAGGTGGCGGTGCTGGTGGAGAACGAGGCGCCGGCGGAGGGTGTGCGGGGGGCGGGGTTGCCCAGTGGGGGCAACGGTCTGGTGGGGATGCGTGAGCGGGTGGCGGCGCTGGGTGGGGGGTTTGTGTCGGGGCCGACGGAGGCGGGGGGTTTCCGGGTGTCGGCGGTGATTCCGGACCGGGGCTGATGCCATGGGCGGGGCGGCGGCCGGCCGGGGGCCGGGGCCCCGCCCCGGTGGTCATTGCGGGTCGCGGGTGAGGCGTCTGGGGTTGGTGCCGGTGACGAGGGTGGTGAGGGCGGCGTCGAGGGTGGGGCCGAGGTACCAGTCGCCGGTGTGGTCGATGCTGTAGACGCGGCCTTGTTCGTCGATGGCGAGGAGTGCGTTGCCGTTGTCCTCTTCGCCGAGGGGTGCGATGGCGGTGTCGAGAGCGCGTCCGAGGTCGTTGAGGGTGCGGGGCCAGTGGAGGCCGTGCAGGGGGTCGATGCGGACGGCCGTGGGGGCGATGTGGCGGCCGGGTTCGGTGCTCACGATGTGGAGTCCGCCGAATTCGGCCCAGGCTTCGACGGCGGCGGGGAAGACGGCGTGCTGGTGTCCGGTGGGTGAGCTGTGGGCTTTGAGGGTGTCGGCCCAGATCTCGGCTTGTGCGATGTGGTGGCGTCCGGGTGTCCAGCCGGCGGCGCGGAGGGCGGCGTCGACGGGGACGGGGAAGCGGGTGGTGGTGTCGCGGGGGCGGGGGATGGGGGTGTTCACCGTTCTCCTGCGGGGTCGACGGGGCGTACGCCGAAGTGTGCGAGGAGGGCTGTGCAGGAGCGGCAGGGGGGTGCGTAGGTGCCGTGTGCGGGGTCGCCGTCCTCGCGGATGCGCCGGGTGGTGATCTTGGCGCCTTTGAGGGCTTTGCGGGCTTCGCCGGTGCTGAGGGGTTTGCGGCTGGCGCGTTTGCTCCGGGCCGCTTCGGCGGTGGTGAGGTGACGGGAGATGAGGACGGCTTCGGGGCAGCGTCCGGTGTGGCGTTCGCGTTGGGGGGTGGTGAGGGTGTCGAGGTGGTCCTGGACGAGGGGGTGGAGGGCCGGGGGGTTGTCGGCCTTGCCGGCGGTGCAGGTGAGGGTGTGGCCGCGTACGGAGAGGGCGGCGGCGACGGTGGGCATGATGCCGTCGCGGCGGTGGCGCGGGACGGGGGTGGTGTCGTCGGGTGCGCCCCAGCCGATGCGGGGGTCCGAGGGGTGTTCGGCGGTGTTGTGTTGTGTGGCGTGCATGGTTGGGTTTCCTCCCCGCGCATCCCCCCGATGGCGTTGGTTCAGGGTGCCAAACGCATGGGCTTTTGGGAAAGCGGGGTTGGTTTCGGGGCATGTCGCTGGGCGTGTCCGGGCCTGGTGGGGGCGTGTTGTGAGTGTGCCGTGCCGGGGTGGTGGGTTGATCGTCGGGGTGGGTGGCGGGGTGGGCGGGCGGGGCGGGACCGGTGGCGGGGGTTGCGCATAGGCTGTGCCCGTCAGCGCCCATCGGCGCCCGTAAGCCAGTTGCCAGCAGGGGGCACCGCCATGACGACAGGTAGGCCTGGGTTGGGGGTTTCTCCCGGTTCCCGTTCCGGGGAGGGGTCCGTGCCGCCGAATGCGGCCTATGCCGGTCAGGTCGTGCGTTTTCCGGATCCGGTGCGCGCTGCCCGGTATCCGGGTGGTGTGCGGGTGGACGAGCGGGGTTATCCGGATTTCTCGCCGTTCGCGCGTGCGGCGGTGGAGATCGCGGAGCCGCCGGAGGGTTTCGGTGCGGACGAGTTGCGGTTGACCGATCATGTGTCGGCGAACGCGGCGATGCATGCGGAGGGCCATGAGTTGTGGGCGGAGTCGCCGTCGGTGGCGACTCCGCACGGCTGGACGTGGCATCACGTGGCGGGGGGCCGCCGGCTGGAGTTGGTGCCGGTGGAGGTGAAGGCTCTGCTGCGGCATCACGGTGGTCTGGCGACGGCTGTGGTGGATCACGGGAAGCGGGGGACGCGGCCGTTGCAGGAGACGCGTCCGGTGCACTTCGAGGTGCCGCACGGGGTTGCGGTGTCCGAGGAGCAGGTGCTGGACGCGGAGGAGACTCTGGGGTACCGGCTGCCGGAGGCGTACCGGTCGTTCCTGAAGGCGGCGGGGGGTTGTGCGCCGGCGGGGGTGGCGCTGGACGCGGAGTTGGGGCTGCTGGTGGATCAGCCGTTCTTCACGGTGCGTGAGGGGGCGGCGGTCAACGATCTGGTGTACGTGAACAAGTGTCTGCGGGATCACCTGACGAAGGACTATCTGGGTGTGGCCTTCGTGCAGGGCGGGGTCGTCGCGGTGAAGGTGCGCGGTGAGGCGCCGGGGTCGGTGTGGTTCTGTGCGTACGACGATGCGCGGGACCGGGACGGGCTGTCGGTGCGGGAGCGGGTGGCGGGGCTTCTGCTGCCGTGCGGCGCGGATTTCGACGACTTCCTGCTGCGGTTGGCGGGTAATCCGCCGGAGTTGGAGACCGTGGCCGGCCTGATGGTGGACGGCGGGTTCGCGCGTGCCGTTCCGGTGGAGGGGTGAGGCTCGATGGTGACGTTCGCGCAGGCGCAGGAGCGTGCGGAGCGCTGGGTCAACGGTGGTGTTCCGGCGTATCAGCACCGTGAGGTGCGGGTGCGGGAGTTCGATCTGGGTTTCGTGGCGTGGGCTGAGGACCGGCGGGAGGGTCCGTCGTCGGGTGGTGGCCGGCAGCGGTTGGTGATCGCGCGGGACAGCGGCGAGTCGACGCTGTGGCCGGCGTTGCCGGTGGGTGAGGTGATCCGGCGGTACGAGGAGGAGTACGGGGCCTCGGCCGGGCCGGTGGCGGCGGATCCGCCGCGGCGGGTGGATCTGGAGGCGACGTCGTTTCTGCTGACGCCGCCGGAGTGGTTGCAGGAGGCGGCGGACCAGTTGGGGATTCCGGGTCGCCGGGAGGCCACCGGTCCGGGGGGTTCGGACGGGTCGGACGGGGCGTCGGGCGGTTCCGTGTCGCCGGCGCCTTCCTCCGCTCCGGAGCCCGCGCCCGCCTCCGCTTCCGCGCCCACGCCTCCTCCTGCGCCGGTTTCCGGTTCCGATCCCGGTTCCGGTTCGGGTTCGCCGTGGGACGCGGCGGACACCAGCGGGAGCGGTGTGGGGACGGTGGGGCCGCCGGTGACGGTGTTCGCGCCGCCGATCAGCGGGAGTGACGACGAGGACGGCGGGCCGGATCAGGCGCTCGGGGGAAGCGCGGAGGCGAAGACGGCGCTGCTGCCGGAGGGCGGTGCGCTGCCGAGGACGACGGTGGCCCCGGCGGTCGGTGGTCCGCAGGATCTTCCGGAGGGTGCCGCGCAGGCTCCGGGGGCCGGGGACGGCGGGGAGGGGCGGGACCGGCGGCCGCAGCAGCCGCCGGCTCCGGCGACCCCGCCGGGCGGGGTGCACCACGCGGCGACGATGCCGGCCGATCCGTCGGCGGGCGGTCCCGGCGCTCACGGCGCTCCTGGCGGTCCTGGCGGTCCTGGTGCTCCTGGCGGTCCTGGTGCTCCTACGCCGGCCGCTCCGGGGACTCCCCCGCCGGGTGCTCCGCAGCCGCCCGGGGAGCCGGGTGCGCCGGGGGATGTGGCCACCAGTCGTGCGCCGAAGCGCGGCGGTGGGCCGTCCGTGCCGCCGCCGCCCGGGGAGCCGGGTGTTCCGGGGGCGCGTCCCGGTGGTGCGGAGGCGGCTTCGCCGGGGGGTTCGTCCGGTGGTGCGGCCTATGCGCCGACGCAGTTGGTGTCGGCGGACGAGGTGGCGGCCCAGGGGGGCGCCGGCACGCCCGCGCCGGGTGCTCCGGCCGCTCCGGGAGGCGGGGTGCACCATGCGGCGACGGTGCTGGCGGGCCCCGGCGGTCCTGGGCCGGCCGGTCCGGCAGCTCCGGGGGGTCCGGCCGGTCCGGGGGGTCCGGCCGCTCCGGGGACTCTCCCGCCGCCGGGTGCGCCGGGTGCGCCGTCGTACGGCTATCCGCAGCAGCCGTCCGGTGTGCCGATGGTCGGGCCGGGCTACATGGCGGTGCTGCGCTATCGCGCGCCGGACGGTTCCGAGCAGCAGCTGATCCGCCGTTCGGCTCCGGGTACTCCGCATCCGGAGTGGCAGATCCTGCACGAGCTGCGGGCGATGAACGTTCCGCCGCAGCAGGTGCTGGAGCTGCACACGGAGCTGGAGTGCTGTGACGTTCCGGGTGGTTACTGTGCGCGGATGGTGCGGGAGTCCTGGCCGCAGGTGCGGATCAGCCATACCGCGCCGTACGGGCGTGATGTGGCCTCCCGCCGTCAGGGTGTGCGTCATCTGATAGAGCATCAGGGCGAGTTGCACCAGGTGGCCGACGGTCCGGCGCGTCCGGCGCCGGTGCGGGTGCCGCTGCCGCCGCCGCATCTGATCCAGCCGGCTCCGCCGGTCGGGCCGGAGGGGGTGGCGCAGGAGCTGGTGCAGGCGTTCGGGCCGCAGGCGGTGTTCCGTTTCGACCAGCGCGCGGTCTCCCGGCAGGGTGTGCCGGACGTGGTGGCGCAGACGCTGATGTGGGCGGGTCTGCCGGTGGAGTTCGGTCCGTTCTTCTGGGTGCAGGCGCAGCCGGGGCGGCCGGTGCCGACGCTGGCGGAGCTGGCGCAGGAGCGCGGGGTGGCGTCCGCGGCGGACGCGGCCTCGTATCTGGTGATGGGCAACGACTACGGGCGCCAGTTGTGTGTGCAGTACGGCACGGCGCACATCGTGGCGGTGCCGCTGGAGGCTCCCGCGGGAGGCGGGCCGGCGGCGGCGCGGTTCGTCAACAGCGGTCTGCCGGAGTTCGTGCGGTGCATGGCGCTGCTGGGCCGGATGTGGCGGCTGCGGTACGGGCTGACGCCGGAGCAGGCGGGCCGCTGGACGGTGGATTTCCAGGGGATGCTGGCGTGTCTGGATCCGGCGGCTCTGGCCGGTCCGGAGAACTGGTGGTCGGTGCTGCTCGAGCAGATGTGGGACGGGTTGCTGTAGTCGCCTCGCCGTAGTCGCCGGTCGCCGTTCACCGGTCTCCGCCGGTGTGTTCGTGCCCGGTCCCCGCCGAGCGGGGGCCGGGCACCGCTGTTCCCGTGCTGTTCCTCCGGTCGGGGGGCGTGCCGGGAGGATCACGCTTCCGTGGGTGTTCGCATGGTTTGTGTCGGTTGCGGCGTGTGGGGTCTCATGGCGCATGCTGGGTGGGATGTCCGCCGGATTGTGTGAAGGTTGGGGTTCACGATGTCTGCGTCGTCCGCGTCCAGGTCGCCTCATGGTTTCGCCGTCGTACGGGGCCGCGGTTACCGGCCCGATCAGGTCGACCGCTTCGCCGGCGGGCTCTACGGGGATCTGGAGGAGGCGCGGGAGCGCCTGACCCGGCTGGGGGTGCTGGCCGGTGAGCTGGAGGCGGAGGCGGACCGGCTGCGGGGGGTGGTCGCGGCGCTGCCTCCTCAGACGTACGAGGCGCTGGGCGAGCGGGCCCGGCTGATCCTGTCCGAGGCGGAGGCCGAGGCCGGGGAGTTGCGGGAGCGGGCGCGTGAGGGGTCGCGCCGGGTGCTGGAGCGGGCGCAGGCCGGGGCACGGGCGCGGCGGGAGGCGGCGCACGAGGGTGCGGCCAGGGTGCGGCGGGAGGCGGACGAGTCGGCGGAGGCGCTGCTGGGGCGGGCTCGGGAGCGGGCCGGTGAGCTTGTGTCGAAGGCGCGTGCGGAGGCCGGGGAGCTGTTGGAGGCCGGCGGGCGCGAGTTGCGGGAGATGGCCGAGCGCTGTGAGGCGCTACTGCTGGCGCAGGAGAGGAAGCAGGCGCAGGAGTCCGGGGAGCGGGAGGCGGAGCTGGCCGCGCGCGAGGCGGCGGTGGAGGAGCGGGTCGCCGAGCTGTCGGGGCGGGGCGAGGCGGTTCTGGACCGGGCGCGGCGTGAGGCGGCCGGGGCGGAGGAGGACGCGCGGCGGCTTCAGGCGGAGGCCGAGGAGCGGGCGGCGGAGCTGCTGGCGCGGGCGCGGCTGCGGCAGGAGCGTGTGGAGCGGGAGACGGAGCGGATCGTGCGGGGGCACGAGCAGCGGCGGGAGGCGGTGCGGCAGCACATGGCGCATGTGCGTGCGAGTCTGGCGGCGATCACCGGGCGCGGCACGGGTGACGCGGATGCCGCGGGGGGTCCGGGGGGCGCTGAGGGTGCGGGTGGTCCGGAGGGCCCCGGTGGTACGGGCGGCGCGACGGTGCCGGGCCAGGGGGCACCGGCGGAATGACCGGGTCCCCCCGGGTATCCTGCGGATGACACCACACCTTCCCGCGCGGTTTCACCGCGGTCCCTCCCGCGAACCGGCGGTGGCCGCCGGGTGTGCGGAAGTGGTCCTCCGGGTGGGTTCCGTGTCGGTCCGGCAGCCCGTCCCGCCATCCGTCCACAAGACGTCCGAAGTTCCGTCCCGAAGCCGAAGGGCACACCCGTGAGCGCCAACCGCCCGGCAGCCGTCGTCGTCCTCGCAGCGGGTGAGGGCACCCGCATGAAGTCCGCCAGGCCCAAGGTCCTGCACGACATCTGCGGGCGGTCGCTCGTGGGTCATGTGGTGGCGGCCTCCCGTGAGCTGGATCCCGAGGAGCTGGTGGTGGTCGTCGGCCACGGCCGCGAGCAGGTCACCGAGCATCTGGCGGCGCTGGACGCGAAGGCGCGCACGGCGGTGCAGACCGAGCGGCGGGGTACCGGGCACGCGGTGCGCACGGCGCTTGAGGCGCTGGCGGCCGACGGGGTGCGCCCGTCGGGGACGGTGGTGGTCGTCTGCGGCGACACCCCGCTGCTGACCGGCGAGACGCTGTCCCGCCTGGCCGAGGCGCACGCCGGGCAGGGCAACGCGGTGACGGTGCTGTCGGCCGAGGTGCCGGACGCGACCGGTTACGGGCGGATCGTGCGCGCCGAGGACGGCGCGGTGACGGCGATCGTGGAGCACAAGGACGCCACCGAGGAGCAGCGGGCGGTCCGGGAGATCAACTCGGGTGTCTTCGCGTTCGACGGGCGGCTGCTGGCCGAGGCGCTGGGCCGGATCGGCACGGACAACAGCCAGGGCGAGGAGTACCTGACGGACGTGCTGGGGATTCTGCGCGCCCAGGGGCACCGGGTGGGCGCGTGTGTGGCGGGCGACCACCGGGAGATCGTCGGGATCAACAACCGGGTGCAGCTGGCCGAGGCGCGCGGGCTGCTGAACGAGCGGCTACTGCGGCGGGCGATGCTGGCCGGTGTGACGGTGGTGGATCCGGCGTCGACGTGGCTGGACGTGACGGTGACGTACGAGCCGGACGCGCTGGTGCACCCGGGTACGCAGCTGCTGGGGTCCACCCGTCTGGGCGCGGGCTGCGAGGTCGGGCCGAACTGCCGGCTGGCGGACACCGTCGTCGGCGAGGGCGCGGTGGTGTCCAACGCGGTGACGGAGGCGGCGGAGATCGGCCCGGGCGCTTCGGTGGGCCCGTACGCGTATCTGCGGCCCGGGACTCGGCTGGGGCCGAAGTCGAAGGCGGGGACGTATGTGGAGATGAAGAACGCCGAGGTGGGCGAGGGCACGAAGGTGCCGCATCTGTCGTACGTGGGCGACGCGACGATCGGCGAGTACTCGAACATCGGTGCCGCGAGCGTGTTCGTGAACTACGACGGGGTGAACAAGCACCACACCACGATCGGCTCGCACTGCCGGACGGGGTCGGACAACATGTTTGTGGCTCCTGTCACGGTCGGGGACGGGGCGTACACCGCCGCCGGGTCCGTGATCACCAAGGATGTGCCGCCCGGTTCGCTGGCCGTCGCGCGCGGCCAGCAGCGCAATATCGCCGGTTGGGTGGCCCGCAAGCGTCCCGGGAGCGCGGCCGCGCGGGCGGCGCAGGCCGCCGCGCGGGAGGACGGCGACGGCCCCGTGACCCAGGGATGACCTGGCGGAAGTGCGCTGGGCAGGGCGTACCGTGAGAAGCGCACACCGTGGTGCGCCCCGACGAATCGATGCTCGCAAGGAGATTGTGTTGTGACCGGGATCAAGACGACCGGCCAGAAGAAGATGATGTTCTTCTCCGGCCGCGCCCACCCCAGTCTGGCGGAGGAGGTCGCGGGGCAGCTCGGTGTCGGCGTGGTCCCGACGAAGGCGTTCGACTTCGCCAACGGCGAGATCTATGTGCGCTTCCAGGAGTCGGCCCGTGGTGCGGACTGCTTCCTGATGCAGAGCCACACCGCTCCGATCAACAAGTGGATCATGGAGCAGCTGATCATGGTGGACGCGCTCAAGCGGGCCTCGGCCCGGAGCATCACCGTGATCGTGCCGTTCTACGGTTACGCGCGGCAGGACAAGAAGCACCGCGGCCGTGAGCCGATCTCGGCGCGGCTGATCGCCGATCTGCTCAAGACGGCGGGTGCCGACCGGATCCTCACCATCGATCTGCACACCGATCAGATCCAGGGCTTCTTCGACGGCCCGGTCGACCACCTGTTCGCGCTGCCGGTGCTGACGGACTATGTGGGCGGCAAGGTGGACCGCTCGAAGCTGACGGTGGTCTCGCCGGACGCGGGCCGGGTGCGGGTCGCCGACCGCTGGTGCGACCGGCTGGGCGCGCCGCTGGCGATCGTGCACAAGCGCCGCGACCCGGACGTGGCGAACCAGGTGACCGTCCACGAGGTCGTCGGCGATGTGCGGGGCCGGGTGTGTGTGCTGGTGGACGACATGGTCGACACCGGCGGCACGATCTGCGCGGCCGCCGACGCGCTGTTCGAGGGCGGTGCCGAGGACGTGATCGTGGCGGCCACGCACGGTGTGCTGTCCGGCCCGGCGGCGGACCGGCTGAAGAACTCCAAGGTGAGCGAGTTCATCTTCACCAACACCCTGCCGACGCCGAGCGAGGTGGACGTCGACAAGATCACGGTGCTGTCGATGGCGCCGACGATCGCCCGCGCGGTGCGCGAGGTGTTCGAGGACGGCTCGGTGACGAGCCTCTTCGACGAGCAGGCGTAACGGTTCGGCGGGGGCGCCGTGCCGGGCGGGTGTCCGGTACGGCGCCCCCCGCCGTGTCCGCTCCCGCTCTGCCGGGGCGGTAGACTCGTGGAGTTGCTCGGCGAGGGAGCCGTGTCCGCGGTGGCACGGTGATCCGTTATCGACGCGCTCTTCGCAGCAGGTCAGTCGTGGCCGAGTAGCTCTGGCAACCGCCACAGAACCGACTTGAGAGACGAGGAGTGCGTCATGGCTGACGTCAAGATCTCCGCCGAGATCCGCAAGGAGTTCGGCAAGGGCGCGTCCCGCAGGCTCCGCCGCGAGGAGAAGGTCCCCGGTGTCATCTACGGGCACGGCACCGAGCCGGTGCACGTGGCCCTTCCCGGCTACGACCTGATGATGGCCCTGAAGACCTCGAACGTGCTGATCACGCTGGACGTCGAGGGCCGCGAGGAGCTGGTGATCCCCAAGGCCGTGCAGCGCGAGGCGATCCGCGGCTTCCTGGTCCACATCGACCTGCTGGTCGTCAAGCGGGGCGAGCGGGTCACCGTCGAGATCCCGGTCCACACCGAGGGCGACCTGGCCCCGGGCCAGTTCCTGCTGGAGCACGTGCTGAACACGCTGCCGGTGGAGGCCGAGGCCACCCACATCCCGGAGTCCGTGACCGTCTCCGTCGAGGGTCTGGCCGCCGGCGACTCCGTGCTGGCCAAGGACATTCCGCTGCCCAAGGGCTCCTCGCTGGCCGTCGAGGAGGACGCCGTCGTCCTCAACGTGCTGGCCGCGCAGGCCGAGGCGCCCGCGGAGGGCGAGGGCGCCGAGGGCGAGGGCGCCGCGGAGTGATCCGCGGGGTTCGCCCCCTTCTTCTCCGGCCGCCGGCCCGCGCCGTGGGCGCGGGCCGGCGGCCGTGGTGTTTCCCCTGTAGGTCCGCGGTAGGTCTGCTGTAGGAGAGAGACGACGATGAGCGACGCCGACGCCCCCTGGCTGGTGGTGGGCCTGGGCAACCCCGGCCCGGAGTACGCGGCGAACCGGCACAACGTGGGGTTCATGGTCGCCGATCTGCTGGCCGGGCGGATCGGGGGGAAGTTCAGGGCGCACCGCTCGCGGGCCCAGGTGCTGGAGGGTCGGCTGGGCGCTCCGGGCCCCGGGAGCCGCCGTGTGGTGCTGGCCAGACCGATGTCGTACATGAACCTCTCGGGCGGCCCCGTCACCGCGCTGCGCGACTTCTACAAGGTGCCGCTGGAGCGTCTGGTCGTGGTCCACGACGAACTGGACATCGACTACGGGGTGCTGCGGCTGAAGACGGGCGGCGGTGACAACGGCCACAACGGGCTGAAGTCGATCACCAAGTCGCTCGGTCCCGGCTACCACCGGGTGCGCTTCGGCATCGGCCGCCCGCCGGGCCGGATGCCGGTGGCCGACTTCGTGCTGAAGGACTTCTCCGCCGCCGAGCGCAAGGAGCTCGACTACTTCGTGGACCGGGCCGCGGACGCCGTGGAGTGTCTGCTGGTGGACGGTCTGGAGCGGGCGCAGGGCACGTACAACTCCTGAGCCGGGCCCGGGCCGCGCCCGGAGGACGGGCTCTCGGGCGTACGCCGGGGGGCGCGCGGAGGTTGACCTTCCGCTTCCCCGTGCCCCAGGATCCCGCCATGTCTCCTGGGTTCCTGGGCACCTCCGTCAGGCGCAGCCGGGTGCGCCGGGCCGGTGAGAGCGCGTACGGCCTGCTGCTGCTGGCGAGGGCGGCGCTGATGGGCGTGGTCGCGGCGGTGCTGCTGATGGCCGGCGTGTGGGTCTCCCTCGACGGGACCCGGCAGGCGGTGGCCGAGCGCGGTGCGGTGCGCGGCACGATGACCGTCGCCGAGTGCGACGGGTGGACGTGCACGGGGCCGTTCGCGCCGGAGGGCGGCGGCGGGGGCGCGCGGGCGGAGGTCGCCGTCGAGGCGCCGGTGTCGTACGAGGCCGGTGAGCGGCTCCCGGTGGCGCTGTGGCCGGGCCGGGAGGGTCCGGACGGGCCGGACGGGTCCGGCAGGGCCGAGGTGGTGCGCACCGGTACCGCCGGTGTGCTGTACGCATGGCTGCCGCTGGCGGGTGCTCTGGTGCTGGCATCGCCGGTGATCGGGGGCGGCCTGGGCATGCGGCGCGCCGCATGGGGGGCCGGGCTGCTGGGGGTCGCGCTGATGGGGGTGGCGTTCACGCTGCTCTGAGCCGCGCCCTCCCGGTTTTGCGCGCCCCTAAGCATTTCGATCTTGATATTGATCTGATTGTTACACGACACCCTCTGGGGCAGAGGTGACACATGGGGACAGATGCGGCGTAGCGCGCTTGACCGGTTCCATGCGGCGGGAAAAGCTACGCCCACCCCCCTCTCTTCCCCCACACGTCCCAGATGTCCCCCGCCACCAAAGGTGGTAGTTCATGCGCATTCTCACTTCCACGCGTGCGGCAGCTGTGGTCGCGGCGTCCTGCATGGCGCTTGCTCCGGCCGCCCCCGCTTTCGCGACGGGATCCTCCTCCCCCGAACTGCGTCAGCCGCTGCCCATCACCGCGGCCGAGTTCGAGAGGGGCGAGTGCCCCGAGAGCATCCCGGCCGACAAGGACGGCTGGCACTTCGTCCTGCCGGGCGGCGGCAAGGACAAGCCCGAGTTCGTCAAGCTCACGGTCACCTTCGAGCCCGGCGGCACCCAGACGATCACCGAGTTCGGCCCGCCGTCCGACAAGCACGCCTACGTGGCCTCCGAGCCCGGGGCGAAGCTCGTCGACATCGAGGCCGAGATCAAGGGCAGCGTCAAGGACGACAAGTTCAACCTGTCCCACACCTGCCCCGCCACCGACACCACCGGCGGCTCCACGGGCGAGACCACCGGTGAAACCACCGCGGGCACCACCACCGGCTCCACGGGCGAGACCACCGCGGGCACCACCACCGGCGGCGGTGGGGAGACCACCGGCGGCAGCACGGAGGGCACCACCGAGGGCACCACGGGCGAGACCACCGAAGGCACCACCGGTGAGACCACCGAGGGCGCCGCCGGTGGCGAGGAGACCACCGGCGGCACCGAGGGGTCCACCGCCGAGGGCTCGACCGGCGAGACCACCGAGGGCGTCGCCGGCGGCGAGGAGCCGGGTGCCTCGACGGGCGAGGGCGGCAACCTGGCCGAGACCGGTTCCGAGGCCCCCGTCGCCGCGCTCGCGGCGGCCGCCGCGGCGCTGCTGGGCGCGGGCGCTTACCTGGTGATGCGCCGCCGCAAGGCCACCCAGGGCTGATTCCCGCAGGTCCTGCGCGAGACGCACGGCCGCGGACAGGACGAAGGGGCCCTCTCCCGGCCGGGAGAGGGCCCCTTCGCCGTTCACACGCTCGTCCGCGCCCCGTCCGCACCCTGTCCGCGTCCCGGGGACGCGGACAGGGTGCGGGGCGCGGCGCGCG
This sequence comes from Streptomyces verrucosisporus, assembly GCF_017114865.1. Classification (GTDB taxonomy): domain Bacteria; phylum Actinomycetota; class Actinomycetes; order Streptomycetales; family Streptomycetaceae; genus Streptomyces; species Streptomyces fenghuangensis. The sequence continues at coordinate 463,950 of NZ_JADEYH010000002.1, read as the reverse complement.
TCAGCCGGTGTTGCGCAGGCCCGCCGCGACGCCGTTGACCGTCAGCAGCAGGGCGCGGCCCAGCAGCGGATCGGGCTCCTCGCCGCGCTCGGCGGCCTCGCGCTGCCGTGCCAGCAGCGTGACCTGGAGGTAGGAGATCGGGTCCAGGTAGGCGTCGCGGATGGCGAAGGTCTGCTTGAGGACCGGCTGGGCGTCCAGCAGCTCCCGCTCGCCGGTGATCCGCAGCACCTCGCGCACCGTCAGCTCGTGCTCGGCCTCGATGGTGGCGAAGATGTGCCGCAGCTCGGCCGGCACCAGCGTCTCCACGTAGTGCCGGGCGATCCGCAGGTCCGTCTTGGCCAGCGTCATCTCGACGTTGGACAGGAAGTTGCGGAAGAAGTGCCAGCGCCCGTAGGCCTCGTCCAGCACGCTGTCGAGCCCGGCCTCGCGCGCCGCCTTCAGGCCGGTGCCGACGCCGAACCAGCCGGGCACGATCTGCCGCGACTGGGTCCAGCCGAACACCCACGGGATCGCCCGCAGCCCGTCCAGGCCGGCTCCGGAGTCGGGGCGGCGCGAGGGGCGGGAGCCGAGGTAGAGGTCGGCGAGCTGGTCCACGGGGGTGGAGGCGAAGAAGTACGCGGGCAGGTCCGGGTCGTCCACCAGCGCGCGGTAGGCGCTGTGGGCGGCCTCGGAGACGGTGTCCATCGCCGCGTCCCAGCGGGCCAGCGCCTCGTCGGACTGGCGGGGCGCGGTGTGCAGGGCGGACGCCTGGAGGGTGGCGGCCACCGTCTGCTCCAGGTTCTCCCTGGCCAGGGAGGGGATGAGGTACTTGTCGGAGATGACCTCGCCCTGCTCGGTGACCTTGATCTCGCCCTCCAGGGTGCCCCAGGGCTGGGCGAGGATCGCGTCGTGGGTGGGGCCGCCGCCGCGGCCGACGGTGCCGCCGCGGCCGTGGAACAGGCGCAGCCGCACCCCGTGGCGGTGGGCGACGTCGCGCAGCCGCCGCTGGGCCCGGTGGATCTCCCACTGGGAGGTGGTGATGCCGCCGAACTTGGAGGAGTCGGAGTAGCCGAGCATGACCTCCTGGACGTCGCCTCGCAGGGCGACCAGGCGCCGGTAGGAGGGGTCGGACAGCATCGAGTCCAGCAGTTCGTCGGCGATGCGCAGCTCGTCGGTGGTCTCCAGCAGCGGCACGACGCCGATGCGGGCCCAGCCGGCGTGCAGGTCGATCAGTCCCGCCTCGCGCGCGAGGACGGCGACGGCGAAGACGTCGTCGGCGCCCTGGCACATGGAGATGATGTAGGACTCGATGACCTCGGGGCCGAAGGTGTCCAGCGCCCTGCGGACGGTGGTGAAGACACCGAAGGTCTTGGCTCCGGCGGCGTCCAGCGGCGCGGGCTGCGGGGCCAGCGGGCGGCGGGAGCGCAGTTCCTTGGCCAGCAGCCGCCGCCGGTAGTCGCGGGGCATGTCGGCGTAGCGCCAGGACTCCTCGCCGAGCCGGTCGAAGAGCTGCCCGAGGGCGTGGTGGTGCGCGTCGGCGTGCTCGCGCACGTCCATGGTGGCCAGCTGGAGGCCGAAGGCGCCCAGGGTGCGCAGCACGCGCTCCAGGTGGCCGTCGGCGACCAGCGAGCCGCGGTGCTCGCGCAGGGAGTTCTGGACCAGCTCCAGGTCGGCCAGGAGTTCGCCGGTGCCCAGGTAGTCGCGGCCGAGCACGTGCGGGTCGCCCTCGGCCAGGCGCTCGCGGGTGTTGAGCAGCTTCTGGCGGATGCAGGTGACCTTGAGCCGGTAGGGCTCCTCGGCGTTGAGGCGCTTGTAGCGGGGGCTGATCTCCGGCAGGAGTTCGAGGTCGCGGTCCAGGGACTCCCGCAGCTCGTCGGTGACGCCGCTGATGCGGATGGAGTTGGACAGGGCCGCGCGCAGTTCGTCGACGTGCTCCAGGGCGTCGGTGATGCCGTGCTCGTGCTGGAGCAGCAGCACCTCCCAGGTGACGGCGGGGGTGACGTTGGGGTTGCCGTCGCGGTCGCCGCCGATCCAGGTGCCGAAGGTCAGCGGGCGGGTGGCGGGCGGGAGCGGGGCTCCGGCGCGCTCCAGCTCGGCGGCGAGGTCCTCCAGGACGTCGCCGACGGCGTCGCGGTGCAGCTCGTCGAGGTAGTAGACGGCGTTGCGCGCTTCGTCGGCCGGCTCGGGGCGGGCCACGCGCAGCTCGTCGGTCTGCCAGATCAGGTCGATGTTCTCGGCGAGCCGCAGGTCGGTGCGGCGGCGCTCGTTGGGGTCGGTGTTCTCCAGCAGCTCGGCGACCTTGCGGAGCTTGGTGAGCACCGACCGGCGGGCGGCCTCGGTGGGGTGGGCGGTGAAGACCGGGCGCACACCGAGGTTCGCCGCGGTCTCCCGCAGGTGGGCGGGGTCGGCGTCCTTGAGCATGTCCGCGGTGCGGGCGAGGTTTCCGCCCTCGGCGGCCCGCCGGGCGCGCAGCTCACGGCCGCGGTGCACCTGTTCGGTGACGTTGGCGAGGTGGAAGTAGGTCGAGAAGGCCCGTACGAGCCTGGTGGCCGTGGCGAGGTCGGTGCGGCTGAGCAGGGCGGCGGCGGCCTCGCCGTCGGTCCTGGTCAGGGCGCGTACTCGCTCGACGAGCTCCAGCAACTCGGCGCCCTCCTGGCGGACGAGCGTCTCGCCGAGGAGGTCGCCCAGCCGGCGGATGTCGGCCCGCAGGGCGGCGCTGGTCTCGGCACGGGCTTCGGGAGTGGCCTCCAGTGGGGCTTCGGGGGCGCTGGATTCCTTTCGGGCGTCCGGGGTACCCGGACGGCCCGCCGGGGGGACCTCTCCGGCCGGGGAAGGGTTCTTGCCAACCGGGTTCGGGGAGGTGTCGGCACTGCTCACAGGTGCGGCTCCTTGCGGCGATGCTTCTGGCAGGTCACGGACCGCGTTGTCCGACGACCCCCAGGATATGCCGCCCCCGAAGTGTGCGGATCATCCAGTCCACCATGCGGCCCTCTTGCCCCCACACTCACGGCTGCCATACTTACGATTGCGTAGGTTACGGGACCGTAAGTAACGCACCCCCCGTCCCCCAGCTTCAAACGAGAGTTCTCTATGACGATCAGTCCGGACGTGCTTCGCACGAAATCCCAAGACACAGCGGGCACAGCCGAATCCGCCGCGGCGCCCGGGGAACCGCTCCCCTCGGCCACGCTCGGCGGCGAGCAGCGCCGTTCCGTCGAACAGATCACCCTCCTGCTGTTCATCACCGTCCCCTTCGTCGCCCTGGTGGCCGCCGTTCCGCTCGCCTGGGGCTGGGGGGTGAGCTGGCTGGACCTCGGGCTGCTGGTCGGCATGTACTTCCTGGGCTGCCACGGCATCACCATCGGTTTCCACCGCTACTTCACCCACGGCGCCTTCAAGGCGAGGAAGCCGCTGCGCGTCGCGCTGGCGATCGCCGGGTCGATGGCCGTGGAGGGTCCGCTGGTGCGGTGGGTCGCCGACCACCGCAAGCACCACAAGTACTCCGACGCCGAGGGTGACCCGCACTCCCCGTGGCGCTACGGCGAGACCGTCCCCGCTCTGCTCAAGGGCCTGTGGTGGGCCCATGTGGGCTGGATGTTCGACGAGGAGCAGACGCCGCAGCACAAGTACGCCCCGGATCTGATCAAGGACCCGGTCATCCGCCGCGTCTCCCGCCAGTTCGTGCTGTGGACGGCCGTGTCGCTGGCCCTTCCGCCGGTGGTCGGCGGGCTGGTCACGATGAGCTGGCAGGGTGCGCTGACCGCGTTCTTCTGGGGCTCGCTGGTGCGGGTGGCGCTGCTGCACCACGTCACCTGGTCGATCAACTCCATCTGCCACGCGGTGGGCAAGCGCCCGTTCAGGTCGCGCGACCGCTCGGGCAACGTGTGGTGGCTGGCGGTGCTCTCCTGCGGGGAGTCCTGGCACAACCTGCACCACGCGGACCCGACCTGTGCCCGGCACGGTGTGCTGAAGGGCCAGATCGACTCCAGCGCCCGGCTGATCCGCTGGTTCGAGAAGGCCGGCTGGGCGTACGACGTGCGCTGGCCGTCGCGGAAGCGGATCGACGCCCGCCGCCGGGAGGAAGCCGCCGAAGCGGCATGATGGAGGAGTGGCGACCGACGACAGCAGTACCAAGGGCAGGCTCTCACGACCCACCCGGCGGACCCGCCGCCGGATGACGGGGGAGGAGCGCCGCGAGCAGCTGCTGGACATCGGTCGCGCGCTCTTCGCCGAACGCGGCTTCGAGGGCACGTCGGTGGAGGAGATCGCGGCGAAGGCCGGGGTCTCCAAGCCGGTGGTCTACGAGCACTTCGGCGGCAAGGAGGGGCTGTACGCGGTCGTGGTCGACCGGGAGATGCGGCGGCTGCTGGACATGGTGACGGGGGCACTGACCGGCGGTCATCCGCGCGAGCTGCTGGAGCAGGCGGCGTTCGCGCTACTGGACTACATCGAGCAGTACACCGACGGGTTCCGCATCCTGGTGCGGGACTCGCCGGTGGCCCAGTCGACGGGCAACTTCGCCTCGCTGATCAGCGACATCGCCACCCAGGTGGAGGACATCCTGGGCCTGGAGTTCAAGGCGCGCGGCTTCGACCCGAAGCTGGCCCCGCTGTACGCGCAGGCCCTGGTGGGCATGGTGGCCCTGACGGGCCAGTGGTGGCTGAACGCCCGCAAACCCGACAAGCCCGAGGTGGCCGCCCATCTGGTGAACCTCGCCTGGCACGGGCTGGACGGCCTGGAGCCCAAGCCGCGCCTGATAGGCCACCGCCGCAGCTGAAGCCCCGCGACCGGGTCCCCTCCCCGTTCCGCACCCGATCACCCGTGCGTATGGAGGAACTCCAGCCGGTTGCCGACGGGGTCGGCGCTGTGGAAGCGGCGCACACCGGGGACGGAGTCGTCCCAGGTGACCGGGTGGCCGGCGTCCGCCAGGCGGGCGGCCAGGGCGGCCAGGGCTTCGGCGTCCCTCACCCGCAGGCCGGGGTGGGCCTTGAGCGCGGGCCGGAAGCCGTCCTCGATTCCGAGGTGGAGCCGGACGGAGCCGACCTCGAACCAGCAGCCGCCGCGGGCCGCGAGGGCGAGCGGCTTGGGAGTCTCCGCCATGCCGAGCAACCCGGTGTAGAAGGCGCGCAGGGCCTCCTCGGATCCGCGCGGAGCGGCGAGCTGTACGTGGTCGAGCGCCTCGATCACGGTGTCTCCTCTCTGGATTCCGCCCGGTGGGTTCCGGGCGGTGGATTCCGCCCGGTGGGTTCCGGGCGGTGGGTTCCGGGCGGTGGGTTCCGGGCGGTGGGTTCCGGGCGGGTTCGCGGGGTGCTCGCGCCCTCAGGTACTTCTGACGGCGACGGCGAAGATCCGGCGGAACGGGAAGAGGGTGCCGTGGGGGCCGGGCGGGTAGGCCTCGCGCAGCAGGTCGCGGTACTCGGCCAGGAAGGCCCCGCGTGCGGCCGGGTCGGAGTCGAGCGCGGTGAGGACGGGGCGCAGGGCGGCGCCCTTCATCCACTCCAGCACCGGGTCCTCGCCGGTGAGGACGTGCACGTACGTCGTTTCCCACACGTCCGTCTCGCAGCCGGACGCCGCCAGCGCCTCGGCGTACTCGACCGGCTCGGCGACGGGGGTGCGGCGGGTTCCGGCTCCGAGGCGGTCGCGCCAGCGCGGGGAGGCGCACAGGTCGGCGAGCAGGGTGTGCCCGGGAGCGGCGAAGTTGCCGGGGACCTGGAAGGCCAGGACGCCTCCGGGACGCAGCGCCGCGATCCAGTCGGGGAAACGGGTGATGTGTCCGGGGCACCAGTGCAGCGCCGCGTTGGAGACGATCAGGTCGTGCGGCTCACCGGGGCGCCAGGAGGCCAGGTCGGCGCGGGCGAAGTCCACGGCACCGCCCCCGGAGGTGGGCCCGGCGTAAGCGCGGGCCTCCGCGAGCATCGCCTCGGACAGGTCGTAGCCGGTGATGGCGGCCGTGGGCCGGTACTCGGCCAGCAGCGCGGTCGCGTCTCCGGGGCCGCAGCCCAGGTCGGCGATGCGGGGCCGGGGCGAGGGCAGAGGGGGGACGCGGGCCAGCAGGTCGTGGAGCGGACGCAGACGGTGGCCGGTGTGGCGGCGGTACTGCGCGGGATCCCACACCGGGGTGCCGGTGCGCCGGAGCGGGTCGGCGGATTCCATGGCAGCAGGGTCCGCCAGATTTGTCTCGACATCAAGAGACTTCACGTCGACAGAACTACTACACTGTCCATATGGAGGACGAGGTCGACCGACTGGTGGCAGCGTGGCGCCGCGAGCGCCCCGATCTCGATGTGGAGCCCCTGGAGGTGCTCAGCCGGGTCAGCAGACTCGCCCGCCACCTCGACCGGGCCCGCCGCATCGCCTTCGCCGAACACGGGCTGGAGCCATGGGAGTTCGACGTGCTGACCGCGCTGCGCCGGGCCGGCGCGCCCTACCAGCTCTCCCCCGGCCAGCTGCTGACCCAGACCCTGGTCACCTCCGGGACCATGACCAACCGCATCGACCGGCTGGCCAAGAAGGGGCTGGTGGGACGGCTGCCCGACCCCAGCGACCGGCGCGGCGTGCTGGTCCGGCTGACGGAGGCCGGACGCGACCGGGCCGACCGGGCCCTGGCCGGTCTGCTGGAGCAGGAGCGGGCCATCCTCGCCGAACTCCCCTCCAGCCGGCGGGCGGAGCTGGCCGGGCTGCTGCGGCAGCTCACCGCGCCCTTCGACAACCTCCCCTGACAGGGCCGCGGCACGGGCCCGGAGGGGAGTGGGACTAGGTCGTCACATGTTCCAGGTCCACCGGGCCGACGCCCGCCTTGCGGGCCAGCGCCACCGCGGCCAGCGTGGAGTGCACCCCCAGCTTGCCCAGCACGTTCTGCATATGGGTGCGGACGGTGTGCGGGGAGAGGTACAGCCGCTCGGCGACCGCCTTGCGGCCCAGCCCGGCCACCATGCAGCGCAGCACCTCGTGCTCGCGCGGGGTCAGCGACTCCACCAGCCGCTCGCTCTCGGTGCGGTGCCTGCGCGTCGCGGTCAGCTCGCGCAGCACCCCGGTCAGCAGGGCGGGCGGCAGATGCGTCTCGCCGCGCAGCACCCCCCGGACCACCTGCAGCAGCCGGGAGAGCGAGCACTCCTTGGCGACCCAGCCCGACGCCCCCGCCTGGAGCGCGGCGGCCGCGCGGCGCGGGTCGTCGCGCTCGGCGAGCACCACGGTGCGGGCCTCGGGATGGTCGGTGCGGACCCGTGAGACCAGGGCGATACCGCCGGACGCGGTCGACGCGTCGGCGGCCGCACCGGGCGCCGGCGCCTCGGCGGCCTCCGGCGCAGCGCCCCCGAGGTCGGCGTCGATGAGCAGGACGTCGAAGCGGCGACCGTCGGCCGCCGCCCGTTCCAGGGCACGCAGCGCCGCGGGGCCGCTGCCGGCCGCGGCCGCCTCCACGTCCTGCTCCACCGCGAGTGCCGCGGCGAGGGACTCGGCGAATATGCGGTGGTCGTCCACCACGAGAACCCGGATACGTTGCACGCACACCCCCTGCCGCCGAAAGGCCCGCCCGCACCGGGCGCGGCACCCGGTACGGGACCGGGCGGGCCGCACGCCCGCCGCCGTGCCCCTGCTCGTACCCGGCCCCCGTGCGCCGCGTCCGGCGTGTGCCGCCCCCTGGTGCGCACCGGCCCCCGGCGGCCGGTGCCGTCCATCAGCGTACGGCCGGGATACGGCCGGGGAGGCCGATTGTCGAAAACCGACCGGCCCCGCGGCTCGCGGCGACCGGACGTGCGCGGTCGGTGGCGTCCGGTACGGCGCGGACCGACCGCTTCCGGCACATCGCGGTCACCGCACGGCGCGCCGCATCCCGCACCGCGCGCCCGGCCCGCGGGCCGGCGCTCTCAGCCGTACAGCCGGCGCGCTCCCGCCGAGGGGACCGCCTCGAACAGCCGCGGGGCCAGGTGGCCCGCCGCGTCGAAGGCTTCGGCGACCGCCGTGCCGATCTCCTCCGCACCGGCGGCCTCCACCAGGACGACCGCGGAACCGCCGAAGCCGCCGCCGGTCATCCGGGCACCCAGCGCGCCCGCCGCGTTCGCCGTCTCCACCGCCAGGTCCAGCTCGGGACAGGAGACGGCGAAGTCGTCGCGCAGCGAGGCGTGCCCGGCGGTCAGGACCGGGCCGATCGAGCGGGGGTCGCCCGCGTCCAGGAGGCCGGTGACCTCCTCCACCCGCCGGTTCTCGGTGACCACATGGCGCACCAGGGGCCGCAGCGCCGGATCGGCCAGCCGGGCCAGCGCCGCGTCCAGCTCCCCGTGGGGGACGTCGCGCAGGGCCGCCACCCCCAGGGCCGTCGCGGCCTCCTCGCAGCCCGCCCTGCGCCGGGCGTACTCGCCGTCGCCCAGCGCGTGCTTGACGCGGGTGTCCACCACCAGCAGCCGCAGGCCCCCGGCGGCCAGGTCGAACGGGATCTGGCGGGCGGTCAGGTCCCGGGTGTCGAGGTGGAGTGCGTGCCCGGCCGCGCAGCAGGCCGACGCCATCTGGTCCATGATCCCGCAGGGGACGCCGACGAACTCGTTCTCGGCCCGCCGGCAGAGCAGGGCGATCCGCTCGGGGGCGAGCTCCAGGCCGTACAGGTCGTTCAGGGCCACCGCCGTGGCGACCTCCAGCGCGGCCGAGGAGGACAGGCCCGCGCCGGTGGGCACATCGCTGCGGATGTAGAGGTCGGCGCCCCCCTCCCGGCCGGACAGCAGGCCGGCCTCGCGCAGCGCCCACACCACCCCGGCCGGGTAGGCGGCCCAGCCGTCGGCCGCGCCCGGGGCGAGCTCCTCGGCCCGCAGGCGCACCGTGCCGCCCGACACCTCTGCCGAGTGGAGGCCCAGCACGCCGTCGTCGCGGCGGGCCGCCGCCACCCGGGTGGTGTGCGGCAGGGCCAGCGGCATGACGAAGCCGTCGTTGTAGTCGGTGTGCTCGCCGATGAGGTTGACGCGGCCCGGCGCGGCCCAGATCCCGGCGGGCTCGCCGCCGTGGACCGCGCGGAAGCCGTCGGCGGCCTCGGCCGTCTGGGCCGCGTTCAGCGCCTCCGCCTCGGCCTCGGTCCCGGCGTCGGTCCCGGCGTCCGCCCCGGGGTCCAGTGGCCCGTTCACGTTCCGCTCCCCTCACCGCCGCCGGCGGCGTCCAGCGCCCTGCCCCGGGCGAAGGCCCAGGCGTCGGCGACGATGTCCTTCAGGTCGGTGCGCGAGGGCCGCCAGCCCAGCCGCCGCCTGGCCCGCTCCGCCGAGGCGACCAGGAACGCCGGGTCGCCGCCGCGGCGCGGCGCCGTCTTCTCGGGGACGGGGTGGCCGGTGACCTCGCGGACGGTGCGGATCACCTCGCGGACGGAGAAGCCGCTGCCGTTGCCCAGGTTGCACACCAGGTGCTCCCCGGGCTGCGCGGCGTCCAGCGCCAGCAGATGGGCCTCGGCGAGGTCGGCGACGTGGATGTAGTCGCGTACGCAGGTGCCGTCGGGGGTGGGGTAGTCGTCGCCGTAGACCGAGATCGCCTCCCGCTGCCCGAGCGCGACCTGGAGCACCAGCGGAATGAGGTGCGACTCGGGTTCGTGCCGCTCGCCGAGGGTGCCGTGCGCGCCGCGGTAGGCACCGGCCACGTTGAAGTAGCGCAGCGAGACGGCGGCCAGGCCGTGGGCGGCGCACTCGCCGGCGATCATGTGGTCGACGGCGAGCTTGGAGGCGCCGTAGGGGTTGGTGGGGGCGGTGGGGGCGTCCTCGCGGATGGGGATCTCCTCCGGCTCGCCGTAGGTGGCGGCGGTGGAGGAGAAGACCAGGGTGCGCACCCCGGCCCCGCGCATCGCGTCCAGCAGCGCCATCGTGCCGCCGACGTTGTTGTGCCAGTACTTCTCGGGGCGGACGACGGACTCGCCGACCTGGGAGCTGGCCGCGAAGTGCAGCACCGCGTCACAGGAGGGGTCCAGCCAGTCGGCGGCGTCCTGGATGCGTCCTTGTACGAAGTCCGCGCCCGCCGGCACGCCCGCGCGGAAGCCGGTGGACAGGTCGTCCACCACCGTCACCCGGTGCCCGGCCTCCAGCAGGTGCGCCGCGACGACGCTTCCGACGTAGCCGGCCCCGCCGGTCACCAGATACGTGCCGCTCACCGGCTCGCCACCTCCCGCAGCCGCCGCGCCGCGGTCTCGGGCGGCACGTCGTTGATGAAGACCCCCATGCCCGACTCCGAGCCCGCCAGGTACTTCAGCTTCCCGGACGTGCGGCGGATCGTGAAGAGTTCCAGGTGCAGTGCGAAGTCCGCCCGTCCGGCCCAGTCCTTCTCACCGTCCGGGCCCAGCGGTGCCTGGTGCCAGCCGGAGATGTAGGGGGCGGGCGGCTCGCCGGGGCCGAAGATCCGGTCGAAGCGCCGCAGCAGCTCCAGGTAGGCGCCGGGGAACTCGGCGCGGGCGTCCTCGCCCAGTTCCGTCAGGTCCGCCGCCCGCCGCCGGGGGTACAGGTGCACCTCGTACGGCCAGCGCGCGGCGTGGGGCACGAAGGCGGTCCAGTGGCCGGTCTCCAGCACTACGCGCCGTCCGTCGGCGCGCTCGGCGGACACGACGTCGTCGAAGAGGTTGCCGCCGGTGCGTTCCCGGTGGGCGGCGGCCGAGCGCAGGGTGCGCTCGGTGTGCGGGGTGACGAAGGGATAGGCGTAGATCTGGCCGTGGGGGTGGCCGAGGGTGACGCCGATCTCCCGGCCGCGGTTCTCGAAGCAGAACACCTGGCGCACGCCCGGCAGCGCCGACAGCTCGGCGGTGCGGTCGGTCCAGGCGTCCAGGACCAGGGCGGCCCGTTCCTCGGTGAGATCGGCGAAGGAGGCGTCGTGGTCGGAGGTGAAGCACACCACCTCGCAGCGCCCGGCGCCCGGCGCCCGGACGAACAGGCCTCCTCCGTCCTCGGCCTCCTCCGGCCCCGGGGGGCCGGCCAGGGAGGGGAAGCGGTTCTCGAAGACGGCCACCTCGTAGTCCTCGGCCGGGATCTCCGTCATACGGCCGTCCCGGGACGGGCACAGGGGGCATTCGTCGGCCGGCGGGTGGTACGTGCGGGCCTGGCGGTGGGCCGTGACCGCGACCCATTCACCGAGCAGGGGGTCGTGGCGGATCTCCGATGCCGCGGCGACGGCGGCCAGGGGACGCCGGTCCACGGCATCGCCTCTCGTGGCGCCGTCGTCGCCACGAACGTCGTAGTACACGAGTTCACGGCCGTCGGCGAGGCGGGTCGGGGTCTTTTTCACCTGGGGTCTCCCTATACTGCGACCCAAACATAATCGAACATAAAAAATCATGAGTGAACATTGACGTCAAGGGGCCTCCCCCGCAGCGGTCCCGTCACGCCACGGAGGCGACCTGCTCATGCCGTCGTACCAGCTGGCCCAGGACCTTCGGCTCCCCACGAACGCCCTGGACTACACGATCCTGGCCATCTACTTCCTCGTCGTCCTCGGAGTCGGGTTCGCCGCCCGGCGCAGCATCAGGACCAGCCTGGACTTCTTCCTCTCCGGCCGCTCGCTGCCCGCCTGGGTCACCGGCCTCGCCTTCATCGCGGCGAACCTCGGCGCGCTGGAGATCCTGGGCATGGCGGCCAACGGCGCGCAGTACGGCGTCTACACCGTGCACTGGTACTGGGTGGGCGCCATCCCTGCGATGGTCTTCCTCGGCCTGGTGATGATGCCCTTCTACTACGGGTCCCGGGTGCGCTCGGTCCCCGAGTTCCTGCTGCACCGCTTCGGGTCCTCGTCCCACCTGCTCAGCGGCGTCCTCTTCTCGGCCGCCTCGGTGCTGATCGCGGGTGTCAACCTCTATGCGCTGGCCATCGTGCTGGAGGCGCTGCTGGGCTGGCCGCAGTGGGTGTCCATCGTGGTCTCGGGCCTGTTCGTGCTGCTCTACATCACCCTGGGCGGCCTGTCCTCGGCCATCTACAACGAGGTCGTGCAGTTCTTCGTGATCCTGGCCGGACTGATCCCGCTGACCGTCCTGGCCCTGGTCCGCGTGGGCGGCTGGAGCGGGCTGAGCGACTCGCTCACCGCCTCGCAGGGCGACAACTTCGTCTCCGCCTGGGGCGGGACCGGCATCGGTTCGGACAACCCGCTGGGCGCCAACTGGCTCACCATCGTGCTCGGCCTCGGCTTCGCCCTGAGCTTCGGCTACTGGACGACGAACTTCGCCGAGGTCCAGCGCGCCCTGTCGGCCAAGAACCTCTCCGCCGCCCAGCGCACCCCGCTGATCGCCGCCTTCCCCAAGATCTTCATCCCGGCGATCGTCGTCATCCCCGGTCTGGTGGCGCTGGTGGTGGCGCCGGACATCGGGCAGGGCGACGGCCTGGAGTACAACGAGGCGGTCCCCCTGCTGATGCGCGACCTGCTGCCCAACGGTGTGCTGGGCATCGCGGTGACCGGCCTGCTCGCCGCCTTCATGGCCGGCATGGCCGCCAACGTCTCCGCCTTCAACACCGTCTTCACCAACGACATCTGGCGGCCCTACCTGGTCAAGGGCCGCCCGGACTCGTACTACGTGGTCACCGCGCGGGTGGTCACCGCGATCGGCGTGCTGCTGGGCATGGGGACGGCGTTCATCGCGGCGACGTTCAGCAACATCATGAACTACCTCCAGACACTGTTCTCCTTCTTCAACGTGCCGCTGTTCACCGTCTTCATCATCGGCATGTTCTGGAAGCGGATGACGGCCGCGGCCGGTTTCTGGGGGCTGCTGGCGGGCACCGTCGCGGCGATGGTCAACTACTTCTGGTTCTACCGGGGCGGTCTGCTCGACATCCCCACCGACCAGGGCGCCAACTTCGTCTCCGCCATCGTCGCCTTCGTCGTGGGCACGCTCGTCGTCGTGGTCGTCACCCCCCTCACCAGGCCCAAGCCCGTCGAGCGGCTGGCCGGCCTGGTGTACGGCACCCGGGCCCCCGGTGTGGCCGAGCCCCCGGCCGAGGGCGACGAGGCCTGGTACCGCAGGCCCGCGCTGCTGGGCTGGGGCGCGATCATCCTCGCCGCCCTCTGCTACCTCCCCTTCTCCTTCTGAGCGCCCCGCGCACCGCACAGCGAAGGATGTGATCCACCGTGACGAACGACGGCAACAGCGGCAACGAGGGCAACGGCGGCGACGGTGCGGGCGGTCCGCACGGCGCCCACGAGTACCGCGGCCCCTCGGACCCCCGCACCCCCTCCGGTCCCCCGGACCCGGCCGACCCCGCCGACCCCGGTGTCCCCGGCGCCGGCAAGGGCGATCCGGAGCCGGACTGGCGGGAGGAGGAGCGCGACCTGGAGGAGCGGTCGGCCAGCGCCGCCCGGCTGTTCGACATCCGCCGTGTCATCGGCGTGCTGTTCGTGGTCTACGGCCTCCTGGTCACCATCGCCGGGTTCTTCGTCTCCGACGCCGACCTGGCCAAGGCCCAGGACGTCAACATCAACCTCTGGGCCGGGCTGTCGATGCTGGTGCTGGGACTGCTGTTCCTGCTCTGGTTGCGGCTGAGCCCGACGGTTCCGCCGCCGTCCCGGCGGGAGGCCGAAGGCGGCGGCCCCGGAGCCGGGCCGCCCGCGGAGGGCTGACCGGCGCCGTCCGCCGCCGCACGGGCCGGGGCACAGCGGATACGGGCGCGGGGCCGGCGCGTCAGCCCGGCCCCGCGCCCCGGTCCGTGCCTCCGTGCCCGCCGGCCACCCGGTCCAGCAGCCCGGTGCGGGCCGCCAGCGCCGCCGCCTCCAGCCGCGATCCGACCCCGAGCTTCATCAGTACCCGCTGCACATGAGTACGGGCCGTGCTGGGCGCGATCCCCATGCCCGTCGCGATCGCCCGGGTGTCCTCCCCCTCCGCCACCCGCACCAGCACCTCGGCCTCGCGCGGGGTGAGCATCCGCAGCAGCCTGACGCCCTCGTCGTCCGGCTCGGCCCTCGGGTTGAGCAGCTCCGCGAAGGCGGCCCGCAGCAGTTGCGGCGCCACCGCCACCTCCCCGGCACGTGCCCTGACCATGCCGCGCTCGACGCCCTCGATCCGCTCGTCGTGCCGTATGTAGCCCGACGCCCCCGCCGCGAACGCCGCCGCTATCCCCCGCGGGCTGGGCACCGGGCCCAGCACCACCACGGCGGTCTGCGGCCGCTCCCGCCTGATCCTGGCCACGGGGTCGAACGCACCGGGCTCGGCGGGCGACGCGGTGCCCCACAGGCACACCTCGGGGGCCCTGCTGACCACCAGCTCAGCCGCCCCCGCGGCCGGCGCGGCGGCCGCGAGCACCCGGTGCCCGCGCAACTTCAGCGCCGAGGCGAGCGCCTCGGCGTGCAGACGGTGGTCGTCGACCACCATGAGCCGCACGGTCATCCACACCCCTGTCGGTTCCATCGGGCCCGGTCCTCCGGGGCAGGGCCGCGCTCCCGTACGGCCCTGCGAGCCGCCCGGCTCCGTCTTGCCCCCGGAAGCTACACGCTCCCCCGGCGTCCCGCGTCCCTTCCGGCAAGAACCGGCGGGAACTCCCTCGGACCCGAGCGGGCGGCCCCGCGTCCCTCCACGGGGAGGGGCGCGGGGCCGTCGCTGGCGGCGGACCGCCGCAGGGGCCGGGCAGGGCCTCGGAACCTCAGCTGTAGGCGGCTATCGCCAGGTCGCTCAGACCGGCGGAGGCGTAGAACCTGTGGTTCACCAGGAAGAAGTGGCCGTCCTTCCAGAACGGGTGTACATCGGAGCCGTTGGCCATGTCGTACTCCTTCTTCACACTGTCGGCCGGCAGCTTCATCCGCGGGGACGGCTTGCCGTTGCCCGGGTCGAGCGCGACGACCTGCCCCGGCTTGTCGTAGCCGGGCAGTTCGTAGGCGAGCAGCGCGCCGTCCTCCACGGTGACCGGGACGATCCGGCCGCCCGATATCGGCTCCCCCAGCCACTTCGACTTCCCCGTGGTGAGGTCGAAGGCGATGATCTCGCTGGTCTGCCCGTACTCGCCGCCCTGGTGCGGCTTCGAGGAGATGTACATGGTCTCGCCGTCCACCACCGTGCCGGGGCAGTTGCTGAGCGTGATGCCCCGGCAGCCCAGCTCGTGTCGGTCCTTCTTGATGGTGATCTTCTCCTTGAGCTTGCCGCTGTCCGAGAGGACCATCACGTCGGTGATGTCGATGCTGGACTCGCCGCCGGCGTTGACCCCGAGGACCAGCGGGTCGGTGGAGAGGACCTTGCGGACGTCGATGCCGTCGGGCACCTCCCACTCCCACTTCTTCTTGCCGCCCGGGCCCACTCCCTGGACCTTCTGCGAGCCGCCGAAGCCGCACTCCAGCTTGGCGACGAGCTGGCCGCCGCCGGAGTAGCCGCGGTCCTTGCAGTCGGAGCCCTCCTCCTGCTGCCACAGCTCCTTGCCGGTCGCCAGGTCGTAACCGACCGCGTTACCGATCCAGGACGCCGCGGCGATGTCGCCGCTGACCGCCATCTCCGTGTAGCTGAACTCCGAGGAGCTGTCGCGCTTGGACGGCAGTTCCTTGTTCCACAGCTTCTTGCCCGCGGCCAAGTCGATGCCCATGACGAACTCGCAGCGCCGGCCGTACTGGACGACGGTCCTGTTCTCCGACATCTCGAAGGCGGCGGTGCAGTCCTTGGGGCGGGGCATGTCGATGGACCATGCCGTCTTGCCGGTCCTCATGTCGTAGGCCGTGGTGGAACTCGTCGTGGCCTTGACGAGGTTGTCGCCCACGAACCACGTGCCGGGCGTCTCCGCGATGATGTCCTGCTTGTCCACCTCGGGCGGGTCGACCGTCCAGGCGAGCTCGGCGTCGATCAGGCCCTTCTCGCCGCCGGAACCGCCGGAGTCACCGGAGCCGCCGGAGTCGTCCGAGCCGCCGTCCGCGCCCCGGGTGGTGCCCTTGTCGCCCTTCCTGGCCTCGGTGCCGCCGTCGTCCTTGGTCAGGAACCAGACGCCGCCGCCCGCGACGAGCAGGACCGCGACGACCGCGGCGACGACGGCCAGAATCTTGGCGTTCTTGCCGCCACCGCCGCCGGGCGGCTGCACACCGCCGCCGTACATGGGCTGCGTCGGGTACTGGCCGTATCCGGGCTGCTGTCCGTACGCGGGAGGCTGGCCGTACGCGGGAGGCTGCCCGTACGCCGGGGGCTGGCCGTACGGCGCCTGGGGCGTCTGACCCGGCTGCTGCGGATATCCGTACGACGGGGGCAGGCCTGGCTCGAACTGCGGCGCCTGGCCGAACTGGCCGGGCTGCTGCGGGTAGCCGTACGAAGGCGGGCCCGGAGGAGGGGCCTGCGGCGGCTGCCCCGGCCGATCCGGCTGGTCGGCCGGAGGCTGCGGCGCCTTGGACAGCGGAACCCGCGGAGCCTTCCCCTGTTCCGCCTTCTCCGGCTGCGCCTGCTCCTCGGGTTTCTCCGGCTGGTCCTGCTTCTCCTGCTGCTCCTGCTGATCCGCCCCCTCCGGCTGCTCCGGTCCGTCGTCCGGCTGCTCCGGAGGGGGGCCGAAGCCGCCGGACGGCGGCTGATTTGGTGGCGGAGGCGGCTGCGACATGGGTTTCCTCATTCACGCGCGGACCGGCTGCCCAGCCCCTCGCCCCCATGGGGCAGGGCGATTCGGACACGGCCCGCCACTTCTCGGCTGTTGCCGGCTCCTGGCGCCGACGGTCGGAAGGAAATTCTTTCTATCACCGGACACCCGTGAAGCCGCCTCCGGTTCCCGCTCCGGGCCATCAGGTGAGACCGGCCCGCGACCTGGCCGTTATCGTCCGCCGGGGCCTCCCCTTTCGCCTCCGGTCAGCCCTCCTCGGCCAGTTCCAACCAGCGCGTCTCCAAGTCGTCGCGCTCATCGGCTAGTTCGCGCAGCTCGGCGTCGAGCCCGGCGACCTTCTCGAAGTCGGTGGCGTGCTCGGCCATCTCGGCGTGCAGCGCCGTCTGGCGCTCCTCGATCCGCTCCAGCCTGCGCTCGATGCGCTGCAACTCCTTCTGCGCCGCACGCGAGAGGGCGGCGGACTTGGCGGCGGGCCGGGCCGCCTGCCCCGCCGGAGCCGCGGCCGGGGCGCCGGGCGCGGTGGTGGCCTGCCGCAGCCGCTCGCGGCGCTCCAGGTACTCGTCCAGCCCGCGCGGCAGCATCCGCAGCGTGCCGTCGCCCAGCAGCGCGTGCACCCGGTCCGTGGTCCGCTCGACGAAGTAGCGGTCGTGGGAGATGACGACCAGTGAGCCGGGCCAGCCGTCGAGCAGGTCCTCGAGCTGGGTCAGGGTCTCGATGTCCAGGTCGTTGGTCGGCTCGTCCATGAACAGCACGTTCGGCTCGTCCATCAGCAGCCGCAGGATCTGGAGCCTGCGGCGCTCGCCGCCGGAGAGGTCCCCGACGGGCGTCCACTGCTTGTCCTTGCCGAAGCCGAAGCGCTCGCACAGCTGGGAGGCGCTCATCTCGCGCCCCTTGCCCAGATCGACGCGCGAGCGCACCCGTTCCACGGCCTCCAGCACGCGCCAGGCGGGGTCGAGCTCGGCGACCTCCTGGGAGAGGTACGCCAGCCGCACCGTCCTGCCGACCTTGATCCGGCCGGCGGCCGGCTGCTTCTCGCCGCCACTGTACGCCGCGTCCGCCAGCGCCCGCAGCAGCGAGGTCTTGCCGGCGCCGTTGACGCCGACCAGGCCGATCCGGTCGCCGGGGCCGAGCTGCCAGGTCAGGTGCTTGAGCAGCACCTTGGGCCCGGCCTGGACCGTCACGTCCTCCAGGTCGAAGACGGTTTTGCCCAGCCGGGAGTTCGCGAACTTCATCAGCTCGGCGCTGTCGCGCGGCGGCGGCACGTCGGCGATCAGCTCGTTGGCGGCCTCGACGCGGAAGCGGGGCTTGCTGGTGCGGGCCGGGGCGCCGCGCCGCAGCCAGGCCAGCTCCTTGCGGACCAGGTTCTGCCGCTTGGCCTCCTCGGTGGCCGCGATGCGCTCGCGCTCGGCGCGGGCGAAGACGTAGTCGCTGTAGCCGCCCTCGTACTCGTGGACGGTGCCGCGCTGCACGTCCCACATCCGCGTGCACACCTGGTCCAGGAACCAGCGGTCGTGGGTGACGCAGACCAGCGCCGAGCGCCGGGCGCGCAGGTGCCCGGCGAGCCAGGCGATGCCCTCGACGTCGAGGTGGTTGGTGGGCTCGTCCAGCACGATCAGGTCCTGCTCGGCGATGAGCAGCTTCGCCAGCGCGATGCGCCGCCGCTCGCCGCCGGACAGCGGGCCGATGACGGTGTCCAGGCCCTGCGGGAAGCCGGGCATGTCCAGGCCGCCGAAGAGTCCGGTGAGGATGTCGCGGACGCGGGCGTTCCCGGCCCACTCGTGGTCGGCCATGTCGCCGATGACCTCGTGCCGGACGGTGGCGGCCGGGTCGAGCGAGTCGTGCTGGGTGAGTACTCCCGGCCGCAGCCCGCCGGTGTGGGTGACCCGGCCGTCGTCGGCGGGCTCCAGCTTCGCCAGGATGCGCACGAGGGTGGTCTTGCCGTCGCCGTTGCGCCCGACGACGCCGATCCGGTCTCCCTCGCTGACGCCGAGGGAGACGCCGTCCAGCAGCGCACGGGTGCCGTACACCTTGCCGACGGCTTCCAGATTGACGAGGTTCGTGGCCATGGGGCTCCCGCTGCCCGGCGCGCCGGGCTGGTGTGGTCTTCGGGTGGGCTGGTCAGCCTCTCAGCCTAGTCGCAGCCCGGGTGGGCACGCTCATGCCCGCCCCACGCCGACCGCACCACCGGCCGCGGCCCCGCGCAGCCGCCGCGGGCGCCCCGCGGAGGCCGCCGGCTCAGTACGACGGGCTGTGCTGGGCCGGGGCCGAGCGCGGGGTCGGCCGGTTGAGGCCGAACAGCGAGCCGGTGGCGGTCGCCAGCTCGGCGGCGCAGTCCGCCGCCGGCTGCTCCGGGACGCCCATCCGGCGCAGCGCACCGGAGAACGCGTCCTCCAGCAGGGCCAGCCGCCAGCTCAGCTCCGCGGGCCCGACCTGCCGGCCGTCGCGCGGCCGGCTCGACAGGACGGTCAGCACGTCCTGGGCGTTGCTCTGCAGATCGGCCAGGGACTGCCAGCCGTTCGGCAGCCGCGCCGGGCTCCGCTCCGACGGCTCCGCGTCCGGCGCGCCCAGCGTCACGGGGAGTTGCGCGGAGATCGAGGAGTACCAGTCGACCAGCGCACCGCTCAGGTCCGCCCGCAGGCCGTCGAGGAAGCTCAGCAGGACCGCGGCGCCCATGGGGGCGCCGACGGGCTCGACGCGCGGCGCGGAGTCCTCCGGTGCGGGCGGCCTGCCGCCCGCACCGGGGCCCATGAACGACCGGATGACGACCGGGACCTCTTCCTGCTGCGCAGGAGCGGATCGCTGGGCGGGCAGCAGAAGCGCCCGTACGGGCGCGATGCCGCGGGCGGCCTGTTCGGCCGCCGCCTGGCACGCGTAGTCAGTGGGCACGGGCCCCCCCTTCTTCCGAAGCCGCCTTCTCACGCGGCGTCGGCCTTGCGTTTCGGGGCCGTACCGTATCGTTCCGCGACGGCTTCGGGGAGGTGTCCGTCACACAGAGTTCACGCGCCGCCCCGCCCGGAGTCCCGTCAGACCTCCTCCCCGGGACGGGTACGGCCCGCGCGATGCCGTCCCGCGCGGGCCGTACGGGTGCCGAAGGGCGGGGTCAGCCGACGGAGTTGAGCACCTGGCGGACGACCGGGCCCGCGTTCGTGCCGCCGTGGCCGGAGGCGGGGACGACCGCCGCGGCGGCCATGTCGCCCCGGTAGGCGGTGAACCAGGCGTTGGGCTTCTCCTGGCCGTCCACCTCGGCCGAGCCGGTCTTCGCGCCGAAGTCGCCGCCGGTGCCGGCCATGGCCTCGGCCGCCGAGCCGCTGGTGGCCGTCAGCCGCATCAGCGAGCGCAGTTCCCGGGAGACGGCCGGGGAGAGGGTGCGCGGGGCCTTGGCCAGGCCGCGGCCGTCCACCTCGGGCGAGACGATGTACGGCTGGCGGAAGACGCCGCTCTTCACCGTCGCCGACACCGAGGCCATGATCAGCGGGTTCGCCCTGACCCCGCCCTGCCCGATCAGCGAGGCGGCCATCTGCGCGTCGGACTGCACGGGCACCGAGCCGTCGAAGGTCGCGGTGCCGACCTGCCAGTTCAGCCCGATGCCGAAGACGTCGCGGGCCTGCTTGGTGAGGTCGTCGTCCGACAGCTCGCCGGCCTGGCTGATGAAGGCGGTGTTGCAGGAGGCGGCGAAGGACTGCGCGAAGGTGCCGCCGTTGATCTCGAACTTGTCGAGGTTCTGGAACCTCCACCCGCCGTGGGTGAAGTACTTGGGGCAGGGGTGCTGCTTCGCGCTGGAGGCCAGGCCCTTCTCGATGAGCATCGACGCGGTGACGATCTTCATCGTGGAACCGGGGGCCAGGGAGCCCTTGAGAGCGGTGTTGAACCCCTGCGCCGGGGTGTTGGCGACCGCCAGGATCTCGCCCGTGCTGGCCTTCAGGGCGACGACCGACGCCTTGGGCTTGCCGGCGATGGCCTGGACGGCGGCCTTCTGCACCTCGGCGTCCAGTGTGGTCCTCAGCTCGCCCGGGGTGCCCTTGCTGAGCTGCCTGAGCGTCTTGACCTCCTTGCCGGCGGCGTCGGCGATCCGGGTCTCGAAGCCGGGCTTCCCGTCGGTCCTGTCACCGAAGCGCTTGCGCAGGTCGGTCAGGGTCGCGGCCAGTTCGGGGTACTCCTCGGCCGTCAGCTCGGCGCCGTTGCGGTCCAGGGCCTTGACGGGCGGTGCCCCGGCCTCGGCGGTCTCCAGCTTCTGGCCGCTCTCGAGTTCGGGGTGGAGGACGGACGCCTCCCAGTCGACGACGGGTTCGCCGCTGTCGTCGTCCCGTACGACCGTCAGCTCCGACTCGTACGTCCAGGAGGCGGGCTTCTCCTCCTTGTCGTACCGCACCTCGGCCTTCACCGTGAACGGGACGTCGGCGCCCGCGGCGGTGCCCGGTTCCAGGCGCACGCCCGACACCCGGGCGTCCTTCCGGAAGCCGGCCAGGGCCTTGGCCGCGGCGGCCTCGTCGTCGGTCAGCGCGGCGGCCTCCGCGGCCTCCCCCTCCTGCCAGGCCCTCAGGAACCCTGCGGCGGTCTCGCGGACCTCCTCGGCCGAGGGCGGGCCCGTCTCGGCCGCCGGTTCGCCGGTCCGGCCGTCGGAGAAGGCCACGTCCTGCCCGCTCTCGCCGCCGGCCGCGCCGCCGTCCCCGATCAGGGTGTACGCCCCGAACCCGGCGGCTCCGACCACGGCGGTGAGGACCGCCCCGATCACCGCCACCTTCCGACCGTCACGCATGAGTCTCCCGAATCTCCGCCCCTGCCCCGGACCGACACCGCCGGGGGCCGTGCGAAGAACCCTAGGGCACGTGGGCGGCACGGATCGGGGCCAGGCGTCCGCACCGGTGCCCGGTGCGGCTCCGTGAAACGGCCGCAGGAATTCTCCGTCCACCACGGGAATTATTAGTGTGCTTTTCCGAATATGGACAACAATAAAGGCGTTCTGATTGCCCGCCGGTGTGCCCCGCCTCGCCCGGTTCACTCTTCCGGAAGCACAACCAACGCTCCTCGCAGTCGTTGTCACTGCGAATCAGAAGGCCGATCCTCCTTCCGGCAATTAACGCCACGGGCCCGAGCCGCATCCGGCGGCTCGGGCCCGTGACACGTATGGAGCAGAAAATATAAGTGCGGCGCGCGGCAAGGCTTACCGTGTACTCGGCTCGCCAGTTCCTAGCATTACGCACGCAAGCCCGTGAAGCGGCTTCGTACATTGGAGGTACATGTCATGAAGATGAAGCGGACCGCCGCCGTCGCGCTTTCCGCCGCCGCCCTGGTGATCGGCGGAGCCGGCGTCTCCCAGGCCAACGACGGCCCGAAGTTCCAGAACAACGCGCAGATCCTGCCCTGCGTCAACCTGGAGCTGCTGAACGTCCCGATCGCGTCGGCGGACATCAACAACCTCGACTGCTCCGTCACCCACGTGGAGTCGAAGAAGGTCTCCTCCTACGAGTCCTTCAGGGACTGAGGAGCCGACCGGACCACCGGCGCACCACTGTCGAAAGGCCGCCCCGGCACACCGGGGCGGCCTTTCGCCTTTCCATGACACGCTCGCGGCATATAACCGAAAACAACACCCGCTTGGCGCAGTGTCAGCACATAAGCCCAGGTGGTGCGCCTATCGGCGACGCCCAGGCCCTGCTTTCCGCGGGACACGCAGAAACACGGAAGCGCGCAATCGGGGATTCGGTGGGTTAATGTCGCCGACGTGGGGGCAACTCCCGCCTTTCCGGTGAGCCGGCCGAACTTCGGCCGCAATCCGGAAACCGGTTATCCGGCCGCTCGGCGGCGGCCGGGGACATCGGAACCTTCCTTCTCTCGTCAAGGAGACAAGACAGCATGATGCTGAAGAAGACGCTCGTCGTTTCTTTCGCCGCCGCCATGGCCATCGCGGGTGGGGCCGCCAGCGCCCACGCCGGTGAGGCCAAGTTCGAGAACAACGCGCAGATCCTGCCCTGCCCGAACCTGGAGGTCGTGAACCTCCCGATCCTGTCGAGCGACATCAACAACCTCGACTGCTCTCGGAACTCCAAGGAGGAGGTCGAGATCAAGAAGGTCGTGAAGGTCGAGAAGGAGTCCGACATCCACGTCTCTCCGAAGCAGGAGCAGGCTCAGGGTCAGGGCCAGGGCCAGGAGGCCAAGCAGGGCCAGGGCCAGAAGCAGGAGGGCGAGAACGAGAACGAGAACAAGAACGCCGTCAAGAAGCACTGAAGCGACTGACGCCTCGCGTCGGACCGCCTCGGAACGCCGCCCGCCGGTCTCACCGGCGGGCGGCGCCGCTTTTCACCGGGGCCGTGTTCTGCCCGGACTCCCGGGGCTCCGGCTCGGGAGTCCGGCTCAGATCCAGGTGTCCAGCCACATACGGGACTGCCAGGCGTCCTTGGGGATCTGCACCCCGGTGTAGAGCGGGTGGAAGTAGACGAAGTTCCACACGATCAGCAGCACGAGCACCCCCGCGCCCACCGCGCCTGCCGCCCGCCGCCGCTCGGTGGAGCCCGGCGGTCCGAGGACCGCCCCGATCATCATCGCCAGCGCCAGACACAGGAACGGCACGAAGACGACCGCGTAGAAGTAGAAGATCGTGCGCTCCTGGTACAGGAACCACGGCAGCCAGCCCGCCGCCACCCCGCACAGGATCGCGCCCGCGCGCCAGTCGCGCCGCAGCACCCAGCGGTACAGGCAGTACAGCAGCGCGAAGCAGGCCGCCCACCACAGCAGCGGGGTACCCAGAGCGAGCACCTCGCGGGCGCAGCCGCCCTCCGCCGTACAGCCGCCCTCGCCCCGGTCGGAGGACTCGTAGAAGTACGACACCGGGCGGGCGGTCACCAGCCAGCTCCAGGGGTGGGACTGGTAGGTGTGCTCGGAGGTCAGCCCCACGTGGAAGCTGTAGACCTCGCTCTCGTAGTGCCACAGGCTGCGCAGCGGGGCCGGGACCCAGGTCATGTCGAACTGGGGCAGGGGCAGCTTCAGACCGGTGAAGGGGATGGGCAGCGACTCCGGCGACAGGCCCCGGCGTCCCTCCGCCCAGGTGCGGAAGTAGCCGCCCCGGCCCGCGAACCAGCCCGCCCAGGAGGCCACGTAGACGGCGACCGCGACCGGCACCAGGGAGAGGAAGGCGGGGGCGGCGTCCCGGCGCAGCATCGACAGGCGGGGGCGCCGGGCCCCGGCGGTGCGCCGGGAGGCGGCGTCCCACAGGACCGTCAGGATCCCGAAGGCGACCAGGACGTACAGGCCGCTCCACTTGGTGGCGCAGGCCAGTCCCAGGCAGAGACCGGCCGCCAGCCGCCAGGGGCGCGCGCCCAGGCCCAGCCGGTCGCCGGTGTCCGCGTCGGGCCGTCCGTCCGGCGGCAGGGCCGCGGCGAGCCGGGCGCGGGCTTGGTCGCGGTCGACCAGCAGGCAGCCGAAGGCCGCCAGCACGAAGAACATCAGCACCAGGTCGAGCAGCGCGGTGCGGCTCATCACCAGGTGCAGGCCGTCCACGGCCAGCAGGAGTCCCGCCAGGCAGCCCAGGGCGGTGGAGCGCAGCAGCCGGCGCCCGATGCGGCAGACCATCAGCACCGACAGCGTGCCGAGCACCGCCATCATGAAGCGCCAGCCGAACGGCGTCAGGCCGAACGCCGCCTCGCCCATGGCGATGATCCACTTGCCCACGGGCGGGTGCACCACGTACGCGGCGGCCTCGCTCAGCGGGGCCGCCGCGGGGTTGTCGAGGATGGTGTCGTTGGCGCCGTCGGGCCAGGTGCCCTCGTAGCCGAGCCGGTACAGAGCCCAGGCGTCCTTGGCGTAGTAGGTCTCGTCGAATATCACCGCGTGCGGCGAGCCGAGGTTCCAGAAGCGCAGGAGGCCGGCGAGGAGCGCGACGAGGAGCGGGCCGCCCCACGCCGCCCGGCGGCCCAGCAGCCGCGCGTCGTCCCCGTCCAGTCCGAACAGTCCCCACACCCGGCCGCGGCCGGGCTCCGGGTACGGCGGCACCAGCCGCTCCCGCACGCCCGCCCGGGGCGGCGGGGCGTATCCGTAGCGCCGCAGCCGCCCGCGCCACGCCGGGGCCTGCTCCCCGACGGGCTCCCCGTGCCGGGCCTGAGTCGCGGTGTCACTGGTCACGCGGGCCATCGTAGGGAACGGCCCTTCCGCGCGGTGCCGCGCACCGGCGGACGGGCGGCCCCGCGCCGACCCCGGCCCCCGCCGGAGCTGCGAGGATGGCGGGGTGAGCGGAACACTCGTACTGGCAGGCACACCCATCGGCGACACCGCCG
Source organism: Streptomyces verrucosisporus (assembly GCF_017114865.1). Lineage (GTDB taxonomy): Bacteria > Actinomycetota > Actinomycetes > Streptomycetales > Streptomycetaceae > Streptomyces > Streptomyces fenghuangensis. Next base: position 439,223 of record NZ_JADEYH010000002.1, on the reverse strand, counting down.
ACGCACCGCCCCGGCTCGCGGCCGAGCTGGAGGAGGCCGACATCGTCGCCGCCGAGGACACCCGGCGGCTGCGGCGGCTCACCCAGGCGCTGGGGGTGCGGATCTCCGGCCGGGTGGTGTCGTACTTCGAGGGCAACGAGGCCGCGCGCACCCCGGAGCTGGCCGACGCGCTGTCGGAGGGCTCCCGGGTGCTGCTGGTCACGGACGCGGGGATGCCGTCGGTCTCCGACCCCGGCTACCGGCTGGTGGCCGCCGCCGTCGAGCGCGGGATCAGGGTCACGGCCGTGCCCGGTCCGTCCGCCGTGCTGACCGCGCTGGCGCTGTCGGGGTTGCCGGTGGACCGGTTCTGCTTCGAGGGCTTCCTGCCGCGCAAGGCGGGCGAGCGGCTGGGGCGGCTGCGCGAGGCCGCCGGGGAGCGCCGCACGCTGGTCTACTTCGAGGCCCCGCACCGGCTGGCCGCCGCGCTGGCCGCCATGGCCGAGGCCTTCGGCGCCGACCGCCGGGCCGCGGTGTGCCGGGAGCTGACCAAGACCTACGAGGAGGTGCGGCGCGGCACGCTGGGCGAGCTGGCCGCCTGGGCGGAGGAGGGCGTGCGGGGCGAGATCACCGTCGTGGTCGAGGGCGCGCCCGCCGAGGCGCCCGGCGCGGTGGACGCCGCCGAGCTGGTGCGCCGGGTGGCGGTGCGCGAGGCCGCCGGGGAGCGCCGCAAGGAGGCCATCGCGGAGGTGGCGCGCGAGGCGGGGCTGCCCAAGCGGGAGGTCTTCGACGCGGTGGTCGCGGCGAAGAACGCGGGAACGGCCTGAACCGTCCGGGCGGCGGGCGGGAGCCCGGGCCGGAAAGGGGCGAGACGGGGACGGGCGGGCGGAATCGTGCGTTTCCGGCCGGGAAGGAGTCCACTGGTAGGAAGGAGAACCGGAAGGAGGTTCACATGGACCCCCGGGAGACGACCACCCGCGAGGAGTACTCCTTCGCCTGCCTGCGCTGCGGCCACGGCTGGGAGCGGGCGTACGGGATACGGCACCACACCGACCGCGACGGACACCCCTTCGTCACCTACCACGACCCGGCGGACGGGGGGCGGGTGCCGTCGCCGCTGACGCGCCCGGTCTGCCCGAACTGCGAGTCGCACGTGGTGCGAATCATGCGGGCGGGGCGGGTGTACGAGGCGGAGCGGGCCCTGCCGCGAAGGTGACGGCGGACGGCGGACGGGCAGGTGGCGGTCGGCCCGGCCGGGCGTCCTAGGATCGCGCCCATGGAGAAGTCCGCGCAGCCCGCGCCGCCGCCCGTACCGCTGAACGTGCCGGTCGCCGACTCGCACACCCATATCGACATGCAGGACGCCACGGTCGCCCAAACCGTCGCCGCGGCCGCCGAGGTGGGCGTGACGACCCTGGTGCAGGTCGGCTGCGACCTGGAGCGTTCCCGCTGGTCGGCGCGGGTGGCCGCCGAACACGACTCGGTGTGGGCCGCCGTCGCGCTGCACCCCAACGAGGCGCCGCGACTGGAGCGGGAGGGGGGCCGCGAGGCGCTGGACGCCGCCCTGGAGGAGATCGCCGGGCTGGCCGCGCGGCCGGAGGTGCTGGCCGTCGGCGAGAGTGGCCTGGACCACTTCCGGACGGGCGAGGAGGGGCGGGAGGCCCAGCGGTACTCCTTCCGCCGCCACATCGAGACCGCCAAGCGGCTGGGCAAGGCCCTGGTGATCCACGACCGGGACGCCCACGAGGACGTGCTGCGCGTCCTCCGGGAGGAGGGCGCGCCCGAGCGCACGGTCTTCCACTGCTTCTCCGGCGACGCCGGGATGGCCCGGGTGTGCGCCGCGAACGGCTGGTTCATGTCCTTCGCCGGCAACGTCACCTTCAAGAACGCGTGGCCGCTGCGCGAGGCGCTGGACGCCGCCCCGCCGGAGCTGCTGCTGGTGGAGACCGACGCGCCGTTCCTCACCCCGGCCCCGTACCGCGGGCGCCCCAACGCGCCGTACATGATCCCGTACACGCTGCGCGCGATGGCCGAGGTCAAGGGGCTGGACGAGGACGTTCTCGCGGAGCACGTCGCGGCCAACACGGCCCGCGCGTTCGGCTACTGAGGGGCGTGCGGCGGCTGGTGCCCGCGGCGCGGCGGCCCGCCTTTCGCAACGTAGGGTAGTCGTACGACTTGGGAGAGTGCCCGATACTCCGCTAGGGTCCCGGCCCGCCACCAGGACCGCTTGGGAGTACGTCGTGAGCCATCCGCAGGGGATCCAGCAGTACGAGTACGCGTACCCCTCCGCGCCGCCGCGGCAGCAGCCGTGGGAGCCGTACCGGCCGTGGGACTCGTGGGAGTACCGCGGCCAGGGGTACGGCGGGCCGGAGTGCGAACGGGACCCGTACGACACATACCGGCCCTCGTACGAGCTCCACGGCGCGCCGTACGGCGAGTACGAGGACCTCGGCGCGTACGGTCCGCCCCCGCCCCCGCTCCCGGAACCCCCGGCGCACCACCCGGAGCCCCCCGGGTACTCCGGGCACTCCGGGGCTTTCGGCCCCGCCCCGTGGCTGCCCCGGCAGCACACCGGCGGCAGCGGGGACGGCCCCGCGGACATCCCGGCGGGCGCCCCCGCGCACGGCACGGCCGGCGGCCGGGCCGCCGCCCGCCGGGCCGCGCGGGAGCGGAAGGCCGCCCAGCGCCCCGAGGCCCTGCGCCGCCTGCTGCCGCAGGCCCTCGTCGTCGCCTTCCTGGCGGGCGGCACCTGCGCCTTCGTCGTGGACGACAAGGCCGTCAGCCTGTCGGTGGAGGGCGAGGACGGGCCGCGCACCCTCCACACCTTCGCCGACGACGTCTCCGAGCTCCTGGCTGACGAGGGCGTGTCCGTCGGCGCGCACGACGCCGTCTCCCCCGCACCCGGCGAGCCCCTCTCCCACGGCGACAGCGTCACCGTCCGCTACGGCCGCCCGCTGACCCTCACCCTCGACGGCCGCCCCCGGCGGGTGTGGACCACCGCGGCCACCGTGGAGGCGGCACTGCGCGGGATCGGGGTGCGCCCGGAGGGGGCGCGAGTGTCGGTGCCCCGCGACCGGCGCATCGGGCGCGACGGCATGGCGCTGACCGTGTGGACCGAGCGGAGCGTGACCGTCCTCGCCGACGGACGCGAGCACACCGTCCGCACCAACGCCGCGACCGTGCGCGGGGCGCTGGCGGACGCGGGCGTCGAACTGCGCGGCGCGGACCGCGCCTCGGTGGACCCGGACTCCTTCCCCCGCGACGGCCAGACCGTCACCGTGCTGCGCATCACCGAGACCGAGCGGGTGCGCGACGAACCCATCCCGTACACCACCGAGCGGCGCGCGGACCCGTCCCTGTTCCGCGGCGCCGAGGTGGTGGAGCGGACGGGTCTGCCGGGGCTGCGCCGGCTGACCTACGAGGTGCGCACGGTCGACGGGGTGCGGCAGCGGCCCCGCCTGACCGGGACGGCGGTGGTGCGCGCGCCCAGGCCGCAGATCGTGCGCGTGGGCACCGCCGAGCCGCCCTCCTCGGTGCGGGGCGCCGACGGCCTGGACTGGGAGGCCCTGGCCCGCTGCGAGTCCGGCGGCCGCCCGGACGCGGTGGGCCCCGGCGGCCACGGCGGGCTCTACCAGTTCGACACCCGCACCTGGCGCTCCCTGGGCGGGGAGGGCCGCCCGCAGGACGCTCCCCCGGCCGAGCAGACCTACCGGGCGAAGAAGCTGTACGTGCAGAAGGGCGCGAGTCCCTGGCCGGTGTGCGGCCGTAAACTGCACCGGTGAGCTCAGCCCCCTCCCCCTCCCCCTCCCCCGACGCCGGTGCCGGTGCCGGTGCCGGTGCCGACGCCCTCCTCGGCCCCGCCGACATCCGCGAGCTGGCCGCCGCGCTGGGGGTGCGCCCCACCAAGCAGCGCGGCCAGAACTTCGTCATCGACGCCAACACCGTCCGCCGGATCGTGCGGACCGCGCGGGTGACGCCCGAGGACGTGGTGGTCGAGGTCGGCCCGGGGCTGGGGTCGCTGACGCTGGCCCTGCTCCAGGAGGCCTCCTGGGTGACGGCGGTGGAGATCGACGACGTGCTGGCGGCCGCGCTGCCCGCGACCGTCTCAGCCCGGCTGCCCGGCCGGTCCGACCGCTTCGCGCTCGTCCACCGCGACGCGATGCGCGTCACCGAACTGCCCGGCCCCGAGCCCACCGCGCTGGTCGCCAACCTTCCCTACAACGTCGCCGTACCCGTCCTGCTGCACATGCTGGCGACGTTCCCGTCGATCGAGCACGGCCTGGTGATGGTCCAGGCCGAGGTCGCCGACCGGCTCGCGGCCGAGCCGGGCTCCAAGGTCTACGGGGTGCCGTCGGTGAAGGCCGCCTGGTACGCGGAGGTGCGGCGGGCCGGGGCCATCGGGCGCAACGTCTTCTGGCCCGCGCCCAACGTGGACTCCGGGCTGGTGTCGCTGACCCGGCGCGAGCCGCCGCGCACCAGTGCCACCCGGCGGGAGGTCTTCGCCGTGGTGGACGCCGCCTTCGCCCAGCGCCGCAAGACGCTGCGCGCGGCGCTGGCGGGCTGGGCGGGCTCGGCCGCGGCGGCCGAGGCGGCGCTGACGGCCGCGGGGACCGACCCCCGCGCCCGGGGGGAGTCACTGACGATCGAGGACTTCGCGGCCATCGCGGAGCGGAAGGGCACCACCAGCACATGAGCACCGCACAGACGGCCGGCCCGGACACCGCCCGTACCGCCGCGCCGGTCACCGTACGCGTACCCGCCAAGGTCAACGTGCAGCTCGCGGTCGGCGGGCTGCGGCCGGACGGCTTCCACGACCTGGCCAACGTCTTCCTGGCCGTCGGCCTGTACGACGAGGTCACCGCCACCGCCACGGCCCCCGGCGAGGGCCCGCGTGTGACCTGCTCCGGACCGGACACCGACCAGGTGCCGCTGGACCGCACCAATCTGGCCGTCCGCGCCGCCGACGCGCTCGCCGCGCGGTACGGCCTCGTGCCGGACGTCCATCTGCACATCAGCAAGGAGATCCCCGTGGCCGGCGGCATGGCCGGCGGCAGCGCGGACGCGGCGGGCGCGCTGCTGGCCTGCGACGCGCTGTGGGGCACGGGCGCCTCGCGCGAGGAACTTCTTGGGATCTGCGCGGAGTTGGGCTCGGACGTGCCCTTCTCCCTGGTCGGCGGCGCGGCGCTGGGCCGGGGCCGTGGCGAGCTGCTGACGCCGCTGGAGGTGGGCGGCGTCCTCCACTGGGTGTTCGCCGTCGCCGAGGGCGGGCTGTCCACCCCGGCCGTCTACCGCGAGTGCGACCGGCTGCGCGAGGTGCGCGGCGGCGGCGCGGGCGTGGACGCCGTACCCGCGCCCGAGGCCTCCCCCGCGCTGCTGGCCGCGCTGCGCGCCGGGGACGCGGCCGAGCTGGCCGGGCAGCTGTCCAACGACCTCCAGCCCGCCGCCGTCTCCCTGCTGCCCTCCCTGGACGACACCCTGGCGGTGGGCACCCGGGCGGGCGCGCTGGCCGCCCTGGTCTCCGGCTCCGGACCGACCTGCGCCTTCCTGGCCGAGGACGCGGCGGCTGCCTCGGACATCGCCTTCGCCCTGCGCGCCTCGGGCGTCTGCCGAACCGCCCACACCGCCACGAGCCCGGCGCCGGGCGCCACGGTGGTCCGTCCGGCGGCCTGAGTACCGCGACGCACTTCCCCGGCAGGGCCTTTGAGCGCCTCCGCCCTGCCGGGCCGGCGGCGTTGCGCGCCGGGCTGCGCGTATGCGGACCACAGCGACCCCCGGGGCCCGGACGCCTGCGCACCGGCTTCGGCGGCCTGCTGGAGGGCCGCTTCCGCACCGCTGATCGCCGTCCCCCTCACCGCCCCGGCGGCGGTGGCCATGACGGCCGCGGGCCTGCTGCCGGTGGAACGCCGGGGCGCCGGGAATAGAGCGAGCCCGTGCCTGAGAGGTCTCAGGTCTTGTCAGCGCACGGGCTGAGAGCCATGTTCCAGGTAGACGGTTCCTCTGTCCGCTCGGGCTTGAATACCGGCGGCGACGCGCCGCGCAAGGCGCGGGATGGTCAACTCGGGAACCCGCTCCGCACGGTAGAAGCCGTAGTCGCGCAGCTCTTCCGCCTGCAGTTCGATCCGCTCGCGGTCTTCGGCGCTCAGGGCCCCGCCGTCGAAGAGGTAGAGAACCTTGTCTCCCTCTCCGGGGCCCGGTGCCCAGTCCACGACCAGCAGTCGTCCGATGGGAGGTGAGATGCCCAGTTCCTCGTGGACCTCACGTACGCAGGCCCGCAGCGGCGACTCGCCTCGTTCGACGTAGCCGCCGGGGATGTCGAGGTAGTCCTTGTACGTCGGTTCGACCAGCAGGACCCGGTCGGTGTCGTCGAAGAAGAGCGCCCCCGCCGCCATACGTGGACGCGCCATCTTGGCCTCGTGTTCGTTGTCGCTCACACCGTGGACCCTAGCCACTTCAGACGATGCGAAGCCTCCGGGCCAGTTCGGCCACGGGCTGGGAGGGCCGGCCCCGGGTGCCACGCACCCAGCCGACGACCAGTTCACGGCTCATGTAGTGGTGGCGGATCTGCTCGGGGGCGTCCTGTTCGGCTTCCAGCAGTTTGGCCAAAGCTTCGTCGGTGCGGTTCCACGCACTCAGCGCGCGGGCGACTTCGAGACTGTGCCGTACCCGTCGCTCGACCGGCATCCTGCGGGTGTCGATCCGCTGTCCGAGGTCTGCGGCGACCTGTACGTCACCGAGTTCCCCGGCCGTGGCCACGCGGTGGATGGCCACATTGGTCGGTCCGAAGGCGGTCCACATGTGGTTGGCGTCCGTTCCGAGCCTTCGTGCGGCCTCGTCCGCCTCCTGGAGGAAGGCCCGTGTCGTCGCCCGGTCCTCCGCCCGCGCCGCGGCCATGGCGCCGACGAGGAAGAGTGTGCCGTACACCGACAGATAGTCGGGGGGTGCGCCGCCCAGCTCCGGTTGCGTGAAGCCGCTCGCGCTGTGGGAGCGGTTCGCGTGGGCGGCCGGGACGTGCTTCCGCTGCGACCGCACCGGCACGGAGGTCGCACCGATCGGCACGGTCAGCGCACACGGCATCGACGTCGAGATCCGGGCGTGCCGGGCGTGCGTGTTCCACCTGGAGCAGCTGCACTGGTGCCTGGTGATGCGACAGCAGGGCGGTGAACAGCCCGTCGGCATGCCGCGTGCGGGGCCTCGCCACCCCTACAACCGCTGTGGCCGGAGGCGCGGAACGGAAAACTCCGCTCCGTCGGCGTGGCCGGAACACCACGGCTCCGCGCGACCCCCTCAGCCGGGCGGCTCCTCCCCGCCGAGCGCGCGGCGCAGCCCGAGGTTGGAGACCAGCAGCCCGCCGTCGACGGGGAGGGTCAGGCCGGTGATCCAGGACGCGTCGGCCGAGGCGAGGAAGGCGACGGCCGCGGCGATGTCCTCGGGGCGGCCCACCCGGCCCAGCGGGTACTCCCGGGCCGCGCGCTCCAGCACCTCGTCGCGGCCCTCCCACGCCCGGGTGGCGACCGTCCCCGGCGCGACCAGGTTGACCCGTACGCCGCGCGGGGCGGCGTGCCCGGCCAGGGTGCGGGTCAGCGAGGCCAGCCCCGCCTTGGCCGCGCTGTAGGCGTGCCCGCCGAAGTCGCGCTCGCCGTTGACGGAGCCGACGCTGACGACGGCCCCGCGCCGGCCGGGGGCGGCGGCCAGGTGGGGCAGGGCGGCGCGGACGCAGCGGAACGCGCCGGTGAGGGTGAGGTCCAGGCCCCGCTGCCACTCCTCCTCCGCCAGGTCCTCGAAGAGCGGCGGCTCGGACTGGATGCCGTAGGCGTTGTTGACCAGGACGTCCAGGCCGCCGAACCGCTCCACCGCGTGGGCGACGGCCGCCCGCACCGAGCCGTCGTCGCCCACGTCGCAGACGGTGTGGGTGGCCTGTCCGCCCGCCTCGGCCACCTCCCGGGCCGTGCGTTCGGCGCTCTCGCCGTCGACGTCGGTGGCCAGCACCCGGGCACCCTCGGCGGCCAGCCGCCGGCAGACCGCCGCGCCGATGCCCCGCCCGGCGCCCGTGACCAGTACCGCGTAGCCCTTCAGGCGTTCCTCGAACCGCTGCATCGGGCCAGGGTAGGCGCCGGGCCGGTCACCCGTCCCCGTGCGCCGCGGCCTTCCTCAGCGCGCGCACCAGGGCCTGGGCGCGCGGGTCGGAGGTGACCGACTTCTGGAGGGAGTTGGTGACGTAGGCGAAGGCCAGGCCCGTCTCGGGGTCGGCGAAGGCCAGTGAGCCACCGCGGCCGGAGTGGCCGAAGGAGCCGGGGCCCAGCATCGGCGAGGACGGCCCATGGAGCATGTAGCCCAGACCGAAGCGGGTGGCGACCAGCAGGACGCGGTCGGGTCCGGCCGACTCCTCGGTACGCGCCTGGGTGAGGGTGGCGGGGGCGTACAGTCGGCGGGTGCCGTCGCCGAGGTCGCCGATGAGCGCCGCGTAGAAGCGCGCCAGGGAGCGGGCGGTGGCCACGCCGGAGGAGGCGGCGAGCTCGGCGGCCCGGTAGGCGGGGTCGTTCTCGTCGGGCTGCGGGTCGATGGCGCCGAAGGCGCGGCGGGTGAGGGAGTGCGGGTCGCGCCAGGCGTCGGCGACCTCGCGCTTGGGGCGCACCCGCAGCCCGGCGGAGGCGGGCGCGGGCGGGGCCTCCACCTCGGCGATCCGGCCCACCCGGTGCGCCTGGTCGGCGGGCAGTCCGATCCACAGGTCGAGGCCGAGCGGTGCGGCCACCTCCTCGGCGAACCAGCGGCCCAGGCTCCGCCCGGTGACCCGCCGCACCAGCTCGCCCAGCAGCCAGCTGTAGGTCTGCGCGTGGTAGCCGTGGGCGGTGCCCGGCTCCCAGGCGGGCTCCTGGGCGGCGACGGCGCGCGGGCCAAGGACGCCGTCGAGCGCCTGCTCCGGGCTCAGGGGCGTGTCCAGGACGGGCAGTCCGGCGCGGTGGGTGAGCAGGTGGCGCACCGGTACGCGCTCCTTGCCCGCCGCCTTGAACTCCGGCCAGTAGGTGCCCACCGGCGCGTCCAGGTCCAGGCGTCCGCGCTGGTGCAGCAGGTGGAGGACGGCGGCGGCCGGGCCCTTGGTGACCGAGCGGACGACCTGGGCGGTGCCCTCGGTCCAGGGCTCCTGCCCGCGGGGGTCGGCCAGGCCGCCCCACAGGTCGGCGACCTTGTGCCCGTCCCGGTAGACGGCCACGGCCGCGCCCCGGTCGCCGCGCTCGGTCAGGTTGGCGCGGAAGGCGTCGCGGACCGGCTCGTAGCCGTCCGCCACCGTGCCCTGGACGTCCACCACTGTCTTCGTGCTCCCGCCGGTCGAAAGGTGATGCGTGTGCCGATGTGTGCACCGATGTGTGCCGCCGTACATGGTGCTACGCGTGCGGCGGCGGCACCGACCGGGGGTCGAATCCGAAGGGCAGCTCCAGGCGGTGGGCGCGCATCAGCGCCTCGTCGCACAGCAGGTCCCGGGTGGGGCCGTCGGCGGCGATGACGCCCTCGCCGAGGACGACCGAGCGGGGGCACAGCTCCAGGGCGTAGGGCAGGTCGTGGGTCACCATGAGCACGGTGACGTCCAGCGACCGCAGGATGCCGGCCAGTTCGCGGCGGGAGGCGGGGTCGAGGTTGGAGGAGGGCTCGTCCAGGACGAGGATCTCCGGCCGCATGGCCAGCACGGTGGCCACCGCCACCCGGCGCCGCTGGCCGAAGGAGAGGTGGTGCGGGGGGCGGTCGGCGTACTCCTCCATCCCGACCAGGGCCAGCGCCTCGTGCACCCGGGCCGCCAGTTCGGCGCCGCGCAGCCCGGTGTTGGCGGGTCCGAAGGCGACGTCCTCGCGGACGGTGGGCATGAACAGCTGGTCGTCCGGGTCCTGGAAGACGATGCCGACGCGGCGGCGGACCTCGGCCAGGGCGGCCCGGTCCGAGGGGTCCACCCGCAGTCCGGCCACGGTGACGCTTCCCGCGCCGCCGGTGAGGATGCCGTTGAGGTGGAGCACGAGGGTGGTCTTGCCGGCGCCGTTGGGTCCGAGCAGCGCGACGCGCTCGCCGCGCGCCACCGTGAGGTCGACGCCGAAGAGGGCCTGGTGGCCGTCGGGATAGGCGTAGGCGAGACCGGAGACATCCAGGGAGGGAGGTGGTGCGGGTTCGCCTCGCGGGTCGGTTCGCGGGTCGTTCACAGGCTCGTTCGGTGGTTCGTCTCGCGGGTCGGTCGCCGTCACAGCGTCCACCATCCCATCAGGCAGACCGCGAGCGCGGCGAGCGGGAGGGCGGCGGCGAAGGACCACTGGGCGCGGGTGGCGGCCGTCTCGTCGGCGGTGGGCACGGTGCCGGTGTAGCCGCGGCTGACCATGGCCAGGTGGACGCGTTCGCCGCGCTCGTAGGTGCGGATGAACAGCGCCCCGGCGGTCTTGGCGAGCACGCCCCACTGCCTCACTCCGCGGGCGGTGAAGCCGCGCGAGACGCGGGCCAGGCGCATCCGGCGCATCTCGTCGGCGATCACGTCGCCGTAGCGGATCATGAAGGAGGCGATCTGCACCAGCAGCGGCGGCATGCGCAGCCGCTGGAGGCCGAGCAGGATCTCGCGCAGTTCGGTGGTGGAGGCCAGCAGGACGGAGGCGGCGACGCCGAGGGTGCCCTTGGCCAGGACGTTCCAGGCGCCCCACAGACCGGACTCGCTCAGCGACATGCCCAGCACCTCCACGTACGGCCCCTCCGCGACGAAGGGCATCAGCACCGCGAGGGCGACGAAGGGCACCTCGATCAGCATGCGCGTCAGCAGGTGGCGGGCGGGGACGCGGGAGAGCGCGGCGACGGCGGCCAGCAGCAGCGCGTAGGCGCCGAAGGCCCACGTCGCCTCGCGCGGGGTGGCGACGACGGTGAGGACGAAGGCGAGGACGGCCGCGATCTTGGTGTGGGCGGGGAGGCGGTGCACGGGCGAGTGCCCGTGGCGGTAGAGGCGGTGGGCGTGTCCGGCGCCCATCTCAGGCGTTCCCGGCGGGGGTGCGGCCGGCATCGCCGCCGCCCGCGCGGCCGGTGCTTCCGTCCGCGGCCGGTGCGGGGGCCGCCTCCGCGGCCGCCCTGGCGTTCCTGCGGCGGGTCACGACGACGAGGACGCCGGTGCCGGCGACCAGTGTCGTGCCGGCGCCGATGACGCCGGCCAGTCCGCCGGAGAGGCGCTCGTCGGTGACGGAGGCGATGCCGTAGTCGGCGAGCGGGGAGTCGGCCAGGCCGTGCTCCTCCTCCTGGGAGGAGATGCCGTACTCGCCGGCGACCTTCTCCAGGCCGTCGGGGGCCGCGGAGGCGTAGAAGCTGACGACGCCGGCGCACAGGAGGGTGGCGGCCAGTCCGCCCGCCCAGACCTTCCGGGTGGAGGCGGGGCGCGCGGCGGGCGCGGGTGCCGCGGCGGGCCCGGCGGCGGTGGACGTGGTGGCGGCGGTGGTGGTGGCCCGAGGGACGGGACCGGAGCCGGGGGTGGCGACCGGGCCGCTGCGCAGGACGAGGGGGCGGGCGAGTCCGCGGGCGGCGTACACCAGGTCCGGGCGGACGGCCAGGACGGCGCCGACGGTGGCGGTGGTGATCAGCGCCTCGCCGACGCCGATCAGGGTGTGGACGCCGAGCATCGCGGTGAGGACCTTGCCCAGGGGGACCTCGGCGGTGCCGCCGAGCACGTACAGGCCGGTGAAGACGGCGGCGGCGGCCGGTACGGAGAGCAGCGCGGAGACGAAGGCGGCGGCGGTGACCGAGCCGCGGCGGCGCGGCAGGACCCGTACCAGGGCGCGGAAGACGGCGTAGGAGACGACGACGGTGACGACGCCGATCAGGGTGATGTTGGTGCCCAGCGCGGTGAGGCCGCCGTCGGCGAAGAGCAGGGCCTGCATCAGCAGGACGACGGAGAGGGCGAGCACCCCGGTGTAGGGGCCGACGAGTATCGCCGCCAGCGCCCCGCCCATCAGATGGCCGCTGGTGCCCGCGCCCACGGGGAAGTTGAGCATCTGCACGGCGAAGACGAAGGCCGCCACGAGGCCGGCCAGTGGCGCGGTGCGCTCCGCTCCGTGGTGGTCGGCGGCGCCCGCCAGTTCGCGGCGGGCGCCGCGCAGGCTGACCGCCACGGCGGCCGCGGCGACGGCACCGGTGGCCACCGAGACCGGGGCGTTGAGAAAACCGTCGGGCACATGCATGGCAGGACTCCGCTTCTCGGGCTTCCGCGGCTGCCGCGGCCCCGTGGCCGGAGGGACACGGAGGGACGGGCGGCTCCAGACCTCGATGGTAAGGAGTAGTTGCAACCTCTTCGCAAGAGCGCCCGAGTCGCCGGTGAACGGATGCGAGGGGTGCGACGGGCAGGTGTGACGCAGTGCGACAGGCGGGGAGACCCAGCGTTTCCAGCCCGCCCGGTTGCCGGTGGATCGGGATACTTGCCCGCTCCGGGGGAAGACGGCACCAATGTCGGATCTTCACCAAACTGTTGCGGAACTCACATCGATTACCTGCGGTATGCCGTCATGAAAACGCTCTGGCGGGGTCGTAGGAGAAAAGGCCCCCGGAAAAGGAGCAACCCCATGCGCGCAGTCGTCGACCACAGCGTCCAGGCACGTCTGATCACCGTCCCCTCGGTCACCCGCGAGGTGACCGTCGGGCTGCGCTACGACCGCCACGATCCCTTCGCCGTCAGCCTGGTCTTCCCACCCGACGTCTCCCTGGACGGGCAGGAGGTCGTCTGGGTGTTCTCCCGCGAACTGCTGGAGGACGGGCTGCGGGCCGCGGTGGGCCTCGGGGACGTGCACATCCGGCCGTCCGGCCCCGAGCGGCCCGAGCGGACGGTCATCGAGCTGCGCGCGCCCGAGGGGGTCGCGGTGATCGAGTTCGACACCACCGGTCTGCTGCACTTCCTGCACGGCACGTACGGCGTGGTGCCGGACGGCTCCGAGCACCTGGAACTGGACCTGGAGCGCGGGCTGACCTCCCTGCTGGGCTGAGGCGGCGGCCGCGCGTCCGGCGCTTCGGCAAGCAGGCGCCGGGAGACGGGCGGAGCGAGGACCGCAGGACCCCGCAGAAGGAACAGAAGGAACAGAAGGAACAGCACGTCCCGCAGGGCCGCACAGAGCCGCACACGGGCCCCGGGCGGCACACGGCGACACACAGCGACACACAGCAGTCCCACGACGCGGAGCGCGCGGAGCCGCGCAGGGCCCGCGGAGCCCCGCACGCGGCAGGGACCGAGCCGCCCGCCCGTGCACACGACCGCCGGTACCGACCGGCCCGGCCCGAGGCCCCGGGCCTCTCCCGGTCCCCAGATCCCTCCCGAGCCCTCCCGAGCCCGCGGCCCGACACGGACAGCGGCCCGCACCGGCCCCGGCCGGCCGGACGCCCGCCCCGCCGGTGAGACCCGGACCGCCGGCCGCCGCGCCGCCCCCAGGAGTTGCCGCCCGCCGCCCGGCTGCCGACCATGGGAGGGATGACCGCGACCTCCGGCCCCCCAGGCACCCCCGTCCCCTCCTCCCCGGACTCCTCCGGGGCGTACCTCAGGTTTCCGCACCTCCACGGCGAACTGCTCTGTTTCACCGCCGAGGACGACCTGTGGATCGCCCCGCTCGCGCCCGGGGCAGCCCGGCCGCCGCGCGCCTGGCGCCTGACGGTGGACCGCACCCGCCTCGGGCACCCGCGCTTCTCTCCGGACGGCCGCCACATCGCTTACACGAACTGGCGCAGCCTGGACCCCGAGGTGCACCTGACGCCGGTCGACGGCGGACCGTCGCGGCAGCTGACGTACTGGGGCGCGGTGGACACCCAGGTCCGCGGCTGGACGCCCGAGGGGGACATCCTGGCCGTGGCCTCGCACGGCCAGCCGTTCTCGCACTTCGCCTGGGCCCACCGTCTGCCGGCCGGCGGCGGTCCGGGCGAGAAGCTGCCCTGGGGCCCGGTGTCGGACCTCGCCGTCGCCGACCTGGACGGAAAGCGGCGCACCCTGCTGCTGACCGGCACCCCGCCGCACGAGCCGGCTTCCTGGAAGCGCTACCGCGGCGGCGCGATGGGGCGGCTGTGGCTGGAGGGCGAGCGCCTGGTGCCCGAGCTGTACGGGCATCTGGACTGCCCGATGATCGTCGGCGGCCGGATCGCGTTCCTCTCCGACCACGAGGGGGTGGGCAACCTCTACTCCTGCCTGCCCGACGGCACCGGTCTGCGCCGCCACACCGACCACGCCGACTTCTACGCCCGCCACGCCTCCACCGACGGCGAGCGCGTGGTGTACCAGTGCGCGGGCGAGCTGTGGCTGGTGGACGACTTCTCGCCGCAGGCGAATCCGCGCCGGCTGCCGGTGCGGCTGGCGGGGCCACGCGCCGGGCGCCGCGTCTACCAGGTGTCGGCCGCGGGCCATGTGAACTCCCTGGCCGTGGACACCACCGGACGCGCCAGCGCGGTGGGGGTGCGCGGCAGCCTGTACTGGCTCACCCACCGCGACGGCCCGGCGCGGGTGATCGCCGACACCCCAGGGGTGCGGGTGCGGCTGCCGGAGATGCTCGGTTCCACCGGCCGGATCGCCTACGTCACCGACGCCGAGGGCGAGGACGCGGTGGAGATCGCCGACCTGCCGCGGGCCACCGGCGCCCGCGAGCCGGTGCGGACGGCCGCGGGCCGGCTGGGGCGGGTGCACGAGCTGATCGCCTCCCCGGACGGCGCCACCCTGGCCGTCGCCTCGCACGACGGGCGGCTGCTGCTGGTGGACGCCGGGGAGGAGGGCGAGGGCGGTGAGACGCCCGGGACCGCCGGAACCGGAACCGCCGCGGCCACTGGGAACTCCGAAGCCGCGGAAGCCGGGAAAACCGCGGAAGCCGAGGAAGCCGCCGGTGTCGCCGAACTGGTCCGCTCCGTCAACGGCCCCGTCCGCCACCTCGCCTTCTCCCCCGACTCCCAGTGGCTGGCCTGGGCCCACCCCGGCACCGACGGCGCGCTCACCCGCATCCGGATCGCCCGGCTGTCCGACCGCACCATCCTGGACGTCACCGAGGGCCGTTTCGAGGACGAGCAGCCCGTCTTCACCCGTGACGGCCGCTATCTCGCCTTCCTGTCCTGGCGTGGCTTCGACCCGGTGTACGACGTGCACACCGGCGACCTGTCCTTCCCGCTGGGCTGCCGCCCGTACCTGGTGCCGCTGTCCTCGGCCACGCCCTCGCCGTTCGCCCTCTCCCCCGAGGGCCGCCCGGCGGCCGGCGGCCTGGATCCGGACGCCCTCGGCGAGGCGGCCGGGGAGGAGGGGACGGTGCTGGTGGAGGCCGAGGGGCTGGCCAGCCGCGTCACGCCCTTCCCCGTGGCGGCCTCGAAGTACTCCTCGCTCCATCCGGTCGGCGGCGGCGGGCTGGTCTGGCTGCGCTGGCCGATCTCCGGGGCGCTGGGCGAGACCTTCGCCAATCCGGCCGACACCTCCGGCCGCCCCACCCTGGAGCACTTCGACCTGGTCAAGGCCAAGCGAACCGAACTGACCGGCGACATCGACTGGTTCGCGGTCAGCGGCGACGGCACCCGCCTGGTGGTCAACGACGACGGCGACCTGCGGGCCGTGCCCGCAGGCGAGCACGCCGACGCCGACTCCACCACCCACCTCGACCTGCGCCGCATCCTGCACGACGCCGATCCGCGCGCCGAGTGGCGGCAGGCGTTCGACGAGGCGGGCCGGATCATGCGCTCGTACTTCTGGGACCCGGGCATGTCCGGCGTGGACTGGGACGCGATCCTGGACCAGTACCGCCCGCTGGTCGAACGGGTCGCCTCGCCGGACGAGTTCGCCGACCTGCTGCGCGAGACGGTGGGCGAGCTGGGCACCTCGCACGCGTACGTCTCGCCGGCCCGGCGCAACGAGGGGCCGGCCCACTACCAGCGGCCGATCGGCCTGCTGGGCGCCGACTTCACCCGCGACGGGGAGGGCCGCTGGCGAGTGGAGCGCATTCTGCCGGGCGACTCCTCCGACTCCCGGGCCCGTTCCCCGCTGGCCGGCTCCGGCATCCGCGAGGGCTCGGTGCTCACCCATGTCGACGGTCGCCCGGTGGACCCGGACGCCGGCCCGTTCCCGCTGCTGGCCGCGGCCGGCGGCACCACCGTCGAGCTGGCCTTCCTCACCGCCGACCCCGGCGACGGCGCGGACGCCGCGCCGCGTCGCCCCCGCCGCGTCGCCGTCGTCCCCCTCGTCGACGAGCGCCCGCTGCGCTACCAGGACTGGGTGAGCCGGCGGCGCGCGGTGGTGCGCAGGCTCAGCGACGGTCGTTGCGGCTACCTGCACATCCCGGACATGGGCGGCTCCGGCTGGGCGCAGTTCAACCGCGACCTGCGCATGGAGGTCTCCCGGCCCGCGCTGATCGTGGACGTGCGCGGCAACGCGGGCGGCCACATCAGCGAGCTGGTCGTCGAGGCGCTGACCCGCACCATCCTCGGCTGGGACCTGGTGCGCCACTCCCAGCCGGTCAGCTACGCCTCCAACGCCCCGCGCGGCCCGATAGTGGCCCTGGCCGACGAGGCCACCGCCTCCGACGGCGACATGATCACCGCCGCGTTCCGGCTGCTGGGCATCGGCCCGGTGGTCGGCACCCGCACCTGGGGCGGGGTGGTCGGCATGACGGGGCGCCACCGGCTCGGCGACGGCACGGTCATCACCGTGCCGATGAACGCGGCGTGGTTCGACGAGTACAAGTGGTCGGTGGAGAACCACGGGGTGGAGCCCGACATCGAGGTGCTGCGCACCCCGACGGACTGGGCCGAGGACCACCACCCGATGCTGGAGACGGCCGTGCGCACCGCGCTGGACCTGCTGGAACGCCATCCGGCCGCCGCCCCGCCCGGCTACGACGACGTCCCCGACCGCAGCCGTCCCCCGCTGCCGCCGCGGCCGTGATCCGCCCGGTGTGCGGGGTCCGCGCGGGCGTGCAAGCCTGGTGGTGACCGACCGTTCCGACGAGTTCCGGGAGCACGTATGGGCAAGCCGGACAAGCACTCGGACGACTCCGGGAGGACCCGGGAGGCCCAGGGGGCAGCGGAGGCCCGGGAGACCGGGGAGCGCGGGGGCGGGCGCCGGGCCGCCCGGGGCGCCTCCCGCGAGGGCGGCGCCCCTCCCCCGTGGCGCACGGGCCGCGACCGCGAACAGGACGCCTGGCAGCCGGCTCCGGACGGCCGCGCGGAGCGCGGCGGGGAGGACGGGCCGGGCGCGTAGCGCCGGGCGGCTCGGCCGGGCGGCTCAGCCGCGCGGGCGGACGTGCAGGTCCAGGCCGCTCGTCCCCGGCGCCTCCACGCCCGGCAGCAGCCGCATGCCGTGGTCGTAGTCGCCGCCGGTCAGCGACCGGTACGGGACCGGCTCGTCCGTGAAGAGCCGGTCGAGCCGCCGCCCGTACTCCCGCTTCGCCGCCTCGAACCGCTCCCGGGACAGGACGTTCGCGTCGTACACCGCGAACGGTTCGAGCGGCGCCATGCCGGTGAACCAGAACAGGCCGTGCTGGAACGGGTGGAGGAGATCCGTCAGCCGCCCGTGGACGCCGCGGTCGGAGAAGGACGACTCCGGGGCGCCGGCCGTCACCGACATCAGCGCCCGCCGTCCCGCCAGGGCGCCCTCGCTGTAGGGCGGGGGGAGCCCGGGGCCGTGGGCGAACCCGCGGGCGAACACCCGGTCCATCCAGCCCTTCAGGATCGCGGGCACCGAGAACCACCACAGCGGGAACTGCAGGACCACGGCGTCCGACCGGCGCACCTCCTCCTGCTCGGCGGCGATGTCGGGGGACAGCCGCCCCGTCCGGGCGGCGTCCTCCGCGGCGGCCAGCAGGTCCAGCCGCCGGTCGGCGGGGTGGCCGGGGAAGTCGTCGGCGTCCACCGCCGCCCTCCACTTCATCGCGTGGAGGTCGGAGATCCGCACCTCGTGCCCCGCCGCACGCAGGTGTCCGGCCGCGAAGGCGGTCAGGGAGGCGGTGAGGGAACGGGGCTCGGGATGGGCGCTGACGATGAGGATCTTCTTGCGCTGCTGCGGTACGGCTTCGGTCATGCCGCCACACTCCCCCGGGCGCGTCCGGGCAGCCAGTACCCGCTTCGACCGGTGGAACGGCGGTCCTGGTACCGCGAGGGCCACCCATACTGGGCGCATGGACGGCGGAAACCTCATCGACGGGGCAGGCAGGGCCGACAGGGCCGGAGGCACCGGCGGGATCGGCGACACCCGGCGGGCGCTCGGCGCCTTCCTCCGCGCCCGCCGGGAACGCGTCGCACCGGAGCAGGTCGGCCTCCCCGGCGGCCGCCGGCGGCGGGTGCGCGGGCTGCGCCGCGAGGAGCTGGCCCAGCTCGCCGGGATCAGCGTGGACTACTACGTACGCCTCGAACAGGGCCGGGCCACCCAGCCCTCACCCGAGGTGCTCGGCGCGCTCGCCGGGGCGCTCGGCCTCGACGCGGCGGAGCGCAGGCACCTCGACACCCTGGCCGCGGGCCGGCACGGGCCCGCGCCCCGTGCCCGGGTCAGCCCCCTGCTGCGGCGGATCCTGGACTCAATGGCCCATCTGCCGGCCTTCGTGACGAACCACCGCACCGACGTGGTGGCGTGGAACGAGCCGGGCGCCGAACTGATCGGCGGTCTGGGCGGCCCCGGCCGCAGCGAGCGGAACCAGGCCCGTTACCTCTTCCTGGAGCCCGCCTCCTCCCGGGCCGTCTTCCCCGACTGGGAGGACAGGGCGGTGGAGGCCGTGGGCCAGTTGCGGGTCGCCACGGGACGCTGGCCCGAGGACCGGGAGCTCGCCGCGCTCCTCGCCGAACTGTCCGCACGCAGCTGCGAGTTCCGGCGGATCTGGGCCACCGGGGAGGTCGTGATGTGCACGGCGGGGCGCAAACGGCTGCGGCATCCGACTGCCGGGCTGCTCACCCTGGACTACGAGACCCTGCACGTGCCGGCCGCCCCCGGCGAGACCGGTCTGGTGCTGCACGTGTTCGGCGCGCACGAGGACGGCCGTGACGCCGGGGGCCCGGCGGGTACGTGAGGCGGGGCCCGGCGCGGTGACCGCGCCACCGCGCCGGGCCCCGGACGGGGAGTGCCCGTTCAGCCCTCCGTGCGTTCCTTCTCGTCCGCCGCGCCGCCCGCGCCGACCAGGCCGCGGGGGCCGCCGGAGGCGGCCAGGCGGGGCGCGAAGTGCCTCATCTCGCGCTGGCCGACCCGGCCGATGATCCCCGGCAGGTAGCCGCGGACCGACTGCATGCCGCGCAGCCACCACTGCCCGTAGACGTGGAACGAGCGCCGCTCGATGCCCGCGACGATCCGGTCCACCGCCGGGCCCGGCGGGTAGGTCCTGCTGGTCGGCCAGGGCAGCCGGCCGCGCAGCTCGCGCAGCACCTCGTCCTGGTCGGCGCCGCGCACCATGTCGGTGTCGGTCCAGCTCAGGTAGCCGACGCCGACGCGCACGCCCTGGTGGCCGACCTCCGCGCGCAGGCTGTGGGCGAAGGCCTCCACACCCGACTTGGAGGTGCAGTACGCCGTCATCATCGGGGCCGGGGTGAGCGCGGCGAGCGAGGCGATCTGGAGCAGGTAGCCGCGCGACTCGATCAGGGCGGGCAGGAAGGCGCGGGCGGTGGTGGCGCTGCCCAGCAGGTTGACCTCGATGACCCGGCGCCAGGCGGTCTCGTCGGAGTCGGTGAAGGGGCCGCCGGTGGCGACGCCCGCGTTGGCGACGACGACGTCGACCGCGCCGAAGCGCTCGCGCACCTCGCGGGCCACCCGGGACATGGCCTCGTGGTCGGTGACGTCGGCGTGCCAGTGCGCGGAGTCCGTGGGCAGCGTCTCGCCGACCTTCCTCAGCTCGTCCGGCTCCAGCCCGACCAGCGCGAGCCGTGCGCCGCGCGCGGCCAGCCTGCGGGCGAGGAGTTCGCCCACGCCCCGGGCCGCGCCCGTCACCACCGCCACCTGGCCCTGGAGGTCCCTGCGTGCCATTACGCGCTCTCCTTCCCGGCCGGCACCTCGGCCGGCGGTGTGTTCCGCCCTGAGTCGTGCGCCGTGTCCGCCAGGTGGTCGCGCACCAGCGCGGCCACCGCGCCGGCGACGGCTCCGGGGTCCTCCAGGGGCGTCATGTGCCCCAGGCCGGACAGCTCGGTCAGGCCTGTGCAGTTCGGCAGCGCCTCGGCGATACGGCGGGAGAGCACCGGCGGGGTGAGCCGGTCCTTCTGGCCGGTGATGATGCCGACGGGCAGGTCCAGGGCGGCGAGGTTGGCGTCCAGGTCCAGCACGGCCAGGACCTTCCGGGCCCAGGAGGCGCGTACGGTGCGCGGGCAGGCGTGGACGATGCGGGCGCACGCCCGCATCTGCTCCTTCGTCGCGCCGGGCCCCATCGTGGCGTACCGCAGGACGCGCATGCCCAGCGGCGTGACCGGGCCCAGCGGCAGGCTGGATCCGAGGACGGCCTTCTGGATCCGGTGGCGCAGCTTCCCCGCTCGCAGCGGCGCGACGGTGGACTCGTCCAGCAGCCGGGAGCTGCCGGTGTTGCACAGCAGCGCGGCGGCGACGCGCTCGCGTATCTGCGGGCGCCCGGCGGCGGCCATGACCGTCATGCCGCCCATGGAGTGCCCGGCGACGACCGCCCGGGATCCGGCCGCGTCCAGGACGGCGCACAGGTCGTCGGCGAGGGCTTCGGTGCTGTAGCCGCCGGGGCCGACGGCCGGGGAGCGGCCGTGGCCTCGCTGGTCGTAGACGAACACCCGGTGGCCGTCGGCCAGCCGCCGGACCACGGGGCCCCAGAAGGCCGTCGAGCAGGTCCAGCCGTGCACCAGGACGACCGTCGGCCCGTCCTCGCGGCCGTGCTCCTCGACGTGCAGCCGGGAGCCGTCGGCGGATGTCACGGTCAGCTCGCGGCTGGGGGCGGGCGGGGCGTACGGCCCGTCCGTCGCTCTGGGTCCACGGCTCATCGGGTCGCCTCCGCCTTCCGCTGTCCGGCGCGGGCCGGGGCCCGCAGCACCTCGTACTCGGCCAGGTCCACGTGCCTGGTCACCTTCCTGAACTCGCCGGTCGTGCCCGGCCACACGGTGGTGTTGCGGCCGTTGGCGTCCAGGTACCAGCTGTCGCAGCCGCCGGTGTTCCACACGGTGCGCGCCATCCGCCGCTGGACGTGGTCGGTCCACGAGCGCACCGCCTCGGGGCGGGCGTCCAGCGCGGCCCGGCCGGCCGATCCGGCGGTGAGCGCCTCCAGCTGCCCGAGGTAGTCCACCATGTAGTTCAGCTGCGCCTCGATCATGAGGATCATCGAGCTGTTGCCGAGGCCGGTGTTGGGCCCGATGACGGTCATGAAGTTGGGGAAGCCCGTGGCAGTGGAGCCGCGCAGCGCCTCCGCGCCGTCCTTCCAGGACTCGGCCAGCGTGATGCCCCCCGCGCCGGTGATCCGCCGGGCGACCGGCATGTCGGTGACGTGGAATCCGGTGCCGAAGACCACCGCGTCCACCTCGGTCTCGGTGCCGTCCGCGGCCACCAGGGTGTTGCCGCGCACCTCCTTCAGACCGGAGGCGACCACGTCCACGTTGGGCTGGACGAGGGCCGGGTAGTAGGTGTTGGACAGCAGGATGCGCTTGCAGCCGATGCGGTAGTCGGGGGTCAGCTTGGCCCGCAGTACCGGGTCCTTGACGGCCTTGGTCATGTGGTGTCTGGCGAGCTTCTCCACCAGACCGAGCTGTGCGGGGTGCTTGGTGAAGGCGCCGACCTGGAACTCCCTGATCAGCCAGAGCATCCGGCGGCGCAGCGCGCGCGTGGGGGGCACCTTGGCGTGCAGCCAGCGCTCGGCTCGGGTGATCTCCCGGTCCATGCGCGGCATGACCCACGGCGGGGTGCGCTGGAAGAGGGTGAGTCCGTCCACCAGCGGCTGGATCGAGGGGACGATCTGGATGGCGGAGGCGCCGGTGCCGATCATGGCGACACGCTTGCCGCGCAGGTCGTAGTCGTGGTCCCACTGGGCGGAGTGGAAGACCTTGCCGGTGAAGCCGTCCAGGCCGGGGATGTCGGGGATCTTGGGATCGGAGAGCGGGCCGGTGGCCGAGACGAGCATGTCGGCGGTCAGGGTGCCGCGGGCGGTCTCGATCTGCCAGTGCAGCGCCTCGGTGTCCCAGCGGGCGCTCAGCACCTCGGAGTTGAAGCGGATGTGGGGGCGCAGCCCGAAGGTGTCGGCGACCTTCTCCAGATAGGCGCGGATGTGCTCCTGCCCGGAGAAGTTCCGCGGCCAGTCGGGGTTGGGCGCGAACGAGAAGGAGTAGAGGTGGGAGGGCACGTCGCAGGCGCACCCGGGGTAGCTGTTGTCGCGCCAGGTGCCGCCCACGGAGTCGCGGCGCTCCAGTACGGCGAAGTCCGTGATGCCCGCGCGGCGCAGTCGTACGGCGGCGCCCAGGCCGCCGAATCCCGACCCGATCACCGCCACCCGTACGTGTTCGTGTCCGGCCATGCCGCCTCCCGACTCCGGTGTGTCCTGCCTGCTGTCCTGTGTGGCCTCGCCCATGAAACATGCCAGTGATCGCTGGCATGGTTGGAGAGTAGAGGAGGAACGTACCCATGGGTAGGGGTGCGGCGAGGGAAAGTTACCGCCGGTTGCACCCCTGGCCCGGGCGTCCGGCCGCCGGCGCCGCATAGGCTCTCGGTGTGGCGCACAGAACATCGGCGGACGGCGGACGGGCGGACGGCGGACGGGCGGACGGCGCGGCGCACACGCGGACCGGGCCGGGGGACGACGGCACGGACCCGCCCGCCGAGTACCGCACGGCCGAACTCGCCAGGGCCGCCGGCATCACCGTGCGCACCCTGCGGTTCTACCGCGAGCGCAGACTCCTCCCGCCGCCGCGCCGCGAGGGCCGCATCGCCTGGTACAACGAGCACCACCTCAACCGGCTGCGGACGATCTCCGCGCTGCTGGCCCGCGGCCACACCCTCGGTGGGATCGCCGACCTGATCGACGCCTTCGAGAAGGGCCGGGACGCGGGCGGCGCGGCCGAACTGCTCGGCCTGGAGAGCACGCTGGTCTCCCCCTGGTCGCAGGAGACCCCCGTCCGCCTCACCCCCGAGGACCTGGCCGCCCACTTCCCCGACGAGGTCACCTCCGACAACCTCGCCACCGCACTGGACCTGGGCTACGTCGCCGTCGACGGCGACGAGGTCGTCCACGTCAGCCGCCGCCTGCTCGACGCCTCCACCTCCCTGGTGGGCGAGGGCATCCCGCTGGGGTCCGTGCTGGAGGCCGGGCGCGTGGTGCGCGAGCACGCCGACGCCGTCGCCGACCTGTTCACCGGCCTCGTCCGCGCCCATCTGTTCACCGGCGTCCGTGAGCTCTCCCCCGACGACCTGCGGCGCCTGTCGGACGTGATGGACCGGCTGCGCCCGCTGGCCGAGCAGGTGGTCAACGTCGAACTGGCGCTGGCCATGGACCGCCGTGTCCGCGCGGAGCTGGAGAGCTGGTCGCGGCCGGACGGGCCCGGCGGGAATCCGGAGCCGGAGCCGGACCCGGGTCCGGGTCCGGGTCCGGGTCCGGGTCCGGACGGCCGGCCGCGGGACCGGCCCGGCGGCTGACCGGCGCGCGGCCACTCCACCGCGCCATGCCCGTGAAGTCCATGTATGACCGCCGCCCCCGCGGCAACCCGTACCTCGATGGTGCACACACAGTCCGGGGCCACGACGCGTTCCGACCGCCCCTCGCCCATGACCCGCGCCGCACGCGCGGTGCGGGCCGAAGCCGTCTGGGGCGCCCGCTCCCTGCGCCGAGCCGGGCAGGGGCCGGGCCGGGAGCGCGACGCCGTCGTCCAGTCCCTCAAGGCCGCGCTCGCCGCCGTCCTGGCCTGGCTGGCCGCCGCCTGGCTGCTGCCCGACGCCTTCGCCCTGATGGCGCCCTGGGTGGCGGTGGTCCTGGTCCAGGCCACCGTCTACCGCTCGGTGTGGCAGGGGCTCCAGCAGACGATGGCGATCACCCTCGGCACGGTGCTCGCCGCGGCCCTGGTCATCCCGTTCGGTCATCCGGTGCTGGTGATGATCCTCGTCCTGCCCGTCACCACCCTGCTGGGCAACTGGCCGCGCTTCGGCGCCCAGGGCATCTACGCATCCACCGCCGCCCTGTTCACCCTCGTCCCCGGCGAGGCCACGCTCGACTCGGCCGTCTCCCGCGTTCTGGCCGCCCTGCTGGGCACCGCCGTCGGCGTCGGCGTCAACGCGCTGCTCCTGCCGCCCGTCCATCTGCGCAGCGCGCGCGAGGCGGTGGACTCCGCCGTCCGCGAGGCGCGGGAGATCGTGACCGAGGTCGCGGACGGCCTGGACGAGCCCTGGGAGCACGACCGCGTCCGCGCCTGGTACGACCGGGCCTGCCGGCTGCCCCGGCTGATCCGCGGCGTGGAGTCCGCGGTCGGCTGGAGCCGCGAGAGCACACGCTTCAACCCCGAGAGCCGCCGCGCCGAGGCCGCGCGGCTGACGGCGGCGTACGAGGAGACCCTGGCCACCCTGGAGGACGTCGCCGAACGCCTCACCGTCCTGACCCGGACCCTGCTGGAGGCGGCCGACGAGGGCGAGGACGTGCCCCGTCCCGGCCACGAGGTCACCCGCCCGTACGCCGGCTTCCTGCACCGGGTGGCCGCCGCCCTGGACGCCTACGGGCGCACGGTCACCGGCGACGCCCCCGAGACGGCCCGCCGCGAACTGCGCGAGGTCGTCGGGGAGATCCGCGTCGAACAGGACCGGCTCCGCGCCGAGCTCCCCCGGCACGCGGCCGCCGTCCCGGAGGGACTGTCGGTGCTGGGCCCCCTGCTGGCGGAGTCCCGCCGGCTGGCCACGAGCCTCCTGCCGGGCGGCCGCGGCGAGGGCGGGGCAGGCAGCGGGGACGGCGACGACGGCGACGGGAGCGGCGCCTCCGGCCGTCAGGGCGCGTAGACGGCCGTCACCGGCGCGTGGTCGCTCCATCGGCCCGCGTGGTCGGCCGCGCGCTCCACGTACGCCTTCACCGCCCGCCGCGCCAGCGGCTCGGTGGCGACGTGAAGGTCGATCCTCCACCCTGCGTCATTGTCGAAGGCCCGACCCCGGTAGGACCACCACGAGTACGGGCCGTCCTGGTCCGGGTGGAGGCGGCGGACGACGTCGGTGTAGCCGGCCTCGTCGAAGACCCGGCCGAGCCAGGCGCGCTCCTCGGGCAGGAATCCGGAGCTCTTCCGGTTGGCCTTCCAGTTCCTGATGTCGGCCTCCTGGTGGGCGATGTTCCAGTCGCCGCAGACCAGGACCTCGCGGCCGGCCGCGGCGGCGCGCTCGCGCAGCCCGGCCAGGTAGGGCAGGAAGGCCGCCATGAAGCGCTCCTTCTCCTCCTGCCGCTCGGTGCCGACCTCGCCCGAGGGCAGGTAGAGGCTGGCGACGGTCAGGCCCGGCAGGTCCACCTCCAGGTAGCGGCCGGAGTCCGTGAACTCGCTCACCCCGAATCCCACCCGCACATCCTCGGGCGCACGCCGGGTGAGCACCGCCACACCCGCGCGCCCCTTGGCGGCGGCCGGGGCGTACACCGCGTGCCAGCCCTCCGGATCGCGTACCTCGCCGGGGAGTTGCTCCGGCTCGGCACGCACCTCCTGCAGGCACACCACCTCCGCGTCGGTGGCGGCCAGCCACTGGGTGTAGCCCTTCTTCGCCGCGGCGCGCAGCCCGTTCACATTGACCGTCGAAATCGTCAGCACCCTGGCACCTTACGATGCGGACATGCGCATCACGCCCGTCGCCTACGACCACCCCGACGCCGCGAAGCTCACCGATCTGGTGCAGCTGGAGTACGCCGAGCGCTACGGCGGCGAGGGCGATGTCACACCTCTGGACCCCGGGATGTTCTCGCCGCCCGGCGGTCTGTTCCTGATCGCGTACGACGAGCGGGACCGGCCCGTGGCCACCGGCGGCTGGCGGGCGATGGACGAGAACGGGGAGAACTACCGCGACGGCGACGCCGAGCTCAAGCGGATGTTCGTGATCCGCGAGGCGCGGCGTCAGGGACTGTCCCGCCGCATCCTGGCCCTGCTGGAGGAGGACGCGCGGGAGGCGGGCCGGCTGCGGATGGTGCTGGAGACCGGCACCAAGCAACCGGAGGCGATGGCGCTGTACGAGTCGAGCGGCTACACGCCCACCGAGAAGTTCGGGGTCTACCGTCACGAGCCCGACAGCCGCTGCTACGCCAAGCCGCTGCGCTGAGCCTCTGCCCAGGGCCCCCGCACCGGAACTCCGCACCGGAACCCCGCGACGGACCCCAGCACCGGTCCGGCAGCTCCTTGACCTCAAGCCTGCTTGAGGTTCTACGTTCGTCCGCGCAGGCCGGTGCCCGCCGGCCCGCGCGGAAGCACACGACGTGAAGGACGTACGTCCATGACGGACGCGGAGAACACCGGCGAGGACGGCTCGGACCGGCGCTGGGACGGCGCGGAGCTGGACCTGGACGCCTATCTGGCCCGGATCGGCCACACCGGGGACCGTTCCCCGACCGAGGCGAGCCTGCGCGCCCTGCACCGCGCGCACGTGCTGGGCGTCCCCTTCGAGAACCTGGAGATCGTCCTGGGACGGCCGGTCCCGCTCGGTCTGCCCGCCCTCCAGGACAGGATCGTGCGCCGGGCGCGCGGCGGCTACTGCTTCGAGCACGCCCGGCTCTTCGCCGCCGCCCTGGAGCGGCTGGGCTTCGGCGTAGCGGCCTGACCTCGCGGGTGGGCATGGGCTCGGGCCGCGTACGCCCCGCCACGCACGCCCTCCTGCGCGTGGAGACGGCCGAGACGGCGAGGACCGGGGGGTGTGGATCTGCGACGTCGGCTTCGGCGGCAGCCCGCTGGAGCCGGTCGAGCTGGCCGACGGGGCGCGGACCTCCGGCAGCGGATGGGAGTTCCGGCTGGAGCGCACCGTCACGCCCCCGGGCGCGACCGCGGAGGCCCGGGAGTGGGTGCTGCACGAGCGGCGCGGGGCCGGGGAGGAGTGGTCGGACCTGCACACCTTCACCCTGGACCCGCGGTACGCGATCGACTGGGAGGTGGGCAGCCACTACGTCTCCACCCATCCCCGCTCACCGTTCGTCCGGCGCCCGGTCGTCCAGCGCACCGGCCCGGACGTCCGGCAGGCGCTGTACGGCGCGAGCTGGGTGACCACCGCCCGCGCGGACGGCTCGCGCCGGGTGCGGGAGCTGAGGCCGCGCGAGGTGCCCGAGGTCCTGGGGGACGTCTTCGGCGTCGAGCTGGACGCGGCCGACGCCGAGGCGCTCGCCGGC
Source organism: Streptomyces verrucosisporus (assembly GCF_017114865.1). GTDB lineage: Bacteria > Actinomycetota > Actinomycetes > Streptomycetales > Streptomycetaceae > Streptomyces > Streptomyces fenghuangensis. The sequence continues at coordinate 412,023 of NZ_JADEYH010000002.1, read as the reverse complement.
GTCGTGGAACGCCTTCCCGCCGAAGGCGGTCCGGCCGGCGTACCGGCCGACTGAGGGCATGCACGAGAGGGCGCCCGCCGGGTCCGGCGGGCGCCCCCTCGTGCTTCGGAGCGCTGCCGGTCAGGCCGCCGCGCCGCCCGTACCGTCCGCGCCGGCGCCCGCCGTGCGGCGGCGGCGCACGATCACCACGGCCGCGCCGCCCGCGGTCAGCAGGAGCAGGGCGAGGCCGCCCGCCGTCAGCGCGGTCGTGCCGGTGGAGGCCAGGCTGCCGTCCGCGCTCTCGCCGCCGGAGGTGCCTCCGGAGGTCCCGGCGGAACCGGTGGATCCGCCGTCGCCCTTGCCGCCGTCATCGCCGCCCTTGCCGTCGCCGCCGTCACCCTCGCCCTCGGAGCCGCCCGCACCGCCGGCGCCACCCGTGCCGCCGGTGGAGTCGCCGTCGCCGGGGGTCTCCTCGTCGCCGGTGCCGTTGAGCACGATCCACCCTTCTCGAAGGTGCCCTCGAAGGCGCACAGGGCGACGCGACGCATCCGGATCAGGTTGTCCTCGTTCTCCACGGCGTACGCGCAGTTGCCGTACTCCTCGGGGAAGGACAGCCCGCGCGAGCCGGTGAACCGCAGGATGACGCCGTCGGCGTCCACACCGCCGACGTTGCGGAAGCCCAGCGGGGCCTCGAAGGTGTCGCCGGCGGCGAAGCCCTCGGGCTCGGTCAGCGTGCGCATGCGGAGCTCGGGTCCGCCGACGAGGACGTCGATGCTGTGCTCGGTGAACTCCAGCCCCTCGCCCTCACCGGTGACGGTGATCGTGCCGGTGTCCCCGGCCTCGCTCTCCGCACCGGGCGCGAGGCCGATGTCCCAGTTCCGGTTGTACACGTCGCCCGCGTAGAGCTCGTACTCGGTGCAGACGGCCACCAGGCCGTCGGCGTCGCAGGGCAGTTTCACGTCCGCGACGCCCTCCAGGCCGGTCGCGTCGATGGTGACGGTGTACTCCCCCTGGTGGATGGGGGGGGGAATGACGCCCTCGTGGTCGGGATCGACCTCGCCGGGCCCCTTGAGCCCCACCTCGATCTGCGCCTCTCCCTCGGCGGGCTCTCCCGCCTGGAGCGACAGGTCGAACGAGCCGGGTCCGGTGAAGGCCACCGGGATCGGCGCGGCGCCCCCGGGCTCCTCCGCGTTGGCCGTGCCCACGGCGCCTGCCGCCAGCATTCCGGCGACGGTCAGGCCGCCGACGGCCCGCTGCCACAGTCTGTGCCTCGAGTGGCGTCGCACTCTTCGCGTCTCCTCGGTGGTCGGAAGTGTCCGGGCGCGCACAGCGTGCACGGCGCGTACGCGGTGCCCACGCTGCGCTCTTCACGCCCGGGTTTCCCGACCTCCGGGACCCCGGCGGGGTTGCCCACGGCGAGGTCACACCCCGGTCTCGTTTCGGTTACCCGCGGTACACCCCGTCGCCGTGCGCCGGCTTCCGCCGTGGCCGGCGAGCCACGGCGGCCATCCCTTGGCCGCCGGAGTCCGGGAGCGTGTGGAGGTGCACCGGTCGGCCTGGCTGCACTACCGGGGTGTGCTGGGGCCGGCCCACCTCACGCTGATCCCCGCCGGCCGACCGGCGTCACCGCGGCCCGCCACCCGTCCCGTTCCGTCCGCCGTCCCGCCCGCCGCCCTGTCCGCCGCTTCGGCGGCGATCTCGGCGGCGACGGCCTCCCACACGCGCGGGGACGGCCGTACGGACACGCCGTCGGTGGGAGCGGCGCGGCGGGCGGTGTCCGCCAGTTCCCGCAGGGCCGCCAGCTCCTCGCGGCAGGCGGCGCAGTGCTCCAGATGCCGCTCGGCGGCAAGGGTCTCCTGCTCGGTGGCCTCTCCGAAGGCGAGCGCGGCCGACAGGGTGGGGTCGCAGTGGTCCACGCCGTCCTCCTCCTCGCCGTGCCGCCGTGGCGGCCTGTCGCCGGACCGTACCGTGCCGGCGGCCCGGACCCGGTCGTCCCTGAGTCTCACTCCCCGGCGGGGACGGCGTACACCAGCAGGTTCTTCTGGTAACCGCCGCTCTCCCGGTCGTACGGGGGCGCGCAGGTGACCAGGGTCAGCACCGGCCGTCCGTCGCGCCGGAACACCTCGTCGGGGAGGCTGTCCTGGCCGACCACCTCACGGGCCGTCACCTCGTACCGCAGCGGCGGGGCGCCTTGGCGCTCGACGGTGATGTCGTCGCCCTCGCGGACGCCGTACAGCTTGGCGAAGGCGCCCAGGTCACCGGTGCGGTCGTCGACGTGGCCGACGACGACGGCGGAACCGGCCCGCGCGCCCGGCGCCGGCCCGTAGCGGTACCAGCCGGCCTGCCCGGCGTCCTCGGGAATCTCCACCGTGCCGTCGTCCTCGACCCCGACACCCTGGACGCGGACGTCCAGGGCTAGCCGGGGGATACTCAGGGCCACCGGCTCGGGCGCGGACGCGCCGCCCCCCTCTTCCGCACGGCTGTCGTGGACCTCGAACGGCGCCCCGGCCGCGGGCTCCTGGGCCCGCGGCCGGTCGCCGAAGTCCTGTGGCACCGCGGCGCCGGACGGCCGCAGCGACCAGGCCAGCAGCGCGGCCAGGACGGCGGCGACCACCGCGGCGGCCGTGACGGCCGCCGCGGAGGGCCGCCCACCCCCGATGAGGGCACGCATGGCCGTCAGTTGTCCCCGGCGTAGCGGCGGCGGGCGGCCAGCAGACCGGCGACCGCGACGGCGCCCGCGGTGCCCCAGGCCAGCCAGGCGGTGGCCGACTCGTTGTCCGCGGCCATCGCACCGCTCTCACCGGCGTCCACGCCGCCCGGCGCGGAGGCCATGCCGCTGATCGTCTGCGTCTTCAGCGCGAGGTTCTCGTCCTCGGCGCTGCCCCAGGCGTAGACGACGGTGTTGGCGCCCTCTCCGAGTTCCAGGTCGGCGGGGCCGATGGCGACGGTGTCGGTGCCGGCGAGGACCACGTCGGCACTGACCGTGCCGGCGGGCACCTCCAGCGACTCCTCGTTGGGGTTGGTCAGGCCCTCGATGACCGGTTCTCCGCCGGCGCGGACGTCCACGGCCGGGGCGGCGGCCACGTGGCGGACGGTCAGCCGGGACTGCCCGGCCGGGACCTTGGAGGTGTCGTTGACGAAGGCGGTGAGCACCGGGTCGCCCTCCGCGTTCAGGTGCGCGGCGAGCGTGGCGTTCGCGCCGGCCGGGACCTCGACGCTCTTCTGGATGGCGGGGTCGCCGTCGGGGCCCTCGCCGTCCGCGAAGACCTCGATGTCGTAGGTGCCCGGGTCCAGCGCCTGAGGCTCGGTCAGGGTGCCGGGCTCGAAGTCGGGGAGCAGCTCGTTTCCGTTGGCGTAGACGTCGACGGTGAGGCCGGGGACGCCGTGGAAGACCGAGACCGATGCCTTCTCGCCCTGTGTGTGGTTGTCCGCGGAGGCGGGGACGGCCACGGCCAGGGACAGTGCGCACGCACCGGCGGTGACGGAGACGATCTTCCTGCTGCGCGAGTTCATCATCGGGATTTCCCTTCGTGGGAGCCCCGCTCGGATGCGGGACTTCACCCTCTCTTCCGGACTGCCGGCCCTTTCGGATGCACTTCACGACGGATTTCACGGATTGACGGTCCGTCGCCTGTTGTGGGGGGTTGGTCGGTCGGCGTGCCGCTACGCCCTTCCCTGGGCGCTTTCACGGTGGTTGTCACGGTTCAGAGCGGGCCGGTCCGGGCCGGTCCCCCGCGTTCCCCCTGCTCCGAGGGCCTCGGGGGCGGGGCCCGGTGCGCTGATCCCCACTGCCGCCAGGCGGCGCCTGCGCTCCTCCTCGGCGGCAGCCTGCTCAGGGTGGCGCCTGAGCCAGTATGGGTTGTCGTGCGGCAGTCCGCCACTTATCCGCCCGTACATACCGAATGTGAGGATGACCAGGCCCATCAGGAAGCTGAAGATGACGTTGGGCATGCGGAACGCCAGGATGTTGGCGGAGGTCTCCAACAGGGCGAGGTTGGTGAAGCCGCTGAGGATGAACAGCGCGCCGACCGTCATGTTGAGCGTGGAGGCGAAGTTGCCGCCGATGACCGCTCCGGCGATCAGAAGCGTTCCGACGGTCACCGAGACCAGGCTCAGCAGACCGTTGCTGGACAGTCCCGCTATCTCGGAACCGGTGGTGTCGAAGAAGTCGAGCCGGTTGGCGAATCCGAGGATTCCGAAGACCAGCAGGATGACACCGCTGACGGCGGCTCCGTAGCGGTAGACACCGGCCAGCCGGTGGTCCATGGGCAGTTCGTCGCGGATTTTCATGGTTGCTGTCTCCTCACGGGAGTTCACGGAGGGTCACGGGGCGTACCGGACGGCGTCCATCCGCCGGCGCAGCCGCAGCAGTCCCCTGCGGGCGTGCGCCTTGACCGTGCCCAGGGGCAGGCCGGTGCGGCGGGCTATCTCAGCGTGGGTGAGGTCCTCGTAGAAGGCCAGGAAGAGCACCCGGCGCTGGGGCGCGGGCAGCTCGGCCAGCGCGCGGGCTATCAGGAGGCGGTCCAGGACCTCGTCCGGATGTGGTCCGGCCGCGGCGGGTGGGAACGTGGAGCCCGCCGCGGCCGGCTCGCGGCGCCGGGCGCGGGCGGCCAGCGCGTCGGCGGCCACCTTGCGGGTGATGCCGACGAGCCAGCCCGGCAGCGGGCCGCGCTCGGGCCGGTAGGCGCCCCGGCCGCGCCAGGCGGCCAGGAAGACCTGCTGTGTGACGTCCTCCGCGTCCTGGCGGTCGCCCAGGACGCGGGCGGACAGGGTGTGGACGAGCGTGCCCCAGCGTTCGAAGAGTTCGGCCAGGGCCCATTCCTCGCCGTGCGCCAGGGCGCGGGCCACGTCCTCCTCGGAGGCGGTCGCACCACCGGGGACCGGCCGGCGCGGCTGCGTGAGCGCGTCCGGGCGGGGGGCCGTACGCGGGGCCGCCACCTGGACCGTCGCAAGCGTCATGGCTTCGCTCCTCCCACCGGGCGCGGGGTGCGCTTCGGTGGTTCCACGGTGGAGCGCATGACGGATGGCAGCAAGTTGCATCGTTTCTGCGTCGACTACCCTGGACGCATGGCGGATGCTCCGGAAGCCGATGACCGCACGCCCGGGCAGGCGGGGCTCAGCACCGGCGCCGTCGCCCGGCGGCTGGGCGTCGCGCCCACCACCCTGCGCTCGTGGGACCGGCGGTACGGGCTGGGGCCGAGCGTCCGGGAGGGCGGCAGGCACCGGCGGTGGTCGCCGCGGGACATCGCGGTACTGGAGGCCATGTGCCGTCTGACCGCCTCCGGCGTGCCCCCGGCGGAGGCCGCCCGCCAGGCACGCGCCGCCGCCTCGCCCGGCCCGGCGGCCCCCGCGCCCGCGCAGCCCGCGCCCGGGGAACCGGCGGAACCGGCGGCCCTCCCGGACCCCGCACACCCCACAGAGACCGCACCACCCGCCGAACCGTCCTCCGCACCGGCCCGCGCGGGCGGCGGCAACACCCTCCCCGTGGGCAGCAGCGTGAGCCGGGAATGCCGGGGCCTGGCCCGCGCGGCCGTACGCCTGGACGCCCCCGCCCTCGACGACCTGCTGGACCGGGCTATCGCCGCCCACGGCGTGGCCGGCGCCTGGGAGGAGGTGATCATGCCCACCCTGCGGGCGGCGGGCCGCAAGTGGGTCACCTCCGGTGAGCGCTACGTGGAGGTGGAGCACCTGCTGTCCTGGCACGTCTCCTCGGCCCTGCGCCGCGTGGCGGCCCGGCCGCGCCCCGCGTCCGCCGCCTCCCCCGCTCCCTCCACCCCGGTGCTGCTGGCCTGCGCGCCCGACGAGACCCACACCCTCCCGCTGGAGGTCCTGGCGGCCGCGCTGGCCGAGCACGGCGTCGGCATCCGGATGTTCGGCGCCTCCGTCCCGGCCGATGCGATGGAGGAGGCGGTACGCCGCACCGGGCCGTCCGCCGTCGTCCTGTGGTCCCAGACCCGCCGCACCGCCGACCCCGCCCTGGTCCGCCGGGTGCGCGCCACCGCCTGGGGCGTGCGCGGCGCCCGCGTGCGCCCCACCGTACTGGTCGCCGGGCCGGGCTGGCGGGGGCTGCGCCTGCCGGGCATCGCCCGCCCCCGCGGCCTGCGCGACGCCCTGGAACTGCTGACCGCCCCGCCGGAACCCCGGTCGCCGGACCGCCCGGCCTGACATGCTCGGGAACCCAACTCCCGAAGGGATCACCGTGGCGCAGCCCGAGCACGAGACCCGTACCGCTCTCCCGCCCGCGCTCGAGTCGATGACCCTGCTGGTGGCGGCCATCATCGTCCACGACCGGGCCGCCGACCGCGTCCTCCTCCTCCAGCGCGGGCCACGAGCCAAGTTCGCCCGGGGGATGTGGGACCTGCCCACCGGCAAGAGCGACCCCGGCGAGCCCGTCACCGAGACCGCGGTGCGCGAACTGCGCGAGGAGACCGGCCTGGTGGTGAAGGCCGAGCACCTGCGCCTGGCCCATGTCGTCCACGGAGCCTGGGGCGTCGAGTCCCCGAACGGCTACCTCACCGTCGTCTTCACCGCCCACGAGTGGTCGGGCGAGCCCGGGAACCGCGAGCCGGGCAAGCACTCCCAGGTCCGCTGGGTCCCCGTCGACGCCCTCCCGGGGAACTTCGTCCCCTCCACCGCCGGCGCCCTGCGCGGCTACCTCACCGGCGGCCCGCAGCTCTCCCTCGTCCGCTGGGACACCTGAGGCGCCGAGCGCCGGACAGGCTTTGGGCGGTGGCCGTCCTCACCGGTCCGGAGACGAGCGGAGCATGCCCGGTTCCGGGCGTCCTCGGCCCGTCGGCGGCCGACCGCGGCCGCGCCGCCTGCCGCACCCGGCCGCCGTACGACCGAGCGGCACTCCACTTCGGCCAATGGTTCAGAATTTCCTAAATTCAGGATTCCATGTATCGTCATGGCGTGTTGACCATCGCCCCCGACATCGAGGTGCTGGCCCGGTTCGGCCGCGCGCTCGCCGACCCGATCCGCTGCCGGCTCCTGCTCGCTCTGCGCCAAGCCCCGGCCTACCCCTCCGACCTCGCCGACTCCCTCGGGATCTCCCGCACCCGGCTGTCGAACCACCTGGCGTGCCTGCGCGACTGCGGGCTGGTCGTGACCGTGCCGGACGGGCGCCGCACCCGCTACGAGCTGGCCGACGAGCGCCTCGGCCACGCGCTGGACGACCTGCGCACCGCGGTGGTGGCGGTGGAGAGCGACCGCACCTGCGTCGAGAACGACGACGAGGAGCGCTGCCGATGACCGCCGTGTCCCTGGAGGCCCCTCCCCGGCGCGATGCCCTCGCCCGCCGCATACGGCTCCTGGTCGCCGTGACCATCGCTTACAACGTCGTCGAGGCGATCGTCGCGATCACGGCCGGAACGCTGGCCTCCTCCGCCGCGCTGATCGGCTTCGGCCTGGACTCCGCCGTCGAGGTCTCCTCCGCCGCGGCGGTCGCCTGGCAGTTCTCCGCTCGCGACCACGAGGTGCGTGAGGCCAGGGAGAAGAGGACACTGCGCGTCATAGCGGTCTCCTTCTTCGCACTCGCCGCCTACGTCACCGTCGACGCGGTCCGGGGCCTCGCCGGCACCGGCGAGGCCGAACCCTCCGTGCCCGGAGTGGTGCTGGCCGCCCTGTCCCTGGCGGTCATGCCCTTCCTCTCCTTCGCCCAGCGCAAGGCCGGACGCGAACTCGGCTCGGCCTCCGCGGTGGCCGACTCCAAACAGACCCTGCTGTGCACCTACCTCTCGGCCGTCCTGCTGGTGGGCCTGCTTCTCAACGTGACCCTCGGCTGGTCCTGGGCCGACCCCGTCGCCGCCCTGGTCATCGTCGCCGTCGCGGTCAGGGAAGGCCGTGAGGCCTGGCGGGGCGAGAACTGCTGTGCTCCCTCCCTCCCCACCGCGGCGGCCCCTGACCGGGCCGACGTGGACGGCTGCGGCTGCGGCTGCGGCTCGAACTGCGCCTGACGCACCCCGGACGCGGGGGCGCCGTGCCGCGGGCAGGCCGAGCGGACCGGGTCCGCGCAGGGGACGGGATCCGCCCACCGGCAAGGATGACCCCGACGAGCACGAGGGCCGGAAAGACGCCCCAGGTCCACTGGCACGGATGAGCGCCCCGAGTACCTGCGGTCGAAACCGGTCGACATCTCTACGGCATCGGCGGCCTTCCCGGATCTCCCGGGAAGGCCGCCGACATCATGACCCGCGCCCGGACCGCCTGCTCTGCCTCAGCCCCGGTGGGCGGCCCGGAGGAGCAGGACCACGGCGACGGCCGAGACCGTGACCAGAAGGGCGGTCCACGTACACGACTCCAGACGCCCGCGGCGGATGCGATGGGACATCACCGGCCCGCCCCCTTCCACTCCGCGCCGCCGAACAGCGGCTGCGGACCGGCCGGTTCGGCGATGCGGTGGGCGCGGACGATGAGGTTGCCGTCCTCGTACGACCAGCCCTGCCCGGTGTCGGCCCGCTCACGGACGCGGGCCGGGTCGTGGAAGACCGACGGAGCCAGGCAGCCGCGCATCCCGCGCAGCATCACCGGCACATCCCGGCCGATCAGCACCCCGTAGGACACGCTGGGGAACAGCCGGTCCAATTCCCTGTCGGGGCGGGCGGTCCAGCACAGCCGGTACCAGCCCCCCTCGCCGGGCGGCGGCGCGGGAGCGGGTGCCGCCCTCTCCGCTCGCCCCGGATGGCAGGGGCAACCGCACGCCAGGTGGCGCACTCCGGGTACGCCGCTCTCCCCCGGCTCGGCCTCGGCGCACTCCCCGTGCGCCCCGATCGCACAGCGCACGGAGACGTATCCGGCCTCCTCCGCGCCCGTTCCCGCCCCGCTCACAGGCCGCCTCCGGTCACGGTCCAGCCGGGCACCGGGACGGGCCGGGCCCGGACGCCGTGCGTCTGGAGATGGATGTTCCGCGTGTCGAGGTCCAGCCCCACCGTCGCCATCCACAGCACCCGCCGGCGCCGCCTGCGCACCGACCGCTCGTGCGCCGTCCAGTACGGCCGCACGGGTGCCACATCCGACGTATCCCCGCAGCCGCGCGGAGTCCGCCGTGCGGGCTCCGCCTCCACGGCCGGGCAGGCCGCGCTCTTGTCGGTTCGGGGGGCCCGCACCGAGGCCGCCCGGCGCTTCGGCGCCAGCCCCCTCCGGCGCCTCCCGGTGGCCGGAAACAGCAGCGTCAGTGCCCACAGAAGGGCAGGGCTCAGGGCCCAGCCCAGGAAACGCGCGATAGTGTTCCGCACGTCATCAACTCCCTAGAAGTTGGTGGCCATGCCCCGGGACGGCGCCCACCGTCGCCGGGGTTTCTGTTTGCTTATACAACCACTCTAGTCCACTGCACACAACTCCATGCAGTTGTGCTCACTTCCCTGAAGCGCCCCGCCGCATCCCACTGCGTACCTTCATCGCATGGAGGAAATCGACCCCGGACGTCCGGAATACGTGTATGCACAGGTGGCCAACGCCATCGAGCAGAAGATCAGCAGCGGACAGCTCCGGGCCGGGGCTCGCCTGCCCGGTGAGTTGGATCTGGCTGAGCAGTACGGCGTAGCCGCGGGCACGATTCGACGTGCCCTCGTCGAACTCCGCGAGCGCGGACTCGTGGTGACGCTCCCCGCGAAGGGCACGTACGTGACACAAACTCCGCCCGCCGGCAAGGACGGCGAGTAACGGACCAGAAGCCGTCACCCCCCAGCGGCACCGTCCACCGAACCCGCCTCACCGGGAAGCCACACCCTCGCGCCCCACTCGTCCAGTTTCGCCCTGCGGGACTCGTAGTCGGGGAGGACCCTGCCCACCAGACGCCAGAAGGCAGGTGAGTGGTTGGGCTCGCGCAGATGTGCCAGTTCGTGGACCAGGACGTAGTCCACGAGCGCGGCGGGGAGCTGCATCACCGCCCAGTGGATGTTGAGCGCGCCCCGGTCCGAGCAGGAACCCCAGCGGTAGCCGAGGGGACGAACGACCAGGTCCACCGGCGGAGACACGAGGCGTTCCGCCCAGGGGCCCACGCGCCGGGGCAGCCACTGCCGTCCGCGCTCCGCGTACCAGGCCACCAGTTCCTCGGCCGCCGAGCCCCTGCGGTCCCGGCACAACCTGAGACGGCCGTCCACCAGCGCCACTGGCCGGGAAGCCTCGTCGACGGTCATGAGGCGGTAGCTGCGTCCCAGGTAGTGGAACCCCTCCCCGTCGATGAACCGGCGGTGGGGCCGCTGCCCGGCGTCCGTCTCCCGGTCGCGCACCTTGCCGTAGAGCCAGGACAGACGGGTGCGGATCATGCCTTCGAGAGTGTCGCGGTCCGCGCCGGGCGGCACGGCCGCGACGATCCTCGCGTCACGCTCCACCGTGACCCGGACGGTTTTCCGTCCGGGCACGGGAACCACGTCGATGACCAGTCCGCCGATATGCAGCGGTGCGGCCGGGGCGTTGCGCATGGTGGTGCTACAGGTCTTTCCGGTTGTGCTGGACGATGTCCCGCAGCGCGGGAGCGAGGCTGCTCGCCGCGGACTCGGTGAGGGGATGGACAGTGAGCAGGTCCCAGATCTCGCTCTGCAGATCACGCAGCGTGGCGGGGTTCGAGAACAGGTCCTTCCTCACGTTGTAGCGGGCGGCCACGCTGCGCACTTCCTTCGCCAGGCCCACGAGTCCCGCCCGTGCCTCGTCGCTGACGACACCATCGGTGATGACGCCGGTCAGCTGCTGGTAGAGGGCCTGCTCCAGGCGGGTGAGGGCCCTCACGTCCTCGGGCAGGTCGGAGCTCTGCCCCGCCGCGATGTCGCCGGCCTCCTCGGCCAGTCCCCTGAACGCCTCCAGCTGCTGCGCCCAGTCGTCGGCGTACTTCTTCAGGATCTCCTCAAGCCGTTCCCGCAGCCTGGCGTACGCGGCGGGGTTCTCCGCGAAGTGCAGCTCGATGTGGCTGCGGATGGCGTGCTTCATCATCGACGCCTTGGCCCGGGAGCCCGGCAGCTGCTCCACCTTGGTGCGGAAGTCGTCCGAGGTCAGCCGGGTCGGCTCTATCATCCGCGCCACGTCGAGGCTCTTGACGTGCTCGTCGATCAGCTCGGCGACCCTTTCGCCGTACGCTGCGGGGTCGAAGCCGTCGTCCTCCTCACTGAACCTCTGCTTGGCGAGCTGGGCGACGAAGGTGAACAGCCGGACGGGTTGCTGGTAGGGGCGGGCCGCCTCGCGCGGCATGACGAGGTTGAAAGTGCCGAGGAACTCCCGCAGTAGCTTCCGGTACGTTATACGCCGTTCCTCGTCCTCCAGGGTGTCGACGAGCCGGTGCACGGCCACTGTGTCGGCGGTATCGACGAGATCCTTGGTGAGCCACAGGTGGTGGCGCAGCGCGGCGCACTGGTCTTCGAGCTTGTTCTCCTCGACGGCGAAGTCGATGGGTTTGCCCTCCCGCTCGTCGGCGGCGTAGGCCTCCATCGCCTCCTTCAAAGCCTTGCCGACGCCGGCGTAGTCCACGACGAAGCCGGCCGTCTTGCGGTCGGCGGTGCGGTTCACCCGGGCGACGGCCTGGAGCAGCTCGGCCTCGCGCATCCGGCGGTCCAGGTACATGACCTGCTCGATGGGGGCGTCGAAGCCGGTGAGGAGCATGGTGCGCACGATCAGGAAGGCGACCGGCCGGGAGTCGGGAGTGAGATCCGAGGGAGAGGGGAACGGGCTGCGGAAGGACTTGATCGCCTTCTTCTGCGCGCTCTCGTCGGACCATGACTGCCAGGATTTGTCGTCCTCCTGGTCGGCGGAGATGACCGGCACGAAGTCGATGGCCCTGAGCAGGGCCAGGTTCCTGTGCGCGGCGACGAGAAGACGCTGCTTGAGCCCGCGCTCCTCGTCGGGTGTGTTGAGGGCCTTGTCGAGCACCTGCTTGGGGGCGCGCTCCACCCCGTGGACGAGCTCGTCGCGGGCATCGCTCAGCGCCTCGCGGTAGCGGACGGCGATCCCCCTGGAGTGCGCCACCACCTGCGCCTTGAACCCGTCCTTCATGGCGCCCTCGACGTAGTGGCGCAGCATGTGCCGCGCCTTGCGCCGGATCATGTCCTCGGCGCCGAGCACGGCCGAGGACTTCGCGTAGCGCCGCTGGAGTTCTTCGTACTGCTCGTCGGTCGTCAGCTCGGGGAACTCGTCCCTGAGCGTCTCGTCCAGCGCCTCGCCCTCGAAAACTGCTCCCTTGACGATGTAGCCCTCGTAGTAGATGGGGACGATCGCCTCGTCCTTCTCGGCGTCCTTGATGCGGTACTTGTCGATGAAGTCACCGAAGGTGGTCGTGGTGAGCTTCTTGCGGTTCATGATGATCGGTGTGCCGGTGAAGCCGATGCGGGCGGCGTTCGGCAGCGACTCCATGAGGTTCTGGTGCAGCGCCGAGCCGTGTGAGCGGTGCGCCTCGTCGACGAGGATGAGGATGCCGTCGTCGTCGTTGACCAGTCCCCAGCCGGGGGTGCGGTCGTGCGCGAGGTCGTCGCCGGCCTTCTCCTTCTGCCTCGCCTTCTCGATGTCCTGCTGCTTCTGGATCATCACGAAGACCAGCCCGGCGCCCTCGCGTCCGAGGACCTTGGGCACGTCGGAGGCGCGCGTGACGGTGTCCGGCTTCTCGCCCGTGAGCACTGCGGTCTCCGAGAGCTGTTCCTGGAGCTGCTTGCGATCGGTGACGACGACGACCTTGATGTGCCCGAGCCCCGGTGTGGAGCGCAGTTTGCGGACGAGGAACACCATCGTCAGGGACTTGCCCGACCCCTGGGTGTGCCAGATGATGCCGCCCCGCTTGTCCTCGCTGCCGTGCACGGCCTTCGTCTCGCCCCTGAGCAGCCGCTCGACGGCCTTGTGGACGGCCCGGTACTGCTGGTAGCGCGGGGCGATCTTCACCCGGGCGGTGCGCCCTTCGGCGACCTCGACGTCCTTGAAGACGACGAAGTTCTTCACGATGTCGAGCAGCCGGTGCGGGTGGAGCACGCCGGCCGCGAGGATCTTCTGCGCCTTCGCGAAGGCGTCGTCGGGGTGGTAGGTGGTGAACGCGATCTTCTTGGCCTTGAGCGGGTACGGGTCGCGCCACACCGCGTAGTCCTGCAACCGGGCCGTGAACGTGCCGAGCCGGGCCTGGTCACCCGTGGTCGCCACGGTCAGCTGCACGGTGCGGAAGAGCTGGTCGCTGCCGCGCGGGGCCGTCGCGCCCTTCGTCTGGTTCGCGTATCGCCGCAACTGCTGTACGGCACGGCGGAGGTCGCCGTCCTGTGCACCGAGCTTCTTGCACTCGATGACGACGAACGGGATGCCGTTCACGAACAGCACCAGATCGGCGATCAGTGGCTCTCCCCGGCTGCCGGGGACGGTCATGCGGAACTGGGAGACCGCGAGGAAGTCGTTGTTGTCGGGGTTCTCCCAGTCCACGAACCGGATCGTCTGCCCACGTCCGCCGTCCCAGTCCGGCAGCCCCGACACCTCAACGCCGTTGAGTAGGACGTCCGTGGCCGCCTCGTTGGAGGCGATGAGGTCGGCTCCGGTGGCGGTCCCGGCGCGCGTCAGCGCGGCGATCGCCGTCGCGGCCCGCGCGTCGTCCACCCACGCGGAACCGTCCGGCCGCCGGTTGAGCTGCTGGAGCTTCAGCCGGAGGATTCCGTCGAGTACGGCCGTGTCGAAGTCCGGCCGCACGTATACAGGCTCCCCTTCCGCCTGCAACTCCGCGCCCTTGGCCCCGACCACATGCCGCCAGCCCATACTGCGGTGCTTCAGCTGCGCAATGAGCGGCTGCTCGACATAGGTGTACTCAGGACCGGACATACGAGCGGTCTCCTTCGGCTACGGAGTGCGGGCGTAGGGCTCGGTGATGCAGGGTGGTGCGGTGCCGTTCTTGTGGTGTGGGGTTGCGTTAAGCGACAGATTCGGCGGGAATGCGGACCTTGCCGGCGAAGAGGTCATTCACGAGGGCCTGTTGAAGCAGTCTGAGCTTTTTGATATCTCGCTCAGCCACATCGACCTGCTCCCGCCACTGTGCGATAGATGCGACGACCCTCTCTTGATCAACCAGGGGAACCATCGGAACGGGAACCTTCTTCACTTGAGAAGAATTGATACTCGCAAGGTTCGTCGTCTGCTTGGCAACACTAAGGAAGTAACTCTTCCCGCGCGGCGACGCCAAGTGGGCGGCAAGGAAGTCAGAGCGATAGGTATCCCAATCACAGCGAACCTTAAAAACATGGTTCTGATGCAGGCATGGGCTAATTCGTCCATCCCAAACCCCGCCTCGCCCAAGTTTGTCAAGGTCCCCTCCTTCCGTCAGAAGTACGTCACCCTCTTGAAGGAGGAACCGCTCCACGTCTGAGCTTCTAACCGATACGGTTTTGATGTCCGAGGTATCGATATAACCGTCCTGAACATTGGCAACACGGAGGTACGGAAGCGTCACAGCTCCATCACCCGCCTCGTCATTACCAAGAGTGACACCAGAGGAAATATTGGCTACCTCTTCCAGAGTTCTCCACTCTACGGCTGGCTCATTCGACGTAACCTCCAGCAAGTGTGCGGTTTCGGCCGCAGCCAAAATTTCCAATTTTTCGCGCCGCATTACGGACCGCTCGATCTGCGCATCAACCTCGTCGAGAATCTCAGCGATTCGCCGCTGCTCCGCAAGCGACGGCAGGTTGACTTCGATCTTCTTGAAGTCCCTGTAGCGAACAGCACCCCGTCGATCGACAGATGCCTGATCATGAACACCATAAGCGGTGATCATTTCGTCACTCTTGAGAAGGCGGTACATGAATTTAGCATCGGCCTCAGGCGCACAGGAGAAGACCGTGTAGATCGGACTGACACAGGCTGTATCGACCAAATTTTGAAGACCGATAGACCCTTCGGTCAGGTGGTTAGTCGCGTACGCGAACCATCCTCTCCGGACCAACTTGTAGCCCGAGATGTCATCACTGTAGATCTGACGGTTCTTGAAGTACTCATTCGACGGGACAAGGCCGTAGTGCTTTGTGGAGGAGAGTACAACCGCTTCGCTCGCGAGGCTTCCGACCCGGGCGTTCTCCTCCCGAGTCACCTCACCTAGCGCAACCCTTTTCCATCCCTCACGCATAGCCCAGCTCCTCCAGGTACCCGCGCAGCCGCTTCGCTGAGGCCTCTCGCTCGCGCTCCAGGTCCTCCAGCGTCACCGCGTACTTCTCGCCCCAGTTGCGGTACGCGTCCACCAGGGCGCGCCGGTCGGTCGCGACGAAACGCTCCATGCGGGCCCGCAGATCCGCCTTCAGGAAACCCAGCACCACATCCCGCGCCTGCTCGCCCGTCAGCTTCTCCGCCGCCGTCTTCAACTCGTCGACGAACGACGCCTTCAGCGCGACCAGTTCCTTCTTCGCGGCCGTGAGCTTCCTCCTCAGCGCGGCCAGTTCCTTCGGCGGCAGAACGTTCGACAGGTCCGGCTCGTCGTCGTCCCCCTCTACCCCGTCCGCCTCGGCCTTCTTCTTCGGCGGGGAGCTGGCCTTCACCTTGGCGTCCAGTTCCGCCACAAGCGCCTCGGCCGTCTCCAGCCGCTCCACGTACGCGGGGATCAGCTCCGGTACGAGGCGGTGTTCCCGCGCCTTGCGCTGGGCCGCCCGCACCCGGGCCTTCGCCTTGGCGTCGGCGTCGGACGGGGGTTCCTCGAAGGCCGACTCGATGCTCGCGACCCAGCGCTCCACGACGCCCTTGAAGCCTCGCCTCGCGAGGACCCGCAGATCGTTCTGCGTGTCGAACCACCAGGCGGCCACCGTGCCCGAGAGCTGGTAGGTGTCCAGCAGCCCGACCGGCTTCAGTGCCTCTCCGAAGGTGGTGAGCAGTTCCTCGCGGGTGTCCCACAGCTGCTGGTGCTCCGGCAGCTTCTCGATCCGCTCGCGGTGCTGCTGCCACCACGTGTTGAACGCCGCCCCGAGCGTGTTCTCCCGCTCCCGCGCGAGCTGCGGGATGCGTGCGGCGGTGGCCTCGTACCCCTCCTCCGGGAAAGCCACGTACTCGGCGTCCTTCGGGCGGAAAAGCAGCTGCTCGGCGTCGATGCCGAACGCCGAGAACTGCCCCGCCCGCTCCTTCACCTCGCTCCTGGGCACGCCGCCGTACAGGTGCGCCCGCACGTCCTGCGGCTCGGGAGGCGGGGTGTTGTCCACGTAGCGGCGGATGTTGAGGTTGTAGTCGTTCTTCGCCAACTCACTCCACGGCACGACGCGCGAGAAGCCGTCGATCTGCTCCCAGTTCTCGTATACGGAGGCGATCTTCTCCGCGTGCTGGGCCTCCAGCAGGTTCTGGGTACGTCCGGCCGTGACCTCGCGGTCGGCGTTGATGAACAGCACTCCGTCGCGCCGCCCCGCGGGGGCTCCGTTCCGGCCGCGCAGGACGAGGATGCACGCGGGGATACCCGTCCCGTAGAAGACGTTGGGGCCGATACCGATGACGGCCTCCAGCCGACCGTCCTCGATGATCCCCTGCCGGATGTCCCGCTCGGCTCCTCCACGGAACAGCACACCGTGCGGCATGACGGAGGCGGCGACGCCGTCCGGCTCCAGCACGGCGAGGATGTGCTGGATGAACATGAGGTCGGCCTTCTTGCCCGACTCGGGCGTCCAGCCGTACGCCATGCGCTCGGGGTGCTCCATGTCCGTACGCCGGTAGTTCTGGGCGAACGGCGGGTTGGTGAGGATGCGGTCGAAGCGCCGGAGCCGCCCGTCCACTTCGTGCTTGGGCTCGGCGAGGGTGTCGCCGTGTTCGATGATTCCGTCCGCGACCCCGTGCAGCAGCAGGTTCATCCGGGCCATCGCCCAGGCGCTGCCGTTGTCCTCCTGGCCGAACACCGACAGGTGCGACTCGTCGCCACCGTGTTCCTGCACGTACTCCTTGGCGAGGATGAGCATGCCGCCGGACCCGCAGCACGGGTCGTAGACGGACATGCCCGGCTCGGGCTTGACCAGTCGGTTCATCATGCGGATGACGGAGCGTGGGGTGTAGAACTGGCCGCCCTTCTTGCCACCCTCGTCGGCGAACTCACCGATGAGGTACTCGTAGGCGTGGCCGAGCAGGTCGGGGAACTCGAAGTCGCCGTTGCTGAGCCTGTACAGGCTGAAGTGATCGATGAGTGCCTGGAGGACCGGCTTGCTCAGCTTGTTCCTGCTGGACGCGGGGTTGAAGTCGATGTAGCCGAGGACACCGGCCAGTGTCTCGTGGTTCTCCAGCTCCAGTTGGGCCAGCGCGACGTTGAGCGCCTCGGCCGGTTCCGTGCGCGACCTGCTGGTGATGGTGGACCAGCGGGACTCCTTCGGGACGTAGAACTCCCGCGACCGGTACGCGTCCCGCGACTCGGCCTTCTCCCTGGCCTTCGCGCGGTCCAGTCCGGCCGCGACGTAGCGCTCTTCCTTTCCGGCGCGTGCCACCTCGAACTGGTCCGAGGCGCGCTTCAGGAACAGCAGTCCGAAGATGTAGTCCTGGTACTGCGCGGCGTCCATCTTGCCGCGCAGGATGTCCGCCGCCGCGTACAGATGCCGCTCCAGCTGGGGCAGCGTGAGCTGTGCCACTCGTGTCTCTCCTTGCTCGGTGAGCCGCGGAACGCGTGTCCTGCGGCATGTCGGCCCTGTGCGGCAGGGCTACGACATTCGGTTCGTGCGCCGGGTCCTGGGCGCTCTGCGCTCGGGGGCCGGCGCTGCCGGGCGGGAGGCTCCCCCGACGGGGAGGTCGTCGCCGAGCAGTTGCGTGAACAGCCCCTGCCGTACGGCGTCGAGGCGCTCCAGCATCCGGCGCTGGATGTCCATCTGCAAGCCCACCTCACCGAGCGCCGCAGCCATCAGCCGCTGATCGCGCGGGGAGGGCAGCGCCACCGGCAGTTCCCTCAACATCCACGCGGTGAGGACCGGCACCGTTCCCACCTGGGCCTGGGACAGCAGGTGTTCGGACGCGGGCGAGTGCGCCAGATAGGCCACCAGATAGGCCGGGTCGACACGGCTCGTATCAGGGCGGAGGCGGACACAGGAAGAGTGGTAGACCCAGTCGCGGGATCCCTCGTCGGCCAGTGCGATTCTGCCGATTCCGCCCAGGCGGACGACCACCAGGTCACCCGGGAGCAGCCGGTAGCGCTCCAAGCCGGCGGGGTTGCCCGGCACGTACCGGATGGCCTGGGGATCGATCCGCTGCGCGTCCGTGATGTCGGCGGGGGTGACCACCGGCGTTCCGCCGGCCTCGTCCGTGAGGCCGGCGAAGAGATCACTGGAAGGGCTGGGGGTGACCTCGCAGAGGTCACCCATCGGCACGGCATCCACCTTCACGCCCCGCTACCCCCACGCTGCGCGCAGGCTCCGGGACGGTTCGCCAGCAGCGCCGGAAGGTCGGTGTCCGCGGCCTCGACGCGCAGGGCCGCGGCCTGGGAGACATAGCCGATGACTGTGAGCACGGAGCGGCGGTCGGCCGCTAGGTCCCGGCCACCGATGCGGTCCTGGTGCGCGACCTTGTTCCGCAGCAGCCGCAGGTGGTCGAGGCGCGTGTAGAGCGGCCTGCGCCGCCCCCGGTAGCCGGGGAACCCGGAACTCATGGGGCGCCACAGCTGGGTCTCGTAGTCGGCGCCGCGCCCCAGCAGGGAGACCCAGAAGCCGAGTGTCACCTCGCGCTGAACGGCGGCAGGCGTCGCCGACACTGAGGCCCGGGCGAGCTTGGCCTCGGCATCCCGGATCTTCTCCATGGTGCCGTGGGTGAGTCGCAGTCGCCGGGCGTTCCACCAGTCGTCCCGGCCGTAGTGCGCCGCCAACCGGGTGGAGACAGTGCTCCGCAAGATGTTCTCCAGGTGCCGGAGCAACCCGTACATCGCCTTGGAGACATCCGTCTCCCAGTCGGACCACTTCAGGGCCTGCCGACAGGAGGGGGAGCAGAGCGTGCCGGGATCGGCGTACCGCTCGGCGTCCACGAAGTCGATCAGCGCTTTCTCGTCAGCAGTGGTGCACGACATGGCGATCCCCCCGAGGGTCCGTGTTGCACAGCAGAGACGCAGGGCATTACGATGACTGGCGTAAGCCCCGGTGTGTGCCTCTGCTCGCAAGCGCCCCGGGGCACAGCTGTACCCCTGGAAGCACACCCGGGTGGTCCGGGTGCCGCAGTCCGCACACCAACGCGCGGAGCTACAGTAGCACAACCATTGGCCATAGGAAGTTCCAAATGTATTGCCATACACGGGAGTTCATTCGCTCCCGGTTGGCTGCCATCGGCGCTCCCGCCATCCACTCTCCGGCTCGCGGCGAACGGTGCACGACCCGACTTCCCGCCGGAGCAAGCACGACAAAGCCCCTCCCGGGAGACCCTGGGAGGGGCTTCTTGCTGCCGTGTGGACCTGAGGGGATTCGAACCCCTGACCCCCTCGATGCGAACGAGGTGCGCTACCGGACTGCGCTACAGGCCCTTGCAACGGGTGAAACCCTAGCATCCCCATGCCCGTGCGTGGAAATCCGTTCCCGCGCTGGTCACGGTGCGCGGGGGCGACGGGGGCGCCCGGGGCGGACAGGATCACTCGTTGGCCGCGCGGGGGCGGTCCTCGTCCGCGTACTGGTCGAAGAGCGGGGTCCGGCGGCGCGGCGCGGAGGAACGCGAGGGGGCCGGGGTGGCGGAGGGTCGGGCGGGCTCGGAGGAGGCCGTGGTGGAGCGGGCGGAGCTCCAGGCGTCCGGGGCCTCCAGGTCCACGCCGCGGGCGGTGCGCGGGGCGACGGGGGCGTTGACGTAGGTGGGCAGCGGTACGGGGGTGGGCTCCCAGCCGCTCTCCACCGGGGCGGGCGTGCGCTCGCGGCGCTGGGCGTCCACCCACTCGGCGTGGTCGGTCTGCTCCACCAGGGCCCGCCGCTCGTCCGCCTCCGGGTCGGAGGCGGGCTCGGGGGCCGGTTCGGGGGTGTGGGCGGAGGTGTTACGGCCCGTGGCGGTACGGCCGCCGGTGGCACGGTCGGCGCGGCCCGCGCGGCCCGTGCGGCGCTCGCGCAGGTGGCGGGCGGCGTCCTCGGCGTGGCGCCGGTCCATCACGAACTCGAAGCGGCGCCTCTCCTGGGCGCGCATATGGGCGATGTAGGCGCTCAGCAGCCCGGCGGGGATCGCCGGGGCCCACAGGAACGCGATGCCGCCGACCGCCGCGACGATCGCGCCGAGCGTGAAGGCGAGGAAGAGCACCATCGTGGTGCGCCGGCGGCGGGCGAGGAGCTTGGCCCGGCCCTTCTGCCCCTGGTTCGGGTGGCCCGGCCGGCCGAGCCGGCCGGGCCTGCCGGCCGGGCCCTGCTGGGGGCGGCGCACCTCGGTGGGGGCCTCGGCGCGCGCGACCGTCGCCGGGCCGGGGACCGTGATGTGCTCGGTCACGGGGTCGGCGAGCGCCCGGACGTCGACGCCCGGGGCACCCTGGTCGTCACCGTCGGCGGGGCCGCCGTCCCCGGACGCCTCCCTGCGCTCAGGGAGGTTCCTGGCGTACCGGCGCTCCATGCCGGCCCGGCCGGACAGCAGCCGGATGGCGGTGCCGAAGCGCTCCGTCGGACGGACCTCGTTGAGTTCGTCCTGCCGGCGGAGCCACATCGGCACCAGGTAGGCGGCCCAGGCCCCGACGATGACTGCGTAGATGAGGCCGCTGCTGCTCACCCACCACACGGTAGAGGGGTTTCGCGAAGGTGATACGCCAATTGGCGCGGTGTGTCGCACGATCCGGCTGATATCTCAACCGTTTTTTGCGATTAAGGCGGCCTGCCTCCGCGAATGTGTCCGGCCGATGACTGTAAGGTGTCTTACCCTCAGGCAATATCGAACATTTATTTCATTTCTGCGAGGCGCCGGGAAGAGAGCGCCGGTGCCAGCGTTCCAGCAGGCCGTCGGGGACGTCCTCCGTGGTCAGCGCGTAGACCAGATGGTCGCGCCAGGCGCCGTCGATGTGCAGATAACGCGGCCGCAGCCCTTCCTCGCGGAATCCGAGTTTCTCCACCACCCGGCGGCTCGGCCCGTTCTCCGGGCGGATGCAGACCTCGATCCGGTGCAGTCCGACGGTGCGGAAGCAGTGGTCCACGGCGAGCACGACGGCCGTCGGCATCACACCCCGTCCGGCCACCTCCCGGTCCACCCAGTAACCGATGTGGCCCGAGCACATCGAGCCCCAGGTGATGCCCGCGACGGTGAGCTGACCGACCAGCCGCCCCCGGTACTCGATCACGAAGGGCAGCATCCGGCCCGCCTGCGCCTCCGTGCGCAGGTGCCGGACCATCTGCCGGTACGTCGGCCGGCGCGGCGGCAGACGGCCGGGCAGGGCGGGCGGGACGGTGGCCTCCCAGGGGCGCAGCCAGTCGCGGTTGCGCTGGTTCACCTCGCGCCAGACGCGGTGGTCGCGCAGCCTTATGGGGCGGAGGGTGATGTCACCGTCCGTCAGCTCGACCGGCCAGGGTGCGTTCAGTGGGGTGCGTCCTTCCTGGGGTGGTCGCCGCCGTGGATCTGGTCCACGGCGTGCGGCAGCAGGGGTGTCAGGACCGCCAGGCCGTCGTGTACGCCCCCGGTGGAACCGGGGAGGTTGACGATCAGGGTGCGGCCGGCGACACCCGCGACGCCGCGCGAGAGGGCGGCGGTGGGCACCTTGGCCAGGCCGGCGGCGCGGATGGCCTCCGGGATGCCGGGGACCTCGTGGTCGAGTACGGCCCGGGTCATCTCCGGGGTGCGGTCGGTGGGCGAGATGCCGGTGCCGCCGGTGGTGAGCACCACGGCGTAGCCGTCGGCGACGGCCTCGCGCAGCACGTCCTGGACGGGCTCGCCGTCCGGGACGACGCGCGGGCCGTCGGTGGCGAAGCCCAGCGCGCGCAGGGCCTGGGCCAGCAGCGGGCCGGTGGTGTCGGGGTAGACGCCCGCGGCGGCGCGGTTGGAGACGGTGACGGCGAGGGCGCGGTGGGCCATGGGCGCGGGCTCTGCCCCGGGCGCGAGGCCGGACGCGGGTGCGGACACGGGCTCGGTCATCGGTCGCGGCTCCAGTCCCCGGAGGCTCCCCCGGTCTTCTCCTCCACCCGCACGTCCGTGATGACGGCCCCCTTGTCGACGGCCTTGACCATGTCGACGACCGTCAGCGCCGCGACCGACACGGCCGTCAGCGCCTCCATCTCCACGCCCGTGCGGTCGGTGGTGCGCACCGTCGCCGCGATCTCCACCGCGTCGTCGGCCACGGCGAGGTCGACCTTCACCCCGGACAGGGCCAGCGGGTGGCACAGAGGTACGAGGTCGGGGGTGCGCTTGGCGCCCATGATCCCGGCGATACGGGCGACCGAGAGCGCGTCGCCCTTGGGGACGCCCTCGCCGCGCAGCAGCTCCACCACCCGGGGGGAGACGCGTACGCGGCCGGTGGCGCGCGCCGTGCGGGCGGTGACGTCCTTGGCCGAGACGTCGACCATCCGGGCCGCGCCCGCCTCGTCGATGTGGGTGAGGCCGGCGGCCCCGCCTGCTGGACTCCCCTGTCGCGCGCTGCTCATCGCTCTCCCGCGTCGGTCCGCTCCGGACGTCAACGGTACCCGCCGCGGCGCGGGCGCCGTCGCGTCAGTCCAGGAGGACGACCTCCAGTTCGTCGCCCCGGGCGACCTCGGTGGTCCGCTCGGGTACGACGGCCAGCGCGTCGGCGCGGGCCAGCGAGCCCAGCAGGTGCGAGCCGGGGCCGCCCACCGGGTGAACCGTGCCCGGCTCCTCCCCGGCGGCCGGGGGCTCGTACCGGCCGCGCAGGAACTGGCGTTTGCCCTCCGGGGAGGCGATCGGCTCCTGGCACTCCAGGCGGGCGGTGACCGTGCGCCGGGTGACGGGCTCCAGGCCCATCAGGGCGCGCAGGGCGGGGCGGACGAACAGCTCGAAGGAGACGTGGGAGCTGACGGGGTTGCCGGGGAGGGCGAACAGCGGGATCCGGTCGGGGCCGACCAGGCCGAAGCCCTGCGGTTTGCCGGGCTGCATGGCCAGGCGGCGGAACTCCACGCGCGCGGGGGGCCGCGGAGTGCCGTCGGCGCTCCCGGCCGCCTCGGCGGGCTCTCCGGCGCCCCTGCCGTCGTTGCCGTCGGCGCCGCCCCCGTCGTCCGGCGGCTCGGCGCCGCCCAGGACGGTGCCCTCCAGGCCGGTGAGCGCCTCCTTGACCACGTCGTACGCGCCGACGCTGACACCGCCGCTGGTGACGATGGCGTCGGCGCGTACGAGCTGGTCCTCGACGACGGTGCGCAGGGTGGCTGCGTCGTCGGCCACCGCGCCGACGCGGTAGGCGATGGCGCCGGCGTCGCGGGCGGCGGCGGTCAGCGCGAAGCTGTTGGAGTCGTGGATCTGGCCGGGGCCCAACGGCGCGCCGGGCCGGACCAGTTCGCTGCCGGTGGAGAGCACCACCACGCGCGGGCGCGGCCGTACGGTGACGGTGCCGCAGCCGACGGCGGCCAGCAGGCCGATCTGCGCCGGGCCCAGGACGGTACCGGCCTCCAGGGCGACGGAGCCGGCGCGTACGTCGCTGCCCTTGCCCCGCACGTACTGCCGTGCCGTCACCGGGCGGTGGACGCGGACCTCGCCGGCCGCGCCGGACGGATCGGCGCTGTGGGCGGCCATGGCGTCGGCCGGGCCGCCGCCGGTGCCGCCGTCGGTCCACTCCACGGGGACGACGGCCTCGGCGCCGGGCGGCAGCGGCGCGCCGGTCATCACACGGGCGGCCTGGCCGGGGCCGACCTCGGGCAGCCGGCCGGCGCCCGCCGCCACGTCGCCGACGACCTCCAGCACCGCCGGGGCGTCCTCGTCCGCCTTCTCCACGTCGGCGACGCGCACCGCGTAGCCGTCCATGGAGCTGTTGTCGAAGGGGGGCAGGGAGACGGGCACCAGGATGTCCTCGGTGAGCACGCAGCCCTGGGCGTCGAGCAGATGCAGCTCGATGGGTTCCAGCGGCCGGACCGACCGCAGGATGTCGGCCAGGTGCTCGTCGACGGACCGGGTACCGCTCAAGTGCCTACAGCTCCTCTTTGACGAAGTCTCGCAGCCAGGCGCGGAAGTCCGGGCCCAGGTCCTCGCGCTCGCTCGCCAGCCTGACGATGGCGCGGAGGTAGTCCCCGCGGTCGCCGGTGTCGTAGCGGCGGCCCTTGAATACCACACCGTGGACCGGGCCGCCGATTCCCGGGTCGGCGGCGAGGGTCTGGAGGGCGTCGGTGAGCTGGATCTCGCCACCGCGGCCGGGCTCGGTCTTGCGCAGCACCTCGAAGACGGCCGGGTCCAGGACGTAGCGGCCGATGACGGCCAGGTTGCTGGGGGCGTCCTCGCGGGAGGGCTTCTCCACCAGGTCCGACACGCGCACGACGTCGTCGTCGCCGGTGGGTTCGGCGACGGCGCAGCCGTAGAGGTGGATGCTTTCCGGGTCGACCTCCAGCAGCGCCACGACGCTGCCGCCGTAGGTCTCCTGGACCTCGATCATCCTGGACAGCAGCGGGTCGCGCGCGTCGATGAGGTCGTCGCCGAGGAGGACGGCGAAGGGCTGGTCGCCGACGTGCGGGGCGGCGCACAGCACCGCGTGGCCCAGGCCCCTGGGGTCGCCCTGGCGCACGTAGTGGATGGTGGCCAGGTCGGTGGACTCCTGGACGCGGGTGAGCTTGGTGGCGTCGCCCTTGCTGCGCAGCACCTCCTCCAGCTCGTAGTTGCGGTCGAAGTGGTCCTCCAGCGGGCGCTTGTTGCGACCGGTGACCATCAGGACGTCGGGGAGGCCGGCGGTGACGGCCTCCTCCACCACGTACTGGATCGCGGGCTTGTCGACGACCGGCAGCATCTCCTTCGGGGTGGCCTTCGTCGCCGGAAGGAAGCGGGTGCCGAGCCCGGCGGCCGGGATGACGGCCTTGGTGATCCGCCGTGTACGCGAGGTAGTCATGTCTGCACCATAGCCGTTGGTTTGTCACGTAACGCGCATGTCTGACTGGTCCGTTGCGGTTTACAGGGAGATGTCCCGACGCTCGGGGCCGCGCTGGCGCGCCATCAGGATGATAATGCGCCTGCCATGGCGAGGGACTGGCGTAATCGAGCCGGGGAGATGAACGCGGCGTGAAGGACGACGGAACCACCGGAGCACACCGGGGTAAGCACGCGGCACCGGATGCGGCGCCGGGGGAAGGGCCGCGGACGGTGGCCGGCGAGAAGCGGGCCCTGCGGCGCTCCCTCCTGGCGGCGCGGACCCATCTGCCGGAGGACGGCGTCCACCGGCTCGCCGGCGCGCTCGCCCGGCACGCCCTGGAACTGCCCGAGCTGGCCGGGGCCCGCACCGTCGCCGCGTACGTCTCGGTGGGGCGCGAGCCGGACACCCGCGCGCTGGTGGACGAACTGCAATGGCGCGGCGTGCGCGTGCTGCTGCCGGTGCTGCTGCCGGACGACGACCTGGACTGGGCCGCGTACGAGGGGGCCGAGTTCCTCTCCTCCGCCCGCCGGGGACTGCTGGAGCCCACCGGGCGGCGGCTGGGACCGCAGGCCGTGACCGGGGCGGACGCCGTACTGCTGCCGGGGCTGGCGGTGGACCGGCGCGGGATGCGCCTGGGGCGCGGCGGGGGCAGCTACGACCGGGTGCTGGCCCGGATCGAGGCGTCCGGGGCCACCCCGGCGCTGGTGGTGCTGCTGCACTCCGGCGAGTACCTGCGCCGGGTACCGGCGGAGCCCCACGACCGTCCGGTGCACGCCGCGGTGACCCCCGAGGGGGTGCACCGCTTCACGGCGTGAGACCGGCGGGCGCGGGGCTCGCGGCGGTACGGGGTGAGGGCGGCTACGGGGTGAGGGCCATGGTGTCCACGGTCGCGTCCTCGACGGCCTTGCGGCCGAACGCCCAGTCCAGCTGCCCGCCCTCGGCCCACATGTCCGTCTGGTCCACGTAGTTGGAGTGGTAGGCGTGGCCGGAGGCGCCGGTGAGGTTGATCCAGCTCGACTCGTCGAGGTCGGCCAGGTTGACCACCATCCGCATCGACGGCACCCAGATCACCTCGTAGCCGCCCGCGGCGTTCCAGCCGGTGGCGTTGACGGCCGCCTCGCCACCGCCCAGGTCCCACGGGCCGCGGTTGAGCAGGTGCTGGACGAAGCCCGGGCCCTCGGTGCCCAGGGTCTGGTTCTGGAGCATCAGCCGGTGCAGACGGCCCCAGCTCCAGGTCTCGATGTCCTTGCCGAGCTTGGTGGTCAGCTCCCAGCGGGCGTCCTTCATGGCGCGGGCCAGCAGCGCGTCGCGGTCGCCCTCGCCCTCCTCGAAGCGGCTGCCGGGGGTCCACCAGCCGCTGTCGGGCTCGTCCAGCAGCGTGCGCACGACCTCGTACCAGCGGTCGCCGCCGTCGGGCTGCGCGGAGGACGGGGCGCGTGTGCCGCACTCGCGGACGGTGCGCGGGTTGCCGCTCAGGTCCTCGATCGGGCCGGACTCGTCGGCCGGGCGGACCCGCAGGCACTCGCCCTCGACGCGGACCTCCTTGGGGAGCTTGTTGCCGAAGCCGAGCTTGAGGAGGTTGCGCCACACGCCGTTGAAGTAGGCGGCGGGCGCGGAGTCGGCGTCCTGGGTGTAGTCCCAGCCCTCCAGCAGCTCCTGCGCCTGGCGGACGTAGGGGTCCTCGACGTCGATCTTCAGCAGGTACGGCACCAGGATCTTGGCTATCTCGCTGCTGTTGTCCAGCTGCATGGTCCGCATGTCGTCCGTGGAGACCTTGCCGCCGTCCTTGATCTTGGACTGGATGAGGTCGTCGATCCGCTGGCTGCGGGCGCCGTAGCCCCAGTCCTCGGTGAGCGGGTAGGGGTACTTCTCCGCGTCGATCACGGCCTGATTGGCGGTGACGATGTAGCCGCGCTCCGGGTTGTACTCCCAGGGCAGGGCCTCCTGCGGTACGTAGCCCTCCCATTCGTGGTCCGGGTCCCAGCCGGGCGCCGGGTAGCGGCCGTCGTGGCCCTCGGCGCGGACCGGGATGCGGCCGGGGGCCTGGTAGCCGATGTTGCCCTCGGTGTCGGCGTAGACCAGGTTCTGGGAGGGGACGGCGAACTTCCGGGCGGCCTTGCGGAACCCGTTGAAGTCGGTGGCGGTGTTCAGCTCGAAGACCGCGTCCATGGTCCTGGAGGGCTCCAGCGCCGTCCAGCGCAGCGCGACGGCGTAGCCCTTGCCGCGGTCGGGGGCGACGTCGCCGACCGGGGCGTGGTCGCCGACTCCGGCCAGCTCGTTGCTGCGGTCGGAGACGAGGGGGCCGTGGCGGGTGGAGCGGACGGTGATCTTGCGGTCCTCGCCGCCCGCGACCTTGATGACCTCCTCGCGGGTCTCGTACGGGACCTTCTTCCCGTCGTAGAGGTAGGTGCCGTTCTCGATCTTCTCCAGGTACAGGTCGGTGACGTCGGCGCCGAGGTTGGTGAAACCCCAGGAGATCTCCTGGTTGTGGCCGATTACCACGCCGGGCATGCCGGAGAAGGTGAAGCCCGCGACGTCGAAGGGGCAGTCCTCGCCGACCGAGTTGCAGTGCAGGCCCATCTGGTACCAGAGGGAGGGCAGCTGCGGGGCCAGGTGCGGGTCGTTGGCGAGCAGCGGCTTGCCGGTGGTCGTGTACTCGCCGGAGACGACCCAGGAGTTGGAGCCGATGCCGTCGCCGCTGGGGCCCAGGAGGGCGGGGACGGCGTCGAGGGAGGCGGCCAGCGCGGCGAGCTGGGTCTGCACGCCCTGACCGGCCTGGCCCGTCTGGCCGGACTGGCCCGTCTGGCCCGCCGGGGCGCCCTGGCCGGTCCCTGCGCCCTGGCCGGCCCCGTCGGGGGCGGTGGCGTCGGGGGCGGTGGCGCCGGGGGCGGTGGCGCCGTTCTGCGCGGGGTCCCCGCCCTCCGCGGGGGTGCCCTTCGGGTCGTAGGAGCCGTCGAGGGCGCTGACGGCGCCGTCCTGGACGATCGGCTTGTTCCGGTCGAAGGGGTAGTCCGGGTAGAGCGCCTCGATCTGCTTGTTCGTCAGGCGGCTGGAGAGCAGGGCCCGGTCGATCTCGTCCTGCATGTTGCCGCGCAGGTCCCAGGCCATGGCCTTGAGCCAGGCCACGGAGTCCACCGGCGACCACTCGTGCGGCTTGTAGTCGCTGACGAGACCCAGGGCCGCGTACTCCAGGGAGAGTTCCGCGCCGCTGCGTCCGCCCAGATAGGAGTTGACGCCCTCGGCGTAGGCCAGCAGGTACTTCTTGGTCGTGTCCGACAGCTTGGTGTCGTACTCCTCCTGCGCCACCTTCCGCCAGCCCAGAGTGCGCAGGAAGGCGTCGGTCTCGACCTGGCTCTCGCCGAACATCTCCGACAGCCGGCCGGCCGTCATGTGCCGCCTCACGTCCATCTCCCAGAAGCGGTCCTGGGCGTGGACGTAGCCCTGGGCGCGGAAGAGGTCCTCGGCGCTGTCCGCGTAGAGCTGGGGTATGCCGTGCTCGTCGCGTTTGACGGTGACCGGGGCGGAGAGACCTTCAAGCTCCATCGAGCCGGTCGTCTGCGGGAAGGACGCGCGGACGGTGCCGACGCTCCAGTAGGCGCCGTAGCCGACGCCCGCCACGAGCAGCAGCACGACTGCGATCACGAGAAGGCGGGCGCGTCGCGGGGTCTTCTTGGCGGGCATCGCTGTCCTTCGAGGGCAGGGTGGGACCAGAGGTGCTGGAGCAACCATAGGACGAGCCGGGTCGCCGGTCGGCAGGGAGTCCGCGCATCAGGAGCCGGAGATTCAAGCAATGGTAAATTGTTAGGCAAAGAAATGACTTCCCGGCGGTCGGGTCCCGGCCGTTGCCTCCGCACGCCCACGGAAGGATCCGCTTCTGACTGTCGACCGCCTCAACGAACTCATGCTGGTCTCCGCGATCGTCCTGCTCGTCGCCATCGCCGCGGTCCGGCTCTCCACCCGCACCGGCCTGCCCAGCCTCCTGATCTACCTGGGGCTCGGTCTGGCCCTGGGACAGGACGGGCTCGGGATCGAATTCGACAACGCCGAGCTGACCCAGGTGCTGGGCTACGCGGCGCTCGTGGTGATCCTGGCCGAGGGCGGGCTGAGCACCAAATGGCGCGACATCCGGCCCGTCATGCCCGCCGCCGCCGTGCTCGCGACGGTGGGCGTCGGCATCAGCGTCGCGGTCACCGCCGCGGGCGCCCACTACCTGGTCGGCCTGGACTGGCAACTGGCGCTGATCATGGGCGCGGTGGTCTCCTCCACCGACGCCGCCGCGGTCTTCTCCGTACTGCGCAAGATGCCGCTGCCCCGGCGGCTGGCCGGGACGGTGGAGGCGGAGTCGGGGTTCAACGACCCTCCCGTGGTCATCCTGGTGATCGCCTTCTCCGTGTCCGGTCCGATGGACTCGTGGTACATGCTGATCGGGAACATCGCGCTGCAGCTGGCGATCGGCGTCGCGGTCGGGGTGCTCGTCGGCAGGCTCGGCGAGTACGGGATGCGGCACGTGGCGCTGTCCTCCTCCGGCCTGTACCCGATCGCGGTGATGGCGCTGTGCGTCCTGGCCTACGCGGGGGGCTCGCTGGCCCAGGGCAGCGGCTTCCTGGCCACCTACATCTGCGGGATCGTCCTGGGCAACGCCAGGCTGCCGCACCGCCCGGCCACCCGCGGCTTCGCGGAGGGCCTGGCCTGGATCGCGCAGATCGGCCTGTTCGTCCTGCTCGGCCTGCTGGCCACCCCCTCGGAGCTGCTGGAGGACTTCGGGGCCGCGCTGGTCATCGGGGTGGTGCTGACGCTGGTGGCCCGGCCGGTCTCGGTGCTGCTGTGCAGCCTGCCCTTCCGGCGGCCCCTGCGGGAGCAGGTACTGATGTCGTGGGCCGGGCTGCGCGGCGCGGTGCCCATCATCCTGGCGACGATCCCCATGTCCGAACCGGGCAGGGACAGCGACCGGATCTTCAACATCGTCTTCGTCCTGGTGGTGGTCTTCACCCTGATCCAGGGTCCGACCCTCCCCTGGGTCACCCGGAAGCTCAGGCTGGCCGGCGGCGAGGGCGCACAGGATCTGGAGATCGAGTCGGCCCCGCTGGAGCGGCTGCGCGGACATCTGATCGCGGTGTCCATCCCCGGCGGCTCGCGCATGCAGGGTGTGGAGGTGACCGAGCTGCGGCTGCCCAAAGGCGCGGCGGTCACCCTGGTCGTGCGGGGGGACAACAGCTTCGTGCCCTCGCCGTCGACCGTCCTGCGGCACGGCGACGAACTGCTGGTCGTCGCCACGGACGCGGTGCGCGACGCCGCCGAGCGGCGGCTGATGGCCGTGGGCCGGGGCGGCAAGCTGGCGGGCTGGCTGGGGACGGCGGGCAGTTCGGCGCTGCGCAGAGGTGACCGGGAGGCCGGGCGGGGCCGGGCGCGGCCGGGCTCCGGAAGGGGCGGAGACGAGGGCGGGGCACGGCCGGGCCCGCGGGGTGATCGGCTACTCTGAGGCCGTACGTTTGTCCGACTTTCGGAGCTACCGGAGTTTCGACCCCGCCTGATGCAGGGCCGGCACGGCCGCCCGGCCGACCACATGCCGCGGTCCGTGCGAGAGGACGGCCTTCGGCGCGCCCCGCCGTACCGCGCCACCGAGCGCCGTACGGCCCGCGGCGCGCTACCAGGCGGCAGAAAGGTACGGCCGTGGCCACCACGGTCACTCCCGTCACGGACCGGAAGCCCGGCTACCGGGACCTGCTGCGCACCCCGGGTGCGTGGACGTTCCTGCTGCCCGGCTTCCTGGCCCGCCAGCCCTTCGCGATGCTGACGCTCGGCATCGTGCTGCTGGTCGAGGACACCACCGGATCGTTCGGCACGGCGGGCACCGTCTCGGCCGTGACCGGCGTGTCGATGGCCCTGTTCGCACCCCGCAGCGGCCGGCTCGCCGACCGCTTCGGCCAGCGCGCGGTCCTGGTGCCCGGGGTGCTGCTGCACGCCGCCGCCGTGGGCGTGCTGGTTGCCCTGGCGCTGTCCCGGGCGCCGCTGTGGGCGCTGCTGCTGGCGGCCGTGCCGGCCGGCGCCTCGGTGCCGCAGGTCGGCCCGATGGTGCGGGCCCGCTGGGCGCATCTGCTCAGGGGCGGGCCGGGCTCGCCGGACCGGCGGGGCGGTTCGGGCCCGCCGGGCGGCGCGGGCAGGCCGGACGGCGCCCGCCTGCTGTCGACGGCGGCGGCGTTCGAGTCGGTCACCGACGAGCTCACCTTCGTCATCGGCCCGGTCCTGGCCACCGCCCTGTGCACCGGGGTGCACCCGGCCGCCGGGCTGGCCGCCGAGGCGGCCCTGACCGTCGTCGGCGGGCTGGTCTTCGCGGCCCAGCGCCGCACCGCGCCCCCCGCCCACCGCCGCGCCCGGGGAGCGGACGGCGCACCGCACCCCTCGGCCCTGTCGGTGCCGGGCGTGCGGGTGCTGATCGTCGCCTTCCTCGGCATCGGCTCGGTCTTCGGCGGGATGCAGGTGTCGCTGGCCGCCTTCACCGAATCCATCGGACAGCCGGGCCTCAACGGCGTGCTGTACGGGACCTTCGCCGCCGGCAACATGCTCGCCGGTCTCGTCTTCGGCGCCCTGACCTGGCGCTCGGCCCCGCAGCGGCGGCTGCTGGCGGCGTACGCGCTGCTGACGCTGACCACCGCGCCGCTGTGGGCGGTGGACGCGGTCCCGCTGCTGGCCGTCCTCGGACTGCTGGCGGGCATCGGCATCGCGCCGAGCCTGATCACCGGCTTCACCCTGGTGGAGCGGCTGGCTCCGGCGGGCGTGCGCACCGAGGCGTTCACCTGGATGGCCGGCGCGGTGGCGCTGGGCCAGGCCGGTGCCGCGTCGGCCGCCGGGCAGTTGACGGACCGCTTCGGGGCGAGCGCCGGATTCACAGTGCCGCTGGCCGCCACGGCGCTGGCGCTGGTCACGGTGGCGGCGCTGCGCGGATGGCTGGAGCCGGACGGCGGGCGGACGGGCGATGGGGAGGGACCGCGAACCGGGTGACGGAGGGCCCCGGACGGAGGACGGGAGGGGCGCTCCGGGGCGTGGCGAGAGTCACCGTCAGCCGCTCCCGGTGGACTAAGCCGCCGGAATACTGCACCATGGTGCGTCGTTAGCACTCCACAGGGAAGAGTGCCAGGAGGAGCAAGTGCCGACCTATCAGTACCAGTGCACCGAGTGCGGCGAGGGCCTGGAAGCGGTTCAGAAGTTCACCGATGACGCGCTCACCGAGTGCCCGAGCTGCAAGGGCCGCCTGAAGAAGGTGTTCTCCGCGGTCGGCATCGTCTTCAAGGGCTCCGGCTTCTACCGGAACGACAGCCGGGGCTCCTCGTCCGGCGGCACGTCGTCGTCCTCGTCTTCGTCGGCGTCCTCTTCGTCGGCGTCGTCGTCCTCTTCCTCCGAGAAGAGCTCGGGCTCGTCCGGCGGCTCGTCGTCCAAGGCCGGCTCCTCGGCGGCCTGACCCCGCCGCCTGCCGCCCTCCGGCCCGGAGCCGGAACCGGCTTCCCCAGGCCCCGTCCCGGTGCACACCGGGACGGGGCCTGGGCGTAGGGCGGGGGGCTAGTGTGTTCGGCCATGAGCGCACAGGCGGAGACAGGTGTCATCGGCGGGTCCGGTTTCTACTCGTTCCTGGACGACGTGATAGAGGTCGCGGTGGACACGCCGTACGGCGAGCCCAGCGACTCCCTCTTCATCGGCGAGATCGCCGGGCGCCGGGTGGCCTTCCTGCCCCGGCACGGCCGCAAGCACCACCTCCCCCCGCACCGGATCAACTACCGGGCCAACCTGTGGGCCCTGCGCTCGGTCGGTGTACGGCGGGTGCTGGGGCCATGCGCGGTGGGCGGTCTGCGGCCCGAGTACGGGCCCGGCACGCTGGTGGTGCCAGACCAGCTCGTGGACCGCACCAAGTCGCGCGTCCAGACCTTCTACGACGGCGAGGCGCTGCCCGACGGCTCGGTGCCGAACGTGGTGCACCTGTCCTTCGCCGACCCCTACTGCGAGACGGGCCGGGCGGCGGCCGTCGCGGCGGCGCGCGGGCGCGGCTGGGAGCCGGTGGACGGCGGGACCATGGTGGTGATCGAGGGGCCGCGCTTCTCGACCCGCGCGGAATCGCGCTGGCACGCGGCGCAGGGCTGGTCGGTGGTCGGGATGACGGGGCACCCGGAGGCGGTCCTCGCCCGCGAACTGGGCCTGTGCTACTCCTCGATGGCGCTGGTCACCGACCTGGACGCCGGTGCGGAGACGGGTGAGGGCGTCTCGCACGAGGAGGTGCTCCAGGTCTTCGCGCAGAACGTCGGGCGGCTGCGCGAGGTGCTCTTCGACACGGTGGCCGGGCTGCCGGCGGAGCGGGACTGCGCGTGTGCGACGGCGCTGGACGGGACGGACCCGGGGATCGAGCTTCCGTAGGGGCCGCCGGTCCGCCGGCCCCGGCCCCGGCCCCGGCCCCGGCCGGTGACGCTGCGGGAACGGTGGAGCGCGCGGCAGGGGACGGGCGCGGCGGGGCGGGGCGACCCGTGCGGCTTCGTCCCTCCCTCGTGCGGGTGAGCGAGTTGTCCACAACCCGTGGGTGGTCCACAGGGCCCGGCGGGCTGCCGCGGAACCGGACATCGTTGGTGTGCTTCCACCACAAGGCGGTGACCGCGATGTCCTCTTCCTTCCTGTCCGCTCCTCCCTCCTCCTCGTCTTCGTCCTCCCTCCACTCCACGCCCCACTCCCTGCCCCCTCCCTCAAGCCCTCCGGCCGCCGGCCCCGTGCCGGAGTTCGAACCGGTGCGCGCGGGGCGGGGCCCTCTCGCCCCCTTCCGGGCGGCGGGCCGGTGGTTCCGGGCGGTGGCACTGCTGCTGGCCGTCGTCGCCGCGGGTGCCGCCTTCCGGGGAACGCCCGATGACGGGGGCGGGAGCGGGGGGCGTGCCCTCCCGACGGCCCGGCCCGCGGCCGGGAAAGCACCGGCGCCCCCG
Source organism: Streptomyces verrucosisporus (assembly GCF_017114865.1). Classification (GTDB taxonomy): domain Bacteria; phylum Actinomycetota; class Actinomycetes; order Streptomycetales; family Streptomycetaceae; genus Streptomyces; species Streptomyces fenghuangensis. The sequence continues at coordinate 378,231 of NZ_JADEYH010000002.1, read as the reverse complement.
CCCCCGCCCGCGTCCTCGGACGGGGAGGGAGGCGGCGCGACGGTGGAGGCCCCGGTGCGGATCCCGGACGCGGAGGCGGTGCGGCTGCTGCGTCCCGGGGACAGGGTGGACGTTCTGGCCGCGCCCGCCGACGCCCCGGCAAGCGGTCCCGCCGACGGCCCGGCGGACAGCGCGCGGACCATCGCCCGGAACGTGCGGGTGGCGGCCGTACCCGAACCGGCCTCCGGGCCGGAGGCCGGTTCGGGTGGCCGGGAGGGGGCACTGGTGGTGCTCTCGGTGCCCCGGCCGACGGCCGCCCGGCTCGCCGGCGCGGCGGCACACTCCCTTCTGACGGTGACGCTGTGCTGACCGCTGCCCGCCGAATCCCGGATTGGACAGCGCGCACGGGGTTCGTGCAGCGTGTGCTGCGTTCACCCGGCGGAGGCCGGAGCGCGTGTGCGGAGGAGAGGCATTCCCTTGAGCGAGAAGCAGGGCGTCCTGACCGGGTTCAGGTCATTCCTGATGCGGGGCAACGTGGTCGACCTGGCCGTTGCCGTCGTCATCGGGGCGGCCTTCACCAAGATCGTGAACTCGGTGGTGGAGGGTGTCATCAACCCGGTGGTGGGCTCCATCGGCCCCAGGGACCTCGACCGCTACCAGTCCTGCCTCCAGGGCCCGTGCGAGTTCGACGAGGCGACAGGCGCGGCCCTCAGCGGCATCGCCATCAAGTGGGGTTCGGTGCTGAGCGCCGCGCTGACCTTCCTGATCACCGCCGCGGTCGTCTACTTCCTGATGATCGTGCCGATGAACAGGTTCAAGCAGCGGCTGGACGCCCTGAGCGCCAAGGAGGCGGCGGCGGAGGCCGCGACTCCCGTCCAGAAGACCGAGGTGGAACTGCTCACCGAGATCCGCGACGCGCTGCTGGCCCAGCGCGAGGGCAACGGCACCACGGACGCCGCCGCCCTGCTGACGGCGCAGCGCAACGCCTCCGAGGGCAGTGCCGGGCCGGGCACCGAGGGGCCGTCCGGTGCGTCCGGCACATCCGGGGGCACCTCGAAGAAGCCTTGACACGAGCGTCTTCCGGAGTGCCCCGCGAACGGTCTCGCCGGTGGTCTCAGAGGTGGTGCGGGGGCTTCTCGTCCAGGAAGCGGGCCAGATCGCCCGCACCGCCGTCACCGCCCGCTTCCGGACGCTCGCCCCAGCCCCGGTCGGTGTCGTCGGCCGCGGGCCGGCTCAGCGGATCGGAGAAGTCCAGCGCGGAGGCCGGGTCACGGGGCGCGTCGCGGGGCGCGGAGCCATGGCCGGAAGCGGCGGGAATGCTCATCCCCCCAGGGTACGGCCGCCCGGCTCGCCCCCGGGAGGGGGATCATGGCCCCATGAGCGCCTTGAGGGTCAACGACGCACTGACGGATGTCCAGGGCCTGAGGGTCGGCCACGCCCAGCGGATCGGCGACGGCTGGCTGACGGGTACGACCGTGGTCCTCGCCCCGGAGGGCGGGGCGACCGCCGCCGTGGACGTACGGGGCGGCGGTCCCGGCACCCGGGAGACCGACGCCCTGGATCCGCGCAATCTGGTGGAGCGCGTCGACGCCGTGGTACTGACCGGGGGCAGCGCCTTCGGCCTGGACGCCGCCTGCGGGGTGACCGCCTGGCTGGAGGAACGGGGCAGGGGCTTCCCCGTCGGCCCGGAACCGGACCAGGTGGTGCCCGTGGTCCCGGCCGCCTGCCTCTTCGACCTGGGCCGCGGCGGCTCCTGGCGGGCCCGTCCCGACGCCGCGCTCGGCCGGGAGGCGGCCGAGGCGGCCGCCCGTACGAGCGTCGGCGAGCCGGTCCCCCAGGGCAACGTCGGGGCCGGTGCGGGGGCCGTGGCGGGCGGGCTCAAGGGCGGGGTGGGCACCGCGAGCACGATCCTGCCCTCGGGCACCACGGTGGGCGCGCTGGCCGTGGTCAACGCGGTGGGCTCGACCCTGGACCCGGCCACGGGCGTGCTCTACGGCGAGCTGTACGGCAAGCGCCCGGCCTTCCCCCCGGAGGCCGAGCACGCCGAGGCACTGCGGTCCCTGGCCGCCGCCCAGCAGGAGTCGGAGCGCCGTTCGGCCGCCTCGGTGCGGCCACCGCTCAACACCACGCTGGCCGTGGTGGCCACCGACACCGAACTCACCCCCGCCCAGGCGCAGAAGCTGGCGGGCACCTCCCACGACGGGCTGGCCCGCGCGGTCCGCCCGGTGCACCTGCTCACCGACGGGGACACCGTCTTCGCCCTGTCCACCGGCGCTCGCCGCCCGGAGACGGAGGAGATCAACGACGTGCTGGCGGCCGGCGCCGACACCCTGACGCGTGCGGTGGTCGAAGCGGTGCGGGCCGCGGAGGGCGTGGACGGTCCGGGCGGCGTGTTCCCGGCGTACCACGACCTCTACGGCCGCCCCTGAGCCAGTACGTCCCGGCTCCCGGCCCCCGGTTTCCGTTCGCGGCCCCCGCCCCAGGCCCTGTCCTACGGCCCCACCGCCCCGCACCACCGGGGCGCCGGGCGCCACGGGCTCCGTACACAGCGGGACCCCGGCGCCGGGGGGCGCGCCGGGGTCCCTGTCCAGGGGCGTGTTCGGTCGTCCTCTGCCGTGTCCCGTCAAGGCGCGGTGTGTCCCACCGCGCCGGACGCCGTCACGCCGCCGCGTCGAAGCCCGTGTCATGGGCCATCTTCTTCAGTTCGAGCAGGGCGTGCTTCTCGATCTGGCGAATGCGTTCCCTCGTCAGGCCGTGCTGCTTGCCGACCTCGGTCAGCGTGCGCTCGCGCCCGTCCTCGATGCCGTAGCGCGCCCGGATGATGGAGGCGGTCCGGTCGTCGAGCCGGCCGATCATGTCCTCCAGTTCCTCGCGCCGCAGCATCACGAGCACGGAGTCCTCGGGGGAGGTCGCGGAGGTGTCCTCCAGCAGGTCGCCGAACTGCGTCTCGCCCTCGTCGTCCACGGACATGTTCAGACTGACCGGGTCGCGCGCCCAGTCCAGCACGTCCGTGATGCGCTCGGGAGTGGAGCCCAGCTCCTCGGCGATCTCGGCGGGCTCGGGGTCGCGGCCGTGCTCGCGGTTGAACTCCCGCTGCACACGCCGGATCCGTCCCAGCTCCTCGACCAGGTGGACGGGGAGGCGGATGGTCCGCGACTGGTCGGCGATCGACCGCGTGATGGCCTGGCGGATCCACCACGTCGCGTACGTGGAGAACTTGAAGCCCTTGCGGTAGTCGAACTTCTCCACCGCCCGCACCAGGCCCGCGTTCCCCTCCTGGATCAGGTCCAGCAGCGGCAGGCCGCTGCGGGGGTAGCGCCGCGCGACGGCGACGACCAGACGCAGGTTGGAGCGGATGAAGACGTCCTTGGCGCGCTCGCCTTCGGCGGCCACGGCCTCCAGCTCCTCGCGGGTCGCGGTCGCGGCCGGCGAGTCACCCGAGACGGGCTCGGCCTCGCCGTCGAGGATCTGCCGGGCGTACACGCCCGCCTCGATGGCCAGCGAGAGCTCGACCTCCTTCGCCGCGTCCAGCAGCGGGGTGCGGGCGATCTCGTCGAGGTACATGCCGACCAGGTCCCGGTCCGCTACATCCCCTGCAGACGAGGTACGTACAGGTCGTGCCTCGTCAGCGCCGTTGGGGTCGGCCTGACGACGGGCGACGGCACGGGTTGCCATGCGTACTCCCTTGCGAGTCGTGGTCTACAACTGGTCGGTGGCGGTCCAGCCACCCGGCGTCTCCTGGTTCGGGTGCCCGTTCCGATGGAATCAACGACTTCAATCCGGACAGAATTCCCACGGCGCGCATCGTTTTTCCGGATCTTGCGGTATTCTGCGCCGCCACACAGAGGGGGCCTGCAATGACCGAACGCGGGGAAGTCCAGGTCAGAGCGGGCGGGGAAGGCGACCTTCCGGACCTGACGGACATCTACAACCACTACGTCCGTGAGACCCCCGTCACATTCGACACCGAACCCCTCACCCCCGAGACCAGGCGTCCCTGGCTGCTCTCCCACCCCAAGGACGGCCCGCACCGCCTTCTGGTTGCCCAGGACGCGGAATCGAACCGCGTCCTGGGTTACGCCACCAGCAGCCCTTTCCGCCCCAAGCCCGCCTACTCCACCTCGGTCGAGGTCAGCGTCTACCTCGCCCCCGACGCGTGCGGGCGGGGCGTCGGCACCCTGCTGTACGAGCATCTCCTCGACGCCCTCGACGCCCTCGGCGGCGAGGACGTCCACCGCGCCTACGCGGGCATCGCCCAGCCCAACGAGGCCTCCGTACGTCTCCACGCCCGCTTCGGCTTCCGCCACATCGGCACCTACGGCGAGGTCGGCCGGAAGTTCGGCCGGTACTGGGACGTGGCCTGGTACGAGAGGCCGCTGAACCCCTGAGGCTCGCGGTGTCCGGGGCACGGCCGGTGTCCGGGGTACTGCGCACGGCGCCACCCGCCCACGGCACCCGCCGGACGCCTCCTCCCGTCACCCTCCGGGACCACCGTGCCGCGACCCCGCCGCGCGTCGTCGCACCCGGCACCGGCCACCGCCGCACAATCCCGGTGGACCCTCCCGAACCGTCTCCCCGAAGCCGCCCTCTCCTTCCGCGCCTCATGTCCGCGGCCCGCCAATGGCCCGACCACTGACAGTCCCGCACCCCTCTGGCCGCAAGCCCGACTCGCTGGAACGATGTGGCCGCCACGGCTCCGGCGCCCACCCCCACATGCCGTCCCCTCCGCACGCGCACCACCGGCCCCACCCGCTCCGTCCGCCCATGTGAGGAGAGACCCGATGCAGCAGCCCGCGACTCCCAGCCGCAGACAAGCCCTCGCCACCGGCCTGTTCGGTGTCACCGCGGCGCTGACCGCCTCCGCCGCCCTCTCCTCCCCGGCGAACGCAGGCACCGGACAGGCCGCCGGACCGGACACCGGGCAGGCCGCCGCCTCCGGCGGCGACCACGCGCGCACCAGGGCCCGGGCCCTGGTGCGCCGCATGTCCCTGGAGGACAAGGTCGGGCAACTCTTCGTCGTCGAGGTCTACGGACAGGCCGCCGACACCGCGTCCGCGGGCAACCGCACTCTGTACGGCGTGGACACCCCCGCCGAGGTGATCGCCAAGTACCGGCCGGGCGGAGTCATCTACTTCGACGCCCGCCGCGGCCCCGACAACGTCCGCGACCCGCTCCAGACCGCCCGTCTGTCCAACGGCCTCCAGCGCGCCGCGCGCAGCGCCGGCGCCCGCGTGCCGCTGCTGGTCTCCGTCGACCAGGAGGGCGGCAGCGTCGTCTACCGCCTCACCGACCCCGCCACCCTCCTGCCCGGAAACATGGCGCTGGCGGCGGGCCGGTCCGCCTCCGACACCCGGCGCTCGGCCGAGATCATCGGCCGGGAGCTGGCGGCGGTGGGCGTCAACCAGAACTACGCTCCCGTCGCCGACGTCAACGTCAACCCCGAGAACCCGGTCATCGGCGTCCGCTCCTTCGGCTCCGACCCCGCCCTGTGCGCCTCCCTCGTCGACGCCTCCGTGCGCGGCTACCACCGCGGCCGGGTCGCTTCCGCCGCCAAGCACTTCCCCGGGCACGGCGACACCGACACCGACAGCCACACCGGCCTCCCGCGGATCGACCACACCCGCGAGGAACTGGAGAACATCGACCTGCCGCCCTTCCGGGCCGCCATCGCACGCGGTGTCGACACGATCATGACGGCCCACATCGTCGTCCCGGCCCTGGACCCGTCGGGCGTCCCGGCCACCATGTCGCAGCCGATCGTCACCGGGCTGCTGCGCGAGGAGCTGGGCTTCGAGGGCCTGATCGTCACCGACGCCCTGGACATGCAGGGCGCCTCGGGCCAGTTCCCGCCGGACGTGGCACCGGTCCGGGCCCTCGCGGCCGGCTGCGACCAGCTCGTCCTGGCACCGGAGCTCGACACCGCCTACGACGCCGTCCTGGAGGCCGTACGCGGCGGGCGGGTCCCCGTCTCCCGTCTGGACGCCTCGGTGGAGCGCATCCTGGCGCACAAGCTCCGCCGGGAGCTCTTCCGGCACCCGTACGTGGACGAGCGGCACGCCGTGCGCACCGTCGGCGCCGAACGCCACAGGGTCGACGCCCAGGCCATCACCGACCGCACCGTCACCCTGGTCAGGAACGAGGGCTCCCTCCTGCCCCTGTCCTCCGGCGCCCGCTCCGTCCTTGTCACCGGCTGGGGGGTGGGCAGCACCCGGGCCCTCGCCGACGCCGTCGCCGAGCGGCCCGGCCAGAGCGCCACCGTCCTGGAGACGGGCGCGATCCCCTCCGCGGACCGCGTCACCGCGGCGGCCGACGCGGCGGCGGGCCACGGCCTGGTGATCGTCTCGGTCAACGCGGCCGCGGCGGGCTCGGAGAAGGGCGCCGCCCAGGCGAGGCTGGTACAGGCACTGATGGGCACCGGCACACCCGTCGTCGCCGTCGCCGTCCGCAACCCGTACGACATCCGCCGCTTCCCCGGTGTCCCCGCCTACCTGGCCACCTACTCCTACGGTGCTCCCTCCCTCCGGGCCGCCGTCCGCACCGTCTACGGCGACCTCTCCCCCGCCGGCCGCCTCCCGGTCGCCGTCCCGGACGCCGGCTCCACCGGCACCCTCTACCCCTTCGGGCACGGCCTGACGTACTGACCCGCCCGGCACGTTCGGCACGCCCCGCACTCATCCGCTAACCTGTCCTGCGTCACGCCTTCGTAGCTCAGGGGATAGAGCACCGCTCTCCTAAAGCGGGTGTCGCAGGTTCGAATCCTGCCGGGGGCACCAGGCGAAACGACCCGGACCGATCATGGTCCGGGCCGTTTTGACGGCACCGTTTGACGGCAGTCGCCTCTCAGGCGGCCGGTCGGCGTCGCCTGAGCAGGCGGTCCATGTGGCTGATCGCCTCCCGTTGAGTGTCGTGCACGACGTGCGTGTACACGTCCATCGTGATGCTGATCTGGCTGTGGCCGAGGATCTCCATGATGACGCGCGGCGCGACGCCGGCCGCCGTCAGGAGCGTGGCGCAGCCGTGCCGGGCATCGTGCAACCGGACCACCCGCACCCCCGCATCAGCGGTCACGCGCGTGAACGACCGGTAGACGTTCCGCGGCTCCACCGGCCGACCGTTTCGCGTGGCGAACACGTAGCCGTTCTCGGACCACGCGACGCCGGTGCGCGCGAACGCCTCCCGCTGCCGGAGCCGGTGCCAGCGAAGCGGCGCGATGCACAACGCGGGCATCGGGACCACGCGCCGACGGCGGCTCTTGGGGTCGTCGTCGTACAACTGCCCGCGCCGCCGCTGCGTCTGCTGTCGCACGTACAGAACCCGCTTGTCCAGGTCCACATCAGCCCAACGCAGACCGACGATCTCCCCCCGCCGCAGACCCATGGCGACGGCCAGCACGAAGGCTGCGTACAGCGGGTCTCGGCGCGCGGCCTCCAGGAACGTCAGCGTTTCCTCCAACGACCACGGGCGGATTTCCCGCTGCTTGACACGCGGCGGCTCCACCAGCGCCGCGACGTTCCGCGTGATCAGTTCCTCGCGCACGGCTGCTGTGAGCGCGGTGCGCAGGACCCGATGTGCTTCCTTGGCGGTCGCTGCTGTGTGAGTGTTCTGCACTCGGGTGATGAAGCGGCGCACGTCGGCGACGCTCAGAGTCTCCAGCCGCTTGGTACCGAGCATGGGCACCAGGTACAGCCGCACGTGGGCTTCGTACTTGTCGTACGTGCTGAGCTTCCGGCGCGGCTGGACGTAGTGCTGCAGCCAGTACGGCAGCCACTCGGAGAGCTTGGCAGAGCGGGTCGGTGTCGGGATGCCCTGACGGTCACGCCGCACCAACTCCTGCCGCTTGGTGTCGCATTCCTCCCACGTGCTGCCGTAGACCGTCTTGCGCTTACGGGTGCCGTCAGGCTGCGGAACATAGACACGCGCTTCATAACGCCCGTCCTTACGCAGCCAGATGCTGCCAGCACCATTCGGGTTTCTCTTGCGTGCCATCAGGCGGTTTCCTCCAACTGATGCTCAATGAAGGCGCGGAGCGCTTCGGCGGGTACGCGGCGGCACCGGCCGACCTTGATGCTTTTGAGCTGTCGTGAGCGGATGAGGTCGTAGACCTTGAAGCGGCTCATCCGGAGCGCCGCCATGACCTCGGGGACCGTGAGCGCTTGATGGGTCGGGGGCAATGCTGTGCTCATGCGGGCATGCCTCCTCCGCAGAGGGCGGGTGGATGCTGTCTCTGAGGGGCGCTACCTCCGCTACCTCCGCTCCTGCGCAGGTCAAGAGCCTGTCTGCGGTAGCGGATGCGGGTAGCGGTAGCGGATGCGGAACAGCCGGGTAGCGGACCGCGCCGGGCACGGCCCGCTACCTGTCTTTGCTGATCAGTCCGCGTCCTGGCTATCCGGTAGCGGCAGTAGCGGACTTCCGGAGGGGGGAGGGCAGTAGCGCTGCCATGCGTCCCACAGGTCTTCGGCGTAGTAGCCCTTGAGGACGCTCTGCCCGTTCTTGATGTTGCGCGTCACGATCGGGGTGTTGTCCGCAGTGACGTACTCGCGCAGCAGCCTAGCCAGCCGTCGCGCGTCCAGCGGCTTGCCGTAGTAGTCCGCCCACGGGGACTCTTCCAGGCTGTGCAGCCGGTCGAGGATGGCGACGGTGGGCAGGCGGTCGATGCCGTTGAACACGTGATCGCGCAGATCGGTCAGCAACCTGATGCCGAGAGACCCCTTGTCGTCCACCCGGGCCGCGCTCACCAGCTCCGCGCAAGCGGCGCGGGCCCGCTGCGGCCAGGTGCCGCCGATGGCGTCTGCCACGGCGAGCAGCGGTTCCCACACATCGGCCGGCCGGTCGGTCACCCCTTCCGGCATCTCGGGGAACACCCCGTCGACCATCGGCCGGGCCTGCTCGGCCCAGGCAGCGAGTCGGTCGCGCAGCGCGTGGCCTTGCTTCTCGTGGATGCGCTGGCGGAACGGCTCAACCTTCTCGTTGGGGGCGCGCCGTCGCATGCGGATGATGACCGAGCGGGTCAGGATCGTGTCCGGCAGCGAGCCGAGTCCGGCGACGGCCACCGCGCAGTAGGACGGGAAGGCCTGCACGGACTGGTTGGCGCCGTCGCCCACGCACCGGTAGGTCACCCCGGAGCGGCGGTGCCCGGCATTGAGGAAGCCGCGCAGCTCCTCGTTCTCTCCGGCCTTCGGGCCGAAGACGGTGTCGATCTCGTCGAAGAGGATCGTCGGTCGCCCGTCCGCTCCTGACACGGCCCGGAACAGGGCGGCGGCCGAGGCGTTGACGGCCACCATCGGCTGCGGCACCAGAGTTTCCACGATCTCCAGCGCCCGCGACTTGCCCGACCCCGGTTCGGGGGAGAGGAAGGCCAGGCGCGGGGTGGAGTCGAAGCAGTCCAGCAGGTGAGCGTGGGCGTCCCACAGGGTGACGGCGACATAGGCCGCTTCGGAGGGGAAGGCGTTGAAGCGCCGGTGAAACCCTTCGACCTCGTTGAGGAGTGCGGCCCCGTCGATGGTGCGCGCACTCGTCTTCTGGGGTGTGGTCATGCGGCGTTCCTGCCTTCAGTGGTGGTGCGGAGTGGGCAGTTCTCGCGGTGGGCGGTGTGGGCGTCGATCAGGGCAAGCACCTGACGGTGGCCAACGGCGCTGCGGTCGTGGCCGCACGCGCACCATGAGTGGGCGGTGGGCACCGCGCCGCGGCCGGGCGCGGTGAGGTGCAGCCACGCCACGATGCGACGGCCGTCCCCGCGGCGCGGGCCAGGATCAGAGCGGACGCCCTGACGGGCGGCGCCCTGTCGGTCGCCTCCGGCCGCCGGGGGCGCGGCCGGTGTGGCGGCGGTCGGCCGGTCGGGGGTGGGGAGGCTCTTCAGGCGGGCAGCAGCGCGGGGGCTCATGCGGTCCTCCGCTGCGGGTTGTGGGCGATGGACCAGTCAAGGCCGGAGCGGAGGGTGGCGCGGCACTCGGCCGGCGGCAGACCGGCCGCCTCCCCTGCCCCCTGAAGAGCCTCCTCCACCACATGCCGGGGGAGGTCGCCGGATGCGACGAAGCGTCCCAGGGCGCGGGCGGCCCGCAGCAGCGCGGCGTTCCGCCCGCCCTCCCCGGTGGCAGCGACGGCGGCGGTCTCGTTGCGCAGCGCGCTCGCGGCGTACCGGCTGGCTCGGGTCGACAGCGCGACCGGCACCACGGCCGGTGCGGTCCTGGGTGCGGGGCGCAGGGCGGCCAGCAGCCAGCCGGGCAGCGCAGCGACCGGGGCATCGTCGGTCACCGCGTACGAGTGGCCGTCGACCGTGCTGCCGGGGGCGACGACGTAGCCGCCCCACGCGCGGGTGTCGATCTTGCGCGCGAGCCTGCCCTTGGTGCTGGGCAGCCGCACCCCGGCCGGGGCGGTGAAGTACAGATGCCGCCCTCCGCTCGCGGTCCGCACGGTGAGCGTGGCCGGGACGGGCTGCCCGGCGCGCTCGCAGAGCGCCTGAAAGGTGGTTACGCCGTCAGGCGTTCCGTCCGGCTCCTCGGGCTTGGGCCGGTCGAGGTCGACCACGACCAGCCCGGAGGGGCCGGTGGCCACCCCGATGCCGTACGGCCGCTGCGCCCACGCCTGCCGGATGCGGGCCGGGTCGACCGTGGCGCGCTGCTCGGGCTTGCGGTGCCCGTGCGCACACCGGCCGGTGCGCGGGCAGCGGGCCTCGGCGTGCCCGGCGGGGACCTTGCTGCCGGGGCGCAGGGGGAAGACGTGCCAGCCGCGCTCGGCGGCGGCCAGGGCTGCGGACAGCAGCGCGGGGCGTGCGTCATGAGTCATGCTGGAGACCTCCAACGGGTCTGTAGTGGGCTGGTTGGCCGGGGTGGCCGCAGGCTTTGGCGAGACGGCGGCCACCCCCGGTGTCGGGACGGTGGTCCCGGAGTGCGAACCCCCGCCCAGGACGCTTTGGGCGGGGGTTCGTCGTTGGGTCGAAACCCGATATCAGCGCAGGTCACGGGCCTGTAGGGCCGATATCGGGGCCGAAACCGGTTTCGGGCCGAGTCGAAACCATCGGGCGTCCCCGAAACCGGTCTGCGGGCTCTACTCGGTGTCGTCCTGGGCCTCGGGGAGGTCGGTGTAGCGGACGCCCTTGGCGCCGCCGCAGCACTCCCGCAGGGTGATCTGCCGGGTGGGCACCTTGTGCGGCTTGAGCGCGGCGGACAGGGCGGTGGAGCGGGCCGCGGCGTCGGGCTCGTCCAGCCACGGCCCGTACAGCTCGGCCCGGTAGGCGGCCAGCGCCTCGACCAGGCGGTGGGAGTGGACGGCGTCGGCCCCGTCCGGCCAGACCGCGCGCAGGTGGTCCACGACCGTGGAGGTGTCTTGGTCCTCGACCTGCTGTCCGGCGGCCTCTCCGGTGAGGGTGCCGGCGGCGGTGCGCAGCGCCAACGCGCGCTTGCCGACGGCCTCGGCCTCGGTCTGCTTGATGAACGCGGCCCGCACGGTGCCGCCCTCCCGGCCGCGGGCGAGGATGCCCGTGCCCTGCTCCGATGCGCTGATTTCCGTCGCGCGCAGGCCCCGTTCATGGGCGCCGGTGCCGAGGACGTTGTTGTTGGCGCGCCAGTCCATCACCGCCAGGCACAGCCGCGTCCCCACCGAAGAGGACACCGAGGTGGGGAGGGCGGTGGCGTCCGGGTTCTGGGTGAGCAGGATCAAGATGATGCCGTACGCCCGGCCCTTCTTGATCAGCTTCGTGCACAGGTCGGCGGCCTCGGCCCCGTGCTCCGGGTGCGTGAACAACTCCTGCGCCTCGTCGACCACGATCACGCGCGGCCCGAGCTGCTGGCTGGGGTACTTCTCCGCCAGCTCCCGCGTCACCCTGCGCCCGTCCGGGGTCTGATCGCTGGGCAGGGACTTGATGAACTTCGCCCGCCGCTTCTGCTCCGCGATGCCGGAGCGCAGGCCGGCCACCGTGGCGGCGATGTCCTCGTCATCGTCCCCACTGACGTAGCGGTGGCAGACGGGCTTGACGCTGTCCATGTCGCCGGAGCCCTTGAGTTCGTACACCCACAGCTCGGCCGTCGGGTCCAGGGCGACACTGAGGACGATGGCCAGCGCGCAGGAGGTCTTGCCCGATCCGGGGATGCCGCCCACCAGCAGGTTGGAGTACATCAGCGTGATCTCCACGAGGTTGCCGCGCGGGTCGAACCCGAACGGCAGCGGCTTGAACACGTCCGCGGTGCCGCCCTTCATCAGCGGCCACAGGCGGCGCGGCGCCTTGGCGGGGTCCTGCTGGGCCACCCACAGCACCAGGCGGCCCGGGTGGGCGGCGGGGTCGGCCTCGGGCCACACGGTCGACACCGGGCGGCGCATCGCGGCGGCCAGGGCGGCCCGCTTCTCCAGCACCTTGTCCGCGGTCACGCCGCGCGGGAGGTCGACCTCGGCGCGCCAGCCCGGCCCGTCGCGCTGGATCTCCGCAGCGAAGCTGACGCCGCCCTTGCGCTTGTCGCCGATGCCGATGGCCGCCAGCGCGTCGAACACCTCCGTCGAAGTCAGCGCCTTAAGCGTGTCGACGTGCACGTAGCGGGTGACGATGGGCTTGTCCTCATCCCGGCCGGCCAGCCCCAGCAGCGCCAGGAACGACGCGGTCGAGGCGGCCAGGGCCCACGGCGGGAGCATCAGACAGCCCACGGCGGTGGCCAGCGCCATGGAGCCACCCACCACCGCCGACCACACCCGGCGCGGGCGCACCCGGCGGGAGTGCTCCCGGGACAGGGCCAGCCACGCCTCGATGTCGGCCGATGTGGCGGCCTTGGCCTCGACGGGGCGGGCTTCGGCGTCGACCACCCACCGCACCCACCGGGCGACCAGGCGGGCGCCGCCGCGCGGGGACCGCACGATCAGCCGCAGCAGGTACATCGGGGCCCGCACCGTGTGGAAGGCCGTCAGGTGGGCGTAGTAGGAGGTGGTCCACCGCACCGCGTCGGCCAGCTCCCGCGCGCTGCGCAGCCACGCGGGGATGACCGGCGGGGCCTCGGCCAGGAAGGCACGGCGCTGAGCGAGGAAGCCGCCGGTGTCGGCGGCCACGTCCGGCCGGTCGACCGGGACCGGGGCGGCGGGCTCGGCGACCACGGTCGGCGTGGGCACGGCGGCCCGGTGTTCCTCGGCCGGGGGTGCGGCCGGTATGGGCTTCTCCAACGGCACCGCCGGTTCGCCGCTTCGGTAGTCGTCCAGGCGGCGGACGTTCTCGGGAACGGCTTCGGTCATGATGAGACTTCTCCTGTCTCGGCTGATGTGAAGGGGCAGGGGCCCGGGGCGGCCGACGGTGCTGGCAGGCTCAGGCGGCCGCCCCGGGGGTTCATCGGCGCGCCGCCCGCTCGCAGCGCCTCAGCCGGTCCTCGGCCGCCTTGCGGGCCGTCTTGGCGGCGGCCCGCTCCTGGCGGCTGGCGGCCTTCTCGGCCGCGCGGGCGGTGGCCAGCTCGTTCTTCGCGTCCTCCAGCTGCCGCGCCAGCGCATCCTGCTCGCGGGCGGCGCGGTCTTCGGCGGCGGCGTCGATGGCGTCCAGCTGCCGCTGGATGCGCGGGTCGACGGCGTCGGCGAACGCCTGCCGCGTGCCGCGGGCGACCAGGGCGGCCCGCCTGCGGCGCTCGGCCGGGGTGTAGATCCGGGGCGGGGTACTCATCTCGGATTCCTTCCGGGGCAGTCAGTTGCGGCGGAGGGTGTCCCACTGCTGGGCGAGCTGGTCGGCGGCCTGCTCGGCCTCTTCGCGGGTGGCGTGCAGGGAGACGATGTGTCCGCCGGTCATGTCGGAGCGCAGCCCGATCGCGGGTCGGCCGGTCTCCGGGTCGGTGGTGGGCTCGGTGGTGTAGGCGGAGCGGGCGGAGTTGGTGCGGCGGAACAGGCCCATCGGTGGGCTCCTCTCGGGTTGGCGGTGGTGGTGTGGTCAGATGCGGGCGGCGAGGATGGCGGCGATCGCCTCGGCGGTGTGGTGGGCGGCCTGGTCCAGGCGGTAGGCGCCGCCGAGGGGCCCGCCCAGCTCGTAGAACTCGCTCTTGCCGGTGGCCTCGGCCAGCCGCTTCACGGGCCAGCGGCGGTCGATGAGGTAGTGGGTGGCGCCGGAGACGGCCAGCGCGGCGGCCATGCCCCGGCCGGACAGGCCCAGCCCGAGGAGCCGGTTCCCGGCCGTGAGGGCGGCGGCCTGGGTGGCGACGTAGGTGGCGACGTGCCCGGCGAGCGCCCGGTGCCCGGCGGGGCCCGGCTCGGCCTTGCGGCACGCCTGGTGGTGGGTCTGGACCCAGTGGTCGGCGAGGTCGGCGGAGGCGCGCAGCAGCGCGTAGGCGGCCGGGAAAGCGGTGCGGTTCATGAGGCGGGGTGTCCTTTCGGATCGGGGGGGCGGTCAGTAGGAGCGGCGCTCGTCCAGCAGCGAGTCGATGGCGCGGCCGTGGCGGTCGGCGGCCTCCTGGTCGCCGGCGGCCAGCGCCTCCTGCCGCCGCTCCCGCTCGTACCGGATGTCGGCGTCGACGGAGTCCTGCATGTCGGTCCAGGTCAGGGGACGGAATCCGCGCTTGCCCATGACGGGCTCCTCTCGGGGTCGGTGGGCCGGGGCTGTCCCGGCTGCCCACGGCGCCCGCACCAGGCGGGCACCGCGGGCAGCCGTCAGCGGTGGCGCTGCTCCCGCTCGGCCCGGATGTCGGCCCACACCGACCGCAGCACCAGCAGGCACACCGTCAGCGCGACGGCGGAGACGGCGACCGCGACGGCGGAGACGGCGACGGCCAGGAGGAAGACGGACCCGCCGACTCCGGCGGCCACCCACTTCCCCGCGCTGGACGGGCGCGGGGCCGGCGCCGGGTGCGGGTGCTGGCACGGGGCCTGCTGAGCTTGGGCGGTCTGGACGGCGGCCAGCAGCAGCGCGTACTGCTCCGACTGCTGCGCGGCCTGGACCGCGTCCTGAGTAGCCTTCTCGGTCTCGTGGCTCATGACCGCTCCTCCCCCACGACTTCGCGGCGCAGTTCGGTCGCCTCCCGGCGGGACAGCGACAGGGCGTCCTGCAGGGCCTTGATGGTCACCGGCCGCCGCGTCGACCTGACCGCTTCCCGGTGCAGCTTCCGGGCCCGCTTGCGCAGCTCGGTGGGGGTGAGCACGACCCGTTCGGTGACCACCTCCCGGGGTGCCTCGGCGGGCACGGCGGCGGTCATCTTGGCGGTCGCCTCGGGCCGGTCGACCTGCTCCCACAGCAGGGGTGGCGCGGGCAGTTCGGCGACGGTCGGCATGACCGGCTCGGGCCGCTCGGCGTCGACCCGCGCGATGGTCACCCCGGGCGCGCCGCCGGTCACCTCGCCGGTCATCTCGGGACGGGCCGGTGTGGTGCCGAACATGCCCGCCAGGGCGGCATCCGCGCCGCCGGTCAGCCGTTCGCGCTGGACGGCCACCAGCCGGGAGCCCAGTTCCAGGTCTCCGGCGCCGACCTTCCGGGCGAGTTTCCAGGCGGCCTTCTCGGCCTTGCCGCGGACCTTGTCGTCCGGGTGCCCGTCCGCGACCGCTCGGTGGTAGGCGAGCTGCTGGACGGCCTCGGCGTTGCGCCGCTGCGCCTCGGCGTCGGTACCGGTGCGGTAGACCACGATCCGCCGGGCCAGGAACCCCAGCCCCTCGGCGGCCACGCACATGCCCATCGGGGAGACGCCGTAGATGACGGCCTCGGTGCCGTCGTCGGCGACCGCCAGCCCCACGGCCGAGGCGACCACCGGGGTCAGCCACAGGCCGGCCCGGACCGGGGCCGGCGACCCCTGCCCGAGCAGGGTGACGCCGACCATGACCAGGGCGAGCACCAGCGTCGCCCCCTCACCGGCGGCCACCATCCCGGCGGCGGTCGCGCCGTTGCCGAACTCGACCCGGATGTTGGTGTAGGTGCCCCAGGCGCCGATCCCGGCGGTGACCAGCATCAGCGCGGCGGCGATCCCCAGGACCGTCTTCTGACCGCGAGACAGGGCGTTCACCGGCCCTCACCCCCGCCCTGCTGCGGGCCCGTCCAGGGGCAATAGTCGGCCGGGACCTCGGCGACCCTGCGGCGCAGATACGCGGCCCCGTGGCCCGGGTCGTGGCCGCGTTCCAGGACGCCGCGGGTCACGATGGCCGCGACGCGGGTCCGGTCGCGCTGGACCGCGGCGGCCCGGCGCTCGTCGGTCTCGGTGATGTCGGGCATCGGCAGGTCGATGGCCTCCAGCACGGCGGCCAGCAGCTCGCGCACCGGGGTGGGGATCTCGGAGGTGCTCACGCGCCCACCTCCAGGCGGCTGGAGCCGCGGTTGGCCAGCGCGGCGCGGGCGGCCAGCACCCGGCGGCGGGCCCGGCGCAGACGGCGGGCGTCCAACTCCGACGGGGTGCGGTCCAGGGTGGTGATGTGCGCGTCCAGCAGCTCGACCTCCGCGGCGATGAGCGGCATCTCATGCTCGATCGCGTCCAGCTCGGCGGCCGACGGCTCCCGGTCGGCCGGATCGGCGGTAACAACCGCCGGTAGTGCAGCGATGTGCTTCATGGGTCGTGATCTCCCTAGCGGGTGGGATGGCCCAGCAAGGCGGCCCCGGTGTTGCAGCACCGGGGCTGCAGGCCGTTCAACGGAAAGCAGGGCGGTCAGCGGCCGCCGCGCGCCCGGGTGTCGTCCTGGCTGCGCTTGTTCGCCTCGGCGTTCTTGCGGGACAGCTCGTCCCGCTCCGCGTCTGTCAGACTCGTGTTCACAGGGGCCTCCAGTTCAGGTGCCTGTAAGGCGCCGTCCGGAGGGGCAACTCCGGACGGCGCGCCTGTAGGTGGTGGGGCTTCCCGCCGCCCCACGCCGACACCACCCCGACAGCTGCGGCGGAGGTGGTGAGGACGTGCAGCGCAGGGCTGCCACTGCACGGACCTTCGCCGCGCTGGCCGTCTTTTCGACTCGGGGAGACGGCGGCCCACTTCTTCAGTTCTCAAGCACCAGACGCTTCCTTCGAGCCCGTCTCACGGGGCCCTCCGGGCACGGCGCAGCAGCCCCACCCCGAGGGGATCCGGGCTGGCTTGCGGCCACATCAATAGACTGGACCGGTGGACCGGTCCAGTCAAGCTGCGACAGCGCAGAGCAACAGCGCCTGAGAGCATTCCCACTGGTAGGTCCACTGAAGAAGGAATGAAAAAAGCTGAACCGGTGGACCGGTCCAGCTTTTCTCGACTCGCAGGTGCGCTACATCGCGTAGGTCTCCAGCCGCTCGTAGAGCGACCCCGGCGTGATCCCTTCCTCGCAGACCAATGGGCGGCCCTCCTGGTCGTACGCCGTATGCAGCACGACGGCTACTGCGGTGGGGCCGGACAGGGCCAGGTGCTCCGCCTCGACTTCCGCCGCCAGGCGCACCGTAGTGACGTCCGTTCCTTCCACAGGGAACCGGCCGGTCTGCCGGCGGACGTAACGCGTCGTTCCCTCCGCGATGGGAGCAGTCTGAGCCAAACGGGGCGATGGCTCCGCCACATCGGGCGGGAACCATGCCACCACATAGCTGTGGGGGCTGCCGTCCGGAAGTTGCAGCACGCGAATCCTCCGAAGAGCCTTCGCACCGGCATCCATCCGCAGAGCCTCTGCTACGTGCACCGGAGGGGCCACCCAGTCAGGGGTGCCTACCCGCAGGAAGGGCATACCGCCAGCCACTCGTGCCGAACCGGCTCGTCGCCCGCCCGCAGGACGCGCCACCGGAGTTTCCGTGGCGACGAATCCCGTGCCCTGCCGGGCCTCGACCACGCCATCGTTCCGCAACACGTCCATGGCCTTGACGGCAGTGGCCCGTGACACAGACCACTGTTCGGCCAGGTCTCGTGTGGACGGAAGGATCTCGCCCGGCGCGAACTCCCCCGCCGCGATCCGGGACCGCAGAGATTCCGCGATTTCCTCGTACTTGAGCAGGGCCATGGCTCCCCTATCGACAACAGTGGTGGACTGGTCCACCGGTACACAGGATACTGCCGCTATGCCGAAACCAGAGCTAGCACCTGAGGTCGAGCACTTCTATTCGCAGGTCATAGACGAGGGTGCTCGACTGAGCACATCAGCGGACGGGCGTCTCGAACTGCTCCGGACACAGGAGATCTTGCGGCGCTTCCTGCCGCCGCCACCGGCCCGCGTTCTGGACGTTGGAGGCGGCCCCGGCGTTCATGCGCGGTGGCTAGTTGATGACGGCTACCAGGTAGAGCTAATCGATCCCGTGCCCCGACACGTGGAGCAGGCCGCGAAGGTATGCGCCGCCGACCTAGGTGACGCGCGTCAGCTCGCTGCCGCGGATGCGTCCTACGACGTAGTGCAGGTGCTCGGCCCGCTCTACCACCTACCGGACCCCAAGGACCGGCAGACGGCACTCTCCGAGGCCTGGCGGGTAGTGAAGCCCGGAGGGCTCGTGGCCGCCTCCGCGATCAACCGATACTCATCGCTCTTCGAGCACGTCACCTACGCCCATCTCCACAAAGAGCGCATGCAGGCTTCGATCTCGACAATCCTTCGCACCGCCGTCCACGACGGTAAACGCGGCTTCACCCTGGCCTACTTCCACCGTGCGGACGAACTCGCGGAGGAGATGCGAGACGCAGGACTGACCAACGTGAAGGTGTTGGGCGTCGAAGGCCCGGCATGGTCCCTCCTTAAAGCCGTGGAGCAGCAGTCCGACACCGGACCCTCGGAGGAACTGTTCGCCTCCGCGCTGACGGCCGCACGGCTGGCTGAGCCATACCCCGAGCTGCTCGCGGCCAGCTCACATCTTCTTGCCGTCGGGAGAGCCCCTGACGGCAGTCTGTGACGGCAACGTGGGCACACGTCACCGCATCGGATGGAACGCGGGCACACATCACTCCCCAGCGCGGGATACCGATGTCCTGCTCATGCGAGAGCCCGGATGATCTCCTAAAGCGGGTGTCGCAGGTTCGAATCCTGCCGGGGGCACGGGCCGGAGGGTCGGCCCGGGAGGTTTGCCTCCCGGGCCGACCCTCCGTCGTGTTCGAGGCCGTGCCGCATGCGCGCTGCACCTTCCCGGCCGAGGGCTCGGAACAGCTCACCCTCCAGGAAGCCGTCGCGGAGGCGGGGCTGGGGAACGCCAAAGCGGCCGGAGGTCAGTGGAGAACGCGCGCCGCCCCGCGTCCGGCATCCACAGAGTGAATCGTGCCCACGGGGACCACTACAGCTTCTCCTCCCACGGGTTGACCACCAGGGCCCCGGTCCGGGCCATGTGCTTGATGTTGCGGGTGGCTACGGTCCAGCCGTTGGCCAGGGCGGTGGCGGCGATCAGGGCGTCCGGTGGGTCGATGCCCGCACCGGCGGCCTTGAGTGTCTTGTGGATCGTGAGGTAGGCGGCTGCTTCCGGCCCGCCGATCGACGCGATGCGGTCGTGGTACTCGTGCCGTACTGCGGCGAGCGCTCGGGCGTAGCGGGCCTGTCGTACGGGATCAGGGGTGGCGGCCACCCCTGCCTCGATCTCGGCAACGGTGATCACGCTCAGAAAACGGTTGGGCCTGGCCGTGGACCGGAACCAGGTCATGACGCGTGGGTCCGGCCTCGCCCGGGTGGCGAGTTCGGCTACGACGTTGGTGTCGAGCAGGTAGATCACTCGGTGTCCGTCTGTTCGTCGTAGGAGCGGGCGCCGAAGTCCAGCCCCTCGAAGGGGGCGGAGAGCAGGAACTCCTCGAAGCCGTCGTTGCTCAGCGTCACCCAGCGGTGGAGCATCTCGGGCAGCGCCTCGATCTCCGTGTCGGTGAGTTCCGTGTCGAAGTGCCGACGCTGGTCCTCGGGCAGGGACTCCCGGATGTCACGGATGGTCCGCAGCGGATGCGACGACTGGGACGGCGGGTGGGGCCCACCGCTGGGAGCTGTGGTCATCGGCATCCCCTCCGCGCTGGTCGGGTGGCGTAGCGCTGTCGACCCCAGGCTACGGGTTTCCGCCCGCCCGCTCACAGCTTTGCGACCGGAGCGGGCATCCGCCCGGGTTCGGGACTCCGCCTTCGACGAGGTGGTCGCCCGGAACGGATTTGGCACACACGAGGCCGGGAACCCCTGCGAACACGTGAGAACCACGGAGGGGAGTTCCCCGGTCCAGAGGCTCTGCGGGCGACGTTTCCGCAGGTCACAGCCTCGCCGCGAGGAAACTCCTAAAGCGGGTGTCGCAGGTTCGAATCCTGCCGGGGGCACGGGTCGAAGGGCCGGTTGCAGAGGCATGATCCTGTGCAACCGGCCCTTCCGCGTGTTCGCATCCTTGCCACGCGCTTGTCACCACGGGCCTGGAGTCCGCATGGAGTCCACGTCTCCCTGGGTCCGCGTGCCCCCGCGGATCACCGCCCCGAGCCCGGTCGGCGATGGCACGGTCGCGGTCATCGGCCATGTGCCGGTAGATCCAGGGCGGCCGGCCACCCACAGGCGGATGCCGAGGAACATGATCGCGGCCTGGGCGGTGAGGACCAGGACGGCGACCAGAGGCAGGGAGACGGCCATAAGGAACCCCCGGTCAGCGGACGGGGCAGCGGTGGGTACGGGTGGCCGGCTCGGCGGCCGGGCGGCTGTCGTAGTCGGCGGAGTCGGTGGAGAAGCCGCAGTGCGGCGCGGTGCAGGCGGCGGTCTGCGGGCATGATGCGGTCCTTCTCGCCATGCGGATCGGGCGGTGGTGACGTCGGCCGGGACGGGTGGAAGGCGTGTCCGGATGGTGGTTGGGGCAGCGGACTCGGCACTGGGGGCGAAGCGAACCGACGGACACGCGTGATCTCGGTGATCATGCGGTGTGCGCCGCCTCAGTCGTTCGGGCCGGCATCGCCGGCAGGAACCGCACCACCTGCGGTCCGCCCGACCGCCCGCGCCCATCGTTGTCGTCACCGCCTTCGCCGGGCCCCGGGCGGCGAGGGACCCATCACTCGGGTGGCCGGTCCGAGCGGCAGGTGTACGCATCGGCGCCCCTGTTCGGCGGCGAATCGCCGCGCCCGGCCGCGGGGACGTCCGGTGTGCCCCGGTCGTCGGTCTCCGGTCATCAGACGGAGCAGATGGGTACAGGCGTCCGCCTCGCTCCAGTGGCGAGCCACCGTCTCCCACGCGCCGCGCTCGTACGCTCCGGTCTCCCACAGACCGGGGGGGTGTCCGGTGAGCGGCGCAGACAGAGGAAGTCGGTGGGCGGGGGCGAGGGCTCGTGGACTCCTTCGATGCGGTAGTGGCCGTCCGCCACGCCGGCGGCGCGAAGGGCGTGGCGGTCCATCGGTGTCGCTCCTCAACCCGCGGCGGGTGCGAGATAGCCGTTGTCCAGCAGCAACTTGACGTCCAGCCGCCGGCCTTCGCCGGGATCGTGCAGGACCGGGTCGAGTTTGGTCTGCTGTCCTACGCCGGGCTGCTCGAACCAGGGGGCGATGCTGCCCCGCCAGACGGGGAAGGGTCGCCTGACGGTGTAGCGGTGGTAGTCGCAGGGGCGGGCGGCGTCGCGGGTGTTGAGGTTCTACGGGGGCAGGGCGCGCTTGGCGTACGGGTCGCCGAACAGGGCGAGATAGGAGCCGTACTCGGAGCCGAAGCGGTCGAGGTCCTCTCCGGGCTCCAGGACCTCGACGTGCTTGTCGGTCTCGCCGTTGACCTCGGCGAAGCCGTCGTTGGGCGGGTACTTCCAGCCCGCCGGTCCATCGGGGCCCTCGTCCTTCCAGTACTTGGCCAGGAATGCCTTCGGGGACAGGCCACCGGTGCGCTGGTAGCCCTTCAGCAGCGGGCCGACGGGCGGCTTCCAGGGGCGGGGCAGGTGTGCGGGCCCCAGGCGGGGGTCGCCCTGGTGCGCGCCGGTGCAGGGGGCCGGACCGGTGGCGCGCCCGCAGTTAGCAGATGTGCGAAACGGCGTGGCACCGAACGGCGAATCTTCACTCGCTCGGATGGATCACCACGGCCTGCCCGTTTGCCACCGTTTCCCGAGGCACAGCCTCCGTTCGGCGGCGCCCGTGACCGGGAGCCGGCGGCACACGGTGCCGCACACGGAGACGAGGGGAGACCGCTGCTCATGAGTGTCTGGAACGCCTGGGAGGACGGTGGCGGAGCGGTCGGCTCTGCTCACGGCGCTGGGCCGCGGACGGTGGAGCGGACCACGGTGCCGGTTCACGGAACGGAAAGCCGGTTCGTCCGTCGGTCCGGGAACGAGCCCGCATGCATCTGACTCCGCACGAACAGGAACGGCTGCTGATCCATGTGGCTGCTGATGTGGCGCAACGGCGGCGGGAGCGCGGCATCAGGCTGAACCATCCGGAGGCGGTGGCGCTGTTGACGGTGCACGTCTTCGAGGAGGCGCGGGCCGGCCGTACGGTCAGCGAGGTGATGGCTTCGGGCCGCAGGGTGCTGGGCCGTGGGGAGCTGATGGAGGGCGTCCCGGAGATGATCGCCAACGTCCAGGTGGAGGCGACCTTCCCGGACGGGACGAAGCTGGTGACCATCCACGACCCCGTCCCGGAGGCGGACGAGGAGGTGCTGGTGCACCCGGGAAAGGTGGAACACCCCGAAGACGCCGGGCCCGTCGCGTTCAACGAGGGGCGCGAGGTGACGGTGGTGGAGGTGCACAACCCCGCCGACCGGCCCGTCCAGGTCGGCTCCCACTACCACTTCGCCGAGGCCAACCCGGGTCTGGACTTCGACCGCGAGGCCGCCCGCGGAAAGCGCCTGCACGTCCCGGCCGGCACCTCCGAGCGGTTCGAACCGGGCGACCGGCGCGAGGTGGAGCTGGTGCCGATCGCGGGCGAGCGTGTCGTTCTGGGACTGCGCAAGGAGAACGGGGGATCCCTCGATGGCTGATCCGCTCACCCGCGCCCAGTACAACGACCTGTTCGGCCCGACCACCGGAGACCGGATCCGGCTGGCCGACACCGCCCTGACCATCGAGGTCACCGAGGACTGGGCCGGCGGCCCGGGCCGCAGCGGGGACGAGGTGGTCTTCGGCGGCGGCAAGGTGATCCGCGAGTCGATGGGTCAGTCCGCCCTGCCGCGCGAACCGGAAGGGGACGACGGCCGCAGGCCCCCGGACACCGTGATCACCGGAGCGGTGGTGCTGGACCACTGGGGGGTGGTCAAGGCCGACATCGCCATCCGCGACGGCCGGATCACCGCACTGGGCAAGGCGTACAACCCTGAGACGATGGATCCGCTGCACACGGCCCGCCCGACGGTCGTGGGCCGCCCGCAGCCCACGGACTTCCCCATCGGCCCGGAGACCGAGGTCATCGCCGGCAACGGCCGCATCCTGACCGCCGGCGGCGTGGACACCCATGTGCACTTCATCTGTCCCGAGCAGGTCGGCGAGGCGCTGGCCGCGGGCGTGACCACGCTCATCGGCGGCGGTACGGGACCGGCCGAGGGCAGCACGGCCACCACCGTCACCCCCGGCTCGTGGCACGTCTCCCGGCTCTTCGAGGCCCTGGACGCCTTCCCGGTCAACGTCGGTCTGCTCGGCAGGGGCAGCACCATGTCCCGCAAGTCGCTCCAGGACCAGGTCGCCGCCGGGATCCTGGGTTTCAAGATCCATGAGGACTGGGGCGCGACCCCCGCGGTGATCGATCTGTGCCTGCAGGTGTGCGAGGAGACGGGCGTCCAGCTCGCCCTGCACGCCGACTCCCTCAACGAGGCCGGCTTCGTCGGCGACACCCTGGAGGCGATCGGCGGCCGCCCGCTGCACGTCTTCCACGTCGAGGGCGCCGGCGGCGGCCACGCCCCGGACATGATCACCATGGTCGGGGAACCCCATGTGCTGCCCGCCTCGACCAACCCCACCCGCCCGCTGACGGTGAACACCGTCAAGGAGCACGTGGACATGATGATGGTCTGCCACCACCTCAACCCCGAGGTGCCGGCGGACCTGGCCTTCGCCGACTCCCGTATCCGGCCCTCCACCATGGCCGCCGAGGACCTGCTGCACGACCTGGGCGCGATCTCCATGATGTCCTCCGACGCCCAGGCCATGGGGCGCATCGGCGAGATGATCGTTCGGACCTGGCAGACCGCCCACGTGATGAAGGTCCGCTACGGCCACCTGGCGGAGGACAGGGCCGGTGGGGCGGACAACCACCGTGCCCGCCGCTACGTCGCCAAGTACACCGTCAACCCCGCCATCGCCCAGGGCATCGACGCCGAGGTCGGCTCCGTGGAGGTCGGCAAGCTGGCCGACCTGGTGCTGTGGGAACCGAAGTTCTTCGGCGTCAAGCCCCACCTGGTCGTCAAGGGCGGGCAGATCGCCTACGCGCAGGTCGGGGACGCCAACGCCTCCATCCCCACCCCTCAGCCGGTCCTGCCCCGCCCGATGTGGGGCGCCCGCGGACGCGCCCCCCTGGCCAACTCCCTCAACTTCGTTTCCCCCCAGGCTCTGGAGAGCGGGCTTGCCGATCGCCTGGCGGTCGGCAAGCCGCTGCGGGCCATCACCGACACCCGCACGGTCCGCAAGGAGCGCATGCGGGAGAACAGCGCCACCCCGGACGTGACGGTCGATCCCGACACCTTCGAGGTGGAGATCGGCGGAGCCCGGGTGACCGATGTCCGCGCGGAGGTGGCCGATCAGCCGGTTCCCATGCACTACGCCACCGAACTGCCCATGGCACAGCGCTACTTCCTGTTCTGATCCCGACGTGGCCGGCCCGGCCGACGATCCGGGCCGACCGCGGAAAGGTGCACGCTCGCACGATGAGCCGCGCAGCCCTGCTCGTCCTGGCCGACGGCCGCTTCCCCGCCGGAGGGCACGCCCACTCCGGCGGGGTGGAAGCAGCCGTCGCTTCGAGGACCGTCCACGACACCGCCACTCTGCACGCCTTCTGCCAGGGGCGGCTGCACACCGCCGGCCTGGTCGCGGCGGCGCTGGCCGCCACGGCCGCCGCCGGCCACGACCCGCTGGAACTGGACGAGGCCGCCGACGCCCGTACCCCCGCCCCCGCTCTCCGCGAGGTCGCGCGGAAGCTGGGACGGCAGATGATGCGGGCCGCACGCGCCACCTGGCCCGCCCCCGAACTCGACCACCTCGCCCGCCACCGGCCGCGCGGAGCCCACCAGCCCGTCGTGCTGGGCGTGGCCGCCCGCGCGGCGGGACTGACCTCATCGGACGCCGCCCACGCCGCCGCCTACGACAGCGTCAGCGGCCCGGCCACCGCGGCGGTGCGGCTGCTGAGCCTGAACCCCTACGACGCCACCGCGGTCCTCGCCCGTCTCGCCGGCGACACCGACCGCATCGCCGACCGCGCGGCCCGGACCGCGGCCCGCGTCGCCGCGGAAGGCACCGGCGCGCTGCCCGCCGCCTCCGCCCCGCTGCTGGACATCACCGCCCAGGAGCACGCCGCCTGGCCGGTCCGTCTGTTCGCCTCCTGACCCGCCCCGCCCACGTCCGCGACCCCGATTCGGAGACTGGAATGCACCTGGACCACAGCGACGACCTCTCCCCGGCCTTCCCCCGGCGCCACACCCACAGCGCGGCCCGTCCCACCCGCCCCGACGGCACGCGCCGCGCCCTGCGCGTCGGGCTGGGCGGACCGGTCGGCTCCGGCAAGACGGCAACCGTCGCCGCCCTGTGCCGGGTCCTGCGCGAGGATCTTTCCATCGCCGTGGTCACCAACGACATCTACACCCGCGAGGACGCCGAGTTCCTGCGCCGCGAAGCCGTCCTGCCTCCCGAGCGCATCACCGCGGTAGAGACGGGCGCCTGCCCCCACACCGCCATCCGTGACGACATCTCCGCCAACCTCGAGGCCGTTGAACACCTGGAGGAGACCCTCGGCGGCCTCGACCTGATCCTGGTCGAGTCCGGCGGCGACAACCTGACGGCCACCTTCTCCCGTGGTCTGGCCGATGCCCAGATCTTCGTCATCGATGTCGCAGGCGGCGACGACATCCCCCGCAAGGGAGGCCCCGGCATCACCACGGCCGACCTGCTGGTCGTCAACAAGACCGACCTCGCCCCCCACGTCGGCTCCGACCTCTCCCGCATGGCCGCCGACGCCGAACTCCGGCGCGGCGGCCTCCCCGTCGCGTTCACCAGCCTGCGCGACGACGACGGCGTCCGCCCGGTGGCCGACTGGATCGGCACGCGCCTGGCCGCCTGGACCACCGGCAGCGCGGCATGACCACCGCTCCCGCCCCGGCCCGGCGGACACCGGCCGGCGATACCGGCAGCGGTGTGCACGCCACCGCCCGCGTCCAGGCCGTCTCGAACGGCCGCGCCACCACCCTCCCGCTCCTGCACGGTGACGGCCCCTTCCACCTGCGTCGCCTCCGCCCCCGGGGAGGCCGGGCCAGGGTGTGCGTGATCGGCGCCATGAGCGCGCCCCTCGGCGGCGACCGCCTGGCCATCGACGTCACCGTCGGCGACCGCGCCGACCTGGAGATCACCACCGCCGCCGCCACTCTCGCCCTGCGCGGCGCCACCACCGACCATGCCACCTACCACACCAGCCTGCGCGTGGGGGACCGCGCGGGCCTGCGCTGGCTCCCCAGACCACTGATCAGCGCCTGCGGCAGCAACCTGCGGCAGACCTGCGCCGTGGACCTCGCCCCCACCGCACGTCTGCTCCTGCGCGAGGAACAGATCCTCGGCCGCGCCGCCGAGCCCCCCGGTGATCTGACCACCCGGCTGACCGTCCGACGCGACGGCCGCCCCCTGCTGGACCAGCACACCGCCATCGGTACGGCCGCCCCCGGCTGGGACGGCCCCGCCGTCCTGGCCGGTCACCGCGTCACCGGCCAGCTCCTCATCGTCGACCCGCGGCTGGAGGAAGCACCCGTCCAGCCGCACCTGCTCGGAAACGACCCGGCACAGGGCCAGGGCGCCCTGGTGCCGCTGACCGGCCCGGCCGTTCTGATCACTGCCCTCGCCCCCACCACCGTGCACCTCCACCGCCTGCTCGACCACGCCCGCTCCCTCGTCCCCCTCGGCCTGTGAGCCCCTCCCACCGGAACGGGGTCGGCACGCACGAGGGCGGGATGCCCCGCGAGCATGTGAGGGCCACGGGAGCAGCGTCTCCTCGTGCCAGGCACACCGGAGCGGACGGTTTCGCAGGCCACGGCCCTGCCCGGGGGACACTCCCAAGCGGGTGCCGCGGGTTCGCGTCCTGTCGGGGCGCCGGTGTCTACGGCCGGACGGTTCCGTGGTCCGTATCGAGGGTGTCGCCGGTCAGTTTCGTCTTGGCGAAGCTGATCAGCGAGGACACCTTGCCTCCGGGGGTGTCCCAGTACTCGGCGCGTTCCACGTCGACCCGCAGGAGCACCGCGTCCGGGTTCTCGGGGCCGCCGGGCAGCCACGCCTCGGCGAAGGTGTTCCACAGTTCCTCGAGCTTGGCGCGGTCGTCGACCACCTGCGCGCGTCCGGTCAACGCCACTCAGGAGTCCCGGGAGGAGAAGGTGAGAGAGACTTGCGGGTCCGTCCCGATGTCGCGGACGTGACGGGTGTCCCGGGCGGTGATGAACCACAGCTCGGCGCCGGGGTCGACCTCCTGGCGCGCCATGGGGAAGCTGTGCGGGCCGTCCGGGCCGTAGGTGGTCATCATCGCGATGGGCGTGTCCCGCATCGGCTCGACCAGTTTCTTCCGCTCATCGGACATGGGCGCTTCTCCGTACGTCGTCGGGGCCGGACAGGGCCCCTCCCGCAGTACCCGGATCGGCGCAGCCGACACGGCCGCGGGCCGCTCGGGGCGGCTGGAGGTCCTGCTCCCGCCGGGGAGCGGGGCCCCCACCGCGCACGCCGGAACCGTGACCGCGCGGAGTGCGTCCCCGGCGGTGGTCGTGGCACCGCCCGCCGTACCGCGCGAGAGAGCGCGGCGTGCGGACGGCCGCACCGCCGGACCCGGGCTGCCTCCGCCGGGCGCGCCCCGGTCCTCCGGCGCTTCCGCGGTCAGGGGCGCGGCTCGCC
Source organism: Streptomyces verrucosisporus (assembly GCF_017114865.1). Taxonomy (GTDB): domain Bacteria; phylum Actinomycetota; class Actinomycetes; order Streptomycetales; family Streptomycetaceae; genus Streptomyces; species Streptomyces fenghuangensis. Next base: position 350,441 of record NZ_JADEYH010000002.1, on the reverse strand, counting down.
GTGCCAGCGCCAGGTGGCCGGGCGGGGGCGGCCGGGCAGGTCGGCGCGTCCGGTGCACCACAGCAGGACGGGCCAGGGCTCGGTGGGCGCGTCCGGGCCGGTGGGCGCGTCGGGGAAGAGACGTGCGGGGGCGCGCGCACGGGCCGGGCGGCGGCTCCCAGGGGAGCCCGAGTCCTTCGGCCGCGTCGTGGGTGTGCACCAGGGTCTCCACGATGCCCATGGCGGCGAATCCCCCCGGGTCCGATGCCCCGTGCACATGGTGGGCCCGGACGTGTGGGGGCGTGGTGCGCACCATGGCGGTCAGCAGTGCGCCGCTCGCCTCGAGCACCTGGAGCAGCCCGTCCGGGCCGACCGCGCGGTCGGCCCGGACGGCATTGACCGGTCCGCCGGGCCGGCGGCTCTCCCAGGCGAAGGGGACATCGGTCGTCAGCGGGGGCCTGCGCAGGCCCAGTTGGACGGCGTACGAGAAGAGGTCGTCGGCGAGGTGCTCGACGGTCTCCCAGCAGTCCCACTCCAGGGTTCCGGCCATGCGTCCCCAGCCGTCCGCGGGCGCCGGGCGGAGGGCGTCCACGGCCCGGTGCACGGCGGTTCGGAGGTCGTCGGCGGTGACGGGGGACGGGGCCGGGCAGGAGGGGACGGGGTCGGCGGGCGGTGGCATGGCGGGCACCGTACAGCGGCCGGACGGGACCGCTCCAGCGGATAACTCGGTTTTATGGCAGGCCCGTTGGGAAAGGACGTCCCCGCGCCGGGCGGGGCGGGGACGTCCGCCGGGGTCAGCTGTCGACCGTGTCCCGGACCTGGCCGTAGACCGTGGCGTCACTCAGCAGCCCGGAGTGCGACAGACAGGCCGTTCTGGTGTTGACCGCGCCCGACAGGGCGACACTGCTGTCGGGGTTGATGACGGTGTCGCAGGGCGACCACCAGGTGGCGTAGCGCGCCGAACCGGGTGTCTCGTCACCGGAGTTGAGGGAGTTCAGGAAGCTCGACCCGGGGCGCATCTCGTAGCAGGAGGTCTGGAAGCACCAGTAGGCCGTGTCGGTGCCGTGGTTGGGGCCGCCGAGTGAGACCCAGGCGTCGATCTTCGCCGCGCCGCCGAGGTTCTTGGCGTAGTGGCGCGAGGAGAGGCCGCCCATGGAGTGTGTGATCACATCGACCTTGCTCGCCCCGGTGGCGGCGAGCAGCCGGTCCACCTCGGTGGCGAGTTGCTGCGCGGTGGTGGCGTTGGACTGGCCGGTGTTGTACGTCCACTGCCTCAGGTGGCTGGTGGGCCAGCCGTCGGCGCGGAAGCGTTCGGCCATGGTGTTCCAGGTGGATCCGCTGCTGTTCCAGCCGTGGACGAAGAGGATCGGGTTGCTGCCGGGGCCGTAGGCGGAGGGGGACGCCTCGGCCGCCGCTGCCGGGGCCTGGAGGGTGAGTGCGAGCACGGACGCGGCGGCTGCCGCGACGGCCAGTGACTTCTTCTTCACTTCGACCTCAAGTGGGTGCGGGGGGAAAGGGATTGGAGAGTGGTTGCGCTGTGGGGGGAATCGAAGGTTACTGACCGGTTACCGGCGCTGGGCAAGACCCGTGCACGCCTTTTCTGTCGCGTACACGACTTCTCTACGGCTCCGTGCCCACCGGTCCGCCGGCCCCCCTCGCTGCGCGCAGTACGCGCAGCACATGGCCGGGCGACATCAGCCGGGCCGGCGGCTGGAGCATGTGGGCCACCGACAGGAAGGTCCGGCCCAGTACCGGGTCGACGGAGGCCGCCGCGCGGTAGCGGGTGAGGTACCGGTCCAGCAGCCCGTCGGCCGGGCCGCGCCTCCCCTCCGCCTCGGGGAAGCGCAGGTCGCCGCCGGCGGCCAGCAGCCACGGGGTGTCGACGACCTTGGCGGCGGCGCGGAAGAAGCGCCGGGGAAGCCCGTCGGCGTCCCGGCCCCGGGTGAGGAGCGCGCGCAGCACGATCGCCTGCTGGGCCGCCGCCGTCATGCCCTGGCCGTAGGTGGGGTTGAAGCTGCACAGGGCGTCGCCGGTGACGAGGAGGCCGCCGAGGTGGCGGTCCAGCTTCTCGTAGTGATGGCGCACGCTGGCCGGGTAGCGCATCCTCACCGGCTCGTTCAGCGGCTCGGCGGTGCGCAGCACCTCGGCCACGTCCGGTCCGGGCAGGGACTCGGCGTAGGCCAGCATGCCCGCCTCGTCGGCCGGCGGCTCCTCGCCCAGCAGACCGAACAGAACGACCGCGAACCGGTCCTTCCGTTCCGAGACGATGGCCCCGCCGCGCGGCAGTCCGGGGAAGGGCACCAGCGCGACGCCGCTGCGGCCGCCTATGTGGTGGGGTTCGCGCCGGAAGTGGCGGGTGACGTAGACGACGTCGGCGCGCACCCGCGTCTGCCGGGGCCGGGGGTATCCGAGCTCCTCCAGCCAGACCGGGACCCGTGAGGCCCGGCCGGAGGCGTCGACGACCAGGCCGGCGGGGATCGTCTCCTCTCCGGCCTCCTCGGTGTCCCTGGCGAGCGGGCGCACCCGGACTCCGGTGACGCGGCCGCGGTCGGGCGTGGCGACCGGGCCCAGCACCTCCACCCCCTCCCTGACCGTGACGCCGGGGAGCGCCGCGACGCGCGCGCGTACGTGGTGCTCCACCCGCGGCCGGCTCGCGCCGTACGAGATCACCCCGGAGGGCGCCGGGCGCAGGAGGTGGCCGTCGAGGTACCAGTGGACCTCGCCCTGGGTGTCCGCGCGGGTGGCTCCCGCCGCGAGCAGTTCCTCCAGGAAACCGGGGAACAGCTCCTCCAGCGCCTGCGCGCCGCGGGCGAGCAGTACGTGGAGCTGCCGGCTCTGCGGTACGCCGCGGCGGGAGGCCGGGTCGGCGGGGAGCGCGTCCCTGTCGAGCACCGTCACCCGCTCGTAGGCGTCAGCGAGCGCGCGGGCAGCCGTCAGGCCCGCGAGGCCGGCGCCGATCACCACGGCGTGGGACCGGTCCGCCGCCCGGGCGGGTCGGGTGGTGGGAGCCATGGGTCAAATCCGTTCCGTGCGAGGGTGGTCGGGCCCCCGGTCCGTGGGATGGTGCGACAGGAGGGCAGCGACCTTGTGTGTTCGTCCCGTTCCTTTCCGTATCCGGGCCCGTCCAACCCCGCCCACGCGGTCGGTGTGGACGCGGCGCGGGCGGACACGGACGGACGCGGGTGGGCGCGGGTGGGCGCGGGTGGGCGCGGGTGGGCGCGGGCGGGCGCGGGCGGGCGCGGGCGGGCGCGGGCGGGCGCGGGCGGGCGCGGGCGGGACGGCGGGGGCGCTCAGCCGCCGGTGAGTTGCCAGGCGCCGAGGGCCAGTCCGCCCACCGCGGCCAGGGCGGTGATGCTCGCCAGCGGCCACCGGGAGCGTTCCAGCGCGTCCAGGCGCGCCTCGTGGTCGGCCAGTTGCCTGTCGTTCTGGTCGCTGCGCTGGACCATCAGGGCGAGCGCCCCGTCCACCCGGGCGAAGCCGGCCTCGACCGTGCCTCGCAGCCGTTCCAGTTCCACGGCGACGGCGACGGGGCTGTTCGGTTCGGTGTCCGTCATGCGCGCTCCCCTCCGCCGTCCGCCGCCGGAGGACCCTCGGGTGCGGTGCGCAGCCAGACCGGCAGCAGGGCCTGCACTCCGGGCACGGCCATCAGCCGCGCGAGCCCGCCGGCGGCGGCCAGGGCTCCCGCCACCCAGGGCAGCGTGCGCGGGATCCCGGCCGCGTCCACGGCGGCGGGGAGAACGACGGCCAGGCCCGCAGCGGTCTGCACGACGGTGCGCAGGGCGCGTTTGGCCTCTTGTGACATGGTGTTTCCTTTCCTTCCGCGTCCTCCGCGACCCGCACGGGAGGTCCGTGCGGGTCGCGGCGCGGGATCGGCGCGGTGACGGTGGCTGCGGTACCGGCGGTGTGCTCAGGACACGCGGGGGACCCGCAGCGCCCGCCACGAGGTCTCCCCCGGCCAGCCGTCGGCGTCGGCGCCGGTGAAGCCGAGCCTGCGCTGCCATGCGGCGTACGAGCGCCGGTCCGCGTCCGTCCACTGCGGCCCGGGGCCGACCGCGTACTGCGAGCAGCCCTCGGCCACCAGGCGCCGTCCCGTCGCGGTGACGATCGGCGAGCGGGGCCGGGTGCGGAACCACCGCGCCCCCGGGAACGGCTGGTGGGCGGGCGGGGAGGGGGCGCGGTCCGCTCCGCCGCCTCCGGTGGGCGGGGCCGCGGCCAGGAGGCGGGCGATGCGCGAGCGCATCCGGTCCATGGAGAAGCCGCGGGGGTCGATCTTGGTGCGGGTCCACTCCCTGTGGGCGATCACGGAGCGCTCGTTCCAGCCGTGGGCGCGGCACAGGGCGGCCGCCGCCCGGGCGATGGCCTCCAGTTGCTCCTCGGGCCACGGATCCTTCCCGTCGCCGAGGTTGACCGCCTCGAAGCCGTAGAAGCGGGCGTTGCCGTCGGTGTCGTCGTTCAGCGGGCGCGGGGCGGCGGTCTCGGCGATGACGGAGCGCAGGACGCGGCCGTCGCCGAGCCCGGCGTGGTTGGCGCGGCCGGCGCCCACCAGGTGGACGGCGCCGGTCTTGTCGATCACGCCGTGGCACAGCGGGCCGGGCAGACCGGCGTAGCCGTCGTAGCACAGGTCGACGGTGGCGGCGGTGCCGCGGGTGACGGTGTGGTGGATCATCACCCCGTTCACCGGGCCCCAGGCGCCCTTGTGGTTGCGGTGGTGGTGCCGCCAGCCGCGGTGCCCGGCGGTGTGCAGGCCCTCGTCGCGCAGGGCGGCGAGCAGCCGGCCGGGGGTCAGGGGTACTGCCATGGGTGCCTCCGGTACGGAAAGGAGCCCCGCGCCGTGCGGCGCGGGGCTCGGGCGGACGGTCGGACGAGTGGTCAGGCGGACGGTCGGGCGGTCGGGACGGGTGATCAGGACAGGGCCGCCCAGATCGCGTTGGAGTCGGCGACCACGTTCGTCGGGTTGAACGAGGTGGGCAGCGAGGTCTGCCCGGTGCTCGACAGCCGCCCGTGCCGGATGAACGCGCCGGGCATCCGGGCGCTGCCGGCCGGTGCGTTGCCGATGCTGGCGCCGCGGGCGAAGGCGGGCCCGTCGTTCTTGTCGGACGGGCCGTTGACCAGCAGGGCGATCCAGTAGTTGCCGGGCTGGGCGGTGTAGGGGGCGCCGAGCGGGATGACGAGCGTGCGCCCCTCGCTGGCCGGGATCACCTGGGACAGCGGTGCGGTGACCCCCACCCGCTGCCCGGCGCCGGTGTACAGGCCGGCCCAGGAGTTGGCGCCGAGCGTGCCGCCGACGTAGCCGGGGGTGTAGAACACCACGTTGGAGACGGTGTGCGGCGCGTGCAGCGGGATGCCGATGAGGTACAGCCAGCCGTTGATGCAGTACTGGGCCGAGGTCGCCGCGGTGGTGGCCGGGTCGAAGGACCAGCCGGCGAAGCCCATGGCGGCCGGCGACCAGGTACCGGCGGCCGAGACCGCGTCGACGTAGGAGCGGCGGGCGAGCTGGTCTCCGGTGGCCGGGTCGGCGGGGACCGACGGCGGGACGGTGAACGTCTTGGCGCCGCCGACCGTCTGGCCGCCGTCCAGCAGGACGGCCCGGCCGGCGGGTACGGCCGAGACGTCGCCCGCGCTCAGCTCGACCGTGCCGGTGCGGCCGTTGACGGAGAGCACCGGCGCGTCGCCGGCGGCCAGGTAGCGCCCGTCGGCGGTGGCCTGGTCCAGCGCCCCGACGTCGGCGGCCGTCAGCACCACCTCGCCGGTCAGCCCGTTGACGGAGGCGACCGCGCCGCCGGTGCCGGCCGGAAGCTGGCCGGCGGGCACGAGCCCCTGGTCGTCCAGCGTGGCGACGCCGCCGGGGGCGCCCGCCGAGGCGGCCGGTACGGCGGCCACGTCGGCGGCGTCCAGGACGATGTCGGCCTCGGTGCGGCCGTTGACCGACCGTACGGCGCCCGGCTCTCCGGGCGGTCCGGCCGGGCCCGGCTCCCCGGGCGGGCCGGCCGGGCCGGGGACGGCGACGTAGTCGGGGGTGGCGGGGTCCACCGGGGCGACGTCGGCCAGGTCCACCCGCTGCTCGGCGGCGCGCAGCACGATCTGGTAGCTGCGTTTGCGGCCCACCCCGGAGAGCTGTTCGGTGACGGTGTAGGTCCACCGCGCCGGGTTCCAGCCCTCGGCGTCGGTGGCGGGCAGGACGGTGCTGATGCGGCCCTCGGCGTCCAGGGAGGCCACGGTCGGCCCGCCGAGGATGACGTCGGTGGCGGCGTGGGTGAGCAGTGCGGGCGGCCGGAACTCGACGGTGCCGGTCATCGGGCGCCCGTCGGGGGTCAGGTACCGCGCGGTGACGGTGACGACGGGTATGGAATCGGGCAGCATGCGGATGTCTCCTTGCTTGTCGTTGCGGGATGCGGCGCGGGTACGGCGGGCGCGATGGACGGCGGCGGGTGGCGCCGGCCGGTCAGGACTGCACGCCGTACAGGGCCAGCGGGCGGCAGCGCACGGTGTCCCCGGCCGCCGCCACCCTGGCCTGCACCTCGAAGGTGACCGTCGCGCCGTAGTCGGCGCCGAGCACCTCGGTGAACTCCAGTCCGTCCGGCCCGCCGGCCGGGCCCACCTGCCCGCCGTCGCACAGCATCCGCACCTCGGCGCCCTCGGGGCCCTCCGCCGCGATGCGGCAGTGCAGCCTGGGGTGCTGGACGATTCCGGGGCCGCGGAAGAGGGTGGTCCAGGAGGTGGCCGCGGTGGACTCCCAGCGGCTGACCGCCACCGGCGCGGGCAGCGGGTAGGGCACGTAGGGGCGGGCCAGTCCGCGGCGCCGGGCGTCGTCGGCGACGACCACGTTGCCCTTGCGGTCGAGGATCTGCACCGGCTGGTCGGGCAGGGTGTCCGGGCTGCCGGTCCACACCGTCAGTGCCAGGGAGCCGTCGTCGCGGCGCACCACCAGGCCCTGCTGCGGCTCGCCGCCGGCGCGGTCCGGCTGGACGCGGCCGAGGTAGAGCAGGTCCTCGCCGCCGGGGGTGCGCACCCGCAGCCGGCCGCCGTCGCCGATGACGACGTCGCCGCCGCTGATGCGGTTCATCGGCGGGCCGCTGTTGGCGCTGCCCATCAGGTCCCGCACCTGCCTCTCCAGCTCGCGCAGCCGGTCCAGCAGGTCGGTGGGGATGATCGCCACCGGTCAGGCTCCTTCCAGGTAGAGGGTCGCGGTCTCGGCTTTGGTGCGCTGCGGCGGGGTGACGGCCAGCCCGACGATCCGGTACCGGCCGTCGGCCCCCTCCGGGTGCCACAGGTCCCGGATGCGCAGCCGCAGCCGGGCGCCCAGCAGGGCCGGGGAGATCCGGCCGTCCATCAGCACGGTGATCTGCGGGATGGTCTCCGGGCGGCGGTGCCGGGCCAGTTCGGCGCGGGCCAGGGAGTCCAGCACGGCCTGCTCGCGTACGGAGGTGTGGTCGGAGCTGGACTCCAGCCGCGGCCAGCCGCCCGCGATGTCGTCGGCGTCGACCCGCCGCGCGGTCAGCGGCACCGACTCCTGGGACTGGTCGGAGTTGGCCGACTCCCCTCTGGCCACCCATACGTTGGCCTGCACGGTGGCGTCCGAGGGCAGGCTGTAGGTGAGCACCGCGCCGGGGTGGTCCAGCACGATGTCGGCGTGCCCGGTGTGGATCCTGGGGTGGCCGAGCTGGAGTCGTTTGACGCGGCGGCCCTGTGCGTCGCGGTGGCAGTGCACGCGCCACTCGAAGCCGTCGTCGAGCCTGGCCAGCTTGTCGATCAGTTCCCGCACCCGGGCCAGGTCGGTGTGGGCGTGGGCGAAGTCCCGCCGCACCCCGGAGGTCTCGCTCCCGTACCGCAGGCCGATGTCGCCGCCCGGCTGCGCCTGTACGTGGTCGATGAGCGCGCGGACGATGTCGAACTGGTCGGTGGCCGTGCCCACCACGTCACCGGAGAGGATGCGGTGGTCGAGGTAGGAGTCGAAGGTGGCGGCCTGGAACTCGGCCTTCTTCCGGCCCTGTTCGTCGGACTGCGGGGTGCACGTCCACAGCACGCCGCCCCACCGCACGTCCCCGTCGCGCTCCAGCCAGACCGCGGTGCGGCCGGGCCGGAGCGCGGCGCGGGCCCGGCGGGCGAGCGCCTCGTCCGGCAGCGGGACGGTGGCGGTGAGCGAGCCGGGCTTGCCGATGTAGTCGTCGTACTTCGCCTCGGTCAGCGGCAGTACGTCCACCACGCGGTCGGTGCGCAGGTCGCAGAAGACGGCGCGGTGGACGGCGGTGCGCCCGCTCACTCGGCCGGCTCCGCGGACTCGTAGACCAGCGTTCCGGCGATCTGCATGTAGGAGCCGGACGACCAGTCCCACGGTGTGACCGCGTCCACCAGGCCGCTGTGGGCGGGCGCGGTGCCGTCGAGGTCGCCGGAGGACACCTCCAGCTCCAGGTGGTCGGCGGTGGTCAGGCGGATCCGGGCGATGCGCCTCGCCCGGGAGCCGTTCTGCAGGCCCGCGAAGCCGACCGCCTGGCTGGTTCCGGACGCCCGGACGGGCAGCGAGAAGCGCCAGTTGTCGACCGTTCCCCCGGTGCCGAAGACGGTGGTGGAGCCGAAGTAGACGTTGAAGTAGGCGTGCACCAGGGTGCCGGTGTGCACATAGCGGCACTCGACGGCGGCGTTTCCGAACGACGGGGTCCCGGTACCGGTGCTGGTGGTCCACTGCGGCGTCCACTCCCGCCACCTGGGGGTGGGCGGGTAGGGCTGCCAGGCGGTGCCGTCCCAGCGCTGGAGGCCGCCGGCCCCGACGTCCCGGTACTGGCCGGGGTAGCTGCCGGGGATGTCCCTGGGCCAGTCCTCCGGCACGATGCCGCCGACGGCGACGGTGGCGCGGCGCAGGTCGCCGACGGCCGAGTTCCAGTCGATGCCGCCGGTGCCCTCCGAGGCGCCCGCGGGCACCAGGACGGAGGCCAGGGCGAGTGCGGCGCGCGGGGTGGCGGGGGCCTGGGGGGTGGCGGCCGGGGCGCCCTGGACGATCTCCACGGCCGCCTCGGTGCGGCCGGAGGAGGTGTCCTGGATCTCGTCGTACACCCGCAGCACCACCAGATCGATCCGGGGGTTGTCGGGGTCGCCGTCGGCGAAGGTGACCGGGGTGTACTCGGTGAGGGCGACGGGGTAGGCGCCTGCGGACTCGTCGCCCTGGACGACGGCCCGGCCGGAGGCGACGGTGGCGGTCATGCCGGCGGACTGGCCGTAGACGTAGAGCCCGGACAGCGCCCACGCGCCGTCCGGGGAGCCGGGGATCACACCGTCGCGCGAGGCGAGCTGGCCGGCCGGGGTCATGGTGCCGGTCGGGGCCAGGCGGGTGTCGGCGCGGGACTGGCCGGCGCCGTCCTCGGTGCGGTTGAGCAGCCATGCGGTGCGCACGGGCATGAGGTTCCTCCTGTGTGTGGTGGTGGGTTGATGTGGTGCGGGTGCGGGTGCGGCGGTGGGCCGCCGGTCACCAGTGGGCGTCGCGCCAGCGCACGGTGACGGTGGCGCCGGGGTCGGGGACGGTGTCGCCGGAGCGGAAGGCCAGCGGGGTGGCCCCGGGCGCCAGCAGGAACAGCTGCTCGGGCGCCGAGCGGGCGGTGGCGGTGTACAGCCGGGAGGCGGTCCCGTTGAGGACGACCGTCCCCGCCTGGGTGTCCACGGTCAGCACCTCGCCGGCGGCGAGGGTGATGCCGTAGCTCAGCCGCAGCCCGTCCGTCAGCCGGGTCAGCGACGGACGGTGCGCCGGGCCGCGGAACTCGATCACCGGGTGCGCGGCCGTCTCCCCGGAGTTGTGGGCGGTCACGGTGCCGGTGGACCCGGTGGTGCCCCAGTCCAGCGGCCAGGCCAGGCCGGCCTCCGCCCCGGTGCCGGGTCCGGGCTGGGGGGCGCCGGGGGCAGTCCAGGCCAGGCCGCTCTCCGGCTGCGGCAGGCGCAGTACGGCGCGCTGCTCGCGGACGCCGAAGCGGCGCGGGTCGGTGGCCACCCACTGCAGTTCGGCCCTGGCCGCGCCCTGCACCACGTAGCCGCGATCCTGGGGGACGACGCGGCGGCTGACGCGGGCGCGGCAGGCCAGCGTCTCGCCGTGCAGCCGTACCGCCAGCCACCGCTCGCCGCCGTCGGGGACGGTGGCGGCGCGGAAGCCGCGCATCGTGCCGCGCGCCTGCCCGGCTGTGTCCGGCAGCAGCCAGACGGTCGCCGAGACGGTGCGCGGCTTGGCCCAGCGTGCGCCGGGCCAGGCGCCGTGGCGGTCGGGCAGGGCGACGTCGCCGGTCTCCAGGTCCGGCAGGTCGTCCCAGCCGGTGATGCCCTTGGCGTCGATCTGGTAGGGGGTGCCGGGGCCGAAAAGAGCCCCGGCCCACTGGATCTGCCCGTCGTGGGTGATCAGTGAGCCGGGGGGAGTGTCCTGGCCGTTGTGGAGTTGTCCGGTGTCGATCACGTTCGGTGTCCTCGCTTCCTGTTCACGGTGCCGCTCCCGTCCCCGCGATCGCCTCCGCGACCGGCACCGCGGCGCCCGGCTGCACGGGGCGGGCGGGGTGGGCGGTGCGGGCGAGGAAGAGCAGGTCGTCGGCGACGCCCAGCGGCCCGCGTTCGGCGGGTTCGGTGTAGTGCTCGATCCGTCCTCCCCGCATCCGCGCGGAGGCGGTGTGGCGGGCGGCGCGGTTCATCAGCCGGCGCAGCGCGGGCAGCGGCAGTACGGCCTCGGCCTCGCCCGCCTCGGCGACGACCGCCGGCACTCCTCCGCGCCGGGGCAGGGCGACGCCGCCCGCGGCCAGTTGCGGGATCCTGGAGATGTTCACGCCGAACTTCTTGCCGAGGATGCTGACACTGAGGCTGTTGAGGCCGTCGATCAGCCGGTTGGCGAAGGCGATCAGCCCGTTGATCGGCGCCTTGAGGACGTGCGGGACCAGTTGCATGCCCGACTCCAGGAATCCGGCGATCCCGCCCAGGACGCGGCGCGTCGCTCCGGAGACCCGGTCGAACCCCTTGCGGGGCCCGGTGGTGAGCCAGTTCAGCGCCGAGCGGACGGCGCCCCTGATCCGGCCCATGGTGCGGCCGGCGATCGAGCGCAGCGCGCCGCCCGCTGAGGAGACGGTCCCGCGCAGGGTGCCCATGGGGTCGCGCACCATGTCCGCCAGCCACTTCACCACCGCGGTGACGACCGTGAGGTAGCCCCGTACGTAGCCGGTGGCGATCTTCACCACCGTCCGCACGGCGGGCTCGATCACCTTGGCGACCGTCCGCACGCCCTGCGCCAGGGCCGCGCTGCCCTGCTGGATGATCCGCTGCCCGGCCTCGGACCGCGCGGCGGCGTCGACCAGGTCGATGACCAGCGGGGCGACCAGGGAGAGCGCCAGCCCCCAGGGGTTGGCCTTCATCACGGTGTTGACCAGTTTCATCACCCCGGCGCCCAGGCGCAGTCCGATACCGAACACGCCGCCGAGCCGGCCGAAGAGGCCGGCGCCCTTGGAGATGCCGCCGGAGAGCGTCGCCGCCTGCGCCGCGCCGCTCCTGATCCGTTTCAGCTCCCGGCTCGCGGCGGCCGCCTTGGGCCGGGCCGCGGTCAGTCGCGGGTGCGCGGCGCCCGCCCGGCGCCCCAGGCCCGCCAGCCCCTGGCCGGCGGCCCCGGCCGCGGGGAGCGTGCGCCGCAGTTCGGCCGCGGAGCGCTGGGCGGATCCGCGTACGGCCGCCGCCGCCCGCTGCGCGGCCCGCACCGCCCGGGTGTTGGCGGCCAGGGACTGGCGGGCCTGGCCCAGTGCTCCGCCGAATCCGGCGAACGCGGGCCGGGCCAGGGCCAGTTGGTTCAGCGGCACGGCCCTCCACCTCCTTCCGTGTCTCCCGTTCTCCCCGCTCCTTCCGCTCCTTCCGTCCCTTCCACCCCTTCCGTCCCCGGGTGTGGTGCGCGCCCGGTCCTCATCCGCGGGCCTTGGCCAGGAGCATCAGCGCGTCGGCGGTCCGCTGCGGGTCGCCGGTCTCGGCGGCGTAGTAGTGCTCGATGTGCAGTCCGCCGGCTCCGGCCGCGGCGGCTCCCGTGCCGTAGGGGCCGGGTGTGCCCCGGTCCGCCCGGGCGGCGGTCAGTCCCAGCAGCGAACCCAGCTTGGACAGCGGCAGTACGGCCTCGGCCTCGCCCGCCTCGGCGAGGATCGCGGGCACGCCGCCGGAGCGGGGGGTGACGACACCGCCCTCGGCGAGTCTGGGGATGGTGGGCAGGCTGACGCCGAAGGTCTTGCCGCCGACCATCGGCACCCAGCCGGGGATCGACACCTTGATGCCGTTGATGCGCCGGATCGCCCGGTTGATGATGTCGATGACGCCGTTGACCGGCCCCCTGACACTGTTCTTGACCTTGCCGAAGGCCCGTGAGGCGATGCCGGAGAGCCGGCCCCAGATCTGGCTCATCCTGTCCCGCACGGCGCGGAAGGCTGCCGGGATAGTGGTCCTGATCCAGTTGACGACGGGCTGGACGACCTTCCTGATGCCGTTCATCACGGCGCTGATGGTGTTGCGGACGGCCCGGACGGCCGTGGTGATGACGGCCTTCCAGATGGCGAAGTAGGTCCTGACGACCTTCACGATGGCCTTGACCACCACCGACACGGCCGTCCTGATGCCGTTGAAGACCGACTTGAAGATCCTGCCCAGACTGCTCAGCAGCGGCCCGATGACCTTCATGGCCTTCTTGAGGACCTCGCCGACCACGGTGAAGACCTTCTTCATCACCCGCTGCATGGTCTTCGACTGGGTGGCCATCGCGACGATCTTCTCGATGACCGGTGTGAGCAGCGAGAGCAGCGTCCCGAAGATGTTGCCCTTCATCTCCTTGTTGAGCTGCTTGAACCCGCCGGAGGCCTTCTTGGCTCCCTGCTGCATCCGCGTCATCTGCGGACCGCTCTTGACGGCCTCGCGGCCCAGCTTGGAAACGGAGAGGGCGGCCTGGTCGGCCGCCCTCTTCATCGTCGTCAGTTCCTTGTTGGTGTTTCTCGCGCCGGTGGTGATCCGCGTGACGCTCCGGTCCGCGGCGGCCGCCTGCCGGCCCAGGCCGGTCGCGGCCCGTCCGGCCGTGTCCGAGGCCGATTTGAACTGCCGCAACGTGCCCGAGGCCCGTTGCAGCGCACTCGCCAGAGCCATGTGGTGCTCCTCGTTTCTGTCTCTTCCGGCGGAATCCGGTTTCTTCCTCGCGTCATCCGAGCGCGGCGGACAGGGCGTTCACCCTCGCCCGCACCCTTTCGAGGTCCTGGAGCACTTCCGTGTACTTGGGTCGGCGGGAGTTGGCCACCTGCTGGGTGGAAGTCGCCTGCACCGCTCTGCGTGCCGCCCCCTGCTGGCGGTCCAGCCTGCGGTGTGCTTCGTCGGCGCGGGCCTTGGCCTGGCCGGCCGTGGCCAGCGCGCGTCCGGTCTGCTGCCCCAGGGAACCGCTGGTCTGACGGATCCGCCGCACGGAGTCCTCCGCGTGGTCCCTGGCCCGTTCGGCCGTGGCCAGCGCGCGTCCGGTCTGCTGCCCCAGGGAACCGCTGGTCTGACGGATCCGCCGCACGGAGTCCTCCGCCGCCGTGCGGGCCGCTCTGGCGGTTTCCTCCACCCGGTCCACCCTGGCCAGGAGCTCCCCGTCTCCCCCGTCTCCCCCGCCGCCCACGCCGCCCACGCCCGCTCCCAACCGCGTCGTCGACAGCATGTCCTCGAACGACCTGACCCACGGCCACTTGTATGTGACACCGGCGAAGGAGATCCCTTCGAGGCCGACGTTCATCAGTTCGGGTGTGACGGCGAAGACGCTGGGGTCCATCTTGAAGGCCTGGGTGCTCCAGTAGACCGCCTGGTTGGCGGCCGCGGAGTGTTCCTCGCCGGCGATATCCTTGACACCCTCGGCGACCGAGTCCATCAACGCCCCGGATCCGTCGAATGTCTTGGCTACCAGGTCCTCCACGAAAGCGGCTATTTCGGAGCCTGGCCTTGTGATGGCTTCCTTGAGCAATCTCAATACTTCTTCCGGCGTCATGACCAACCAATCTGTTTCCCGGAACGCTCTTCGAACGGGCGCGGTCAGCACCTTCCGGGCACTGCCGTTGCCATCCCCTGGTAGGGTCGGGGAATGCTCTTACTACTGGGGGGAGTTGCCTCTCTACTCGCCGTTTACTTCCTGCAACGCGGAGTCAGGCACCTGGTGTTTCTGGTCAGGGAGCGGCGTGCGGTGAAATCGGGCGAGACCACCAAGGGCGTCTGCACCGGTTACCAGTGGACGGTCAACGGCGCCGTGATCGGCGTGGTGCGGTACGAGGATTCCGAGGGACGCGTCCGTGAGGCTTTCACAGGCCCCAGCGCCCGCCCTCCGCTGAGGGTGGGAGAAACCGCACCGGTCACCTACAGCCCCGGGAACCCGGCGCACCGGGGAGTCGTCAACGGCGAGTTCAGACCGGTCATCGTGGACGTGTTCGACGTCTTGAGGTTCTTCGTGGGCACCGGACTCGCGGCCGCCCTCTCGTTCGTCTTCTTCTGGACGTTCGCCCTCAATTCCTAGCCTCGCGTCAGCCGGAGCCCGCCCGGTGGCGAGACGCTCCGGCACCTACGATCGCGAGGCGGCCGGAGGCCGGTGAGCGCACGCCCGTGGACACTGCCCGGGAGGGCCGTCGACGAATCCCCGTCGGCCCCCCGGCGCCGAAGAGGCACCGACGGAGCACCGACGACCGGGGCGGCCTCCCCTCACCCGGCCCGCTCGCCCCCGGCGGCCTCCATCGCGTCCTGCCAGCCGGCGGCGTAGGCGCGGGCGTCGCGGGCGTCCAGCTCCGCGCGGACCGCGAGGAGCAGTTGCTCCGCGGCGGGCCCGTCCAGGCGCCGGAATATCCCGCCCAGCAGTCGCTGGAGCTCTCCGGTGGCCTCCGCACGGGTCGTGTCCTGGCCGGTCTCGTAGCTCTCCGTCGCCACCCCTATCACCCTCTCCGGCTCGTGGTGCCATATGACCTGCTTGGATGCGTACACGGGGGTCACGGGCGCGCAACGGAGGTGGGGGTGTTGCGTACCCAGCGTCATCATACGGCCGCACGGAGCAAAAAATCGAACACAGTTTTGTTTTGGTACGGACCGGGGCCGTCCCCGCCGCCGGGAAGCGGGCGGGGACGGCCCCGGTGGGCGGCCTCCGTCAGCCGAAGAAGCGGGCCAGCTCGCGCGCTGAGGGACCGGAGGCGGGCGCGCGCTCCGGCTCGGCGCCGGGCGTGTCGCCCAACTCCCCATCGTTCGGCTCCTGTTCCCGCGATCCCGACTCGTCCGGCCGCTGCCCGGGCCGGGGGACCGGCTCCGGGTACTCCGGCGGCTCGTCGTCCTCGTCGCGGTGGAGCGCGGCCGTCATCCAGTTCGCCGCCGCCAGATGGTCCACGGCTGCGGCCAGCAGGTGCTCGGCCGCACCCCACTGGGCTGCCTCCCCGTGGTCGGCGAGGTTGACCGCGCTGTCGCGCGGCAGGTGGCGGATCAGGACGGCCAGGCGGCGGGAGGAGAGCCCGCCGCGGTACCAGTCCAAAAGATCGACCCCGTAGTACCGCAACAGGTCGGCTTCCAGTGCCTCGGCGTGTTCGTCGACGAACGCGTCGAGGCTCAGCCTTCCCCCAGGCCGAGCCCGGTGGCCTTCCCGTACGCCTCCAGGATCGCGGCGACGTCCTGCATGGAGACGTCGTGCCGGTCGAAGCGGTCGAACTGCTCCTCACCCAGGAGCAGGCGCAGCAGGCCGTCGATGTCGTTGTCGTCCAGCTCGCGCAGGGCGCGGGCGGTACGGCGGCTGAGCTCGCCGGGCATCTCGAAGGTGTCGCCGTCGATGGTGAAGGTCCAGGCGCGGCCCAGTGCCTCCGTGCGCTGGGCGCGTGCGGCGTTGACGTCGAACGTGGTCATGTCTGGTCGGCTCCTTGCCGGGGTGTCGGGATGTCGGGATCGGGACGGAAGCGGAGGGCGCCGGGCCCGAGGGCCCGGCGCCGGTGCTGTGCTTGCTGTGCTGTGCGGTCCAGCCCGCGGAACGGATCAGGCAGCCGGGGTGGTGCCGGCGAAGTCGGGGTCCTTGACCAGCCAGGTGGCCAGCGGAGTGGCGGCGTGGACCGCCATCGCCGTGAAGGTGACGCCGAGCTTCAGCGAACCCTTGCGGTTCATCTCGACCTCGTCGGTGTCGGTGACCTGACCGCGCGGCAGGACGAAGCGGTAGACGACCTCCTCGCCGTCGGTGAACTCCAGGCCCAGCGACCGCTCGTCCGGGATCGGGTCGGAGAGCACGTCGTACTGGTAGACGCCCGAGCCGGCCGCGGTCTCCCTGACCTCGCCGCCGCCGAAGTACAGCGGCAGGGTGTCCGGGTTGAACTGGAGCATGCTGAACTTCACCGTCATGTCCCGGTCCTCGTAGATGAAGCGGGCCGGGCCGACGGACTGCCAGGTGTCGACCTGGGAGGTCTTCTCCTTGCGGCCGAACTTCACGCCGTCGGAGCTGGTGTAGCCGACGTCGGTCCAGCCGGTGCCCCACTCGGAGGCGGTGTCGGCCGGGGCGGCGGTGCCCAGCGGGGCGACGAGGATGCGGCCGTTGCCGGCCACGCGGATCTGGTTGGGGTTCATACCTGCCATGTGAGGCGACTCCTCGGTTCGGAGCGCGGATCGCGTCTTCCGCTTCCGCGCTCGTGCGAAGGGCCCCGCTTCGTGCGGGGCCCTGTGACGGGGTGGTGCGGTGCCGGTTCGGCGGTGCCGGCGCGGCTGTGTTGGCGCGGCGGCCGTCAGCCGGTCTGGACCGGGGTGAGCGACAGCCGCACCGTGGTCAGGTAGCGGTTGGCGTCGAGCCGGTTGTAGTCGGGCAGCCAGCGGACGCCGTCCGCCTCGACCACGTCGGTGACCGTGGCCGTCCCGTGGGTGGTGCCGCGCAGTCGCAGCAGCGCGGCGCGCATGCCCAGCGAGTCGGTGTGGGCCGTGGTCTTGTCCGGCCCGTAGACCTCGAGCTCCACCAGGGGGTTGTCGAGGTGGAGGTCGTCGACCCACGCCCCGCCCACCCGGGAGACCAGCACCACGCGCTGGGTTCCGTCGAAGCCGTCCGGCGGGACGTTGTCCACCGTCACCCCGGTGAGCTCCGGCCGGTCGCCGAGGAAGTCGACGATCAGACGCTCGACGTCCGGGAACGCCAGCAGCGGATCAACCACACGCCTCCTCCTTCCTTGAAGAGGGCGGGCCGGCCGCAGGGGCCCGCCCATGACGAACGGCGGGCCGCACCCGGGATACGGGCACAGCTCCGCCGCTGCGTCCAAGTGTGAACTAGATCGTGCGAGCGCGCAACCAGTAAGGCGTGGCGACTTCCCGGAGAGCCCGCGCCGCACCGTCCGGGAGTGGGGCGCGAAGCGCAGAAGGGGGTACCGCGACCGGCGGGCGGTGACCGCTGCCGACGACCGTCATCGACCCGTACGACAGTCCGGCCCGGCCCCGCAGGAGAGCGGGACCGGGCCGGCGGGAGGGGTCGCGTGGCGGCGCGGCGGTCAGGCGCGGCGGCGCGCGGGTGGCTCCACGGGACCCCCTTCGGGCAGGAACTGGCTCGCCACCCTGACGAACATCTCCCGCTGCCCGGCCGGGATGCCCAGCAGTTCGGCGGCGCGCTCCAGGGTGAGCAACTCCTCCGCCCCGCCGTCCGCACGACCCCCGGGGGACGGCGGCAGCGGCAGCTCGTCGGCGGTGAGCTGACCGGAGCGGACGAGCATCTCCCGCACCGGGACCCTCAGCACCCGGGCGAGCCGCCGCATGGTCTCCAGGTCGGGCATGCTGTGCCGCCGCAGCAACCGGGTGATCGCCGCGCGGTGGACGCCGGCGGCGTCGGCGAGGCGCGACTTGCCGCCGCCCCGCGGGCTGTCGATGTCGTAACCCCGCTCCCGGATCAGCCCTTCGATCCAGGTCGCGAAAGCTTCCAGATCCTGCGCTGCGGCCATGACTCGCCCCCTTCGTGGACCCTCAGCATAACGTGCTTTCGCGCACGGCATTACGTGCTATCGAGCGCGAAATGGAAGACCTGGCGAACCTCGACGGATATTTGTTGCGCGCCAGCACGCAACATAGGATCATATGGTCCGCACCGAACAGCGACACGCATCGAGGGAGTCACCCATGGCACCCGCCACCCGCACACCGACGGGCCCCGGCCGCCGCGAGCCGTTACGGCAACGGCCGGCGCCGGTACAGAAGGGGAGGACCGCATGAATGACACCGTCCGTACCGAGACCGCCCGTCGGCTGGGCGCGCTGCGCCGCCAGTTCCCCGAGCTCCTCGCCGAACTGGCGCCCGGCGGGCGTAGCCCGGCCGTACCCGGTCCGCCCCCCGGCCCCTCCGGGGGCGCCCGGTCCACCGCCCCGCTGCGCCTGCACATCTCCGACGCCATCCGCGACATCACCGACGGCGTCACCGAGCTGGAGGAGGCAGTGCACGACAGGCTCGACCTCCCCCGCCCGCAGCGCGCACGGGCCCCCCGGCGGATCGGGCGCCTGCTGAGCCTGCTCGACCGCATCGGCCGCGACGCGGTCCTCGCCGAGCACGTCCTGGACGAGGCCCGCAGGATGAGCCGCCGCTGCTCGCGGGCGCTGGGCGGGAGCGAGGCGATGACGGCCGTCGACGGACGCTGCCCGTGGTGCGCCTCCGTTTCCCTGCGCGCCTTCCCCGAGCGCCGGGCCGTGCTGTGCATCAACCCCGGCTGCCGCTGCGAAGACCCCGGGTGCGGCTGCCGCACCGACCCCGCCCACCGGCACTCCTGGCCACAGCGCGAGCTGCCGGACGGGCTGCCGCACGATCCGCTGGGCAGTGGCGCCTGATGCTGGTCACCGCGGCGATGGCCGCCCGGGAGGTCTCGGTCGCCCCGGCCACCATCCGCAAGTGGGTGCAGCTCGGCCGCCTCGCTCCGGCGGGGCGGCAGGGGCGCGCCCTGCTCTACCGCCTGGAGGACGTCTTCGCCGCCGAACGCTCCGCCCGCCGGCCCGGCGGGTGAACCGCCGGGCCGGGGACACATCCCCGCACGCCCCCGCCACCGTGCCGGGCGGCGCGGACCGGCCGCGGGAGCCTCCGGCATGAGACCGCCCGGGGCAGCCGGGCTCGGCGCCCCGGGCACTCCGGGCGCTCCGGCCTCCGGGAAAGCACGCGGGTGGCGGGCACGGCGGGACGGGGAGGCACCGCCGTGAGCGCTCCCGCGCCCCGGCCGCCGTCGGCCACCGCCGGACCCCGCACGCCCCGCACGCCCCGGACGCCGTGACGAACGGGTGAGGCCGGGTTAGCGGGCGGTGAGCGGAGGTACTCGGAGTGCTGACCCATGAGGGGAGCGCGACGACGATGAGCACGATGCAGCGGATGGACGGACACAGGCGCGGGCACGGCCCGGGAGAGGAGCACTCCGTCGGCGAGCTGGTGGCGCGGGCCACCGCGCAGATGTCCCAGCTCATGAAGGAGGAGCTGCAGCTCGCCAAGATGGAGATGGCCGAGAAGGGCAAGCGGGCCGGGATGGGCGGCGGCATGCTCGGCGGCGCCGGGGTGGTCGCGCTGTACGCGGTGGGCGCCGGTGTGACGGCCGCGATCGCCGGCCTGTCCGTGGTGTGGCCGGTGTGGCTGTCCGCCCTGGTGATCATGGCGGTGCTGTTCCTCGTCGCCGGGGTGCTGGCGGCTCTGGGACGGCAGCAGATGCGCAGGGCGACGCCCGCCAAACCCGAGCGGGCGCTGCGGGGCGTGCACGACGACCTGGACGAGATCAGGGGAAGGGCGCGGCGATGAGCGTTTCGAGGGACACCAGTCAGGCGGAGGTCCCGGACACCCCGGGCATCCCCGCCGACCCGGACACCCCCGCCGAGCTGCGCGAGCGGATCGACCGCACGCGCCGGGAGCTCGGCGACACCATCGAGGAGCTGGCGGCCAAGGCCGACGTCAAGGCCCTGGCGCAGCGCAAGGCGTCGGGCGCCGTACGGGCGGGCCGGCGCAACGCCGTGCCGCTGGCCGTGGCGGGCGGGGCCGTGCTCGCCCTGGCCGTGGCCGCCGCGGTGCTGCGGCGGCGGCAGGTGCTGCGGCGGTGGCACCCGCCGCGCCACGACCCGCGGACGCCGGCGTCAGTCCGCCGCCTTGTCGAGCGTATGGCCGCGTGAGGCGTCCGGTTCCGGGTCCGGGCGCGAGCCCTGGGCCTGGTCCCGGCCCGGGCCGGTACGGGCGGACTCGCCTCCGCTCCGCTGCCGCCTGAGCCACCTGAGGCGCCGCAGCCGCAGCCGCAGCGAGCGCGGCCACTTGGCGGTGTCGCGCGGCTCCACGTACGGCTCCTCCCCCTTCGGCAGCCCGTCCGCGTACGCCCGCCGGCGGGCCAGTTCGGCGTCCAGCTCCAGGCCGAGCAGGATGGCGATGTTCGACAGCCACAGCCAGACGAGGAAGACCACGGCGCCGGCGAGGGTGCCGTAGGTCTTGTTGTACGAGCCGAAGTTCGCCGTGTAGACCGCGAAGCCCGCCGAGGCGGCCAGCCACAGCAGCACGGCCACCAGACTGCCCGGCGCCATGCGCAGGCCCCGCAGCCGGGCGTTGGGGGCCGACCAGTACAGGATGCTGATCATCGCCGCGACCAGCAGCACCAGCACCGGCCACTTGGCGACCGACCACACCAGCAGCGCCTGGTCGCCCATGCCGACGGCCTTCCCGGCCTGCTCGGCCAGCCCGCCGGTGAAGACCACGATCACCGCGCTGACGGCGAGCAGCACCATCAGCACCAGCGTCACGCCGATCCGCAGCGGCGTGAGCTTCCACACCGGGCGGCCCTCGGGGATGTCGAGGACGCGGTTGGCCGCGCGGATGAACGCCGCGACGTAGCCGGAGGAGGCCCACACCGCGCCCAGCAGGCTGACGGCCGCCACGAAGCCGCCGCCGCTGCCGCGCCGGATCTCGCCCACCGTGTCGCTCAGGATCTCGCGGGCCGGGCCGGGGGCGAGCTGCCGGAGGTTCTCCAGGATGTACTGGGTCGCCGTCTCGCCGACCGCACCGAGCAGCGAGACGAGCAGCAGCAGGGCGGGGAAGATCGACAGCACGCCGTAGTACGTGAGGGTCGCCGCCCGGTCCGGGATCTCGTCCTCGAAAAACTCCTTGGCCACGCCCCGCACGACGGACCACCACGTCTTCGCCATGGCCTAGAGGATTACCGCCGCGGGCCCGGCCATGTGCCGACCGGGGGCACGGCTGGGTAACGGGGGCCGCGGCCGGACGCGCGCGGGGCGCGGTGCGGACGGAAGACACCGTCCGTACCGCGCCCCGCGTACGGGCCCCGCGGCCCGCGCGTCACAGGACGCGGGTCAGCCTCGTGCCCAGGTCCGGTTCGGCCAGCTCGCCCCGGACGGCCACCGGGACCTTCACCTGGCCCGGCCCGCTGCCGACGGTCAGGGTGCCGACGGTGTCGCCCGGGGCCGCCGTGTGCGGAACGCCCTTGCCGCCGTCGGTCAGGGCCAGCTCCACCTTCAGGCCGGACCAGCCGACCGCCGAGACGTCCTCGGTCGCGACCAGCGGCGTACGGCCGCCGAGGCCGTCGTCCACGTAGCCCACCACGTCGCCCTTGGCGACGATCTTCTCCGACTTCAGGACCTCCTGCGCGGAGACCAGCAGCTCGCGGCTCTCGGCGATCACCGTGTCGATGATCGGCGGCTTGTGCTGCCCCAGCATCGCGCCGATGATCAGCTGTGTGGTGCCGCCGACCTCCTTCTCGCCCGCGAACAGCAGGTTGCCGCCGGCCGCGGTGGTCGTGCCGGTCTTGATGCCGACCGCGCGGTTGTACGGGACGAGCCCGTTCCAGTTGCGGTGGCTCACACCGTTGCGGTCCTTGTACGAGGGCTTCTTGACGATCTCCCGGAAGGCCTCGTAGTCCATGACCTTCTTGCCGAGTTCGACCTGGTCGGCGGCCGTGCTGACGGTGTCCTTGCGCAGCCCGCTGGCGTCGGTGTAGGTGGTGTTCTCCATCCCGAGCTCCTCGGCGGCGGCGTTCATCTTCTCCACGAACGCCTTCTCCGAGCCGCCGGAGTCCCAGCGGGCCAGCAGCCGGGCCACGTTGTTGGCGGAGGCGATCATCAGGGCGTGGAGGGCCTCGTCGAGGGTTATCTCCTCGCCCTCCTCCACCTCGACGGTCGACTCGCCCTGGGCGCTGAGACCCGCGTCCTTCTCGGCCTGCGCGTCGACCGGGATCCTCGGGCCCTCCTCGCCCGCCTTGAGCGGGTGGTCGCGGAGAATGACGTAAGCGGTCATCACCTTCGCCACGCTCGCTATCGGCACCGGCTTCTCCTCGCCGTACGAGCCGAGGGAGCCGAGCCCCTCCACCTCCAGGACGGCCTGGCCCTCGGGCGGCCAGGCCAGTGTGGGCTCGTCGCCCTCGAAGGTGTGGGTGGCGGAGGCGGTGAGCACCAGCTCCGGGGCTGGAAGCGGGCGCATGAGCTGCGCGACCGCCAGGGCGATCACCAGCAGCAGGACCAGCGGCGACCAGATCTTGATCCGCCGCAGGGCGACCCGCACCGGGGTCTCGGGCGGGGCCGGCTTGTTCGTCAGCTCGGCCAGCAGTTCCAGGGGCCTGTGCGGCGGCAGCGGCTGCTGCCTGGTCCGCTCGGCCTCCGGCAGCTCGGGGCCCGGCGTGTGCGGCGGCTGCTCCGGCGACACGACGGCCGGGGGCACGCGGGGGGCGTCGGCGGACCGCAGCGGTACGAAGCGGCTCGTCCGCTCGGCGTCGCTCTCCGCCTGTTCCCCGGCCTTCTCCGGCTCCTGGGTCTTCTCCGGCTCCCCCGGGTCCGCGGCCTCCCCCGGGTCCTCTGAACCCGGCTCCTCGGAGGCACTTTCCGGACGCACCCGGAACATCGCGGTGGGCTGGTCGACCGGCCGGTCGGCTCCGGCCTCCTCACCGCCCCCGCCGTCCCCGGTCCTCTCCCCGGCCCTGCTCCCGGCCTTGTCCTCAGGAGTGCGGAAGACCGCCGTCGCCTGGTCCACCGGCCCGGCCCCGGCTCCCCCGTCCTCGGCTGGGTCACGGTCCTCGGCGGGGCCGGTGCCGCCGTCCGCCTCCTCGGCATCGGCGTCGGCGTCCTCGTCGGTCCTGCCGGTCCCCGCCTTGGCCTCGGCCTTGTCCTCAGGAGTGCGGAAGACCGCCGTCGCCTGGTCCACCGGCCCGGCCCCGGACTCCCCACCGGCAGGCTCGTCCCCACCTGCGGACGCGTCCTCACCGGCGGCCTCCGGCTCCCCGGCCTTCTCCGGCTCCCCGGTCTCCTCAGGCTCCCGCGTCTCCGGCTCCCGGACCGCCGTCCTCGCCGTGTCGCCGCCCTCGGCGGAACCGGCCGCCCCGGCCGCCCCCGCCGGACCGTCACCGTTCGGCGAGGGCTCCTCGCCACCGGTCCCGGCCTCGTCCCCGGGCGCCTCGTACAGCGCCACGCGGGGGTCACGCGCCCGCTCGGGAACCGTTCCGGCCTCTCCGGTCGTCTCCCCCAACGAAGTCTGCCGTTCCGAACTGTCGGGGGACTTGCCCGCCACCTATGCCTCCCGCTTGGTGTCGCCACTCGTCATATCAGTAAACAGTGTCCTGAACGCCGGTCCTCCCCCGGCACTCCGACCCTGTTTCGCGGCCGTG
Source organism: Streptomyces verrucosisporus (assembly GCF_017114865.1). Taxonomy (GTDB): domain Bacteria; phylum Actinomycetota; class Actinomycetes; order Streptomycetales; family Streptomycetaceae; genus Streptomyces; species Streptomyces fenghuangensis. The sequence goes on along the minus strand of NZ_JADEYH010000002.1, from coordinate 326,884 downwards.
AGGGCCCGCTAAATTGCCAGACGGTAACGACATACCTACTGGTTCCATGACAAAGCACCCAGGTGCTCTCGACAGACCTCTGTGAGAGGGGTCACCCTGTCATGCATCCACGCGGGGAGGCATGGATGGGCAGGAGCCGCAGAACAATTCCGGAGGAGCTTCTGCTGCTGGCCCTGGACCCGGCCACGGGTACCACGGCGCAGCCGCAGTCGCTCGACCTCGGCCTGGCCGGGGCCCAGCTCGTGGAGCTGGCTCTCGCAGGACGGATAGCCCCTGACGGGGATCGCATCGCCGTGGTGCTGCCACGGCCGACCGGAGATCCAACCCTGGACTCCGCGCTGGAGCTGCTGCGCAGACGCGGCAGCCCCGTCCGCGCGGTCCACTGGATCGGCGGGCCCAGACTCGGGCTGCGCCAAACCTATCTCACACACCTGGAGCGCTGCGGCATGGTCCATGCCGTATCCAGCCAGATGTGCGGGGTGTTGCCGACGACTCGCTACCAGGCGACGGACACGGCCGTGAGCCGGGAGATCAGGGCCCGGCTCGACAACGCGATCCGCACCGGCGTACCGCCGGACCCGCGGACCGCGGCACTCGCCGCGCTGGCCCATGCGGTCGGCCTCGGCAAGCACCTCTACCCCGGCAACGAGGGACGGTCATCCCGTTCCCGGCTGAGGGATCTGATCAGGCACGACCCGATGGGCGGCCTCGTCGCGCACGCCGTGATGGACGTGCAGAACGGCGTGGCCGCGCAGCCCCGGCGCACCGCTCCCGGCAGGGGCGCGGGCGGGCCGGGAGGCGGACGGGCTGCGGCGCGGCCCGCCGCGCCGCAACCGCTCGCCGGACAGGCACGGCGGGGCGGGATGGCCCGCGCGGGCGCCCACTGACCCTGCCGCGCCCCCACCGGCGGGCACTCGGAAGGCACCCGGCGGACGCCCGGCGGATTTCCCGAACTCGGCCGAAATCCGACCCGTCGGCCGCGTAGCGCGGGGTGGCGGCCCGCACTCCGACCCCGGAGTGCGGGCCGCCACCCCGCGCGTGCGTGTGCGCACCCTGTGTGGCGGTTTTTCAGCGCGGACGCGGCCATTGGTGGCAATCTGCTCCAGGAGCGGTCCTATTGGCGTAAGCGGAGGTGTGCGCACCGTGGCATCCAGTGTCAATCCCACCGTCAGGCGGCGCAGGCTGGGTCAGGAGCTGCGCCGGCTCCGTGAGCAGAGAGGCATGACGGCCGAGGAGGTGGCCGACCGGCTGCTGGTCTCCCAGTCCAAGATCAGCCGGCTGGAGAACGGACGCCGCAGCATCAGCCAGCGCGACGTCCGTGACCTGTGCGGCGTCTACGAGGTCGACGACCAGCGGATAGTCGAATCGCTGATGCAGATGGCCAAGGAGTCCAGACAGCAGGGCTGGTGGCACGCGTTCGGCGACATCCCGTACAGCGTGTACATCGGGCTGGAGACGGACGCGGCGTCCCTGCGCGTGTACGAGCCGCAGGTCATGCCGGGGCTGCTGCAGACCCCCCGGTACGCGGAGGCCGTCGTCGCGGGCGCGCTGCCCGAGGCGTCGGCGGAGGACGTGGAGAAGCGGGTGCAGGTGCGGCTGCGCCGGCAGGAGCGCATCCACGACCGCAAGAGCCCGCTGCGCCTGTGGGCGGTGATCGACGAGGCCGCGCTGCGCCGGGTGGTCGGCGGGAAGCAGATCATGCGGGACCAGCTGGAGCATCTGCTGGAACTCTCCCGGCTGCCCCATGTGACGGTGCAGGTGCTGCCCTTCGATATGGGCGCGCACCCTGGTCTCAACGGCCAGTACGCGATCCTGGAGTTCCCGGACACGGCGGACTCGACGGTGGTCTATCTGGAGGGCGTCACCAGCGACCTCTATCTGGAGAAGGCCGGCGACGTGCACAACTACAGCGTGATGTACGAGCACCTGAGGGCGCAGGCGCTCAACGTCGAGCAGACCCGGGAGTTCGTCGAGGACATCGCCAAGGAGTACATCCGGGGCTGAGGCCGGCGCGCCGGTGACGCGGGAACGGCGCGGTGCGGCGCACGGGCGGCGCAGCAAGCTACACCCGGTGGCGCGCCGATGTGAAGAGCCGTTTGGAATATGCCATCCGGTCGAGTGAACGGCGTTAATGAAGGCCCCAGTTGGCGGGTACCGTCTGCCGCACGCCGGGCCCAACCGGCGATTTTCACCGTCTGGGAGAAAACGGAGCAGACATGGCAATCCGACAGGGAATGACCGACAGGTGGACCAAGTCCAGCCACTCCGCCGGGAACGGGGCGTGCGTGGAGGTGCGGTCCCCCGAGCCGAGGGCGGTCGCCGTGCGCGACTCCAAGGTCCCGCAGGGGCCGTCGCTGGACTTCGTCCCCGGTTCGTGGACGGCGTTCGTGGGAGCCCTCGGCCAGGGTTCGCTCGCCCGGCGCTGACCGCTCCAGCACACCGCACCACGGCGGCGTGCCCCGCCGTACCGCGCGGCACCGCGCCGAAGCCCTCTCGACTGGTTCGCCGTCCCGGCCGAGGGGGCTGAAAACTGCTTCCCGGGCCCCGCGTGCGGGGCCCGGCTCCGTCAGGCGCGCGGGTAGCGGGTCAGCCAGCCCGGTGAGCCGGCCGGGGTGGCCGGGCTGTGGAGGGCCGGTCCCTGGGTCATCTCCATGGCGAAGTCGTCGGCCAGCTCCAGGATGGTGGCGCGGCCCTCCAGTTCGGCGACCCAGTTCGGCGGCAGGGCGGTCTCCCCGTGCATCACGCCCAGCAGGTTGCCGCAGACCGAGCCGGTGGAGTCGGAGTCGCCGCCGTGGTTGACCGCCAGCAGCAGGCCGTGGCCCACGTCCTCGGCCACCAGCGCGCAGTACACGCCCATCGCCAGCGCCTCCTCCGCCGTCCAGCCCTCCCCCAGCGACTCCACGCGCTCGGCGGTCGGCGGGCCCTGGCGTACGGCGCCGAGAGCGCCCTTGAGGGCGTCGGTGGTCTCCTCGTGACCGGGGTGGGCCGCCAGATGGGCCAGGGCCCGCTGCACCGCGGCGTCCAGGCTCTCGCCGCGGGCGACGGCGTGGACGATGACGGCGAAGGCGCCCGCCGCCAGGTAGCCGGTGGGGTGGCCGTGGGTCTGGGCGGCGCACTCGGCGGCGAGCTGGAAGACGAGCTGCGGCTCCCAGCCGACGAGCAGCCCGAAGGGCGCGGAGCGCATGACGGTGCCGCAGCCCTTGGAGTCGGGGTTCTTGGGGGCGTCCAGTGTGCCCATCCGGCTGTCGGCCAGCCCGGTCAGGCAGGCGCGGCCGGGGGCGCGCCGCGAGTACAGCCACTCCTGGCGGGCCAGCCAGCCGTCCTCGGTGCGGCGCTCGTCGGGCCCCCAGTCGCGCTGGGTGGCGGCCCAGCGCAGATAGGCGGCGTGCACGTCGGTCGGCGGGTGCCAGGCCCCGGTGTCGCGCCGGACGTGGGCGCGGATGAGGCCGTCGACGGTGAACAGGGTCATCTGCGTGTCGTCGGTGATGGCGCCGCGCCGCCCGTAGGCGGGCACGTAGTCCGTCACCCCCTGGGGGCCGTGGGCGGCCCGGATGGCGTCGAGCGGGTCGAACTCGACTCCCGCTCCGAGCGCGTCGCCGATCGCGCCGCCGAGCAGGCAGCCGCGTACCCGGCTGCGGAAGTCCTGCTGCTCGGTGCGGCCCCAGATACCGCCGCCAGGTGTCGCGGTCACCGTGCCGTCCCCTCCCGTTCGCCCCTGGGCTCTCGTCCGCTGCGGTCCGTTCCCGTGTCCCGTGTGCCGTTCCCGCCGGTTCGGACCGCACTTTAAACGACGGTGCACGGGCGGAGGCGGCCCGGAGGTGGACGGGGGCCGGAGATCCCGGGAAGACGGCCGGAAGTCGCCCCGCGCCCGTCCGGCCCGTCCGTCCCGGCCCGCGAGGGTTCCGGCCCGCGAGGGTTCCGGGCGCGCCCCGGCCCTCAGTCCTCCAGCACCGGCAGCAGCTCCGGCAGGCGCCCGCCGGAGGCCTCGGCGGCCCGTACGCGCTCGGCGGGGACCTCGCCGTAGGTGGTGGTGCGGGGGCGGGCCGGGCGTCCGGCGGCCTCGGCGATGGCGACCAGGTCCCGGACGGACTTGTAGGAGCCGTAGGAGGAGCCGGCCATCCGGGAGATGGTCTCCTCCATCAGCGTTCCGCCCAGGTCGTTGGCGCCCGAGCGCAGCATCTCGGCCGCGCCCTCGGCGCCCAGCTTGACCCAGCTGGTCTGGATGTTGGTGATGTGCGGATGCAGCAGCAGGCGGGCCATGGCCGTCACCGCGCGGTTGTCGCGCACCGTCGGCCCCGGGCGGGCGATCCCGGCGAGGTAGACCGGGGCGTTGGTGTGGACGAACGGCAGCGTCACGAACTCGGTGAAGCCGCCGGTGCGCTGCTGGATCTCCGCCAGCAGCCGCAGATGGCCCAGCCAGTGCCGGGGCTGGTCCACGTGCCCGTACATCATCGTCGAGGACGACGGCAGGCCCAGCTCGTGCGCGGTGGTGACCACCTCGACCCAGGTGGCGGCCGGCAGCTTGCCCTTGGTGAGGATCCAGCGCACCTCGTCGTCGAGGATCTCGGCGGCCGTGCCGGGGATGGAGCCGAGCCCGGCCTCCCCGGCCGCCGTCAGCCAGTCGCGGATCGACATGCCGGTGCGGGTGGCGCCGTTGACGACCTCCATCGGGGAGAAGGCGTGCACATGGATGCCCGGCACGCGCTCCTTCACCGCCCGCGCGATGTCGAAGTAGGCGGTGCCGGGCAGGTCCGGGTGGATGCCGCCCTGCATGCAGACCTCGACCGCCCCGACCTCCCACGCCTGCGCCGCCCGGTCGGCGACCTGGTCCAGGGAGAGGGTGTAGGCGTCGGCATCGGTGCGGCGCTGGGCGAAGGCGCAGAAGCGGCAGCCGGTGTAGCAGACGTTGGTGAAGTTGACGTTGCGCGTGACGATGTAGGTCACGTCGTCGCCGACGGTGTCACGGCGCACGTCGTCGGCGATGCGGCACACCGCGTCCAGGGCCGGGCCGTCGGCGTGGAGGAGCGCGAGGGCCTGGTCGTCGGTGAGGCGGGTGGGGTCGTCGGCGGCGGTGGCCAGGGCGGCGCGCACGTCGGCGTCGATCCGCTCCGGCGCCATGCCTGGTGCGGCGCTCTCGCGCAGCGCCTCCCAGTCGCCGTAGACCTCGTCGAAGTCGGCGCGGCGGTCGGCGGTGCGGCCGGTGGTGTCGATGGTGCGGTGCAGGTCGGTGCGGCCGGCGGAGGTGGCGGTGAACGCCTCGTCGGGCTCCTGCCAGGGGCGGCCGGTGACGGCGGCGTCCTCGCGGGCCAGGCCCGTTTCCGGGTCGGCCAGGGCGGTGACGTGGGGCAGCAGCCTCGGGTCGAGCCAGGGCTCGCCGCGCCGGACGAACTCCGGGTAGACGGTGAGGCGTTCGCGCAGCTCGAAGCCGGCCGTGCGGGTGTGCCCGGCGAGTTCGTCGATCTGGGGCCAGGGGCGCTCGGGGTTGACGTGGTCGGGGGTGAGCGGGGAGACGCCGCCCCAGTCGTCGATCCCGGCGCCGATCAGCAGCGCGTACTCCCCGCCCACCAGGTTGGGCGGGGCCTGGATGCGGGCGGCCGGGCCGAGGACGTGGCGGGCGACGGCCACGGCGGCGGCCAGCTCCTCCAGTTCGGCGTCGGGCATGCCGCCCATGGCGGTGCCGGGCTTGGCGCGGAAGTTCTGCACGATGACTTCCTGGACGCCCTGGTACGCCCGCTGGACGCGGCGGACGGCGAACAGCGACTCGGCGCGCTCGGCGTACGTCTCGCCGATGCCGATGAGGATGCCGGTGGTGAAGGGGACGGACGAGCGCCCCGCGTCCTCCAGCACCCGCAGCCGGACGGCCGGCTCCTTGTCGGGCGAGCCGTGGTGGGGGCCGCCGGGCTCGGACCACAGCCGGGTGGCGGTGGTCTCCAGCATCATGCCCATCGACGGGGCGACGGGCTTGAGGCGCTGGAAGTCCGTCCACGTCAGCACCCCGGGGTTGAGGTGCGGCAGCAGGCCGGTCTCCTCCAGCACCCTGATCGCCATGGCGCGCACATAGGCGAGGGTGTCGTCGTAGCCGTGCGCGTCCAGCCACTCGCGGGCCTCGGGCCAGCGGTCCTCGGGCCGGTCGCCGAGGGTGAACAGCGCCTCCTTGCAGCCCGTCGCCGCCCCCCGGCGGGCGATGTCCAGCACCTCGTCCGGGGAGAGGTAGGGGCCGTGGCCCTCACGGCGCAGCTTCCCCGGCACGGTGACGAAGGTGCAGTAGTGGCAGCGGTCCCGGCACAGCCGGGTGAGCGGGATGAAGACCTTGCGCGAGTAGGTGATCACCCCTGGGCGTCCGGCCGCCGCAAGGCCCGCGTCCCGTACGCGGGCGGCCGAGGCCGTCAGGTCGGCCAGATCCTCACCGCGCGCCTGGAGCAGTACGGCGGCCTCGGCCGCGTCCAGCGCGACCCCGTCCCGGGCCCGCCGCAGGGCGCGCCGCATGGCGTTGGCGGTGGGGGCGGTGGGTGCGGTGGGTGCGGTGGGTGCTGCCTGCCCGCTCGACGAAGTCATGGAAGCGAGCATACGAGCGCCCCCGGCACCGGCCGGGAGGCGGGCGGGGGATGCCCCTCACATCCGCTCCCCGCCGACGCGCCCGCCGTCACACGGTGTCGGACGAGTTGTCCACAGGCCTTCTCCCGCCCGTCACCCGTACGTGGAAAAGTGACCGGCACCACATCGGAGGCGACAGGGCGGGGGTTCTCATGGACCGGCGCGAGGTACTGGGGCTGTCCGCCGCCGCGGGGGCGGCGAGCGTGCTCACGCTCCAGGGCGTGAGCTTCGCGCACGCGCGGGAGCGCGGGAGGGAAGGCGGGAGCGGCGAGGAGAGCAGGACGGTCCGCGGTCATCTGCCCAACGGCGCCCCGGACTTCGTCCACCTGCCCGTTCAGGTGCCGCGCGGGGTGCGGGAGCTGGCCGTCTCGTACTCCTACGACAGGCCGGCCGTGCCCTCCGGTACACCGGGCAACGCCCTGGACATCGGGATCTTCGACGAGCGCGGCACGGCCGCGGGCGGGCGCGGTTTCCGGGGCTGGTCGGGCGGCTTCCGCACGGAGTTCGCCATCAGCGCCGAGCGGGCCACCCCGGGGTATCTGCCCGGCCCGGTGCGGCCGGGCACCTGGCACGTGGTGCTGGGCCCGTACACCGTCGCCCCGCAGGGCATGGAGTACGAGGTCACCGTCACGCTGCGGTACGGGGAGCAGGGGCACACCCCCAGGCCGGCGTATCCGCCGGAGCGGGCCGGGGGCCGGGGGCGCGCCTGGTACCGGGGCGACTGCCATCTGCACACCGTGTACTCCGACGGGCGGCGCACCCCGGCGGAGGTCGCGGCGGCGGCGCGGGCCGCCGGGCTGGACTTCATCGCCACCACCGAGCACAACACCACCTCCGGGCACGGCGCCTGGGAGGGGCTGTGGGGGGAGGACCTGCTGATCCTGTGCGGCGAGGAGGTGACCACCCGCAACGGCCACTACCTGGCGCTCGGCGTCGATCCGGGCACCTTCGTCGACTGGCGCTACCGGGCCCGCGAAGACGCCTACGGGCGGTACGTGCGCAGGATCCACCGGGCGGGCGGGCTGGTCGTCCCGGCGCACCCCAACTGCCCGTTCGTGGGCTGCCAGTGGAAGTTCGGCTACGCGGAGGCGGACGCGGTGGAGGTGTGGAACGGGCCGTGGACGGCCGACGACGAGATGGCCCTGGCCGCCTGGGACAACACGCTGGTGGAGTCCTGCCGCCGGGGAGGCGGGGACGGGCGCGGGCGGTGGACACCGGCGATGGGCAACAGCGACGCCCACCGCGAGCCGCAGGTCGTCGGCCTGCCGCAGACGGTCGTCCACGCCGAGGACCTGTCGCGCGCGGCCGTGCTGGAGGGCATACGGGCGGGCCGGAGCTGGCTGGCGGAGTCCTCGGGGATCGGGCTGGAGCTGTCGGCCGCGGGCCCGCGCGGCGAGCACGCCGGGATCGGGGAGCGGCTGCGCGTCGCGCCGGACGCCGCGGTGGTGGTGCGGCTGGAGGTGTCGGGGGTGCCGGACGGCACGGTGCGGCTGCTGACCGACCAGGGCGAGATGCGCTCGGAGCGCCTGCCCGCCTCGGGCTCCGGCACGGTCCTCTGGCGCACCACCGCCTCGCTGGCCGCGTATGTGCGAGCCGAGGTGCGCCACCCGGGCCGGGGCGGCGGCGCGGGGCCGCCGGGCCCGATGGCCGCGATGACCAACCCCCTCTGGCTGGAGGCGCTTTGACGTCCGGAGGTCCGGATGAGCGTCAACTCTCGTAACAAACAAGGGATTTGACCGTGTTCGGACATCTCCAAATCTGTCAGGGCATCAGCTATCGGTTCCGTCGCGGGTTTGCGGTGACTGTGAGGAGAGGCGGGGGCACGGCTGACGTACCGACCCTTGACAAGGCACACTGTGCGCTGCGGGTCGTCACACTTCGCAGGGGGCACCATGGACGGCGAGGGGCACACCGGACGCGAACGACTGCAGCAGCCGGACAACGATCGTCACCGGCTGCGTTTCGCCGTGCTCGGACCGGTGCGTGCCTGGCGGGACGGCGAGCCGGTCGGCGTCGGCTCGCCCCAGCAGCGTGCCCTGCTCGCCGCCCTGCTGCTGCGCGGCGGACAGACGGCCACCGCACAGGAACTGGTGGACGCGCTGTGGGGCGAGAAGCCGCCGCAGCGCGCCCTGGCCGCGCTGCGCACCTACGCCTCCCGGCTGCGCAAGGCGCTCGGCGCCGAGGCCCTGGTCAGCGAGTCCGGCGGCTACGCGATCGGGCCGGGGCCCGGCACCGAGATCGACGCGGACACGGCCGCCGCCCACGCCCTGGAGGCGGAGAAGGCCGCCTCCGGCGGCGACCGCCACCGGGCGCGCGAGCTGTACGGCCTGGCGCTGGCGCAGTGGGACGGCGAGCCCCTGGCCCACCTCCCCGGGCCGTACGCCGAGAACCAGCGGACCCGGCTGGAGGAGTGGCGGCTGTCCCTGCTGGAGCACCGCCTCGACCTCGACCTCCAGCTCGGCTCCCACGCCGAGGCGGTCAGCGAGCTGACCGCCCTGACCGCCGAGCACCCGCTGCGCGAGCGGCTGCGCGAGCTGCTGATGCTGGCGCTGTACCGCAGCGGACGGCAGGCCGAGGCCCTGGCCGTCTACGCCGACACCCGGCGGCTGCTGTCCGAGGAACTGGGGGTGGACCCCCGCCCGGAGCTGGCCGAGCTCCAGCAGCGCATCCTGCGGGCCGACGAGGAGCTGGCGCGGCCCGTCGAGGAGTCCGCGCCGCCGGGCACGGCCACCTTCGTACGGCCCGCGCAACTTCCCGCGACCGTACCGGACTTCACCGGCCGCACCGCTTTCGTGTCGGAGCTGGGCGATCAGCTCGTCGCCGCCGAGAGCCGAGTCATGGCCGTCTCGGCGGTCGCGGGCATCGGCGGGGTGGGCAAGACCACCCTGGCCGTGCACGTCGCCCACGCCGCCCGCGACCGCTTCCCCGACGGCCAGCTCTACGTCGACCTCCAGGGGGCGGGCCCGGCACCGGCGGAGCCGGAGGCGGTCCTGGGCGCGTTCCTGCGGGCCCTTGGCACCCCGGACTCCGCGATCCCCGACGGGGTGGAGGAGCGGGCCTCCCTGTACCGCTCGACGCTGGCCGGGCGCCGCATCCTGGCCCTGCTGGACAACGCCCGCGACGCCGCCCAGGTCCGCCCCCTGCTGCCGGGCACCGAGGGCTGCGCGGCACTGATCACCAGCCGGATGCGGATGGTGGACCTGGCCGGCGCGCACCTGGTGGACCTGGACGTCATGAGCCCCGAGGAGGCCATGACGCTGTTCACCAGGATCGTCGGCGCCGACCGGGTCGGCGCCGAGCGCAAGGCCGCCATGGACACCGTCGCCGCCTGCGGCTTCCTGCCCCTGGCCATCCGCATCGCCGCCTCCCGCCTGGCCGCCCGCCGCACCTGGACGGTCTCCTTCCTGGCCCGCAGACTCGCCGACGAACGCCGCCGCCTGGACGAACTCCAGGCCGGCGACCAGGCCGTCAAGGCCACCTTCGAACTGGGTTACGGCCAGCTGGAGGCGGAGCAGGCCCGCACCTTCCGCCTGCTGGGCCTGGCCGACGGCCCCGACATCTCCGTCCACGCCGCCGCCGCCATGCTGGACCGCGCTCCGGAGGAGACCGAGGACCTGCTGGAGTCCCTGGTCGACACCTCCCTCCTGGAATCGGCCGCCCCCGGCCGCTACCGCTACCACGACCTGGTGCGGCTCTACGCGCGCACCTGCGCGGAGCGCGACGAGGACTCCTCCTCGGAGCGGTCCGCCGCGCGGTCCCGGCTGCTGGACTTCTACCTGGCCACGGCGGCGGGCGTGTTCGCCCTGGAGCGCCCCGGCGACCGCACCGTGGAACACCTGGCCGCCACCGACCGTCCTGGCCTGGCTTTCGACAGCCGTGCCACGGCGCTGGACTGGCTGTTCGCCGAGGCCGACTGCCTGCTGTCCTGTGTGGAGCAGTCGGTCGGCGGCGACACGCTGCGCCGCGCGACCGACCTGCTGATCGCGGCCAAGGACCTGGCCGACTCCGGCACCCACTCGCTGCACTACGAACGGGCCGCCACCGCCGTACACGAAGCCGCGCAGACCACTGGAGACACCTGGGCCGAGGGCCGCGCCCACATCATGCTCACTCATGTACACACGGTGGCGGGCCGCTTCGACCTGGCCGACGAAGACGCGCACCGCGCCATGGTGCTCGCCGAGTCCACCGGCGATCCGGTTCCCAGGTGCTACGCCCCCAACGACCGCGGCATCATCGCCATCTATCAGGGCCGCTACGAGCACGGCGAAGCGCACCTGAACCAGGCCATCGAGGCTTTCCGGACCGACGGCAACCGCACCGGCGAGGCCAGCGCCCTGTGCAACCTCTCCCGCATCCATCTGGCCCTCGGCCGCATCGACAGCGCGATCCGGCTCGCCGAGCAGGGTGTGGACATCTACATCGACATGAAGCTCAACATGCGGCTGGCCAACGGTCGTTACGCCCTAGGAGTGGCGTTGACGAGTGCCGGGCGCGTCAGCGAGGCCCTCGACCAGCTCAACAGGGCTCTCACGCTCTTCCACGAAAGCCGCCAACCGCTGTGGGAGGGCGTGACCCATCTGCGGCTGGCCGAGGCGCACCTGGCGGCACGCCGCCCCGCGCAGGCCGCCGCTCACGCCGAACAGGCCCTCGCGCTGCGCGGCATCGGCGGTGAGTGGCGACGTGGGACGGTACTGATGACCCTGGGTCGTGCGCTGGACTTCCTGGGCCAGACGGACCGCGCACGTGCCTGCTGGCAGGACGCACTGACCATCTTCGATTCCCTGGGTTCCCCCGAAGCCGACGAGGCCAGGAAGTTACTGGCTCCTGCCGTCGCCGCGTAGCGACTCGAAGGGTCTGCCGCCGGAGGCGGACGTTCATCGATCGTTTATCGCCGCGCGCCATGCTTGTACCCATCGACCCGTCGCGTCGGGGGGCAGGCAGGTCGATGGGCCCAACACCCTGTACCACCGGGATGAGCGGCCCGAAGTCCGTCCGGCGGCCCACGGGGGAGCCGCCGGACGGGCCCCCGGGATTCAGTTCGTCACCAGACCTAGGAGTCGGCCGTATGAGCGAGACCACCAAGAAGCCCATCACTGGCGGTCCCAACCAGGACAACCACGTGTCGAGCCCCGGCAGCGACGGCCCGACCACTCAGGACAACCACGTCTCGGGCGGTGCGGCCGGCACGGAGGACAACCACGTGTCTGGTGACGGGGTGAAGTAGGACCACACCGGACGGGGGACACCAGGGACCAGCGGCGGCGATGCAGAGGGGGGATCGCCGAAGCTGGTCCCTGAATGTGTGCGACGGACGGATCGCGCCACTACTGGACGGACTTTCGGCCACGAAGATCGAACGGCCGCCCCTCCATCGCTAGTTTGGCCCATGAAGGGGAACATCGTTATCCACAGAGGAGCCTTTATGACTCGCTCGAAGAAGGTTCTCGCCGCCTTCGTTCTCGCGGCAGCCCTGACGGGCGGCGCCGCCGCCCCGGCCATGGCCGAAAACCACGTGTCCGTCGGACCGCAGAACACATCCGCGCCGATGCCGTGTGAGAACCACGTGTCCACAACGGGATGCGGCGGCTCCGCCGAGACACAGAGCGACAACCACGTCGCCTGAGACGAGGACGTACGGCTTGCGGGCAGTCCGGAAGACCTGCGGACCATGTCAACGAGCCGGGGCGGAAACGCTGTCGCGTTTCCGCCCCGGCTCGTTGACGGAGCCTCATATTCCGCCTCGGTGAAGGAGCTTGCCGGAGCGCGCCGAGGCATGTGTCGTGCCCATGCCATCCTGATACGGGCCCAGCACCCGTTGATCGCGCGGCCGGTCCCCGCCGGGGCTCTCCGCACCCGGACCGGTTCAGCCGACCACGTAGACACTGCAGTCGTCCGCGGCCCCCACCATGCTCGGGTCCCGCGGCTTCACCTCGACGCGCTTGGTCTGGTTCCTTCCCACGCTGACGCGCTGAGAGGAGACGTCGATGGCGTCCCCGAAGTCGTCGACCAGATACACGCGGACGGTGTAGATGCCGGCGTCGCCGTCGGAGAGCTCGACCACCGTCCCCTTCTTGCCCCTGGCGCACGAGATGATCTCGGCGTCCGGCTCGTCCTTGCGGGACGAGGAGCCGGAGGATCCGGAGGAACCGCTGCCGGCGGTCGTGCCCCGGTAGCCGCTGTAGCTCGACCGGCTGCCGGCCTTGTCCTTGCCGCAGCCCCCGCCTCCGCCGCCTCCGCTCTTGCTGCTGCTCCCCCGGCCGCCGCCGCCCTTGCCGCCGCCGCTCCGGGCCTGGCTGAAACCGGACAGGGCCAGCGTCACGACGGTGACGACGGCTATCAGCTTGAGATGGCGCTTCACAGAGCGCTTCATGACGCGTTCTCCCCCGGTGGACGCTCGGTGCGCGTACGCACCCGCTGTTGACTGCCGGACTTTCCACCAGGGTTCACGCGGGGAGGGGCCAACGGGGTTCCCGCGCACGGCGGTTCGCCGGAAAACGGAACGGGCGGAACGGCGCGGAACGCGGGAACGGGAACGGGGGCGGGGACGGGTCAGGCGCGGGCCTGGCCCGTCCCCTTGGCCGCGTCCAGCGCGTACACGCAGCGGTCCCGGCTGCACGCGAAGACCACGCCGCCCGCGACCACCGGCGATCCGGTGATCTCGCCCTCCGTGGCGAGCTTCCAGCGCAACTGGCCCCCGACTGCGTCCAGCGTGTACAGGCAGTGGTCCGCCGAGCCGAAGTGGACCCGGCCGTCCGCCGACACCGGTGCGCCGGTGATCTCGCCGCCCGTCGCGAAGCGCCAGCGGGGGGTGCCGCTGACCGCGTCCAGCGTGTAGAGCGCGCCGCCGCTGCCCAGGTGGACCAGCCCGTCGGCCACCACCACCGGCTCGGCCGACTGGCGGGACTCGGTGGCGATCCGCCAGCGGTCGTGGCCGTTCGCGGCGTCCAGCGCGTACACCGTGCCCAGGTAGTCGGCCAGGTAGACGCCGCCGCCCGCGATCGCCGCGCCCGGTGCGAAGGCCGGCGGGCACAGGAACGCGGCGGGCGCGTCGAAGCGCCACCGCTCCGCTCCGGTGGCCGCGTCCAGGGCGAAGACGCGCGAGCCGGCGCTGACGTACACCGCGCCGTCGTCGGCGGGCAGCAGCCGCACCGGGACGCCGCCGGTGGCCGAGGAGTCGCCGACCGGGTGCGACCACTGCTCGGCGCCGGTGCGCGCCTCCAGGGCGTACAGCCGTCCGTCGCCCCAGACGTAGACCGAGCCGCCCCTTATCACCGGGCCGGCCTCGGCGGTCTCGAAGTCGGTCTGCGCGCCGGACAGCTCCCACAGCCGCTCGCCGCTCGCCGCGTCCCACGCCTGTACGCCGCCGCCCCGGGTGCCGGTGACGACCGTGCCGCGGTCGGCACGCAGCGCGTACACCCAGCCGTCCACCGCCAGCCGCCAGACGTCGGAGCCGTCGCGGGCGTTCAGGGCGTACAGGCTCGGGCCGTCGGAGGCGTGGACCCGGCCGTTGCCGACGGCCATCGACCACGCCACCTCGCGGGTCTTGAACTGCCGCCGTCCCGTCGCCACGTCCAGCGCGTGGACCTCGAAGGAGGTGACGTACAGCAGGCCGTCGGCGACGACCGGGGTGCCCCACACGTCGTTCGACATCCGGAAGCGCCACGGCCGCCAGCGCGGCGGAGCGGCGGCCTCGTCCCCCGCAGGGCCGCCCGCGGCGCCGCCGGAGGGGCTGTGGGGGGAGGTCTGGGAGGGGGTGCGCGGCGGTGGGTGGGCCACGGTGGCGCCGAGGGCGCCGGTGCCGTCCGCACCGGCGCCGTCCGGCGCGCGCAGCACCCAGGACGTCGGGGCGCTCACCTCGGTGACGCGCGCCCGGGGCCGCCGGGGGCCGGGGCCGATGGGCAGCGGCGCGCCCGGCAGCAGTACGGAGCCGCCGTCCGCCGGAGGGTGCGGGGGCGGCGGGACGGGGGCGTGCGGGGGCGGCGGCACCGGAGGCGGCGCCACCGGGGGCGCGGCCACGGACGCGGCGGGCCCTCCCCCGCCCCGCGGGTCGGCGGCCGGGGGCCGCCATCCGGCACCGTGGCCCGCCTGCGCCCGGGAAGGGGCCTGGGACGGCGCGCGGGCGGCCGCGGGCGCCTGCTCCGGCGCCCGGTGCCTGGGCCGGGAGGCCGGCTTCACGGGCCGCGCCCGGCCGCCCCGGTGCCGCTCGATCAGCGCCACCGCGCCGGCCGGCAGCCAGGCGGAGGCCGTGCCGCTGTCGTCGCCGCCGGAGGAGAACAGGTGCGGGGCGAGCTGCGCCTGGAGGTCGGCCGGGGTGGGCCGCTGGTCGGGCTCGGTGCGCATGCAGGACTCGATGAGCGGTCCGAGCTCGTCGGGCAGGCCCTCCAGGTCCGGGCCCTCGCGCAGCAGCATGAAGACGGTCTCGACGGGGTTCGCCCCGTGGAAGGGCGGATGGCCGGTGGCGGCGAAGACCAGGGTGGAGCCGAGTGAGAAGACGTCGCTGGCACCCGTGACGCTGCGCGAGTCCCTCGCCTGCTCGGGCGACATATAGGAGGGGGTGCCGACGGCGACGTTGGTCATCGTCAGCCGGGTGTTGGACACCCCGGAGGCGATGCCGAAGTCGATCACCCGCGGGCCGTCCTCGACCACCAGCACGTTGGAGGGCTTCAGATCGCGGTGGACCAGGCCCGCCCCGTGGATGGACTGGAGCGCCTCGGCGACGCCGGCGGCCAGCCATCGCACGGCCTGCGCCGGGAGCGGCCCGCACTCGTTGACTATCTCCTCCAGGGACGGCGCGGGCACGTACGCGGTCGCCAGCCACGGCACCGCGGCGCGCGGGTCGGCGTCCACGACGGCGGCGGTGTAGAAGCCGCTGACCGCGCGGGCCGCCTCCACCTCGCGGGTGAAGCGGACCCGGAAGAGCTGGTCCTCGGCGAGCTCGGTGCGCACCGTCTTGATCGCCACCCGGCGCCCGGAGGCCGAACGGGCGAGGTAGACCAGCCCCATGCCCCCGGCGCCCAGCCGTCCGAGCACCTCGAACGGGCCGATACGCCGCGGATCGTGCTGCGTCAGCTGCTCCACCACTTGCCTGCCACCTCCCCGTCGGGGTCGACGATCGCCGCCCCGCGCAGCCTTCCACCGCCGTACCGGTCCCGCGGTCCGACAGCGATTCTTCCTGGCGGAGCCCTCGGTTGCGAACCCGGGGGCGGTGAGTCGCCCTTTCCCCGGCCGGCGGGCTCCGGACGGGGCCGGTTCCTTCGGACGCTACGCCGTCCTCGCCGCCGGGTCCGGGCTCAGGGCGCGGTGGAGGTGTCCAGGACCCCGAAGCGCGCGCCCTGGTTGTCGGCGAGGACGGCGTAGCGTCCGAAGGGTGTGTCCTGCGGGCCGTCGACCGTACGGCCGCCCAGGCGCACGGTCGCGCGGACGGCCGCGTCGCAGTCGGCGACCGCGAAGTGGACGAGGAAGTGGGCGGGCATCTCCACCGGGTACGTCTCGTCGATCATCGTACGGCTGCCGACGGCGTGCTCGTCGTCGGCGGGCTCCCCGCGCGGGGCCCAGACCATGACGTCGGCCGCCTCGCCCGCGCTCTCGTCACCGGCCGGATACATGACGTAGCCGAAGACCTCCCGGTAGAAGGCGTCCACCGGTTCCCTCTCCCGGGTGCACACCTCCGTCCACACGTACGAGCCGGGTTCGCGCACCGCCTCGAAGCCCGCCAGCGCCTCCGGCTGCCACAGGCCGAAGACCGCGCCGCCCGGATCGACGGCGGTGGCCGCCACCCCTTCCGGGCCGACCGTCCCGGGCTCGGTGACGAGCTGCCCGCCCGCGGCGCGGATGCGCCGGGCGGTCGCCGCGGCGTCGGGGGTGGCGAGGTAGACCGTCCACACCGTCGGCAGCCGGCCGTCCGGCTTGCGGACGAGCGAGGCGACCCGCCGGCCGCCGAGCAGTGCGACCGTGTGGGAGCCCTGCCCGGGCCGGTCGGACTGCCCGGGCAGGGCGGGCCGCGCCGGGTCGCCGAAGGTCCAGCCGAACAGCTCGCCGTAGAAGCGTTTGCCCGCCTCCAGGTCGGGGAGCATCGCGTCGGTCCAGCAGGGTGCGCCCTCGGCGAAGGCGCCTTCGACAGCGACCATCTCCCGCTCCTTCCGCACCGTTGCGCCCGACAGGCGAACATTATCCTCGTATCACCCCTCTTGCAGTAGATCACCCCATTTGGGGTCGGTCGAATCGCGGCCTGATCATCCCTCGGTAAGCTGACGACATGACAGGACAAGTACGAACTGTTGACGGTCGGGTGGCCGGGCGCCGAGGCCAGGCGACGCGGCAGAAGCTGCTCACCTGCCTCGACGAAATGCTCAGCTCGTCGCCCTACCGCGACGTCAGGGTGATCGACGTCGCCCGGCGCGCGGGCACCTCCCCCGCGACCTTCTACCAGTACTTCCCGGACGTGGAGGGCGCCGTCCTGGAGCTGGCCGAGGAGATGTCCCGGGAGAGCTCCTCGCTGAGCGAGCTGGCCACCGACCGCACGTGGACGGGCAAGGCCGGGTGGCGGACGGCGGAGGAGCTGGTGGACGGCCTCCTCTCCTTCTGGCGGGAGAACGACGCGATCCTGCGGGTGGTGGACCTGGGCGCGGCGGAGGGGGACAAACGTTTCTCCAAGATCCGCTCGAAGGTCCTCGGCGGGATCACCGGCCCGCTGGCCGACTCCATCGGGAAGCTCCAGTCCAAGGGCAAGGCGGACCCCGACATCAGCCCGGCGGCCGTCGCGGGCTCACTGGTGTCGATGCTCACCTCGGTGGCCGGCCAGCAGAAGGCCGCACAGAGCTGGGGCGCCAAGAAGTCCGACCTGAAGCCGAACCTCGCCTATCTGCTCTACCTGGGCGTCACGGGCCGAAGGCCCAGCCGGTAGGCGTCCGGGCCCCGGCCTCCGCGCATCCGCGCGCCCGCGACCGGGTCCGCCCGGCCCCGTGCCCGTTCCGTGCTCGTCCCGTTCCTGTCCGTGCCCGGCTCCCCGGGCGGCCGGCCCCTGTCACCGGCCGCCCGGGGAGCCTTTCCTCATGCCTGGCATCCGGACGCCCGGACACCCGGGGTGCCCGGGGTGCCCGGGGCACGCCCGCAGGCGTCAGAAGCGGCTGTGGAGGAGCCGGTTCGGCGAACCCTCACCCGGCCCCGTGACCCGGTCGGCGCTCGACGCGTCCAGCAGCGCCCGGGTCACCGCCGCGGGCGTGGCGTCCGGGTTCTTCGAGACGTGGAGCGCCGCCGCGCCCGCCACATGCGGTGCCGACATCGACGTACCGCTCATCGTCCGCTCCGCGGTCTGCGAGCCGATCCCGGCCGACGGGACGGAGGCGCCGGGCGCGAACACGTCCACGCAGTCGCCGTGGTTGGACCAACTGGGCCTGGAGTCGTCCCGCGCCGTCGCGGCCACCGTGATCACGGACGGCTCGCGGGCGGGCGACTGGGTGCACGCGTCGGTGGCCTTGTTGCCCGCCGAGACCACGACGGTGATTCCCGCCTCGACCATCCTCCGCACCGCCGCGTCCTTGGCGTCACTCGCGGAGCCGCCGATGCTCACATTGGCGACCGCTGGTCCGGTGGCGTTCTCCGCGACCCAGTCGTAGCCCGCCAGCACGCCCTCGGTGGTGCCCGAGTTCTGGCAGTTGAGCACCTTCACGGCGACCAGCCTCACTTCCTTGGCCACACCGTGGGTCTCACCGCCCACGATCCCCGCCACATGCGTGCCGTGCCCGTGGCAGTCGGAGGCCGTCCGGTTTCCGTCCACGAAGTTGTAGCCGTAGGAGGCGCGCCCGCCGAAGTCCTCGTGGGCGATGTTGATGCCGGAGTCCACGACGTAGGCGGTGACGTTCGGCGCCGTGGCGCCGTAGCCGTAGCTCGCGTCGAGCGGCAGGTCTCGCTGGTCGATGCGGTCCAGGCCCCAGCCCGGATCCGCCTGCAGCAGGGTGCCGCTCACATCCGGCCCCTTCGACGGGCCCGGCGTCCACGGCAGGTCCGGCGCCTGCGGCAGGACGTCGCCGCGCTCGACGCGGTTGGCCTCGACGTACGCCACCGAGGGGTCGGCGGCCAGACGCCGCGCCTGCTTCTCGGTGGCCTTCAGCGAGAAGCCCTTGAGGGCCGAGGAGTAGGTGCGCTCCGCCTCGCCGCCGAAGGCGCCGGTCAGCTTCTCGGCCCGGTCGCGTACGCCTCCCGCCGTCATCGGCCCGCGGGCCCGGTCGCCGGATTCCTTCAGCACCACGATGTACTCGCCGTCCAGCGCGCCGGGGGCGTCCGCGCCCCGGACCACCCCCAGGGGAGCGGGCTCCGGGCCGGGGGAGGCGGCCGAGGCCGCCGCGGTGGTGGTGCCCGTCAGGACGAGCGCCGCCAGGGCGGCGCCGACGGCTATCCGGGGTATTCTGGCCTTCTTCAAGGTGTGTTCCCTCTTCACTGGGAGTGCGTTGGCGCGTTGGTGCGTGTGCGTGTGCGTTGGAGAGTGCTCACGGTTGTAGTCGATGGGGCGTCACCCACGGGGCACCGGGGTGCCGTGGCACGGCCGTGCCCCGGTGCGCTTCTGTGCCGGGCCGGCCGTGTGTGCCGGCCGGGACGCATGCCGCCGGGGCTCACAGCCAGCCCCGCCGCTGCGCCTGTAGGGCGAGCTGGAAGCGGCTGCCCGCGCCGGCCCGTGCCATCAGCAGCTCCATGCGGCGGAAGAACGTGCGGCGGCTGACGCCCAGTTCGCGGATGATCTGGCTGTCGGGCACCCCCGCGACCAGCATCGCCAGGATGCGGCGCTCGGCCGGGCCGGGCCTAGCGGCGCCCGGCGCGGGGGCCCCGCTGTCGGGGTGGACGGGCAGTGCCCGGTCCCAGTACGCCTCGAACAGCGCCCGCAGCGCGGCGAGTAACGCGCTCGGCCGCACCACGAGCATGCTGCGGCTGACGTCCACGTCCGCGATGGACATCGAGACGAAGCCGACGCGGTCGTCCACCACCATCAGCTTCACCGGCAGCCCGGACACCACTCGGGCCTCCTCGCCCGCGTCCACGCACGGCTGGACGTTCTCGGTGAGGTAGCCGGGGCGGGCGAGCGACTCCCGTGTGTACACCACCCGGTAGCGCACCCCGCGGCGCAACTGCCCGACCTCCTCCTTGGTGCCGCGCTCGGTGTCCCAGAAGTACGGCGGCGAGTCGAACCGCAGCACCTCGCGCCGCGCGCCGCCCAGCGCCTCGCCCAGCACCCGCTCGATGTCGCCGCCGGTCACCTCCTCGGCGACCGTGCCGCCCACGGCCGACGGCGTACGGCGGCGGTAGCGCTCGTAGGCGCGCGCGACCGCCAGGCGGGCCTCCTCCAGCCGCAGCGTCTCACGCCGGGAGAGCAACTCCAGTGCGGACGCGGGCGGTACGGGCACCAGCGCGACGGCGGGATCCTGCGCGCCGCGCCCGTCGCCGCCGTCCCCCTCGCCGGCGGGCACCTCCGCCGCCAGGCCGAGCGCGAGCAGCGCGCGCCGCGCCTCGGGGGAGGCCGGGGGCGCCGGGCGGCCCGTCAGCAGTGCCACGTACAGGGCGACGGCCCCGCCGTCCACGCCGAGTGCGGACAGATGGGCCGCCAGGGTGTCGGGGCACGGCTCCTGCGCCGGTGCCCCGTCTCCGTCGCGACTCACGCTGCGGCACCTTAGTGCCGCTGTCCCGCAGGTGTCACTGGCCGTCCGCGCACCGGTGTACAAAGTCCGCGTACACCGCTCGCCGGCCGGTCCTCGACTCCGGCCTCCGGGCGGGGTGGTGCCGCTTCCGTGGCGGTGATCACGGCCCGGCGCCCGGGAAGGTCCCCCCGGGCGCCGTACAGCGCACGGAGGCAGGGCGGCGATCTCCGGGTATCCGGGCCCCTGGGCGCAGGTCCCGCGTCCTGGGGTCCGGACACACGGGGCGAGCCGGTGAAGGGTGCGATCGGCGATGCCTCCCCGCATCGCGCCGGGGGGCCGCCGGTCCGCCGGGACGCCGTGTCCCGGCGGACCCCGGCTCCCCGCCCGCCCCCGTTCCCGCTCCCTTCGCACACCTCTCGGATTGACGGGCCCCCCGCCGGAGCAGGATCGGGGTGTGACGACGACGAGCGCTAGGACGTGCGGGGAGCAGTTCGCGGTGGTGCGGCTGCCGGAGTTCACCGGGGCCGACCGGGAGGAGGTCTGCGGGGGTGTCCCCGATCCCTACCAGATCGAGGGGCTGGTCATGGCGTGGCGGCCCAAGCGGGAGCACTTCGGCATCCGGCGGGAGGGCCGCCTGGTCGCGCACGCGGGTCTGGTGACCGTGCCGGTCTCCGTCGCGGGCCGGCGCACCGAGGCGGTGGGCCTGGGCGGTGTGATCGTCGCCCCCGGACTGCGCGGACAGGGCCTGGCCCGGGCGGTCGTCACCGCGGCGATGGACCACGCGCGCGGTATGGGCCCCGACGCCGGCCTGCTGTTCTGCTGGCCGGAGTGGATGCCGGTCTACGAAGCCCTGGGCTGGCGGGAATTGGAGGAGCACGTCCGCGTCGACCAGCCAGACGGGCCGGTGACCATGCCGATGCGCACCATGTGGACGCCGCTGCGCGAGGGCGCCGGCTGGCCGCCCGGCCCGGTGCACCTGCTGTCGCTGCCGTTCTAGCGCCGTTTCGGCCAGGGTTTGCCCGGTGGCGTGGCTTCCTCGGCCTCCGGCCGGGGCACTCCCAGCGCCTGGGAGCGCCCCTGGCCCCAGGGCCGAGGGGACGCGATCGCAAGGCGGCCGGAGGCGGCGAGCGGGGTGAACCCTGGCCGACGCGGCACCGGGTTTCCCCGGCCCCGGCCCGGGAAGCCGGGTTCGCGGTGCCGTCCCGGCGTTCGGAGGCCGGGCACCCGGGGGAGGAAGCGGGGCATAGACTCGTGGGCATGCACATGTCCGACGACAGCAGACCGGTGCACATCATCGGGGGAGGACCCGGCGGGCTGGCCACCGCCGCCGCACTCAGGGAGCGCGGCATACGGTCCGTCGTGCTGGAGAGGTCCGGCTCGGTCGGGGCCTCCTGGCGCGGCCACTACGACCGCCTGCGACTGCACACCACGCGCCGCCGGTCCGCGCTGCCCGGCATGCCGATCCCGCGCTCCTACGGGCGCTGGGTGCGCCGGGACGACCTGGTGCGCTACCTGGAGGAGTACGCGCTCCACCACCAGTTGGAGATCGCCGCGGGCGTGGAGGTCGACCGCGTCGACCGGGCCGACGACGGAAGCTGGATACTGCGGGCCAACGGCGGCCGGGAACTGGCCGCGCCGGTGGTCGTGGTGGCCACCGGGCACAACCACACCCCGCGCGTGCCCGACTGGCCCGGGCGCGACTCCTTCGAGGGCGAGCTGCTGCACGCCCGCTCCTACCGCGACGCCCGGCCGTACGAGGGCCGGGACGTGCTGGTCGTCGGCACCGGCAACACCGGCACCGAGATAGCCCTGGACCTGGCCGAGGGCGGCGCGGCGCGGGTGCGGCTCGCGGTGCGCACCCCGCCCCACATCGTCCGCCGCTCCACCCTGGGCTGGCCGGCGCAGGCCACCGGCATCGCGGTGCGGCGGCTGCCGGTGCGCGTGGTGGACGCAGCGGCCCGGGGGATGGCTAGGGTCTCCCTGCCGGACCTCACGCGCCACGGCCTGCCGCGCCCCGATGCCGGGCTGTACAGCAGGGTGCGCCAGGGCGCGATCCCCGTGCAGGACACGGGTTTCGTCAAGGCGGTGCGCCGGGGGCGGATAGAGCCGGTGGCGGCGGTGGAGTCCCTCGACGGGGCCCGGGTCACCCTCGCCGACGGCAGCACCGTCGCCCCGGACGCCGTCATAGCGGCCACCGGCTACCGGCGCGGGCTGGAGGAGATGGTGGGCCACCTAGGTGTGCTGGACGAGCGCGGGCTGCCCCGCGCCCGCGGCCCCCGTACGCTGCCGACCGCCGCGGGTCTGTACTTCACCGGCTACACCAACCCCATCAGCGGCATGCTGCGCGAACTGGCCATCGACGCGAGGAGGATCGCCCGCGCCGTCGCCCGCACGACGAGCGGATGACGGACCGGCCGGCGGACGGGCGTGTGGAGGGGCACGCGGGCCCTGTGCCGGATCCGGTCGCGTGTCCGCCCGCCGCGCGGGTCGTCTGCCTGGACGCCGCCGACCGCGTCCTCCTGCTGGAGTGGCGCGATCCGTACGACGGTTCACGGCTCTGGGAGCCGCCCGGCGGCGGCATCGAGCCCGGTGAGACGCCTCGTCAGGTGCGCACCGGCTGGGCGCGGGGCTTGTCGTAGGCGCCGTGCGGGGTGGTACGGGCCCCGGCCCTTCCGGTGTCCCCGGTGTCGTGTGCGTCGGCGCTCTCGGCCACCGCGCCGCTGCCGCGGTCCAGTTCGCACCAGATGCGCTTGCCCGTACCCTCCTGGAGCCAGCCCCAGCGGTCGGCGAGCCCGACCACCAGTTCCAGACCGCGTCCGCCGGTGGCGTCGCCCTCGACCGGCCGCCGACGCGGGGGGCTGCTGCTGGTGTCGGCGACCTCGATCCGCACGGTCCCTCCCCCCGCCACGAGGCACCCGGAGAGGAGCATGCGCAGCACCGCGGGGCGCCCGGTGTGGACGACGGCGTTGGTCACCAGTTCCGAGACCAGCAGTACCAGTGTCTCCACCAGGGACTCGTCCGGCTCCAGGCCGAAACCGGCCAGCCTCGACCGGGCCCATCTGCGGGCTCTGCCCACCTCCCTGGGATCGCTTCCGACCTCCAGCTGCACCTGAAGCATCTGCACCCTTCACACCGTCCATGGCCCGGGTCCGCACGGCCCCACACCGACGCGAGGCCACTGTCCGTTCCCCCGGTGTCGCACAGAGTGCTGTAACCGGCGCCGCGGCAACAAGCGCTTCGGGCATATTCCGGCGCAAAGGAGTAGTGGCACCGCATACTGTGCGACACCCCGGCCGGGGAGTCGAACATCCGAGCCCGGCGGGCGGAACGCGCTCCGCCGCGCGACCGTCCGCCGCGGTGCGCCGCCGGATGAGCCGGTGTGCGACCGGAAGTGCCCGTACTCGCCAACTCCCCTTCCGCAGAGCGCCTTTCGTGATCGACTTGGGTCCTGGAAGTGACAGCGGCACTCATCGCCGCCCTCGGTAGCCTGCTGGGTTCGGGTATCACCTACGCGTTCCAGCACCGGACGACCGCGTACGGCGAGGATCCGGCGCGCCGGGAGCGGCTGCGGCAGGAGGGGGTCGACGCGTACCGCCTGCACGCCGGGGCCCCGCACAACCACCGGCGGATGCTGGTGCACCGGTGGTTCACGGAGCACGGGAGGCCGGGCGAGGAGGACACATGCCCGCCCTACCGCGGGAGGTCCACCGGCTGTGCTCGGAGGCCCGCGAGTCGCTGTTCCGCGTACGACTCCTGACTCGCTCACCGGAGTCGGAGGAGACCGCACGGGCCGCCCTGGAGGCGGTGACCGCTCTGCACGGCAGGGAGCCGGACCGCCGGGGCCTGGACGCCCTCCGGACCTCCTCGAAACAGGCGATCGAGGGCTTCGTCACGGCGGCTGCGCCCTACGTCGGCGAGCCCCCGGAGGCGGGCGTCGCACCGGCACGGCGGGGAACGGTCAGGCGCTGAGCGGGCTGGCGGCGTCGTCCGCCGCCGCGTCGAGGTCCGGGTAGCAGTCGAAGAGCCGGCGCACCCCGAGCGCGGCGAGGACCCGGTTGACGTGGGAGCCGTCCACCGCGCCCTGGGCGGGGAGGATCAGCCGGAGGCGGCCGGCGCACGAGCGCATCAGCCGGCGCGAGGCTATGAGGACGCCGACGCCGCTGGAGTCGCAGAACAGCACCTGCGACAGATCCAGTACGAGGCTGCGGCGGCCGTCGGCCACGGCGTCGTGCACATGCTGGCGGACCACGGGAGAGGTGACGAGATCCAGTTCACCCGACACCCGCAGCACGGCCCACTCCCCCCGGTCCTCCCCGATCACCTTCAACGACACGTGCTCGTAGTCCCTTCATCCGCCGACACCGACCGGAACGTTCCCTTCCCGCCCTTCCTCCTCGCCGATCGCCCCTGCCGGACATCGTCACGACACCTGCAGACCCCGACCCTATGCCGAACCGGGTCTCCGCCTCTCCCAACTTCCGGTCACACCCGCGTAACACCCCCCCGGAACCGGACAGGATCGAACCGTCCCGGTCAGCACGAAGGCGCACAAAGTGACCGGATGACGACCATGAGCAACCGTGTGGAGGAGCACACTGCCGCAAAGGGAGGCGTCCTGTCAGCCTCTGCCATTACATTCGAGACGAGCAGCAGGCTGGGGGTGGAGGATGCCGAACGAGACGCCCGACGGGACGACCGGCACGACACGTCCGCACCGGGACCACGCGATACGGCGGCGGCTGGTGCGGGGCGAGCAGTCCGCGCTGGCCGAGCTGTACGACGGGCACGCGTCCGTGGTGCGCGGCCTCGCCCACCGCTTCCTGGACGACGAGGACGCCGCGGACCGCGTCGTGGCGGAGGTCTTCGCCGAGGTCTGGGCCGATCCCGGGGCGTACGAGCCGGAGCGCGGCTCGCTGCGCTCGTGGCTGACCGAGCTCACCCGGAGGCGGGCGCTGCGGCACCTGGACGAGAGCCCCCTCGACCCGGGTGCGCGGGCCCGGCTGGAGGAGCGGATCCGCGCCGCGTCCGCCGCCGCCCGCGCCGACCACATGGTCACCGCCATGCCCGGCTCGCTGCGGACGGTCCTGGAGCTGGCCTACGTGGGGCGCCGGGACTACCGCGAGGCCGCCGCGGAACTGGGCGTCAGCGAGGACGAGGCGCGGCGGCGGCTGAGACTGGGGCTGCAACTGCTCTCCGCGGCCGCCGGGAACGGGGCGGAGAAGGCATCGTGAGCCCCGTCGGGGACCGGGAGACCGGGCTGGAGGCCGGGGCGGGGGCCGGGGCGGGGGCCGGGCTGGAGACCGAAGGGGTGGCCGGACCGGAGACCGCGGGGGTGGCCGGACCGGAGACCGCGGGGGCCGGCGGCGCGTTCGACGAAGAGCACCTCGCGCTGAAGTCCCTGCTGGGTGCGTGGGCCCTGGCCGTCTGCTCCCCCGAGGAGACCGAGGCCGTCGAGGCGCACCTGCCCCGGTGTCCGCCCTGCGCCGGGGAGGCGCGGCGGCTGCGGGACGCCGTGGGGCTGATGCACCGCGAGGAGAGCCTGGACCCGGACCCGCTGCTGCGCTCGCGGGTGCTGGACGAGTGCCTGCGCCGGCGCCCGGCCAGCACGCCGCTGCCGGAGTGGGTGGCTCCGTACGACGCGGAGACCGCACGGCTCGACGCGCTGCTGCGCGACATGGGCGAGGCGGAGTGGAACACCCCGGTCCGGCTGCACTGGGCGACCGGCGAGCGCACCCTGACGCTGTGCGGGGTGCTCGCCCACCTCGGTTCGGTGGACGGCCTGGTGGCCACCGCCCTCGGGCTGGACGACCCCCTCGGCCCCGGCGCCCCGCGCACCGTGGGCGACCGCACGGAGACGGCGGTCGAGCGGTGCCGTGCGCACGGGCCGCCGTTCGTGCGGAACAAGTGGCGCACCCAGACCCGGAACATCGTGCGCGCCGCGGCCCTGCGCGCCCATGACGCAGCCCTGCCGGTGGACTTCACCGAGTTCCGGCGCCCGCTGCGCGACGCGCTGGCCGGACGGGCGTTCGCGTGCTGGATCCACGCGGAGGACATCGCCGCGGCGGTCGACTACCCGTACGGGCCGCCCGCGCCCGAACACCTGGCCCGCATAGTCGACTTCATCGCCCGGCGGCTCCCGGAGGCCGTGGCGGCCCGGCGCCGCGCCGGACTGGCCGCCCCGCCGCGCCGGCTGACGGCGGCGGGCGCGCCGGGCCGCACCCTCCACCTGGAGATCGGGGGCCGGGGCGGCGGCGACTGGTACGTCCCCCTGGACTCCCCCGCCGCCCTCGCCTCCCCGGAGCACACGGTGGCCCGTCTGGTTCTGGAGGACGCGGAGTTCTGCCGGCTGGCCGCGGGCCACGTACCGCCGCGGGAGGCGGCCGCGGGGCGGGAGGGCGACGACGAGGCCGTCCGTGACGTCCTGTGGGCCGTGGCCACGCTCTCGCGGATGTGAACGCGCCCGGCCGTGCCCCGGTCGCGCCTCGGCCGTGCCACGGTCATGGGCGCCGGGGGCGCGGCGGGGCCCGTCAGTCGAAGACGACCGTGCGGTGGCCGTTGAGCAGTACGCGGTGCTCGCTGTGCCACTTCACCGCGCGGGCCAGCGCCTGGCACTCCACGTCCCGGCCGACCGCCACGAGCTGCTCGGGTGTGAGCTCGTGCCCGACGCGCTCCACCTCCTGCTCGATGATCGGGCCCTCGTCCAGCTCGGCGGTGACGTAGTGCGCCGTGGCCCCGATCAGCTTCACACCGCGCGCGTGGGCCTGGTGGTAGGGCTTGGCGCCCTTGAAGCTCGGCAGGAAGGAGTGGTGGATGTTGATGATCCGGCCCGACAGCTCCTTGCACAGGTCGTCCGAGATCACCTGCATGTAGCGGGCCAGCACCACCAGCTCCACGCCCTCCTCGCGGACGATCTCCAGCAGCCGCGCCTCCGCCTGCGGCTTGGTCTCCCTGGTGACCGGGATGTGGTGGAAGGGGATGTTGTAGGAGGAGACCAGCTCCTCGAAGTCGGTGTGGTTGGAGACCACGGCCACGATCTCGATCGGCAGCGCGCCGATGCGCGTGCGGAACAGCAGGTCGTTCAGGCAGTGCCCGAACCTGCTGACCATGAGGACGACCCGCATCCGCTCGTCGGCTCGGTGGATCTGCCAGTCCATCTGGAAGGAGTCGCCCACCGCGGCGAAGCTCGCCCGCAGCTTCTCCACGGTCACCGGGGCCTCCGCGCTGAAGTGCACCCGCATGAAGAACAGCCCGGTGTCGTGGTCCCCGAACTGCCGGCTGTCCTCGATGTTGCAGCCGGTCATGAACAGGTAGCTGGAGACGGCGTGCACGATGCCCTGTTTGTCCGGGCACGACAACGTCAGGACGTACTGCTCGGACTTCTCGGGCGCTGCGGTGGGCTGCGACTGGCTCATGTGCACAAGCGTGGCACATCCCGGCCGGGCGCCGTGGCCGGTCCCGCAGTGCGAGAACGCGGCCGGAGCGGGGCCCGGACAGGACCCCGGGACGCCGGGACCGGGGCCAGGGCCGCGGCCGCGGCCGGGACCGGGCCTCCGCGGTCAGGCGGTCCGCAGCATGGCCGCCAGCACGTCCAGCGAGTGGGGCGGCCGGTCCGGGCCCTCGCCGTCGTTGGCGCAGAGCAGGACATGGGCGTCGCGCGCCGCGTGGACGGCCTCCGGCCAGCCCGGGTGCTCCAGGTAGGCCGCCACCGGGGCGTCCGCCCCGACCTGGTGCATGATCCGCAGCACGCGCAGCACCGCGACGTCGACGAGCGCGGCCTCCTGGGCGTCGCGGAAGATCGTGCCGATGTACTTGTCCGCGGACCAGTTGTCCAGCCAGGTGTCCTCGACCAGGCGGTAGACGGCGTCCGTGACGTCGCCGTACCCGGGCAGGCCCGTCAGCCAGCACTCCCGCTGGAAGACGGGGTCGGAGAGCATGTGCAGCGCCGAGCGCACGTTGCTGCGCCAGCGCCACCAGGGCATGTCTTTGGGCGGCATGCCGTCCATGGTGCTCGAACGACCGCCGCGGCGGGAAGACCTCTCCTGCCCCTGCCGGTCCTGCCGCCCCTGCTCGCCTTCGCCCTGTTGTGCCCGCACGGTCGTCGATCGTACGTTCCGCGCCGGACGGATTCGCGCACCCCCCGCCTGTTCACCCCTCCGTCGCTCCGCGTTGGCTGTTCATCACTCGTCCGTTACAGCCGCGGCGGAATCGTTCGGGGTCATGACCGCAAGGCGTAGCAAACGTTCCGCTAGGACCATGGCCGCTCTCGCCGCCACAACAGGGGTCTGCGCTTCACTGCTCACCGGCTGCGGCATGCTGCCCGGTGACGCGAGGGCCGACGAGGGCACCGTGACCGTGATGACTTGGGCCCCGGAGGGGACCAGGGCAACCAATATGCCCGGCATGCCGGCTATGGCACAGGCATATGCGCGCTGGGTGAACGCCACCGGGGGGATCAACGGGCGCACCCTCCACGTTCTCACCTGCAACGACCACAACAACTCGGTGGGCGCCGCCCGGTGCGCCGACCGCGCCCGCACCGAGGAGGCCGTCGCGGTCGTCGGCTCGTACAGCCAGCACGGCCGTACGTTCATGACGGCCCTGGAGTCGGCCGGCATCCCCTACCTCGGCGGCTACGGCGTGACGGACGAGGAGTTCACCAGCCCACTGTCGTACCCGGTCAACGGAGGCCAGGCCACCCTGCTCGCCGGGAGCGGCCACCAGCTCGCCGACCACTGCGAGCGGGTCTCGCTCGTGCGCCCCGACACCGTCTCGGGCGACCAGCTCCCCAGGCTGCTCAACGCCGGTCTGGCCACCGCCGGCGACCGGGGCCCGGCGGCCGACATCCGTGCCCCGGAGGACGCCTCCGCCTACACCGAGCACGCCAGGCGCGCCCTGGCCGGGGTGGGCCTGGCGGAGGACGGGGCCGGGGACGGGGTCCGGACGGCCGGCGGCACGGAGGACGGACGGGGCGGCGGGCAGGACGGCGAAGCGGAAGGGGCCTGCGTCACCGCCGTGCTCGGCGGCCGCACCGACACCTTCTTCGACTCCTTCCGGCGGCTGCGCGAGGACGGCCCCGGGGTGCGGATCGCCTCGGTGCTCGGCAGCGTGCAGCAGTCGCTCGTGGACCGGACGGGCGGCCCGGACAGCCAGTGGGAGGGCGCGTACGCCACCGGCTGGTACCCGGTCTCCTCCGATCCCCGCTGGGCGCGGATGAAGAGCGTCATCCGCGAGCACGCCTTCGGCGACAACCGGATCGACGCGGCCGACCCCGGCGTCCAGACCACCTGGATCGCGTACACCGTGCTGCGGGCGGCGCTGGAGAACGCCCAGGGGCCCGTCACCGCCAGGACCGTCCGGCGCGCCCTGGAGACCATGCCCCCGGTGGACACCGGGGATCTGACACCCCGGCTGAGCTGGCGCTACGAGGACATGCTGGCCGTGCGCGACCACCCGCGGCTGGTCAACGCGAAGGTGACCTTCCAGCAGGTCAGAAAGGGCACGATGACCCCGGCCCGCAAGGGCTTCGTCGATGTGCGCGACACCCTGGAGACCGTGCCGGACGGCGGCTGAGGCACGCCCCCGGCACGGCTGCGGCCGGAGGACGGTCCCGGCCGGGGCGGCGGCCGGGGGACGGTCCCGCGCAACGACACCACCGTCAGAGCTGGCCGAACCGCCTCTCGGGGAGGCCGTACCGACGGGCGGTCGGATTCCACAGTCCGGCCGCCTTCTTCTTGGCCGCCGTGGCGTCGCCGCTGGCCTTGTTGCCCTGGGCGGTCCGGTCGGTGACCCGGGCCTCACCCTTCCTGCAGCCCTTCTTGCCCGCGACCTGGTCGGCCCACGCGGCGTAGTGGTTGTCCGCCGCGGCCGACGCCTTCCACGCCGCGGTGAGCGCGTCGGCCAGCTCCTGGTGCCTGGGCAGTGCACCGATCTCGATCTCGCCCAGCCTGGTGACCAGGTCGTTGCGCTGCCGGGCGGCGTCGCGCAGATCGGTGGCGGCCTGGCCCAGCTTCTCGCACTTCTTGATGTTCTCGACCGACCGGATGACCGCGTTGCGGCTGTTGTTGCTGTCCGCCAGCAGCTTGTCCAGCTCCTTGGCCTGGACCTCGGCCGGATCGGCCGAGGGGGACGGCGACTGCTCGGGCTCGGGTTCGGCGGGGGTCGAGGAGCGCGCCTGCGGCTGCTCCGCCGGCTTGTCCCCGCCGCTGAGCGCCGCGCCCGCGGCGAGCCCGGCGGTGATGAGCCCCGCGACGACGAGTCCGGCGACGGCGGCACGCGGCAGACCTCGCCGTCCGCCGCCCCCGCGGCCGTGTCCGCCGCGGCCGTCGTCGTGGCCGCCGCCGTGGCCGCCGTGACCGCCGCCGTACGACGGCTGGGCGGCGCCGGGGTCGATGGGCGGGAGCTGCTGGGTGGCGTCGGCGGGCTGGACCCCCGGCTGAGCGCCCGGCCGGGCACCCCCCCGGAACAGGCCGTCGAAGTCCGAGGGCGGGGTGGTGGGGTCACCGGGGGCGCCGGGGCGTATGCCGTACGGGGCTCCGGCGGGCGGCGGGGGCGCCTGGTGCGAGGAGGCGGGCGTGCCTTCGGGCGGCAGCGGCCTGCGCAGCACCGTGGTGCTCTCGACGTCGCGCTCCGGGGGCGTGCCGCCGGAGACCGGTCGCAGGACCCGGGTGGCGTCGTCCATGTCCTCCGCCCCGCCGCTCCGGGTGCCCTGAGCCGCCTGGGGAGCCTGGGGGCCTCGGGGGACCTGGGGGGCAGGGCCGGACGGGGGCATAGGGGGGAGGAGCTGCGTCTCGTCGGCTGCTCCCGGCACGGCGCCGGGAGCCGGGGCCGGGGGCTGCGGCGAGGGGCCGGGCGGCTGGTGCTGCGGCGGCTGCGGCTGGGGGGCCGGCTGGGCCGAGGGCGGCTGCTGCCCCTGCGGCCCGGGCTGGGCGGCCGGTCCCCACGGCTGCCCCCAGGGCTGCCCCGCCGGCGGGCTCGCCTGGGAGTCGCCGTGACCGGGAGTCCACCGGTCACCGTTCGACGGCAGGGCAACACCCTCACGCGCCTCGTCGCCCTGTCGGCTGTGCGTCGTCACCGGGACTCCTCGTTCGCCTGACTACCAAAACACGACTGCGAATTCGTCGGCTCACGCTACCCGGTCACTCGCGCGGGCGACCACGCCCCCGGAAGGGCTCCACATTCTCCCCACCGCCGGCCGGGGCGAAACCTCGCGGTCCTCCCTTCCTCCGCACCCGGCCCCCGCGTCCTCCTCCGGCTCGTTACGCCGCCGGCACCAGCCGCTGCGCGAACTCCCTGACCACAGGCTCCTGCCGGTGGGGTTCCAGCCGTGCCCGGAGGTCGTCCAGGTACTCCGAACCCCGCTGCGAGCGCAGGCCGTTCAGCAGTTCCACCGCCTGCGCGCCGGTGTGGCAGGCGTGTTCCAGCTCACCCTGCTGGAGCCGTGCGGCGGCGAGCAGCAGCAGGTCGATCGCCCGCCGCCGCGCACGCCGCTCCGGATGGCCCGCCAGGGCCTCCTCGGCACGGCGCTGGGCGGGGGTGGGCTGGTTCAGATCCCGGTGGCAGTGGGCGAGTTCGTCGGCCAGGTAGGCGGCGTCGAAGTGGCCGATCCACTCAGGGTCGTCGCCCGCGTCCGTCGCGGACTCCGCCCGGTCGAACGCCGCCAGCGCCCGCCCCGCGGCGAGCTGGCAGGTGCGGGCGTCGTCCATCAGCGCGTGGCCGCGCGCCTCGGCCGCGTGGAACATCGCCTGCGTCCGCGGGGTCACCCGGCCCCTCGTGCCCTCCTGGGCGGCTCTCGCGAGCTGGGCTATCTCCCGGGGGGTGCCCAGCGAGGCCGCGAGGTGGCTCATACCCGCGGCGAGCACGTAGCCGCCGTAGGCGCGGTCGTCCGCTGCCTGGGCCAGCCGCAGCGCCTGGATGTAGTACCGCTGGGCCAGGCCGGGCTGCCCGGTGTCCACGGCCATGTAGCCGGCGAGTTCGGTCAGCCGGGCGACCGCGGCGAACAGTTCGCGCCCCACCGCATCCGTGTAGGAGCCCGTCAGCAGCCCGGAGACCACGCTGTTGAGGTAGTGGACGACCACCGGCCGCACATGGCCGCTGCCGTAGCGGTGGTCCAGCTCCGACAGGGCAGCGGTGGTGTCCCTCACGGCCGCGACGTCGGACGCCCCCACCCTCGGGCCGGTGCGGCGCTCCACCTCGGCGTCCGGGGCGGAGATGAGCCAGTCGCGGCTGGGCTCGACCATCGCGGAGAACGCCCCCGACCGCGTGGCGAGCAGATCGCGGCGCCCCACGTCGCTGCGCCACAGCTCGCTCGCCTGCTCGACGGCTCCAAGGACGGTGGGCGCGAACCGCAGGCCGATCCCGGCGGCCATGCTCCGGCCGCCCGCCATGCCGATCTCCTCGACCGTCACCGTCCGGCCGAGCTTGCGCCCCAGGGCCTCGGCGATGACCGCCGGCGCCCGGCCGCGCGGCTGCTGGCCGCGCAGCCAGCGGGCGACGGACGTCTTGTCGTAGCGCAGGTCGAGCCCCTGCTGCGCGCCGCACATGTTGACGCGGCGGGCCAGTCCGGCGTTGGAACAGCCGGCTTCCTGGATGAGCGCCTGCAGCCGTTCGTTCGGCTGCCGTGCGACCAGCGGCCTCGCGGCCATACGGTCCCCTCCCTCTGCGTGCTGCCTGTCCTGACCACGCCGTCCGTACGACCGCGCCGTCTGCTGTGACTGCTCTCGCGAACGCGCTGTCCGCTCCGAGTGCGCCGGGCACCCCGGGCACTCCGACCGCACTGCCGGGCGCATATGCCAAGATTTCCGGCGCCGCGCCGCACAGGGAACTACCCATCCAAGACCGTCCGTTCATGCACGCGCCCCCGCCCGTGCACCTGTGCGCCCCGCGTGCCGGAACGGTGCGCCGGATGAATCAACCCCCAAGCCGTAACCCTTCGTCACGAAGGAAGTTGTGATCATCGTGGAGGAGCCCATGAACATCACAACAGCGACAACTCCGGCGGCCGAGGCCGCGACTGGTCCCGCCGGTCCGGCGGGACCGATGGTCGAGTACGCGGTGCGTTACACGAGGGAGCGGCTGTGGGACGTGTTCCCCGGCGCATGGCTCGAGACCGGGGGCGGCATACCGCGCTGCTCGTGCGGCACGGCGGACTGCGGGGCGCCCGGCGCGCACCCCACGCGCCCCGACTGGGCGGCGCAGGCCACCGGCGGCGCCACGGCCGTGCGCCGTATGTGGGCCGACCGGCCGCACGCGTCGGTGCTGCTGCCGACCGGGCGGGCCTTCGACGCGATCGAGGTGTCCGAGGCCACGGGCTGCCTGGCCCTGGCCCGGATGGAACGCATGGGCCTGGCGACCGGTCCGGTCACCGGCACCCCGGACGGGCGGATGCTCTTCTTCGTCCAGCCCGGCGGCGCGGCCGAGGTGCCGGATCTGGTGCGGAGGCTGGGCTGGTCCCCGAGCGGCGTCGACCTGGCCGCACGGGGCGACGGCGACTGGGTGGCGGCCCCGCCGACCAGGTTGGGCGCCCGCGGCGCGGTGCTGTGGGTGCGGCAGCCGGGAGGCGCCGGCCACCGGCTGCCCGAGGCCGGTGAGATCGTCCCGCCGCTGGCGTACGCCTGCGGCCGCGACGCCGCAGCGGCACGCGCGCGCCGGCCGGACCCGGCCTGAGCGGCGGCCGGGCGGCCCTGCCGCCGCTCAGGCCGGTAGGGCGCCCTGGAGGAAGGGCTCGACGGCCTGCCTCCACTGCTCCGGCTGGTCGTAGTGGACGAGGTGGCCCGCGTCGGCCACCTCGGCGTAGACGCCCTGGGGCAGCACCCGGACCATCTCCTGGGCCTCGGCGCGCCCGAGCTCGCCGTCGATGCCGCGGACCACCAGGGCCGGGCAGGGCACCAGGGCCAGCTCCTCCCAGTGCGCCTCGTACGCCCAAGCCTGGCGGATCATCAGCATCTGACGGCGCGAGAACACCGGACGCCAGCCGTCCATCCGCTCGGCCATCACCTCTGCGAAGAACTCGCCGCGCGAGGGGTACGGGCGCTCCAGGAGCGGGTCCTCCTCGCCGAACCACCTGCGGACGTCCGCGAGCGTGGCGAAGGGCACCGGCCAGGTCCCGAGCCACTGCTCCCAGTCGCGCTGGGAGCGCTTGCCGAGCGCCGAGGCCCGCATGTCGCAGATCACCACGGCGCGGACCAGGTCGGGGCGCTCGGCGGCGAGCCGCCAGGCCGTCAGCGCGCCCATCCCGTGACCGACGACCGCCACCGGCGCCAGGCCGAGCTGCTCGATGACGGCCTCGGCGTCGGCGACGTAGGCGTCGCGGCCGAACGGGCCGTCGGTCGGCTTGTCGCTGCGGCCGTGTCCGCGCTGGTCCAGGCAGACGGCGCGGTAACGCCCGGAGAGCCAGCGGGCGGTGGGGGCCCAGTGCGAGCCGCGGCCCATCAGTCCGTGCAGCATCAGCACACTCGGAGCCTGGCCTTCGCCTCCCGACGGCGTGCCCTTGGGCGGATCGGCGAACTCCCAGGCCGCGAGCCGCAGACCGTCCGCCCCCCTGACGTTGATGCGTCGAACCATGCGTCCTGGCACCCCCATCCCTCCTGTCCGCGTCGTCCGTGTGCCTCGTCGCCTACCGGCCTCACGTTATCGAACTTTTATTCGAACAAGCCCATCTGACGTGCAACACCCCTCTTTTGAGTGACACTCAGCGAGTGTCGTCCGGCCGGGCCGAGGGGAGACAGCTACCGGGAGGCGGGCCGCTCGGGGACAGGGGCCCGCGGGGAGCGACCCTGGGAGTTCGGGGCTCAGGGTCGCACAGGGGGGCGGCGCAGCGGGGGGACACGGGGAGGCGGGGCCCCGGCGGCCGACGATGGTGCCGGGGCCCCGGTGCCATCGTCGGCCCCATGGACGGCTCCCCTTCCGTCTTCTTCCCCTACGCGTCACCGAAAGCGTGCCACGGCACGGCCCCCGCCCGCCCGCGTTCCGCGCAACCCCGGACAGCCGGAAGGCCGGACAGCCGCCGGGGAGCCCGGCGGCCGTCCGGCGCGCACCCCCTCAGCGCCGGGCGACGAACACGTGCGTGGCGACCTCCGCGGTCAGCTCCGCCGCCTCGCCGCCGCTGCCGACCTGC
Source organism: Streptomyces verrucosisporus (assembly GCF_017114865.1). Lineage (GTDB taxonomy): Bacteria > Actinomycetota > Actinomycetes > Streptomycetales > Streptomycetaceae > Streptomyces > Streptomyces fenghuangensis. Next base: position 291,550 of record NZ_JADEYH010000002.1, on the reverse strand, counting down.
ACGTTGCCGCCCGTCCCCGGCGTCACGCTGACCACGGCGCCCGGCTGCACACCGGCCCGCCGCAGCGTGTACATCAGCTGGGCGTCCGTCTGGATCGGCTCGCCGATCCGGCGCACCACGACCGTCTTGCCGTCCGAGCCCGCGTCCAGGTCCGACAGGCTCACCATGTCGTCGCTCAGGAACGGCCCGGCCTCCGAGGGCTCGCCCAGCTCCTCCAGGCCCGGGATCGGGTTGCCGTAGGGGGATTCGGTGGGATGCCGCAGCAGCTCCAGCACGCGGCGCTCGACCGCCTCGCTCATCACGTGCTCCCAGCGGCACGCCTCCGCGTGCACCTGCTCCCACTCCAGGCCGATCACGTCGACCAGGAGGCACTCGGCCAGCCGGTGCTTGCGCATCACGCGCGTGGCCAGCCGCCGGCCTTCCTCGGTCAGCTCCAGATGCCGGTCGCCGGCCACCCGGACCAGTCCGTCGCGCTCCATGCGGGCGACCGTCTGGCTCACCGTCGGGCCGCTCTGGTCGAGCCGTTCGGCGATACGGGCACGCATGGGGACCACGCCTTCCTCCTCCAGCTCCAGGATGGTACGGAGATACATCTCCGTGGTGTCGATGAGTCCGGACATCGTGCCCCTCGTCAGCTCGTGCGGTGGCCCTGGTGACCAATTCTGACGCATGGAGCCGACAATCGTTCCCGATCCGCCCGGGACCGCCGCACATCGTCCGCACGCCCTCGGCGCACCGCCCGTACGCCGCCCCTGCGCCGTCCGGGAGCACCGCGTATTGACAGCACGCCGGTCCGGACCTCACCGTGATCGCGGCGTCACGGGATGTTCCGGGGCGCTTGCCGGAGCGTTCACCGGGGCATGCGGCCGGGCGCGCGCCGGGGCCGTACGGCGGCACACGACGGGAGGCCGAGGCGATGACCGGTGCGACGGACGGGGCGACGGACGAGGCCGCGGGCGGAGCGGTGGGCAGGACTGCGGGCGGGACCGCGGACAGAGCGGCGAGCGGGCCGGCCGAGCGGTTCATCGACGCGGCCGTCGGCCTGCTGGAGCGGGTCCGGGAGGAGGAGACCGGCAGCATCTCGGCGGCCGGGACGCTGATCGCCGACGCCTTCACCGGCGGCGGCCGGATCTTCGCCTTCGGCGCCGGCCACTCCTCCCTGCCGGCCCAGGACGTGGTCTACCGGGCGGGCGGCCTCGCCGTGCTGAACCTCCTGCCCGTGCCCGGCGCGGTCGGTGTCGACGTCGTGCCCGCGACGCTGGGCAGCGCGCTGGAACGGGTGGAGGGGCTGGCCTCGGCCGTGCTGGGGACCTCTCCGGCGAGGGCCGGCGACGTGCTGGTGGTGATCTCCCTGTCGGGCCGCAACGCCCTGCCGGTGGAGATGGCCTCCCGTGCCCGGGAGCTGGGGCTGAAGGTGATCGGCGTGACCTCGGTGGCGTACGCGTCGGCCACCTCGCCGCGCAACCCGTCGGGCACCTTCCTCAAGGACCACTGCGACATCGTCGTCGACAGCAAGATCGCGGTGGGCGACGCGGAGCTGACCGCGGAGGGCGCCGGCGCCCCCTTCGCCCCCGCCTCGACAGTGGTGGCCGGCGCGATCATGCAGGCCGTCGTCGCCTCGGCCGTGGGCACGCTGGCCGCCCGCGGCGTCACCCCGCCCCTGCTGCGCTCGGGGAACGTGGACGGGGGCCACGAGTGGAACGCCCGGGTGATGGCCGAGCACGCCGACCGGATCTTCCACCTTCACTGACGGCCCGGTACCCGCGCCGACGGCCCGGGCTCAGTCCCGGGACAGGGCGCGGGCGAGGTCGACCGCGGCGGCCACGTGGTCCGCGACGCCCTCCGCGTAGACCGCGTCCGAGCGGTCGAAGGCGCGCCGGCCCGGCCCCCGCAGGAAGGTGAGCACGCCCAGGGTGCGGCCGCGGCTGCGCAGGACCGCGCACAGACCGTGCACCGTGCCCTCCGGCCATCTGCGGGCCCGCGCCCACCCCCGCACCGCCGCGCCGCCCACGCTGGTGCGCACCGGGCCGCAGCGCTCGTACGCCTGGAGCGCCGGGTGGTCGCTCGCGTAGGGGACCGGGACGCCCGTCGTCGACGTGTCCGGGGCCGGGGCCTCGGCGGTGCGCACCAGCCGGACCGGGGATCCGGGCGCCGCCAGGTCCAGCAGCGCGTGGTCGGCGAAGCCCGCCAGCGCGAAGTCCAGGTGGACGGCCACCGCCTCCATCGGGTCCTCGCACTCGGCCGCGGCCCGCGCCGCCCGGTGGGCCTGGTTGCCCCGGAAGCGGAACCGCGCCGCCTCCTGCTCGGTCCGCCTGGCGTCCGTGACGTCCGTGAAGAACCAGGCCACGCCCAGCGGCACCGGCGCCTCCTCCGCCATCGGCGAGACCAGCCGCAGGAAGCCGCTGCGCCAGCAGCGCCGCGCGTCCCCGGCGGGCGCGTCCTCCCGCTCCGCCTCCCGCTCGCCGGCCCCGGTGCGCAGCGTCACCCACAGTTCCGCCGGGGCGGGCGGCGGGCCCTCCGCCAGTACGTGCTGCAGGGCGCTCTCCAGTTCCTCCACGCCCTCCCCCACCAGCTCGCCCAGCGGCCGCCCCAGCATGGCGGTGCGGCCGACGCGCAGGGCGCGGGCGGCGTGGAGGTTGGCGACGGCCGGGCGCAGGTCGGCGTCCACCAGGACCACCCCCCACGAGGCGCCCTCGAACAGGGCCTCGCTCAGGGCGATCGACCGCTCCAGGTCGATCTGCGTGCGCACCTCGCCGAACGCGCAGTACACGCCGGTCGGCCGGCCCTCCGCGTCGCGCACACCGGAGCACTGCACCCGCACCAGCACCCGTCCGCCGTCCTTGCGCACCAGCGCGAACTCGTGGACCCTGCGCCCCGGCGCGGCCATCGCTGCCATCAGCCGCCCCTGGACGTCCTCGGCGTCCGCGGCGCGGACCGCCCATCCCGCCAGCCCCCGGCGGCCGACGGCCTCCTGCCTGGTCCAGCCCAGGACGCGCTCGGCCTCGCGGTTCCAGTGGGTGACGACGCCGTCGGCGTCGAAGGCGCACAGGGCGGCGTCCATGCCGTCCAGGAGAGCGGCGAGGAGCAGCTCGCCCTCGGAGTCGGCGACTCGCGGCGGGGCGGCCCCTCCCGCGGAACCGCCGCGGGAGGGGCTCCCGTCACCGGCACCGTGTTCGAAGTGGGTCTCGGACTGAGCCGTCACCTGACACCCCCGGCTGGACGCTGCGCGCAACTGCACTCCCGATCATTGAACTCGAACGTGACGCAGCGCACATGTGATTCACGCAAATCGTTGTGCCCTCGAAATTCGCTTGTCCGTACCCATATCGCCGCCTACCGTTCTGAGTACACGAGAAGGGAGGTGGTTCGGCAGATGAGTTGCAACCGGACGCGTGAGGTGGCTGCGGCCTAGGGGCCGACGTCACAGCGTGATGCCGGCACCGCCGGCCAATCCCGAGCAGTCACCCGACCCGCGGGCTGTCGGTACGTCCGACCGACCCCCCTCGCGCCGCACGGCGCGACCGGGGCCAGGCCCGCGGGTCGTCTGCGTTCCCGGGGTCCTCGGTGACCCCGGGCCTCGGCACTTCCGGGCCTCGGCGCCTCCGGGTCAGGGGCTGAGGCGTTCGACCGTCCAGGCCGCCGTGTCGCCCGGGCCCCCCGGAACGCCCGAGTCCCGGCGGACGTAGCGCAGGCGGTCGTGGAGGCGGTTCTCGCGGCCCTGCCAGAACTCCACCGTCCGCGCCACCACCCGGTAGCCGCCCCAGTGCGGCGGGACCGGGACCCGCTCCGTGTCCGGGTAGCGCTCCGCGAGCTGTTCGTACGCGCGGTCCAGCTCCTCCCGGGAGGCCACCTTCGAGGACTGCTCGCTGGCCCACGCCCCGAGCTGCGAGCCGTGCGGACGGGTGCGGAAGTAGGCGGCCGTCTCGTCGCGGCCGGTGCGCTCCGCCCGGCCGGCGACGATCACCTGGCGGGCCACGGCGTGCCAGGGGAAGAGCAGCGAGACGTACGGGTTGGCGTCGATCTCGCGGCCCTTGCGCGAGCCGTAGTTGGTGTAGAAGACGAAGCCGCGCTCGTCGAACTGCTTGAGCAGCACCGTGCGCGAGCTGGGCCGCCCCCGCTCGTCGGCCGTCGAGACGACCATCGCGTTCGGTTCGTGGAGTCCGGCGGTCACCGCCTCCTCGAACCAGCGCAGGAACTGTCCGTACGGGTCGGCGGCGAGCTCCTCCTCCGGGAGTCCTTCCGCGCGGTAGTGGGCCCGCATGGCGGCGGGGTCCAGATGCGGACGGTGGGCGAGGGCTTCGCGGGCTGCGTCGTCGGCTTGGGGCACGCGTTCATCTTGCAACACGTCCCTCGCGCGGCATCGGGCGGTGGCGGGCGAGTTTGCCCGTCCGCGGGAGCGTGTACACCTGGAGACGGGGAAACGGGGAGTGTGCCGCATCTCACTCTTCCCCGCACCTGCCGAACCGGACAGAATCGCTGGCTGGACCACTGTGGCCTTCGCACAGCGCGGGCTATCGTGTCCGACCAGTCACTGCCCGGTCACCACCGGCAGCCCAACAGCAGCAGGGCAGGACCGGGTGCCGGCCCGGACCGCCGGCCCCACGCGGCGGCGGAACCGCGCAGGCACACCCGCAGAGAGCCGACCGGCCCCCTGGGGTGCCCGCCGTCCTCCTACCGAACCACATACGAGGAGCCGCCAGATGTCCGACTTCGTACCCGGACTCGAGGGAGTCGTCGCGTTCGAGACGGAGATCGCCGAGCCCGACAAGGAGGGCGGCGCCCTCCGCTACCGGGGTGTGGACATCGAGGACCTGGTGGGCCACGTCTCCTTCGAGAACGTGTGGGGCCTGCTGGTGGACGGCGGCTTCACCCCCGGCCTGCCCCCGGCCGAGCCCTTCCCCATCCCGGTCCACTCGGGTGACATCCGCGTGGACGTGCAGTCCGCGCTGGCGATGCTCGCGCCCGTGTGGGGCCTGCGCCCGCTGCTGGACATCGACGAGCGGCAGGCCCGCGACGACCTGGCGCGGGCCGCGGTGATGGCGCTGTCGTACGTCGCCCAGTCGGCGCGCGGCCAGGGCCTGCCGATGGTGCCGCAGCGGGAGATCGACAAGGCCGAGACCGTCGTGGAGCGCTTCATGCGCCGCTGGCGGGGCGAGCCCGACCCCAAGCACGTCGCGGCCGTGGACGCCTACTGGACGTCGGCCGCCGAGCACGGCATGAACGCCTCCACCTTCACCGCCCGCGTCATCGCCTCCACCGGCGCGGACGTGGCGGCGGCGCTGTCGGGCGCGGTGGGCGCGATGTCCGGCCCGCTGCACGGCGGCGCGCCCTCGCGCGTGCTGGGCATGATCGAGGAGATCGAGCGGACCGGTGACGCCCGGGCGTACGTGAAGGGCGCCCTGGACCGCGGCGAGCGCCTGATGGGCTTCGGCCACCGCGTCTACCGCGCCGAGGACCCGCGCGCCCGTGTGCTGCGCCGTACCGCCAGGGAGCTGGGCGCGCCGCGCTTCGAGGTCGCCGAGGCCCTGGAGAAGGCGGCGCTGGAGGAGCTGCACAACCGGCGTCCGGACCGGGTGCTGGCCACCAACGTGGAGTTCTGGGCGGCGATCGTGCTGGACTTCGCCGAGGTCCCGGCGCACATGTTCACCTCGATGTTCAGCTGCGCCCGCACCGCCGGCTGGTCGGCGCACATCCTGGAGCAGAAGCGCACCGGCCGTCTGGTGCGTCCCTCCGCACGCTACGTGGGCCCGGGCTCGCGCAGTGTGCGGGAGATCGAGGGCTACGACGAGATCGCCCGCTGAGCCCCCCGTCCGCCCGGACGCGGACCGGCCCCGGAGCGACGGGCGTCGCTCCGGGGCCGGTCCGCGTCCGGGCGGGGCCGCCGTCGCTCCGGGGCCGGTCCGGCGACCGTGCCGCGGAACGGCCGGTCACCGTCCCCGTCTGGCGCCCTCGACGAGTTCCACCACGGCGCGCGGGTCGTCGACCTGGACGACGAGACGGACGTAACGCTCGTCGGCGAGTTCGATGACGACGGCCTTCTCCGGGTCCTTGACGTCCCAGAAGACGCGCTCGCCGTCGCGGTGGAAGGTGCCCGCGACGATGACGCCCGGTACGTGGGTGCCGGGCGCGCGGATGCCCTTGGGGTCGCGGACGATACCGGGATCGCGGGTGGCTCCACGGACGTTGGCGAGCGGTATCTCCAGGCGGCTCCTGAGCGCCCAGAGCTTGTCGAGTCCCTCCACCTCGACGGTGAGGGTGTCGTCGGCGACGGTGACGCGGGCCATGGTCATTCTCCTGTCGGGAGGTCGGCCGGCCGCGAAGCGGTCCCGGCGGGCGGGGGCACGGCGCACGCCGCCAGGGCGCGCGCCGCCTTCGGGACGACTCCCGCCGTGCGGGAGCGCAGCCGGAGGCCGAGCACGGCGGCGCCGAGTACGGCGGCGAGGTCGGGCCCCGCCTCGGCGTCCGGGCCGCCCGATGCGGCCAACACCCGGGCGAGGGCCCTCTCCAGTGCCGCGAAGCCCTCCTCGGTCAGCGCCGCGACCTCCGGATCGCGGTGCGCCCGCTCGGCCTGCGCCAGCAGCAGCAGACCGGCGGCGGGACCGCCGTCGAACGCCTCGGCGGCCGGGACGAGGGCGCTTTCCAGGTCCCGGGCCGTGGCCAGTTCGGCGGCGAACGGCAGGACGTGCCGGTCGAGGTGGTGGCGGAGCGTGGCCAGGTAGAGGCCGCGCTTGCTGCCGAAGACCTTGTAGAGGCTGCCCCGGTGGACGCCGAGCGCGGTGACCAGATCGTCGACGGAGGTTCCCTCGTAGCCGTGGCCGGCGAACAGCTCGGCCGCCGTCCGGACGGCCTGATCCTCGTCGAAAGCGCGTGGTCTTCCCATGCCGCCGACGATACGAATTTGAGAACGATCGGTCAAGAACGACTGTTCTCAAACCCGGGTGCCCGGTTTCGCGCGGTGACCACGAGAGGACGCCGCCGGCCCGCGCCCCAGTGGGGCGCGGGCCGGCGGGTGCTCAGTCGCGCACGGGGATCTCGGCGTACGAGGGGTCGTGGGCGGGCGAGGAGAAGGCGAGCTTCGCGCCGAACGGGTTGTGCTCGGCGTAGAGCGGGTCGACGGTGTCGATCACCAGGGCGAGCCGGTGCCCGGCCGGGACGTCGTAGGCGGTCGAGAACAACTCCAGGTCCACGCCGAACGCCTCGCCCGGCGTCCTGTCGTGGAAGCTGAACGGCGCGTGGGTGACCAACCTGCCCACGCCCAGCGGACCCACGTCGTACAGGTGGGCGACGAAGGTGCCGCTGGACTTGTTGGAGGTCACCGTGGTGTGCAGCTTCACCGTGCCCCGGACCTGCCGGGCGGCGGCGTACCGCTCGGACTTCCAGACCGCGGAGTACCAGTCGGGCAGCAGCGGGACGGAGACCGCCGGCGGGAGGCCGGTGAGCTGGTCGAAGATGCTGGAGAGGAAGACCGTGCCGCCGTTCGCGCCGGAGTCGAGGTTCGCCAGGACGCGCTCGGTGTCGTTCAGCGCGATCCGCTCGGTGCCCGAGGGCACGGACTTCCAGTCGGGGTAGCCCTCCTGGTCGCCCTGGCGGTCGGTGAGCTGGACGGGCCGCTCGCGGTCGACGCCGTTGTCCTCGCCCTTGAGGTGGTGGTCGAGCCAGCGCTCGGCGCTGTTCCACACGTCGTTGGGCAGGCCCAGCAGGCCGGGCATCTCGGGGGTGGCGTGGTCGCCGTGCCGGAACTCCAGGCGCTTGGGGCCGGTCAGCTTCTCGTAGAAGTCGGCGTACTGGTTGGGCGGGAAGATCGAGTCGCCCCAGGCGTTGCCCAGCATGATCGCGGGACCGTTGGCGTTGATCCGGTCGATGTGGGTGGCGGCGGAGCGCTTCTTCCCCCAGGCGATCATGTCGCCTTCCTTCTCCATGTCGGAGGCGAGGAAGCCGGAGATGATCTCCTTGAACTCGTCACCGGGGCGGCCGGTGAGGTAGCCGGCTCCGGTGAGGAACGTGGCCGCCTGGGTGTGCTGGGTGCGGCCGCTGTAGATGGAGTCGACCAAATCGGCCCAGCCGCTCATGGCGACCACGGCCTTGATCCGGTCGTCGTGGGCGGAGGCCAGCAGGCTGATGCCCGCGCCGTAGGAGATGCCGGCCATGCCGATCCGCTCGGGGTCGGCGGGGGTGTTGGCCAGCGCCCAGTCGATGGCCTTCGAGGCGTCGGCGATGTCGGGCGGGCCGGCGACCTCGATCTCGCCGCCGGACTGCCAGAAGCCGCGCGAGTTGTAGCTGAGCACCACGTAGCCGGAGTCGGCGAGCTTCCTGGCCTGGGCGAGGTACTCGACCTGCGGCATGGACCAGCTGGTGGGGAGCACGACGAGCGGGTAGCGGCGCCCGCCGTCCGCGTCGCCGGGCACGACGACGTTGGCGGCCAGCGGCGTGCCGCCGTCGCCGGGGATCTCCACGAAGCGGACGGTGGACGAGGTGGTCGCGCCGTGGGCGGCGGTGACCGGGCCGGCGACGGTCCCGGCCAGCACCGCGGCCGAGACGGCGGCGACGGCGGTGGACGTGCGCAGACGCCTGCGAGGGTGTCCCATGGGCCCTCTTCCTGGGTCGTGTCGCCGGTGTGGGGGCCGGCGGGCGTGTGGGGAAGGTGACCCGAGACTAGGCACGCGACTTACCGTTGGTAACCCGTCAGTAAGTTACGCATCCGTAACTTTCGCATACCACTCCTGGCCCGAAGGGGGCTCCAGGGCGACGGCACGACGGCGGGCCCCGGCGGGGCATCCCGCCGGGGCCCGGGTCCACGGCGTCAGCCGACGGGGGTGGCGACGGCCCGCATGTCGAGGAAGTTCCGCTTGTAGGCGTCGTGCGGCGCCGCACCCTCCAGCCGGAGCAGGGCCTCGTCGTTCTCCCGGAGCGAGGAGTGGTCCAGGTTGTGCGAACCGGTGAAGGTCCACTTGGTGTCCGGGTGGCCCGCGTAGTTGCCCTCGACGGTCAGGTACTTCGAGTGCGCCAGGTAGCCGTCCGCGGTGTCGCCGCCGAGCGCGGTCCGCACGTTCCGCGCCGCGGACCGGTCCGCGTACTTGGAGTCCAGTACGACCCTGACCTGGACGCCCCGGTCGTGCGCGGCGATCAGCGCGTCCGCGTAGTCCTGGTCGGCCAGCGCGTACAGGGCGGCGCGGATGGTCCGCCCGCTCTGCGTGGCGTTGACCGCGCCGATGATGTGGTCCTTGACGGCGTTCTTCCGGGCCGTGGTGCCCTGGGGGTCGTTGAAGACCGCCCCGGTCGTGACGGGCGCGGCGACCTCCCCGGCCGCGGTGCCGGCCGGGGCCAGCAGGGCGCCGAGCAGCAGGGCCGTCGTGACGATGCGTCCGGTGATGGGGATCATCCTCCCTGGTTCCGGTGGGCTGTTCACGGGAGGGTCAGAAATCCCTCATCACGTTCTCGATCCACGTGAGGCTGGTGGGCGTGCTCGCGAAAACGAAGTTGGAGTCGTCGGGGCAGTACCGGGTGCCCCCGGACACGCCCCCCACCTGGTAACGCTTCCCGCCCACGAGCTTGAACAGCGGTCCGCCCGAATCCCCGTTACAGGTACGCCCGTTGGGCCCCGACGTGCGGATGGCCCGGCCGCCGTACCCGTCGTTGGCGTAGATGCTCCCGACCCGCATGGTGGCTCACTCCCGCCCGTCCTCGCCCCTCTTCTCCAGCGCTTCGGCCAGCACCTCCGCCAGGTGGCGGGCGCGGTGTCCGCCGAGCTGGGCGAGCTGGGTGCGGCAGGAGTAGCCGTCGGCCAGCAGCTCCGTGCCCGGCGCGGCGCCGCGCACCGCCGGCAGCAGCTTCTCCTCCGCGCAGGCGGCCGATACCTCGAAGTGCCCCTTCTCGAAGCCGAAGTTGCCCGCCAGTCCGCAGCAGCCGTCGCTGAGCCCGCCGGTCAGCCCGGCCCTCTCCCGCAGCCGTCGCTCCGCCGCGTCGCCCAGCACGGCGTGCTGGTGGCAGTGGGTCTGGCCGGCCACCGGGCGGCCGATCCGCGGCGGGGCCCAGTCGGGGGCGTACTCCTGAAGGGCCTGGGCGAAGGTGCGAACGAGGGCCGCCAGCCGCTTCGCGCGCGGGTCGTCCGGCAGCAGCTCGGGGGCGTCGGTGCGCAGCGCCGCCGCGCACGGCGGCTCCAGCACGACCACCGGGACCCCCGCCTCCAGCACGGGCTCCAGCCGGTCCAGGGTGCGGCGCAGCACACGGCGGGCGCCGTCGAGCTGCCCGGTGGAGATCCAGGTCAGGCCGCAGCAGACCCGGTCCGCCCCCGGCGGCGGGACCACCTCCAGCCCGGCCGCCTCCAGCACCCGTACGGCCGCGGTGCCCGCCTCGGGGGAGAGGTGGTTGGTGAAGGTGTCCGGCCACAGCACGACGCGCCGGCCGCCGTGCACGGGACGCGCCGGGCGCTTCCGGCGGTACGCGCGCCACCGGCGCGTGAAGGGGGCGCGCGGCAGCGGCGGGATCTCCCTCTCCGGGGCGATCCCGCCCAGCCGCTTGGCCAGGACCGCCGCCGGGGTGCGGGCCAGGACGTTCAGCAGCGGCGCGCTGCGGGTGGCGGCCACCGCCCGCAGCCACAGCGGCAGCAGCCCCATCGAGTAGTGGGCCATCGGACGGCGGCGGCCCGCGTAGTGGTGGTGCAGGAACTCCGCCTTGTAGGTCGCCATGTCCACCCCCACCGGGCAGTCGCTGCGGCAGCCCTTGCACGACAGGCACAGATCCAGCGCCTCGCGGACCTCCTCCGACCGCCAGCCGTCGGTGACCACCTCGCCCGCGAGCATCTCGTGCAGCAGCCGCGCCCGGCCGCGCGTGGAGTGCCTCTCCTCCCCCGTCGCCCGGTAGGAGGGGCACATCACGCCCGGACTCCCGGCCGGGTCGCGGCACTTGGCCACCCCCACGCAGCGCCGCACCGCCGCCGAGAAGTCGCCGCCGTCCTCCGGGTAGCCGTAGACGACGGGCAGCGGTTCGCGCGGCAGCGGCGCGAACCGCAGGTTCTCGTCCAGGCGGTGGGGGCGCACCAGCATGCCGGGGTTGAGGCCGCCGTCGGGATCCCACAGGTCCTTGAACCGGCCGAACAGCTCCACCGTCTCCCGCCCGTACATGCGCGGCAGCAGCTCGGCGCGCGCCTGCCCGTCGCCGTGCTCGCCCGACAGCGAGCCGCCGTGCGCGACCACCAGACCGGCCAGTTCGCCGGAGAAGCGGCGGAAGCGGGCGATGCCCGCCTCGCCGATCAGGTCGAAGTCGACGCGCACATGGATGCAGCCGTCGCCGAAGTGCCCGTACGGCAGCCCACGCAGCCCGTGCTCGGCCAGCAGCGCGCGGAAGTCCCGCAGATAAGCGCCCAGCCGGGCGGGCGGGACCGCGCAGTCCTCCCAGCCCGGCCACGCCTCGCTGCCGTCGGGCATGCGGGTGGCGGTGCCGGAGGCGTCCTCCCGCACCCGCCACAGGGCGCGCTGCCCGGCGGGGTCGGCGACCAGGGCGTGGTCGGCCGCGTCCCCGGCCGCCGCCCGGCACAGCCGCTCGGCCGCCGCCCGCGCCCCGGCCGCGTCCGCGCCGCCGACCTCGACGAACAGCCACGCCCCGCCACGGGGCAGCATCGCCCGCTCGGTCTCGGGGACCAGATCGCTCGCCATGCCCTCCACCGTCAGCGGGCGGTGCGGAAGGAGGGTGACGGCCGCCTCGGCCGCCGCGCTCTCGTCCGCGTAGCCCAGCACCGCCAGCACCCGCGCGCCGGGCCGCTCCACCAGCCCCACCGTGGCGGCCGTGACCACTCCGAGGGTGCCCTCGCTGCCGGTGAAAGCCCGCGCCCAGTCCTCGCCGCGCTCGGGCAGCAGCGCGTCCAGGGCGTAGCCGGAGATACGGCGAGGCAGTTCGGGGAAGCCGGTGCGCAGCCGGGCGAGCTCCCCGCCCACCAGCGCCCGCGCCCCGGCGCGCAGCCGCTCGGGCACGCCGTCCCCGCCGGGCGCGAGCCGGGCCCGCTCGCCGCCGTAGGTGAGCACCTCCAGCTCCCGGACGTTGTCGGCGGTCGTCCCCCAGGCCACCGAGTGGGAGCCGCAGGAGTTGTTGCCGATCATCCCGCCGAGCGTGCAGCGGCTGTGGGTGGAGGGGTCGGGGCCGAAGGTCAGCCCGTGGGCGCCGGCCGCGCGGCACAGGTCGTCCAGGACCACGCCCGGCTGGACGACGGCGGTGCGCTCTGCGGGGTCGAGCGAGAGGACCGCGTCCATGTGGCGGGTGAAGTCCAGCACCACCCCCGTGCCCGTCGCCTGCCCGGCGATGGACGTGCCCCCGCCGCGCGGCACCACCGGCACCCCCGTCTCCCGGCACACCTCCAGCGCCGCCGCCACGTCGCCGGCGTCGCGCGGCGCGACCACGGCCAACGGCACCCGCCGGTAGTTGGACGCGTCCATCGTCACCAGCGCGCGGGCGCCCGCGTCGTCGGCGACCTCCCCCCGTACGGCCGCCCGCAGGGCCCGCACCGCCTCCCTCGCCCGCTCGCGTTCCTCCGCCTGCGCCGTACGCTCCAGCGCCGTACGCGCCTGCCGCTGTGCCGCCCTCGCCGCGTCGTCACCCATGGCAATAGCGTGCATCCCGGCCGGCCCCTTCCGCACCAGTCGTTCCACGGTGTGTCCCGCAGCGTGTCCACGGCGCGTCTCGCGGGGTGGACGCCTCACGGGACACAGGGCTCCCACGCACTACCCTTCGGTACGTGGCCGATCTCCAGATTCCCGCAGACATCAAGCCCGCCGACGGACGATTCGGTTCGGGCCCGTCCAAGGTGCGGACGGAGGCGCTGAGCGCCCTGGCCGCCACCGGTACGTCCCTGCTGGGCACCTCACACCGCCAGGCTCCGGTCAAGAACCTCGTCGGCAGGGTGCGCGAGGGAGTGAAGGAGCTCTTCGGCCTTCCGGAGGGCTACGAGGTCGTCCTGGGCAACGGCGGCTCCACCGCCTTCTGGGACATCGCGACCCACGGCCTGATCGAGTCGAAGTCCCAGCACCTGTCCTTCGGCGAGTTCTCCTCGAAGTTCGCCAAGGCCGCGAAGCTCGCCCCCTGGCTGGCCGAGCCGTCCGTGGTCTCCTCCGAGCCCGGCACCCACCCGCTGCCGAGCGCCGAGGCGGGCGTGGACGTGTACGCCCTCACCCACAACGAGACCTCCACCGGCGTCGCCATGCCGATCAGGCGGGTCGAGGGCGCGGACGAGGGCGCGCTGGTACTGGTCGACGCCACCTCCGGCGCGGGCGGCCTGCCGGTCGACATCGCCGAGACGGACGTCTACTACTTCGCCCCGCAGAAGTCGTTCGCCGCGGACGGCGGCCTGTGGCTGGCCGTGTTCTCCCCGGCCGCGCTGGAGCGGGCCGAGCGGATCGCCGCGAGCGACCGGCACATCCCGGCCTTCTTCGACCTGCCCACCGCGATCGACAACTCCCGCAAGAACCAGACGTACAACACCCCGGCCGTCGCCACCCTCTTCCTGCTGGCCGACCAGCTGGAGTGGATCAACGGCCGGGGCGGTCTGGACTGGGCCGTCTCCCGCACCGCGGACTCCTCCTCGCGGCTGTACGGCTGGGCGGAGAAGTCCGAGATCGCCACTCCCTTCGTGGCCGACCCCGCCCAGCGCTCCCAGGTCGTCGGCACGATCGACTTCGCCGAGGGCGTGGACGCCGCCGCGATCGCCAAGGTGCTGCGCGCGGGCGGCATCGTGGACACCGAGCCGTACCGCAAGCTGGGCCGCAACCAGCTGCGGGTGGCGATGTTCCCGGCCGTCGAGCCGGCGGACGTCGAGGCCCTGACGGCCTGCGTGGACTACGTCGCCGAGCGCCTCTGAGCCGCACGGCGGTAGGCAACTCCCGGCCGCCGGTCGCCGGGACCGCGACGCGGTCCCGGCGACCGGCGGCGCCGTCTTCCCCGCCGTCCCCGCCTCTCGCGGAGGCGCGGCTCAGCGGAGCGCGTCCCGTGCGGCGACGCGCTCCAGGTTCTCGCGGAACACCCGCTGCGCGTCCGGGGTGATGGTGCGCAACGCGACCATCGCGGTGAGGACCACGTCGCACAATTCCTACGGCGAGAGCGCCGGGGTTGGCCTTGACGGTCAGGTACGCGCAGCCCAGCCGGCCGGGCTGCCCGGTCCTCCTCGCGCTGCCGGGCATCCGGGGCGTGTCACCGGGCACGGTCGTCCCTCCCGGCCGGCAGCAGGCGCGGCCGGTAACGACGGCCGCACGGGGGGCGGCCGTTGACCTCCGCCAGGCGCAGGAACCGCACCGGGCGGGCCTGCCAGGTCAGGTGCTGGATGCCCGGGTAGAGGGTCAGCGAGCAGGGTTCGCCCCGGCGCAGCCGGGCGCACGCCCGCGCCGAGCCGGGCCCGTCCACCCAGTGGTCCAGCACGTATCCGGCCTGGTGCGGGCCGAGCACGCAGGCCACGGTGCGCGCCCCGGCCCGGATCCACCGGACCGCCGCCTCCGGGCTCAGCGCCGCGTATCCGTCCCGGCGCGTGGCCGTTCCCGGCATGCCCGCAAGGGTGCTGACCGCCTCGCACCACACCCCCGCCCGGACCAGCGGGGCAGCAGGCGACGCTACTTCCTTTGTCATGGGTTGACTCCCGAGCGTGATTCAGTGCCTTGACGCTCCCATCCGTCCGCTTGGCGGTCACGGGCGTGAGTGTCCAGATTCGTTGGATCGAGAAAACTGCCGTGAGCAGCGGGAATGCCGGATTTTGGGCATCGGAACGGACTTCTGGACACCCTGGGATGTGGGCGACGACGAGAGCACCTGGTAACCGCACCGCTACCTTGGGCCCAGTCCAGCGCGTAAGGAGCAGGGGATGGTTCACCACTCCAAGTCCGGTTCGAAAGCCGCCCGTGACAGCCTCCGGTACGAAATGCTCGCCGCGGGATGCAGCACCGCGGATATCGCGGTCGAGATGCGCGCCCGCTGGCGTATGCGCCCTCGTGAGGCGTGGAGGCACGCACACGGCTGGACACTGCAGGAGACCGCCGACCGCATCAGCGACCACAGTTCGTCCCGGCCCGGGCCGGGCGGGGCCGTTGCCGCCGACGCCTCACTGGTCGGAAAGTGGGAGAAGTGGCCCGGCCCGTCCAGTCGGCGTCCATCGCTGACGGTTCTCCTGATGACCGCCGAGGTCTTCGGCTGCCAGGTGGAAGACCTCCTGGACCTGGAGGATCGGCGGTCCCTCCCCGAGAGCGATCTGCGGATCCTGCAGCACACTGTCGCACCCGTCGGTGAACCCGCCCCACCCATGGTCGCCCCCACCACGCAGCCCGCCGTCCCGGAAGGCCCTGAGCTGGTGCGGGTCGCCGCAGAGGAGTCCGCGACGTGGGCGCGCTGGGCGGAGACCTCCAATGTCGGCGATCTCGCGCTCGAACAGCTCACGGCCGATACGCGGGCCCTGGCCCACGACTACCTGTTCCAGGACCCGGTCGCCGTCTTCACCCGGACCCGTGCTCTGCGCGATCAGGTCTTCGCTCTTCTGGAAGGGCGGCAGTACCCCCGCCAGACCGCCGATCTGTACATGGCGGCCGGGTATCTGTGCGGGCTGCTCGCATGGATGTCCTCCGACTTCGGCCGGCTCCAGGAAGCCGAGACCCAGGGCCGTACAGCCTGGCTGTGCGCCGAACTGGCCGATCAGGACGGGCTGCGGGCCTGGGTGCTGTCCACCCGCAGCAAGGTCGCGTTCTGGGACGGGCGGATGAAGGACGCCATCACCCATGCCCGGCGCGGCACCGCCCACGCCGACGACGGCACCGTGGGGGTTCTCCTGGCCTGTCAGGAAGCCGACGCCTGGTCGCAGCTCGGCGCGGCCGACGAAGCGCGCACCGCGTTGGCTCGCGCCTCCGACGCCCGTGACCGGCAGGGTGTCGATCACATCGCCGGGGTGTTCTCCTGTCCGGAATTCCGCCGCGCGAACTACGCCACGGCCGTCCTGCTGCGCACCGGCGACCCGGCTCATGCGGTGCGGGAAGCCCAACAGGCTCTTTCCGATGAGATGTTGCACTCCTACGGCACCCGCAGCCAGATGCTGATCGCGCAAGCCTCGGCATACCTGGCGCTCGGCGAACCCGAGGGCGCCGCCCAGGCACTGCGGCCTGTCCTGGAGCTGCCGCCGGAGCAGCGATTGGAGCCGGTTACCCGCAGGATCCGGGAGCTGGCTGACGCGATGGCCCGGTCACGGATGGCGAACAGCGCGTCGGCTGCCGTGTTGCAGTCCGAGGCGGAGGCGTTCTGCATGGAATCGGTGCCCCGCCGGATCGCCCTCTCGCCAGGCACGGCAGGCCCTTGATTGGATCCCGTGGCATGACCGCCGAAACCATGGCCGACCACTGGTGGTGGCGGCCGGGCTGGAAGCCCGGCCGCCGCTTCTACACCTGGCACTTCACTTTTCGGACCGCCACCGAAGTACACCGTTTGGCCGACGCTTACCGCCGAGGGCTGGCCGACGTACCGGGTCTGGCCCTCGTCCCCGACCGATGGCTTCACCTGACCATGCAGGGCCTGGGCTTCGTGGACGAGGTCCCGGAACAGGACGCGCGAGCCATCGCCGACGCGGCCCGTAGGCGTCTGGCCGGCCTGGCACCTTTCCAACTGCGCCTCCACCAGCCGGAGATCACACCGGAAGCGATCCGGTGGGAGGCCGAGCCCAGCGGGCCGCCCGCAGCCGTACGGGCAGCGGTCCGTGCCGCCATCGCGGACGTATGGGATGACGTCCCCGAGCCCGCGGACGGCTTCGCACCGCATGTGACGATCGCCTACAGCAACGGCGACGGCCCGGCCGATCCGGTCGCACGCGCCCTGGAAGCGGTCGACGTCGAGCCCGCCACCGCGCGGATCGAGCAGGTGGACCTCATCGTCCTGGGCCGGGACGACCGGATGTACGAGTGGGAGGACTTCGCGGCGGTACGCCTCGGCTGACCTGCGGCGCTCCGTGAAACAGGGCCGCAGCCCCGGCCCGGGTGAGGGCCGGATGGAAACGGGCGGACCTCCGTGGGCCGCGCCCGTTTCCGTGCGGTCCCGGTGAGGTACCCGGCGGCGCATGAGCACTCCGGGCACCGGGCTGAGTCTGTTCGCCGGCGAGCGGCGCGTCTGGCTGGCCACGTACGACCGCCAGGGCGTGCCGGTGGGCACGGCCACGGCGATCGCCGTGGAGGGCGACCGCGCCTATGTGCGCGCCCACGGCCGGTCGGGCACGGCCGAGCGGCTGCGGCGCCGCCCCGAGGCGGAGATCTCCCCCGCCACCCTGGGCGGCACTCCGGCGGGCGCTCCGATGAAGGTGGACGTGCGGCGGCTGTCGGGCCGCGAGGCCCGGCACGCGGCCGGGCGGCTGGCCCGCGAGCATCCGGCGCGGGGCGTGCTGGTGCCGCTGGGCCACCGGCTGATGCTCGACCGGTCGCCGCTGTACGAGCTGCGCCCGGTGGGTGAGCGGTGAGAGCCGGGGTGTCGGTGGGGCCGGGCCCGGGGCGGGGTTACCGCGTCCGGCCGCCCCGCACGGCAGGGCTTCCGGCCGGTGCGGCGGCCGGGCGTCCGCTCCCGGGCGAAGTCACCGGCGCCGCGTCAGGCGCCACCGCCTCCGCGCCGCTTCGAGCGGCGCAGGGCGAGGAGGAGGGCCGCGCCCGCGCCGAGGGCGAGGACGAACCCGAGGACGCTCCCCTCTCTCCCGCCGTTCCCGTCGGTGTCCTCCCCGTCGCCGGCGGCGTCCGGCTCGCGGTCGCCCGCCTCGTCACCGGATCCCTCGCCGGTCTCGCCGCCGCCGGCCCGGTCCGGCTTCTCCTCGCGTGCGCTGTCGGGGAGTTGCTCCTCGGTCAGGGGCATCGGCTGCACGGGGCTGCGTTCGCCCTCCGTGCCGTACAGCAGGGTCCGGCCGTCCGGTGTGAAGGTCACCGACTCGCCCTGGCGCTGCACCGGCACCGTCAGCCGCCCCAGCTCCCCGGGCCTGCCGTCCTCCCAGGCGTACATGGTTCCGCCGAAGTAGCCGCGCACCGCCAGCCGGGTGCCGTCCGGGGAGAAGGCGGCGTCGGTGGCCCACAGGCCGATGTCCGTGACGCGGGTGAAGGTGGCGGCACCGGAGGCCGGGAGCTTCTCCGGTCCGGCGTACAGGGCGCCGCCGTCCCTGTGCTTGCTGACGATGTACACCCGTCCGGTGACGGGGTGGACGGCCAGCGACTCGGCGTCGCGCGGGCCGTCGGCGTAGCGCACGGTGTGGCGGGTGACCTCGACGGCCTGGTCGGCCAGCCTCTCGGGCTCGGCGAAGCGGTAGATCCACACCTCGGGCCACCGGCCGCCGAAGTTGTCGCCGATGTCGCCGACGTACACGTCGCCGTCCGGGCCGACGGAGACGGCCTCGACGTCGCGAGGGGTGATGCCGGCCAGGGTGACGGTGGCGACCGTCTCGCCGGTGCGGCCGTCGATCGCGTAGACGTACGGCCCGTCGTCGCTGTCGTTGTGCGTCCAGTACACGCCGGGGTGGGCGCGACTGGGTGCCAGGCCGCTGGACTCGGTGATCCGCTCGTCCTCGATGATGAAGCCGTCGGCGGCGGGGCCGGCCGCCGAGGCCGCCCGGGCATCCCCCGCCGCCCCGGTCGCTACGGTCGTCCCGGTCAGCACGATCACCGTCGCCGCGCCCAGGGCGCGCACAAGCCTCCGCATGGCCCCAAGCCTGCCATCCACGGGAGCGCCGTCCGCGCGCGTGCGCCCCGGGCGGGCGCCGGGGCCGCACGGCACCCCGGAGGACCGGCGGGAGGGCCGGAGCGTTGAGCCGCCGCCGGACGGTTGGGCCGGTTCCGGCCGTTCTCCCGCACCTCCGGCGGAGGGCTCCCCCGGCCGGCGGCGCCGCGTCAGGTGCGGGGCTCCCAGCGGAACCTGCGGAACGCCACCCAGGCGAACAGCGACGCCCACACCGCGTCCAGCACGATCCGCACCGGCACCTCGGCCACCGAGAGCTGCCCGGTCCACCCGGAGCGGATCAGGTCGACGGTCGGGGAGAGCGGGGCGTACGCCAGCGCGTCGCCGAGTGCGTCCGGCAGCACCTCGCGGGGGATGTAGACGCCCGAGACCAGCGGCAGGACGAAGACGGCCGGGAGGGTGGCGACCATCACCGACTCCACGGAGCGGCACAGCGCGGCCGTGGCGGCGGCCATCGCGGTCATCAGCGCGACCCCGGTGACCAGCCCTGCCACGGCCGAGAGCGGCTGCCGGGGCGCCGCGCCGAACATCACCGACAGCGCCACGGCCACCACGGCGATCTGGGCCACGGTGAGCGCGACGTACATCGAGGCGCCGCCGGCCAGGATCACCGGGTCGGAGACCTCCCCGGTGCGCAGCCGCTTCCCCGTTCCCGACCCGTCCCCAACCGCCGCGCGATCAGGAGCAGATCATGCTGTCACGTCTCCGCAGGGCCGCGGAGTCGGCGTGTGCCAGGCCGCTCGCCACCGCCGAGCGGCTCTCCGCCGCCACGCACCTGCTGTCCAGCCTCGAGTACATGGTGCGCAAGACCGACCGGGAGCCGGGCGGCCTGAACGACTGGACCCACACCAGGGCCCAGGTGCCGGCGAAGACGAAGGCGATGCAGAAGGTCAGGGACTTCGTCGCCCGCGAGCCGGTCACCCAGGCCCTCCACGGTTCCCGCGCCCTGGCGGCGGCGGTGCTCATCTCGCCGGTGCGCGACAACAGGGTGCGGATGCTCGCCAACGCCTATCTGGCCGGCAGCCAGCTGCTGATCTACCCCCGCCACCTGTTCGGCACCGACGGCTCCGACCAGGTCTCGTTCCTGGTGCAGACGGCCGCCGCGCTGGGCCGGGCGGGCGGTACCGACGCCACCCGCAACGCCGCGGTGCAGTTCATCGGCGCCCAGACCGTGCTGTCCTACGGCGCCTCCGGGTGGGCCAAACTGCCCGGTGACGCCTGGCGTTCGGGTGATGCGCTGGTGAAGATCATGCGCACCCAGACCTACGGCGACGAGTGGTTCTTCAAGCAGCTCGACAGGTATCCGGCCGCCTCCCGGGCGATCTGCCACGCCGTGCTCGCCCTGGAGTGCGGCTTCCCGCTGCTGCTGCTGAGGAAGGGCCGGTACATCGACGCCGGGCTGCTGGTGATGGGCGCCTTCCATCTGGCCAACGCCCGCTTCATGGGCCTGTCCCGGTTCGCGTGGGCGTTCGCCTCCACCTATCCGTCCGTACGGGCGCTGGCCCGGGGCGCCGGGGAGGCGTCGTGACGGGGACGTCCTTCACCCGGCTGACCGCGGCCGGACTGGGGGCGTGCCTGGCCGCAGGCCTCGCCCACCAGAACTACGCCACCGTCATGTCGCGCACCGGCCACCGCGGTTTCGAGCGACGCCGGGTGCGCTGCGGCACCGGCAACATCGTCGACTACCACGTGCGGCGCGGGCGCGAGGGCGGCCCGGCCGTGGTGTGCGAGGCCGGTCTGATGAGCACCTCCGCCGCGTGGCTGCTGGTCGCCGACCACCTCGGCCCCGATGTGACGGTGCTGCTGTACGACCGGGCCGGGTACCGCGGCTCGCTGCGGCGCTGCCCGGAGGACTACTCGCTGAGCGAGCCGGTGAGCGATCTGACGGAGGTCCTCGCGGACGCGGCCGACGCCCGTCTGCTCGGCGGCGGGCCGTGCGTGCTGGCCGGCCACTCCCTGGGCGGCTACCTCGTCCACCGCGCCGCCGCGGCGGCGCCCGGGCGGGTGCACGGTCTGGTCCTGGTGGACCCCACCCACCCGCGCGAGCTGCTGCACTCCCGCCGCCAGCGGGAGGGCTCCCGGGGCGTGAACCTGACGATGAAGCTGGGCCCGTGGTCGGCCGTCCTCGGCGCCGGCCTGCTCATCGACAAGAAGGGCCTGTTCTCCTTCGCCGAGGGCAGCCCGTACCACCGCAAGCTGCGGCTGGAGGGCGGGCGGCTGCGCGCCCGCGGCACCCACGCCGAGCTGATGGAGAGCGACGAGACCTACCGGCGGCTGGCCGGCCGGCAGCTCGCCCCGGCGGGGGCCGGACAGTGACCGACCCCCTGGGCGGCGCGCCCCCCGACGCGGCGGTCGTGGGCACCGGCCCCAACGGGCTGGCCGCCGCGGTGACGCTGGCCCGCGCCGGGCTGCGGGTGGTGCTGTACGAGAAGGAGGAGACGATCGGCGGCGGCCTGCGCACCGAGGCGCTGTTCGACTCCGGCGTGGCGCACGACGTCTGCTCGGCCGTCCACCCGATGGCCGCCGCCTCCGCGTTCTTCCGCCGCTTCGACCTGCGCGCCCGGGGGGTGCGGCTGCTCCAGCCCGACATCCCCTACGCCCATCCGCTGCCCCGGGGGCGGGCGGCGGCGGCCTGGCGCAGCCTGGAGACCACCGCCGAGCGCCTGGGCGTGGACGGGCCCCGCTGGACGAGGCTGATGGCGCCGCTGGCCGGCCGCAGCCGGGGCGTGGTGGACCTGCTGCTGTCCGGGCAGCGCTCCCTGCCGCCGGACCCGGTCGCCGCGCTGCGGCTGGCCCCCCGGGTGCTGGCCCACGCCACCGCGCGCGGCGGCCGGTTCGCCACCGAGGAGGCCGAGGCGCTGCTGGCCGGGGTCGCCGCCCACGCGGTGGGACGGCTGCCCTCCCCGGCCTCGGCCGCGGTGGCGATGCTGCTGGGCCACACCGCCCACAGCACCGGCTGGCCGCTGCCCGAGGGCGGCAGCGCCCGCATCGCCGAGGCCATGGCCGCCGACATCACCGCGCACGGCGGCGTCTTCCGCACCGGCCACCGTGTGCGCGACCTGGCCGAACTGGGCGGCGTACCCCTGGTCCTGCTGGACATCGGCCCCCGGGAGTTCCTGGCCCTGGCCGGCCACCGGCTGCCCGGGCGCTACCGGCGCGCCCTTGAGCGCTTCCGCTACGGGCCCGGCGCGGCCAAGGCCGACTTCCTGGTCTCCGCCCCGATCCCCTGGCGCAACCCGCTGGTGGGCCGGGCCGGCACCGTCCACCTCGGCGGCACCCGCGACGACATCGTCCGGCAGGAGAACGCCACCGCCGCCGGGCGCCCCACCGGGGAGCCGTTCGTGCTGGTGGTGGACCCGGCCGTCACCGACCCCTCGCGTGCGGCGGGCGGGCGGCGGCCGGTGTGGGCCTACGCCCACGTCCCCAACGGCGACACCCGCGACCCGGTGGAGCTGGTGCGCCGCCGCATCGAGGAGTACGCGCCCGGCTTCACCGACACGATCGTCGCCTCCCGCGGCATCGCGGCCGCCGACTACGAGAGGTACAACCCCAACTACACCGGCGGCGACATCGGCGCCGGCGCCATGACCCTGCGCCAGTCCCTCGCCCGCCCCACCGCGCGCTGGAACCCGTACGCCACACCGCTGCGCGGGGTGTACCTGTGCTCGGCCGCCACCCCGCCGGGCCCGTCCGTGCACGGCATGTGCGGCCATCTCGCCGCGCTGGCCGCGCTCCGCCGCCACCACGGCCTGCGCACCCCGCCCGACCTGTCCCCCACCACCGCGAGGAGCCGATCCGATGCGTAGACGCACCCGGGCCGCGATCACGGCCGCCACCGCCCTGCTCGCCGCGGGCACCCTGCCCGGCGCGGCCGGCGCCGCCACGAGCACGGCGGCGAACACCGCCGCGGACACCACCACCGCCACCACCGCCGGCGCCGCGGACACCGCCGGTGCAGCGGCCGCCCGCGTCCCCTGGTCGGTGCGGCACGGCTCGGCGTCCGCCTCCGGCGAGCGGTGGGTCCAGACGAGCGTCGCCGGGATCTTCCACACCCTGGTGATCCGGGGCGAGCTGACCGGCTCCGGCGAGGGCTGCCACTCGCTGTGGATCCGCTACACCCACGACCTGGCCCCGTCCCCGCCCCGCAGGTACGCCGAGGTGTGCGGCTCCGGCACCGCCACCGTCGCCCTGCGGCACCAGTACCGCCCCACCACCAGCGGCTACCTGACCGTGTGCCGGGGCAACGATGACACCGAGGACTGCGCCGCCTGGCAGAACATCACCTGGTGGCCCGTCAACGGGGGCTGACCACCGCCGAGAGGCGGCCGTCACCGAAGGAAGAGAAAGAAGGAGAGAGATGAACGGCATCGACCGCGCCGAGCTGGACGAGACCATCGCCAAGGCCTTCAAGGAGGTCCGCACCGCGATCGACACCCACAGCGAGAAGAGCCTGCAGATGTACAGCAACGCCCTGAGCGCGCTGGTGGAGCTGAGGCAGCAGGTGGTGTCGGGGGAGCGCGCCGCCGGCTGACCCCCGGTACCTGACGCCGGCCCCGCCGGCGCCCGCCCACCCCGCGGGCGCCGGCGGGGCCGGCGGGGGCCGGCGGGTGACGGGGGTCACGTCGCAGGTCAGAGCCGCCTTCCGGGAGGATGAGCGGATGCGCGTGCTCTTCGTCGGCGACTCCATGACCATCGGCAGCGCCGGTGAGCACACCTGGCGCCACCGCATGTGGCGGCACCTGGAGCGCACCCGCGGGCCGCACGGCGCCGCGTACGAGATAGTCGGCCCCCGTGACGCGCTGTACGACAAGGACGCCGACGCCCCGGTCTCCCACGACTACGCCGACCCCGCCTTCCCCGCCGCCGCACGCCGCCATCTCGCCGGCTGGGGCGAGGGCTGGCTGCACATGGCGCCGCTGATAGGCGGTGCGGTGCGCGAGCACCGCGCCGACACCCTGCTGGTCTTCCTGGGCCTGATCGACCTCGGCTTCTACACCGGCTCCGACGCCACCGCCGCCAACGTCCGCCGCTTCGTCGCCGAGGCCCGCTTGGCCGAGCCGCGGGTGCGGATGGTGCTGCTGCCGGTGATCCCCAACACACGGGCACGGCACGACGCCTTCTTCGCCGCCGAGTGCGAGCGCTTCAACGGACTGCTGGCGCGGGCCGCGGCCGAGCTGTCCACCCCCGCCTCGCCGCTGCTGACGGCCGTGCCGCCGCACGGCTGGGACCTGGCCCGCGACACCTACGACGGCACCCACCCCACCGCCTGCGGCGAGCACCTCATCGCCGCCGCCTTCGCCGACGCGATGCACCGGGCGTGGGGCGTGGGCGGCCCGTACGCCGCGGGCGCGGTGGGGGTCCAGCCGGGTGCGCCCGGCACCCGCCGCGCAGCCGGGCCGGTCACCGTGGAACAATGAATTCCACTCCTATTCGCCCCGGAACTCCCTGTCGGCGGTGAAGGATTTTCCGGAGCTTCCCGGAGGGCCGCCACAACGGGCGGCGAAAGGCGGGAAATCGCGACTCCGGAATGATGACGGAAATACACCGGAGCTCCGGAATGCCTGACTTCACGGCGGCCGAAAAGGTGCCGGGTCCGGGCACCCCTCCGTGAACACGGGCCTGTGACGACGGTGTCCAGCTCCTTGGACGCGCTCTCACCCGGCCGCGCACACCCGCCCGGGTGGCTGGAAAAAGACGATGTTTGGCTCAATAAACAGTCCCCCCTCCGATGGCCGTACTGAAACCATCTCGGCGCCACCGACACTTCGGCGGAGAATCCCCACCGGGATTCCGGCGGCACCGTCCTGTCAACGCGCAACAGGGGGTATTCAGATGACCGATTCCGCTCCAATATCCTTTTCCGAGCAATCCGCGCCTCCGCTGACCACACCCCTGGTGTGCGATCCGCGGCAGCCCCGTGAGAAGGCGTGGGAGGCGGACGCGGTCGAGCGGTTCCGCAAGCGCATGCTCGACGAGAGCGCCCTCTTCCCGTGCGTCTTCGGTGTGGACGCGCTGCGCAGGGCCACCCTGCGCTTCTCCTTCCTGGAACGGGGGGACGGCCTCGCCCGGCGGCTCGCGGCGGCACTCGGCGACTTCGTCGCCCTCGCGCCCGAACTGGGCCGCAGGACCTCCCTGGTGGCGTTCTTCGAGACCACCGACGAGGACCGCGCCCGCGACGTGGACGGCTTCCGCACCCTGGTGTGGGAGCTGCTCCAGGCGGTGCACGACCTGGACACCGCGCCCTGGCCGGCGGACATCCCGCCGGACACCGAGGACCCCGAGTGGGAGTTCGGCTTCGCCGGAATGCCGATGTTCGTCGTCGCGAACACCCCGGCCCACCGCAGACGCAACAGCCGGTACTTCGAGGACCTCGCGATCACCTTCCAGCCCCGCTTCGTCTTCGACGACATCTCCGAGGACTCCAGGCAGGGACGCAACGCCCGTACCATCATCCGCGGCCGCCTGGCCGCCTACGACGACGTCCCCGCCAGTCCGCTCCTGGGCAGTTACGGCAAGCCGGGCAACCTGGAGTGGGCCCAGTACTTCCTGGACGACGACAACACGCCCCACGACCGGGGGACGCGCTGCCCCCTGCGCGTCAGGCACGGAGCACAGCACGCCCACGACGCCGACGACGCCGACGACTCAGCCCGCAACTCCGCCGACAACACCCGGGAGACCGCCGTATGAGCCCCCGATTCGACAGCCGCACGGCCCCCGCCGTCCCGGCCGACCTCACCGAACTCCTTCCGCATCAGGGCAGCTTCGAGCTGCAGAACGACCAGCCGGGCAAAGTCCACAACTGGCACCGCCACAGTCTGGACGAGGAGCTGTTCATACTGCGGGGCAGTGCCCTGCTCTTCTGGGACGCGGCGGGCTCCTACCAGGAGCGCGACTGCCCGGCGGGCACCTGGATCACGCTGCCCGCCGGTACCGTGCACGGCTCGCTGGCCGGCCCGCAGGGCGCGGTCTACATGATCCGCCCGCGTGACGGCCGTACGGCCGAGACCACGTTCCTGGCCGACGGCGAGCACCCGCACCCCGCCCCGGTCGCACGGGAATCCGCGGCGTGACCGGTCCGCACGGCACGAAGGCCGCGGGCGGGGCGGCCGGCGCCGGGGGCGCGGCCGCCCCGCCTCCCACCCGGATGGCGGGCCATCTGCGCCTGCCCGGGGCCGTGGCGCTGGCCATCACCATCGTGGTGGGCAGCGGCGCCCTCGTCTCACCCGGCATCGCCTACCACCAGACCGGCCAGGCCGCCCTCTACGCCTGGCTCGTGGCCGCCGCCGTCACCGTCCCGCTGCTGATCGTCTTCGCCCGGCTGGGCGCCGACCTGCCCGGCGCCGGGGGCGTCGCGGGCTTCGTCCAGGCCGGGTTCGGCCGCTCCTGGGCGGCCGGCGTGGAGGTCATGCTCCTGGGCACCTTCGGCCTGGGCATCCCGGCCATCGCCCTGACCGGCGGCTTCTACTTCCAGCAGATCCCCGGTCTGCACGGAGTCCCGGCCTGGGCGGCGGCGATCGGGCTGCTGGCACTGGCCGGCCTGTCGGTGGCGATCGGCGGATCGGTGTCCTCGCGCATCCAGATCGTCCTGGCGCTGCTCATGACGGCCGGACTGCTCGCGGCGGCGGTGCTCGGCTTGTCCGGCGGCGACCCCGTGCAGCACCTGCCGCCGGCCCGGCCGGAGGAGCTCGCGCTGGGCGTGGCGGCGCTGGGAGCGGTGTTCTTCGCCTTCACCGGCTGGGAGATGCTCTCCTTCACCACCGAGGAGTACGCCAACCCGCGCAGGGACTTCCCCCGGGTGGTGGTCATCAGCTTCCTCGTCGTCACGACCCTCTACGTCCTGCTGGCCTGGGCGGTCCAGACGCGGCTGGCGGAGGACGACCCGAAGGCCGCCTCCTCGCCGATCCACGCCGTGGTGTCGGCCGCCGCTCCGGGCCTCGCCTGGGTGGTGTCGGTGCTGGGCGTGGTGATCATCGCCGCCAATCTGGTGGGCGCGGTGTGGGCGGCCTCCCGGCTGGTGATGTCCAGCGCCCGCGAGGGGCTGCTGCCGCGCCCCCTGGCCAGGCTGAGCCGGTCGGCCGGCACACCCCCGCGCAACGCGGTGGCTGTGTGCGTCGCGGTCTTCAGCCTGATGGCGCTGGCGACGGCGTCCGACCTGCTGTCGCTGTCGGATCTGCTGACCGTGGCGGGGCAGAACTTCTTTCTGCTCTACCTGTTCTCCGCGGTCGTCTACGCGCGGCTCAAGGCCGGCGCCCCCAGGGCGTTCGGAATCGCCATCGCCGTGCTGCTGGGGCTGCTGGCACTGACCTTCGGCCCGCTCCAGCTCGGATACGCGCTGGCGCTGCTGCTGCTCGGCCGCATCCTGTCGCGGCGGGGCGGGAAGCGGCCGGGGGCCGCGCCGGGAAGCTGACGGCCGTGCCGTCCGTACCGCTGAGGCGGGCGGCACCGTCCCGGTGCCGCCCGCCCGTCCGCGGCCCGGCGTCACCGCCACCGAACTCGTCGCCGCCGACGCGCCCTGACGGCCCGGCCCCGCCACGCGGGTGCGGACCGTCAGGAGCCGACCTCCGCCCGCACCGCGCTTGACGCGGGCGTCGCCTTCTTCGCCCCTCCCGCTGCCGACCGGCATTCTGGCGTCAGGTCGCACAGTGAGATCGCACAGCAATGCGTCACTGTCGCTTACCGCTCCTGTGAGCCCCGAGCAGAAACGACGAGGCCGCCGCCTCCGCCTCGCTTCGAAGGCGAGTGGGAGGCGACGGCCCCTCGCGCAGACCCGTCACCTCACCATGCGAAGGCTTCGGGGGACGGACCGGGGCCGGGGAAGATCTCGTCCAGCGACGCCAGCAGCTCCTCGCTCAGATCCAGCTCCACCGCGCGCAGCGCCGAGTCGAGCTGCTCGCGCGTGCGCGGGCCGATGATCGGGCCGGTGACGCCGGGCTGGGCCAGATGCCAGGCCAGGGCCACCTCGCCGGGCTCCAGACCATGCTTGTCCAACAGGTCCTCGTACGCTTGGACCCGGTCGCGCAGTCCGGGGTTGTTCGCCAGCGCCTGCGACGAGCGGCGCTCGGGGTTCTCCCGCTCCTTGCGGAGCACTCCGCCCAGCAGCCCCCCGCCCAGCGGGGACCATGGGATGACGCCGAGGCCGTAGCCGCGCGCCGCCGGGATGACCTCCATCTCGGCGCGGCGCTCGACGAGGCTGTACTTGCACTGCTCGCTGACCAGGCCGAGGCGGCCGGTGCGGGCGGCGGTCTCGTTGGCCCGCGCGATGTGCCAGCCCGCGAAATTGGACGACCCGACGTACAGAATCTTGCCCTGCTGGACCAGGACGTCCATCGCCTGCCAGATCTCCTCCCACGGCGTGTTCCGGTCGACGTGGTGGAACTGGTACAGGTCGATGTGGTCGGTGCGCAGCCGCTTCAGGCTGGCGTCGACGGCGCGGCGGATGTTCACCGCGGACAGCTTGTCGTGGTTGGGCCAGACGTCGCCGTCCGTGGCTGCCATGTTGCCGTAGACCTTGGTGGCGAGGACCACCTTGTCGCGGCGGTCGCCGCCCTTGGCGAACCAGTTGCCGATGATCTCCTCGGTGCGGCCCTTGTTCTCGCCCCACCCGTAGACATTGGCCGTGTCCACAAAGTTCAGACCCGCGTCGAGAGCGGCGTCCATGATGGCGTGGCTGTCGGCCTCCTCGGTCTGCGGACCGAAGTTCATCGTGCCGAGGACGAGGCGGCTGACCTTGAGACCGGTGCGTCCGAGCTGCGTGTACTTCATGAC
Source organism: Streptomyces verrucosisporus (assembly GCF_017114865.1). GTDB lineage: Bacteria > Actinomycetota > Actinomycetes > Streptomycetales > Streptomycetaceae > Streptomyces > Streptomyces fenghuangensis. The sequence continues at coordinate 263,077 of NZ_JADEYH010000002.1, read as the reverse complement.
CACAAGCCAACTGCTTCGAGGCCGCTCCAGGCAAGCGCAAAGCGGCACGAGCCGCTTTGCGCCCGCGCCGGGCCTCCGCTCCTGTGCCCCCGGAAGCTCCACGCAGCCCCGCGCGCCCGCCTCACCACCGGGCCGGAGCCCGGCGGTGAGGCGGGCGGTCCAGATGGCTCAGTCTCCGGTGTTCGTCGCCCACACCGGCGCGCCGTTGCGGTTGTAGATGACGACGTTGCCGTCGTCCTGGACCGCGAGGGTCTCGCCCCGGTTCCAGGTGCTGGAGTGCCACAGCGGGCTGCCGCCTGCGTTGTAGAGGACGAAGTTGCCGTCCTCCTGGAAGACGGCACAGTTTCCGTTGGGCCAGGCGTTCGGCGCCTGCCACACCGGACGGCCGTCCTTGTAGAGGACGAAGTTGCCGTCCTCCTGCACCCTCAGCACGGCCCTCCCGTTACCCGAGGTCAGTGCCTGGTTCCTGCAGATCTTCGTCCCCTTGTCGAAGTGCGCGTCGGCCGTCACTCCGAACTCACCCGGCACCTGAACCGTCCGCGCCTGCTGCTGCGCGGCGGGAGCGGGGGCCGCGACGGCGCCGGCGGTGGCTCCGCCGACCATCAGCACGGCCGATGTGACGGCGAGGGCCAGACGGCTGAAGCTCTTGCTCACGAAAACCTCCTAGATGCGGTGAGCGCCTCGAAGCGAAGCACCCGAGATTCGAAATCCCCGGATCCCGAAGGGCCGAACCTCCCTCCTTCCGAGCGGGAAAAGAACAGGACATCGAGGAATCACCGGAAAAAATGTTTCCCCTTGACCGAAACCGCGAATGCGGCCGTTCCGGCACCGTGAAAAATGACCGATTACCCTCTAATAAAAGTATTTTAAATATACTTAATTACAGGGTCCTTGTTTTCCGCCCCCAGCAGGTCCGCCCTGCTCGGGGTCGCGGCGGAGGGCGGAAGCGGCACGGGGGCGCCCCGGTGGGACACCGGACGGGAGGGGCGAGAAGGGACGAGAAGGGAGCCCGGGGGGACGGTCCCGATGGCTCTCTCAGCCGATGAGGGCCGCCAGCATCACCACGGCGAGCATGAGCACCAGGGCCCCGCTGACGATGCGGGTACGGGTCTTCGGGTCCACGCCCCAACGGTAGCCCGCCCGGCCGGCGGCCCGTCGGGGGGCTGCCGAGGGGGTTGTCGGCGGGCCCCAGCGGCTCGTCAGCGGCCCAGCGGCCAGGCTGCCAGCGTCTCGTAGCGGGGGTGCTCCCCGGGGATCCCGGAGCGGGGCAGCCGGCTGCGTACGAGGGTCAGCTCCTCCGCCCGCCAGGGGCTTCCCGTGAAGCCCTCCAGGGCGGCCGCCAGGGGGCGCAGGTCCGGGCCCGGCCCGCGGCGGCCGGCACGGGCCAGGGTCAGATGCGGCTTGTAGGGGCGGTCGTCGGTGGGCACTCCGGCCCGGTTGACGCCCGCGGTGACGGAGCCGGCCAGCCGCCGCAGCGGTTCCCGGCCTTCGTCCACCCCGGCCCACAGGACCCGGTCGCCGAACCGGCCGCCCCCGGCCAGCCGCACCTCGAAGGGGTGGTGGCGGTGGGCGGCGCGCTCCAGGCGCTCGCACAGCGCGGGCAGGAGGTCGTCGTCCACCTCGCCCAGGAAGGCGAGTGTGAAGTGCCAGCCCTCGGGGAGGGCCCAGCGCAGCCGGTCCGCGCCGGGCAGTCCCCGCAGCCGCTCCACCTCCTCGCCGAGTTCCGCGACGGCGAGGGGCGGCGGCAGCACGGCGGTGAAAAGCCTCATGGGGAGAGTCTCACGTGAGCGGGCCGCTCACGCGAGCACGTCCCTGCGGTGGTCCCGCTCCTCGCCCGGCCCGGTGGCGGGGGCGCTGGGCGGGGCGGCGGCCGGGGCGGCGGCGGGGACGGTCCGGCGCGGGGAGACCGGGGTGCGGTCCTGCGGGGCCGGGCCGTCCCCCGCTATGCTCTCCGGCCCTTCCGCGCTCGCCGCTCCGGCCGCGCCGGCCGCCCGCACACCCCGTGCCACCGGGACGAACGTCAGGCCCCGGCGGCCGCGGCGCAGACCCACCCGCGGCCGCAGCCCGCCGATCCTGGCCAGCACCAGGGCGGTGGCGACGGCGGCCGCGGCCGAGACCAGGCCGCCGGCCAGGAAGCCGATACGGGCGCCGTAGGTGTCGGTGATCCAGCCCATCAGCGGAGCGCCGAGCGGGGTGCCGCCCATGAACACCATCATGTACAGGCTCATCACCCGGCCGCGCATCGCCGGGTCGGAGGCGAGCTGGACGGTGGAGTTGGCGGTGACGTTGAAGGTCAGGCCCACCGCGCCGATGGGCGCCATCAGCAAGGCGAAGACCCAGAACGACGGGGAGAGGGCGGCGGTCATCTCCAGCACGCCGAAGAGCAGCGCGGCACCGACCATCACCCGCATCCGGCTCACACCGCGCCGGGCCGCCAGCAGCGCGCCGACGACCGAGCCGACGGCCATCAGGCTGTTGAGCAGGCCGTAGGTGCCCGCGCCCTCGTCGAAGACCTTGTCGGTGAAGGCGGTGAGCCAGATGGGGAAGTTGTAGGCGAAGGTGCCGACGAAGCCGACCAGCGTGATCGGCCAGATCAGCTCCGGCCGGCTCGCGACGTACCGCAGGCCCTCGCGGAGCTGGCCCCCGGCGCGCGGGACGCGCTCGATGACGTGCAGTTCGGCGGTGCGCATCATCAGCAGGCCGGTGATCGGCGCGATGAAGGACAGCCCGTTCAGCAGGAACGCCCAGCCGCTGCCCACGGCCGTGATCAGCACACCGGCGACGGCCGGGCCGACCAGGCGGGCGGACTGGAAGTTGGCGCCGTTGAGGGAGACGGCGTTGGCGAGCTGGTCGGGGCCGACCATCTCCGAGACGAAGGTCTGGCGGGCGGGGTTGTCCACGACCGTCGCCAGTCCCAGGACGAGGGCGAGGGCGTAGACGTGCCAGACGTGGACGTGGCCGCTGAGGGTCAGCGCGGCGAGGGCGAGTCCGGTCAGGCCCATCGCCGTCTGGGTGATCAGCAGCAGCCTGCGCTTGGGGTAGCGGTCGGCGATGACGCCGCCGTAGAGCCCCAGCAGCATCATGGGGAGGAACTGCAGGGCCGTGGTGATGCCGACGGCCGTCGCGGAGCCGGTGAGGCTGAGGACCAGCCAGTCCTGGGCGATGCGCTGCATCCAGGTGCCGGTGTTGGAGACGAGCTGCCCCGCGGCGAACAGCCGGTAGTTGCGGATTCGCAACGAGCTGAACGTCGAGGGCTTGGCGGCCTTCGCCGCCTCGGGGGTTTCGGTGTTCTCGTCGGGTGCGGGTGCGGGTGCGGAGTCTGCTCCGGGTCCCGGACTCAATCGGTTTCGCCTCCTCGTGGCGCTACTCCTTCTTACAGTTGCGCGAGCTTCTCCAGTACGGGGGCCGCGGCGCGCAGCCGCGCCCACTCGTCCTCGTCGAGCCGGCCGGCGAGTTCGGCGAGCCAGGCGTCGCGCTTGGTGCGGCTCGCGGCGAGCATCGCCTCGGCCCGCTCGGTCTGGGTGACCACCTTCTGGCGGCGGTCCTCCCTGTGCGGTTCCAGCCGGACGAGCCCCTTGGCCTCCAGCATGGCCACGATGCGGGTCATCGACGGCGGCTGCACGTGCTCCTTGCGCGCCAGCTCGCCGGGCGTGGCGGAGCCGCAGCGCGCGAGGGTGCCGAGGACCGACATCTCGGCCGGGCTCAGCGACTCGTCGACGCGCTGGTGCTTGAGGCGGCGCGCCAGGCGCATCGTGGCGGAACGTAGGGCGCTGACGGCTTCGGCGTCCTCACCCCGGGACAGATCCGGCATATTCGTTAGCCTAACTCATTACTTCTCCTAAGGAACAGTCCGAGGAGGGGCGCGAGGGGTGTCTTTCCTCACCCGTACGAGTGAGTCAGCACGAAAAGCCGACGCCCTCCCCCGCCTACCCCGCGGCCGTGTCCCCATGGAGTCCGCGGAAACGAAGGTGCCAAGCCTACGGATGGACGGTGCGCTGCCCGAACGGCTCCGCGTGAAGCCCCCGGCACGCGCGAACGCGCCGCCGGGCGGATCGCCCGGCGGCGCGTTCACCTGGTTCCGGTCAGCCGGTCAGCCGGTCAGCCGACCCCGGCCCCGACCGCGGCCCCCGGTCACCCGATTCCCAGCACCTGCTGGATCGGGTCCAGCAGGAAGTAGACCAGGAAGCAGGCGCCCACGGCGTTCAGCAGCCACGGGATCTCGCGGAAGCGCCCGGTGGCGGTGCGCAGCAGGATGTAGGAGAGCACGCCGATGCCGATGCCATTGGTGATGCTGTAGGTGAACGGCATGGAGATCAGCGTCAGGAACGCCGGGACGGCCACGGTCTGGTCGCTCCAGTCGATCTCCCGCACGTTCGAGGCCATGATCAGGAAACCGACCACGACCAGCGCCGGGGTCGCGGCGTGCGAGGGCACCACGGTGGCCAGCGGCGTGAAGACCAGGGCCAGCAGGAACAGCGCGCCGGTCATGATGTTGGCCAGGCCCGTGCGGGCGCCCTCGCCGACACCGGCGGTGGACTCCACGAAGCAGGTGTTGGCCGAGCAGGAGCCGAAACCGCCGCCCGCCACCGCGACGCCGTCCGTCATCAGGATGCGGCCCATGCCGGGCAGCCGGCCCTGCTCGTCGGTCAGCTTGGCCTCGTGGCCGACGCCGATGATGGTGCCCATCGCGTCGAAGAAGCCGGACAGCAGCACGGTGAAGACGAACAGCGAGCCGGTCAGCACGCCGACCTCGGCGAAGCCGCCGAAGAGGCTGACCTCGCCGATCAGGCCGAAGTCCGGGGTGCTGACGATGCTCTCGGGCACGCCCGGCACGGCCAGACCCCAGGCCGCGTCGGGGATGTCGGCGACCGCGTTGATCACCACGGCGACCACGGTCATCGCGACGATGCTGATCAGGATCGCGCCCTTGGTCCTCCTGATGACCAGGACGAAGGTCAGGGCCAGGCCGAGGATGAAGACGAGCACCGGCCAGCCGGTCAGGTGGCCTCCCTGCCCGAGGCCGAGCGGCACGGTGGTGTGCGCGGCGTCGGGGTTGCGGGTGACGAAGCCGGAGTCCACCAGGCCGATGAGGGTGATGAACAGGCCGATGCCGATGGCGATGGCCCGGCGCAGCCCGCCGGGTATGGCGTCCATGACGCGCTCGCGCAGTCCGGAGGCGACCAGCAGCATCAGCACCAGCCCGGCCAGGACCACCATGCCCATGGCGTCAGGCCAGCTCATCTGCGGCGCGAGCTGGAGGGAGACCACGGCGTTGATGCCCAGCCCGGCGGCCAGCGCGATGGGCACGTTGCCGATGACGCCCATCAGGATGGTGGTGAGTCCGGCCATCAGCGCGGTGGCGGTGACGAGCTGGGCGTTGTCGAGCTGCTGGCCGAACTTGTCCGTGCCCGCGCCCAGGATGATCGGGTTCAGCACGATGATGTAGGCCATCGCGAAGAAGGTGGCCAGCCCGCCGCGCAGCTCGCGGCCCACGCTGGAGCCTCGCTCGGAGATCTTGAAGAAGCGGTCGAGGCCGCTCCCGGGCGACTGGGATCCGGTTTCGCTCCCAGGGGTACCGGGGGTGTCTGGCGTGGCCGGGGTGTCGGTGGCCGGAGCGGGCATGCGTGACCTTCACTGGGCGGTTCGGGGACGGTTTCGGAGGTTCCTCCAATGGGAACCAGCCAATCCAGGGTGCTTTCAGTATGAACGCACCACAGTTGAAAAGGCCATCCGCGGGCGGGGCCATTCCCCGGGCGCGGCCGTGACGCTCCCCACACCCCCTCACCCCTTCCCTCCCGCGCGCTCCCGGCCCCCGCCCCCACCCGGACGCCGCTCCCGGGTCGGCCCCGGCCACCCCCCCTCGTTACGCTGGTGCGGAACGCCGCGCCACGGACGTGCGACGGGGCGACAGGGAAGCGAGAGGGCCGGACTATGGGCTTGAGCAGGTGGATCGGCGACGACCGTGAGGCGCCCGCACCCCTGGAGGGCAACGTCGTCGCCACCGTCGTGGGCGGCACGGTCATCTGGTTCACGCTCTTCCTGGTCCAGCTCCCCTTCTACGGCTGGTTCGACGACCACGACCGCACCTGGTGGCTGTGGACCTGCCTGGCGGGCGGCGTCCTGGGCCTCTACGGCATCTGGCTCGTCCGCCGCCGCGAGGCGGCGCTGCGCCGCGAGCGCCTCGCGCGGGAGACCGGGCCGGACCCCGGCGCGGGCGCAGGCCCCGCCCCGGAGGGCCCCGCGCCCGCCGAGTGACCCGCGGCCGGGCGCTCCGCCCCGGCGCAAGCCGTATGTCATTCCCCGATTTCTCCCCCATCACACCCGTACTCGGGCCGCGGACCGCGCGCGAAGGCGTGTTCGCCTCGTAGTGTCTGGGGCATGACGGAACGGGCTGAGACAGTACGAGGCGACCGGGGCGCCCCGGAGCCGCACGAGGGCACGGCGCTCGCCGTACCCTCCCCCCGCACGGGCGCGGACACGGCGGCGAACCCGGCCGCGGACACCCCCGCCACCCGGTCTCCGGGCCTCACCACCGCCGAGGTCGCCGAACGCACAGCCCGCGGCCAGGTCAACGACGTCCCCGTGCGGTCCTCCCGCTCCACGGCCGACATCGTCCGCGCCAACGTCTTCACCCGTTTCAACGCCATCATCGGCGTCCTCTTCGCGATCATCCTGGTCGTCGGCCCCATTCAGGACGGCCTGTTCGGCTTCGTCATCCTCGCCAACACCCTCATCGGCATCGTCCAGGAGCTGCGCGCCAAGCGGACGCTGGACAACCTGGCCGTCATCGGCGAGTCCAGGCCGACCGTCCGCCGCGACGGCGCCGCCACCGAGGTGCGCACCAACGAGATCGTCCTGGGCGACCTGGTCGAGCTGGGCCCCGGCGACAAGGTGGTCGTGGACGGCACCGTCACCGAGTCCGACGGCCTGGAGGTGGACGAGTCCCTGCTGACCGGCGAGGCCGACCCCGTCCACAAGCGGCCCGGCGACACCGTGATGTCCGGCAGCTTCGTCGTCGCCGGCGGCGGTGCCTTCACCACCACCAGGGTCGGGCGCGAGGCGTACGCCGCCCAGCTGGCCGAGGAGGCCTCCCGCTTCACCCTCGTCCACTCCGAACTGCGCAGCGGCATCAGCCAGATCCTCAAGTACATCACCTGGATGATCGTTCCTGCGGCGATCGGCCTGGTCCTCAGCCAGCTCCTGGTGGAGGACCACAGCGCCGACGAGGCGATCCGCCGTATGGTCGGCGGCATCGTGCCGATGGTCCCCGAGGGCCTGGTGCTGCTGACCTCCATCGCCTTCGCCATCGGCGTCATCCGGCTGGGACGCAAGCAGTGCCTGGTGCAGGAACTGCCCGCCATCGAGGGCCTGGCCCGCGTGGACACCGTCTGCCTGGACAAGACCGGCACCCTCACCGAGGGCGGCATGGACGTGGCCGAGGTCCGCTCGCTGGACGGCGCCGACCCCGCCCGCGTACGGCAGGTGCTGGCCGCGCTCGGCGGCAGCGACCCCCGCCCCAACGCCAGCCTGAAGGCCATCGCCGACGCCCACCCCGCCGCCGGGGCGGACGGCTGGACGTGCACCGGTACCCTCCCCTTCTCCTCCGCCCGCAAGTACAGCGGCGCGGCCCTCACCGAGCCCGGCGGCGAGACGGGCACCTGGCTGCTGGGCGCCCCCGACGTCCTGCTCGCCCCCGGCTCCCCGGCCCTCGCCGAGACCGACCGCCTCAACCGGCAGGGCCTGCGCGTACTGCTGCTGGCCCGCACCTCCCGCGCCCTGGACGACCCCGCCCTCGCCACCGACCCCACCTCCACCGAGCCCACGGCCCTGGTCGTGCTGGAGCAGCGGCTGCGTCCCGAAGCCACCGACACCCTGCGCTACTTCGCCGAACAGGACGTCTCGGCGAAGGTCATCTCCGGCGACAACGCCGTCTCCGTCGGCGCCGTCGCCGCCAAGCTCGGCCTGCCCGGCGCCGACTCCACCGTCGACGCCCGCACCCTCCCGGAAGGCCGCGAGGAACTGGCGGCGGCACTGGAGGACGGCACGGTCTTCGGCCGCGTCACCCCGCAGCAGAAGCGCGACATGGTCGGCGCCCTCCAGTCGCGCGGCCACACCGTCGCCATGACCGGCGACGGCGTCAACGACGTACTGGCCCTGAAGGACGCCGACATCGGCGTCTCGATGGGCTCGGGCTCGGAGGCCACCAAGGCCGTCGCCCAGATCGTGCTGCTCAACAACTCCTTCGCCACCCTGCCGTCGGTCGTCGCCGAGGGGCGGCGGGTCATCGGCAACATCGAGCGCGTCGCCAACCTCTTCCTCACCAAGACCGTCTACTCGGTGCTGCTGGCCCTGCTGGTCATCGTCTCCCAGGTGCCCTACCCATTCCTGCCGCGCCATCTGACCCTGCTGGGCGGCCTGACCATCGGCATCCCGGCCTTCTTCCTGGCCCTGGCCCCCAACAGGGAACGCGCCCGCCCCCACTTCGTACGGCGCGTGATGCGGTACGCGGTCCCCTCCGGCGTCGTCGCCGCGACCGCCACCTTCACCGTCTACCTGCTGGCCCGCCACCACTACACCGGCCCGGACGCGCTGGAGGCCGAGACCAGCGCGGCGACGCTGACGCTGTTCCTGGTGGCGCTGTGGGTGCTGGCGATCGTCGCCCGCCCCTACACCTGGTGGCGGATCGCCCTGGTCCTCACCATGGCCTCGGCCTTCGTGGTCGTCCAGGTCACCCCGTTCCTCCAGGACTTCTTCGCCCTCCGCCTGGTCGGCACGGTGATGCCGTGGACGGCCGTCGGCGTCGCCGCCGCCTCGGCGGCCCTCCTGGAGGTCGCCTGGCGCTGGATCGGCCGCCGCTTCCCGGACTGACCCGCGGCCCGGCGGCCCGGGCACAGGCGTACAGCGGGAAAAGCCCTGTCCTTCCGCCGTTCCCCACGGCGGAAGGACAGGGCAGCGTGTGGCATCAGCCCGCGATCACCCCCAGGTGAGGCGCTGTCCGCCGGGGCCCACATGCAGCCGCATACGGTCGGCCGGCGGGCATCCGTCCGCCTGCCACCGGGCAAGGCACCCGGTGATCTCGTCCCACAGGCGGACCGCGCCGCTCTGCCGCACCATCCACCGCGCGCCGTCACGGAAGAGGACCGCCCACGCCCCGGCCTCCACGTCGATCACGACGTGTTCCGTCCGGCCGTCGCGTTCCAGCACGAGCCGCTGTGCGCGAGGCGCGGCGAACTGCGCGACGAACCGGGCCGTCCGCTCGCCGCTGCCCGTCGGACAGGGAGTCGGCCGACGGTGGTACAGGGCGCGCACCGCGGAGAGGTCGGCCGTACGCTTCCCGAATGTCAGCCGCCCGGCCCATCCTCCGCCGGACTCCGCCCGGGCGGCGCCCCCGGCCCCGATGCGCGCGGCGAGCACCACGGGCGTCGGGAAGTCGCGCCCCGGGTCGAACCGGATGACGGGCACCCGGCGCCGGTTCAGTTCCGTGATGACCAGGTCAGCGGTCGCGTCCTCGGACTCCGTGCAGACCAGCACCGGGCGTCCGTCCATGACACTCCCCCTCAGTCCTGCGTCGCGTCGTGGCCGGAGTCGGAGTCCTGCTTCCCGTCCTTGCTGACCTGCGTGGGCGGGTAGGTGTTCACGCTCGTTCCGTGCTTGCCGAGTTCAGCCGGCGTCATCTGTCCGCCCTCCCCAACCCACCGGCCGGTCTGCGTGGCCGGGTCGACGCCCGCGTACCGCCACGGTGATGAGGGGGAGCCGTTGCGCAGCGGAACCATACGGCGCAACCCCCACGGGGCCGGTGCGACGTCCTTCATACCTACGAGGTTCGTCTGCAAGTTTCCTCCTTGGTCACTTCATACGGTGGTGTCGCGCGAACTCCGCCCGACAGGAGCGGATGCATCAGTCGCGGGGGGATCGGTGACGTCCTCCGAGCACGCCCGCGAGCAGGGTGCGCGGCGGGGAATGCGCGGTGAGTGCGACGGGCTGTACGACGCGGTCGGCCGCTCGGTCCCGGTCGTGCGACTGGATACGCGTCATGTGGTCGAGTTCTGCGATGCACGGGCCGCACGCGTACACGTTGCCCGTCGTACCGGGCGTGGTCACGGACCCGACCCACAGCACGCGCACGCCTTCCCGTCGGCAGTACAGCCAACAGGCGCCGGTTACCCACTGGTTCCCGTCGTCCGTCCGCGCGACGAGCGGCCATGCGTCGCACCATGTACGCGCCATGGCCGGGGCGAAGGTCATGCCGTGCCCCCGTTCACCCGAGCGAGTTCCAGGAAGCCTCCTGCCTTCTCGATCTCGCGCGCCACCTCGTCGTACTCCTGCGGAACGGGCGAGACCATCGAGCGCCACGCCGTGAGCACCGCCCCGGCCTCGCCGCTCCTGACGCACTCGACGGCCTGTCTCAAACCGTCACGCCCCTGCGGCGGCAGCAGCCCCACGCGCTCCTCGATCACTCCCGTGATCTCCCACCCGAACGCCTCGGCGTGCTTCGCGCACTCCTCGCGAGGGCCCGTGATGTCCGTGTTGGGAGCACCGCACAGATAGACCACGCAGCGGAACCGCTCGGTCCTCGCGGCCTCGGCGGACACACCGGCCTCACCCAGCGCGACGCCCGCCGCCGCGTCCGCCAGTGACCGACGCAACCGCAGTGCGCCTTCGGTTCGGCGGGCCCCGGATCGTTCCGGCCCGCTCTGGATGCTGACCATGCGCCAATCGTGCTCGTCCAGTGACACACAGTGAAGTGACGAGGCGTAGGACCTGACGATGTGGCCGGACCCCGACCCGTACGCTCCGTAGGACTCAGGCGATCAAAGGCACGCCGATGAGTTCGCCGATGTTCCGTACGCGTGCGGTGGACACCTTCGCCAGACGCTTCCCGATGACACCGGGCAGCGCCTGGTGCCTGACCCACTCAGGAGCGTCGAGCCCTACCTCGATCAGCGTGTCTCCGGCCTGGTCGTGGAGACCGGCCGCGCACTGCGCGAGAGCGACATCGAGCCGGTAGCGGTTGCGGGCCACCTTCGACATGGACTTGGGAAGCTTCTTCATCTCCGGCTGACCGGCGAGTTTGAGTGCGCGCCCGTAGTCCTTCAGCGCGACGTGGATCCCGACGGCCTCGGTCTTCGCCGCCGTCGGGCCGAAACTGGTCCCGTACAGCTTCTCGTCCCGCCCCAGCCTCGCCGCCGCGGCGTGCGCCTGCGAGATGTAGTCGTCGGCCGCGCTCCTGTCCTCGCGCCTCGACGCCGCCACAGCCGCGGAGATCATCAGCCGCCCGTGCGCGAGCAGTTGCGGGCGGGATCCGCTGCTGAACGACGGCTCGATCGCCAGTGCCGCGCGCTCGGCCACGGCCACCGCCCGGGGCAGCTTGGCACCCCGCAGATGGATCCATGACAGCGTGGACTCGAGCAGCGCCGTCATCACAGGGTCGCCGACGTCCCCCGCGAGGTGTTTCGCCGACGTGAGCGCGCTCAGTGCGAGATCGCGCTGCCCGAGCCCGTTCGAGCACGACGCGGCCACGCGGTACGTGCTCGCCAGGATCGATGCCAGTCGCTCGCGCTCGCTGCCGGTGGCACTGGCGTACCTGGCCTGTCCTTCCATGAGGACCTTCGAGGCGAAGCTGCTCACCCTGGCCGTGTCGCTCGCCCAGTAGGAATCCCACGCGCGGTCGCGGGCTTCGCCCAATTCCTCGACGGTGCTCGGGTCGTCGATGCCCTCCCACTCGCCGAGGGCACTCTCGTGCACGGCATCGGACAGCTGGCGCAGCGCGGCACGGTCACCCCGGTCCATGCCCCGACGCGGCGCCTGCTGCCCCAGGATCACGGACACGTCCGTGTTCAGCGCATGGGCGAGCTTGAGCAAAGAGCCGACGGACAACTCCCCGCGGTCCTGCTCGGCTTTCTGCACCAGGGCGAGGGACAGCCCCGCCGCATCGGCGAGCCCCTGCTGTGTCAGATCGGAGCCTCGTAGGTGCTTGATGCGCTTACCGTTCGTCAGATCAGCCCAGCTGCTCACGATCACTCCAGTGCGTTTGCTCCGGCTGCTGCTATCCGATGGTAGGTCCAGACGCCCGGGGCGGAACGGAACAGCCACGGAATCCGAGCACACTCGGGCCGGCCCTCGCGGAGAACGCTTCCGTCTCACGGCCGGCCGTCAACTCCGTGCCGCCTCACACGCTCCCGTGGTCCGCCGACGCCGAGGGGCACCGGGCGGGTGGTCAGCCGGCCCGGGGGCGCGGCGGCGTCCACACGTAGGGCGTGGTGGTGGTCACCGCGTGAAAGCCCAGCCCGCGCAGGATCGGGGCGCTGTCGTCGGAGGCGTCCACCTGGAGGTACCGGACGCCCCGGGCCGCGGCGAGTTCCGCGCGGGCGGCGACCAGCGCGCGGTAGATGCCCCGGCCGCGCCACGCGGGCAGCGTCGAGCCTCCCCACAGGGAGGCGAACTCGGTACCCGGAAAGAAGACCAGCCAGGCGGCGCAGACCACTTCGCCGTCCGCCACCGCGACCAGGACGGCGATGTCTTCCGGGGCCGCCGCGGCGCGCCCGATCAGGTCGTCGCCGAGCCAGCCGAGGTCCTCGCCCCAGACGGCGGACTCCATGGCGGCGATGCGGCGCATGTCGGCGTCCGCGGTGACCCGGCGGACGGCGACGCCGTCCGGCAGGTCCGGGTGCCCGGCCGTCTCGCGGGCGAGGCCGATGACGACCGTCTCCCGCTCCTCGGGGACGAAGCCCGCGGCGCGCAGGCGGTCGGTGAGGTCGGCCGGTCCGTCGTGTCCGCGTGTCTTCCACTCCACCGCTTCGCCGCGCGCGGCGAAGCAGTCGCGCTGCCGGGCGATCAGCCCGTCGAGTTCGGCGCCGCGCAGCCCCGTGTCGCGTGGTGTGGCGACGAAGCCGCGGTGTCCGCCGACGATCCGCACCACCGGCCCGTCCCGCTCGTACCGTACTCCGGCCGGAGGGTTGGCGGGTGGTCTGCGCATCTGCTCGTCGTAGGCCGCGAGCAGGCCGTCGAGATCCGTCACGGCTCCGACCCTACGAGCACCCGCAACCGGTTTTCCCGGCCGTACGGGCTGCTGCGGACAGGGGCATGCGACCGTCGGCCGGACCGCCCGGGCCGGTTTGTCCACCTGGGAGGAGCCATCCGGCAGCACACGGCTCAGTAGACGTACAGCGTCGTGGTGTCGAGCACGGCACCGATCGGTTCGCCCACCGGCACCGGCTCCCCGAACTCGCCCTCGCGCACGGCCCGGTAGCAGTTCGTCGGCCGGGAAATGCTTGAGCCGGGTCCCCCGGTAGGAGGGACCGGTCACCTACACGTCGGGGCGCAGGAGGCTCCTCCCGTGCCACCCCCCGTAAACGGTGTCGACCTCGGTCATCACGCACCACCTGGGCATGAGCTGGGAGGCGATGGCGAGCACCATCTGTCCATGAGCGCTGGTCACCACGGCGTCGATGTAAATTTCTCCGTCGATCATTTCGCCCCTGAGGTCCGGGAACGCGGTGTCGGTCTCCTCGAACCGCCGCATCTCCTCGGACATCACAGGGCCCTCCATCCGCGCCGTCATGGTGCTCCCCCTCTCACGCCCACCGGACCGGAGCAGTGCCGCGAAGAGCGCCCGCACGGGAGGCACGTGGCTCGTCCGGCGAGCCCCGGCGCCGTCCTCGGGCCATGGCCGCGCGTACGGCGGCGGCCTTGCGGCGTACGTCCACAGCCTGTGCGTCGTCCTGTGCGCCGTCCCGTGCGCCGCCGGAGCCGTCGCGGCGCTCCCCGCCCCGGCACTCCCGGCACAGTCCGCCGGGCAGGGCCTCCGGCCGGCCCGGCGCGCCGCACACCGTGCACTCCACCAGCCGCAGGGTGCGGCTGCGCACCGGCGGGGGCGGCGGGAGCTTGTGCTCCAGCCGCCAGGCGGCCACGGCGCGGGGCGAGTGCACGCCCTCGCCGGGCAGCCCGGCCGTCAGCGCCTCGACCACCTGCCGCTCCCCGGCGCCCCGGGCGAACCACTGGGCCACCAGCGGCGCCAGCTCCTCGCAGTCGGCCGCCGACAGGCCCATGCGCGGATCCGCCTCCCCCAGTCGCGCCAGCGTCCCGTACGCCCGCGACCGCTCCTGTGCGCCGTCCGGCTCCGGGGCCGTGCCCGCCGGGGCGGTCCCCTCCTTCGGAGCAGCCTTCCCGGCGGTCTCCCGGACGGCCCCCGGTTCGGCGGATTCCGCCTCCGTGAGGAAGTCCGCCCACCAGGTGTCGGAGCGCGGGACACGCGAGAAATACGTCCGCGTCACCCACTGGCCGCACCCCGGCGGACGCTCCCGCACCCGCCTGAGATGCCCGGCCGCCGACATCTGCCGAAGTGCCGTGCCGACCGCCTGCTGGCCGTAGGGCAGCCGCGCGGCCAGGGCCTTGATGGAGATGTCGGCGCCCTCGGGCAGCCGGTCGATGTACGCGGCGACGGCCGCGGCCCGGGGCCTCAGCTCCGCGAAGTCACCTTTGCGACCCGGCCGTTGCCCGGGGACGTGCCGCTTTCCGTAGCCGGAAACGGCCATCGGATGCTCGCCGGAGGACGCGGAAAAGCTACAGTGGTTCCCAGCCATGGGATCGGTTTCCCTAAGTCTTGTCGATCTCGTTGGTCAGGCCCCCGGGGGTGTTGCGAGCACCTGTCGGGGGCCGTTGCTTGTGCGGGACGCGACACTGCATCGCCACGCCGAAGCGTGGCGCTCCGGTCACCAAAAGTCAACTCGCCTGTTCACGGCCTCACTCACAGAGGGAGGGCGGGTGGGTCTGCGACCCACCCGTTCCAATGAGAGAGCGCTCGGATCCCGCGTCCCGGAACCCGAGATCCGGTAGGAGTAGGGGCATGACCTCCACCAGTGACGAGCCCGCCGGGCTGCCGTTCCCGATGCCGCAGGCCGAGTATCTGGCCACCCTGCCCAAGGCCACCGTCTACGCCTGCGTGTACCTCACCGACACCCGCGGGCGGCCGGTGCAGCTGCGTTCGGTGTACGGCAGGCGGCTGTGGCAGATCCCGGGCGGCAACATGGACCCGGGCGAGGACCCGTTCCAGGCGGCGGTGCGGGAGACGTACGAGGAGACCGGGCTGCGGATCAAGGGCCCTCGCCCGCTGCTGCTGGTGCACTACCTCCGCTCCGACCCGGCCGAGGCACCGCTGGCGAAGGTCGGCTTCTGCTTCGACGGCGGCACGCTGAGCGACGAGGAGATCGCCTCCATCCGGCTGGATCCGGAGGAGCACGACCGCTGGGCGGTGGAGGAGTGGCACGTCTGGGAGCGGCTGATGACGCCCGAGGGCTACCGGCGGCTGGCCGCCCTCGCCGAGGCCCGCCGCACCGGCCGCGCGGCCCTGCTGCTGAGCGAGCCGATCCTCGGCGGGCCGGCGTGACGGGCGCGGACGGGCCTGTGTGACGGCGGTGGCCGCCGGTCGTCAGTCGAACCAGCGGTCGCGGGCCAGTTCGGCGACCCGGGAGGGGTCCTCCAGCAGGGCGGCGGCCTCGAAGCGGCGCGGCCACTGGCCGGCCGCCCAGGCCAGGCCGGCCGCGACGCCCTCGACGGTGGCGGCGTGGAGGGTGCCGTCGGGGGTGAGCCGCCAGTCCAGTTCCACGCCGGCGAGGACGAGTTCGTCGTGCTCGACGTAGGTGGCCGGGGCGCCGGGCAGCAGGACGCGTACCGCGTCGGGCACCTCGCGCACCTCCCCCGCCGCGGCCTCGGGGGCGGGCAGGTCCGCGCCGACGGTCTCGCTCAGGCGGCGTACGTCGAGGACGGCGGCCAGTGAGGCGGCCAGGGCCGGGCGTACCGGCAGCAGCGGGCGTCCGGTGGCCAGGGGCAGCAGGTCGGGGGCGTCGGCGACGAGCGCGTCGGCGGCGTCCACCAGGTGGACCTCTCCGTCGGCCACGGCGCGCAGTTCGTCCGGCAGGGTGACCTCGTCCGGGTCCAGCTCGGCCAGCAGGGTGTACAGGCCGTGGAGTTGGGCGGGGGTGACGGGCAGGCCGGGGTCGGCGAGGCGGCCCAGGAGTTCGGAGGCGCCGCCGGGTTCGTCCAGCAGGGCGGCGGCGGAGGTGCGGATGCCCAGGGCGCGCAGCACCTGCTCGTCCAGGCCCGAGGTGGCGGCGGGCGCCTCCTCGTACAGGCCGGCCAGCAGCGGGTCGCCGCCGGCCGCGCGCAGTCCGGCGGGGCGGCGTCCGTCCAGGACGGGGTGGCCGCGCAGCCACCAGGCGGTGTAGGGGCGGACGGTCTCGACCGTGCCGTCCGGCAGCAGGACGCGCACCGGGGTGGTGAGCGCGTCGCGCAGCGGGGGGCGGGAGAGCATCCGCAGGGCCTGCGGCCAGTGGTCGTCGTCGACGAGGTCCAGGTCGCGTACGGCGAGCAGTTCGGAGACCACCGGCGGGACGGGCGTCTCGGGCAGGGCGTCGAGGACGTCCTCGCACCACACGTCGACGGCGTCGGCCAGGCCGGCGTCGTCGGGCTCTGGGAAGTCGGTGTCGCGGGGCTCGAGTTCGTCCGGGTCCAGGACGACGTCGGTGGCGCGCACCAGGGCGAAGTCGGCGAGCACGCCGGCCGCGGCGAGGGTCTCCTCGCCCCACCGCTCTGCCAGTTCGGCGTCGCAGGCGGGCAGTTCGCCCTCGCGGACGACGCGCTCGAAGGCGCTGCCGGGGAAGACGAGTTCGGCGGCCGGGGCGAGTTCGCCGTCCTCGTCGGGGAGGGCGAGCGCGCCCAGCCAGGGCTCGTCGCCGGGTGAGAGGCGTGCGTCGCGGACGAGGGCGAGGACGGTGTCGGCCAGTTCCTCGGCGTCCAGGGGGCCGCCGTCCTCCTCCTGGTCGCCGTACCAGCTCTCCTCGGCCTCCAGCGAGGCGGCGACGGCCGCCCGCACCTGCGGGGTGGTGAGCACCGCGCGGGGTGTGGCGGGGGTGGCGCCCAGCTTCTCCAGCAGGGGGTGGGCGGCGTCGGGGTGGGCGACCTTCAGGCCGAGTCGGGTCAGCGAGCCGGCGCCCGTGGTGTCGGGCAGGGGCAGCAGTACCCGGCGCGGTCCGATGGTGGTGCGGCCGTCGGCGAGGGGGACGGGCAGGCCGGTGAGCCGGTCGGGGTCGGTGCCGGCGAGGGAGTCGTACAGCCTGCGCCACCAGGACGGTTCCCGTTCCACGCCGGCCAGCCGGTCGATCAGCTCGCCCAGCGGCACCCGGGGGACGCCGAGGGTGCGCAGCTCGGTGCGGCGTTCCAGTCCGGCGGGCAGCAGGGCGGGGAACAGCTCGGCCAGGACGGCGACCGTGCCGGCCCCGGCGCCCTCGGCGATCTCGGCGTCGGTGGGGCGCAGTGCGTGGGGCTCTCCGCTGTCGTCGTCGGTGGCGGCGCTCGCCAGGAAGGGGGTGTGCCGCAGGCGTTCCAGGACCAGGCGGCGCAGTTCGCCGTCGAGTTCGGCCCTGCCCAGGAGGCCGGGCACGAGGTCGAGGGTGCCGGTGGTGACCGGCCGCCAGTCGCGCAGCAGGGTGGCGTAGACGTCGGCGGCGCGCTCCAGCAGGAAGTCGGCCAGTGGTCCGGGGGCGATGTGGCGGCGGGTGGGGTCCAGCGGGAAGGAGGCGATGAGCAGGGCGGGCAGGCCGATCGGCTCGTCGGTGGGGGTGGGGGCGTGGACGACGGGCACGGTGCGGGCGGGGGCGGGGGCGCCGTCGGCGTCGACGGGTACGGCCCAGGTGACCGACCAGTACGGCCGGCGCCGCTCCTCGACGGGGCGGCCGGCGAGCAGGGCGGGGTCGGTGCGTCCGGCGTCGGCGGCCACGCGCCAGCGGGTGCCGCCCTCCGCCCTGGAGCCGTCGGCGCCGCTGTCCTCGACCACGACGTAGGCGCCGTCCTGGCGGCGGGTGAGCGTACGCACCCCGCCGTCGGTCTCGATGACGACCTCGGTCAGGCCGGGGAGGGTGAGCAGCAGGGCGTCGTCGACGGCGGTGAGCAGCCGGGCGGCCAGTTCCTCGGCGGCGCCGTCGCGCAGCGGCAGCACCACGGCCGTGTCGTAGCCCTGGGGGGCGGTGCCCTGGGCGGGCATCGGCAGGCGCAGCAGGGGGACGTGGCCCTCGCGGCGGCGCAGCTCGTCGGCGAGGCCGGGGTGGTGGGCGGCGGCCTCGGCGGCCATCTCGCGGGCCTCGGCCAGCGACCAGCGGGCGCCGCCGGTGCGGCAGACGATGGCGGGCTCGTCGCTGACGGCCAGGACGGCGGCGAAGCCGACGCCGAAGCGGCCGACGGGGCCCGCCTGGGGCCCGCCCGGTCCACCCGGCGCCTCCGGTGCGCCCGGTCCCTGAGGTCCCTGAGGCGTCTCGTCGTCGCGCTTGGCGGAGGCGCGCAGGGTGGACAGGGACTCCACGCCGGCCGCGTCCAGGGGCGCCCCGGTGTTGGCGGCCACCAGCACCTTGCCGCGCAGGGTGAGCCGCAGCCGTCCGGGGACGCCGGCGCGGGCGGCGGCGTCGGCGGCGTTCTGGGCCAGCTCGACCACCAGCCGGTCGCGGTACCCGCCGAGGGCCAGGTCCTCCTCGGCGTTGGCGTCCTCGCGGAAGCGCGCGGGGGACGCCGTCCAGGCGTCGAGTACGCCGCGCCGCAGCCGGGCGGTGTCGAAGGGATCCGCTCCGTCGTCCGCGCCCTGCACCAGCACCGTGCCGCTCACGTGTCCGTCTCCTCCGTCAGGTCCGCCGCGGGACGAGCCCGATTGCCTGTCCGCGGGCGACGGTACTGCGTCGGGCGTGCCCGGTGCGCGCCGGGCCGCCGCTCGCGCGGGTCGGCCGCCCGCCCGCGTCTGGAACGGGGTGCTTCGGGACATTGGGGTATACAGGGAGGAAAGGGAACCGCGTCTCGGTCCACGGTCCCGTCCGGCGGGAGCGTGACGGACAGGAGGACCCGATGGGTACGAGGGCCACGACCGCTGTACGGGCTTCCGGCGGAAGCCCGGTTTCCGGGGCGGGTGCGTGATGCGCAGCCGCTTCGAGCCCGACCGGCGCCTGACCGGGCGCATGGTGCTCACGATGTTCCTGCTCGGGCTGCTGTACGTGGGGTTCGTCGCCGCGCTGATCGCGCTGCTGGACTCCCTCGTGCTGGTCGTCGTCATCGCCGCCGTCCTGCTGGGCGCGCAGTTCTGGTTCTCCGACCGGATCGCCCTGTACGCCATGCGCGGCCGCCTGGTCACCCCGGAGGAGGAGCCGCGGCTGCACGGGGTGGTCGACCGGCTGTGCGCCACCGCGGACATGCCGAAGCCGCGGGTCGCCGTGTCCGGCATGGACCTGCCCAACGCGTTCGCCACCGGCCGCGACGCGGACCACGCCGTGGTCTGCGTGACCACCGGGCTGATGCGGCGCCTGGAGACCGAGGAGCTGGAGGGCGTCCTGGCCCACGAGCTGTCCCACGTCGCCCACCGCGACGTGGCGGTGATCACCATCGCCTCGTTCCTGGGGGTGCTGGCCGGGCTGGTCGTCCGCTTCGCCTTCTACTCCCAGCTGTTCGGCGGAGGCCGCCGGGACCAGAACACCGCCGCCGTGTTCGCGATGGTCATGCTGGTCTCCGCGGTCGTGTACGCCCTCAGCTTCCTGCTGATCCGGGCGCTGTCCCGCTACCGCGAGCTGGCCGCCGACCGCGCGGCGGCCATGCTCACCGGGAAACCCTCCGCCCTGGCCTCGGCGCTGACCAAGGTCAGCGGGGACATCGCCCGGATCCCCACCCGGGACCTGCGCACGGCCCAGGCGTTCAACGCGTTCTTCTTCACCCCCGCCCTCGGGGCCGGCAGCGCGGTGGCCGGGCTGTTCTCCACCCACCCCAGCCTGGAGAGCCGCCTGGAGGCGCTGGCGGAGATCTCCGAGCGGCTGGGCGGGGAGTGACCCCGAGCACCGGATCCGGGAAGGAGTCGCCGTGGGTCTGCTGGACGTCCTGTTCGGCCGGAGCAAGCCGGCCCGGCCCGACCTCGACCGCCTCTTCGCCCTGCCCTCGGCGGCGATCACCCTCCAGGCCGCCACGGGCCTGGCCCCCACCGGTGCGGGTTCGGTGTGCTTCGCGAGCGTCGAGGGCGGCGCCTTCACCCGGATCCGGCAGGAGGTGGAGGCCCTGCTGGGCGCGGGCTCCGGGCGCGACGGCGGGGCGGTGGAGTTCAGCGAGGACGGCTACGGGTACTCCTGGCTGCTGTCCCGTCGCGCCCCCGAGGAGCTGCCCTCCCTGGTCAACGACCTGCACGCGGTGAACGCAACCCTGCGGGACAGCGGCTTCGGCCCGCAGCTGCTGTGCTCACTGGTCGCCTTCCGCTCCCCCGACCGGCAGCCCCTCGCGCTGGTCTACCTCTACAAGCGCGGCACCTTCTACCCCTTCGCCCCGCTGCCCGGCCAGAAACGCGACAACCCGCTGGAACTCCAGGTCAGGGCGGCCCTCCAGGGCGACCTGAACATCGAGCCGGACCTGGGCCGCTGGTTCCCGCTCTGGGGCGCCCCGGGCCTGTGAGCCTGTGACGGCGGCCGGGCGGCGGCGGTGCGGCTCGACGCCCGTCGTCACCCCGAAGCACAGCGAGGTCAACGAGATAACGGCAGAGCAGATCCGCAAGAGGCTTGAGGCGGAACTCGGAGAGGGCCGGTGGCGATGAGCGCTTACCGCGTGACAGCACGCCGCGCCGGTGACTGGTGGGCTCTGGAGATCCCCGATCTGCCCGGCGTCTTCAGCCAGGCCAAACGGCTGGACAGGGCCGATGAAGCGGCTCGCGAGGCGATCGCGGCCATGCTGGACGTCGAGCCGGAAGAGGTCGAGGTCACCGTCGAGCCCGAACTCCCGGAGGAGGCTCGGCGGGTACTGGCGCAGGCAGAGGACGCCAGACGAGCCGCGCGGGACGCCGCGGACGCCGAGCGGGAGGCCATGCGTCGTGCCGCCGCGGTCCTGACCCGCGATCTGAGCCAGCGGGACGCCGGCCGGGTGATGGGGGTGTCGTTCCAGCGGGTGTCGCAGTTGCTCGGTTCGGCATCCGCGGCCCACCGGACGAGCCTGAGGGAGAAGCCCCGCACCGGACGCCGGGTCCAGCGCTGACCGGGCCCCGGCGGGGCCGGGACAACCGGCCTCGCGGCGGGCCGGAGCCCGCTACGCCTCCGCGCCGCCGTCCGCGTCCCCGTCCTCGCCGTTGGCCCGCACGCCTCCGCCCAGGGGCATCTCGTCCACCTTCGTCTCGTCGATCACCGGCGCCGGCGGGCGCGGCGTCTTCGGCATGACGGCCGCCTCGGAGTGGCCGCCGCAGCCGAAGGCGAGGGAGACCACGCGGCCGTCCGCCGGGGAGAACTCGTTGGCGCACACCCCGAAGGCCTGGCGCAGCGAGCCCGCCATCGGCACCAGGAAGCCGCAGCTCATACAGGAGGCGGGGGCCGCCTGCGCCGTGGGCGTCCGGGGACCGAACTCCTCCTCCCAGCGGTCGGCGGCCTCGTGCAGGCCCTGGCGGGACAGGACCCGGGGGCGGCCCATGCCGATCTCCTCGGCGACCGCCGCGATGCTGCCGCGCGCCGGGGCGCCGGGGAGTTCGCCGGGCTCGCTGGTGACGACGTCGGCGTCCTCGGCCTCGGCCGGGCCCTCGGCGCCGGCCTCCTCCCAGGCCGACTCCACGACCGCCGCGTGCGGGGAGGGCTCGCCACCGCCGGTGTAGCCGGGCTCCAGGCGCGGGTCGTCGGCCTCGGTGGGCAGCAGGTCGCCGGGACCGAGGTCGCCGGGGCGCAGGCGTTCGCTCCAGGGCACCCATTCGGGGGCGAGCAGCGCGTCGGGGCCGGGCAGCAGCACCGACTCGTCGACGGTCACCACCCGTGCCCGCGAGGCCCGCGCGACGGTGGCGGCCCAGCGCCAGCCGCGGTAGCCCGGCTCCAGGCACTCGAAATAGTGCGTGACGACGCGGTCCCCGTCGGCCACGGCACCCAGATGGTCGCCGATCCGGCCGGGGAAGGCGGCTTCCTGTGCCGCCTCCCGAGCCAGTTCAACCGCCTCGGCGCACAGGCGATCAGGGGTACGGCCTCGCATCGCAGCACTCACAAGAATCGATTCTCTCCTACGCCGTTTCGCGAGTGCGCCTACCGTACGCCCAGGTCAGACAGGTGAGGACGGAGCGGACCGGGGGACCGCTGCGACGTCCGGACCCAGGCTTTCACACCGGGCGGAGCGCACCATCCCCCCACGCTACCCCACGCGCGCACACCGCCGACCGTCGCACCTTCAACCAAACCTTCAGCCGAAGGAGCCGGGCTAGGCCGCGGGCGGTGGGGCACACTGACGACGTGGCTGCCTTGAGGACGTCCCAGCACGACGAGGGACGATTCCGACGCACGGCGCGGGCGATCGTCCGCGCCGTACACACGCCTCCCCGCGCGCTGGGCAGGCGCATCCGGAAGGCCACCCACGCCCAGGGCGCCGGCGAGTCCGGGCTGGGCAAACTCATCGAACTGCACGCGGTGAACTCCGCCGGCGACATGATGATCACCGTCGCCCTGGCGTCCACGATCTTCTTCTCCGTCCCCACCGGTGAGGCGCGCGGGCGCGTCGCCCTCTACCTGGCCGTCACCCTGGCCCCCTTCGCGCTGCTCGCGCCGGTCATCGGGCCGCTGCTGGACCGCATCCCGCACGGCCGCCGCGCCGCGATGGCCGGATCGATGCTGGGCCGGGCGCTGCTGGCGCTGAGCATGGCCGGGGCGGTGGCCACCGGCAGCCTGGAGCTGTATCCGGCGGCACTGGGGGTGCTGGTGGCCTCCAAGGCGTACGGGGTGGTGAGATCGGCGGTCGTGCCCCGGCTGCTGCCGCACCGGATCTCGCTGGTGAAGGCGAACTCGCGGGTGACGCTCGCCGGGCTGCTGGCCACCGGCGCGGCGGCCCCGGTCGGGGCCGCGCTGCACAGCCTGGGGCCGTCCTGGCCGCTGTACGGGGCGTTCACCGTCTTCGTCATCGGCACCTTCCTGTCCTTCTCGCTGCCCCACAAGGTGGACTCCGCCAAGGGCGAGCGGCGGGCCCTGCTGACCGCCTACGAGGCCGCGCACAGCCGGGACGGCGACGGCGGCACCGATACCGGCGGGGGCGCGGCCGGGGAGAGCGGGGCCGGGGCCGCCGCGGCCGGGAGCACCACGGGGAGGAGCGGCAACGGGAACGGAAACGGGAACGGCAAGCCCCGGCGGCCCGGTCTGCGCACCGTGGGCGCCTCCGTGTTCAACGCCCTGCTCGCCAATTCCTCCCTGCGCGCCCTGTCCGGCTTCCTCACCTTCTTCCTCGCCTTCATGCTGCGCGAGCACCCCCTGGCCGGCCTGGACCCCGTGGTCTCGCTGGGGGTGGTGGCCGTGGCGGCGGGCGGCGGCAACGCGCTGGGCACGGCGCTGGGCGCCTGGCTGCGCGACCGCGTCCCGGAGATGATCATCGCCTCGGTGCTGGCGCTGGCCCTGACCGCCACCGTGGTGGCGGCGGTGCTGTACGGCACGGTCACCGTGCCCGTCGTCGCGGCCGTCGCCGGACTGGCGCAGGCGCTGGGCAAGCTGTCGCTGGACGCGCTGATCCAGCGGGACGTGCCGGAGCTGGTGCGCACCTCCGCCTTCGCCCGCTCCGAGACGCTGATGCAGATGTCGTGGGTGGCCGGCGGCGCCGTCGGGATCGCGCTGCCGCTGATCGGGCCGGTCGGCATGGGGGTGGCCGGGGTGATCGTGGCGGTGGGCGCGCTCGCCACCGTCCGGCCCCTGCTGTCGGCCGCGCGGCACGGCACGCCCCACCCGCGCGTCGCCTGAGTGGAACCGCCGGGTAGCCTGCGTGCTATGACCCACACGATCTCCCGGGGCAAGGGCAGCCGCACCATCCGCACTGCCGTAGCCATCGGTGCGGCCACCCTCGGGCTCGTCGCCCTCTCCGCCTGCGAGAAGCCGACTCCCCGAGCGACCGTGACCGTCGGTTCCGACAGCGTCTCCACGGAAGCCGCCTGCTACGAGGACAACGGCAAGATCTCGCAGGACAAGGTGCTGTCCTGCGCCAAGGAGGACACCGACACCTCCATCACCGTCGGCCAGGGCGACCTGCTGCGCATCGGCGTGGACCCCGAGATCGCCGAGGAGGGCTGGGTGCTGTTCCTCAACGGCCAGCCCGCGGTGACGGACCGGATCACCAAGACCTACCGCAGCTTCTCCGGCGACGCCTTCTTCCAGAACGGCGGCGGCCAGCAGGGCGGCGAGCCGCAGTCGGTGCAGCTGAGCATCGTCGAGTACGACGGCAGCGACTACCGGGGCGTGTGGAACTACGAGCTCGAGCGCGAGAGCGAAGACTGAGCCCCGCAGCGCCCCGCCGTACCGCGCCGTCCCGCAGCACCGCCGCTCCCGCCGTGGAGGCCCCGCCGGCCCTGGTCGTCACGGCCGTACCAGCCGAGCGTGACGCGGTGGCGGTCGCCTGCGCCCCGGCCGGCATCGACGTGCGGGCCGTCGGCGCCGGACCCGCCGCCGCGGCGGCCCGTACCGCCGTGGCGCTGGAGCGCGGCGCGGCGCGGGGCCGCCCGTACGGTCTGGTGGTATCGGCGGGCATCGGCGGTGGCTTCGCCCCGCTGGCCCCGGTCGGCTCGGTGGCCGTCGCCTCCGAGATCGTCGCCGCGGACCTGGGCGCCGAGACCCCGGCCGGGCCCGAGCCCTTCGCCTCGGTGGCCGAGCTGGGCTTCGGCACCAGCGTCCACCTGCCGCCCGAGGCGCTGTCGCGGGCCGTCGCCGAGGCGGCCGGCGCGGCGCTGGGACCGGTGCTGACGGTCTCCACGGCCACCGGCACCGCCGAGCGGGCCGCGCTGCTGGCGCGCCGGCACCCGGGCGCGCTGGCCGAGGCGATGGAGGGCTTCGGGGTCGCGGAGGCCGCGGCGGCCTGCGGCGGGGTACCCGTACTGGAGGTCCGCGCCGTCTCCAACGCGGTGGGCCCGCGCGACCGCGCCGCCTGGCGGTTCGCGGAGGCGCTGGACGCCCTGACCGCGGCCTTCGGCAGGATCGTGCCCGTACTCGACGGTTGGAGGGACCTTGACCGGCGCCGGCAATGACGGAACTGACGGAACCGGCGGGACCGGGCGGCCGCTGCGGATCGCCTACTCCCCCTGCCCCAACGACACCTTCGTCTTCCACGCCTGGGCGCACGGCCTGGTGCCGGGCGCGCCGGAGCTGGACGTGACGTTCGCCGACATCGACGTCACCAACGGCATGGCCGAGCGCGGCGAGCTGGACGTGCTGAAGGTCTCCTACGCCGTTCTGCCGTGGGTGCTGGACGAGTACGCGCTGCTGCCGTGCGGCGGCGCGCTGGGGCGCGGCTGCGGCCCGCTGGTGCTCACCCGCGAGCCGGGCGCGGACGCGGACCTGAGCGGCGCGACGGTCGCGGTGCCCGGCGAGCGCTCCACGGCGTACCTGCTGTTCCGGCTGTGGGCGGCCGAGCGGGTGCCCGGCGGGGTCGGGAGGATCGCCGTGCTGCCCTTCCACGAGATCATGCCCGCCGTGCGCGACGGCCGGGTGGACGCCGGGCTGGTCATCCACGAGGCCCGCTTCACCTACCAGGACTACGGCCTGCACCGGCTCGCCGACATGGGCGAGTACTGGGAGGGCACCACCGGGCTGCCGATCCCGCTGGGCGCGATCATCGCCAGGCGCTCGCTGGGCGCGCCGGTGCTGCGGGCGCTCGCCGGGGCGGCCCGCACCTCGGTGCGGATGGCCTGGGACGACCCCGCGGCGTCACGGCCCTACGTGCTGGAGCACGCCCAGGAGATGGACCCCTCGGTCGCGGACCGGCACATCGGGCTGTACGTCAACGAGTTCACCGCCGGTCTCGGCGAGAGCGGCTACGCCGCGGTGCGCGGGCTGCTCACGCGCGCCGCGGCCGAGGAGCTGGTGCCGCCCCTGGGCCCCGGCGCGCTGGACTTCGTGTAGTCCGTGCGGCTCGTGCGGGCGGTGGCGCCCGGCCGGGCCCGTACGGGGCGCGGCCGGGCGCCCGCTCAGACGTCGAGCTGGTCGGCCACCACGCGGAGCATGCCGGCGATCTTGTGGCCGTGCTGGCGGTCGGGGTAGCGGCCCCGCTCGAGCTGCTGCGCGACCCCGTCCAGCAGGGTGGTGAGGTCCTGCACGATCGACGCCAGCTCGTCCGGCCTGCGGCGCTGGGCGGCGGCCACGGAGGGGGCCGGGTCCAGCAGGGTCACGGAGAGGGCCTGGTCGCCGCGCTGACCGGCGACGACTCCGAACTCGACGCGCTGACCGGGCCGCAGCGTGGTCACCCCGGACGGGAGCACCGACGAATGCACGAAGACGTCACCGCCGCCGTCGCGGGAGAGGAAGCCGAAACCCTTCTCACTGTTGAACCACTTGACCTTGCCGGTAGGCACGTCTGTCCTCGTCCTCGTAATTCGTCCGGATGCCCGGGCTACGACCTGTCGGGAAAACAACGACTTCTTGAAAGGCAACGGTTCCGCACAAGACCGCGGCGGGCCGTATGACCCGCCGTCACCAAGACTAATGATCCGCTCCCCGGTGACAAGACGCCCCGGGCCGCCTCCCCCGTGTCCCGCGCGTGTCTTCACACGGAACTACCCTGTCCTGGTGACCAGTGAAACGTCCCGCGCGGGAGATCTGCTCGTCCGCATCGGCGCCGTCGTCTTCGTCGTCGGCGCGGTGGCCACTCTCGCGACCATCACGCCCCTGTTCCTCGGCTCCGACCCGCTGCCCACGGCCGCGTACCTCGTCAGCATGCTGATGGGCGTCGGCTTCGCCATCGCCGGCGCCGGAATGCTGCGGTCGATCGCCGTGCAGCGCCGCGAGGCGCGCGAGGCGGCCCGCCGGTAGGCGGGCACGGCTCAGGGCCGCGGCCGGTTACGGCTCAGGCGGCCCGGGCCGCCGCGTACTCCTCCAGCCAGGCGGGGAAGGCCGTCAGATCCTCCAGCACCACGTCGGCCCCCGCCTCCCGCAGCTCCGCCGCGCCGCACGGGCCCGTCGGCACCGCCACCGACAGGGCCCCGGCCGCCCGCGCCCCGCGCACGTCGCCCAGGTGGTCACCGACGTAGACGCCGGCGCCGTGCTCGACCAGCGCCTGTGCCTTGGCCTCCGCCCACAGCCATCCGATCACCGCGTCCGGCTCGATGCCCAGGTGGTCGAGGTGGAGCCTGGCGCTGGGCTCGTGCTTGGCGGTGACCACGATCGCCGTGCCGCCCGCCCGCCGGACCGCCTCCACCGCCTCCCGGGCTCCGGGCATGGGCAGGGCCGGCTCGATGGCGTGGCTCACATACAGCTCGCGGTAGCGGGCAGCGGTCTCGTCGATCGCCTCCTTCGCGAACCAGTGCGCCAGCTCGACCTCCAGCGGCGGCCCGAGGCGGGTGACTGCCAGGTCGGCGTCGATGTGGACGCCGGTCTCGGCGGCGAGGGCCAGATAGGTCGCCCGGATGCCGGGGCGCGAGTCGATCAGCGTCATGTCCAGGTCGAAGCCGACCGTCACCGCACGAGATGCCATACCCCACATTGTGCACTCCGTGACATAGGTGGTTAGGCTCGCCTAACCTTGGCTGGCCGGTTCTGCGGCTTCCGTGACGCGGAGCCGGTCCTGTCCCGTCCTGTCCCCGCGCCCGTCCCTGTCCCCGTCCCCCGGCTCCCGTCCGCCCGCACACCGTCCGAGGTCGCAGATGCCCGCCGCCCCAGCACCCGCCGCGCCCGGCCGGCCGGTGGCCGGTCCGCGCCGCGCGCGGACGGCCCGCCGGCCGGTCGCGGTGGCCGCGGTCACGGCCGCCCTGGCCCTGGCCGTGCTGCTGAGCCTGGCCGTCGGCAGCCGCGCCATCTCGCCGGGCGAGGTGTACGAGGCGCTGGTGCACGGCGGCGACGGTCCGGCCGCCCAGGTGGTGCGGACCATGCGCGCCCCGCGCACCCTGCTGGCGGTCCTGGTCGGCGCCGCGCTCGGGCTGGCCGGCTGCGTGATGCAGGGCCTGACCCGCAACCCCATCGCCGAGCCCGGCATCCTCGGCGTCAGCCAGGGCGCGGCACTCGGTGTCGTCCTGGCCATCGCCTTCGCCGGGGTGCACACGCTCTCCGGATACGTCTGGTTCGCCTTCACCGGCGCGGGCGTCGCGGGGACGGCCGTCTACGCGATCGCCGCCCGGGGCCGCGAGGGGGCCACTCCGGTGCGCCTGGCACTGGCCGGGGCCGCCGTCAACGCGCTGCTGTACTCGGTGGTGGCGGGGGTGCTGACGACG
The DNA here is from genome assembly GCF_017114865.1 of Streptomyces verrucosisporus. Classification (GTDB taxonomy): domain Bacteria; phylum Actinomycetota; class Actinomycetes; order Streptomycetales; family Streptomycetaceae; genus Streptomyces; species Streptomyces fenghuangensis. The sequence goes on along the minus strand of NZ_JADEYH010000002.1, from coordinate 234,888 downwards.
CGGGCCGCGGCCCTGGACGAGTTCCGCTTCTGGCAGGTCGGCTCGGTCGCCGGACGCGATGCGGAGGTGATCGGGCAGGTGCTGCCATTCCTGGCGACGGGCGCGCTGCTGGTGATGGCCGTCGCGCGCGGCCTGGACGCCCTGGCCCTGGGCGAGGACATGGCCAGGGGCCTGGGGCAGAACACCGCGGCCGTACGGATCACCGGCGGCCTCGGTGCCACCGTCCTGACCGGCGCCGGGGTCGCCGCCGCCGGGCCCATCGCCTTCGTCGGCCTGGCCGTCCCCCATCTGGCCCGCGCTCTCGTCGGCTCCGACCACCGCTGGCTGCTGCCCGCGGCCGCGCTGCTGGGCCCGGTGGTGCTGCTGGTGGCGGACGTCGCCGGGCGGATCGTGGTGCCACCGGGCGAGGTGCCCGCGGGCGTGATGACGGCGCTGATCGGCGTGCCGTTCCTGGTGGCGCTGGTGCGCGGCCGGGCCGGGAAGGCGGTGGGGCCGTGACCGCGCCCGACGCCGTGGGCGAGACGCCCCGCGAGGCACCGCCCCGCGAGGCGCCCGTCAGACCCCCGGGGTACGGCCTGGTGCGCCGCGGGCGCGCCTCGTTCCTGCTCCACCGCCGCTCGGTCGCGGTCACGGCCGCGCTGGCCGCCGCGCTGGCCGCGGCCGTCGTCGCGGCCCTCTGCCTCGGCGAGACCACCACCGCGCCCACCGAGGTGGTGCGGGTGCTGCTGGGCCTGCCGTCCCCGGACGAACTGGTCGTGGGCACGCTGCGGCTGCCGCGCGTGGTCCTCGGGCTGATGGTGGGCGCCGCGCTCGGGGTGGCGGGCGGGCTGATCCAGACCGTCGCCCGCAACCCCCTGGCCAGCCCGGAGATCATCGGCGTCACCCACGGCGCCGCCGCCGTGACCGTCGGCGCGATGACCTTCGGCCTGACCTCGTACGCCCTGCTGCCCTACCTCTCCGTGGCGGGCGGGATGCTCGCCGCCGCGCTGGTCTACGTCTTCGCCTGGCGGCGCGGCCTGAGCGCGGCCCGCTTCGTCCTGATCGGCCTGGGCTTCTCCGTCGCGCTGCGCTCGCTCACCCAGCTGTTCATGACCAAGGGCGACTTCCTCGCCGCCCAGCAGGCCCAGGTGTGGCTGACCGGCTCGCTCAACGGGCGCGGCTGGGAACAAGCCGAACCCCTGGGCTGGGCACTGCTGGCCGTGCTGCCCGCCGTGCTGTGGTGTGCCCGCGCCCAGCGGCGGGCGGCTCTGGACGACGACACCGCCACCGCCCTGGGAGTACGGCTGGGCCGGGTCCGGCTGGGGCTGGCCGCCACCGGCGTCGTCCTGGCCTCGGTGGCCACCGGCGCGGCCGGGCCGGTGGACTTCGTGGCACTGCTCTCCCCGCAGATCGCCCGCCGCCTGACGCGTACCGCGCAGATCCCGCTGCTCGCCACGGCCCTGCTGGGCGCCTTCGTCGTCACCCTCGGCGACCTGCTGGCCCGCAGGCTCCTGGCGCCGGTGGAACTGCCGGTCGGAGTGCTGACGGCGGCGATCGGGGCTCCCTACCTCGTCTGGCTGATCGCCCGCGGCCGCACCGGAGGAAGACCATGACGGACACCACCTCGCCCGGCGGGACCACGGCGGCCGGCGGGCCGGACAGGCCGGCCGGGCCCGACGCTCCCGCGAGCCGGCTGTCGGCCCGCGGCCTGACCCTCGCCTACGACAGCCGCACGGTCGTCGACGGCCTCGACCTCGACGTGCCCGACGGCCGCGTCACCGTCGTCGTCGGCCCCAACGCGTGCGGCAAGTCCACCCTGCTGCGGGCCCTGGGCCGGCTGCTGCGGCCCCGGCACGGCGCGGTGCTGCTGGACGGCCGGGAGCTGGACCGCGTACCCACCCGAGCGGTGGCCCGCTCCCTCGGGCTGCTCCCCCAGGCGCCGGTCGCGCCCGAGGCGATCACCGTCGGCGACCTCGTCGCCCGGGGCCGCCAGCCCCACCAGCGCTGGTGGCAGCAGTGGTCGGAGGCCGACGAGCGGGCCGTCACCGACGCCATGGACAGCACCGGCGTCACCGGGCTGGCCGAACGCCCCGTGGACGAGCTGTCGGGCGGACAGCGGCAGCGCGTGTGGATCGCCATGGCGCTCGCCCAGGAGACCGAGCTGCTGCTGCTCGACGAGCCGACCACGTACCTCGACATCGCCCACCAGGTGGAGGTCCTCGACCTGGTGCGGCGGCTCAACCGGGAGCGGGGCCGCACGGTCGTGATGGTCCTGCACGACCTCAACCAGGCCGCCCGCTACGCCGACCACCTCGTCGCGATGCGCGGGGGCCGGATCGTCGCGCAGGGGCCGCCGGACCGGGCCGTCACCGCCGATCTGGTCCGCGAGGTCTTCGGCCTGGAGGCCGTGGTGGTGCCCGACCCGGTGACGGGCGGCCCACTCGTTGTTCCGGGCGCCCCCGGTGCCCCCGCTTCCGCCGCCGCTCCCGGCGCCCCCGCCACCGTCCCCGTCAGCATCCGAAAGGCTTACCCATGACCCTCGCCCGCCGCCGTACGGCCGCCGCCGGCGCCACCGCGCTGGCCTGTGTCCTCGTCCTGTCCGCCTGCGGCGGGGAGGGCAGCGCCGCCTCCGGGGAGACCCGGAAGGTGATGACCGCCCACGGGGAGGTGAAGGTCCCCGCCGAGCCCGAGCGCGTGGTCGTCCTCGACACCGCCGAGCTGGACTCGGCCATAACCCTGGGCGTCAAGCCCGTCGGCTCCACCCGCTCCGACGTGGCCTCCGGCTTCCTGAAGTACCTGCCGAAGGAGAAGGTCGAGGGCATCGAGAACGTCGGCAACATCGCCGCGCCCAACCTGGAGAAGATCGCGGCGCTCAAGCCGGACCTGATCCTGGGCAGCGACATCCGCGACAAGGACCGCTACGACGAGCTGTCGGAGATCGCCCCGACCGTCTTCACCGAGACCACCGGCGCGCCCTGGAAGCAGAACTTCCTGGTCCATGCCAACGCCCTCAACCGGCAGGACGAGGCGGAGAAGGTCATCGACGCCTACGAGGCGAAGACGGCCGAGGTCACCGAGGCGCTCGGCGGCCCGGAGAAGGCCCGGGAGCTGACGGTGAGCGTCGTCCGCTTCGTCGAGGGCGCCGACACCCGCGTCTACGGCAGGCAGAACTACATCGGCTCCATCCTCGCCGACATCGGCGTGAGCCGCCCGGCCATCGCCGACAAGGCCCCCGACGGCTTCTCGGTCGACGTCAGCCCCGAGAGGGTCGACCAGGGCGACGCGGACGTCGTCTTCTACACCTCCTACGGCGACCCGGCGAAGTCCGGCGAGGACAAGGCTGTCGGCGGCGCGCTGTGGAAGGGCATGGAGGCGGTGGAGAACGGCCGCGCCCACCGCGTGGACGACGAGACCTGGATCCAGGGCATCGGCTACACGGCCGCCGGCACGATCCTGGAGGAGATGAAGGAGCTGCTGCCCAAGGGCTCCGGCGCCTCCGAGGGCTGATCTCCGGCTCCGTCCACCGGCCGGGCGGGGCGGCGGCCGCCGACCGTGCGTCGGTGTGCCCGCCCGGCCCGGCGGACGGCCCCCCTCGGATCTCAGGTCTCAGATCGCCATCGACAGGTAGTGGACCCCGATGGCACCGAAGGCCAGGCCGACGCCGATCGGCACCAGGCCGAGGACATACACGCCCCTGGGCGGCATCTCGCCGTTCACCACCGCTGCCGCCCTGCCCCGCGGGTCGTAGCGGACCTCGGCGGTCTCCCCTATGCCGACGGGTACGACCGGGTGGGCACCGGTCGACGCGAGGCGCCGCTCGCCGTCCTCGTCCTCATAGGCGACGATGCCGGACACCCAGCCGCCCGACGTCCAGCGCATGTCCACGCACTCGCCCACCGTGCGGACGCCGGTCCTCCCTCTGGCGAACCTGCCGTTCCGCACAAGCGGCACCAGGAGTTTCACCCCCATGAGCCCGAGACCGGCGCTCAGCAGGGTGAAAAGAAGGCCCAGGAACTCCTCCAACGCCTCTCCCCCGTCCTCTTCTCTCTCCCCGTCCCCTCGGCCACCGCTCTCCCTATCCCCTGGGCCGCCTGGCCCGCCACAGCAGGTAGAGGGCGCTGGCGACGGCCGCGGCGCGCAGCGCCCAGGGCCAGGAGGCGGTGACCGCCTCGCCCAGCGCACCCTCGGCTATCGGCTCCCCCCAGCGGCCCTCGGTGCGGCCCCACAGCCACACCAGCCCGGCGGCCGCGACCGTACCGGGCACGACCGTCACAGCCCACTTGGCCTCCTGGCGGCTCAGCCGGGGCGACCACCAGGCGGCCAGCCAGCCCAGGCCCAGCGGAATCAGCGAGCCCATCACCGCGCCCGCCACCAGCAGTGCGGCGGCCGCCAGCTCCACGACGCCGCCGACGCGCGGCACCCGGGCCGTACGCGGCGCGCCGCCCGCCGCCTTCGCGGTGCGCGGGCGCAGCGGGCGCGGCAGTCGCGCCCACCGGCTCCGCCCGGGTGCGGCCGGTGTCTCGTCGCCCCCGTCGGCGTCGGCGGCCCGCGCGGCCTCCGCCTTCCGCCGCGCCTCCTGCCTCTCCTTCTCCTTCTTCTCCTCCTTCTCCGGGTCCGGCGGCTGCTCGAGCACCTCCGGCAGCTCGACCCCGCCGTCGAAGCCACCGACCGGCCGCCGGCCGCCCGGCGCGTACCGGGGGGCGCCCGGCCCCTCGCGCCACCAGTCGGGGTCGCTCTCCTCGGGGCCCAGTTCGTGGGCGGGCGCGAGATGGGGCGGCGAGGCGGCGGTCGACCGCTCCGGCGGTTTCGGATGTTTCGGTGACTTCGGCTGCCTCCGCGGCGTGTCACCGCCGCCCGCCGCCGGCCCGCCCTCCGGGGCCTCCCGCGCCGGCCTGCGCCCCACGAACCTGCGCTCCACGGGCCGGGACTCCACCGGCCCGTGTCCCCTGGGCTGCGGCACGGAGACGCCCGTGCCCGCGACCACGTCCTCCGGCCGCCCGATCCCGTCCAGGATCCGGCGCACCCCGGCCGCGGTGTGCGCGCCGCCCGCCTCGGCGCGGCGCCGCTCGATGTCGGCGCGCACCCCGGCCACCAGACGCGCCCGCTCGGCGGCCGTCATGGCCGTGCCGTGCGCCAGATCCCCGACCCGGCTCAGATAGTCGAAGACCAGCTGTTCGCTCTCGATCCCCACCCGACACCTCAGCGGCTACTGGTCCCTGGCATCCGTACGCCACGACCGTACCCCCACCACCTCCGCGCGGAACCGGTTGTCCACAGGCTCCCGGTAACGTTGTACGGATGACGACAGAGCCCGCAGCAGAGCGCCGAGCGGCTCCCCGCACGCTCGCCGACGAGCTGCGCTCCCGCCCCGACGACGCGCTCGCCGCCCTGCTGCGGGCGCGCCCGGACCTGCTCTCGCCCGTCCCCGGCGACCTCTCCCAGCTCGCCACCCGCGCGGGCGCCCGCACCTCGGTGCTGCGGGCGCTGGAGCGCCTGGACCGCTTCGCCCTCCAGACCGCCGAGGCGCTGGCCGTGGCGCCCGACCCCTGCCCGTACGAGGAGCTGGCCGCCCTGCTGCACGGCGGCGAGGACGAGCTGCCGCGTGCGCTGGGCCTGCTGCGCGAGCGGGCGATCGTCTGGGGCGGCGACGAACGGCTGCGGCTGGTGCGCACCGCCCGCGAGCTGCTCGCCCCGTCCGCGTCGCGCCCTTCCCCCACCGGCCTGGGCCCGTCCCTGGCCGAGGCCACCGCGGGGATGTCGCCCGGCCGCCTCCAGGAGATCCTGACCGCCGCCGGGCTGCCCACCACCCACGACCCGGTGAGCGCGCTGGAGTCCCTGGCCGCGCTCTTCGGCGACCGGGAGCGGATGGACGCCCTGCTGGGGCAGGCCCCCGAGGAGGCGCGGGCCACGCTCGCCAAGCTGGTGTGGGGCCCGCCCTACGGCGAGGTCTCCGAGGTCCCCTCCCCGCCGGTCCGCTGGCTGCTGGACCGCGCCCTGCTGCTGCCGGCCGCGCCCCGCACGGTCGTACTGCCCCGGGAGGTGGCGCTGCACCTGCGCGGCGGCCGCGCCCACCGCGGTCTGGAGCCACTGCCGCCGCCCGTCGGCCCCGGCCGCGCCCGCACACCGGCGGTGGCGGACTCCGCCGGCGCGGGCCAGGCGATGACCGCGCTCGCGGCCGTCGAGGAGCTGCTGGAGCTGTGGGGCACGGAGGCCGGCGCGCCGCCGGTGCTGCGCGCCGGCGGCCTGGGCGTGCGGGATCTGAAGCGCGCCGCCGTCGCGCTCGACGTGTCCGAACCCGTCGCCGCCTTCTGGATCGAGCTGGCCTACGCCGCCGGGCTGCTGGCCTCCGACGGCGAGGAGGGCGAGCGGTACGCGCCCACCCCCGCCTACGACGCGTGGCTGGAGGAGCCGCCCGAGCGGCGCTGGACGCACCTGGCCCGCGCCTGGCTGGCGGCCACCCGGCTGGCCGGACTGGTCGGCGGGCGCGACGCCCGCAGCCGGACGCTCGGCGCGCTCGGCCCCGGCCTGGACCGCGGCCCCGCGCCCGAACTGCGCCGCCGCGCCCTGGGCCTGCTGGCCGCCGAGCCCGCGGGGACGGCCCCGGAGGCCGACGCGGTGGCCGCCCGGCTGGACTGGGAGTGCCCGCTGCGCGGCGGCGCGGAGCTGCGCGGCCGGATCGTGCGGTGGACGCTGACGGAGGCGGAGCTGCTGGGCGTGACCGGGCGCGGCGCGCTCACCTCGTACGCACGCCCCCTGCTGGACGAGCACGCCGCCGACGCGGACACCGCCGGTCCGGAGCCCGAGGCGGCCGGTCCGGACACCGCCGCCTCCCTCCTGGCCCCCCTCCTGCCCGAACCGCTGGACCACGTCCTGCTCCAGGCCGACCTGACGGCCGTGGCACCGGGACCGCTGCGCCGCCATCTGGCCGAGACGCTGAACACCCTGGCCGACATCGAGTCCAAGGGCGGCGCGACGGTCTACCGCTTCACCCCCGCTTCGGTGCGCCGCGCCCTCGACGCGGGCCACGGCGCCGACGACCTGCACTCCTTCCTCGCCGCCCACTCCCGCACGCCCGTCCCGCAGCCGCTGGCGTACCTGATCGACGACGTGGCGCGGCGGCACGGGCGGCTGCGGGTGGGCGCGGCCGGCTCCTACGTCCGCTGCGACGACGAGACGCTGCTCGCCGAGATCGCCGCCGACCGCCGCGCCGCCCCCCTGGGCCTGCGGCTGCTGGCGCCGACGGTGCTGGCCGCCCAGGCGGACCCGGCCACGCTGCTGGAGCGGCTGCGCGCCATGGGGTACGCCCCGGCCGCCGAGTCCGCCGGGGGCGATGTGGTGGTCCACCGCGCCGAGGCCCTGCGCACCCCGCCGCGCACCGCGCCCGAGCCGGTGCCGGACGGCCCGCCCGGTCCCGGCGCCCCGCTGCTGGCCGCCGCCGTACGCGCCATCCGCTCGGGGGACGTGGCGGCCGGCGGAGCGCCGCCCCGGCCCCGCCGCCCGGTCCCGGCCGCTCCCGGCGGCCCGCCGCCGCGCACGTCCGCGGCCGACACCCTGGCCGTCCTGCGCGTCGCCGCCCGGCACGGGACGGCGGTGCGGATCGGCCATGTGGACGCCGACGGCACCGCCGGTGAGCGCGTCGTCGAGCCCGTCCGAGTCGAGGGCGGCTTCGTCACGGCGTACGACCACACCGCCGAGGAGGTCCGCACCTACCCGCTGCACCGCGTCACGGGCGCGGCGGACGTGGGGGCTCCGGACGGCCCGGACGGCCCGGACGACCCGGCGAGGACGGCGGGCCGGGCGTGACCCGCCGCCGCGTTCACCGCCGCGCGGCCTTCCGCGCCGCCTTCGCTCCGTTGGTGGCCGCCACCGCCCCGGCGATCGCCGCCCAGGCCCCGGCGAGCGCGGCGACCGCCCCGGCCGTCGCCGCCACCCTGCCCGCCCACTTCACATAACCGTCCATGCCGCAGCCCTCCGCACGCCGTGTCCACCCGAGCCGTATCGCATTCACGACCGGCAGCGTAGGCGCCGGGCACCCTCCCCCGCACGGGCCGGGCGGCCCCGGCGGAGAGCCGGAGGACCCCGCCGGGCGCCCGTCACACCGGGCACGCCGGTACGCGCCCGGAAAAAGTAGACTCTTCCATTCGGCGTGTGCGTCCGTCACACGACGATCCGATCGCTGGAGGTACGCGTGTCCTGCCTGATCGTCCAGAGCGACAAGACCCTGCTGCTGGAGGTCGACCACGAGCAGGCCGACGAATGCCGCCGCGCCATCGCGCCCTTCGCCGAGCTGGAGCGGGCCCCGGAGCACATCCACACCTACCGGCTCACCCCGCTGGGCCTGTGGAACGCCCGTGCCGCCGGGCACGACGCCGAGCAGGTCGTCGACGCCCTGGTCACCCACTCCCGCTACCCGGTGCCGCACGCGCTGCTGGTGGACGTGGCCGAGACGATGGACCGCTACGGCCGGCTGCGGCTGCTCAAGCACCCCACCCACGGGCTGGTCCTGGAGTCATCCGACCGGCCGGTGCTGGAGGAGATCCTGCGCTCCAAGCGGATCCAGCCGCTGGTCGGCGCCCGCATCGACCCCGACACCGTCGCCGTCCACCCCTCCGAGCGCGGCCAGATCAAGCAGGCGCTGCTCAAGCTGGGCTGGCCCGCCGAGGACCTGGCCGGCTACGTGGACGGCGAGGCGCACCCGATCGAGCTGACCGAGGACGGCTGGGCGCTGCGCCCCTACCAGAGGCAGGCCGTGGAGAACTTCTGGCACGGCGGCTCCGGCGTCGTCGTGCTGCCCTGCGGCGCGGGCAAGACGCTGGTGGGCGCGGGCGCGATGGCCACGGCGAAGGCCACCACGCTGATCCTGGTGACCAACACCGTCTCGGCCCGGCAGTGGAAGAGCGAGCTGGTGCGGCGCACCTCGCTGACGGAGAGCGAGGTCGGCGAGTACAGCGGCGCGAAGAAGGAGATCCGCCCCGTCACCATCGCCACCTACCAGGTGCTGACGACGAAGCGGAAGGGCGTCTATCCGCACCTGGAGCTGTTCGACTCCCGCGACTGGGGCCTGATCGTCTACGACGAGGTGCACCTGCTGCCGGCGCCGGTGTTCAAGTTCACCGCCGACCTCCAGGCCCGCCGCCGCATCGGCCTGACGGCCACGCTGGTGCGCGAGGACGGCCGCGAGTCCGACGTCTTCTCCCTCATCGGCCCCAAGCGCTTCGACGCCCCCTGGAAGGAGATCGAGGCGCAGGGCTACATCGCCCCGGCCGACTGCGTGGAGGTCCGGGTGGACCTCACCGAGTCCGAGCGGCTGGCGTACGCGACGGCCGAGTCGGACGAGAAGTACCGCTTCTGCTCCACCACGGCCTCCAAGCAGCGCGTCACCGAGGCGCTGGTGCGCCGCCACGCCGGGCAGCAGACGCTCGTGATCGGCCAGTACATCGACCAGCTCGACGAGTTGGGCGAGCACCTGGACGCGCCCGTGATCAAGGGCGACACCGGCAACGCGCAGCGCGAGAAGCTGTTCGACGCCTTCCGCTCGGGCGAGCTGTCGGTGCTGGTGGTCTCCAAGGTCGCCAACTTCTCCATCGACCTGCCCGAGGCCACCGTCGCCATCCAGGTCTCGGGCACCTTCGGCTCCCGTCAGGAGGAGGCCCAGCGCCTGGGCCGCGTGCTGCGCCCGAAGGCGGACGGCCACGAGGCCCGGTTCTACTCGGTCGTCGCCCGCGACACCGTCGACCAGGACTTCGCGGCCCACCGCCAGCGCTTCCTGGCCGAGCAGGGCTACGCCTACCGCATCGTGGACGCCTCCGAGCTGCTGGCGGGCGACGGGGAGCCCGACGAGGTCGGGTAGCCTTCCGGTCCGTCACCGGACTCCGGGAGGTCGCGGATGCGCGAGCCGTACCCGCCGGCCGAGCCGTACGACAGCGGCATGCTCGACGTCGGCGACGGCCACCACGTGTACTGGGAGGTGTGCGGCAACCCGGACGGCAGGCCCGCCGCCGTCGTCCACGGCGGGCCCGGTTCGGGGTGCGGGGAAGGGGCGCGCCGCCTCTTCGACCCCGAGCGGTACCGGGTGGTGCTGTTCGACCAGCGCGGCTGCGGCCGCAGCACCCCGCACGCGAGCGATCCGGCCGCCGGTCTGGGGCACAACACCACCTGGCATCTGGTCGCCGACATGGAGCGGCTGCGCGAGCACCTGGGCGTCGACCGCTGGCTGCTGTACGGCGGCTCGTGGGGCTCCACCCTGATCCTCGCCTACGCCCAGCGGCACCCGGAACGGGTCTCGCACATCGTGATCGCCGGAGTCACCACCACCCGGCGCTCGGAGACCGACTGGCTCTACCGGGGTGTGGCCCGCTTCTTCCCCGGCGAGTGGGAACGCTTCCGCGCCGGGGCCGGGGTCGGGACCGGATCCGGATCCGGGACCGGCGTACCGCGCGACGCGGCCACGCCCGAGCTGCTCGGGGCGTACGCGCGGCTGATGGAGCACCCCGACGCGGCGGTGCGCGAGCGGGCCGCGGCGAACTGGTGCGCCTGGGAGGACGCCGTCCTGTCCGGCGAGACGGGCGGCGGCAGCGGCGGGGCGGGCGGTGGTGGTGCGAGCCCGTACGGCGGCCGGGCCCCGGCCGCCAAGCTGGCCCTGGTGCGCCTGTGCGCGCACTACTTCTCCCACGGCGCGTGGCTGGAGGAGGGAGCGCTGCTGCGCGGCGCGGGACGGCTGGCGGGCATCCCGGGGGTGCTGGTCCACGGCCGGGCCGATCTGAGCAGCCCGCTCGACACCGCGTGGGAGCTCTCCCGCGCCTGGCCGGACGCGGAGCTGACCGTCGTCGGCGCCGAGGGCCACCTCGGCGGCGCCACCACCCGCACCCGCGTCCTGAACGCGCTGGACCGCTTCGCGGCGCGGTGAGGGGCACCGCAAAACCTCCAGCACCTTCGGTCGCAGAGCGGGCGAGCCCGGTGTTCGCCCGTGTTGGGTCGAAACCGGCCTTCACTGGATACACGAATGGGTACGCGTACGTACCCGTATACTTCCTGAGCGATCAGAAGGAGCCCCCACCGTGACCGACGCCAATATCCGCATCCCCGCCGAAGCCCGTGACAGACTCGCCGAAATAGCAGCCGCTGAAGGGCTGTCCTTGCGGGCATACCTCGCTCGCCTCGCCGACACTCTGCTCACTCCTGCCGAGCGCGCCGAGCGCGCCGAGCGAACCCTCGCCGTACTGCGGGAATGGAACGGCTACAACCCCACCAAGGCCGAGGAAAAGCGTCTGGACGAGGAGTTGGACAGGCGACTGGCGGAGGCGATCGGGCGGTGACCGGCCTTGTGCATGTCGTCCTGGACGACACAGCCATGGTGGCCGCCGGACATGGCAACGTCATGGCCTCCCGGCTGATCCACCGAGCGGAGAACGAACCGGGGTGGCTCCTCTACGCCACGGCATGTGCACTCGTCGAAGCAGACCGCACTCGTCCGGGCACCGCTGAGCACATCGCCGCTCTGCCCGGGATCACTCTCCTCGATCTGGATCTGCCCTCCGCCCTTGCCGTGGCCCGCGAGACCACTTGGTCGGCTGCTCATACCGAGTACGCGGCTCAGCCGTCCATCGACCGTCCCGACGGCGCTGTGGTCGCCACCACGGCACCACAGACCTGGAAGGACAGGCCGGTCCGCGTTCTCGGTCTCAACCCCTGAAGCTCTTCCTGTCCCTCGCGGTGGAACCGTGCCCCGCGAAGGGCAGGAAAGCCAGGAACGTGTCGTCCCCTTCGACGGACAGCTCCACCCGGGCGTCGAGGGCCCGTGACAGCGCGCGCAGCAGGGCGACCGTGGGCATCACCGCCCCTCCCTCGATCCGCTCGACCTCGGCTTCCGCCATTCCCGCCCGATGGGCGAGCTGCCCCTGCGTGAACCCGAGCGCGGTGCGGCGGTCGTACACGGCCTGCCCCAGCGCGATGGAGGCGCCGGCCTCGACGTAGGCGGGATCGGCGCGGTGCTCGTCCAGAACCGGCCACCGTGTTCGGTATCCCCTGTGCACGGCTGCTCCTCTCATCCGTCCGTCCAACGCCGCGGGGGACGGAAAAGATGCGGCCCCGGCTCCAAGGCACGGTTGGCCGAGCGTCCGGAAGCCTCAGCGGCAGGCGCCGGGCCATGAGTCCTGTGTGGTGGGCATGGTGCGGGTTCGCCGGATCCGGGACCGGCGAGCACAAGTCGTGTGCATCGCGTCCGCCGCGGGCGGCACACTGCTCGGATGGATCTCGATCCCGCTCGGGTCGCCGCCGCCTTCGGGCCGGGAAGACCGCTGGGGCAGTGGCGCCCGCTGAGCAGCGGCGGCCACCCCTCCGACAGCCGGATGCTGAGCACCACCCGGGGACGGTGGGTTGTCAGGACCGACCGGCTGCTCGGTGACTGGCACCGCGGACACGCCCACCGGGTGCACCGGCTGGAGAGCGCGGCGTGGAGAGCTGGCATTCCGATGCCACGACCGCTCGAACCCCCCGCCCCGGCCATCGGCTACTGGCACAACCCGGAGGGCCAGACGCTGGTGCGGGTGAGCCGGTGGCTCGACGGGCGCGATCTGCGGCAACTGGGCGCGTCCTCCCGCCCCTCTCTTCCGGAAGCGGCCCGGTGGGTGGGCACGACCCTCGCCCGCATCGCCCTGCTCGACACGGAGATCGGCGCCGGGCCCGAAGACGAGACCGCGCTGCATCCCTTGGCCGACTGGCACGAGTGGGTGGCCGAGGCCGAAGCAGCCGACCATCCGGTCGCCGCTCCGGCCCGTTCCCTGCTCCCGGTGATCGAGGAGGCGACCGCGCTGGTTCGAGAGGCACGGCAGGGCCGTCCCCGGACCGTCCTGGTCCACGGGGACACCTCCCGGGCCAACGTCCTGCGCACCCCGGCCGGGTACGCGCTGATCGACTGGGAGGGGGCCCGAGCGGACGTGCCGTGGTGGGAGGCGGTGAACGTGGCCTTCCGGCTGGCCACCCCGTTCAACGGGCCCGCGGCCGAGGGCGACCCCCAGGTGGTCCGTCCGCTGATCGCGGCCTATCTCGACCGGGGAGGCCCGGCCGGTCCGGCCGACGTATCGGCGTTCGCGGGCATGCTGCGCAGCCAGCTCGCGGTCGTCGCCTGGTGCCTGTGGCTGGCGCTGGGCCACCGCCGGGCCGATCCGGCCCGGCGCACCTTCGGGCAGGGCATCGTGGCGTCGGCGGCGCAGGACATGCCGCGGGTGGTCCGTTCGCTGGACGGGTGGGCCGCGCTCCTGCGGTGAGCACTCACAGGCCGGGTGCAGGCGACGGCCGGTGCGCTTCGGCACCGCGCGTTGCCGGGGCGTCATCCGGTGGGCCGGGGGCTCTCCCGTCGCAGGCGCCACGCCGCGTACGCCAGCAGGGCCAGGGCCAGGGGCGCGTACGGGGAGGCGAGCGGCTGCTGCCACCAGGGCAGGTGGAGGTCGAGGTCGCCGGAGTGGGGGACGAGCCAGTGCGTGCGGGCCGTGAAGAGCACGGCGACGGCGCCCGCGGCGTACAGCGGCCACCGGCGGGACGGCGAGGCGGCCGCGGCCAGGACGGCGAGCAGCGGCACGCACCACACCCAGTGGTGGGACCAGCTGATCGGCGAGACCAGCACCGCCGTGCCCGCGACGGCGAGCACCCCCCAGCTCTCCCGCCCGCGCAGATGGGCGCGGCGGGCCAGCCACAGACCCAGCAGCCCGGCGGCGGCCGTGGGCACGGCCCACCACAGGCCGGGCTCGGGGGTGTGCAGGAGGCGGGCGGCCATTCCCTGGAGGGACTGGTTGTCGACGATCCACGCCTTGCCGACGCGGCCGGTCTCGAACATCCGCCGTGTCCAGAACTCCGCGCTCGCGCCCGGCAGGACGGCCGCTCCGAGCGCCGCCGTCCCCGCGAAGCCCGCCAGCGCCGTCAGCCCGGCGCGGACGCGTCCGGTCAGCAGCAGGTGGACGGCGAAGATCGCGGGGGTGAGCTTGATCCCGGCCGCGACGCCGATGGCCAATCCCTTGCCGCGGGCACCGTCCGGGCGGCCGAGGTCCCACAGGACCAGGCAGGCCAGGACGAGGTTGATCTGCCCGAAGACCATGGTCTGGAAGACCGGTTCCAGCCACAGGCCCACCGCCGTGGCGGCGATCAGGAGGGCGGGGGAGGTTCGGCGTCCGGCCAGGCGCAGAGAGAGGTGGACCAGCAGGGCGAGCAGCACGACGTTGCCGGCCGCGAAGAGGATCTGGACGGCGGGCAGGGGCAGCAGGGCGGTGGGGACGAACAGCAGCGCGGCGAAGGGCGGGTAGGTGGCGGGCAGGTCCCACTCGGTGACGGTGAAGCCGTACAGGTCGCGCCCCTCGACGACGGCCCGCCCCTCGGCGCGGTAGACGAGCACGTCCACCAGGAAGCTGGGCTGCGCCGCGCAGACCGCCGCGAGCGCGGCGAGGGAGAGCACGAGCAGGACGGCGGCCGCGTAGGCGCGGCGGTCTGCGTGCGCGCCCAGCGCGGCGCGTATCCGGGCTCTCGCGGTACGGCTGCCGCGGGCGGCGCGGGCCGGACGCTCGGTGCCGGTGCCGGTGTCGGGTGTGGGCGCAGCCGGCACTCGGCCACCTCCTGGGTTCCGGTCCGTCGGTCGACGGTCGTCTCTCGGTCGTCCGCGGCCACCGCCGCGGGCCGACCCTAACCGACGGTCCGGTGCGCCCGGCCGGTGTCAGGCACGGGTCGCGGACTCGTGCGTCCTGCCGTAGTGCGCTCTGCCGCCGCGCGTCCCGCCGTCCCGGTCCCGGTCCTGCTCCGTGCCCTGCTCCCGGTCCTCTTCGCGCGCCTCCGCGTAGTCGCCGAGGACCGCGACGTCGAACGCCGCGCCGGCGAAGACGGAGATCGCCCGGACTGTGTCGCCCAGCAGGTGGCGGCGGTGGCGGTGGCCGCCGTCGCCGCTCCGTGCGTCGAGCGCGGCGAGCGCGGTGGCGCCCGTGGACCGGCCGCCGGCTGTCTGGGGAGGGATGGGGGTGCTGTTCATGGCTCCACGGGTTCGCAGTAGTTTCGCCCTGTTGGTCCATATCCATCCTAGGTCTCACCACGGCTTTTCTCCGCCCGCAACCCGGCCCGTCCACCCTCCCCGCCTACGGGGGAAACCGTTCGCCCGCCGGGACGAGCGCGGCTAGAATCACGCCTCTCCCGCCTCCCGCGCCACGGCACCGCAGGGCGTGTGTTCCGCATGCCCGCGTGCCACCGTGCCGCCGGGGAGGAGCCGACCGGTCGGTACCGGCCGGCGGACCGCGCTCCCGGCG
The DNA here is from genome assembly GCF_017114865.1 of Streptomyces verrucosisporus. Lineage (GTDB taxonomy): Bacteria > Actinomycetota > Actinomycetes > Streptomycetales > Streptomycetaceae > Streptomyces > Streptomyces fenghuangensis. Next base: position 219,631 of record NZ_JADEYH010000002.1, on the reverse strand, counting down.
GCCGCGCCCCCGCCGGCCTCCGGCGGCCCGCAGGCCCCGCCGGCGTACGCGGTCCCCTCCGACCCCGTCGTCCACCGCACCCGGTGCGCGGTGCGGCCGCGCATCCGAGCGGCTCGCCGTACCGCCGTCGTGCGCGCTTCTTCGCAGGAGGCCGCAACGTGTCCGCGCACGCCCCCGATCCGCACGCCCCAGGCGTGCCCGACCCCGACCCGCTCGACCCGCTCGAACGCGAACGCGCCCACCTGGCCGCCTCGCGCACCGCGCTGCGTGCCATGCGCCATGACGTCGAGTCGCTCGACCTCAGGAACGTCACCGCCAACTGGGTGAACGCCGAGGTGCTCCAGCGCCAGATCGACGCCCGGATCGAGGCCCTCGCCGACCTCGCCGACACCCCGCTGTTCTTCGGCCGCCTGGACTACGCGGACTCCCCGCAGCCCCCCGGCGCCCCGGCGCAGGACGATCCCTCGGCGGCCCGGTACTACATCGGCCGCCGCCACGTGCACGACGCCGACGGCGACCCGATGGTCATCGACTGGCGCGCCCCCGTCTCCCAGCCCTTCTACCGCGCCTCCAAGAAGGACCCGCAGGGCATCGGCCTGCGCCGCCGCTTCGGCTACACCGGTGGCGAGCTGACCGCTTACGAGGACGAGCGCCTGTCCGACCCGGACGAGGCCGAGAAGGCCAGCGCCCTGCTCAGGCGCGAGATCGAGCGCCCGCGCGTCGGCCCGATGCGCGACATCGTGGCCACCATCCAGCCCGAGCAGGACGAGATCGTCCGCACCGGCGTCGACGGCACCGTGTGCGTCCAGGGTGCGCCGGGCACCGGCAAGACGGCCGTCGGCCTGCACCGCGTGGCCTATCTGCTCTACGCGCACCGCGAGCGCCTGGCCCGCACCGGGACGCTGGTCATCGGCCCCAACCGGTCCTTCCTGCGCTACATCGAGCAGGTCCTGCCGGCGCTGGGCGAGCTGGCGGTGCGGCAGGCGACCGTGGAGGACCTGGTCACCGGGGCGACGGGCGTGGAGGCGCGCGGCGCCGACGACCCGGAGGCCGCCCGGATCAAGGGCGACGCCCGCATGGCCGAGGTGCTGCGCCGCGCGGTCCGCTCGGGCGTGACGATGCCGGCCGAGCCGTGCGTCGTCGTCCGCGGATCGCGCCGCTGGCGCGTCCCGGCGTACGAGCTGGAGGAGATCGTCCGCGAGCTGCTGGAGCGCGGCATCCGCTACGGCGCCGCCCGCGAGGCCCTGCCGCAGCGCGTCGCGCACGCCGTGCTGACGCGCATGGAGCGCTCGGGCGAGGCGCCCGACGACCGGGTGCAGAACGCGGTGGCACGCAACGCGGCGGTGAAGGCCCTGGTCAAGACGGTGTGGCCGGAGGTCGATCCGGCGAAGCTGGTGCTGCGGCTGCTGTCGGACGACGGCTTCCTGGCCGAGTGCTCCGAAGGCGTCCTCACCGACGAGGAGCGCAAGGCGATCCTTTGGACGAAGCCGCCGCGCGGGGTGCGGTCGGCGAAGTGGTCGGCCGCCGACGCCGTACTGGTCGACGAGGCCACCGACCTGGTACGGCGCACCCCCTCGCTCGGCCACGTCGTCCTGGACGAGGCGCAGGACCTCTCCCCCATGCGGTACCGGGCGGTGGGCCGCCGCTGCACCACCGGATCGGCGACGGTGCTGGGCGACCTGGCTCAGGGCACCACGCCGTGGGCGACCGCGAGCTGGGCCGAGGCCCTGTCCCACCTGGGCAAACCGGACGCGGCGGTGGAGGAGCTGACCCAGGGCTTCCGTGTGCCGCGCGAGGTCATCGCCTACGCCTCCCGGCTGCTGCCGCACATCGCGCCGGACCTGTCCGAGGCGACCTCGATCCGCGACGCGGCGGGCTCCCTGCTGGTACGGGCGGTGGCGGTGGAGGAGCTGGACGGCGCGGTGGTGGACACCTGCCGCGCGGCACTGGAGCGCGAGGGCTCTATCGGCCTGATCGCCGCCGACGCCCGCGTCCCCGCCCTGGCCTCGGCCCTGGACGCCGCCGGCCTCCCCCACCTCGCCCCGGGGACGGAGACGGACGCCGGCACCCGTCTCACCCTCGTCCCCGCGACCCTGGCCAAGGGCCTGGAGTACGACCACGTGGTCCTGGACGAGCCGGCCGCCGTCGTCGACGGCGAACCGGACGAGCGCACCGGCCTGCGCCGCCTGTACGTCTGCCTCACTCGCGCGGTCTCCGGCCTCGCGGTCGTCCACGCCGCGCCCCTGCCCGACCCGCTGCGCGACGGGGGCGAGGGGGGTGGCGCCTGACGGGAGGCCGGGCGGTGCGGAGTCAACCACCGGCCAGGTGAAGCCGTCCTATCCGGTGGAGAGGGGAGAGAGATGACCGATGCGGCAGTGGGGCGGGCCGGGCGTCCGAGGACGGTGGAGGCGGCGTTCGCGCTGTCGCTCGCGGCGATCGCTCTCCAGGCCGTCGTCTGGGTGCTGGGTACGTTCGTCGTCTCCCCCACCGGGCTGGAGGAGCTGCGCGGCGAACTGGGGCGGGACGGCGCGACACGGCAACTCGCCGTCCCCGCCGGTCTCCTGGCCGCCCTCGGCGCCCTGTGGCTGCTGTTCTGCTTCAGGATGCGCGCGGGCGACGGACGGGCCCGGATCGCGCTCACCGTCGTCGGCCTCTTCAGCGGGCTGTTCTTCCTCAACGCCCTGAGTAAGGACGGATTCCGGTGGACGGCGGACGGTGGGATCGGCGACCTGCTGCTGACCGACCTCCTGCCGGACCTGCTGGCGGCCGGGGCCATCGTGATGATGTTCCTCCCGGCCTCCAACGCCTACTTCTCGGCGGCACGGCGAGAGGGGCGGTAGACCGCCCGGGCGGCCGCGCCCGTCAGCGCGGGCGCCCGAGCGCCCCCTGGAGGCTTCCCGTGATCGTCACACGATCACAGGAAGCCTCGTCGCGTCGCCCGACCGGGTGTCAGGACCGGCGGTTTCGCCGATTTCGGGAGCGGTCCGGAGCCGTAATGGTGTGACACCCCCTCACACCCCTGTGCATGTCTCCTGGAGGAAACCATGCGCGTCCCCCGTCTCCTGACCACCGCCCTGCTGGCCCTGGCGACGGCGTTCGCCGTACCGGCCGCCCCCGCGTCCGCCGCCGAGGACGCCACGCGGAACGCGGCCGAGAACTACGTGGCCCTCGGCGACTCCTACTCCTCCGGCACCGGCGCCGGGGACTACTCCGACCTGCTGTGCACCCGCAGCGGGAACGCCTACCCGGCCCGGTGGGCGCAGGCGTCCGCGCCCGCGTCCTTCACCTCCGCCACCTGCGGCGGGGCGAAGACCCCGGACGTGCTGAACAACCAGGTGCGGTATCTGGACCAGAGCACGACGCTGGTGAGCATCAGCATCGGCGGCAACGACTCCGGTTTCGCCTCCACCATGCTGACCTGCATGTTCTCCTCGCAGTCGACCTGCGAGCAGAGACTGGACGAGGCCGCCGACTACGCCCGGAACGAACTGCCCGGCGAACTGGACGCCCTGTACGCCACCATCCGCGACCGCGCGCCGAACGCCGAGGTCGTCGTCGTGGGCTACCCCTACCTCTACAAGGAGGGCGGCTTCTGCCTGAGCATGGGCTCGGGCAAGCGCGAGGCGATCAACGACGGCTCGGACGTGCTCAACCAGGTGATCTCCGGCCGCGCCACCGCCGCCGGGTTCTCCTTCGCGGACGCCCGTCCCGCCTTCGCCGGGCACGAGATCTGCACGGGCGACCCGTGGATCAGCTCCTCCAACATCCACCCCACGGCCGAGGGCCATGAGAAGGGCTATCTGCCGGCCTTCTCCGCCGTGGTCCGGTAGGGCGCGCGGGCGCCTGCGCGCGGGCCGGCCACCGGACGGAACCGTACGCAGGCACCACACGGGCCCGTTCCGCCGTCCTCCCGGCCGCGTGCGCCCCCGTCAGGAACGGTCGTAGGGGTCCGTGTACGGCTCGACGGACTGGCGGACGGTCTCCTGGACCGGCTCCATACGAGGCCCGGGAGCGTAGTGGCGGGCTCGCGCCCTGCCGTGCGGGACGAGCCAGCCGAGGCGGACGAGCTCGCGGATGTCGCGAATGGCCTGCTGATCGCTGATGCCGGCGTCCTGCTGGTACACGGTCCGGCGCACCTTCGAACCCCAGAAGGCCGGCAGCAGCGCGTGGACCACCCGCTCGTCCAGCCCCGCGGTCCCGGCCTCCTCGGTGAGACGGACCCACGCCCGCGAGAGCAGGTCGGTGCGGCGCCGGGCCTGCTGGGCCTGGCGGTGGTGCGCCCGGAGGCAGAAGCGGATCCACGGGCGGGTGTCGCGTTCCGGGCTCCACGACGGGCCGCCGACCTGCTGGAGGACCTGGTAGTAGGCGTAGGTGTTCTGGCCGCGCCCGAGCCACTCCTCGATGGAGGAGAACTCCGGCGGCATGACGCCCTCACGCGCGAACACCAGGGTGGACAGCGCACGGGACATACGGCCGTTGCCGTCCTTCCAGGGGTGGATGTTGACCAGGTTCAGATGGGCCATGGACGCGCGAACGTGTACGGGCGCGTCGAGGTCGCCCTCGTTGAGCCAGTCGATCAACTCGTCCATGAGGGCCGGCACCTGTGCGGCCCCGGGAGCGGTGTAGGCGGGGACGAGGGGGTCGTCGGGGCTGGTGACGTACACCGGGCCGTCGCGCCAGCGGCCGGGCCGCTTGTCCAGGTGGTGCCCCTGCATCATGAAGTGCAGGCCGTTCAGCAGCCCCACGTCGTAGCGGAAGTCGGTCCCCGTGTCGGCGAGGGCCTGGATGTAGGTCATCGCACGCCGGTAGCCCTCCAGCTCGGCACGCGTGCGTTCCCCGGTCTCCAGGGGCTCCTCCCCAGCCATCAGGGCCTCGACGTCGTCGACGGTCGCGGCGTAGCCCTCGATCGTGTTGGAACCCGCGATCGCCCGCGCCGTCAGGTTCCGGCGGAGCTGTCCCGACCAGCGCGGACCCGCCCGCAGCACGTGCCGCAGCCGGTGCCGCATCCGGTCGATCTCCTCGAGTACGCGCAGGTCGTCGGCGTCCGGGGCGGGGGTTTCATAGAGCACGCCATCATGACACCATGACACTGTCATAGCGTCAAAGCGAGGGGCTGCCTGCCGGCCTTCTCCGCCGTGGTCCGGTAGGGCGCGCGGCCGCCCGGCCCCCTCCCCTCCACGGGCGCGGGGGCCGGGCGGCCTCGTCCCCCGTCCCGCCGCCGGGGGGGCGGAATCCCGCCGACGGACCGGTAGCGGTTGCGCGCGGCGGCCCGGCTGTCTAGGTTCCGAACGGTCGGCCGGATCAGAGGGGGAACATGTTCGGGTTAGGACTGGCGTCCTACGCGGTCTTCGTCATGGCGGTGCTGGTCATCTGCGTCACTCCCGGCCCCGACATGGTCTACGTCCTCACACACGGCATCAGCCAGGGCACCAGGGCGGGCCTGCTGGCGTCGCTCGGCATGTCGGCCGGAATGGCCTGCCACACCCTCGCGGTCGCGCTGGGACTGGCCACCCTCGTCCAGTCCTCGGAGACGGCCTACCAGGTACTCCGCTACGCCGGGGCCGTGTACCTGCTCTACCTGGCCTGGCACACGCTGCGGGACTCCTCCGGGACCACCTTCGACGGCGAGCACACGGCCGCGTCACCGATGACGGTCTTCCGCAGGGCGACGATCGTCAACCTGCTCAACCCGAAGATCGTCATCTTCTACCTCGCCTTCCTGCCGCAGTTCGTCACGCCCTCCGCGGGAAGCCCCGCCCTCCAACTGCTGGCGCTGGGTGTGACGTTCACCGTGATCGGGCTGCTGGTCGACTGCGCGGTCGCACTGCTCTCGGGCCGGATCGGGGAGCGGCTGCGGAGGAAGCCCGGCTCGGGCACCTGGCTGAACCGGCTCGCGGGGGTCGTCTTCCTCGGCCTCGCCGCCAAGGTCGCCATCGCCTGAGCGGCCGTCCCACCGCCCGTCGCCCCCGCCGTCCGACGACCGGGAGCCCCTCGGACGCGCCGGACCCGGTGTGGTGACGAAGACAGCCGAAGATTCGGAAGAGCGCCCCATGTGCACCGTCACGACCGGCACACCCGCCACCGCACCCGCCTCCGCGCCCGGCCGCCCGGAGGCCGACATCTGCGACGAGGGCGACGCCCTCTACCGGCAGGCGCTGACCCGGGGCAGCGTGCCCGCCGGGCAGGCGCCCGGCTGCCTGCTCGAACTGGGGCTGCTGCGCCGGTCGCCGGAGTGCCCCGGGACGCTGGTGCCGGTGCCGCCGGACACCGCCGCCGCCGGGCTCGCGCGCCCGATCGAGCGGGCCATCCTGGAGCAGGAGCAGGCCCTGCGGTCGGTCCGGTCGGTGCTGGCCCGCGCGGAGGCGGCGTACCGGCAGATCGGCCGGGAGGTCAACCGCACCGCGGACCTGCTGCTCGGCGAGGAGGCCGTAGACCGGGCCCTGCGCCGGGCCGCCCGGTCCTGCGGAAGCGATGTGATGACCGCCCGGCCGGGCGGCGGGCTGGGCGAGGAGTCGCTGGCCCGGACCCTGCCGGAGGCGCTGGACCTGTGCTCCAGGGGGGTGCGGCAGCGGGTGCTGTACCAGCACACCGTGCGCTCCCACGGTCCGACGCTCGCCTACGCGGAGAAGATCACCGCGGCCGGCGCCGAGGTGCGCACACTGGCCGAGGCGTTCAACCAGGTCACCGTCTTCGACGGCGCCGTCGCCTTCATACCCGCCGCCCAGGAGCACCAGCCGGCGGCCCTGTCCGTGCGCCACCCCGCGATCGTGCGCTACCTGGTGAACGCCTTCGACTGCGCGTGGGACCGGGCCGAGCCCGTCTTCCGGGGCACGGACCGGTGGCAGCCGCACGCGTTCACCTCCCAGACCCGGCGGGCCGTACTGCGCCTGATGGTGGAGGGCCACACCGACAAGGCGATCGGGAGCCGGCTGGGCGTGAGCCCCCGCACCGTGGCCAACCACATCAAGTGGGCCGCCGACCACTTCAGGGCCGGCAGCCGGGCCCAACTGGGCTACCTGCTCGCCCGGTCCGGGATCCTGGACTCCCAGCGGCCGGACGGGCGCACCCTGTCCGGCTGAACGGCGTGCCGCCGAAGGCGCTGCGCGGGATGCCGGGCGGTTCCGGGTTGGCCCGGTTTCCGCCCATGTACAACGCCTTCAGGTTTACGCATTGCAGCATCATGCCCCGCGGTGCTCACTTCCCCCCGCCCGCGCGGGTTGGACAGCATGTCCCCGTACCGCACAGCCCGGTGCGAACACCGGGGCACAGGCGTATCTCCCCTGGAGGATGGGTGGACCTCTCGCTGTCCGAACTGAAGCGGCGGAAGACCGGAATCTGCCTCTCCGGAGGGCTTTCCTCCCTCGCGCTGGCCTCCTGGCTGCACAGTGGCGGATACGACGTGGAGGCATTCGTCCTCGACATCGGCCAGTGTCCGGAGAAGGACTTCCGCGAGTTCACCGGCGCGGTGCGCGCGGCCGGCATACCGGTGCACGAGGTGGACGCCCGGCGTGCCATGGCCGACGCGGCGCTCGACGTCGTCGCCTTCCAGGCCCACTACGACGGGGGCTACTGGAACACCACGGGCCTGTCCCGGGCCGTCATCGTCGAGCACGTGGTGCCCGGGCTGCGCCGGGCCGGCGCCGGCGTGCTGGCGCACGGCTGCGTCGGCGGCGGCAACGACCAGCGCCGCTTCGAGCGCTACGGCGCGCACTTCGCGCCGGATCTCGCGGTCTTCGCCCCCTGGCGGGACCCGGAGGTGCTGGCCGCCCTGCCCGACCGGGAGGCGATGGCCCGCCACGTCGCCTCGGCGGGCCTGGTGTGCATGCCGGGCAACACCGCGGAGCACTCCGTCGACGGCAACCTCGCGGGCACCTCCCACGAGGACGCCGGCCTGGAGGACCTGGGGACCACGGCGGCGGGCCTGGAGCGGCTGATGGGCGTGTCGCCCCGGCAGGCGCCGGACCGGGTGGAGACGGTCTCCGTCACCGTCGAGCACGGCCGCCCGGTGGCCCTCGACGGTCACCGCCTGCCACCGGAGGAGCTGCTGGAACTGGCCAACACCGTCGGCGGGCGGAACGGCCTGGGCCTGACCGACGTGGTGGAGCACCGCATCAACGGCACCAAGTGCCGCGGTGTGTACGAGGCTCCGGGCATGGAGCTGCTGTCGCACGCGGTGCGCGCCGCCCACGAGACGGTCACCGACCGGGGCGCCGCGGACACCGCGCGGTTCCTCGCCCGGCAGCTCGCGGTCTGCGTCTACGAGGGGACGGCGCACGGCCGTACCGCCCGGGCGGCGCGGGCCGGTCTGGCCGAGATCGCCGGCCCGGCCGACGCCACCGTCCGGCTCGACCTCTACAAGGGCGGTGTCACCGGGCGGGCGCTGCCGGAGATCGGCGGAGGCGCCGACGTCCTGCGGCAGCGCAGGTTCACCGGCGGAGGCGGCCACAACTGGGACTCGGCGCCCCTCGCCGGGCCCGCGTCCGGATGACCCGCGGGCGGCTTCCGCGCTTTCCCGTGCACTCGTTCACACCTGTCCACTCGCTCTCAGGGGAAACAGACATGCTTCAGCGCACGTTCGGCCGGCTGGGCTGGCGGGTCGGGGAGATCGGCTACGGAATGTGGGGGGTCGGCGCCGGCCCCGGCGGCTGGCAGGGGGCGGACGACGAGACGAGCCTCGCCGCCCTCCAGCTCGCCGTGGACCTCGGCTGCGACGCGTTCGACACCGCGTGGATCTACGGCCGCGGGCACAGCGAGGTCCTGCTGGGGAAGCTCCTCGCGGCCAATCCGGGCAAGGGTCTGAAGGCCTTCACCAAGATCCCTCCCAAGGACCGGCGGTTCCCCTCCACCAGGGACTCCGACGTCGACGACGTGTTCCCGTACGACCACGTCATGGAGTACACCGAGAAGAGCCTGCGCAACCTCGGCGTCCCCCGCGTGGACCTGATGCAGTTCCACGTGTGGGAGGACCACTGGGCGCGGGACGAGCGCTGGCTGACCACCGTTCAGGCGCTGCGGTCCTCGGGCATGGTCGACGGGATCGGCATCAGCGTCAACCGCTGGGAGCCCTGGAACGCGACGGAGGTCCTGCGGACCGGCCTGATCGACAGCGTCCAGGTCATCTACAACATCTTCGACCAGGCGCCCGAGGACGAGCTCTTCCCGCTCTGCCGCGAGCTGGGGATCGGCGTCATCGCCCGCGTCCCGTTCGACGAGGGCACCCTGACCGGGACGCTGACCAGGGACACCACCTGGCCCGAGGGCGACTGGCGGGCCTCCTACTTCGTGCCCGAGAACCTGCACGCCAGCGTGGACCGCGCGGAGGCGCTGAAGAAGATCCTCCCCGACGGCATGACGCTGCCCGAGCTGGCCCTGCGCTTCATCCTGCACAACGACGACGTGCACACCGTGATCCCCGGCATGCGCCGCCCCGCGCACGTCTCCGCCAACATCGCGGCCGGCGACGGCCGCCGGCTGCCCGAGGAGCTGATGCGCGAGCTGCGCGCCCACCGCTGGGACCGGAAGCCGACGGAGTGGTCTCAGTGACCGCCCCCGTACGGCCGGCGGTGCTGGCCCTGTGGTCCCCGCCGCGGTCCATGTCGACGGCCTTCTTCCGGATGATGGTGCAGCGCGGCGACTTCCGCGCTTACCACGAGCCGTTCTCCGAACTGGCCGCCGGGCACGGTGTCGAGGTGGGCGGGCGGCGCCTGACCACGCCGGAGGAGGTGCTGCGGGGGTTCACGGCGGAGTCGGCGAGGAAGCCGGTGTTCTTCAAGGACACCACCGAGTACCCGCACGCCCGCCTCTTCGACGCGCTGCCGCTGGCCGAGGACGTCACGCACACCTTCATCGTCCGCGACCCGCGGCGCGCCATCGAGTCGCACCACGCGGTGAACCCCGGAGTGAAGCTCCCGGAGATCGGTTTCGAGTACCAGTACGAGATATTCGACCGGGTGCGGAGGGAGACGGGGCGCGATCCCGTCGTGGTCGACGCCGACGTCCTCGTCGAGCGCCCCGGCGACACCGTCCGCGCCTACTGCGAGGCCGTCGGCATCCCCTACGACGAGCGGGCCCTGTCCTGGCAGTCGGGGGAGCGCTCCGAGTGGAGCCGCACCAGCCGGTGGCACCAGGACGTGGCCCGCAGCTCCGGCTTCCGGCAGAGCGGCCGGCGCCACGCCGTCACGGTCGACGACAGCCCGGTACTGGCCGGCTACCTCCGGCACCACCTGCCCTTCTACGAGGAGCTGCGCTCCCGCTCCCTCGTCCTGCCCGCCGTCTGAGGGCCCGCCAGCCGCGAGCCCCCGCCGCACGCGACACGCGGCACACAGCACGCAGCCGCCGCGCGCCCCGTCGCGCGGCGGCCCGTGTGCCCGTGTCCGCACAGCCCGCACCGCGCCGCATAGCACAGCCCGCACCGCAGAGCAGTCCTGGAAACGCCTGGAAACGCCTGGAACCACACTCGATTGGGGTCCACGATGCCAGCCAGCACGTCCTCGTCCGCACTGCCCGATCCCAACGGGCGCCGCGCGCCGTACCCGCGGGGCGCCGCGACGACCCTGCACCTGATCGAGGAGCAGGCCCGTGCCACCCCCGACGCCGACGCGCTGTACTACGACGGCGCGACGATGAGCTACCGGGAGCTGGACCGCAGGGCCAACTCCCTGGCCGCGATGCTCGTGGACCACGGCGCGCGCCGGGAGACGCTGCTCCCCCTGCTGGTGAGCGACGGGATGGAACTCCCGCTCGCGATGGTCGCGGCGATGAAGGCCGGCATCCCCTTCATCCCCTTCGACCCGGGCTGGCCCCGGGAGCGGATCGGCGCGCTGCTGCGGGGCCTGGGCACCGACATCGCCGTCGTCTCCCCGCGCACCCCGGCCCCGGCGGCCGGCTGCGCCCGCGCGCTGGTGGCCGACCACCGGAAGCTGGACGGCACCGAAGCCGCCCCCGCCGGCGGGCGCCCCGGCCGCGGCGACCTCGCCTACGGCTTCTTCACCTCGGGCACGACGGGCCTGCCCAAGTGCACGCTCAATGTGCACCGCGGCCTGCTCAACCGGTTCCTCTACATGACCCGCAGGTTCGGCACCGGGCACGTGGCGCTCCAGAACAGCCGGTCGGTCTTCGACTCCTCGCTGTGGCAGCTGCTGTGGCCGCTGACCATGGGCGGCAGCGTCGTCATGCCGCGCCGCGACGGACTGCTCGACCTGGAGCGCACCGTCGACCAGATCGGCCGCCACGGGGTGACGATCACCGACTTCGTGCCGTCGATCTTCACCGTGCTCGTCGACCTGCTCGCCTCGGACCCGGCGCTGGCGCGGGCGGCCGGCTCCCTGCGGCACGTCCTGCTGGGCGGCGAGGCGATCAACGTGGAGGCGGTCCGCAGGTTCCACGGACTGCTGCCCGGCACGGCGATCACCAACACCTACGGTCCCACCGAGGCGTCGATCGGCAGCGTCTTCCACACCGTCACCGCCGACGACGGCAGTGGCGGCGAGATACCCGTCGGCCGCCCCATCGACAACACCTCGGCGGTGGTCGCGGACTCCTCGATGCGGCGCCTGGGCACGGGCGAGACGGGCGAGATCCTCATCGGCGGCGACTGCCTGGGACTGGGCTACCTCGGCGACCCGGAGCGGACCGGGGCGGCGTTCGTGCCCAACCCCTTCCCCGACGTCCCCGGCGACCGCCTCTACCGCACCGGCGACCTCGGTCACTACCGGGCCGACGGCCGCCTGTACTTCGTGGGGCGGCGCGACGACCAGCTCAAGGTGCGCGGGGTGCGGATCGAACCGGCGGAGGTCGAGAGGGCGCTGCTGACGCTGCCGGGGGTACAGGACGTGCGGGTCGTGCTGCGGGGCGAGGCCGACGGCCAGACCCTGGTCGCGGCCGTGGTCGCCCGCGAGGACCTCGACCTCGCGGACACCAGGGCGCGGGCCGGGAAGCTGCTCCCGGCCGAGCTGGTGCCCGACCGGTTCGTACGGATCGAGAGCATGCCCCTGTCCCCCAACGGCAAGGCCGACCGCCGGGCCCTGGCCCGGCTGCTGGACGGGCCGGACTCGACGGAGCGGAACGCCGCGGGGCAGGCCGCGGCGCCCGGGAGCGGCGGCGCCGGGAGCGGGCCGACGCCCGGCGGCGGCCCGGAGGGGGCGGTCCGCTCCCTGTGGGCCGAACTCCTGGGTGTCACCCCCGGTCCGCGGGACGGCTTCTTCGAGATCGGCGGCACCTCCCTCAGCGCCCAGCGGCTCGTGCTGCGCCTGCGCGACCTGTTCGGCCTGCGCCTGTCGGTGCGGGACATCGCCGAGGCGCCGACCGTGGCCGACCAGGTCCGTCTGATCGCCCGGGGCGGGCCGGAGGCCGAGGACGCGGCCGTCCACCGGGAGATGCTGGCCGACGCGGCCGCCCTGGAACCGGACTCACCGCAACCGGCCTCCCCGGCGGCCGTACCGCCCCCGCGGTCCGCGGCCGTCGCCCCGCCCCGGCGCATCCTCCTCACCGGCGGCACCGGCTTCATCGGCATCCACCTGCTGGACGAGTTGCTGCGGTCCACGGCGGCCACCGTCGCCTGCCTGGTCAACGCCGGGGACGACGCGGCCGCCCGCGCCCGGCTCGACGCCCGCGCCCGCCACTACGGCCTGCCCGTCGGCAGCGGCGACGACCGGGTCCGGGTCGTGCGCGGCGACCTCGGCGCCGAGGGGTTCGGGCTGTCCGAGGCCGGCTTCCGGGAGCTGGCCGAGTGGACGGACACGATCGTGCACGCGGGCGCGGAGGTGAACCTCGTCTACCCCTACCGCCGTCTACGCGCGGTGAACGTGCTCGGCACCCGCGAGGTGGTCCGGCTCGCCCGCACCGGCCCCGGGCCGGCCAGCCCCGTGCACCACCTGTCGACGCTCGGCATCCTGCCGCGCGCGCCCCACGACGGCTCGGTGCTCGGCGAGGACGCCTTCCCCGCGGCCGGTGAGGTGCCCGGCGACGGCTACAGCCGGAGCAAGTGGGTCGCCGAGGCGCTGCTGCGCGAGGCCCGGCGGCGGTACGGCCTCCCGGTGAGCCTGTACCGCATGGGCGAGGTGATGCCGCACTCGCGCACCGGCGTCCTCAGCCACGGCGGCAGCCTCGCCGAGTTCGTCCTGACGGCGTGCGCGGAACTCGGCGTCCGCTTCGAGACGGGCGCCCGGGGCGACTTCACCCCGGTGGACAACGTCGGCCGGTTCATCTCGGCGGCGGTGCGCGAGCGCCGCCTGGGCGAGACCTTCCACGTGGTGCAGCGGGAACCGACCCGGCTGGACGACCTCATGGAGGGCTTCGGCCCGGCGCGTGACCTGCGGCACGTGACGTACCGGGAGTTCCGCGAACTGGTCGCGGCACACAGCTCCCCCTCGCTCCAGCGGCTGGCCATGGTCCTGCCCGACCCGGACGACGGGCCGGGGGACCTGGGCGGGCTCTTCCGCGACATCCCCTCGCCGGACTTCAGCCGCAACTGCCACAGATGGGTCCGCTCGCTGGACGTCGAGTGGCTGGGCACCGGGTGGGCGGCGGCCGGGCGACCTGGCGGGGGCGGTCCGGCCACGGGGTGACGCGCCCGGGCGGGAGCGGCCCGGCCGCGGGCCCCGGGCGGAGCGCGCCGTGACCGGACGGCGCCGGCCCGCCAGGGCCGAACGTCCCGGCTCCCGGGGCCGGCCGGGCGGTGGCGGGGCGACCTGCGGCCCCGGCACCGGGGGACCTTCACCACGCCCCGCGGGAGCACTCCGGTGGAAGAGTACGGGTGGGCGCCGAAGCAGCCGGAAAGCGGCACGGCGCGGCAAGGCAAAGCGGACGTCCCGTCCGCGACCCCGCTCGTCCGCTTTCCCCTCTCCTCGCCCCCGGAGGTCGACCATGTTCGGAACGCTCATGCTCCTCGTAGGCCCGGCGCTGGGCTTCCGGCTGCTCGGCGCACTGGGCGTCGGCCGGTTCTCGACGTGGCGGACCGCGGCCGCGCACGGCCTGGCGGTCATGCTGACGGTCACCGCGACCACGCACTTCATCGGCTCGGGCGCCACCGCGATGCCCGGTCACGGGGACATGGCGGCCATGGTCCCGCCGTTCGTGCCGTGGGCCCACACCATGGTCTATCTGACCGGTGTGCTGGAGCTCCTCGGCGCCGTGGGCCTCGTCCTGGCGGCGACCCGCCCGGCGGCCGGGTTCGGTCTGGCCGTCCTCTTCTCGCTGATGCTCCCGGCCAACGTCTACGCCGCGGTCGAGGGTGTCGTGTTCAACGGCGGCGCGGCCACACCCCTGTGGTTCAGGGTCCCCCTGCAGGTGCTCTTCATCGCCGTCGCGCTGTGGGCGGCCGTCGACGACCGCGGCCCGGCCTTGACCGGCGGTGCCGCGACTCCCCGGCACCCCGCTCTACAGCGGTGACCGGGACACGGCGGTGACCGGAAACGGTGGCCGGGAGCGGTGAACCGCTTCCGGCCACCGCCGCGTCCCGGGTCCGCCCGGGTGCGCGAGGGAGGAGGCCGGGGACGCCCGCCGGAGACCGGCCCGGTCAGCCGTCCAGCGTCTCGCGCCAGGTGCGCACCGCGTCCGGGGAGACCGGGGTGTCCCAGCCGCCGGGGCGGGCCGCGCCGCCGATGTGGAAGGCGGTCACGCCCGCCGCGCGCAGGGCGGGGACATGGTCGAGCCCCAGGCCGCCGCCGGCCATCAGCAGCGGGAGGTAGCCGGGCTCCCCGGCGGCCGTACGGGCCGCCTCGGCGCACAGGACGGCCAGGCCCGCCGCCACGCCGTCCGCCGAGCCGGCGGTGAGGTAGGCGTCCAGACCGGGGTGCCCGTCGAGCCGCTTGCGCAGTCCGGCACGGTCGGCGCAGTGGTCGATGGCGCGGTGGAAGGTCCAGCGGCAGCCGGGGACGGCGTCGAGGAGCGCGCCGATCGCGGCGAGGTCCGGCTGCCCGGTGTCGTCGAGGAAGCCGAGCACGAACTCCTCGGCGCCCTCCGCGCGCAGCTCGCGCGCCCGCTCGCACAACTCCTCCAGCGCCGCCTCGCCGCCCGCCGCGAACCCGCCCGCCGCGCGCAGCATCACCCGCACCGGCAGGCCGGTGGCGCCGCGTACGGCGGCGAAGGTCTCCCGGGCGGGGGTGAGGCCGTCGGCGGCCATGTCGCCGACCAGTTCGAGGCGGTCCGCCCCGCCTGTCTGCGCGGCGATCGCGTCGCGTACGTCGAGGGCGATCACTTCGAGGATTGGTCTAGACATATAACGGAGCCTGCCATATCGCGGGACACGCCGGGAAGACGGGGCACACAATTGCGCCATGGCCACGCCGAAGAACCGCCATCCGGCCCACGACGGGCTGCGCGAGCGCTGGACCCGGACCCTCCTGGCCGTACGCCGCCCGGAGGCCGGGCTCCCCGCCGGCACCCCCTCCCCGTACGCCTACGCCGACGACCTCCTCGCCCGCTGGGCCGAGCCCCACCGCCGCTACCACACCACCGACCACCTGATCGCCGTCCTGGACCGCGTCGGCCTGCTCTCCGCGCACTGCTCCGGCCCCGAGGAGGTCGCCACCGTCTCGCTGGCGGCCTGGTTCCACGACGCGGTGTACCTCCCGGACCGCTCCACCAACGAGGAGCGCAGCGCCCGCCTGGCCGAGCGTGCCCTGCCCGAGGCGGGCGTCTCCCCCGCCCCGGCCGCCGAGGTGGCCCGGCTGGTCCGCCTCACCGCCGGACACGACCCGGCCCCCGGCGACACGGGCGGCGAGGTGCTCTGCGACGCCGACCTCGCGGTGCTGGCCGGGCCGCCGCGGGAGTACGCGGCCTACGCCGCCGCCGTCCGCGAGGAGTACGGCTTCGTCCCCGACGAGGCCTTCCGGACCGGGCGCGCCGAGGTACTGCGCCGTCTGCTGGGCCTGCCCGCCCTGTTCCGCACCCGCTACGGCCAAGAGCACTGGGAGCACACCGCCCGCCGCAACCTGGAGACGGAGCTGGAGCTGCTGTCGGCCGGCGAGAGCGGCGCGGCGGACGGCGGGACGGGCGGCCGGACGGGAGGCGGGGAAGCCCGCGACGCGGGGGGCGGGAAGAGCCCGACGTGATCAAAGGCACGAAGGGGGCCGGCGAGGAATGAGGGAACCGCCGGTGATGTTGGGCCCGTACATGCCCCATCCCGATCCCGGCGCCGCCCTCGGCGAAACCCCCGACGCCCCGTCCGGCTCCTCCCCCGGCGCCGCGCCCCCGGCCGCTCCGCCCCGCGCGGGGCGGCCCCGCATGCCCCTGGCCGTCTACGTCCTGGGGCTGTCCGTGTTCGCGCTCGGCACCTCGGAGTTCATGATCGCCGGGCTGCTCCAGCCGATCGCCCGCGACATGTCGGTGACCATTCCGCAGGCCGGGCTGCTGGTGTCCGCCTTCGCCATCGGCATGGTGGTCGGCGCCCCGGTGCTGGCCGGTGCGACGCTGCGGCTGCCCCGCCGCACCACGCTGGTGTCGCTGCTGGCCGTCTTCGGGGCCGGGCAGGTGGCCGGCGCCCTCGCGCCGACGTACGAGGTGCTGTTCGCCTCGCGGGTGGTGAGCGCGCTGGCGTGCGCCGGGTTCTGGGCGGTGGGCGCCGCCGTGGCCGTGTCGCTGGCCCCGGCGGGCGCGAAGGCGAAGGCGATGGCCGTGATGATCGGCGGGCTGAGCGTCGCCAACGTCCTGGGCGTACCGGCCGGGGCGCTCCTGGGGCAGCACGCCGGCTGGCGGGCCGCGTTCTGGGCGGTGGCCCTACTGGCGGGGGTCGCGGTGGCCGGGGTACTGGCGCTGGTGCCGCCCACCCAGCCGCCCACCGGCGCGGACCGGCCCGCACTCCGCCGCGAGCTGCGGATCTACCGCGACGGCCAGGTGTGGCTGGCGCTGGTGATCACCGCGCTCAACGCCGCCGCCACCTTCTGCCTCTTCTCCTACCTCTCCCCGCTGCTCACCGACACCGCAGGCCTGGGCGAGGGCTGGGTGCCGACCGTGCTGGCGCTGTACGGGGTCGGCGCGCTGATCGGCGCCGCGCTCGGCGGCCGGGTCGGCGACGCCCACCTGTTCGGCGCCATGTACGCCGGTCTGGCCGCCACCACCGCCGTACTGGCGCTGCTGGCGCTCACCGCGCACCTGCCCGTGGCCGCCGTCGGGCTGGCGCTGGGGCTGGGGGTGACCTCGTTCTTCACCGCCCCCGCCATCAACGCCCGGATGTTCGAGGTGGCGGGCGCCGCGCCCACCCTGGCCGGCGCGACGACCACCTCGGCGTTCAACATCGGCAACACCCTCGGCCCCTGGATCGGCGGACTGGTGATCACCGCCGGCTGGGGGTACACCGGCGTCTCCTGGGTCAGCGCGCTGCTGGCCGCCGCGGCCGTCGGCGCGACGGTGGCGGCCTCCCGGTGGCACCGGCGCACCGCCGCCTCCCGGATGGTGGCCGGCTCGCCCGCGAACACGTCCGCCGGCGCACCCGGCCGGGTCACCGAGGCCGCGGGCTGATCGGCCGGGCACCAGCCGGGAGGCGGCGGTGCGCCGCGGCCCGGCCGGACCTGCCGCCTCGGCCGCCCTCCCGTTCCGGACCGTTCCGACGCGCCCTGTCCGGGGTACCGGATTACCCTCGGTGGCCGGTGCACCCGCAGGCCACCTGCGACAGGCCTTCCGCCGGCCTTCCGCCGGCCGCCCGGCGGCCGGCCCTCCGGCGGCCAGGACGCCGGACACGGGTGAAAGGACGTGTGAAATGGACGTGCGCAGGAGGAACAACGTCACCGTCACCGGCCGGGAGGACGGACCGGTGGTGATGCTGGCGCACGGATTCGGCTGCGACCAGAACCTGTGGCGCCTGGTGGCGCCCGCGCTGGCCGAGGAGTTCCGGGTGGTGCTCTTCGACCACGTGGGCTCCGGCCGCTCGGACCCCTCCGCCTGGAACGAGGAGCGCTACTCCTCGCTGGAGGGGTACGCGCAGGACGTGCTGGAGATCTGCCGTGCCCTGGACCTGCGGGACGTGGTGTTCGTGGGTCACTCGGTCAGCGCCATGATCGGGGTGCTGGCGGTGCTGCGCGAACCGGAGCGCTTCGCCAGGCTGGTGCTGCTCACCCCCTCCCCCTCCTACATCGACGAGGGCGACTACCGGGGCGGGTTCAGCCGGGCCGACATCGAGGAGCTGCTGGAGTCGCTGGAGAGCAACTACCTGGGCTGGTCCGCGGTGATGGCACCGGTGATCATGGGCAATCCGGAGCGGCCCGAGCTGGGCGAGGAGCTGACCAACAGCTTCTGCCGCACCGACCCGCGCATGGCCCGCGTCTTCGCCCGCACCACCTTCCTGTCCGACAACCGCGAGGACCTGGCCGGGGTGACCGTGCCGACGCTGGTGGTCGAGTGCGCGCACGACACCCTCGCCCCGCGCGAGGTGGGCGCGTTCGTCATGAACGAGATCGCCGGCAGCACCCTGGTCACCCTGGACGCCCACGGGCACTGCCCGCAGCTGAGCAGCCCCGGCCCGACGGCCGAGGCCATCGCCTCCTTCGCGAGGGCGCGGTGACCTCCCGCGCTGACCCGAAACCGGAGCCGGACGGGCCGGAACCGGAGGACGGCGGGAATCCGGAGGACGACCCGGAGGAGCTGTACGAGAACTCCCCGTGCGGCCAGCTCTCCACGCTCTCCGACGGCCGGATCGTCAAGGTCAACGCCACCCTGCTGGACTGGCTCGGCTACCGCCGCGAGGAGCTGGTCGGCCGCCGGACCTTCTCCCGGCTGCTCAGCGTCGGCGGCAGGATCTACTACGAGACCCACCTCGCCCCGCTGCTGGGGATGCAGGGGCGCATCGGCGGGATCGCGCTGGAGATGAAGGCCGCCGACGGCAGCCGGCTGCCGGTGCTGGTCGCCGCCGCGGTGCGGGAGGGCTCCGGGGGGCGGCCGGCGCTGGTGCGCGTCTCCGTCTTCGAGGCCCGCGACCGCCGCGCGTACGAGACCGAGCTGCTGCGCGCCCGGCAGGAGGCCGACCGCGAGCGCGAACGCGTCCAGCAGCTGGCCACCACCCTCCAGCGCAGCCTGCTGCCCCCCGCCCTGCCGGACATCCCCGGCACCGAGCTGGCCGCGCACTACCACACCGCCTCGGCCGACGAGGTCGGCGGCGACTTCTACGACCTGTTCCCCGTCTCCGGGGGGCGCTGGGGGTTCTTCCTCGGCGATGTGTCCGGCAAGGGCGCCGCCGCGGCGGCCGTCACCTCACTCGCCCGCTACTCCCTGCGCGCCGCGAGCGCCTCCGACCCCGACCCGCTCAGGGTGCTGGCCAACCTCAACACAGTCCTGGAGCACGAGAACCACGGCGAGGACCCGCGCTTCTGCACCGTCATCCACGGTCTGCTCACCCCGGGCGAGCACGGCTGCGAGATCACCCTCGCCGGCGGCGGCCACCCCCCGGCCCTGCTGGTGCGCGCCGACGGCACCGCCGGATACCTGCACACCCCCGGAGGCCAGCTGGTCGGGGTGCTGCCGAACGCCCGCTTCGCCGCCACCACCGTGCGCCTGGCCCCCGGCGACACCCTGCTGCTGTACACCGACGGCCTGACCGAGGCCCGTACCGTCCACGCCGACGGCCGCCACCAGGAGCGGGACGGAGGACGCTACGGCGAGGACGCCCTGCTCGACTTCGCGACCGGGCTGGCTCCGACGAGCGCGGCGGACGCCGTCGCCGCCGTCGGCGCCCTGCTGGAGGGGCTGGGCGAGGGGGTGGACGACGACACCGCCGTACTGGCCCTCGGCGTCCCCGCCTCCCGGAAGGCGCCGGAGGCCCCGGGCGGGCAGGGCACCCCGGAGGCCCCGGGCGGGCCGGAGCCGTTCAGGTCGCCGTGACCACCCGGCCCGGGGTCCCGCGCGGGGGCCGGCGCCGCCGCAGGCCCGCCTCCGTCAGCCGCCGCAGCAGCTCCTTGCTGCCCACCTCGACCGCGCCCAACCGCACCGCCCGCTCGTAGCGGTGGGCGGGTACGTCGTAGTGGTCGCGGTCGAAGGCGCGGCGCGGGCAGCCGAGGGCGGCGGCGAACGTGTGCAGTTCCTCGTGGGAGGCGTCGCTGACCAGGTGCGACCACAGCATCCCGTGGCCCGGCCACTCGGGCGGATCGATGTAGACCGTCACCGGGCGCTTCCCAGCTCCCCGACGGGCGCCACCGCCGTCGCCGTCCGGCCGCACACCCAGTGCGGGTCCGGGCCCAGCTCGGGCTCGACGTCGAGGGCGTGCTCCTCCTCACCGCCGCACAGCGGGCAGCCCGGCCAGCGGCCCCGGCGGTCCAGCAGGGCGTCCTGGACGTCCTGGGCGATCAGGCCCGCGACGAAGGAGACGCCCTCGGGCCACTGCTCGACCCACCAGCGGCGGTGGGAGACCGCGTCCTCGACCAGCGAGACGACCTCGGCCTCGGCGATGCCGCAGGCGGTGAGGTCGGCGAGGACGAGCGCACGGCCGGTGTGCAGGGCGCGTTCGAGGCCGTGGGGGTCGGGTTCGCGGGGGGCGTGGGAGCCGGGGTCGTGGGGATCGGGGCCGGGGGAAGGGGGATGCCGCTCTGCCATAGCCCCTCTATTGGAGCAGAAGACCGGCGCGACCGCCCCGCCGGCCGTGACCGCGTCCCGGCCACCGCGGGGTGAGGGACCTCTTGACGGCCTCTTGACGGCCCCGCCCGGCGAAAATACCTTCCGCCATGTGAACGACACAGTGAAGGAAAGTTTCTCCGGTCCGGTCCGCGACACCGCGCCGGTCCTCCGCCCCGGCCCTCCGGAGCCCGCCGCCCTCGCGGCCAAGGTCCGTACCATGGCCCCCTCGATGACCCGCTCCATGCAGCGCGTCGCCGAGGCCGTCGCCGGCGACCCCGCCGGATGCGCGCGGCTCACCGTCACCGGTCTCGCCGAGCGCACCGGCACCAGCGAGGCCACCGTCGTACGGACCTCGCGCCTGCTGGGCTACCCCGGCTACCGCGATCTGCGCCTGGCGCTGGCCGGGCTCGCCGCGCAGCAGGCCTCCGGCGCCTCCCCGTCGGTGACCGCCGACATCGCCGTGGACGACCCCATCGAGGAGGTCATAGCCAAGCTCGCCCACGACGAGCGGCAGACCCTCGCCGACACCGCCGCCGGTCTGGATCCCGGCCAGGTCGAGGCCGCCGTGCACGCCATGGCCTCCGCCCGCCGGATAGACCTCTACGGCGCCGGCGCCTCCGCCCTGGTCGCCCAGGATCTGGCGCAGAAGCTGCTGCGGATCGGCCTGGTCGCCCACGCCCACGCCGATCCGCATCTGGCCGTCACCGGCGCCGTGCAGCTGCGCGCCGGTGACGTCGCCCTGGCGGTGACCCACTCCGGCCGTACGGTGGACGTGATCGAACCGCTGCGCGTCGCCTTCGACCACGGCGCCACCACCGTGGCCGTCACCGGCCGCCCGGACGGGGAGATCGCGCAGTACGCCGACCACGTGCTGACCACCTCAACGGCGCGGGAGAGCGAGCTGCGCCCGGCGGCCATGTCCAGCCGGACCAGCCAACTGCTGGTTGTGGACTGCCTGTTCATCGGCGTGGCACAGCGCACCTACGAGACCGCCGCCCCCGCGCTGGCGGCCTCCTACGAGGCTCTGGCCCACCGCCACTCGCCCCGGCAGCGCTGACCCCCACGCCCGCACCCGCCCCCTCGACCCGTCCGAGCAGCACCCGAGCAGCACCGCCCAACCCCCCACACCCCTGCCCGGGCGCCGGCACCGGTGACCGGCCCCGGCATCCGGAAGACACGGAAAGAGCCGCACCGTCATGACCTCCTCCCCGACCGCCGCCGGCCGCGAACCCGGCGACTCCCCCGACTCTCCCGGCCCCGGTGCCCCGGACGGCACGTACGACCGGCTGCGCGCCGAGCTGGACACACTCACCACCGAGGCGTTCCGCAGCGACCTGTCCGAGATCGACCGGCTCCCCACCCTGGAGATCGCCAGGGTCATGAACGGCGAGGACGCCACCGTCCCCACCGCCGTCGCCTCCCAGCTCCCGCGCATCGCCGCCGCCATCGACGCCACCGCCGAGCGGATGGCACGCGGCGGCCGGCTGGTCTACGCGGGGGCGGGTACGGCCGGGCGGCTGGGCGTGCTGGACGCCAGCGAGTGCCCGCCCACCTTCGACACCGATCCCTCCCAGGTCGTCGGGGTGATCGCGGGCGGTCCGGCCGCGCTGGTCAGCGCGGCCGAGGGAGCCGAGGACCGCCCCGACCTCGCCGCGGCCGACCTCGACGGACTGGCGCTGGGCCCCGACGACGTGGTGGTCGGCGTCTCCGCCTCCGGGCGCACCCCGTACACCGTCGGCGCGGTCGAGCACGCGCGGCGGCTGGGGGCGCTGACGGTGGGGCTGTCCTGCAACTCCGGCTCACCGCTGGCGGCGGCCGCCGACCACGGCATCGAGGTCGTCGTGGGCCCGGAGCTGATCACCGGCTCCTCCCGGCTCAAGGCGGGCACAGCCCAGAAGCTGGTCCTCAACATGATCTCGACCATCACCATGATCCGGCTGGGCAAGACGTACGGGAACCTGATGGTCGACGTGCGCGCCTCGAACGAGAAGCTGCGGGCCCGCTCGCGCCGCATCGTCTCGCTGGCCACCGGGGCGGGCGAGGAGCGGATCGAGTCCGCGCTCGCGGCCACCGGCGGCGAGGTGAAGAACGCCATCCTCACCATCCTGGGCGAGGTGGACGGCCCCACGGCCGAGCGGCTGCTGAGGGAGTCGGGCGGCCGGCTGCGCGCGGCCCTGGATGCGGCACGCGGCTGACGGCCCGCGCCCCGCGCCCCGGACGGTGCGCGGCCCCGGACGGTGCGCGGCCCCCACCCGCGCCGGTGCCCGGCCGTCCGGCCCCCGCACGGGCGGCCGGAGGCACGGCGTGCCCGTGCGCGGGAGGCTTCCGGCCCCGGCCGGGGAGGCCCGCGCACGGGCACCGCCGCGGCCGTCCGGCACCCGCGGGAGCCGTTCCCGCATCCCGGCCCCCGCCCCGGCGCTCACGCCCGTACAGGCCCCGGCGGCACCCCCGTGCACGGAACCGTACGACCCCGGCGGGCGCGCCGGCCGGCGGTGACCTTCCCGCACCGGAGGCCGGTACGCCGGGCGGGACCGGCCGCACGCGGCTCTCGGCCGCCCTGAGCCCCCGCGTACGCGCGGCGGCCGCACCGCCCCTCCGTACCGCCCGCGCGGCGGGCACGCGCACGCGAAAAGACCCCGGCGCGCACCGGAAGGGGATGGTACGCGCCGGGGGCCGCCGGCGCGGACGGTGTCCGCGCCCGGACCGGGCGGCCGGCTCAGCCGTTCCGCGTCCCCGCCCGTGCGGGCTCGCTCCCGGCGGCACGGGACGCGGGCACCGCCTCCCAGCACTCCACGCCGGTCAGGTCCGGCAGGCGGTCGCGGGTGAAGACGGGGTCCAGGCCCGCGCGGCGCTGGGCGAGGTAGTCCTCCATCAGCCGGAAGGCGATCACCGACAGCGGCAGGATCGCCAGCAGGTTGACCAGGGCCATGGCGCCCATGGTGACGTCGGCGAGGCTCCACACCACGCTCAGCGAACCCAGCGCGCCCAGGAACGCGGCGGCCAGGACGAGCCCCCGGTAGCCGAGCATGACCGAGCGGCTGCGGGTGATGAACTCGATGTTGGACTCGCCGTAGTAGTAGTTGCCGATCATCGAGCTGAATGCGAGCAGGAAGACCACCAGCGTCAGCAGGTGGCCGGCCCAGCCGCCCAGGGTCTCCTGCAGGGCGGACTGCGTGAGGTCGGCGCCCTGGCGCCCGGAGAGCTCGGGGTTGGCGGAGAGGATGACGAAGGCGGTCATCGTGCAGACCACCAGGGTGTCGAAGAAGACGCCCATGGTCTGCACCAGGCCCTGCTTGACCGGGTGGGAGGTCTCGGCCGCGGCGGCGGCGTTCGGGGCGGAGCCCAGGCCGGCCTCGTTGGAGAACATGCCGCGGCGCACGCCCTGCTGGATCGCCGCGCCGATGCCGCCTCCGGCGACCTCGCGCAGACCGAAGGCGCCGCCGACGATGTCGGCGAGGACGCGCGGCACCTCGGAGAGGTTGAGCACCACCACGGCCAGACCCACCAGCAGGTAGATCACGGCCATCACGGGGACGAGCACCTTGGTGACCGAGGCGATCCTGCGCACCCCGCCGAAGACGGCCAGTCCGAGCAGCACGGCGAGGACCGCGCCGACGACCGGGGCGACCCGGCCGGAGCCGTCGCCGTCCGTGCCCAGCGATCCGGCGGTGACCGAGGCGATCGTGTTGGACTGCACGGCCGTGAACACCAGGCCGAAGGTCAGGGTGATGATCACGGCGAAGAGCACACCGGCCCAGCGCCGTCCCAGGCCGCGCTGCATGTAGTACGCGGGGCCGCCGCGGTAGGCGCCTTCGCCGCCCCTGCCGCGGTCGCGCACCTTGTAGAGCTGGGCGAGGGTGGACTCCACGAACGCGGAGGCACCGCCGACCAGGGCCATCATCCACATCCAGAAGACCGCGCCCGGCCCTCCGACGGTGATGGCCGCCGCGACGCCGGCGATGTTGCCGGTGCCGATGCGGGCGGCGGCGGAGATGGTGAAGGCGCCGAACGGGGAGACCGGCTTCTTCCCGCCGGTCCCGGCGCGGGGCCGCTCCGCGACCGTCCTGACGATCTCCGGCAGGAGCCGGATCTGCATGGCCCGGGAGCGGACGGTGAAGTACAGGCCCGCCACGGCCACCAGGGGGATCAGCAGATAGGTCCAGAAGTGGTCGTTGATCTCGACGATCACTGTTTCGAGCGTGCTCATCGCGTAGGTGCCGTCCAGGAGTCGTGTGGGGTGGGTTCGGCTCTGGAAACAGAGTGAAGGCGCCGCGGGAGGGGATCGCCCGTACGCGGCCCACGGGAGGCTATCCGGTGCGCCGTCCCCGGGGCAGGCCGCGACGCGGTGCCAAATCTCACATCCTGGACATAGCGGGAGGGCGGCACCCCTTGCGGGGTGCCGCCCTCGTCACCGTGCGCGCGGTACGCGCCCGGTGGGAACCACCGATCCGCGGGGCGGATCAGAAGTCCATGCCACCGCCCATGCCGGCAGCGGCGGCGTCGGCGCCGGCCGCGGCCTTCTCCGGCTTGTCGGCGATGACGGCCTCGGTGGTGAGGAAGAGCGCCGCGATGGAGGCGGCGTTCTGCAGCGCGGAGCGGGTGACCTTGGCCGGGTCGATGATGCCCTCGGCGATCATGTCCACGTACTCACCGGAGGCGGCGTTCAGGCCGTGGCCCGGGGTCAGGTTGCGCACCTTCTCCACGATGACGCCGCCCTCGAGGCCGGCGTTGACCGCGATCTGCTTCAGCGGGGCCTCCAGCGCGGCCTTGACCGCGGCGGCGCCGGTGGCCTCGTCGCCGTCGAGCTCCAGCTTCTCGAAGACCGCGGAGGCCTGCAGCAGGGCCACGCCACCGCCGGCGACGATGCCCTCCTCGACGGCCGCCTTGGCGTTGCGCACCGCGTCCTCGATGCGGTGCTTGCGCTCCTTGAGCTCCACCTCGGTGGCGGCGCCGGCCTTGATGACGGCCACGCCGCCGGCCAGCTTCGCCAGACGCTCCTGGAGCTTCTCGCGGTCGTAGTCGGAGTCGGAGTTCTCGATCTCGGCGCGGATCTGGTTCACGCGGCCGTTGACCTGCTCGCTGTCACCGGCACCGTCGACGATGGTGGTCTCGTCCTTGGTGATGACGACCTTGCGGGCGCGGCCCAGCAGCTCCAGACCGGCGTTCTCCAGCTTGAGGCCGACCTCCTCGGAGACGACCTGGCCACCGGTGAGGATGGCGATGTCGCCGAGCATGGCCTTGCGGCGGTCGCCGAAGCCCGGGGCCTTGACGGCGACGGACTTGAACACGCCCTTGATCTTGTTGACGATCAGGGTGGAGAGGGCCTCGCCCTCGACGTCCTCGGCGATGATCAGCAGCGGCTTGCCGGCCTGCATGACCTTCTCCAGCAGCGGGAGCAGGTCCTTGACGGCGCTGATCTTGGAGTTGGCGATCAGGATGTAGGGGTCCTCCAGGACCGCTTCCATCCGCTCCATGTCGGTGGCGAAGTAGGCGGAGATGTAGCCCTTGTCGAAGCGCATGCCCTCGGTGAGCTCGAGCTCCAGACCGAAGGTCTGCGCCTCCTCGACGGTGATGACGCCTTCCTTGCCGACCTTGTCCATGGCCTCGGCGATCAGCTCGCCGATCTGGGTGTCGGCGGCGGAGATGGAGGCGGTCGAGGCGATCTGCTCCTTGGTCTCCACCTCCTTGGCCTGCTCCAGCAGGGCGGCGGAGACGGCCTCGGTGGCCTTCTCGATGCCGCGCTTGAGGGCCATCGGGTTGGCGCCGGCGGCGACGTTGCGCAGACCCTCGCGGACCAGCGCCTGGGCCAGGACGGTCGCGGTGGTCGTACCGTCACCGGCGACGTCGTCGGTCTTCTTCGCGACCTCCTTGACCAGCTCGGCGCCGATCTTCTCGTACGGGTCCTCGAGCTCGATCTCCTTGGCGATGGAGACACCATCGTTGGTGATCGTGGGGGCGCCCCACTTCTTCTCAAGGACGACGTTGCGGCCCTTGGGGCCGAGCGTGACCTTGACGGCGTCGGCGAGCTGGTTCATCCCGCGCTCGAGGCCGCGCCGCGCCTCCTCGTCGAACGCGATGATCTTGGCCATGTGAAGTGGTCCTCCCTGGGGTTCCCCATGCCGAAGGCCAGGGGCGGGTTTGGGATGTCTCCGGACCGCTCTGGCGCCCGCGACGGACGGCCCACCGACCCGGCGGTTCCTTGCTCCACCGGGCTTGCGGACCTCACCGAACCGGTCCTTGCTTTGTCACTCTCACCTTCAGAGTGCTAACGCCAATGATTAGCACTCGACCCCTCCGAGTGCAAGCGCGCAGGTGTTCCGCGTGCCCGTACCCGGCGGCACGGACACGGACACGGGGCGCGGACGGGACCGCGGGCCCGCTCCGGCGCGCGGGCGCACAACAGCAGGGCCCGCGTCCCTGCCGGGACGCGGGCCCTGCTGTGCCGTCTACTGCTGGTGTGCGTCGTGGTGCGTGTGTCCGGCGCTTCAGGCCGTCACGCGGACCATGTCCGCCTGCGGGCCCTTCTGGCCCTGCGAGATCTCGAACTCGACCCGCTGCCCTTCCTCAAGGGTGCGGTATCCGTCCATCTGGATCGCGCTGTAGTGGACGAACACGTCCGCCCCACCGTCGACCGCGATGAAGCCGTATCCCTTCTCCGCGTTGAACCACTTGACGGTGCCTTGAGCCATTCCTAACTCCCCTATTGCCGGCCCTTGCGCGAGCCCGCGCTCCGCGGACCCGGGTCAGTCACCACCCCCCGGCGAGAGGGGGCGGCGTGCGCCGGAACGCGTCGACCGCGGCTGAATGTATCTGGGCAGACGCCCTCCGCAACAGGCCTGTCGGACGAGAATTCCGGTCACGCCGGATTGCCGATAAGCACATGAACGGAGGGAAAGCGGGGCAACTCGGGCCGGGCATAGCGGACCGACACGACAATTCACTCGGTAAATCCGGGCACAAGTTGTCGCGTTCTCATGGGCGCCGAAGTGCGCACTTGGGGGGAGGCATGCTCACTCTACCGCTCCCCAAGGGCCGGAATTACCAATTCCGTTTTCTGTCCGTGGTACACGCCCTCCCCCTGGAGCGCGCGTGCGGGCGGCCCCGCGCCCCTCCGTACGGGAGGGAGCGCGGGGCCGCCCGCACGCGGTGGCACGTGCCGCGCCGAAGACCCGCCCGGCCGGCGGCCGACCGGTCAGCAGCCGCCCGCGACGGCCGGGATGATGGAGACGCCCGAGCCTTCCGGCGTCGGCGTCCCCAGACCGTCGGCGAAGCGGACGTCGTCGTCGTCGACGTAGACGTTCACGAAGCGGCGCAGCTTGCCGGAGTCGTCCAGCACCCGGGCCGAGATGCCCTGGTGGTTCTTCTCCAGGTCCGCGATGACCTCGGCGAGCGTGGCGCCCTCGGCGGGCACCTCGGCCCGGCCGCCGGTGTAGGTGCGCAGGATGGTCGGGATTCGGACGGTGACGCTCATGCCAGGCCAGCCTTTCGGAAGGAGTCCAGGTTGGGACGGATGATCGCGGACGGTCCGGTGGTCGGCGCCACCGCGTCCAGGGTCTTGAGGCCGTCGCCGGTGTTGAGGACGACGGTGGTCAGGGACGGGTCGAGCACACCGGCCTCGATCAGCTTCCTCGTCACGCCGACGGTCACGCCGCCCGCGGTCTCGGCGAAGACGCCCTCGGTGCGGGCCAGCAGTTTGATCGCGTCGACGATCTGCCCGTCGTTCACGTCCTCCACCGCGCCGCCGGTGCGGCGGGCGATGTCCAGCACGTACGGGCCGTCCGCCGGGTTGCCGATGGCCAGCGACTTGGCGATGGTGTCCGGCTTCACCGGCCGCACCACGTCGTGGCCGTCCTTGAAGGCCCGCGCCACCGGCGAGCAGCCCTCGGCCTGGGCGCCGAAGATCTTGTAGGGGCGGTCCTCGACCAGCCCCAGGGCGATCAGCTCGCGCAGCCCCTTGTCGATCTTGGTGAGCTGGGAGCCGGAGGCGATCGGGACGACGAGCTGGTCCGGCAGCCGCCAGCCGAGCTGCTCGCAGATCTCGTACGCCAGGGTCTTGGAACCCTCCGCGTAGTACGGGCGGAGATTGACGTTGACGAAGCCCCAGCCCTCGCCGATCGGATCCCCGATCAGCTCCGAGCAGAAGCGGTTCACGTCGTCGTAGGTGCCCTCGATGCCCACCAGGTCGCCGCCGTAGACCGCGGCCATGACGACCTTGCCCTGCTCCAGGTCGTGCGGGATGAACACGCACGAGCGCAGGCCCGCGCGGGCCGCCGCGGCCCCGACCGCGCCGGCGAGGTTGCCGGTGGAGGAGCACGACAGGGTGGTGAAGCCGAAGGCCCGGGCGGCCTCGACGGCGATGGCCACCACCCGGTCCTTGAAGGAGTGCGTGGGGTTGCCGGAGTCGTCCTTGACGTACAGGCCGCCGGTGACGCCCAGCTCCCGGGCGAGGTTGTCGGCCTTGACCAGCCTGGTGAAGCCCGGGTTCAGATTCGGCTTGTCCGCCACGTCGGCCGGGACCGGCAGCAGCGGGGCGTAGCGCCAGATGCTGTCCGGGCCGGCCTCGATCCGCTTCCGCAGCTCCTCCGGGTCACCCCCGGGCAGGTCGTACGCGATCTCCAGGGGACCGAAACACGCCTCGCAGGCGAAGATCGGCCCGAGCGGGAAACGCTCACCGCATTCGCGGCAGGAGAGCGCCACGGCGGGGCCGAGCGAAAGGTCGGTGTCAGTTGCAACAGTCTGCACAGCCATGGTCGGCGAGGCCCTTTCTCCTCATCTTCCCCGCGACGCCCTTCGCCGCAGGCCGGAATTGGCACCTTCCCCACCGTGGCCTCGGACTGTTGTCGACGAGTGCCGGCGGGAGGGTTGCCGGGGCTTCAACGGGCCGTTCCCTCTGCCCCTCTGGATGAGCTCTATGGCACCGGCCAATACCCTGACCGGTGCGTTTGTGCACGACGGGATCCCCGAGATGCGGAACTCCCGTGCGTCGTCCAAGACTGTAACCGAAGCCCTTGGCCGCAAGGCCGGCCGTCCGAACCGCGAGACGAGAGGCACACGGGGACGACACCGGCGCCCTCCGGAAGGCGGGCCCGGGCAAATCCCCCGGAAACATGCCCGGTACCGGGCATGGACGGCCGGTGGCGGGCAACCACGGTCCGACCACGGCCGGCACTCCCGGCCGGCACCACGGCCCGCACCACGGCCGACAGCAGGAGACACGCCGAGATCACCCGGGCGACTCCGGTCCCGCAGAATGCCTGGGACCGCCGGGACGGCGGGGCCACCGGGAACACCGGGGCGACCGGGAATGCCGGGACCGCGAGAACCGTCGAGAACCGGCGGAAACCGGCGGAAACCGGTGAGGACCGGTGAGGACCGGTGAGGACCGTCAAGGACAGGGAGGCACACGTGCTGGATGAGGTCGACCACTGGCTGGAACGACGCTCATGGAGCGCTGCCGAACGCCCGCTGCACCGGCTGCTGGCCGCCAAGCGGGCCGCCGGACCGGCGGGCAGCGTGAGCGTGGTGCTTCCGGCGCTGAACGAGGAGGCGACGGTCGGCGACATAGTCGCCGCCATCCGCCGCGGACTGATGACCGACGACATGCCACTGGTCGACGAACTGGTGGTGGTGGACTCCGGTTCCACCGACCGCACCTCCGAGGTGGCGGCCGCCGCGGGCGCGAAGGTGGTGCACCGCGACGAGGTGCTGCCCCGGCTGCCCACGGTGCCGGGCAAGGGCGAGGTGCTGTGGCGGTCGCTGCTGGCCACCAGCGGCGAGATCGTCTGCTTCGTCGACGCGGACCTGCGGGAGTTCGACACCACGTTCGTGTCGGGCATCGTCGGGCCGCTGCTGACCGACCCGGACCTGGCGATGGTCAAGGCGATGTACGACCGCGCCATCGGCGACAGCCCGGCCGGCGGCGGCCGGGTCACCGAGCTGGTCGCCCGCCCCCTGCTCAACCTGCACTGGCCGCGGCTGGCGGGCTTCGTCCAGCCGCTGGGCGGCGAGTACGCGGCACGGCGCTCCCTGCTGGAGCGGCTCAGCTTCCCCGTCGGCTACGGCGTCGAGCTGGGCCTGCTGGTGGACGCGCTGCACACCGTGGGGCTCGACGCGCTCGCGCAGGTCGACGTCGGTGTGCGCAGGCACCGCAACCAGGACGGGCTGGCGCTGGGGCGGATGGCCGCGGCGATACACCGCACCGCCCACGTACGGCAGGCGCGCGGCCCGCTGATACGCCCGGTGCTCACGCAGTTCGAGCGGGTGCCCGGGGGCGGTTTCGTCCCGCACACCCACCCGGTGGACACCGAGGAGCGTCCGCCGATGTGCACCGTCCCCGAGTACACCGCCCGCCGTACGGCGGCCTGAGGGCCGCAGGCCCTGGAGGGGGACCCCGGCCCGGCGCGCGCCGGTGAAGCACACCCGGCCCGGCGCGCGCCGTTCCAGCCGCTCCCGTACCCGCCCGGTACGGAGGCTCCCTCATGCGCGCGCCGCGTGCGCGCCATGCCCGTGCGCCCCGGCCCGGCCTCCACGGCCTCCCCGGCGCCGCAGGCCCACCGGGCCCCCGGACTCCGTGTGACGAGAACCGTACGTTTGAGCGGTACGGACAGCGGCTAGGTTCCGCTCATGGTCACTCGGCACCAGGTACTCGTCGCCTCCAACCGCGGCCCCGTCTCCCACACGCTCGGCGAGGGGGGCGAGCTGACCGTCAAACGCGGCGGCGGCGGGCTGGTCTCCGGCCTGTCGGCCGTCAAGGGCGACGCGGTGTGGGTCTGCGCGGCACTGGGCGAGGGCGACCGCGAGGCGGTGCGCCGCACGGGCGGCGAGCTGGATCCGGCGGACACCGGCGGCCAGCAGGTGCGGATGCTCGACATCGCGCCCGACGTCTTCGCGGACGCCTACAACGGCATCGCCAACTCCGTGCTGTGGTTCGTCCACCACATGCTCTATCAGACCCCGACCGAGCCCGTCTTCGACGCGGACTTCGAGCGGCAGTGGCGCTCCTACGAGGCCTACAACGCGGCGTTCGCCGACGCGCTGGCCCAGGAGGCCGCCGAGGGCGCGGCCGTCCTCGTGCAGGACTACCACCTCACCCTCGTCCCGGCCATGCTGCGCGAGCGGCGGCCCGACCTGCGCATCGGCCACTTCTCCCACACCCCCTGGGCGCCGCCGGACTACTTCCGGATGCTGCCGGACGACCCGGACGGCGGGGTGGCCGCCGAGGTGCTGCGCGGCATCCTGGGCGCCGACCGGGCCGCCTTCCTCACCCGGCGCTGGGCAGGCGCCTTCACCGACTGCTGTGTGAAGCTGCTGGGCGCGCAGGTCTCCGTGGCCGACGGCGGCGACGAGATGATCGTCACCCACGAGGGCCGGCAGACTCGCATAGGCGTCCACGGCCTGGGCGCCGACGCCGAGTTCCTGCGCGAGCGCTCCCGGCGGCCGGATGTGGAGGACCGGATCGCGCTGCTGCGCGAGCAGATCGGCCGCGGGCCCGACGGCGAGCCGCGCAGGGCGATCGTGCGCGTGGACCGCACCGAGCTGTCCAAGAACATCGTCCGCGGCCTGCTCGCCTACCGGCGGCTGCTGACCGACCGCCCCGAGTGGCACGGCCGGGTCGTGCACGTCGCCTTCGCCTACCCCTCCCGGCAGGACCTGGCGGTCTACCGCGAGTACACCGACGAGGTCGCCCGCGTCGCCGAGGGGATCAACGCGGAGTTCGGCGAGGGCGACTGGACGCCGGTCGAGCTGCACCTCAAGGACGACTTCGCGCGCTCCCTGGCGGCCTACCGGCTGGCCGACGTCGCCCTGGTCAACCCGATCCGGGACGGCATGAACCTGGTGGCCAAGGAGATCCCGGTGCTCTCCGACGGCGGCTGCGCGCTGGTCCTCTCCCGCGAGGCGGGGGCCTTCGCCGAACTGGCCGAGGACGCCATCACCGTCAACCCCTACGACATCGGCGCCACGGCGGACGCCCTGCACCAGGCACTGACGATGGGCGCGGGCGAGCGCGCCGAGCGCACCAAGCGCCTGGCCGCCGCGGCCACTGCCCTGCCGCCCACGAAGTGGTTCCTGGACCAGCTGGACGCGCTGCGCGACTGAACACCGGCCGGCGGCCCGCATCCGGGCGTGCCCGGAAGGGGCCGTGGCGGCCCCGGCGGGGTCTGAGACCGGTGTCCGAGGCCGGTGTCCGCGCGGGCACCGGCGGCGGGTCGGCGGACCGGGCCGGCGGCGTCCGGAGGGACGCCGCCGGTTCGCGGGAACAGGCCGGCGGGCGGCGCCCCGTGGGAGCCCGGGAGCCCGGGGGCCCGGGGGCCGTCAGGCCCCCAGCGCGTCCGCCAGCGCGCCCAGCAGGCCCACCACCCCGGCAGGGCCGTCCACGACCAGATCCGCCCGTTCGGCCAGCGCGGTGACCTCGTCGCTGCCGCTGCACAGCAGGATTCCGGGCACGCCCTCGCCGCGCAGCCGGTCCACCGCGTCGTAGGCGGCCAGATCGCCCAGGTCGTCGCCGCCGTAGAGGACCGAGGCGGCGCCCGTCTCGCGAAGGAACTCCGTCAGGGCCATGCCCTTGTCCATCCCCGGGGGCCGCAGCTCCAGCACCAGGCGGCCGGGCTCCACGGCCAGCCCGTGCCGTCCGGCCAGCTCGGCCAGAGGACCGCGCAGCAGCTCGAAGGCGCCCTGCGGGTCGGCGGCCCGGCGGGTGTGGACGGCCAGCGCACGTCCCTTGTCCTCGGTCCTGACGCCCTGCGGCGCCCCGGCCCTCTCCAGCAGACCGGGCAGTTCGGCGCGTACCGCCTCCACCCCCGGGTGGGGCGGCGGGGTGCGGGTCTCGCCCGTGGCCGCGTCCCAGCGCTCCGCGCCGTACGCGCCGAGCACCACCAGGTGCTCCAGGCCGGGCGCCCCGGTGAAGCCGCCGTAGCGCGCGGCCGTGGCGGCCGGGCGCCCGGTGACGATGACGACGGCCCGCAGCAGCGGCGCCAGCCCGCTGAGGACAGGCACCGCCTCCGGGTGGGCGCGGGCGCTGTCGGGGTCGGGGACGATCGGCGCGATCGTCCCGTCGAAGTCGAGGGCGACCACGGCACGCCCGGGGTCGGCCAGCAGCGCGGCCAGCCCGTCGCGTCCGGCGGGGGTGGTCGGTACGGGAAGTTGCTCCGGGAAGGTGTGTGAGGAGTGGCTGCCCATGCCTGGGACCATACCCGGCGGCCGTCCCCTCACCTCCTCTACCGCAGCCCGCGCCGCTCGTCGCGCCGGCGGCGGAGCCGGTTGACCGTGACCGGGTCGCGGGCCAGGGCGCGCGGGTCGTCGAGCAGGGCGTTGAGCACCTGGTAGTAGCGCGTGGGGGACATGCCCAGGCGCTCGCGTATCGCGCGCTCCTTGGCACCGGGGTTCGGCCAGCCGCGGCGCTCGACGGCGAGCACGGCCTCGTCCTCCTCGGACAGGCCGCCGGTGCCGTTGCCGCCGCTCGGCTGCTCGCTGCCGGTGCTCACCACTCCAACCTACT
This sequence comes from Streptomyces verrucosisporus, assembly GCF_017114865.1. Taxonomy (GTDB): domain Bacteria; phylum Actinomycetota; class Actinomycetes; order Streptomycetales; family Streptomycetaceae; genus Streptomyces; species Streptomyces fenghuangensis. The sequence goes on along the minus strand of NZ_JADEYH010000002.1, from coordinate 185,598 downwards.
GCCGCGCTCGGACACCGCATCCCGGCGGCCGGACGGCCCCCGCCCCGTCGCGTATCGCTTCGACAACGGTGCTTCACTCTCCCGGGCCGGGGCTGCTATCCACGTGCGTGTACCCGCCCGCCGGGATCCACCGCCGACCGCGTCCCGTACCCCGTCCCGCTCCCACAGCGCATCACGCCCCACCCCGCCCCCCCCGCCCACGTCACGAGGAGCCCCGCATGGCCGCCGCAGAGCAGTCCCGCACCGCCGCCGAGATCGCCACCCAGCCCGGCTGCTGGCGGCGGGCGGCGAAGGCGGTGGGGTCCGGGTCCGCCGGGGCGCTGCCGCGCCCGGGCGAGCGGGTGGCGGTGACCGGCTGCGGCACCTCGTGGTTCATGGCCCAGTCCTACGCGGCCCTGCGCGAGGCCGCCGGGCAGGGCGAGACGGACGTCTTCGCGGCCTCGGAGTTCCCGGCCGGGCGCGCGTACGACCGGGTGGTGGCGATCACCCGCTCCGGCACCACCTCCGAGGTGCTCGGCCTCCTGGCCCACCTGCGGGGCCGCGTGCCGACCACCGCCCTGACCGCCGACCCCGCCACGCCCGTGGTGGAGACCGCCGGGCACACCGCCGTCCTGGACTGGGCCGACGAGGAGTCGGTCGTCCAGACCCGCTTCGCCACGACGGCGCTGGCGCTGCTGCGCGCGGGCCTGGAGCGGCACGGCGCGCCGCCGGCCGGGGTGAAGCCGGTCGAGCAGGCCGCGGTCGACGCGGAACTGGCCGTCGTCCAGCCACTGCCCCCGGCCGCGCTGGAGGCCGAGCAGTGGACGTTCCTGGGCCGGGGCTGGACGTACGGGCTGGCGCTGGAGGCCGCGCTGAAGATACGCGAGGCGGCCGGCGCCTGGACGGAGGCGTACCCGGCCATGGAGTACCGCCACGGCCCCATCGCGATCGCCCGGCCGGGCCGTGCCGTCTGGCTGCTGGGCTCCCTGCCGGAGGGGCTGTCCGGCGACATCGCGCGGGTGGGCGGGACGCTGCTGGCGGACTCCGACTGCCCGGCCACGGGCGACCGGGCGCTGGACCCGATGGCCGACCTGGTCAGGGCCCAGCGCCTGGCGGTCGCCCTGGCGGAGGCCTCCGGCGCGGACCCGGACCGGCCGCGCAACCTCACGCGCAGCGTGGTCCTGGGCTGACGCGCCCGCCGGCGGCCCGCCGGGGCCGCTCGTACAGACCTCGTACAGCCGGGAACTGTACGTGCCGGAACACCGGGAACCGGCTGACGCGGCAGGGCCGTTCCAACACAGTGGGTGCATGAAGGACCACCGTGAGAAGTCACCCGACCACCTGACCATCCGCGTGCGGGCCCAGGACGACCCCGTCTCCCGGGTCACCGAGCACGACACCGTCGAGGCGTCCGTGCGCTACCCGCATGTCGTGATCCGGGGGCCCGTCTTCGGCTTCGCCGAGCAGCGGCCCGAGGACGGCCCCCGCTGGCGGCTGCTGAGCGACATGGACAGCGGTTTCCCGCAGCACGCCCGGGACGGCCTCAACTCGTACCTGTGGTTCACGGCCCGGGACGACACCGAGGACCGGGCGCTGCGCCGCCGGCTGCTGGCCGCCGTCGCCCGGCTGGAGATCGAGCCGGTGGATGAGGTCTCGGTGGGCGACACCCGCTACCGCGTCGTGCGCGGCGACGAGTTCGCCCGCATCGGCCCCGACGGGCTGGAGCCGCCCCGCCCCACCGACCCCGAGCCCCCGGGACCGCTCTCCTGGAAGCTGAGCGACCGGTCGGTCTCACGGACGAAGGGCTTCGTCATCGACCACGCCGCCGCCGTGGGCCTCATGACGGGCATCCAGCGGGTCGAGCTGCTGTCGCTGGCCTACCGGGCCGCGCGCTACCCGGAGGAGGTGCGGGCCGACTCCCTGCGCGCCCTCCACACCCACCCCGGCGTGGTGCTCCTGCCCGCCGCCTTCGCCTTCGCCGAGGAGAAGGAGGACTCCTGGGAGCCGGTCTGCGTCTCCCTGCCCACCCCGCACGACGCCCGGCGGTCGATGGTGAACCATCTGAAGGAGATCCGGCCCCTGCTCTACGACGTCCCCCCGGACGAGGCCGAGGAGGACGCACGGGCGGCCGACGAGTACGTGACCCGCACCCCGCGCGGCGACGAACTGCGGGTGCGCGGCCGGTGCTTCCGGATCGTCCGCGTGGAGCGGCTGATCCGCGTCGGCCCCGACGGGCCCGAGACCTCCCGCCCCTCGGACCGGGACCCTCAGCCGCCGATGCGGCTCCACCCGGTGATGGACGAGTTCGGAAACATCCTCCGCGACTGAACCCACCTCACCCGCTGTCCCGCCCGGCCCCCCGGCCGGGCGGGACAGCGCCCGGCACACGGCCTGTAGGAGAAGGCAACAAGGGGAAGCGGACCGGAAGTCGATCTCTCAATAAAAGTGCTGGGCCAGAAGACACCCCAGTGCGCGTCACCTCAGACCCACCGCGCGCACCCTTCCGTGATCTTCTCAATAATCTTCGGGTGCAGGCCCGTCCCCCTGCTCTCCGATGCGGGAAACCTGGTGCCCAGAGCATTTGAGCGCTCCTGGAAAATTTTCACCAAGTACCCGCCGTCCCGGTCCTCGGAGAAAATCTCCTCAGCCTTTCCTTCCCCCGCTCTCCCGTAACTCTCCAGCCACCCCTCCCGGGCCCCGCCATCACTTCGCCCCTCAAGCGCCTGAGCCCCTATGGCGTCCAGAAAACCCATGGACTCCCCTACCTTCAAGGCTGCCAGTTCGGCTTCCACGGTTCCCTTCCGGAAGTCTTCCTCACTGAGTTCGGTGACGTCGCCCCTGGCAAGATCCAAGTGGAATCTGTGAATCCCTCCGAAGGACTCACCGTCCTCGGCCACCCCGCGAACAAAATCCTCGACCGTCGACCTTTCGATATCCACGTCGTTCGGCTCGGTCTCCAGCATGCCGCTCGAGAGGTCCCCGTACAGGCCGATGACATAGCGAATGTCCGACGAATAAAAGTTGAAGGCGTTCGCCATATTCCGACGGATTTCCTGAGGAACGGCTTCAGGCTCGTCCTGGACGCGATCCCCGTAAGCCCTTACAACCTTCTCGAAGACCCGGACACGCCCGGCGTCACGCTCTGGCGTCCTCTCCGGGGGACGGGTCCCCGCAGGCCGGCCCGTCATGGCCGTCTCCAGCGCCTCCCCGCACTCGGCCGTCGACCCGCCCTCCTCCGGTTCACCCCCGGGCACGAGGCTCCAGCAGAAGGCGTTCCGTTCCTCCTGTTCCGCCGACCCGTCGGCACCGCTCCAGAACCACCAACCGGCAAGAGTTGCCACCACCAGGGTCATGACCATCCCGGCCAGCCCCAGCATCAGACGCCAGTTACCTCTCCTGAGTTCCTCGGTCACGCGGAGCACCTCAGTTCCCAGCACACTGCACCCGTGAGCATCCTGTTCCGAATCACGGTGCTCCCCCTATGGATCCCCTGGCCTGGCCGATACCGTGGTTGTATCCACCCGCTGCCCACGGAGTGATCTTCACCGTGAAAACCCCCTCCTCCTCATCCGTCAGATAACTCTTCGGCAGCCCCAAATCAAAGGCCTTTTCCGCGAGAGCCCTCTCCAATCTCGGATACCCATTCTGCTGGTAGTATTTTATCAACTCCTCTTCGTATTTATCATCGGCTTCCACATTGACCTTATCAAGCTCCTCCCCCGCACCTATGTCAACAAGGCGCTGAAACACGTCGCCAACCACAGGTATACCCGTAACCGGAGCCCCTATAGCGTGATAGTTGTATACTTTATCCCAGTTATTCCCGGAAAGCTCCTCGTCCCGCTGAGACGAGATCACATCGGCTCGAATGCCATCCAGCGATCCCATCGCTTGCCCACTCACCTGGGAAACCAACTGGATCCTATTGGTACCCTTCTCGAAGTCCCCCTGTCCAATTTTTCCATATCTCCGGCGATTATCTGCATTTGAGAGTCGTGAATCGTCCGGAAAGCTCTTCCATATTCTGAAACATCACGGATGAAGCGGCTAACCGTCCCCCTGTCAAGATCGATCTCATTGGGATCTGTCGAAACATCCTGGACGGAACCATCCAGATGTCGGGGTCGCCCTTCCGCTTCGAGTCCTCGTCCGTCTGCTTCGAGTCCTCGGCGGCGCGGATGTCGTCGGCGAGGTCGTGCAGGAACTGCTCGCTGTAGCCGCTGCCGTTCTGCATAAGGGTGACGATCGACTGGTAGCCCCGCGTCCTCTGGTCGCTGTTGGCTTGGCCGACGATCTCGGCGTCGTACTCCTTGAGGCCGGCTTCCTTGAGGTCCTTCATCCACTCGTCGTAGAACCTCCGGTCCTCTTCCCTCTCCCTGCCCTTGCCCTCGACCTTGGTGGCGGTGGCGATGACGTCGGCCAGGTGCCGGTCCATGTCCAGGTATTGCTTCTTCCGGCCGGTTTCCTCGAAGTACGCGCGGTCGGTCAGCTCGTTGTGCGTGCGGATGACACCGTCGGGGCCGCCCAGGGAGGTGATGAGGGTGCGGCTGAACTCCTGGTCGGACTTGTTCTCCCGCATCAGGAGGTCGAGTTCTTTCCGCTCTGCGTCGGAGAGCTTCTCGCCCCGCCTGATCTTGTCGTACAGCTCCTCGGCGCGTGCGGCGTTGGCCTCGCCCGCATCACTCCTGAGCGCCCCATTGAAGCCGTCCAGCAGGCCCTTGTTGCCGTCGGACGGGTCCGACATGAGCGCCATGCGGAAGTTCTCGTCGGCGTCCTGGACGTCCTTGACCGCGTCGAGGATCTTGTTCGTCCAGGATTCCTCCAGCTCCTGGCGGGCGAGCTGGTTGCTGCGGTAGATCTCCGCCCTGTCCTCGTCCATCCTGGCGAGGTCCGCGGTGCAGCGGCCTGAGTACGGGTTGACGGTCATGCACGCCTCGACGGCCTGGTCGCGCAGCTCGATGACCTTGTTGCGCTGTGAGTTGAGCGTCCTGTACGCCTCTTTCAGCAGCCCGCCGACGGCTTTGGCCTCGTCGCGCGCGCCGGCGTACTCCTCCAGCGTGACCTGGGCCCGGCTCTTGAACGTCGTGGCCGACTCGCCCCGCCAGTCGTCGGTCTCCACCGCGGCCTTGACGTGGTCGCGGTAGTTGTCGTGCAGTTCGCCGAACCGCCTGCCCATGTCCTCCCATGCGGTCGCCGCGTCGGAGAGGCTCGACAGGCCGGTGTTGATGATCGTCTCGTAGTCGACTGCCATGTCGGTTCCCCCTCTTCCGCTCAGAAGTCCGCTATCGGGCTCTTCGCCGCCGGGCGGCCCAGGCCCGGGCTCGGCGAGGAGCCGGCGCCGGGCGCGTAGTCGCTCAGGGCGCTGCGGTAGAGGGGGGGAGACGCCGTTGAAGGACGCCTTGGTGTCGGTCTCGTTGTTCCCGAAGAGGGTGTTGGCCTGCCGGAGTCCGGTGAGCTCGACGTCCAGGCGGCCCTGGAGCCGCTTGGAGTTCCTTTCCCACTTGTTCATCCGGTGGGAGAGCCCTCTGGCCACCTCCCAGCCGTTCAGCTTCCCCGTGGTGCAGGTGGTGGCGTTCGAGCCGCCGACGGCGTCCACGCTGTCGTCCTCGGCGATGACGCACGCCTTCTTGGTGTCCGGACCCAGATGCCGCTCGATGTAGCCGACGGCTTTCTTCTTCTGCGTCTCGGAGTGCGCCAGGTCGCCACCAGGCCCCTGGCCTCCCCCTCCCCCCGGATGTGCCAGCTCGTTCAGCCGTGTGCTCGTGGGCCGCTGGTCCTCGATGGACACGTGCTCCCCCGCTCCCTCGTCCTCGTCCGCCGTCGGAGTCCGCGCCCCGCCCGCTGTGCCGTTCCCCGTGCGTGTGCGGGAGCGCGGATCGGATCCATGTGATCACAGTGGGTTTCGCATCGGAGCATAGTGGGCGTCAACTGCGGTGATCCGCGAGACGATTGGACCTCCCCCGCCCGGAACGGATCGTTCCGGGCGGGGTGGTCAGGGGAGTCGCGGTGCGGAGCAGCCGTGGTGTTCGGCCGAGGCCTCGGCGAAGGCCTTCAGCGCCGCCCGCTCGTACGCCTGCTCCTCCCGCGTCGACTTCTCCCGTTTCCTGTCCAGGGGGTCGATGGTGAAGAGAGCGGTCTCGCCGGCGAACGGGGCCGGGCAGGTGGCGGTGGCCCACATGCCGCCGTCGTGCAGCGTCCCGCTGGGGTCGCGTCCGGGGATCGTCCTCTCGAAGCTGTACCGCTTCTCCCAGGCCGCGCGTGCACTCGTCGCGTACGGGCCGTAGAAGGCCCGCAGCGCGTAGAGCGGGGTGCCGCCGCTGTTGCCGACGGAGCACTTCTCCTGCGGGGCACCGCCCCGGTCGCTCTCCCAGGCCCGTGCGAAGGTTCGGCCCCGCGCCGGGATGCCTTGACACGTCCCGTCCGCCTCTTCGAGGGGCACGTCCTCGTCATCGGCCACGGGCAGCGGCACCGTGCTCAGCCGTTCGCCGAGTCGTGCCTCACAGCCCCACTGCTGGGCGGCATTGCGTGCCGTGGCCGTGGCCAGGCTCCCTATACGGGTCCGGTGGGCAGGGTCGTCGAAGTCGGCGTCTTCCACCGACACGTTGACTGTGACCAGCAGATCGCGGCGGTCTCCGGCGCAGTCCAGAAAAACGGCGGCGGTCCCGCGGTCCTCGTAGGTGGCGTCACGTGTTGGGAAGAAACCGGTCCAGCCGCCCGGCAGGGGCGCCGGTGCGTTCGCGTAGAGGGCCGGATAGGGGTCGTCCAGCCGCTCCCGCTCCCCGCCCTCCCCACCCCCTGGAACACGGGTGCCGTGAAGCGTCACTTCGACCGATGCCTGCTCGAAGCCGTAGGCCTTCCCGGGCCTCTTCCGGGCGACGAAGCAGCCGGCCTCCAGCGGTTCGTCCTTCCGGCCGAGGCCTTCCTCGTCACGTGCGGAGCTCGTTCTCCCGTTCAGCGGGCCGCCGCCGAGAATCGCCCGCGCCTCGCGTTCGGGAAGCACTCCGCCGCATGCGTCGCTCAGCAGTTCCTCGGAGGCCTGCCGCTCGCTTCTCTCCTCGTACCAGGAGAGCCCTGTCGGGAGCGTGAACACCATGACCGAGGAAGACCCCGGCGGCGATCACTCGTCGTCGATGGATCGCCATTCCTCCACCTCTCCGAGAACCTTGGTGTCACGGCAGTGCGCCCGCTCGGGCCAGCCGCCGGGGGCGCCGAGGTAACGGTCGAGTGCGGCTCGCGCCGTCCGCGACAGTTCCTCGCGCGCCACCCTGCTCGGTGCGGGTCCGTCCTCCTCGTGCCGCGTCACTTCTCCGTCCGGATCCAGGTGGTAGCCGAGTTCGGGCGTGACCGAGATCCGGTGGAAGGTCTGGCCGCCGTCGCACACCGACTCGGCCCACAGCGACAGAGAGGGCAGGGTGTGGTCGTCACTCGGCAGCAGTTCGGCCGTTCTTTTCGGGACAGCCGTCCAACCCGGTCCGGGCTCGTGGTACTCGTCGGCTTCGTGGTCGTTCAGGCCGGTCTCATCGCCCTGGTAGAAACTGCGCGCTCCGGCCCCGGAGACGCTGATCGCGTCCACGCCCTTGATCTCGTTCTCTTCCGGATGACCGTCGAAAGCGGCACGGCACTTCCCCCGGGCAGGGTCGAAGGAGGAACCGCCCGACACCCTCCACTTCCCCTTCGGGTAACCCATGGCGGCGGGGTTCAGCCAGGCGCAGGTGCCCTTGCCCCGAGGGACGTCTCCCCGCTCGTCCTCCGTCCCGGTCTCCTCGTCGCCGTCGCCGCCACCACCGTCGCCGCCATCGCGTTCGGAGGCCGGCGCCGGGCTCAGCTTGCCGAACGGGGTGGTGCCGCATGCCTGGTGCTCGCGCACCCGGTCGGCGGCGTGTACGGCCGACCGGACGACCAGGCGCAACTCCTCCTCGACGGGGCCGTCCGTGTATCCGTCGTCGTCCTCGTCGCGGACGCGCACGGGCAGTTCGACGGAGACCTTCACGTCCGTGCCCAGCCGAAAGCGTTCGAAGTCTCCTTTGGGACAGGCGACTCGCAGGACGACTCCCACCTGTGTCGTGTCGCCGTACATGTCATGGGCCGTGACGGCACCCCGGGAACCGTCCGGCAGCCGGTAGGGGAGAGGGAGCACGTCGCCGTCTTCGGCGGGGGGCAGTACGTCGCCGGGCCCCCACGGTTCCGCCCGCATGTGGACGCCGCCGTCACCGGCCCAGTCGAGTCGGCAGTCGATGAACGCGCGGCTCTCGTGGCCGGGTTCGAGGAGCGTGCCGTACTGCCCGTGCGTCACGGCCGAGTCGCGGGGCAGGAACGGGTCGAGGTGGGCGGCGGGCAGCAGGCCGGCGCACGCCTTCCGTACCTGCGCGCGGTTGGCCTTCAGGTGTTCGTCGTCCCGCATTGAGTAGGCGATCACCGCCGTCACGACGGCGAGGGCCGCCACCCCCAGAACAGTGGTACGCAGCCGAGCGCGTTTCCACAGACTCCCCATGATCCCCCTGCCGGTTCTCGCCCGACGCTAACAGAGGGGATGGAGGAGGCCGGGTTTTCCACAGCTCGCCGAACAGTGCTCGGCCCGGCCGGCCCGCTCGTGACGTCCGGACCCCGGGGCGCGGCCCCGACCGGAGGCAGAGTGGACTAGACCTTTCGCGGGTGACAGGTGAGACTGTCCCCGTGAATCCTCGGCATGACGAAACCGCGTATGTCGTCGCCCTCGACGTGGGCGGCACCGGGCTGAAGGGCGCCCTCGTCGGGCCCGGCCACACACTGCTGCACCAGGCTCGGCGGCCCACCGGGCGGGAGGACGGGCCGGACGCCGTGGTGGGGCACGTGCTCGCGTTCGCCGAAGGGCTGCGGAAGGCCGGGGTCGCGCGGTACGGCGCCGAGCCGGTGGCCGCGGGGGTCGCGGTGCCGGGGATCGTCGACGACGCGGCGGGTACGGCCGTCTACTCCACCAATCTCGGCTGGCGGGACGTGCCACTGCGCGACCTGCTGGCCGCCCGGCTGGGCGGGGTGCCCGTCGCCCTCGGGCACGACGTGCGCGCCGGCGGGCTCGCCGAGGGCCGGATCGGGGCGGGGGCGGGCGTGGACCGCTTCCTGTTCACGGCGCTGGGCACCGGCATCGCCGGGGCCGTCGGGATCGACGGCCGGGTGGAGCCGGGCGCGCACGGCGGCGCGGGCGAGATCGGCCACATCACCGTACGGCCCGGCGGGCCCGAGTGCGGCTGCGGGCGGCGCGGCTGCCTGGAGCTGTTCGCCTCCGCCGCCGCCGTGGGCCGGGCCTGGGCCGGGGCGTGCGGCGATCCGGAGGCTACGGCGGCCGACGCCGCCCGGGCCGTGGAGGCGGGCGACCCGCGGGCCGCCGCCGTCTGGCACGACGCGGTCGACGCCCTCGCCGAGGGCCTGGTCACCGCGATCACCCTGCTGGACCCGCGGGTGCTGATCGTCGGCGGCGGGCTGGCGGAGGCGGGCGAGACGCTTCTGGCGCCGCTGCGCGAGGCCGTACGCGCCAAGGTCACCTTCCAGCACGTCCCCACGATCGTTCCGGCGGCCCTCGGGGACGCCGCCGGGTGCCTGGGCGCGGGACTCCTCGCCCGGGACCTACTCTCCGCGGAGGTTGCGAGCCGATGACCGGTCCGAAGACGGCGCAGACGACGGGGCCGCGGACGGCGAAAGCACCGGCGGCGAAAGCACCGGCGGCGGGCGCCCGGACGGCCGGAGCGCGGCCGACCGGGCCCCGGCGCACCGTGCTGACGGGCGCCCGGGTGGTGCTGCCGGACGGCGTGGCCGAGGGCGGCAGGGTGACGGTGGAGGGCTCGCGCATCGCCGCCGACGCCCCCGGAGAGGCGGGCACACTCGACCTGGCCGGCCACTGGCTCGTGCCCGGTTTCGTCGACATGCACGTCCACGGCGGTGGCGGGGCGTCCTTCTCCGCGGGCTCGGCCGAGGAGGCGCTGCGGGCGATCGCCACCCACCGGGCGCACGGCACCACGACGATGGTCGCCTCCACCGTCACCGGCGCTCCGGACGAACTCGCCCGGCAGGCCGCCGTGCTGTCGGAGCTGGTGGAGCAGGGCGACCTGGCGGGCATCCACTTCGAGGGCCCCTTCATCGCCCGCGGCCGCTGCGGCGCCCACGACCCCGCCCTGCTGCGCGACCCCGACCCGGCCGACGTGCGCGCGCTGGTGGGGGCGGCGCGCGGCGCGGCGCGGATGGTCACGCTCGCGCCGGAGCTGCCCGGCGGCCTGGAGTCGGTGCGGCTGCTGGCCGACAGCGGGGTGATCGCGGCGGTCGGCCACACCGACGCCTCCTACGAGGCCGTGCTGGAGGCCGTCGGGGCGGGCGCGACGGTCGCCACGCACCTGTTCAACGCGATGCCCCCGCTGCTGCACCGCGCCCCCGGTCCGGTGGCGGCGCTGCTGGAGGACGAGCGGGTCACCGTCGAGCTGATCAACGACGGCGTCCATCTGCACCCCGCCGTCCTGGAGCTGGCCTTCGCCCGCGCCGGGGCCGGCCGGGTCGCCTTCGTCACCGACGCCATGGGTGCGGCCGGCATGGGCGACGGCCTCTACCCGCTCGGCCCGCTTCAGGTGCGCGTCACCGACGGCGTCGCCCGGCTGGTGGAGGGCGGCTCGATCGCGGGCTCCACGCTCACCCTGGACGAGGCGCTGCGGCGCGCGGTGACGGTGGACGGCCTGCGGATCGAGGACGCGGTACGGGCACTGGCGCTCAATCCGGCGCGGCTGCTGGGGGTCGCCGGTCGGGTGGGGTCGATCGAGCCCGGCAAGTACGCCGATCTGGTGGTGCTGGACGGCGGCTACCGGGTGGCCGGCGTCATGCGCCGGGGCGAGTGGGTGGTGCCCCCGCGCCTTCCGGACAGCCCGGAGCCCGCCGGGGTTGTACGCGGTGGCGCGACGGGCTGATTGCGTTACGGTCTCGTTCCCACATCGAGCGCGAGCGGGTGCCTCCGCCCTCTGGGCCGACCGCCCCGGCTTTGGCATGATCACTCGCACGGTCGGCGGCCCCGGGCCACCGTGCGTATGCCGAACGTTCACACTCGCCGGTGGGAGGCGGAGTACCGGATGATCCTGACCGTCACGCTCAACGCGGCCTTGGACATCACCTACCGCGTCCCCCGTCTGGAGCCTCGCGCCTCCCACCGGGTCCGGGAGGTCGCCGAGCGTCCGGGCGGCAAGGGCCTGAACGTGGCACGGGTCCTGGGCGCGCTGGGCCACGAGACGCTGGTGACCGGCTTCACCGGCGGCCCCAACGGCGAGCGGCTGCGGGCGCTGCTGTCGGAGGTGACGGAGGAGGGCCCGGTCGGGGACGCGTTCGTCGCCGTCGGCGGGGACACCCGCCGCACCGTCACGGTCGTGGACGAGGCATCGGGCGACGCCACCGTGCTCAACGAGCCCGGCCCGCAGATAGCCCCCGCCGAATGGGAGCGTTTCCTGGACGTCTACGGCGGTCTGCTGCACGACGCCACCGCCGTCGCCCTGTGCGGCAGTCTGCCGCCCGGGGTGCCCGTGGGGGCGTACGGGACGCTGGTGCGCGCCGCGCGCACCGCGGGCGTGCCCGTGCTGCTGGACACCAGCGGGGAGCCGCTGCTGCGCGGGCTGGCCGCCCGGCCGGACGTCGTCAAGCCCAACTCCCATGAGCTGGCAGGGATAACGGGCACTACCGAACCGCTGCGGGCCGCGCGGCTGGCACAGCGGCGCGGGGCGCACGCGGTGGTCGCCTCACTGGGCGAGGACGGGCTGCTCGGGCTCACCCCGGAGGGCGTCTGGCGTGTCGAGCCGCCCCGGCGGCTGGCGGGCAACCCGACGGGGGCGGGGGACTCGGTGGTGGCCGCCCTGCTGTCCGGACTGGTGGAGGGCCTGCCCTGGCCGGACCGGCTGGCCCGCGCCGCCGCCCTGTCGGCGGCGACCGTACGGGCCGAGGCGGCGGGTGAGTTCGACCGGGGGCTGTACGAGGAGTTGCTGCCCGGGGTGCGGATCGACCGGCAGATGGCGGGTGTCTGACGGGCCGTCCGGCACCCCGGCCGGACGGCGGTGAGGTGGCTGCGGGACGGCGGCGGCCGGCGGCCGGCGAAGAAGGCGGGCACGGAGGAGGGGCGGCATGCCACTGGTCGGCAGCGGAGAGCTCGTGGCGGACGCGCGCGCGTCCGGCCGCGGCGTCGCCGCGTTCAACGTCATCACCCTGGAGCACGCCGAGGCGATCGCCGCCGGCGCGGAGACCGCCGGCATGCCCGCCGTCCTCCAGATCTCCGAGAACGCCGTGCGCTTCCACGGCGGCCGGCTCGCCCCCGTCGCCGCCGCGGCGGCGGCCGTGGCCCGGGCGTCCAGTGCTCCGCTGGCGCTGCACCTGGACCATGTGGAGAGCTTCGAACTGCTGCGCGCCGCGCCGGAGGCCGGGTTCGGCTCGGTGATGTTCGACGCCTCGAAGCTGCCCTACGCCGGCAATGTGGCGGCCACGGCGAAGGCCGTGCGCTTCGGCCACGCGCACGGGATGTGGGTGGAGGCCGAGCTGGGCCGGATCGGCGGCAAGCCCGGCGACCGGGAGCCGGAGGAGGGGCGCGGGACGCTCGACGCGCACGCCCCCGGCGTACGGACCGATCCCGCCGAGGCCACGGCGTACACGGCGGCCACCGGGGTGGACGCCCTGGCCGTCGCGGTCGGCAGCTCCCATGCGATGACCGAGCGCACCGCCGTCCTCGACCACGCCCTCATCGGCGAGCTGCGCGAGGCCGTCCCCGTGCCGCTGGTGCTGCACGGCTCCTCAGGGGTACCGGACGAGGAGCTGCGGCGGGCGGTGGCGGCCGGCATGACGAAGATCAACATCGGCACGGCGCTGAACACCGCCTTCACCGGAGCCGTCCGCGCCTTCCTCGCCCAGGACGCGCGGGCCGTCGATCCCCGCCGGTACCTGCTGCCGGCACGGGAGGCGATGGCGCGGACGGTCGCGGCCTTCCTGAAGGCGGTCGGCGGCTGAAGCGCCCGCGCCGCGCCGCCGGCCCCTGTCACGAGGCCTGCCACGGCGGCGTCAGCCGCGGACGTGGCCTTCCTTGAGCCAGACCCGGTCGAGGGCGAACCCGCACTGGTTGCCCTCCTCGCAGGAGATCCTGACGGTGTTGGTGCCCTCGTTCAGGTTGACCCAGGCGAAGGTGCGCGTCCAGCCCTTCTCCCACTCACCCTCGCCCGCCTTGGCGAAGTTCTTCATGTTCAGCCCGCCCTTGTGGGGCTTGCCGTTGACGGCGAGCGCGGAGTTCGCGTCCTTGCCCGGCACCCCGTAGCCGACGAACAGCGTGTACTCGCCGTCATCGGGGACCTCGAAGGTCCAGGTGGCCGAGGCGCCGGGCTTGTCGAGACCGGTGACGTACGCGCCGCTCCTGGACTCGGCGCCCTGGACGGTCTTGTCCGTGGTGGCGCCGCCGCCGAGCTGGAGGCTGGCCGCGTCCTCGGAGGGGAGGCGGCCCGGCTTCTTCTCCTTGTTCTTGTCGGCGTCCTTGTCCTGCTCGTCCCCATCGCCCGCGCCGCCGTCGCCCTCGCCGGCCCCGGAGGTGGCGGCCTGGGTGCCGCCGGTCTGGTTGGCGTTCGCGTCGTCGTCGCCGCTGAAGAAGACCGCGGCGCCCACGCCGAGGACCACGGCGGCGACGACCGCCAGCGCGCCCACCAGCAGACCGTTGTGGTTGCGGCCCCGCCCCCGGCCGGCCGGACCTGCCGCGGCGGCCTCGCGCCGCGCGGCGGCACGGCCGCCGGGCACGGTCTCGGGGGCCGCGTAGTGCGCGCTGGGCTGGTGCGGCGGCGGCTGCTGGTGCTGCTGCGGGCCCTGCTGTCCGCCGTAGCGGCGCTCGCCCACGGCACGGACGTGGTTGTACGAGGTGCGAGGCACTCCCGGCTGCGACGCCGCGGCGCCTGTGTCACCGCCCGTACCGCCCTCGGAACGGTAGAGGTAGGCGAACGGGTCGTCGTTCTCCGGCGTGCCCGAGCCGTTGTTACCGGCGGTCATTCCGTGCGCTCCTCCATGACGGGTGCCTGCCCGGCGCAGCCTACCTCTTTCGGGTTAAAGAACGCGGCGTCCGTGACCCCTCGCACCGCGCCCCGCGACGCACCCGGCGCCGGGGTCCGCCCGGGCCTCATCCGACCCGGCGGTGGGCCTTGGAGCGCGACCGCTTCTCGACGTACATCCGCTGGTCGGCGGAGTGCAGGACCTCCTCGGCGGACATCCCGCACCCCGCCCAGCTGATGCCGAAGCTCGCCCCCACCCGCACCGCGCGCCCCTCCACGCGGATGGGCGGAATGATCGCGTTGCGCAGCCGTACGGCCAGGTCAGCGGCGTCGCCGCGGCACAGTCCGTCCGCCAGGACGACGAATTCGTCACCACCCAGCCGGGCGACGGTGTCATTGTCGCGAACACCACTCGAAAGGCGTCTGGCCACCTCGATCAGCACGGCGTCGCCGCAGTGGTGACCGAAGCGGTCGTTGATCGACTTGAAGCCGTCGAGGTCGCAGAAGAGAACGGCCAGGCCCTTCTCCGAGGGGGCGTCGCTCGCGGGCGGAACGGTGTGGACGTGGTGCTCGTAGCCGCCGACCGGTTCCGGGAGGACTCCCCCGAAGCCGTCGAGGCCGAACCCGTCGAGACCGGGAGCGCAGACGTCGAAGCCGTCGGGCCCGAACCCGCCGTCGAGGGCGCCGCCGATTCCCCCGGGGCCCATCTGCGCGGCGTCGGGCACCGGCGCGGGCTTGTCGCACAGCCGCGCGCTGAGCCGGGCCCGCAGCTCGGCGCTGTTGGGCAGGCCGGTGAGCGAGTCGTGGCTGGCGCGGTGGGCGAGCTGGAGCTCGTGGCGCTTGCGCTCCTCGATGTCCTCGACGTGGGTGAGCAGGAAGCGCGGGCCGTCGGTGGCGTCGGCCACTACCGAGTTGCGCAGGGAGACCCAGAGGAAGGAGCCGTCACGCCGTGCCAGCCGCAGCTCGGCCCGGCCGCCCTCCGCGGAGGTGCGCAGCAGGGTCGCCAGGTCCTCGGGGTGGACGAGGTCGGAGAAGCTGCAGCGCCGCAGCGCCGCGGCCGGGCGGCCCAGCAGCCGGCACAACGCGTCGTTGGTACGCACCAGCCGCCCGTGCTGGTCACCTCCCAGCTCGGTGACCGCCATACCGCTGGGCGCGTACTCGAACGCCTGCCGGAAGCTCTCCTCGCTCGACCTCAGCGCCTGCTGCTCGCGCTCCAGGCGGACCAGCGCGCGCTGCATGTTTGCGCGCAGCCGGGCGTTGCTGATCGCAATCCCCGCCTGGAAGGCGTACATCTGCAGCGCTTCGCGCCCCCACGCGCCCGGGCGCCGCCCGTTGCGCGGCTTGTCGACGGATATGACGCCGAGGAGCTCCCCGTCGGACGAGTGCATCGGCGCCATGAGGAGGTCCATCGGATGCCACTCGTCGGCGTACCGCGGGGCCGGCCCGGCGGTGTGCCACTGCGGCACGTCGTCGTCCATCAGGACCCACGCCTCGGTGTACGGGACGAAGCGCAGCTCGCCCCAGCGCTCGCCCAGCGCCAGCCGCCGCTCCCAGGCCGCCCGCGAACCCGTACGGCCCGCCATCATCGCCTCCGCGCCCTCGCTGCCCGCGACGGCCGCCACCACGAGGTCCCCGTCGGGCTTGACGAGGTTGACCGCGGCCAGCTCGAAGTCGAGGCCCTTCACGATGCCGTCGGCGACGGTCTGGAGGGTGTCCGCCAGGCTGCGGGCGGCGTTGAGGTCCGCCATGGACTGGTGGAGCCTGCGCAGGGTGGCGAGGCACACGTACGGCTCCGACTCGGCTTCCATCCGCCCTCCCCCTGAGACTCGAGTGGGTGACTCCAGACGATCCGGTTTTGGACTTTCCCCTGTCTTCAGGCCACTGAATCACAGCGAGCTGCCCAACCGGTACACAGGGTCAACAATTGACCCCCTGTGTGACTCATGTCACAACGCAGCATGGGCGCTCGGCTGCGCCCAGCGGGAGCGCCCCGACCCGCACCACACCCGTGCCGAACGCAAATTCCGGCCCTGACCTGCGGATCATTCAGCCGATGTACCTAGGTCCGGTCTGGTCCCGGGGGCCGATGCGGCCCCCAGGAGCGGCGTCTAGCGTGCGGGGTGTGCACCCGACACCACGACATCAGATGTCCCGGAACGCCCCTACTTCGCCCTCGCGCCACACCTTGGGCCTCCCGCATCCTGAGGGGGTGGGCGAGGAGGAGTTCCGCGCGGCCCTGGCACGGCTGGCCGCGGGCGTGGTACTGGTGACGGCGCACGACCCGGAGGACGGGCCGCGCGGCGAGGACGTGGGCATGACCGCGACCTCCTTCCTCTCCGTCTCCCTGGACCCGCCGCTGGTACTGGTCAGCGTGCGCGAGGGCTCCCGGATGGACGAACTGCTGGAACGGCAGCCGCTGTGGGCCGCCTCCCTGCTCGCGGAGGGCCAGCGCCACATCGCGGGCCGCTTCTCCATGCGCGGCCGGGTCAGCGACCGTCTGCTCTTCCAGGACATGCCCCGCACCCGCGGCGAGGCCTCCGGCTCCCCCCTGGTCGACGGCGCGCTGGCGACGGTGGAGTGCCACACCGAACAGCGGGTGGGCGCGGGCGACCACACACTCGTGATCGGCCGGGTGCTGGCCACCTCGCTGCCGTCCTCGGAGGGCAGGCCACTGACGTACTTCCGCGGGCGCTACCGCCACCTGTCATAGCGGCTGCCCCGGCCGGAAAACGCGCCCGTCGTCCACAGCCCCCGACGGGCCGGATCGCCTGCTGACTACACTGACGTGACACGACCTTGGCACAGCGTGGCGACTAATCGGGGGACGGGGGCACGGCGTGACGGGCGAGCGTGACTTCGGCGGTGGCAAGAGCCTGAACTACCAGGCCGAGACACTCACCGCCTTCAAGGGCCGCATCGACGAACTCCTGGGCGAGCTGGGGAAGTCCCCCGCCTCCCACAAACAGATCGGCGAACAGACCGTCACCCCGGACGCTTACGGCACGGGCTTCAGCGCGGCGGAGGATCTGTCAGCCCTCTATGAGAAGGTGCACACGCGTCTGGAAGACCTCTCCCGGCTGTTCGGCGAGCAGTTGGAGGCGCTGGGGATCGCCACCGAGATCGTGGACAAGGGCTACGGCAACGTCGAGGCGGAACGGCGACAGCGCTTCCAGGCCATCCAGACACAGGTGGACGAGCACCGGTCGGCAAGTCGGCAGGGGCAAGAGAGCCAGGACGTCCGTGCCAAGGACTCCGACGAGTCCGACGGCAAGGACTTCAGCTGAGGGCGAGGGCAGGAATGGCTACGGGAGAGTTCGAGAGCAAGTCCCTCGCCGCGCTCAACGCGATGGTCGCGAAGGCCGACCCCGGCCTGCTCACCTCGCGCGGCCAGGACCTCGGCAAGGCCGGCTCCGACATGGACGGCATCGGCAGCGAGCTGCGCACCTACATCGACCGCGTGGAGTGGGACGGCGAGGGCGGCGACGCCTTCCGCGAGTGGGGTCGTCAGTTCGCCCTGGAATCCATGCGGTTCGCCGCGTACGTCCGCACGCTCGGGCATCACATGGTCAACGCGGGCCAGGCCCTGACCGAGGCCAAGGCAGCCATCCCCGAGCCCGAGTTGATGTGCTACGCCGACCCGGAGAAGGAAAAGGCCCGCCTGGAGAGCGAGGAGAGCAAGCGCCAGGAGGCGATCAACCAGCTCAACCGGCTGTCGTCGTACTACAGGACGACCGGGCAGAGTCTCCGCGCCGCGGAGGAACCGGACTTCAAGCCGCTGCCGAACCGGTACGGGGAAGATCCAGGTACGTACGCGCCAGGTTCGGTTCCGGGTTCCGGCTCGCAGGAGGGCTCAGCCCACCGGGGACCGGGTGCCGCTTCGGGAGGCATGGCTAGTGCTAAAAGCAGTGAGGGTTTCCACTCCGCTCTCACGGCCGACCGGCCCGTTTCTACAGCTGACCGCCCCAACCCAGTGGCCGAGCAGCCCACGAGCATGACGATCGACTCCGTCGCCTCACCCCCTGCCTCTGAGTCGCGGTCGCAAACAGGCCCGAACCCCTCCCAGCCCTCCACAGGCCCTTCATCTCCAGCCACGCCTCCAGTGGCGCCCGGTGGACCGATCCACCGCACCGGCCGGCCGCTGCCCCACATCACCGCAACCGGGCAGCCACCGGGCAGCGGTGGAGGGAGTGGTGTACCACCGCGAAGTTCTGCCAGAGACGGCATCATGGGCGGTACCCCCCGCCAGGCGGGCAACCAAGCTGTGGGAGCGGGAAATCCACGCGGAGCCGTTGGCGGGGACCGCGCTCCGCTGGGACGGCCTGTGGGCGGTTTTCCGGGGACCGCAAGCGGCGGGTCTCCGGCAGGCAGAGGCGTGTATCCAGGACGACCTATGGCGCCGCAGCAGGGTGGCGCCACGGGAGGCTCGCGCATAGGCAGCGGTCGCGGCCGTACCGAGTTCACTCCCGGCGGCACCGGGCTCGTCCGGGGCAGCACAGCATCGGGTGTGGCAGGAACTGGGCGGCCGACCAACGCGAATTCCCCGTCGAGGGACCGGAGAGAGAGCCAGAACCGCCCCGACTACCTCACCGAAGACGAGGAGACCTGGACGGGGCAACGGGACGTTGTGCCGCCGGTCATCGATTGATTCCGAGGAAGTGTCCTGTCGCATGCAATCCCATGCTCTCCCCCCACAGAGGCGAGCACTGACTTTGGTCGGTCTGCTCACAGCCACGCTCATGTCCATGGGACTGCTCGCACCCCCTGCCCTAGCCGAGGTCAGGCCGTACCAGCAGTGGTACCTGGACGCCATGAACTCCTCAGGGTTGTGGAAAGTCAGTAAGGGCAAAGGCGTAACTGTCGCTGTCATCGATTCCGGCGTGAAGCCGACTCCAGGGTTGACCGGCAGGCTGCTGCCCGGAGAGAGCTTCACCTCCGAGGACCCTGACGCCCATGAGGACGTGGATGGCCACGGAACGGAGATGGCCGCACTGATCGCCGGCTCCGGGGTAGGGAACACCCTTCGGGGGCTGGCTCCCGAAGCAAAAATCCTCCCCTTGCGAACGCATGTCGAAGAGGGCTTCTTCAGCTCGCACGAGCCGATCATCGAAGCAATCCGATATGCGGCCCGGAGTGAAGCCAAGATCATCAACATCTCACAGGGTGTCTCCGGAGTGGATGACGAGACTTACACCGCCCTGCAGGGGGCAATCGATGAGGCCAACAAGCGCGGCAAGTTGGTCTTCGCTTCCGCCGGAAACCAGGGGCTCAAGACCAAGACGCACTATCCCGCATCGTTGCCGGGTGTCGTCGCCGTAGGCGCAGTAGATGAGACCGGCACAGTGGCCGACTTCTCCAACCACGGCCCCTACCTGACTCTCTCCGCCCCTGGCGTGCCCGGCGGCACGAGCCAGGCGTCCGCCATCGCGTCCGCGTCGGCTGCGCTCATCTGGGCCGAGCACCCCGACTGGACCAACCACCAGGTCCTTCGCGTGATGGTCGAGACCACAGGACGGTCGCAGCGGGGCGAGGAGCCCAGCATGTACCTCGGACACGGCATCGTCAGACCCGCGCAGGTCCTGGTCGACGGTGACGGCGACCCCGGGCCGGCGGATGTGAGCCCGATCTTCTCCAAGTACTACGCCTCCCTCGAAGCCTCCAAGTCCCCCTCACCCGAGGACGGCGAGGCCGACGGCAAGAACGAGGGACCGCCCACAGCCGAGCCCGGCGAAGAGCGGGAACAGGACGACGAGCAGGTCGCCGCGCAGAAGGAGAGCGGCGACAGCGGGCCGCCCTGGGCGGCCATCGGCATCGGGGCCGCGGTGCTCGTCGCCGTCGCCGCGGTCGTCACCGCCATAGCCTTCCGGCGACGGACACCGGCGCAGCCCCGGTACTGAGGAGCGAGGGGGTGGGCCGGCCCGGCCGGCCTACCCCCAGTCGCGGCCGGAGCGGCCGCGCTTGACGTCGGAGCGGTGCTTCTTGTTACGCAGCCGCCGCTCGTTGATCCCTCGCGGGACCTTGCCCTTCCTGCGCGGGCGAGGCGGCGGCGCGGTCGCCTCCGCCAGCACCGCGGCCATGCGTACGGCCGCGGTCTCGCGGTTGCGCCACTGGGAGCGGTGTTCGGCGGCCCGTACGACCAGGACTCCGTCCACCAGCCGGCCGGCCAACCGCTCCAGGGCCCGCTCCTTCCACACCTCGGGCAGCGCCTCGGTGCGCGCGAGGTCGAAGCGGAGCTCGACCCGGCTGTCGCTGGTGTTGACGTGCTGGCCGCCTGGCCCGGACGAGCGCGAGAAACGCCAGTTCAGCTCGGCCTCCGGCAGGGAGACCGAGCCACGGATGAGGTAGGGCCCGGACATGACTCCCATGATCCCGCCCTCCGGGCCCGCCGTCACGGCGTTTTCCCCGCCCTCCTGCTCCCCTCCCCGCCGCCGCCCGGGCGAGGAAGGTAAAGAAAGCAAAGAAACCTGGAACCCGCTCCCCCACCGTCGGCGTTGGAGAGGGTAGGAAATGGACCAGTAAGGGCCAGCACGGAAACACCACAGAAGGGCATCCCCATGGCTGTAAGCCTGTCCAAGGGCGGCAACGTCTCGCTCACCAAGGAGGCCCCCGGCCTGACCGCCGTGACGGTCGGCCTCGGCTGGGACGTCCGTACGACCACCGGCACCGACTTCGACCTCGACGCCAGCGCCATCGCGGTCAACGCGAACGGCCAGGTCTACTCGGACCAGCACTTCGTCTTCTTCAACAACAAGGCCACCCCGGACCAGGCGATCGTCCACACCGGTGACAACCGCACCGGCGAGGGCGAGGGTGACGACGAGCAGATCAACGTCAACCTCGCGGCGCTGCCCGCCGACATCGACAAGATCGTCTTCCCGGTCTCCATCTACGACGCCGAGAGCCGCAGCCAGAACTTCGGCCAGGTGCGCAACGCCTACATCCGCATCCTCAACCAGGCCGGCGGCACCGAGATCGCCCGCTACGACCTGAGCGAGGACGCCGCCACCGAGACCGCCATGGTCTTCGGCGAGCTCTACCGCCACGGCGCGGAGTGGAAGTTCCGCGCGGTCGGCCAGGGCTACGCCTCCGGCCTGGTCGGTATCGCCAAGGACTTCGGCGTCAACGTCTGATCGCCTGACGCCTCGCGAGGGCGCCCGGCACCGCGCATCGCGGCGCCGGGCGCCCTCCGTGCTTTCTCGGAGAGTTGCCCAAATATAAGCCTGAAGGCATAATCCAGGTGTGAGCTGGGAAATCCTCCTGGTGGAGGAGGTGGAGCTTTGGCTCCTGGAGTTAGCGGAGACGAACCCCGCCGAGGCCGATGACGTGGTTGCCGCGATCGACCTTCTCGAAGAGCACGGCCCGACCCTCGGCAGACCCTTCGTCGATCGCATCAAGGGCTCGGCCCATCACAACATGAAGGAGCTCCGCCCCCGCACCTCCGCCGGCGCCGAGTACCGCATCCTGTTCGTGTTCGACCCGGTTCAGCAGGCCGTCCTGCTCGTCGCGGGCGACAAGTCGGGGCAGTGGACTCAGTGGTACAAGGACAACCTCAAGGTCGCGGAGAAGCGCTACGCACGGCATCTGGAGAAGCTCGACGCCCGAAGAGCCGACGATTGACGTTCGGTGTACGGAGCGACACCACACCCCAAGGGAATGCCATGAAGAGTTGGAAGGACGTCCGACCCGGGGTCGTCACCGACGAGACCCGCGTCACCGAACGGCGCCGGGCCATGGCGTCGGAGGCCCGCGCCTATCGCCTCGCCCAGGTCCGGAAGGAGCGTGCGCTGCGCCAGGCCGACGTGGCGGCCGCGATGGGAGTGCGCCAGCCCCGGGTGTCGCAGATCGAGAACGGTGAGATCGACGCGACCGAGATCGCGACTCTCCGCTCGTACGTGGAGGCCCTGGGCGGGCGTCTGGAACTGGTCGCCGACTTCGGTGACACGCAGGTGCGTATCGCCTGACGACTCTGACGCCTTGCTAGGGCGCCCGCGCGTGACAGGGGCAGGAGCAGCGCAGCAGGGTCACGCCCTCGCAGGGCGGCTCGGCCACCTCGCCGTCCCGGCAGGCGCGGTGCTGCCCCAGGCGGCACGCCACCGACTGGTACTCCTCGCTCCTGAGGGGCAGGGGCGCGAACCGTCGTTCGCAGCGGCAGCAGGGCACCGTCGTCGAGCAGAAGCCCGGGGAGGCCGGCCCCGGCGACGGCCGGGAGTAGCCCCTGTCCCGCCCGGTGGGCGCACGCCCACCCCGCCGTGCCACCATCGCTTCCGTGCTCGACATCGGCTACTCCCTCTCCCGCCGCTTCCCCGATCCGCCGCAGACCGACTACCGCTCGGCGGACGTGCGGGCGCTGCGGCACGACCTGTTCTGCGGCGACGTCTATCTCGCGGACACCGAGGCGGACCGGGAGCTGTCCACCGCGCGCGGCACCGTGCCGGTGCTCGACTTCGCCTGGGCGCTGTGCGACATCGCCGAGCGCCTCGACCGCGACCCGCTCGGCAGCCGCGCCGCCAGGCCGCAGTACGCAGAGCTGGACTTCGTGGAGTCGGCCGACAACCTCCACTTCGAGCGCCGCTTCGGCTGGGTGGACGTCACCGCCGACTGGCTGCCCGCCGACGAGCCGCCGCTGACCGTCAACCACGGCGAACTGCGCCGCGAGGCCCGCGACTTCCTGCACGACCTGATCGCCGACCTCACCGACATCCACGAGGGGCTGGGCGACAACCCCGTGCTCTGGGATCTTCAGGCCCGCTTCCCCAGGGTGTGAATCCGCCGCTCCCCTCAGCTGCCCCGCCCCAGCGGCCTTGACCTCAAGTCCGCTTGAGGCCGGAGAGTGGTCACCGCCGCTCCGGCGCCCGCCGGGCCGGCGGTGACCGCCCACCAGCCACGGGGAGAGCCCATGCACGCCGTACGTCTGCACGCCTTCGGCACCGCCGAGAACCTCCGTTACGAGCGGGTCCCGGACCCCGAGCCCGGCCCCGGCCAGGTGCGGATCGCCGTCGCGGCGGCCGGGGTGCACCTGGTGGACACCGCCCTGCGCGAGGGGCTGCGGCTCGGCCCGACCCCCACGCCCGCCGAGCTGCCGACCATCCCCGGGCGGGAGGTCGCCGGCACCGTGGACGCGCTGGGCGAGGGTGTCGACCCGGCGTGGCTGGGCCGCCGCGTCGCCGCCCACCTGGGCATGGCGCCCGGCGGGTACGCCGAACTGGCCGTCACCGGCGTCGAGCGGCTGCACCCGCTGCCCGGCGGCCTGAGCGAGGACCACGCCGTCGCCCTGGTCGGCACCGGCCGCACCGCCATGGGCGTCCTCCGCTTCGCCGACCTCTCCCCCGCCGACACGGTGCTGGTCCTGGCCGCGGCCGGGGGCATCGGCTCGCTTGTCGTCCAGTACGCCCGGCACAGGGGCGCCACCGTCGTCGGCGCGGCGGGCGGGCCGGAGAAGGTGCGGGCGGTGGAGGGCATGGGCGCGGACCTGGCCGTGGACTACACCCGGGGCGACTGGGCCGAGCGGATCCGGGGGAAGTTCGGGGACCGGCCCGTCACGTACCTCTTCGAGGGCGTCGGCGGCGGTCTCGGCCGCAGGGCCACCACTCTCCTCGCCCCCGGCGGCTCCCACCTCTCCTACGGTTACGCCTCGGCCGGTTTCTCACCCGAGGGGCAGGCCGTGCTGAGCGAGGAGGAGCAGCGGGAGCTGGGGGTCACCTCGCGCTCGGTGCTGGGCAGACCGATGTTCGACCGCATCGGCGGGATGGAGAACATCCGGGTGCTGGAGGAGGAGGCCATGGCGCTGGCCGCCGCGGGCGTCCTCGTCCCGCCCGTCCATCACTTCCCGCTGGCCCACGCCGCCCGCGCCCACCGCGCGCTGGAGACCCGCGCCACCCTGGGCAAGGTCGTCCTCGTCCCCTGACCCCGGCGGTCGAGCCGGGTCGGAGGCGGAGCTATCGCCTGGAACGCTCCAGCACACAGACCAGCGCTATCAGGGTGCCGATGGCCCCGACCCCCAGGGCGGCGACCCCCTTGAGGACCTCCGCGTCTTCCGCGAGCGTTCTTACTCCTCCCGCGAGGCCACCCACCGCGAGGGAGATTCCGAGAACGAACGCACGCATCCCGCTGGGCTTGAGGAAGGCGGTCAACGTCCTCTTCACAACGGGAGGAGCGGCCTTCCCGCCGCGCACGGAAGGGGGGTTGTCCCCGGCGTGTGCCATTCTCGGCCAGCCCTTCGGTGTATGGATCCAGGTACGGGGGTGTGACTGTGCTTCCTTTGCCCCCTCCGGTCAATCCCGGGGGTGTACACCTGGCTGACCGGGGCCCTGACCGCGGAAGCGGTGAAGTCCTCGCACCGGATCGCCGCGGCATGCCGGCGAGGGGCAGGGGGCATGCCTGTTCCCCTGACTGCGTTCCGGCGCCTTCACCGGCGGACCTCGCAGGACGAGCCTTCGAGAAGTGCCGGGATCGAGCAGGAGTACGCGGCGGCGCGGCTGAGGTTCGAACCGGGCGGGACGGCGCGCGGCCGCCGTCTGGAGCTCGGGCTGTCGCAGGGCGGGGTGGGGCGCAGGGCCCGGGTGACGCAGTCGGCGGTCGCCCGGTTAGAGGCGGGGGGCACGGTTCCCACGCTGCCCGTGCCGGCCCGGCTCGCCGAGGCGCTGTAGCTGGACCTGCGCGTGGACCTCACTCCGCACGCCGAGAGCGCGTAGGCGGCGGCCCCGCCCAGCCGCAGGAGACCTCGGAAAGTCCCGGGGCCCGCCCGGGCCGCTCGGTGCGGCGCGGGCGGGCCCTGGTCCCGTGGGGGGGCTGTGGGGTTCGTCAGCGCAGATAGACGTTGGGCCGGGGCGGGGTGCTCATGCCCTGGCCGAGGAAGAAGCCCGGGTGCGGCGGCTGGTTGTAGGCGGTGTTCTGCCAGGCCAGCGCCACCCGGTACTGCGCGTCGTGGACGAGGGTGTGCAGCTTCAGGTCGGTCGGGACGGTGGTGGCGTAGATGCGCAGCGCCGAGTTGTCGCCGTGCCGCCAGATCACCTCCTCGCGCCAGTCGCCGAACAGGTCGCCGGAGAGGACGGGCGTGGACTTCGTGCCGTTGCTGGAGGCCACGCCGCTACCGGTCAGCAGGCGGGTGTCGCCGCCGGTGCCGTACTTGTCGATCCGGGTGCCGTCAAGGAGTTCGCGGACCGGGTCGCCGTCCCACCAGGCGAGGAAGTTGGCCGAGGACGGGTTGCGGCCGACGTTGCCGCCGGAGGCGTCGCGCAGCCGGTCCATGTTCGGCCCCGAGCCCCAGAACTCGGCTCCCGCGCTGCCCGCGTGTATGTCGCCGGCCACGCCGCGCCCCGGGCCCTCGCTGCCGCTGGTGGGTGTGCGGTGGATGACCTGGCCGGTGCGGGCGTCGTGCAGGTCGGAGCCGGGCTGGTTGCCGGATTCGTGGATGGTGAAGACCTCCAGGCCGGGCCGGGAGGGCACGAAGTCGCCCACGTGCAGGGCGTCGCCGTGGCCGAAGCCGGTGGCGTACATCAGGGTGCCGTTGTCGTCGACGGTGGCCGAGCCGTAGACGATCTCCTGGCGGCCGTCGGAGTCCACGTCGGCGACGGACAGCTGGTGGTTGCCCTGGCCGTGGGCCGCGCCGTTGCCGGAGTTGTTCGAGTCGAACAGCCAGCGCCGGGTGAGCTGCCCGTTCCGGAAGTCCCAGGCGGCGATGGTGGCGCGGGTGTAGTAGCCGCGGGCCATGATCAGGGAGGGCCGGGTGCCGTCGAGGTAGGCGGTGCCTGCCAGGAAGCGGTCGACGCGGTTGCCGTAGGAGTCGCCCCAGGAGGAGACGTTGCCGCGGCCTGGCTCGTAGTTCACTGTGTCCAGCGCGGCGCCGGTGAGGCCGTCGAACATCGTCAGGTACTCGGGGCCGGACAGGATGTAGCCGCTGGAGTTGCGGTGGTCGGCGCCTGCGTTCCCGATGACGGTGCCGCGTCCGTCGCGGGTGGCGTCGGCGGTCTTCATGGCGACCTCGGCCCGGCCGTCGCCGTCGTAGTCGTAGACCTGGAACTGGGTGTAGTGCGCACCGGCGCGGATGTTGCGGCCCAGGTCGATGTGCCACAGCCGCCGGCCGTCCAGGCGGTAGGCGTCGATGTAGACGTTGCCGGTGGTGCCGGACTGGGAGTTGTCCTTGGCGTTGTCCGGGTCCCACTTGACGACCAGTTCGTACTGCCCGTCACCGTCGAGGTCGCCGGGGGAGGCCTCGACGGGGGTGTAGGTGGAGCCGGGCCGGGAGAGCGGCACGTCGAGGTGGTTGCCGCCGGTGAAGCGCAGCGAGGGGGCGGAGGCGGCCTGTTCGGCGCCGTTCACCACCGCGCGCACGGTGTAGGAGACGTCGGCGGGAGCGCCGGCGTCCAGGCGGTTGGTGGAGCCGGTGATGGGCGACGAGTTCACCTTCGTCCCGCCCCGGTAGAGGTTGAAGGCCGTGTCGCGGCTCTCGGTGCCCAGCAGCCGCCACGAGACGAGGTTGCCCGATCCCGAACGGACCGAGACCAGGCCCCGGTCGACGTCCTCCATCTGCTTGGCATCCCCGGGCGGGGGCTCACTCCCGCCGCCGTCGTCGCCGTCCACCTCCACCAGGCGCCACTGCTGGTTGTGGCCGCCGGTGTCGGTGTACTGGGAGATCCGCGCGCCGTCGGCGGTGGACCACTCCCACACGTCCAGGGCCTTGCCGCTGTGGCGGTTGATCAGCCGGACGTGGCCGCCGTCGGAGTCGGCGACGCGGAACTGCTGGTTGTAGCCGTTCTTGTCCTCCCACTGGACGACGTTCGCGCCGTCGGCGGTGGAACGGGCCTCCACGTCCAGCACCTTGCCGCTGTGGCGGGCGGCGATCCGGTACCAGCCGTCGCCGGAGGGGACGAAGCGGAACTGCTGGTTGGTGCCCGTCCCAGGCGTCCACTGCACCACGGAGGCGCCGTTGTCGGTGGAGCGCTCGAAGACGTCGATCGCCTTGCCGCTGTGGCGGGAGACGAGCTGGTAGTAGGCGGAGGTGTCGATCTCGGCGGCACCGGCCTCCTGCGCGGGCAGGGCGACGAGCGAGACGGCGGCCAGCAGCGCGGCGGACGCTGCTGCGTGCAGCCCTCTCAGGCGGGAGCGGGGTCCCGAGCGGGGTCTCGGGGTTGTGCTGTGGGCAGGCATGGCGGCTCCTTTTCGGGGGGTGGCGCACCCATGGGCGGGGGAAGAGCCTTTGTGAATCGATTCATCAACGCGCCGGACGGAGAGGTGCACGTCGGGGCGCCGACGGAAGGTGCGGTGCGGAATAAAGTGTGGGAGCGCTCCCGCGACGAGAGGCGCGGCCGTCGCGGGACGGCAAGAGCCGTGCACGGACGAAGCCGCGGGACCGGCCCGGGGGCCGGAACACTGATGCGCGCCCCGGCCCCCGGGCCGGTCCCGCGGCGCGGTCGGTCACGCCGGTTCGACGGGCAGCCACAGCTCACAGGTCGCGGTGGTGAAGTCGTCGGCGCGCTCCAGGACCGCGACGATCCAGGGCCCCGGCCGCAGCCGCCACGGGTTGGAGGGGAACCACTCGGTCGCGGTCGCGGCCCAGGCCGTCTGCAGGGTCTGCGGATACGGTCCGGCGGTGCGGAAGACCGCCCACTCGCCGGCCGGCACCTCGATGGCGTCGAGGTCGCCGGGGACCGGCGTGTCCCGGGAGACGGCGACCCCGTGCAGATAGGTCAGTTCGCTCCCCTCCGTGCCGTCGGGGTCGAGGTCGTCGCAGACCTGCAGCAGGCCCCCCGGCTCGGTGTCGCCGAGGGCCTTCAGCCGCAGATGCTCCTCCTGCGGCAGTGCGGCGATGTGCCGCCGGATGTGCGGGTTGACGCCCTGGTGGATGAGCGGAACCCGGGCCGCGTGTCCGGCCAGGCGGAACGCGGGGCGGTCGGCGATGCGGGTGTCCATGGGGGTGCTCCCTTCGACGGTCAGGTGGAACCTGAGACGCGGTTGTGTGCGAAGGGGGCCTCCGTCGCGGCGCACGTCACCGGGGCCCGCGCCGTGGACGGCGCGGAACGCGCGGCCGAACGCCTCGGCCGAGCCGTATCCGTACCGGACCGCGATGCCCAGCAGACCGTCCTCGCCGCGGACCACGTCGGCGGCGGCGACGGTCATGCGGCGCCGGCGCGCGTACTCCGACAGCGGCATCCCGGCCAGCGAGGAGAACATCCGGCGCAGGTGGTACTCGGTCGTGCCGAGCTCCCCCGCCAGTCCCCGGACGTCGAGGTCCTCGGCGAGGTGCTCCGCGACCTGCTCCGCGATGTGCTCCTCGACGAGGTCGACGAGCCGGTTGAGTGCCGAGATCACAAGGCCTCCCTCCGACGTCCACCCTGCCCGGCGGGACCTGGGCCCGGCCCGACCGCCGCGGTCCGCTCCGATCATGCGCCCGGGCGGGCCGGGCCGTCCACGCCGACGCTCCCGCCCCCGGTCCGGGAGCGGGGAGACGGGCGCGCGTCAGCCGGCGGAGGGGCCGGTCCACCCGGCCGGAACGTGCCCCACGCGCACCCGCTGCGGGTGGTCGCCGACGGGCACGGAGGCCACCTTCCGGCCGGTCGCGAAGTCGATCGCGGTGACCTGGTCGGATCCGCTCTCGGAGACCACGCAGTGCCTGCCGTCGCCGCTCACCGTCGCCCAGTACGGCTTGGAGACCGCCACCAGCGGCCCCTCCTCCAGTGTCCCGCGGTCCACGACGGTGGCGTAGTCGTCCATCGTCCCGGCGACGCACAGCTTGGTGCCCCGGGGGTTCATCGACATGCCGTGGTGGCGCGAGTCGTTGACCCAGGTGGCGCGGTCCTCGTCGGTGTCCGGGTTCTTCGGCAGCTCCTTGATCCGGGTGATCTCGTCGGCGGCCACGTCGTACTCCAGGAAGCCGTTGAAGAACGACACCTGGAAGTAGAGCCTGGACTCGTCGGGCGTGAAGGCCACGGGCCGCACCGAGTCGGAGAGGTCCTCGCGGCCGAAGGCGTCCAGCCGCTCGCGCATGTCGATCACCTTCACCTGCTCGAAGGTGTCCGCGTCGACGACCGTGATGCGCCGGTCGCCCTTCGTCCAGTCCAGCCAGGGAGCGTCGAGGTCGTTGTTGACCTCTCCGATGGACATGTTCCAGATGTACCGGCCGCCGTCGGTGAAGACGTTCTCGTGCGGCTTGTCGCCGGTATCGAACGAGCCCGCCTCCTTCCCCGTGACGATGTCGAGGACGTGGACGGTGTTGGAGGTGGAGGCCGACACCGCCACGCGGCGGCCGTCGGGCGAGACGGCCATGTGGTCGGAGCGGAAACCCGACACCGGGAAACGCCAGTTGAGCTTCCCAGTGGCCACGTCGATCGACACCACGTCGGCGAAGCTGGGGCGGGAGACGACGACGGCCGAGCCGTCCGGGGTGGAGTACATGTCGTCGACGTACTGGTCATGGCCCTCGCCGACGGTGTGGCGGATGCCGAGGAAGAAGGCGAGCCTGACCGGATTGAGGTGGATCTCCCTCATCCGCTCCTTCCTGTCGGGGATGACGTTGATCCGGCCGACCTTCGCGTAGTCGCCGGTGGACTCGATGACGTCGGCGGTCCCGTCCCAGTTGTTGCCGACGAAGAGCACCTCGTTCAGGCCGCCGCCCGCGGAGGCGGGTACGGCGGAGGCGGGTACGGCGGAGGCGGGTACGGCGGCCGTGGCGGCCAGGACGAGGGCCGCGGCGCATCCGCCGATCCCGCGGGCTCGGCGGGAGGGGCGGTGTCGCGGGGAGGGGCTGTGGGGTGACGGTGTGGGCGTCATGGCGCGCTCCCGGTTCGGACGGACGGGGCTTGTTACCGGAGGTAACGTAGCGGCCGTCCGCCTCGTCCGCCAGATGCGCGGGCAGAACAGGCCCCGCCCCGGCCCCCGGGCCGCCCCGGCCCGGCGGAGCGCCGGGGCGGGGCGGGCCGGGAACGCGGGATCACACCGGGGACGCCCCGTGGGTGATGTCGACGTGGAGCCGGTTCACCTCCGTGACCAGCCGGAAGCCAGCCCGGCCGTCGCCCTCGGTGTCGAAGCCGATGCCGACCCGTAGTTCACCCTCGAACAGGCCGACCTTGGTGATCTCGCGGACGCCGGCGGTCTGCTCCTTCCCGCCGTACTCGCCGTCCGGCAGGGCCCCGACCAGGACGACCTCGATTGAGTGCTCGCCCTCGACGGGCACCGGGGTGCCGCTCCCGGGCTGGTGCAGCGGCTCCAGGTAGGCGACTATGTGCGCCGGGACACCACCGTCGAACTCGAAGGTGACCCGGTCGTAGACGTCACGGCCGGTCACCCGTACCGCCGTCAGCTTCGGGGTGGCCGCCGGGTCCGCCCCTTCGGCCTCGCCGTCCTTGCGGGCGGTGCCCCAGGACGGGACTGACACGGAGCCGCCGCCGTCACCATCGGCGGTCGGCGAGACGGCCCCGCCGCCGTCCCCGGGACCTCCGGACCCCCCGGGCTCCGGGGTCCGGGATTCGCCCGGCCCGCTCGAGGACGGGGACGGAGACGGGGACGCGTCGGCGGGCCGGGACTCCCCGGCCGTCGGCGCCGGGGCCGCGTCGTCCTGCGCCCCCTCCTCGCAGCCCGACACCACAAGGACGGAGACAAGCGCGATCGCGGTCGCGGCGGAACGGCTTTTCACTGTGAACTCCTGCGCATGGACGGCTGGTTTCCGCAGACACCGGGATGCTCGGGCGAGTGCGGTCGTACCGGTGCGCATCCAGCCGTGGCGGAGTTCCGCCCCCGTACGGCGGCGGAATCGTTCCCCCGACGCCGTGAAGGCGGCGCTCCGCGTTCCCCCCGGAACAAAAAGCCCCCCAAGCCCGCTCATACCAACGGTGCCGAGCGGGTGGCCGTCACCCTAGCAACAGCGGTTTCCGGCCGAAATGCTCTCCGTCCCCCGCCTCAGGGGCCGTCAGCCCGCAGCCCTGTGCGCCACATCGAGGATGATCTTGTTCTTTCCCGTGGTCACCCGGAAGCCCGCCGGGCCGTCACCCTCAGGATCGACGCCGACGCCGAAGAGCGTCTCGCCCTCGAAGTAGCTCACCAGCCGCAGTTCGCGGATGACGGGGGTGCTCCTGCCGCCGTCGTCGAAGTCGGTGGCGGGCACGGACCGGAGGAAGGAGATCTTCAGATCCTGGTCGCCCTTGAGGGGGATGACGTCGCCGGAGCCGTCCTGGTGCAGGGTGTCCACGTACTCGGCCACGAAGCGGGGGGTGCCCTCGTCGAAGTCGAAGACGACCCGGTCGTAGGTCTCGTGGATGCCCACCCGCACCCCGCGCAGCTCCGGGAAGTCGTTCACACCCGCGTCCCGGGCGGCCCCCGTCCTGCGTGATGTGTCGCGCAGGACCACGTTCTCCTCCTCGCCTCCGGGCCGGGACGGCGGCGGGGAGGCGGACGAGGGCGCGCCGGCGGGAGCGGAGGGCGAGGTGCTCCGCCCGGAGTCCTCGGACCGTTCGGGCTGTCCGGACCGGTCGGCCGTCGGAGCCGTGCTCACGCCGCCTCCCGTCTCCCCTTCCGCCCCACCGCAGGCCGTCACGAGGAGGGCCGACGCGAGGGCGATCGCGGTCATGGTCGTACGAGGTGTCACTGCGCGCTCCTGAACGTAGGCTGCCGGGCTCCGGGAGCCCGCTCGATACTGGTCTGTTGCCGAGTGGGCCGGATGCCAACCACCCAACCCCCACGATCCAGCCAAAGGTGTCTTTCCCCCGTATTCCCCTCCGGCCCGTACCGTTCGGGCCTTCCCGCACCGACACCATGGACGACCCGGCGGCCGGCCGTGAAGCCCCGGGACCGACGGACGGCGGCGGGGCAGCGGCGGGTGGCGCCGCGCGCGGCGGCGGCATGCATTGAACGCCGGACTTGGAGCATGAGTAGAGATATGGCTCCGTCTACCCCCTCCCCCGCCGACTTCGAGGCCATATTCCGCGCCACGACCTCGCCCCTGCTGGTGCTCGGCACCGATCTGGTGATCCTGGAGGTCAACCGTGCCTGTGAGGAGGCGACGTTCCGCGAGCGGAAGGAGGTGGTCGGGCGGCACATCTTCGACGCCTACCCCGCCAATCCCGACGACCCGGGAGCGGGCGGCATGCGCGACCTGGACGCCCTGTTCCGGCGTGTCCTGGCGACCGGGGCGGCCCAGGCCCTGCCCGTCCTGAAGTACGACGTCCCCTTCACCGGCAGCCCCACCGGCTTCCGGGAGAAGTACTGGAGCCCGGTCAGCAGCCCCGTCCTCGACTCCCGCGGGGAGGTGACGGCGCTTCTGCATCACGTCGAGGACGTCACCGGCTTCCACGAGGAGCTGGCCCGCGTCGAACGCGTCTACCGGCAGACCGAAACCCCCACGGCCCGCGACCACACGGCCGTCGCCCAGCGCGGTTACGAGCGCCATCTGGCGCAAGCCACGTACGACCTCAGGCGCTACCGCGAACTGGAGGACGAGGCGGCCCAGCTGCGGCGGGCCATGCGCAGCCGCGCGACGATCGACCAGGCCATCGGCATCGTCCAGGCCGAGCGGCGCTGCGGCCCCGAGGACGCCTTCCAGATCCTGGTGACCATCTCCCAGCGCACCAACACCAAACTCCGCGACATCGCCAGCGGTCTGGTGGGTCTGGCCGAGACCGACCCGGCGGGGCCCCTCCTGCCGGACACCGGCGCCCCGTGACGGCCGTGGCCGTCACGGGGCGCCACCAGGGAGTCCCGGACCGGTGTCGCCAGGGTGGCGTGGGGTGCATCCACAGGCGCGAGGCTCCCGCCGCGCGCCCCGTGTTCACTCCTCCGGTCCTCAGCGTCGGACACGGCCCGTCCGGTATCGAACGGCTCCCCGGCCCGGACGGTCACAGAACGGCCCGGTCCATCGGGCGGGGCAGCGGCCGGAGCACTCCGGCTTCCCGCAGCCGTACGTTGGCGCGGACGACGTCCTCGACCGCTCCGGGTGCCGCGACCTCCAGGATCACGCCCCCGCCGCGGACCTCCCCGCACGCGGCCACGGGGCCGTCCGGACCGTCCACGCCGTCGGGCAGCAGGGCCGCGCGTCCCGGCGAGAGGTAGCCGACCCAGCCGACAGCGGGCTCGTCTGGGCCGAACTCCGCGTCGTACTCCAGTGCGTCGAGCACATCGTCGTCGGTCACTCCGCCGAAGTCGGGCTCCCACGACTCCGCCAGGGCGGTGAGGAGTCCGGTGTCCGGGATGACGGCGCCGTCCGGCGAGCCGACACCGATCATCATCGCCTGGAGCAGGAAGTCCGAAGTGCCGCCCGTACGGCCGCCGGCCTCGATCTTCCAGCCCGGCCCGCCCTTGGTGACGAGCCGCAGCGCACACCCTGTGCGGTCCGGCCACGCCTCGGCCTCTCCCGCCGCGCGCAGGGCCGCGGTGAGGGCCCGCTCGTCCGTCCGCAGCCCGGTGGCGCGCCCGGCCGCGTGGACCTGCTGCCACGCCCACACGCCGTCGGACCCGGAGCCGGCCGCCGGAAGAAGCCCGGCGAACCGCTCCAGGGTCGCCCTCCAGCGCCCGGCCAGCACCTCCACCGGCTCTTCCCGGGGCCCCCAGAAGCCCCGCACCACGCGTCGCATCCCCCGCCTTCCCCTCCGCCCCCGGTGCGCTGCGGGCCGGCGGCCGGCAGCAGTCTCAGCAGAGCTCCCGCTCCCGTTCCCCCGCTCCCGGATCGCGGGCTCTCCGCCGCCCCGACCAGGCCGCGCCTCCCAGGCTCAGCGCCCCGGCGCCGGCGATGGCCGCCATGGCCCAGTAGCCCGTACCGCCGCCCGGGCGGAGGGCCAGGGCGACGTTGATCGCACCCACCACGACCCAGCACAGGGAGCCGAGGGCCTGGAACTTCCAGCCATTCTCCGACGGATCCGGCGGACTCGACGGACTCGACGGACTCCACGACACGGCATCACCTCCCCGTGTCCGTCTGCCCCTTCGGCGGGCCGGAAGTCATGTTCCGCGCCGGGCGCCCGCGGCTACCGGGTACTGCGCGGAGCCCCCGTCCGGCCCCACCCGTCCGCCGCCGCGGGTCGAAACCCCACAGAACGACGGCCGCCCGCCACACCAGAGCGACCGCGGACAGGGTGGTGGCGGTGCCCGCGACGGCCTTCGCGGCGGAGCCCTCCACACCGAACAGCAGGACCGGGCTCATCAGGACCAGCCATACCGCCCCCGCCAGGAGGGCCGCGGAGACGACGGCGTACCCGATCTCCACCGTGACCGTGTCCCGCTCCTCCTGGTCCCGTGTCATCGTCTCGCCCCTTCCCCGCCGTCGGCGTGGTGTCTCCCGGTCTCCGGAAGCACCGAACCTACCGGCCGGAAGCACGGTACGGCACCCGGCCGTCACACCTCCCGGACGTTCCCGGACGGGGCGCGGCGGGTGCGGCGGGGCCACACGAAGAAGA
This sequence comes from Streptomyces verrucosisporus, assembly GCF_017114865.1. Taxonomy (GTDB): domain Bacteria; phylum Actinomycetota; class Actinomycetes; order Streptomycetales; family Streptomycetaceae; genus Streptomyces; species Streptomyces fenghuangensis. Next base: position 151,241 of record NZ_JADEYH010000002.1, on the reverse strand, counting down.
CGACCACCGTCGCCAGGAGGGTGAGGACCACCGTGACGCCCATGGCGTCCGCGACACCGAGCGAGAAGGATTCCTCGGCGACCCGGACGACCTCGCCCCGGACATCGGGCGGCAGCGTGTCGACCGCCTCCTGGCAGGAGTCGGAGTTCACCAGTGTCTGCCGCACCCGGATGATCTCCGCGTCGGTCAGCCCCGAGTCATCGAGCACGCCGGACGCCTCGCGCGCCGTGAGCTCCCGGGCCAGCGCGGTGAGGACGGCGACTCCCAGCGAGCCGCCGAGCATGCTGGACATCTTGAACACGCCGGCGGCCGTCCCCGCCAGATCGGCCGGGACCTCCCCGACGGCGGTGTTGGCCACGGGCGTGCTCACCAGGCCCAGTCCGAGCCCGACGACGAAGAGCCCGGTGGCGATCACCTCGACCGGGGTGCCGGTGTCGAGGAAGGCGAGGGCGGTCAGACCGGCGCTCGCCACCGCCAGGCCGACCGTCACCGGCGGCCTTCCGCCCCGCCTGGTGTCGAGGGCGCCCCCGACCGGGATGCCCAGGAAGACCCCGGCCGTCGCCGGGATCATCAGCGACCCGGCCTCCACCGCGCTGTAGCCGCGCACGTTCTGCAGCCACAGCACCAGCAGGAAGCTGAGGCCGGCGTAGGCGAGGTTCATCGTCAGATTGGCCGTCAGCGCCCCGTTGCAGGCGCGGATCCCGAACAGCCGCAGGTCCACCAGCGGCAGACGTACGCGGCGCTCGATCAGGTACCACGCGACGGCGAACACGACGGTCGCGGCAAGCAGCGCCACGATGCGGGGATCCGCCCAGCCAACGCTCGGCCCCTCGGTGAGCGCGTACGGCAGGGCGAGGACCGCCAGGCCGATGGTGGCCAGGCCCGGCCAGTCGATGTGGCCCGAGGCGTCGGGATCACGCGACTCCGGGGTGGTGAGCCGTACGACGACGAGAGTGACGGCGGCCAGCGGCAGATTGAGCCAGAACAGCCACCGCCAGCCCAGTCCGTCGGTGACGAAGCCGCTGATCGCGGGCCCGGCGGACAGCCCTCCCCAGGCCACCGCCTGCCAGATGCCGATCACCGCGGTCTGCGCCCGTCCCGAGAACTCGGGCGGGATGAGGGCGAGCGACGCCGGGAGGACAGCGCGGCGCCGATCCCCATGAGCCCGCGGCCGAGGATCAGCCACTCGACGCCCGGCGCGAGCGCGGCGACCACGGAGAACACGGCCAGCAGCACGGTGCCGGTCTGGAGCATCAGCCGGCGACCGAAGAGGTCGCCGAACTTCCCGGCGGCGATCACGAGCGCGCCGGTGACGAGACTGAAGGCGTTGTTCGCCCACTGGAGCATCGAGAAGTTGCTGTCGAAGTCGTCGGCGATCTCCGGGATCACCACCCCCAGGTCGGAGAAGGCGAGCCAGACGATCCCCGCGGTGCCGCAGATACCGATCAGCGAGAGCCACCTGTGCGGCGGGGACGCGGTCTGCTCCGGGGGTGGTTCGGTCATGGTGGCGCTCCGGACTCCGGCCGTGTGCGGCCCGCCGGGGCGCTCGCTCTCCGGCGGGCCGGCCGATCACCGCGGACATCCCTTTTCACCCGTTTCGCGCCGCCCGATCCCGGAGGGTGGTCCGGCCCGGGGCCGCCGCCCCGCCCGCCGCGCCGCTCGGCCCGGAAGGCGCGATCGGTCGGCCCGCCGAAGATGTGCCGCGTACCCGTGCCGGTGGGGCCGCGCCTGGTCGGCCGGGAAACCGGTGCCGTGCGCCGCCGGTCTCGTGGGAGGTCCCGGAGCCGGGCGTCGTGACCGCCAGGAGGAGAGGAACAGCTCGCTCCGCACGTCGCGGAGATGGCCTGCGCCGCCCTCGACCGTGGACGACACGGCCGTTCTCGCCGATGCACCTGTGGATGTCAGAAGCCCCGAGCCGATCTTGGCTCGGGGCTTCGTCCCTGTTCGGGGCCTGAGCCGCCTGTCGGGTTCGAACCGACGACCTTCGCTTTACAAGTGGGGTCGCGCTCCTGCCGGGCAGTGCTCGGCCATGCCGCGTGGTGCTGTTCTGCCTGATCAGCGCCACGCGGCATCACGCCTGGTCGCGCCCCTGACGGCCTGTGCCGCACCGTCCGCTCACGCATCGCTCACGCATGCCGCCTGAGCCCTCAACGCTTCCGCCAGTCTTTGTGGGGCTCGATGAAGGTACTGCCTCCTGCCCACTTCATCCCGCACTCCGGACAGGCCACATACCACTCATCGCCTGGCACGCTTTCGTCCATGTGCCCCTCCTGCCCCGTCCCAGGACAGTCCGTAGCAACGCCTTCTCTCTGTCCCATCATTGCTCGCTCCTCTACCTTGCCCTGTCGCGCATCCTCACAGCATCAGCGACGGACCGTACCGCGGATGATGCTCCCTGGCTCGCCCACAGCGCCGCTCACGCCCGCCCAAGCGTGCCAGTAAAGTCCTCAGCGACCTTGAGCCACAGCCCAGGGCTTCCCCTCGTCCGCAAGCCAGCTCTGGCCCCCCTTACGGCGGCGTCATGTGAAGCCCGTGAGACCTCACCACGAGTCTGGAATGATGTCGGGGCGGATGCTGACGAACCACGACACGCGTCCCCGTCGACACATAGGACCGCCATCCATCGAGGAGCGCACGCATGACCGAGCAGCTGGAACCCGCCCCTGCGGCAGTTCTTCCAACTCAATCCTCGGGTGAAACGGATCGCATTGTCGACATCGTTTCCAAGCGAGAGGTCCCCGCCACTCCCGAAGAGAAAGAAGCGGTCCAGCCATTCGCGCGCCAGTTGATCGAAGACTACGGATACCCCGTAAGCCGAATCCGAACTCGCCCACAGTGGCACGTCAAAGCTTCCCCGTCCGACAAGGCCAAGAAGTATCCAGTAGACATCGCGGTCTTCTCGTCAGATGACCATTCCGATGATTCTCTATACATTGTCGTCGAGTGCAAGAAGAAGAAACGCAGGGACGGCCGCAGCCAGTTGGAAGACTACATGCGTCTTTCACGAGCCGAACTTGGCGTGTGGTTCAATGGTGACGAACGGTTGTTCCTGCGCAAGCAGGAGCATGGCGGCAGGGTAACATTCGAAGTAATTCCCAACATTCCTCGCTATGGGGAGCGAGTCGATGACATTGGACTCTACACAAGGGAGTCCCTGCAGCCGACACATAACTTGCGCTCCACGTTCCGAGCAATCCGTAACTACCTCGCAGCAAACGCGGTGGGGATGACACGGGATGAAGCACTCGCCCAGCAGATCATCAACGTAATCTTCTGCAAGATCTATGACGAGCGGTTCACCGCCCCTAAGGACAAGGTAAGCCTCCGCGCTGGCATGGGCGAGAGTGACGCAGATGTCGCTGGGCGAGTGCGCGGGTTGTTCGAGCATGTGGTGAAGCGATACAGCGATGTTTTCGACGAGAACGACTCGATCTCGCTCGACGACGCCTCACTGGCTTATGTCATAGGAGAGCTCCAACTGTACTCGCTGATGGACTCTGATCGCGATGCGGTTGCGGACGCCTTCGAAACTTTCATCGGACCGTCCCTGAAAGGCGCCCAGGGACAGTTCTTTACTCCGCGGAACGTGGTTCAGCTTGTTGCTGAAATGGTTCGCCCCACCCAAGATGATCGAGTCATTGATCCGGCCTGTGGATCTGGTGGATTTCTTGTCGAGGCCCTACGCCGACTTTGGGACCAGGTTGAGAATAATGGAAAGAGGCTGGGATGGCCTCAGAATGAAATCGACGCAGATAAGCAGCAGGTCGCAATCCGAAACATTCGCGGGGTTGACAAGGACTCGTTCCTTGCTAAAGTCGCCAAAGCATATATGGCAGTCCTCGGGGATGGTCGTGGCGGTGTTTTCTGCGAGAACTCACTCGCAAACACAAGCGAGTGGAGCCCTGCGGCAGCAAACGAGGTCCGAGATGGCCAATTTCACGCAGTCCTGACCAACCCTCCCTTCGGAAAGAAGCTGAAGGTAAGCGACTCGGGAACACTGCGCCAGTATGACTTGGCGCATAAGTGGACGCGTGACAAGTCAACCGGCTCCTTCTCCCGCTCCTCGGCGGTTGGCGATGGGCAGGCACCCCAGATCCTTTTCATCGAAAAGTGCCTGAACCTCCTGCGTCCGGGAGGTCGAATGGGGATCGTAATTCCCGAGTCCATGCTGTGTAACCCCTCACACAAGTTCATCGTCTCTTACATTCTCTCCCGGGCCCGCATCCGCGCTGTCGTGACAATGCCGGAAGAACTCTTTCAGCCTTACACTCACGCCAAGACTGCAATTGTTCTCATCGAAAAGAACCAGGCCACGAACACCCCTCAGGGGGACTACCCAGTCTTCATGGGGCTAGCAAAATGGTGCGGACACGACTCGCGCGGCCACGAAATCCCTCACGACGATCTTCCTGAGATCACGAAGCGCTTGGAGCGTTTCCACAACAACGAGCCGCTAGAATTCGACCATCTCGGCTTCACTGTGATGGCAAGCGAAATCCAGGACCTCATTTACCTACCCAAGTACTATAATCCCGAGTTGAAGCAACGCCTAGACGCGCTCAAGGAAACCCATCACCTCGTGACGCTTGGGGAACTGGCCGACGATGGTGTGATTGAGGTGTCGACCGGGCACGAAGTGGGCAAGCTCGCGTACGGGACCGGATCCATCCCCTTTATTCGCACTTCCGACATCGCCAACTGGGAAATTAAGGGGGATCCCAAGCATGGCGTCAGCGCGGATATCTATAACAGCCTAGCTCCGCGCCAGAATGTGGAAGTCGACGATATTCTCATGGTCCGCGATGGCACATACCTGGTGGGCACCTGCGCCATTGTGACTGAATTGGACGCGAAAATCGTCTATCAGAGTCATATTCTCAAATTCAAATCGCTCGACCATGAGCGGATGGATCCCAAACTCCTCTTGGCCTTGCTATCTGCCCCGATCGTGAAGGAGCAGATTTGGTCTAAGCGATTCACCCAGGACATCATTGACACGCTCGGAAACCGCTGGCGAGAGTTGGTTCTTCCAATTCCACGGAAATCAAGCGACCGTACAGAAATCTTGACGGCAGTACGTAGTGCCATCCAGTCTCGGATTGACGCCAAACTCGCAGGCCGCAAGGCCATGATGCTTGTTGCACCCCACGGCTCCTTGGATCCTGACGTGGTTTACGATTTCCTCGTCATCGGGCGATCGTAAGAACACGAAACCTTCGCTAAGGGGCGACCTTAACTACTGGGCGCTGAGCCAGTCGTCATTCCCGGATGTCGCCCCCTTTATCTCTCGGAGTCGGCTGCTCGGAAGCCGAGTTTTACCGAGCAGCCGACAATCGTGAGACAGTGCAAAGCGAGTTCGCAGCAGGGGATTGTCTTCGGCGATTGTTGGGCAGAGAGCGTTGCATGGACTGCCTGGTGATGGAGTGGGCAACGCGAGTGGCGGAGACTGAACTCAGTCCCGTGCTCTCGCGACGGTGGGCGCACACGCAAGGGGTGACCGTCCGTGCGGCCGAGATCAGGCACCTTCTCAGCCGCACGGACGCTGACCTGTTCATCGCCGCCGCCACGCTGCACGACGTGGGGTACGCGCCACGGCTGGCCGTGACGGGGTTCCATCCGTTGGACGGGGCCCGGTTCCTGCGTGATGAGCATGGTGCGGACGAGCGGTTGGTGCGGTTGGTGGCGAACCACTCGTTCGCTCTGCTGGAGGCTGAGGAGCGCGGGCTGCGGGAGGTGCTGGAGGCGGAGTTCCCTTTGCTGGAGGACCAGTTGTTGGTGGACGCGCTGGTCTACTGCGACATGACGACGACGCCCGACGGGGAGCGGACCACAGCCGAGGAGCGGGTGGCCGAGATCCGGGGCCGCTACGGGGACGACAGCCTGGTGGGGCGGTTCATCCGCCGGGCGGCGCCGGAGATCTTCGCCGCGGTGGGGCGGGTGGAGGAGGCGCTGGCAGCTCAGTCCAGGCGGGGGTAGGTGCCGGCGAGGTAGTCGCCGATCTGCCGGCGCATGCTGGGGTGGATGTCGTACCGGTCGAGATCAACCGGGGAGACGAAGCGGACGCCGTCGGCCTCGTCGTTGATCGTGGGCTCGCCGCCGACGGGGCGGCCGATGTAGGTGGTCTCGTACTGCTGGCGGATCTCGCCGTCGGTGTAGGCGACGATGTGGTGGGGGTTGGTGTAGACCCCCAGGAAGCCGGTGATCTCGGCGACGATGCCGGTCTCCTCCAGGCACTCGCGCACCGCGCACTGCGCGGCCGTCTCCCCGATGTCCTGGGCGCCTCCGGGCAGGGCCCACTGGCCGGTGTCGCGCCGGCGCTGGAGCAGGATGGCGCCGTCCTCGTCGACGACGAGCAGGTTGCTGGCGGGGATGAGGGTGTTCGCCTTGGGGGCGTCGGGGTCGTGGTAGTACTCAGTCCTGCCCATGGGCGGCCATCCCCTCCTGGTCGGGCGTCCAGGGCCGGGCACCGGCCCAGACGGCGTCGAAGCTCTGAGCGTAGTTGTCGAACCACCCGGAGGTGTCGACTCTTCGGAGGTGGAGCAGGGGGTTGGCGCTGGCCGGCTGGCCCCAGATGTGCGGGTTGACCAGCAGGTTGTCGTCGTAGCGGAACATCGACGTGTAGAGCGTGGTGTCGTGCAGCCGCACCTCGCATCCCTCCTCGGAGAGCAGGGAGCGGTAGTAGGTCAGGGAGGCGCGGATCTTGGCGGCGAGGGTGTCGCCGATGCCTTCCTCCCGGCCTCGGACGGCGACCGCCCGGCCCGCCGGGTCGCCGAAGCACAGGCGGACCCGTACCCCGTCGGCCGCGCGCTCGGCGAGCATCTTGGCGACGTGCGGGTTGGACTGGGCGAAGAAGGTGCCGGAGAAGACGAGTACGCCGATCTCCTTCCGGGCCTCCCGCAGCAGTGAGAGCCACATCTCGCGGGGGACGCTGGCGCGGTTGGCATAGGTGCCGACGAGTTCGGCGCCTGACCCTGCGACGGGGCGGCCGGTCCGGGGTTGCGGGGCGGGCCAGAGGAACGTCTCCTCCACCCGCAGGTGCTGCGCGACACGGAAGCGGTGCCGCGGATGGGGTACGCGCCCGCCCAGCCAGCGGCTGACGGTCTTGGGGTCCACCCCGCAGGCTTCGGCAAGCGACTCGGGCGGGACGCCGCGCTGGGCGAGTACGGAGTGAAGTCGCTCGTTCACAGGGTCCATGGAAGCCGAGGCGGGCGCGATCGGGCAAGGACGTTATGGGACGTTCCTGTGAGACAGATGCCGCGCCCGGGTGCTTACCCTGGCGGAATGCAGCTCATCGTCCTGTGGGACATCGACCACACGCTCATCGACAACGCAGGGGTGAGCAAGGAGATCTACGCGGCCGCGTTCTCGGCGCTGGCGGGTCGTCCGCCGACCGGACCGGCACGGACCGAGGGCCGCACGGATCGCCTGATCATGCGGGAGATGTTCCTGCGCGAGGGTCTGCCCGAGCCGGACTGGGCCGCCGTCGAGGCCGCCCTCGCCCTCGCCGGCCAGGAGCGGCTTGAGGAGCTGCGCAGGCGTGGGACGGCTCTGCCGGGCGTACGGGACGCGCTCAAGGCCGTCTCGGTACAGGACGGTTGGGTGTCATCGATCCTGACCGGAAACATCGCGGCCAACGCCCGGGTGAAGCTGTCGGCCTTCGACCTCGACCCTCTGCTCGACCTGTCGGTCGGAGCCTACGGTGCCGACGCGCTCCAGCGCCCCGACCTCGTGGCCGTCGCCCGGGAGCACGCCCGCCTTCTTCGCGGTGTGCGTTCCGACGTGCCCGTGGTGCTGGTGGGTGACACGCCACGGGACGTGGAGTCCGCACTCACCACGGGCTCCGGGATCGTCGCGGTCGCCTCGGGCATCCACAGCGCCGAGGAGCTGGCCGCCGCCGGCGCGCCCGCCGTACTGCCCGACCTGTCGGACACCGCGGACCTCCTGAGGATCCTGGAGTCCTTCGCGGCGCGCTGAAAACGTCCCGGGACGTCCTCGGAGCGTCCGGATACGCGGTGACGCGGTCCCCGTACGCTCCGCCACCATCGGGTCTCCAACCAGGCGACTGGCCGGAGGAGGCCCACGTGATCGCGGAAGTCACCGGTATCCGCAGGATCCGGATGCTGTACCTGCAGCTGCTGTACCGCTGCAACTTCGAGTGCCTGCACTGCTTCCACGGCACACGGCTCCAGCACGCCGACGCCTTCACCGCCGAGCAGGCCGCCAACCTCCTCATGCTCATGCGGAACCGGTACGGCACCGAGGCCGTCACCCTCCTCGGCGGCGAGCCGTTCGTCTACAAGGACCTCGCCCAGGTGGTCCGGCACGCCCGGCAGGAGCTGGGCCTGCGGGTCGAGATCTGCACCAACGGCTACCGGATCGAGCGCCGGCTGGCCGAGATCGCCCCGCACCTGGACCTGCTGCGGGTCTCGTTGGAGGGTGTCGGCTCGACCAACGACCACATCCGCAGGTCCGGGAGCTACCAGAGCGCGCTGAACGCGCTCGACCTCGCCCGGGAACTCGGCGTCCCCGCGGGCGCGACCATGACGGTCACCTCCCGCAATATCGACGAGGTACTGCCGCTGGCCCGCGTCCTGGAACACTTCGGGGTACGGCAGTTGAAGCTGCACTGTCTGCGTCCGGTCGGCAACGCCGCCGCCCACCCGGAGCTCCTGGTCACCGACCCCGCCGCGTACGCCCGCCTGCGCGAGCGGCTCCGGGAGGCCCAGCCGGCCATCGAGGTGGTCGTCGACGAGGACCTGTCCGAGCACGGCGCCCCGGAGGTCTGCGCCCCCGTCGGCGGCCCGTCCGAGATCGAGCGGATCGAGGCCGACCCGCGCGGTGCGCTCACCATGTCCTGCAAGGCCGTCGGCAGGGACGCGCACGCCTTCTGGTACGACAAGCGCGCCAATCGCATCGTCCACCGGCCCACCGCCACCGACGAACTGGCCCTCGCGGTGCCGGACGTGGTGTACGGCCGTGTCTGACCGCCCGCTGTTCGAGAGCCTCGAAGGACTCCGCGGCACCGGCAAGTCGACCATCGCGCCGATGCTGGCGGCGGCCCGTGGCGCGGTGCTGGTCCCGACCGTACCGCCCGCCTACCAGCGCTTGCGGCGCGACGTGGACAAGCGGGGGAACGTCGAGGCACGGATGTGCTTCCACCTCTCCGCGCTGTTCACCGCGGCCGACGAGATACGGCGCCATCTCGCCCTCGGCATCCCGGTCGTCGTGGAGAGCTACTTCGCCCGCTGCCTGGCCACCCACCACGCTTTCGGCGCCCGCCTCGGGATCACGCTGCCGCCCGACCTGCCGCAGCCCGTCATCTACCACCTGGTCTGCGGAGAGGACGAGCGCCGGCGGCGCCTGGCCGGGCGGGACAAGCCGGTGACCCACTGGGACGCTCTCGCCGAGGCCACCGTCGACCGGCTCACCGCCGCCTACGCCCTGTTCCCGATGCACCGCGTGGACACCACCGGCCTCGGTCCCGACGAGGTCCTCCGGGCGATCCTCACCATCGACACGCAAGGAGCCCACCACCGTGCGGACACAGAGCCTGTGGGAGCACACCCTCACCTTCTTCCCCCAGTTCCTCGCCGCGTTGAAGGAGCACACCGTCGCTGACGCCACCGTCGCGGTCGTCGGCGCGAGCGACGGCAAGTTCGTCCTGCCGCTGGCGGCCGCCGGTTACCGCGTCATCGCCATCGAACGCGACCCGCTGGCCCTGCACGGCGGCGAGGTCCGCCTTCCGGGTGAGGAGCACGCCCACGCGATGGGCCTGACCGACCGGCTCGAACTTGAAGGGCTCCACGACCGCGTGCAGGTCGTCGAGGGCGACTTCCTCCAGAACGAACCGCCGGGCACGCCCTGCGACGCGGTCTGGACGAGCTGTTCCTGGCATTACAGTGCCAACCACCACCGCCCGCTCGCCGAGTTCGTCCACCACATGCAGCGCCTGGTCGGTCCGGGCGGCCTCTTCGGTGCGGAGTTCATGATGCCCGTCGAGCACCGCCACCATCTGGTCGAGCACTACACGTCCCCGGAGAGGCTCCGGCGCCACTTCATCGGCGACTGGAACGTGCTGCTCACGCTGCGCACGAACGAGTTCACCGAACGGGCCCACGTCGGCCGGCTCCAGGACCACACCCATCGCATGGGTCTGATCCTCGCGGCCCGTACGCCCGGCCCCTCCCACCGTTACGGGAAGAAGGACTCATGAAGCACGAGTACGAAGCGAAGTTCCTCGCCGTCGACGTCACCGACCTGCAGACCAGGCTGACCCGGCTCGGTGCCGTCCAGGTGCTCCCGCGCACCCTCCTCACCCGCAAGATCTTCGAGAATGACGCCCTCGACGTCGGCGCCTGGATCCGCCTGCGGAACGAGGGCACCCGGTCCACGCTCACGCTCAAGCAGGTCACCGACGCCACCACCATCGACGGCACCACCGAGGTCGAGACCGAGGTGGCCGACCTGCACGCGATGGCCGAGATCCTTCGCCGTATCGGGCTGCGCGAGGTCCGCTACCAGGAGAACTACCGGGAGGAGTGGCGCCTGGGCGAGGTCGTCTTCGACTTCGACACCTGGCCGGATCTCCCCACCTTCGTCGAGATCGAGGGCCCGGACGAGGCATCGGTCCGCCAGGCCGCCGCCCTCCTCGAACTCGACTATTCCGAGGCCCGGTTCGGCAGCGTCGACGAGATCTACAAGAGCGAGGCGGGCCGCGACATCCTCTCCGAGCCCACCCTCCTCTTCGCCGACTCCAAGAAGGACGAGTCCCGCCCCGTGCCCACCCAGGGCACCTGACCCCGGGGGAGCACCGTGCTTCCGGAACCGGCCGGGCCACACAGGGCGGCACCGGGCATCCCCGACTTCGCCCGGGGCGGGCTTCCCGCCCCGGCGGCCACCGACGACGGAAACCGGTGGGTCGACGGCTCCTGCCGGCTCTACTGCGGCCGGCGGTGGACCCGCGTCCTGTGGATCGGTCCCGTGAACGTGGCCGGTGTCCAGGCACCGATGTACGCCTGCGGCCCCTGCATTCGGAAGCTGCAGGAGCAGGTCTGGCAAGCCGTCCTCCTCAACGACGCACCGACGCGCTCCGCGCACCCTGGCGCTCCCGCCGGAGCCGAGTCGCCCGGCAGGCGGCGTGGAGGAAGGCACCGAGCACGAGGCGGCTTCCCGCGTCGCGGCTGAACACCGCCCGGGCGGCGAGCCGCCCCCTCCTACCCCGTCCCCGTGGACGGCTCCCCTACGGCCACGGGGCGGCCCCGGCAACACCAGCACCTCCGCACGCCACAGCTTCCCGCCGAACCCGGCGGGAGAACCGGTAGAGGAAGGAGCACCAAGTGGGAGACACCACCCCCTCCGTGGAGGAGGGTCTTCTGGTCGCCGTGGAAGTCCTCGCGAGCGTCCACGACCGGCACGACAGCAGCGCCTCCGACCCGGGGCAGGGCAGCTCCGGTGACGGCCCCTGGCCCGGTGGCGACGGCCTGAACCACGCGGCGTAACCGCCGGCTCTCCGGTGGAGGGGCCGCGCACGCGGCCCCTCCACCTTCCACCTCCCATCTGACGCAAGGAAGGGAACAGCCCATGGAGCACCGTCTGGTCCGCGCCGTCGAAGAGGCACTGGGGTGGGACGGCCCGGCCCCGCTCGGAAAGGACTTCGCCCGAGGAAGCATCGGCGATCCCCAGCTCGTCACCCGACTGCTCACGCCCGCGCGCCTGCTCGACATGGTCATGCGCCGGAGTCTGGCCAACCCCCAGTTCCGCTTCTTCAAGGGCGGCGAGGAGCTGCACCCCGACGCGTACCTGGACCGGCAGGTCACGCCCCGGGGCCAGGCGATACCGATGGCCGGCATGCGCCGCGTGGGCAGCCTGCTGCGCGAGGGTGCGACGCTGGTCCTGGACCAGTCGAACGTCTTCGACCCCACGATGGAAGTAACGTGCCGAGCCCTGCAGTGGTGGTCCCGGGAGCACGTCCAGGCGAACGTGTACCTGACCACCAACGACGCCTCCGGCTTCGACCTGCACTGGGACGACCACGACGTCCTCATCGTGCAACTCGCCGGAGAGAAGCAGTGGGAGGTGCGTGGCACGTCACGGCCCGTGCCCATGTTCCGGGACGCCGAGCGGAACAACACCCCCAGCGAGGAGATCGTGTGGACCGGCACCATGAAGGCCGGCGACGTCATGCACATCCCCCGCGGCTACTGGCACGCCGCCACCCGGGCGGGCCGGGGCGGCGGCCACAGCACCCACGTGACCTTCGGGTTCGCCAAGCGCACCGCCGTGAGCTGGCTGACCTGGCTCGCCGACTGGTCCCGCCAGGAGGAGGTGTTCCGCCACGACCTCGACCGCTGGGGCAGCCCGGAGGAGCAGCAGGTCCAGGAACGGCGGCTGACCGACGCGGCCTCCCGGCTCCTCGACGCACGCGGCCCGGTGGAGTTCCTCCGGCTCCGCGAGCGCGAGGCTCCCTCCGGTCGGCACGTTCCCTTCCTGGAGATCTTCGGGCCGCTTGAGGCCGTGGTGTGTATCAGCGAGTTCCCGCCGCTGATCCAGGAGGAGCAGGAGACGGTCACCGTGGTAGCCGCAGGCAAGAAACTCACCTTCGCCTCCAAGGCCCTGCCCGGACTCCGCCTGCTCCTGAGCGGCCACCCGGTGCAGCTGGACGAGGCCGCCCAGGTCGTGGGCGCCGAGGTGGGAGCCCTGGCGAAGATCCTGGTGGAGGAGGAACTGTGCGCGAGCCTGACCCCCGAGTTGTCCTCGGGCTACACCGATCTCGTCATGAGCGCCTGATCCTCACCAGCGCGCTGGAACTCGGTGTCGAGGCGATCGACACCAGCTTCAACTACCACGGCTTCTCGGCCCACACCGCCCTGGCGGGGGTGGGGGGCGACCTCCTGCCCCGCTTCACGGTCTCCACCAAGGTCGGGTTCTTCCCGGCCGCCGGCGGGGCCGAGCACTCACTCGACCCCGGCAGGCTCCGGGCAGCGGTGGAACAGACCAACCGTGATCTCGGACGCGTCCCCGACCTGGTGTTCCTGCACAATCCGGAACGCTCCCTGCCCGAACGCTCCTCCGCTGGTCAGGAAGCGCTGGGTACGGCGTGCGCCGCCCTGGAGAAAGCCTCGGCGGACGGGCTGTGCGGGGCCTGGGGCGTCTCCTCGTGGGACCCCCGCCCACTGCCCGGTCTCGTGGACGACACCATGCCCAGGCCCGACGTGCTCATGATCCGGGCGGGGCTCCTGGTTCCGGTGGATGTCCTGGACGCATCGGATGCCCTGGCAGCACGATGGGACCTCGGCCTCGATCAGCTGTGGGGCATGAGCCCTTTCGGAGGCGGGACCGGAGACCCGCTGTGGAAGACCTTCGACCCGCGGGTCTTCGTCCAAGACCCTGACGACGGTCTCTCCGCCGTACAGGCCGCGTTCCGCACCGCCTACCGGCTGCCGCAGGTGGGGAGGGTCGCCGTCGGCACGGACGACCCGTCCCACCTGGCGGAGCTGGTCACTGCCCTGCGGTACGAGGCGGATGTCGGCAGCCTGCGCACGTACCGGCGGCTTCTCCGCGAGCGGACGGGCCGTCAGCCGGTCTGAAGTTCCTCCGCGATCCGCGCCGCCGCCCGGTGTGCCGGCTCCAGGCGGGGGTCCTCGGGATGGGCGTCCGGGGCCAGGATCTTCGCGCAGACGAACAGGGTCATCAGCTTGCCGTCCCGGCTCTCCAGGTCGCGGCGCCGCTCCTGGCGGACGCGTTCGGCCAGGGCCGGGACGGCCAGGGAGTTGCCCCACAGCGATGCGGCATCCAGCCCTCGGGGTGCCATGCCCCAGTCCTCCCAGTCGAACAGACAGATCTCCGGACCGGTCATGTTCGCCCAGTTCAGGTCCGCGTGCGCGGGCCGCCACTGGCTCACCGTCGTATCCATGCCATCGGGCAGGAAGCGGCGGACCGCCTCGGTGACACCGCCCTGGGTGATCGTGACGGTGTCTGGAGTGGCGACGCGGCTCGTGCGGTGGGCGGCCAGCACGTCCAGTGAGGCGTTCAGCGCCTGCCACCACGCATCCGGCAGTCCGGGATCGGTGGCCAGGACGCTGGTGCCGATCGGCGCTCCGGGCAGCAGATCGGTCTCGTCCGCCCGCCACATCGCGGCACCGTCCGGCTGGCGCCACACCACCGCCCGGTGCCACCGGGGCTGCGCGACTCCTTCCAGGACGGCCGCGCACTCGGTGCCGTTCCAGCCCTGGCCTCCGATCTTCTCCATCCGGCGCCGCTCGATGCGCACCCATGTGCCCCGGTCCGTCCGCGCACCCAGCGAGCGCCGCTTGCGCACCAGCGTGTCCCGGTCCAGCCGGGTCTGGAGAGACTGCTCGACATCGTCGAGCACAGCGTCGACCGGCTCGATTCTCAGGTCGGCCTGTGCGGCGGCAGGCGCGGAAGATGACATGGAACCTCCTTGGCGGCCGTCCGACGCTAGCAAGGAACCGGCCTCCCATGTCTCCGGAAGGGAAGACGCGGCACAGCGGTCCGCTCGGTGTGGTCAGCGGTGCCGCGTCCGGGACGGCTGCGGGTCTGGAGCGGCGGGGCGCTGTGTGGTGGTGCGTGCTCTGGCTGCCTGGGCTTGTGGGCTGGGAGCGTGGCGTTGGCCGAGGCGGTGGATGCGCCAGGTCAGGGTGCGGGCAGGGTGGCGGGCGTCGTTCAGGGTGCGCTGGCCCAGGGCCTGGTCGAGGAGGGTGGCGGCGTTGTGGCCTGTGGTCTCGGCGTCGGCGAGCACGGCGGCGAGGGCGTACCAGGCGGGGTCGTTCAGGATGCGCTCGGCGTGCTCGGGGGCCGCCTGTTGGAGGTGGAGGGCGAGGCGTTGCTTGGTCTGGAGGCTGGGGGTGCGGTGGGCGAAGTGGTCCAGGACCGGCCCGGCGATTCGTGTGTAGGCGGTCTGGAGGTGGAGCAGGGTCTGCTTGGCGGCTGCTTCCTGCTGGGCGTGCCGGTGGGTGCGGTGCCAGTGCCCGGCGTAGGCCACGGCGAGGAGCGCGGCGTCCAGCAGCATGGCCAGCCCGGCGCCGTCCGCCGGGGTGGGGTCGCGCACGATCGCCTGAACGCTGCGGCGCAGGGCGCGGGTGCTGTCGAGGTCCGCGGTGATGCGGGAGCGGGTGGCGCGTTCGAAGGCGACGGCGGCCTGCTCCAGCTCGTTCCGCAGGCCGGCCGGTGCGGCAACCGGCAGGAGGTCCAAGGCTCCGCCGAGGGCGACCAGCTGCCCCTGCGCCACCCTGTCGTCGCTGCCGGTGAGGTGGTGGGGGATGCGCTCGGTGGCCGCGGTGGCCTGGTGCCAGGGATCGGCCGGGCGGGCGGGTACCGGCTCGGGGGAGAGGGTGCCGATGCGTTGGCGGACCTGGGGCAGGGAGAGGTCGCCGGCCAGGGCGGAGCCGGAGTACCACACGGGCTCGCCCTGGCCGTTGGTGTCGCCGGGCAGGGCGACGCTGTAGCCCAGCAGGTCGCCGGACGGCCCGGCCTTCGGGCGTACCTCCACGCCGGAGGCGGCCAGCAACGCGAAGAACCCGGCCTCGTCGGTGGCGGCGGCCACCGCGCGGCGGACCCGCAGGCGCAGGACCTCCCGCGCGGTGGCGTCCCGGCCCTGCCGTTTGGCCTTGAAGTGCTCCTTGCTGGTGGGGCGCTTGGCCGCGGTGCCGTCCCCGGGCTTCAAGCGCCGAAGCCCGTGGTCGGCCTCGATTCTTCGTGCCTCCCTCTGGACGGCGCGGTAGTCGTGGCCCCGGTTGGGGCGGCGGCCGTCCTGGCGGACGAGGGTGGCGGCGATGTGGATGTGGTCCTCGGCATGCCGTACCGCCACCCAGCGGCACGCCTGGCCGTCCCCGTCGGAGGCGAGACCGGCGGCGGCCACCATCCGGCGGGCGATGTCCGCCCACTGGGCGTCGGTGAGGACCGGGTCCTCCGGTGCGGCACGGACCGGGCAGTGCCAGATGGTGTTCTTCGGCGCCCGGTCGCCCAGCAGGGCCACCGGCTGGTCGAGCTGGGCCGCGAGCTGCCTTTCCACCGCCTTCAAGTCGCGGTGCGGGCTGCGGCCGGGGTCGGGGGCGAAGTCGTTCCAGGAAGCCACCAGATGCGGATCGGTGTGCTCGTTGGCCCGGCCCGTGCCGAACAGGTAGGCGACCAGGCGGCGGGTGCTGCCTCTGCCAAGGATGATCTTCGGTATCACCGGCTCACCGCCCCGCCGTCACCTGGGCGATGGCGGTGTCCAGCTCGGCGATCGACGCCTCGACGCGGTTCAGGAGGCGGTGGACCGCCTCCCGCTCGGGCAGGGCGCCATCCTGGTTGAGGTGCCGGGCGAGCTGGTTGAGGTTGCTGCCGACCTTGCCCAGCTGCCCGTTGGCGGCCATCAGCACTCTGACCGCGGCGCGGTAGTCGGCGACCGCCGCCGCGGGGTCGTCGGCGCGGGCGGCGGCCAGCGACGCCTCGGCGACGTAGCCGCCCACCTGCATACCACTGGCCCCGGCCGCCTTTGCAAGGTCGGCGAACTCGCCGTCGCTGTAGCGAGGATGCACGCGGCGCTCACGTAGCTGGTGCTCACGCAGACGACGACGCGGTGTAGGCGGCTGCGGCGCGCTCGGCGACGGCTCGGTGGCCCCTCCCACGGTCGGCTCCCCCAGGCCGGGCGACCCCGGCGCCCCCGCAGCGCCGGATGCCTCCGCCACCCCCGGGGCGGAGGCCGGGTAAGGACTCCTAACCCGACAACTTGCTGCCCTGAGGTCGGCCGTGGGTGCCTCCTGCTGGATAGGGACGGGTCCGTGGTGCGGCTCGTTGGTCAGGCAGGAGTTCCTGCTCGCCGCAGTGCCGTCCGTGGTGGGCGTGGTGCCGTCGGGGCTTTGGTGGGTGGTCATGAACAGCGTCTCCATGGTTGCTGGTTGGGGCGAGGGATCTGGGCGGATGGCGACGGTGACCGACGGCCGCGGCGGGTGGAATCGGTGGATGCGGCGGCGGCATGGCCGGTGTCCACAGGGTGTGGGCTGGTAACCGGCCCGCGCTGCAAGGAAGCGGAGTTCTGCCGATGCTGGTTGGGGTCGGCAGAAGTGAGCGCGGTCTGCTGCCCGATCCGGCACCGGGCAGCGGACCGCGTCAGGCGTCATTCGACGGCTGGGGGCTTGCGTACCTGGGATCGTGCTTCCTCTGCGCGCAGTTGGCGCATGAGCTGGGTGAAGCGGGTACTGCCCAGGGGGAGCCCTGCTGAGCGGACCGCCTGCTCGACCACAGATCGTGAGACGCGGTGTTGGGCGACGGCGGGGCGGGCGACCGCGAGGAGCTGTTCCATGGTCGCTCCGGCAGGGCGGCCCGTCTTCTTGCCTCCGCCCCTTGAATCTGCCTCGGTCGTCTCGGCTGTCCACGTGTCGGGGGTGCCGGTCTCCGTGGCGACGTCCGTGGGCGTCGGGGTGTCCTGATCCACCAGTCCCTCGGCGGACCTGGCCATGCCGAGGGACTGATGTGCCGGGCCGGAGCTCGGATCAGGGATGCCCGGATCGGCGGTCGGGTCCGCTTCCATCCCGGCGCCCCTGACAGCCTCAGCGGTTGCGGCGGGGGCGCTGGCGGGCTCGGCGACGAGCTGGTGGATCTGCCGCATCAGGACGCCGAAGGCCAGCAGCGCGGCGGTCGGAGGGACGGCGGCGACCACGTAGTCCAGGAGGGGGACGGTGTCGACGGCGCCCGTGCCGCTGACTCCGGCCACGTTGAGGGCGATGGAGCCGATCGATCCGGTGGCGGTCAGGGCGATGGCCCACCAGTCCGGTGCCCGGCGCAGTCCCGCGCGGAGCATGAGCAGTTCGCCCGCGACGATGAAGGCGTCCAGGGTCGCAGGCCAGGCCCACCGACGGGCCGGGGAGTCACCCAGCCCGTGCTGCCCGGCGACCTCGGCCAGGTGTGCGTAGGAGAGCCAGAATCCGCCGGCGGTGAGGGCGACGATGACGATTCCGGCCGCGACGAGTACATACCGCTCGGCGGCCTGCTGGGTCACCACGTACCGCCCTTCGCCGTGGTGTGCTCCGCCACCGTCGGGATGATTCGGAGTCCGGAGATGCTGATGTTGTTGCCGCTATGGGCGGCGGCTGGTGCGGTGGGTATCGCAAGGGAGGGCATGGGGTCTGGGGTGCTCCTGCGGTGTGGCTCGGGTCGTGATCGCGTGATCCGTCTTGGCCGTCCTGGCCGTTGCAAGCGCAGGTCAGGGTCGGTACGGCAGCCGAGTCGGCCTTCCGTCCTGGCTGGTCCTGCCAGCGTCTTCGGATCCTGGCTCCGGGGGCGGGGATGCACCGCTGTGCCTGTGTCCGTCTCGACGTGGCTCTCGCCCGTCGGGACGTTGCGTGCGGGCTTCCGTCCTGGCCCAGAGGCTGTGACCTGCGGTGATACGTCAAGGACGCCGGGGACGGCACAAGACGGATGTGGGCGCCGTCCCAGCGGGTCTGGTGATCGCGTTGCCGTCTTGCCCCCGGCTGCCGTCTTGGCCGCATGCCGTTTGACCTGCGATGCCACGGCAGGGACGGCAGGGACGGTCACCGGGGGACGCGGGGCTCAGGCCATCGTGGTGCTGGTTGGTGCGGTGTCCACTGAGTGGACGGTGGGGCAGTAGCGCCGCCATGGGTCGAGGAACTTGTTGCGCGTGTAGCCCTTGCGCTGGGTTCCGTCGGCGAGGCGGACGTTGCCGGGCTTGATGCCGAACTCGCGCAGCATGGCTGCCAGGTCGCGGGCGGTCAGCCCGCCTCGTCCCCACTCCGCCCAGGGACTCTCGGCGTCCTGGCGGAGCTGGTGGAGCAGCTCGTCCGTGGGCAGGCTGTCGGGTTCGCGCTGGGCGGCGAACACCCTGCGGATGTCGGCCAGGATGCGGGCTCCGCTCGGCTGGTCCTCCTCCGCTTCGACCTCGGTGGCGACCATCCGTGCGCACGCCGTGCGGGCCCGGCGGGGCCAGGGTCCGGCGGCGAGGTCGGCGACGATCACCAGGGGCTCCCAGGTGTCGGCGGCGCGGTCCTCCACCGGCATCACCGGTTCCAGGTCGGCGGCCTCGTCCAGCAGTGGCCGGGCCCAGGCGGCGATACGGTCACGCAGGTCGTGCAGGGCCGGGATGTCGCGGCGGGAGCGGAAGGGCTTGACGCTCTCGCCCTCGGCGCGGCGGCGCATGCGGACCACCACGGAGCGGTCCATGATCGTGTCGGGCAGGTCACCGATCCCCGCGAGGGCCGCCATGGCGAAGGTGGCGAACTTGTGGGGTGTGTGGTCGTTGCCGACGACCCGGGTGACGTAGCGGTTGCGCTGGTGTCCGGCGTTGAGCAGGCCGCGCATCTCCTCGTTCTTCTCGGCCTGCTTCGGGGTGCCGAAGATGGTGTCGGCCTCGTCCACCAGCAGGGTGGGCGGCTCGTCGGTGATCGAGCGGAAGACCGCGGCCAGCGTGGTGTTGATGGTGAGCATCGGCTCGTGGACCGTCTCGGTCAGCACGTCCAGCAGCCGCGACTTGCCGCACCGCTTGGCCGGTCCCACCACCGCCAGGCGCGGGGCGTGCTGCCACGCGGGCTGCAGGTGCGTGGCCGCCACCCACAGCGTCACCGCGTCCAGCGCCTCCTGCGAAGGCAGGATCACGAATTGGGCAATCCGCGCCCGTAGTTCGCCCAGCAACTCCGATCCGTGCGTCGGCTCCAGCTCCGGTGCTTCCTCCGGTCCATCGAGCTGTTCTGCCTGGGCGGGGCCACAGGGGTCGGCGTCCTGGTCGGCGCAGGAACCGGTGTCTTCGGCCGGTGCGCCCTGAAGGCGGGCGCCGGGTCGGCCAGGTACCGCGACCGGTGGCCAGGCGGCCTTGCCGGGTGCGGCAGCGGGGCCGGGTGGCGTAGGTTGCACAGGGCAGCTCCTCGTCTGGCGGTGGCGGGCTTGCGCGCCCTGGCCGCCGGGTTCGATCGCTTCAGGCCGTACAGGGGTGTTGCCGGAGCCTCCGGCGTTGCGCCGCCGGAGGCTCACCTGTTCCTCGCGGGCACTCGGCCGCGGCGAGGGGACACGGACACTACGTCCAGCCCTCGCCACAGTCCACCGCTTCTGTGTCAGCTCAACGCAGAATCGTCTGCTACGAGGACGGGCGGTCACGCCGCCAGGCCCAGCAGGCTGAGCAGGTCCGCGGTCACCACCCGGTACGTCCTGCCTAGTCGCAGCACCTTGCACGGGTACTGGCCCCGCTTGGCCAGCTCGTAGCCCTTGCTCCGCCCCAGCCCAAGCGCCCGGTTGCCGGTGTCCAGGTCAACAGCGGCAGGCAGGGTCAGCAGTTCCTCCCGTGTCATCCCCTTGGACTGCTCGGCGGCTGCGGTCTCACGCATGTGGTGCTCCGTTCACGGCTGAGCCCTCGGCGAACGCGCTCATCACGTCCGGCTCCAGGCCACACCATCCAGTGTCATCAAGTTAATGTGTCTCCATGACACAGCACGGTTTCGATCCTGGGGATGACGAGGACGACGTCCCGGAGTGGGCGGACCAGGTCACGGCCACCGTGGCTGGCGAAGTCCGCCGACGGAGGAAGGAGCTGGGATGGAGCGCGCAGGACCTGGCCGACCGGTGCGAGCAGGTCGGCTACCCCATTCCCCGCAATGTGATCGCCAACATGGAGTCCGGCCGCCGCCGCACCCTGCCCCTGGTCGAGGTCATGGTCCTGGCCAAAGCCCTCAACACCTACCCGGTCTGCCTGCTCTACCCGGTCGGCTACGTTCCACGGGTCCAGCAACTCCCCTACCGGGACGCCGTCCCCACCTGGGACGCGATGCGCTGGTTCACCGGCCAGTCCGAGGACTTCGGCGTCGAGGACGCCATGCTCCGCACCTTCCGCGCCCACGCAGACCACCAACGCGCCGCCCTGGCCGCCCTGGACGGCGAGAAGCGCGAGCGGTGGGAGGCGGAGACCGCCCCCAGTCCCGCGCGGCGGGAGGAAGCCCTGGAGGCGCGGGCCGACTACGCCGAACGCGCCGTACAGGCCAAGTACCGGCTGCGCGTGGCCCGCGCCTTCATCCGCGACGGCGGCGGCACCCCACCCGACCTACCCCCCGAACTCTCCGACGTCGACCCGCCCGAGGCCGACACCACCAAAGGGAACACCGCTTGAAGGGCTCCACCCACCGCCGCTGCTACTGCCGCGATCCCCACACCGGCAGACCGCTCGGCAAGAAGTGCCCCAAGCTCGCCGGCCGCAAGCACGGCACCTACTCCATACGCCAGGAACTCCCACCCCGCGAGGACGGCGCCCGCCGCTCCTTCAGCCGCGCCGGCTACGACACTCTCAAGGCCGCCCAGACCGACCTCGACCACGTCCGCGCCCTCCTCGCCCTGCCCGATGCCGACGACCCCGAAGACGTCGAGCGGATCGCTGAGCTGCTGGAGCAGGTCGCCGACGACAAGGCGCCCCTGCCGGACGTCGAGGAGATCCGCCGGAAGCTCAACCACGGCCTGGACCTGACCAGTCGGCTCACCGTCGGCGAATGGCTCGACACCTGGCTGGCGGGCAAGAAGGGCCGCCGCAGTGCGATCAACCGCGACGAGGGCAACATCCGGGTCCACCTCAAGCCCCGGATCGGTCATCTGCGGCTGGACCGGCTGCGGGTCAGCCACCTGTCGGAGATGTTCGAGGCCATCGCCGAGACCAACGTGGAGATCGTCGAGGCGAACGCCGCGCGCCGCAAGGCGATCAGCGATCTCGCCGAGATCCCCTGGAAGGGACGGGAGAACCGGGCGCGGCGGAAGGCGTTGAAGGCGGCCATCGCCGAGATGCCGCCCTTCCGCCGGGTCGTCAGCCCCTCCACGCTGCAGCGCATCCGCTCCACGCTTCGGGCCGCCCTGAACACGGCGATCTCACAGCAGTTGATCACCTTCAACCCCGCCTCCCACGTACGGCTGGAGGCGGGCAGGCGGCCCAAGGCCCTGGTGTGGACCGAGGAGCGCATCGAGCACTGGAAGCGCACCGGTGAGAGGCCCTCCCCCGTCATGGTCTGGACACCGGAGCAGACCGGCGCCTTCCTCGACCACGCCGAGAAGGACCGGCTCTACGCGCTGTTCCACCTCGTCGCGTTCCGCGGTCTGCGGCGGGGCGAGGCGTGCGGTCAGCTGTGGGCCGACACCTACCTGGAGACCGGGCTCATCACCGTGGCCAAACAGCTCGTGGTCGACGGCTGGAAGGTCTACGAGGACGACCCCAAGACCGACGCCGGCGCACGCACCATCGCGCTGGACTCCGCGACCGTCCGTGCCCTGGAGCTCCACCGTGCGCGCCAGGCGAAGGAGCGCGGGGAGTGGGGCGACGCCTGGGTGGAGACCGGCCGGGTCTTCACCCGCGAGAACGGCGAGTGGCTCCACCCCTCCAACGTCACCCGCCGGTTCATCGAGCTGTACGAGGAGATCGGCCTCCCGCCCGTCCGCCTGCACGACCTGCGCCACGGTGCCGCGACGCTGGCCCACGCCGCCGGAGCGGACCTGAAGGACATCCAGGAGATGCTCGGCCACTCCTCGATCACGATCACGGCCGACACCTACACCAGCCTCCTGCCGGAGACGGACAAGGCCATCGCCGAAGCGGCGGCCCGCCTCGTGCCGCGCGCCCGCACGCCGGAGAGCACCGGCCGGGCCGAGGAGAACGACGAGCCGGGCGGCGGTGAGGCAGCCGTCACCGGTCCGGACGGTGCCGCCCCGTCCGGCGGCGGAACGGCCGGTGGTCTCCCGTCCGCTCACGCAGCGCTCACGCAGGCCGAGCCGGAAGAGGAGCCGAAGGCGGAGCCCGACTCCGCCGAGGAACCCCCGGCACAGTAAAACCGCAGGTCACCCGGCCTTCACCGAATGATCCTGCGGTTTGTTCCCAGAGCCGCCTGTCGGGTTCGAACCGACGACCTTCGCTTTACAAGAGCGGCGCTCTACCAGCTGAGCTAAGGCGGCGTGTGCGGTGGCGCCGCGGTCCCGGCGGGGGCCTCGGCACGTACGCAGTGTGCAGTGTACCCACTTCCCGGCGCCGGGCCTGTGCCCTTTCGTGACCGCGGAAGTACTGACAAGACAACCCCCGGCGGGTTACCGTCGGCCCACGTTCACACAGGTTCACACAAGCGGAACGCGACCTTTACTCGGATCGTCCGGCACGTTCCTGCCGGTGAAGGAGACAAGCGACCATGGCCTCGGTCACGTACGACAACGCCACCCGGATCTACCCGGGCGGCGACAAGCCCGCCGTCGACAAGCTGAACATCGAGATCGAGGACGGCGAGTTCCTCGTTCTCGTCGGCCCCTCCGGCTGCGGCAAGTCCACCTCCCTGCGCATGCTCGCGGGCCTGGAGGACGTCAACGGCGGCGCCATCCGCATCGGTGACCGCGATGTCACCCACCTTCCGCCGAAGGACCGGGACATCGCCATGGTGTTCCAGAACTACGCGCTCTACCCGCACATGACCGTCGCCCAGAACATGGGCTTCGCGCTGAAGATCGCGGGCGTGCCGAAGGACCAGATCCGCGCCAAGGTCGAGGACGCCGCGAAGATCCTGGACCTGGAGCCCTACCTGGACCGCAAGCCCAAGGCGCTCTCCGGCGGCCAGCGGCAGCGTGTGGCGATGGGCCGCGCGATCGTCCGCGAGCCGCAGGTGTTCCTCATGGACGAGCCGCTGTCGAACCTCGACGCCAAGCTCCGCGTCCAGACCCGCACCCAGATCGCCGGCCTCCAGCGCCGGCTGGGCATCACCACGGTCTACGTCACCCACGACCAGACCGAGGCCATGACCATGGGCGACCGGGTCGCGGTGCTCAAGGACGGTCTGCTGCAGCAGATCGACTCGCCGCGCCACATGTACGACAAGCCGGCCAACCTCTTCGTCGCGGGCTTCATCGGCTCCCCGGCGATGAACCTGGTCGAGGTGCCGATCGCCGACGGCGGCGTGAAGTTCGGCAACACCATCGTGCCGGTCGAGCGCGAGGCCGTCACCGAGGCCGCCAACAAGGGCGACAGGACCGTCACGGTCGGCATCCGCCCCGAGCACCTGGACATCGCGGGCGAGGGCAGCGACGCCGGTCTGGCCGTCACCGTCAACGTCGTCGAGGAGCTGGGCGCCGACGGCTACGTCTACGGCACCGCCCAGGTCGGCGGCGAGGCGAAGGACCTGGTGGTCCGCGTCGGCGGCCGTGAGGTGCCGGAGAAGGGCGCGACGATCCACGTGGTGCCGCGCGCCGGCGAGGCCCACGTGTTCGCCACCTCCACCGGTGAGCGGCTGACCGACTGACCGGCCGAGCGACCGGTCGGCCATCGGCCGACCGCGTCCTCCACACGGCCGACACGGGGCCCGTACGTCCGCGCGCAGCGGACCGTACGGGCCCCTCGGCCGTTCCCGGCGGAATCACGGGGCCTCCCGCCCGAGGTCCGCGTCAACACGGGGACATCTCCGCACCTGGGACTACGGGCTTCTCCGTCACCCGCGAGAGTGACCGAATGTCGCCAAATCACCACTCCTCGCTACCATCGCAGACGCCCCGGAACGGGCCCCGATACCGTCCTTCGCGAGGAAGACTCCACAGTGAATCAGGCAGCGCGCCGCATCGGCCGATCTCTCGCCCTCGTCCTCCCGGTCGTCCTGGTCCTGTCCGGGACCCTCGCCGTCACCGCCGTTCCCTGGGTGCCGCGGTCGGGGACGCAGATGCTGACCGCCTCCGCCGAGCAGGCGGCGGCCCCCGGCGACAGGCCCCGCACCCCGCACGAGGTGGTGCGCGACCGGCTCGTCGCCGAGCTCCAGCGGGAGAATCCGGGCGTCGCCCTGACGGGCCTGCAGAAGGAGATCGCCCGCCGGCCGTCGCTGGCGCGGCACTGCGTCTCCATCGCCCGCGCGCTGGGCCGGGCCGCGGTCGAGAAGTACGGCCCCGCGCGCGCCCACGCCTACTCCCGGCCGGTGTGCGACACCTCCTTCGCAGCGGGCGTCGCCGACGCCCGCTGACCGGCTCGGCCCCCGGGCGTACGGGGGCCGTTCCGCCGTACACCCCGCGTCCGCGGTGTTCCTCGCAGTCCCCGGCTTCCGCGCGTGACCGCACGGGACGACGGGTGCCGGAAGGGCGCGGGAAGGGTGCGCATATCGTCACCGCATGACACTCGACGACCAGCTAGCGCACACGTATCCGACCCAGGCCGTGGTCCTGGCCGGCGGCCAGGGATCGCGGCTGCGTCCGTATACGGACGACCGCCCCAAGCCGATGGTCGAGATCCCCGGCACGGGCACCCCCATCATCGGCCACCAGCTCGCCTGGCTGGCCGCCGAGGGCGTCACCGACGCCGTGGTCTCCTGCGGCCATCTCGCCGAGGTGCTCCAGGAGTGGCTGGACGGCGCCGACCTGCCGCTGCGGGTGACGACGGTCATCGAGACCGAGCCCCTCGGCCGCGGCGGCGGCCTGAAGTACGCGGCCGCCTCCCTCCCCCGCCCCGGCGAGCCGTGGTACGCCACCAACGGGGACATCTGGACGCGTTTCCCGCTGCGGGAGATGGCGGAGTTCCACGCCGAGCGCGATGCGACCGCGACTCTCGCGCTGGCCCGCCCCCGCATCCCCTGGGGCGCCGTGGAGACCGACGAGTTCGGCCACGTCCTGGACTTCATCGAGGCCCCGCCCTCGCCGTATCTGATCAACGCCGGCGTCTACGTCTTCTCCGCGCCCTTCACGGCGATGCTGCCCGACCGCGGTGACCACGAGCGGACCACCTTCCCCCGGCTGGCGCGCGAACGCGCCCTGGCGGGCTTCCAGATCCCGCAGGGCGCGTACTGGCGGGCCATCGACACCGCCAAGGACCTCAGCGAGGCCGCCAGGGAGCTCGCGGGCCACCGCCGTTCCCACCGGTAGTCCGGTCCGGGCACGGCCCGGTGTACGGCGCCGGGGTCGCGGCCGTGGCCCGCACGCGGATGGTGTGCGGATCGAGCCCGGCGGCCCCGCTCAGCCCAGCAGACCGCCCAGCGCACCGCCGCCGCCGCTGCCGCTGCCGTCGCCGGAGTCGGCTCCGCCGTCGTCCGCGGCGCCGTCGTCCTCGCCGCCGCCCGTACCGCCCGCGTCGCCGGTGTCCCCGCCGCCGCCCGGGCCTCCGGGGCCGGTCGGGGTGCCCGGCTCGGGCGCGGGCGGGGCGGCGGGCTTCCGCGGCGCCTCCACCGTCTGTCCCTGACTCGGCGTGCCGGGCCGCTCACCGGTGCCGGTGCTGCCCGCGCTCGGGGTGGCGTCCCCGGCGCCGGAGGTGGACGGGCTCGGCGACGAGCCGTCCCCCGCCTCCGGCACCCCGGCCCCCGTGCCCGAGGTGGACGGGCTCGGACCGCCGGTGGACCGCTGCGGCAGCGGCGAGCCCGGCTGGTTGTTCGTCAGCGGCTCGCCCGGCCGCGGCACGGTGGCCAGTTGCGCCGAGCGCACCGCACTGCCCAGCACTGAGCCGACCAGCAGCGTCAGACCGAGCACCACCGCGGCGACGGCCGTGCCGCGCCGCAGTACGCGCCGGCGCAGCTCCCACACCTCCACGCGCGGGCCCAGCCGCCGCCAGGCCTCGCCCGCCAGGCGCGCGTCCAGCGAGTAGTACGGCGCCCCCGCGATGACCAGCGGGCTCCAGGCGGCCAGGTAGATGAAGTCCGGGGCGTCGTACACCGGGACCGTGTGCCAGCTCACCGTCAGGATCAGGGCCGCCGACAGCAGCGCGCCCAGGCCCGCGGCGGCCCGCTGCCACAGCCCCATGAAGGTCAGCACACCGATGATGATCTGGAGGAAGGCCACGGTGAGCCCGGCGCCGACGGGGTGGGCGACCGCGAGGTCGCGCAGCGGGGCGGCGACGGCCCACGGCTGGAGGGAGCCGAGCCAGGCCACCAGGGAGCCGCGCTCGTCCCCGTCGAAGTAGACCGGGTCGCAGAGCTTGCCCATCCCGGCGTAGACGGAGACGAAGCCGAGGAGGATCCGCAGGGGCAGCAGCACGACGCCGAGATTGATGCGGCGGTCGGGGTAGAAGCCGTGCCTGGCCCGGTGGGCCACCTCGCGCGGGCTCTCCTCCCCGTAACCGTCGTGGCCGCCGTGGCCGTCGTAGCCGTCACTGCCCTCCGGCTCGTCGCCGTAGGTGGCGTAGCCGTCCTCGTACCCGCCGTCGCGGTCATGGGCGGCGGGCTCGTACGGCTCTGCCGGCTCGTACGGCTCGAAGGGCCGGATGGGGGCGCCCGGCGTACCGTACGCGCCCCCTGCCGGGCGCCCGCCCGCCGTCGGCGGGCGCTCGGGCGGCTGGGGCGCGCGGGGGGCGATGATCGTGGGACCGCGGTCGCCGAGGGTGTCGTCGAGGGCGGGGATCAGCGTGGTGCGCGGGCCGCCGTCCGGGCCCGGCGCGGGACGCGGCACCACGCGCGGCAGCACCTGTGTGGCGGCGTTGCCCGTCTCCTCCCCGCCGTTCCCTTCCATCGCGGCGCTCGCGCGGCGTACCGCCTGGAGCAGCCGGGTGGCCCGTACGTCGCCGGGCTCCGTACGGCCGCTCCACACCACGGGCGCGGCGCGCCGCCCGGCGGCCGGGCGCCGGACCGGGACGGCGCCGCGCGCCGCCGACGGCACGGCGGCCCCGGTCAGCACGCGGCCGCGGGGCGGCGGCGAGGCGAGCCGCACCCGGAAGCTGGCGTGGTTGACGACGACCTCGGCCGGGTCGCTGGGCACCTTGACCGTGCTCAGCGCCGGCTCGTCGTCGAAGAAACCGCGGGGTGTTCTGGTGTCCACACTCATCTAACCGAGTGACGGACGCATAGGACACTGCCTTGACGGCCCCGATCTGTCGGGGGTCCGTCAAAGCCCGGGTGGCGGCGGGGTCATCCCCGCCGGCGGCGGGCGGCCTCGTAGAGGGCGACGCCCGCGGCGACACCGGCGTTGAGGGACTCGGCGCCGCCCGGCATCGGGATGCGCACCCGCATGTCGCAGGTCTCGCCGACCAGCCGGGACAGGCCCTTGCCCTCGCTGCCGACCACGATCACCAGCGGGCCGTCCAGCGCGGCCACGTCCTGGATCTCGGCCTCGCCGTCGGCGGCCAGGCCGACCACGAACAGGCCCTCCTTCTGGTACGCCTCCAGAGCGCGGGTGAGGTTGGTGGCCCGCGCGACCGGGGTGCGGGCGGCGGTGCCGGCCGAGGTCTTCCAGGCGCCCGCGGTCATGCCGGCCGCGCGGCGCTCGGGGACGACCACGCCGTGGCCGCCGAAGGCGGCGACGGAGCGGACCGCCGCACCCAGGTTGCGCGGGTCGGTGACGCCGTCGAGCGCGACGATCAGCGGGTCCTCGCCGTCGTCGTACGCGGCCGCGGACAGGTCCTCGGGGTGGGCGTACTCGTACGGCGGGATCTGGAGGACCAGGCCCTGGTGGTTGAGGCCGTTGGTCATCCGGTCCAGTTCGGGGCGCGGGGCCTCCATCAGATGGATTCCGCCGCGGTCGGCGGCGAGCTTGAGGGCCTCGCGCACGCGCTCGTCGTTGTCGATGAACTGCTGCACGTACAGCATGCTCGCGGGCACGCCCTCGCGCAGCGCCTCGACCACCGGGTTGCGGCCGACGACCATTTCGGAGGTGCCCTTGCCGCCGCGCCGGGCCGCGGGGCGGCGGGCGGACTGGCGGGCCTTGGCGCCTGCGATGCGGTTCTTGACGTGGCCCTTGCGCATCTCGGCGGGAGGCGTGGGGCCCTTGCCCTCAAGGCCGCGGCGCCGCTTGCCGCCACTGCCGACCTGCGCGCCCTTCTTGTTGGACGTGCGGCGGTTGGGGCGCTGGCTGTTCCCGGCCATCGGGATCACTCATCTCTTCTTGCTGCTCGGTGGAGCTCGGTAGAACTCGGTGGAAGGGGTGGTCGGGTGGGTTCGGTGCGGTGGGTGGGGCGCGCTTGGGGGCGCGGACTCAGCGGGCGTCGCGCGAGCCCAGTTCCCAGCGCGGTCCGGACGGGGTGTCCTCGATGACCAGGCCGGAGCGCTGGAGCTGGTCGCGGATGGCGTCGGCGGTCGCGTAGTCCTTGCGGGCCCGCGCCGCCTGACGCTGCTCCAGGACCAGACCGACCAGGGCGTCCACGACTTCGGCCAGCTCCTCGCCGCGCCCGGCGGAGTCGCCCCCGGCCCAGTGCGCGTCGAGCGGGTCGAGGCCGAGCACGCCCAGCATCGCCCGGACATCGGCCAGCGCGCCGGCCACCGCGTCCTTGTCGCTCTCCGACAGTGCCGCGTTGCCCTGCCGGACGGTGGTGTGGACGACGGCGAGCGCCTGCGGGACGCCGAAGTCGTCGTCCATGGCCGCCGCGAACTCCTCGGGCACCTCGGCGGCCGGCTCCACGGATCCGGCCAGTTCCACGGCCCGCTGGACGAAGCCCTCGATCCGGCCGAATGCGGCCTCGGCCTCGCGCAGGGCGTCCTCGCTGTACTCGATCATCGAGCGGTAGTGCGGGGTGCCCAGGTAGTAGCGGAGCACGATGGGCCGCCACTGCCGGACCATCTCGGAGACCAGCACCGAGTTGCCCAGCGACTTGCTCATCTTCTCGCCGCTCATCGTCACCCAGGCGTTGTGCAGCCAGTAGGCGGCGAAGTCGTCGCCGTACGCCTTGGACTGGGCGATCTCGTTCTCGTGGTGCGGGAAGACGAGGTCGACGCCGCCGCCGTGGATGTCGAAGGCCCGGCCCAGGTACTTGTGGGCCATCGCCGAGCACTCCAGGTGCCAGCCGGGGCGACCGGGGCCCCAGGGCGTCTCCCAGCTCGGCTCGCCGGGCCTGGCGGCCTTCCACATCGCGAAGTCGCGGGGGTCGCGCTTGCCGGTCTCGCCCTCGCCCGACGGCTGGCGCAGGTCGTCCAGGTCCTGGTTGGACAGGGAGAGGTAGCCGGGGAAGGAGCGCACGTCGAAGTAGACGTTGCCGTCGGCGGCGTAGGCGTGGCCGCGTTCGATGAGCTCGCGCATCATCTCGACCATCTCGGGAATGTGGCCGGTGGCGCGCGGCTCGTAGGTGGGCGGCAGGCAGCCCAGCGCGGTGTAGGCGTCGTCGAAGGCGCGCTCGTTGGCGTAGCCGATCGCCCACCAGGGGCGGCCCTGCTCCGCGGACTTGGTGATGATCTTGTCGTCGATGTCCGTGACGTTGCGGACGAACGTCACGTCGTAGCCGCGGTGGGTGAACCAGCGGCGCATGATGTCGAAGTTCAGCCCCGACCGGATGTGACCGATGTGCGGGGCCGCCTGCACGGTCGCGCCGCACAGGTAGATCGAGACGCGGCCCGGTGCGAGCGGGGTGAAGTCACGGATCTGCCGGGCGCTGGTGTCGTACAGGCGAAGAGTCACGGGTCAAGGGTAGTCGGAAACGCAAGAGGGGCGGTGCGGACCGGGCGGGAACCGGTTGCGGACCGGGCACGGGTCAGGCGCGGCGCACCACCAGTGCCGTGGCGATGGCCGCCAGTCCCTCGGCGCGGCCGGTCAGGCCCAGGCCGTCGGTGGTGGTGCCGGAGACGGACACGGGCGCGCCGGCCGCCTCCGAGAGCGCCTTCTGCGCCTCCGCGCGGCGCTTGCCGATCTTGGGCCGTACGCCGATCACCTGGATCGCCACATTGCCGATCTCGAAGCCCTGGGCGCGGACGATCCGGGCGGCCTCCGCGAGCAGCACGGTGCCCGCGGCGCCGGACCACTCGGGGCGGCCGGTGCCGAAGTGGGCGCCCAGATCGCCCAGTCCGGCCGCCGAGAAGAGGGCGTCACAGGCGGCATGCGCGGCGACGTCCCCGTCGGAGTGCCCGGCCAGGCCGTGCGTCTCGCCCTCCCACAGCAGGCCGGCGCACCACAGTTCGCGGCCCTCCTCGAAGGCGTGCACATCCGTGCCGACGCCGACCAGCGGCAGGGCGGGGGAAGGGACGGGCTCAGAAGCCATCGGTGACCCTCCTGCGGGCGAGCACGGCCTCGGCGAGCACGAGGTCCAGGGGGCGGGTGACCTTGAAGGCCTCCTCATGGCCGGGCACCAGCACCACGGGCACGCCCAGCCGCTCGACCAGCCCGGCGTCGTCGGTGGCGCCCTCGCCCTCTCGCGGGGCGTCCGCGTGCGCCTTGGCGAGGGTGGTGCGGTCGAAGCCCTGGGGTGTCTGCACCGCGCGCAGCAGGGACCGCTCGGGGGTGGCCGCGACCGGCTCGGGCTCCCCGGCGGGGGTGCCGGGCTCGATCCGCTTGACGGTGTCGGCCACGGGCAGTGCGGGGACGACCGCGGGCGCCCCGGCCCGTACGGCGGCGACCACGGCCTCCACCGTCTCCACCGGGACCAGCGGGCGGGCGGCGTCGTGGACGAGGACGGTGTCGACGTCGCCGGGCAGTGCCGCCAGCCCGCGGGCGACCGACTCCTGCCGGGTGCCGCCGCCGGTGACGACGATCACTTCGGTGTCGCCGGCGGACTGGGGCAGGGGGTGCTCGTCCAGGAGCGTGCGGACGGCCGCGGCTCCGTCGGGCGGCGCCACGACGACCACGAGCGAGACCGTGCGGGCGCGGGCGACCGCGCGGACGGCGTGGACGAGCATCGGGGGGCCGCCGAGCGGCCGCAGCGCCTTGGGGGCGCCGCGGCCGAGCCGTACGCCGCGGCCCGCGGCGGGGATGACCGCGGCGGTGCGCGGGGACGGCGCGCCGTCGGTCGCTTCTGCGTACCTGGTTTCGTCTGGCATTGGTCGCCCGTTCAGGTTTGTTTCCTCGGCGGAGGTGGGTATGGCACTCAGCGTGCCGGGTGCGAAGCCCCGACCGGACCCTTCCGTGACGACCGGTCGAGCAGCCGCCCGGGCCCGGCGCCGAGTATCGCGGGCGGTCCGTACGACCCGCTACAACCGCATCCCGGCAGCCCCGCGCGCCGGGGGTCCGACGGATCCCCGTGTGCGCTCCCCCGACGTGCCACAACGCTGCCACATGCCGCAGCGCTCCGACACGCCGCAGCGCCCGGCGACGGCTCGCACCGTCACCCGGGCACCGCGGCGATCTCCGCATCCCTCACGCCCGCCGACCGGTCACCGGCCGGTACCGCGCCATGCGTCGTCGTCGTGTCCCGCCGACGGATGGCGGCGGGCGGCGGGCGTCCGCCGCGGAGGCCGCCGGCTTACTCGGGGCCGGCGCCGTCCAGGTCAGGACGCCAGGACCTCGTCCAGCAGCGTCTCGGCCTTGTCCTCGTTGGTGTTCTCCGCGAGAGCCAGCTCGCTCACCAGGATCTGGCGGGCCTTGGCGAGCATCCGCTTCTCACCGGCGGAGAGTCCGCGCTCGCGCTCCCGGCGCCACAGGTCGCGCACGACCTCGGCGACCTTGATGACATCACCGGAGGCGAGCTTCTCCAGATTCGCCTTGTACCGGCGGGACCAGTTGGTCGGCTCCTCGGCGTAGGGCGCGCGGAGCACCTCGAAGACCCGGTCGAGGCCGTCCTGGCCGACCACGTCACGTACGCCGACGAGCTCCGCGTTTTCCGCCGGGACGCGCACCTCCAGGTCGCCCTGGGCAACCTTCAGAACCAAGTAGGTCTTGTCCACGCCTTTGATCTGGCGAGTTTCGATAGCCTCGATCAGCGCGGCCCCGTGATGGGGATAGACCACGGTGTCGCCAACCTTGAACGTCATGTGACAGGTACCCCTTCCGTGGCTATCCAGGGTAACACGGGGACGCCCTCTTCTGAATGGCGTTTTCGCAGGTCAGGGCATATCTCGGGGCTTGACAACAACGCCCGGATCGTGCTGCGCGGCCCCTCGGAGGACAGGAATCCGCAGGTCGGAGGGGGTCTGAACGGGGCGGGAATCGCACACGGAAGCACCCTTCCGGACTTGACCGAAACACCTGTACGTCCGTTTTGTCGGTATCGTTGATCCGGCCGAACGGCCGGAAGCGAATTGATCAGCGCACGGGCCAACGGCCCCGGGGGGTTGTTTTCCGGCGAACTTCCCCGCCTCCTTCACCGGCACTTCCCCGGAATGCTCGTAATCGTTCGTACGGACGTGCAGTCGATATTCCGCGGAAGGCGCCCGCCGGTCTCCGCCCCTCTCCCCGGCCTCGCGCGCAAACGCCGGCGCGCCGCCCCCGCGCCCCGCCCGGGATCCCTCACGCGCGCGCCGGGGTGCGGCACTCGGAGGCCCGTGGGGCGGGTCGGTTGCGGGGGCGTTTCGCGGGGTCGGTACTCTGAGCCCGCCGACAGACCCATCCATCCCGCAAGGAGTTGCCGCCGCCGTGAGCAGCAGCCTTCGACGCGGCGCCCTCGCCGCCAGCTCTCTCGCGCTCTCGATCGCGTCCCTGACCGCCTGCGGGGCCGGGCCGAACGCGCAGAGCCTGAACATCAACCCCGACAACGCCTCGGCCCAGGTCGACCAGATCGAGGTCCAGAACGTCAACGTCATCACCTCCGAGGAGGGCTCCGGCCCCGCCTCCGTCTCGGCGCGCATCTTCAACGGCGGCACCGAGGACGAGACGCTGGAGTCCATCACGGTGGACGGGCGGCGTGTGGAGCTGAGCCCGGCCGAGGGCGAGCAGGAGCTGACCGTTCCCGCGGGCGGCTCCCTGGCGCTCGGCGGTGAGGGCCACGCGTCCGCGATCATCGACGACCCCGAGCAGGCCGGCATCGAGGCGGGGAACGCCCAGCCGCTGGTCTTCGAGCTCAGCTCGACCGGCCGGGTGGAACTGCGCGCCACCGTCGTCCCGGCCGAGGGCGCCTGGAAGGACTTCGGCCCCAGCGGCGCCCCGGCGCCCACGGAGTCCGGCCTGCCCGACCCGGGCGCCACACCCACCGAGACCCCGGGCGCGCCCGAGGAGGACGACGCGGGCGCCGAGGACGAGGGCTTCAACGACAGCGGTGACGACGACACCCAGGGCGAGATCGGCAGCTCCCAGGAGAACGGCGGCAGCTAGGACACCGGGGGCAGTGCTCCCGTCCGTCCCCCGTTCCCGGCCGCGCGCGAACGCCGGCCGGGAGCACGGACGCGGGTGGGGGCCGCTCCCCGATCAGGAGCGGCCCCCACCCGTGTCGTACCGTGCCGGACGCCGCCGCACCGGATCCCGGGCGCGGCGGCGTCCGGCACGGCCCCGTCATGGGCCGGTCACGGGCCCGTGACGGACCCGTCGTGGGCCCGTCACGGCTCGAACTTGTAGCCCAGCCCCCGCACCGTCACCAGGTAGCGCGGCGCGCTCGGGTCCGGTTCGATCTTGGCACGCAGCCGCTTGACGTGCACGTCCAGCGTCTTGGTGTCGCCCACGTAGTCGGCGCCCCAGACCCGGTCGATGAGCTGCATACGGGTCAGCACGCGTCCGGCGTTGCGCAGCAGCATCTCCAGCAGGTCGAACTCCTTCAGCGGCAGATCGACCTTGGCGCCGGAGACCGTCACCACGTGCCGGTCCACGTCCATCCGCACCGGACCGGCCTCCAGCGCCTGCGGGGCGGCCTCCTCCGGCTCCCCGCGCCGCCGCAGCACGGCCCGGATGCGGGCCACCAGCTCGCGGGAGGAGAAGGGCTTGGTCACGTAGTCGTCGGCCCCTATCTCCAGGCCGACCACCTTGTCGATCTCGCTGTCCTTGGCGGTCACCATGATGACCGGCACGTTCGAGCGGCCGCGCAGCTGCCGGCACACCTCGGTGCCGGGCAGCCCCGGCAGCATCAGGTCGAGCAGCACCAGGTCGGCGCCGTTGCGCTCGAACTCCTCCAGCCCGTCCGGGCCGGTGGCCGCGATGGCCACCTCGAAGCCTTCCTTGCGCAGCATGTACGACAGTGCGTCGCTGAACGATTCCTCGTCCTCGACGACGAGCACTCGGGTCACGGGAGGACCTCCGGGGCGGGATCAGGGTGGTGATCGATGGGATCGTGGGGGGTTCTGCGGGTCCCGCGGGGAAGGCCGCGGGGCGTGGTGGGGGTCCTGTGGGAGGCCCTGTACGGAGCTACGGGGCCGTCGCCCTCGCCGTACGGGCCGCCGTACGCGGGGTCGTCCGGTGCGCCGGGGGCACCGGGGCCGGCCGGGTCGCTCACGCCGTCCGGGTCCGGACCGGCTCCGCGTACGTCGCCGCCGTCCCCGGTTCCCTCGTGGCTCCCGGCGCTGTGGTCGCCGTCGTCGCCGCCGTTGTCGTCGCCGTCGTCGCCGAAGTCCGCCGGCTCGCGCAGCGCGCCCGCGGCCCGTTCCCTCTCCAGCCTCCGGGCTTCGGCGCGCTCACGCGCGCTGGCCGCCTCCGGCAGGCGCAGGGTGAAGGTGGAGCCCTGGCCCTCCGCACTCCACACCGTGACCTCCCCGCCGTGCGAGGCGGCCACGTGCTTGACGATGGCCAGGCCCAGGCCGGTGCCGCCGGTGGCCCGGGAGCGGGCCGGGTCCACGCGGTAGAACCGCTCGAAGATCCGGTCCTTGTCCTTGTCCGAGATGCCGATGCCCTGGTCGGTCACCGCTATCTCGATCATGTCCCCGCCCGGGGCGGCGACCCGGCGTCCGGCGATGCCCACCCGGGTGCGGGCCGGGGAGTAGTTCACGGCGTTCTCCACCAGATTGCCCAGAGCCGCCGCGAGCTGGCCGCGGTTGCCCCACACGTGCAGGTCGGCGGTGCCGCCGGTGGCCATGGTGATCTGCTTGACGCCCGCCGCCTGACGGCAGCGGTCTATGGCCTCGGCCACCAGCTCGTCCACCCGGACCGGTTCGGAGTCCTCCAGCGGGTTGTCGTTCTGCACCCGGGAGAGGTCGATCAGCTCCTGGACGAGGTTGGTCAGACGCGTCGCCTCGGTCTGCATGCGCCCGGCGAAGCGCTCCACCGCCTCCGGGTCGTCGGAGGCGTCCATCACCGCCTCCGACAGCAGCGACAGCGCGCCGACCGGGGTCTTCAGCTCGTGGCTGACGTTCGCCACGAAGTCGCGCCGCACCGCCTCGATACGGCGGGCCTCGGTCAGGTCCTCGACCAGCAGCAGCACCAGCCGGGAACCCAGGGGCGCCACCCGCGCGGAGACCGCCAGCACCTCGCCGCGCCCCGTGCCCCGGCGCGGCAGGTCCAGCTCGACCTGGCGGATCTCGCCGTCGCGGCGGGTGTCGCGGGCCATCTTGAGCATCGGCTCCACCGTGAGCTTCCCGCCGCGCACCAGCCCGAGGGCGTACGCGGCGGAACTGGCCTTGACGACCGCGTCGGCCTCGTCGAGCACCACGGCGGAGGAGCGCAGCACCGACAGCACGGTGTCCACTCCGGGCGGCAGCACGGCCTCGGTGTGCAGCGAGCTGCGCGTGGGACGGGACTGCTCGCGCTCGCTCCAGCGGAACGCGAGCATCGCGAACACGCCGGTGCACACCCCGGCGATCGCTGCCGCTGCGGCGACCGCCGCGTTCACGTCCATGTGTCCAGGTTATGCGCGCCCCGGAACACCGCCCCAGCCGTTCGGGCACCTGCTCGAACAGACGTCTCCGAGAGTTCACGCCGGTGTCGGCACCGGTTCACTTGGTCGGGCGGAACCGGACGTGTTTCGGACAGAACGTGGGAGCGTAGGGGAGAACCGGGGCCCGCGCGCTCTTCGCGGAAGGCCCGCGGCCCTACGGTCACGTCATGCGAGGGGAAGGAAAGTCATGCGGGACGCGTACCACGAGGAGCTGGACTCGATCGGCGACAGCCTGGTCGAGATGGCCCGGCTCGTCGGCTCCGCGATCGGCCGCGCCACCACGGCGATGCTGGACGCGGACCTCAATCTCGCCGAGAGCGTGATCGCAGCGGACGAGAAGGTGGACAACCTCCAGCGCGACCTGGAGACCAAGGCCATAAACCTGCTGGCCCGGCAGCAGCCGGTCGCCACCGACCTGCGGATCGTCGTCACCTCGCTGCGGATGAGCGCCGACCTGGAGCGCTCCGGCGACCTGGCCCAGCACGTCGCCAAGGTCGCCCGGCTGCGCTACCCCGAGTCGGCGGTCCCGCGCGACCTGCACGCGACCATCCTGGAGATGGGCCAGCTCGCGCAGCGCCTGATGGCGAAGACGGGCGAGATCCTGATCACCAAGGACGTCGACCTGGCACTCCAGCTGGAGCAGGACGACGACGCCATCGACCTCCTCCACCGCACCCTCTTCCAGCACCTGATGGACGACCGCTGGAAGCACGGCATCGAGACGGCCGTGGACGTCACCCTGCTGGGCCGCTACTACGAGCGCTTCGCCGACCACGCGGTCTCGGTCGCGCGTCGCGTGGTCTACCTGGTCACCGGCGACTACGCGGACGAGGTCGACCCGGCCACCGCCGCGGCCGCCTCGGCCGCCGCATCCGGCGCGGAGGAGGCTCCGGCCGGGGACGCGTGACCGCGGGCGGCGGGGTACGGGCGCGAGGTACGGCTCGGGGCGCGAGGAGCGCGGAGCGCCTGCCGTCCGGGCCCGGGCGCCCCCTGGTCCGTGAACACGCGGTACGTGCTCCCGCACGCCGTTGACGCGCTCGGCGGTGCGAGCCGTCAATGGGTGGCGAGACGAGCCGGTGACAGCCGGCGCGACGCGGAGGAGGCACTCATGGCGGACTTCCCGACTCCACCCACCACGGCCGAGCACTCCGGCGAGAGGCCCTCGCTGCCCGTACCGGGGGCCTGCGGCTGCGGATCGGGGTGCTCGTGCGGCTGCCAGTCCGGCGGCTCCTGCCAGTGCGGCGGGAGCTGCTGACCCGTCGGAACGACTGCCGGTGCGCGCACCCGCACCGGAGCGGGGCCCGGCCGGACCACCGGCCGGGCCCCGCCGCGTACCTACGCCGCCGTGCTGCGTACCCCGCGCCGTGAGGAGCCCCCGTACGGCCCCGGCGGGTGAGGTGGACGGACAGCGGGGTAGTCGCCACGGAGCTACGGGGCCGGCCGGGGCCGGTCCCTTCCTACCGCGACGCCGACACGACGGAGGCACCGGAGATGGCCCTCAACCCGAGGATCAAGGACCGCATGACCGGCACCACCCCGGCCGGGCAGGGCAAGGGGGCCTGGCTCGCCGCCCTGGAGCAGGGCTCGAACCTGCTCCAGTCCGCGACACCGCTGAAGGGCTTCGACGTCTACGTCGTCGGCTTCCACTGCGCCAAGGGCGAACCGGACTTCCAGATGGAGGCCCACCACTACTGCCGCGTGGTCAACGACGACCTGCTGCAGTGCGTCCTGTTCGACGGCAACACCGGGGACGCGAACCTGATCGGCATCGAGTACATCGTCTCCGAGCGGCTGTTCGAGACCCTGCCCGAGGAGGAGAGGGCCTACTGGCACCCGCACAACTTCGAGGTGTTCTCCGGGCAGCTCGCCGCCCCCGGGCTCCCCCGCTCCGCGGAGACGGCGTTCATGAAGCAGCTGGTCAACTCCTACGGCAAGACCTGGCACACCTGGCACACCAGCGGCCACGGGCACGGAGACGGCCACGGCTCCGGCATGGACCTCCCCTACGGCGACCCCAAGCTCATGTGGTCCTTCAACCGCGAGGGCGAGTGCGCCGAGGACCTCGAGCAGGACCGCGACCGGGCCATGGGCCTGGACACCGAGGCCAACCGGGCCGACCGCCGGTCCTTCCTCGACCTGGCCCGTCCGCAGTGGGGCGTCGACGCGATGAAGGACGACTTCTCCGGCACCACGCCCGTCCCCGGCGTCAGGGACGTCCACGCGGCGTCCGACGGCGGAGCCGCCGCGCCCTGACGGCCCGGCGTCCGCCCCACCGCGCGGAGCGGCCCGTCACAGGTCCCTGGCCGCCTCCTCCTCCTTCTCCGCCGTGCGCTGGAGGGTTCCGAGCACGGCGGCCGGGTCGCCGTCGGCCAGTACCGACTGGCCGACGTAGAGGCCGATCTCCCGGCTGACCTTCGCCCAGGACACCTTGCTGGAGGGGAAGAACTCCGAGGCTCCGAGCCGGTCCAGGAAGGGCCGCATCCGCTTGTGGCGCTTGTCGCCGCGCATCCGGTCCGAGGCGGACACCGTGACCGGCAGCGTGTGGTAGCGGTCGGCGAAGGCGAACTGGTTCTCCACGTCGTAGACGTGGTCGAGGAACGCGGCGACCGCCTCCCGGTTGCCCTCCCGGCGGAAGGCCAGCATCCAGCCCGCCGACGCGGTGGTGGTGTCCGACAGCCCGTCGCGGCCGGGCAGCGGGGCCGTCCCGTAGTCGGTCTTCTTCCGGTCGGCCTGCCGCGTCAGCGACAGATCCCCGTTGAGCATGCCGACGTGCCCGCCCGTGAACAGGTTGAACAGCCCCTGGCGGTTGGTGACGGCGGGGTTGGACGTGGTCAGGCCCTGGTCGACGAGTTCGTCGCGCAGCCACCCCATGGCCTCGACGTTGGCCGGGGCGTTGATGGCGTACATGCCGCCGTCGCCGGTGTAACCGCCGCCGTTGCCCAGCATCCAGGTCATCGCCTCGGTGGGCGCCTCCTCGCTGCCGAGCGGCAGCCCGTAGGGCACGTCCACACCGGCCGCCTTGAGCGCGACGGCGGCCTGCTTCAGCTCCTCCCAGGTCCGCGGCGGCTTCTCCGGATCCAGACCGGCCTCGGCGAAGAGGGCCCGGTTGTAGAAGAGGAGCTGGACGTCGGCGGTGAACGGCATCGCGTACCGCACACGGCGCAGCTCGCCCGCCGTGCTGAGCGCGGGGACGAAATCGGCCTGGACGGGTATGGACAGCACGTCGTCGGCCCGGTACAGCCGCTCGGCGGCCGCATGGTCGGCGAAGGAGTCGATCTGCGCCAGGTCCGGGGCCCGGCCGTCCCCGACCATCTGCGCGACCTTCTGTTCGGCCTTCCCCGGAGGATGGACGGACACCTTTACCTTGACGCCGGGGTTCTGCTCCTCGAACGAGGCGACCACCCCGTCCCAGTAGTCCTGGGTCGGGTTTTTTCCCTCCAGGTCCCCGTGATCCGACGCGACCATCGTCAGGGTGACGTCACCGGTGCGGGACGCCCCGCCCCCGCTGCCGCACCCGGTCGCCGTCAATGCGACAGATCCGGCCACCCCCGAAGCCAAGCCCAGGAACCGTCTTCTTCGCATCTGTGCCACCCCTTACTTAACCGGTACTGCTCCCGCGTCGGCGTTCACTGAGAACCACGCCGGGAACCGATTCGGAAGCCGGAGCGCGGCACCCCCCTGGAAGCCACCGCAGGGTGGCTGAAAAGTAACGCTCAGTCCGCACCACGACCACCCTGTTGAGCGGACCGATACGCAAACGAGTCCGATTTCCCGGATCCGCCGCCCGGAGGGCGGCGGGACGACGG
Organism: Streptomyces verrucosisporus; assembly: GCF_017114865.1. GTDB lineage: Bacteria > Actinomycetota > Actinomycetes > Streptomycetales > Streptomycetaceae > Streptomyces > Streptomyces fenghuangensis. Next base: position 111,107 of record NZ_JADEYH010000002.1, on the reverse strand, counting down.
ACCACCGAGGGGCCCCGCCCCACCCCGCCTCCGCCCCCCGCCACGGCCCCGACTACGACATGCGGACAAAAGGTATAAAAAACCACCTTCCTCCCCTTCCGCTTCGCCGCAGGAGAGTTACCGTGGAATTGGGCCTACGGGACGAGCGAGGGAGTTCGACCGGAGTAGCCGACTTGGGCGGAAAGCTTCGGCTTCCGCCGGGGCCGACGTCGACGGTCGGGCTGAGAGGCCCGAAGGTGGCGACACCGGAAGGCGACCTCCACAACCTGATCCGGACAATGCCGGCGCAGGGAGCCCGCCCCGTGGGTTCACCCATGTCACGGACTGCTCGATGCCACGCGGTGGAGCCGACCCGACCACCACGTGGCATCGGTGCGTCGTGCGGCCGCAGCCGGGGAGACCGGGCGATTCGCGCCCGCGCTGCCCGCATGGATGCCGCTATGGCATTTTCAATGCCATAATCCCCTCATGGCTGACGACAGCGACTTCCTCCCCGGCGACGGCCCCAGCAGCGGCATCTCCGTCACCCTGGCCGCCGGGACACTGCACGCCATCCGCGCGCGGGTCGGCAAGCGCGGCGTATCCGCCTACCTGGAGAAGGCGGCCCGGCGCCAGATCGAGCGGGACAACCTGGACGATTTGATCGCCGACTTCGAGAAGACGCACGGCCCCGCCGACCCCGACGCCGTGGCGGCGAAGCGAGCCCGGCTCACCGGCGATGGCGACTCGTCCGGGGCCGGTGCCGCCGCGTGAGCGGTGCCCTGGTGCTGGACAGCGAAGGGCTGGCGAAGGCCGTACTGCGGGACCGGGAAGTGCACGAGTGGCTGACTGCGGCCCGCGGCGCGGACCTCCCGGTTCTCACCTCGGCGGCGGTACTGGTCGAGGTGATCCACCCCAGAATCAACGGCCCCGCACTGAAGTGGACACTGTCTCGCCTGCAAGTGGAACCGGTGACCCGGGCACTCGCCCAGTCCGCCGCCTCCCTGCTCCAGGACGCGGGCCTGCACGGCCACAAGTACGCCATCGACGCCATGCTGTGCGCGACCGCCCTGCGGCACCCGGGCCGGGTGACGATCCTGGCCTCCGACGTGTCCGACATCGAGATGCTCCTCGACCGGCACCCGAGGGTGCGGGCGGAGAAGGTCTGAGCCGGACACGGCTCCGGCAGCGCACCGAACCGCCGGCCGGGGAACCTGCGGAACAGCAGGCGCCCGGCTCCGGCACCCGCAGGCGATCCTGAGACATCCGGGCCCCGGGGCACATGCGGAAGGCCTGGGCCTTCCGCATGCACCGGTTGCTACTTCTCGCCCTGGTTCTTCACGGCCGGTTCCGCGACCTGCGACTGCTCGACCTACCAACGCTCTGACCTGCGGTCGAGCCGTCAACGGTTGTCGTCGTTGGTCGCCCCTGGCCACCCTTCCACGGCCCGGCGACGGCCCAGGAAGCCAGACGACACATGTCGCGAGTCGCCTCGGGCAAGCGTCCCTGACGCGCCTTCTCGGTCCCGAACTGCCGGCGACACGGTCGCTGAGGTCTCCTTGGCCGGTCGACCAGCCGTCTGGAGCCGCTGATGGCCGGCCGTAGTCACGCTGATCGCGGTGCTTCGCCGTTGCTCTGCTGTCGTCACCAGTCGCGCCACGCGTCGGTGATCTCGGCGCGCCCCATGCCGTTCCTCGTCGCCAGGGCCGCCACGTCGATGCCGTTCGCTCAGAGTCTGGTCGATGTACTCACACAGCTGCTCACGCTCCGTCCGTGTTGTACCCGGCACCACCATGCTGCTCGTCCTCGTTGACCGCGTTGAGGCGCTGGACGACTCGCTTGATCGTGTCGAAGACCTGCTCGTCGGACGGTGCCACCAGTGCGTGCACGTCCTCCTCGAAGGCGTGGAGAGCATCCTCCGTGGCGCGCAGCAAGGACTCCGGGTAGAGCTGGGCCATGCAAGCACACTCCGGGTCCAACGTCCCGGCCGCCGGTTCGCGAGCCTCCTCGGCCATGCCGGCACGCCAGTTCTCAGGTGGTCTGATCGCCATACGCGGACCGTACGCTCCGGGACTGACAGGCCTGGGCGCACGCTTTCCAAATGTTCACCCCGGGGTCCGGTGGCGGTCGCGTGTCTCCTGACCTGCGGTGAAGCGTTCGGATCGGCTCCGCCTGGACAGCCCGGACGGGGGCGAACGAGACCAGGGCTGAGACCACGAGGTGACGGGCGGGCGGCTCACGTCGTTCGGTGGGTGCTGCACCCGAGTCGGATTCCTACTTGTTTGATAATGTCAGTCCCATGGGCGAGATTTCTTACAGCGTCGGCGAGGGGCCGGCCACCAGGGTCAGCCTCTCCCTTCCCGAGGGAACGGCTGAGGCGATCCGCCGACGGGTCGGCAAGCGTGAGTTCTCCGCGTTCATCACCGAAGCGGTGGAGCGCGAGCTGCGGGGTCAGATCCTGGACGAGTACCTGGCCGACTACGAACGCCGTCAGGGGCCGATCTCCGAGCACGAGCAGGAGCGGGCACGCCGGGTCTTCGACGAGGTGTTCGCCGAGGAGGGGCAGTGGCCCGCCGCAAGCTGAGCCACGAAGGCACCCTCGTTCTCGACTGTGAGGGTCTGTCGAAGTTCGTCAGTGATCACGAGCCGGTCGTCGCCCTCATCGCCGAGGCCCGCAAGCGGGGCATGGAGGTGGTCATCAGCGCGCTCACCATCATTGAGGCGGTGCATCGCCGGACCGACAGGGCGCGGCTCGCGTGGGTCCTGTCCGGCGTGCGGATCGTGCCCGTCGGTGACGAGGAGGCCAAGGCCGCCTCGGCCATGCTGATCAACGCCGGGCTGCACGGTCACAAATACGCCATCGACGCCGCGGTGGCCGAGACGGCGCTGCGTCAGCGCCGTCCGGTCGTCATGCTCACCTCGGACATCGACGACATGACGAAGCTCTGCGGCGACAGGGTGCGCCTCGTCGCCGTGTAGCCGATGCCTGCAAGATCTGCTTGTCCCGCTCCGTCTCGCCCGTGCCTGCCGGCCGCAGGCGCCAGACTCAGGGGCATGGCGGAACTCAACGGTGAGCCGGTCGGCCCTGACGCCCTCCAGGCCCTGGCGCTGACCAACTACGGCCACTTCACGTCGATGCGCGTCGAGCAGGGCCGGGTACGCGGCCTGTCCCTGCACCTGGACCGGCTGGTGCGCGACTGCCGGGCGGTGTTCGACACCGACCTCGACCCCGAGCGCGTCCTGGAGTTCGTCCGCAGGGCCGCTCCCCGGACCGGATCCCGTGTCGTCAGGGTGACCGTCTTCGACCCGGCGTTGGACCTGGGCCGCATCGGGTCGGACGCGCACCCGCACGTGCTGGTGACCACCCGCGGCGCGGGCAGTCTGCCGCTTCCGCCGCTGCGTATCCGGTCGGCCGCGTACACCCGGGACATGCCCGGGGTGAAGGGCGTCGGGCTGTTCGGCTCGCTGCGGCACCGGCGCGCGGCACAGCGCGCGGGCTTCGACGACGCACTGTTCGTGGACGGCCGGTCCATGATCTCCGAGGGCGGCACCTGGAACATCGGCTTCGTCCGGGGCGGGCAGGTGGTGTGGCCGGACGCGGAGTGCCTGGCCGGCATCACCATGCGGCTGCTCCAGCGGATCCACGTCTCGGTCTTGGCTCCCGTGGGACTCGCCGACGTCACCGGGTTCGACGCTGCCTTCGCCACCAACGCCGCCATCGGCGTCCGGGCCATCGGCCGCCTGGACGACCTCCCGCTCCCGGACACGCATCCGCTGATCGAGGAGCTGCGCAGGCAGTACACCAGGATCCCCGGGGACCCCCTGTAGCGGTGTCGCCGGGGATGGTCCCGGGACGGTGGGAGACCGGCAACTACAAGGGGAGAGGCCGAGGTGGCACCCGTCGGACGACGGGCCGTTCGTGACCCTTGCCAAAGAGCCGCCGCACGTCGCAGGACCACGTCGAGGGCAAGTGCTCCAGTCGGTGGCTGTGAGCAGGTGGTCCCGTGGTTGCTCGGTAGTCCGTGATCAGGGAGCCGTCCACCGCCGCGCGCGTCGCTTCGCACCGACTGCGGCCACGCGACGGCGAAGGTCCCGGCCGCTGGGCTCCTTCCAGCCGACGCACATCCGGGCGTGGGTCACGCAGTTGGAGGCGGCCGGGCTCTCCGGCTCGTACGCACGGGTGATCTACTCCAACGTGCGGTCGTGCTGAGTGCGGCCGTGGATGACGGCTATCTGGCACGCAACCCGTGCGCTGCCCGGTCGGTCCGCCCGCCGACCGTGGAGGTCCGGCGCATCACCCCGTGGCGGGCCGAGCAGGTCTTCGCCATGCGGGCCGCGCTCCCTGAGCGGTACCGGGCCATGGTGGATGTCGGCGCGGGCTGCGGCCTGCGGCAGGGGGAGATCCTCGGCCTGGCCGTGGACGCGATCGACTTCGAGACGGACACACTGCATGTCGTCCAGCAGCTCAAGCTCAGCCGCAGCAAACCCGTGTTCGCCCCGCCCAAGGGCGGCAAGCTCCGTGACGTCCCCCTCCCCCGGCCCGTCGCGGATGCCCTGCGCGCCCACATGCGGCGGTTCCCGCCGGTGAACATCACGCTGCCGTGGAAGACGGCGAACGGCCAGCTCGTGACCAAGCGGCTGATCTTCACCGCTCCGATGGGCGGCCACATCTGGCGCAACACGCTCAACGAGGACGCGTGGAAGCCCGCGCTTGCTGCGGCCGGTGTGATTCCGACGCCGGGGCGCGGCGAGTCGTACAAGGCGTCACGGGAGGACGGCATGCACGCGCTGAGGCACTTCTACGCCTCGGTGCTCCTGGACGCCGGGGAGAGCGTCAAGGCACTCGGACCCCGGGCTGACGCTCCGGGTGTACGCGCACCTGATGCCGTCCAGCCAGGAGCGCACCCGCAAGGCCGTGGCCACAGCCTTCACCCGACGGTGACACAACCCGCTACTCCCTCGAAACACAAGCGGAATCTATTGCGAACCACTATCCGCGAACATATTGCGAACCACTATCCGCGAATCTATCGCCGACCACTATCCGCGAACATATTGCGAACCACTATCCGCGAATCTATCGCCGACCACTATCCGGAGAACCCCTACAGACTTCGCGCCTAAGTCTGAGAGGGTAAGTCGCTCAGGCCCCACTCCACCCCTCCCACCTGCACGCCGTCTGGCGTGCACACCAGACGGCGTGCACACCAGACGGCGTATAAAACGGCACCCGGGAGTCTTCCTAAACCTCAGGGATGGACTCGCTGAATACTCCACCCGAACCATGATCACCCCTTCCATGCAGGGGATTTGTGCCTGCTGGTCGCGCCGCATAGAGTTTCGGTGACGCGAGAGGCCGCCCCCGGGCCAGGGGGCGGCCTGATTCTCCGTTCGCGGTACCCAAGTTCAATTAAGCAACACACGAAGGAGGACTCCATGGTACGTCCGACTCTGGCAGTCGAGGTAACCCCCCGCGGGCTGCCGTTCGCCCTGATCGGTGTTGGTGTCGCTGCGCTGCCGTTCCAGGTTGCGGTGTCTGCCTACGTTGCTGCGGTCATGGGGCTTGCAGCGTTCCTGATCACGTTCGAGGCACGCATCCGACTCGCCTGAGCCCGGCGTCCCTGATTCTGACGGCCCCCCGGGCGGCCCAAATGATGCAACGAGCCCCCTGCCAGTGGAAAACCGCTGGTAGGGGGCTCGTTCGTGCCGTACGGCTACTTCTTGCCCTGGTTCTTCACGGCCTCGATGGCGGCCTTGGCCGCGTCCGGGTCGAGGTAGGTGCCGCCCGGGTTGACCGGGTGGAAGTCGGCGTCCAGGTCGTAGGACAGCGGGATGCCGGTGGGGATGTTCAGGCCCGCGATGTCGGCGTCGGAGACGTTGTCGAGGTGCTTGACCAGCGCGCGGAGGCTGTTGCCGTGCGCGGCGATCAGGACGGTGCGGCCGGTGATCAGGTCCGGGACGATCGAGTCGTACCAGTACGGCATCATCCGGATGACCACGTCCTTGAGGCACTCGGTGCGCGGACGCAGCTCGCTGGGGATCATCGCGTAGCGCGGGTCGTCGCTCTGCGACCACTCGGCGCCGTCCTCCAGGACCGGCGGCGGGGTGTCGTAGGAGCGGCGCCACTGCATGAACTGCTCTTCGCCGAACTCGTCGCGGATCTGCGCCTTGTTCTTGCCCTGGAGCGCGCCGTAGTGCCGCTCGTTGAGGCGCCAGGAGCGGCGGACGGGGATCCAGAGGCGGTCGGCGGTCTCCAGGGCGAGCTGCGCGGTGCGGATGGCGCGCTTCTGTACGGAGGTGTGCACGACGTCGGGGAGCAGGCCGGCGTCCTTGAGCAGCTCACCGCCGCGGGCCGCCTCCTTCTCACCCTTCTCGGTCAGGTTGACGTCCACCCAGCCGGTGAACAGGTTCTTCGCGTTCCACTCGCTCTCGCCGTGGCGGAGGAGGATCAGCTTGTACGGTGCGTCGGCCATGGGCCCGAGCCTAATCGACGTCCGGTGGGCGGGCCGGGGGCGGCCGACTGGCGAGACACGGGCCCGGGCGGGCGTACGGGGCGGGCGGGCGTACGGGGGCGGCCGGGTCCGCGATCGACCGCTGGGGGGCGGGCACGCTGTGGGCGGCCTCGGCGGTGGTGGGCGCGGTCGCGGCGGCGGGCTATGTGCTGCTGGTGCGGGCCGCGGCCCGGCAGGGTGGCGGGGCCGCGGAGGCGGAAGCCTCCGCCTCCGGGACGGAGACGGCGAGTGACGCGGCGGACGGGGTCGGTTCGGCAGCGGGCCGGTGAACAGGAGGTCCGCCCCGGCATCCTGTGGCGGCACGCCGCCGCCCGCGTGCGGACGGCGGCGTGCCGGACGGCCTCGCGGCGGGTCAGGCGGTCCGTACGGTCTCCAGGGCCGCGCGGATGGCCGCCGTGGCGTCGGGGGCGAGCAGGACGGAGTAGTGGTTGGCGCCGGGCACGCACCGCACGGTCACACCGGAACCGGCTCCGGGGCCGAGGCCGGCCGCGGCGAGGCGGTCCTCGTCGTACAGCCCCCGCGGCTCGTCCAGCATGCCGCGCTCGGCCCACAGCAGGGTCATGGGCACCCCGGCCGAGGCGGCGGTCCGCACCGCCGCGACGGTCTCCGGGCCGGCCAGGACGTCCGCCCCGTCGGCCCGTACCGCCTCCAGTACGCAGCTGCTGCGCAGCTCCGGTTCCCGCCCCACCAGATCGCGGTCGATGTAGGCCTGGACGTCGTCGTTCCAGTGCGGGCCCAGGGCGGGGTGCTCGCGGAAGAAGGCGCGGTACGCCTCCCGGTCGGGGAAGGTCATCGACAGCCGCCGCATCGCCGGGCCGATGACGGCCTCCAGCAGCTCGTCGATGTCCGTCCCCTCGGGGGCGGGGAAGCCCACGCCGCCGTCCACCAGCACCACGCCCGCGATCCGGTCCGGGTGGCGGGCGGCCGTCAGCGCGGCGACGAAGGCGCCCATGGAGTGGCCGACCAGCACCGCGCGTTCCCGTCCCAGGTGGTCCAGGAGGGCGATGACGTCCTCGGTGTGGGCGGTGAGCCCGTACGGCCCCGGGAGCGCGGCGCTGCGCGCCCGGCCGCGCAGGTCGGGGGCGTACAGCGGGGTGTCCTCGCCCAGGGCGGCGGCCAGGGCGGCGAAGGAGCGGCCGTTGGCGGTGATGCCGTGCAGGGCGATCACCGGTTCCCCGGCGCCGGGCCACCGCGAGACGGCCAGTTCCCCTCCGCGCACCGGGACGGCCGTCTCCTCCGCGGTGCGTCCGGGGCGTCCGGTGCGCCGGGTCGCCGCCGGGTCCGTCCTCGGGTCCGCCGCCGGGTCCGTCATCGGGTCCGTCATCGGGTCTCCTCTCCCCTCCGCCAGGTCAGCGAGCGCCGTATCGACGCGATGCCGCCCGGTGCCGCGTACACGGCGATCACGAACAGCGTGCCGAGGACGACCATCGGCTCCGACAGCGGCGCGCGCAGGATACCCGGCAGCCCGTGCACCAGGTCCGAGCTCGCCAGCACCGCCAGCCGCTGGTCGAGGAAGGTGAACAGCACGCCGCCGATCAGCGGGCCCCAGCGGGTGCCGCTGCCGCCCAGGACGACCATCACCAGCAGGGTGAGGGTGAACTCCGGGGTGCTGGAGCGCGGGGTGGCGCCCGCAGTGACCAGCAGGTGCATCGCGCCGCCCAGCACGCCGAGGGCGGAGGCCAGGACGAAGACGCCGAGCTTGTGGCGGAACGGGTCGTAGCCCAGGACGGAGACCCGCTGCTCGTTGTCGCGGATGCCCTGCCAGACCCTGCCGACCGGCAGGGACACGGCCGTCCACACCACGGCGGCCGTCAGGGCGAGGTAGGCCAGGGCCAGCCAGTAGACGTTGGCGGTGTTCTGCACGCCGACCAGCGCGTCGGGCACGCCGCCGGTGTGCAGCGGCAGGCCCTCCTCGCCGCCGGTGAGGCCGCCCGGGTTGCGCTGCACCCAGATCGAGCCGGCCTGGGCGAAGGCGAGGGTGACCATGGCGAAGCCGATGCCGCCCAGGGCCAGCCCGCGCAGGGAGACGGCGCCCAGGAGGACGGCGGCGGCCGTGCCGCCGGCCAGGGCCAGGCCGATGGCGGGGAAGAGTCCCAGGCCCAGTTCGGTCATGGCGAGCTGGGTGCCGTACGCGCCGCCGGCGACGTAGAGGGCGTGGCCGAAGGAGAGCAGGCCGGTGCGGCCGAACATCAGGTCGTAGCCGAGGGCGAATCCGCCGAACACCAGACACAGAGCCAGCAGTTGGAGCGATCCGGGCGAGTTGACCGGGCCGTCGAGCAGTACCGGGATCTCCAGGGCGGAGTACGGCAGCAGGGCCAGGACGGCCAGTACGGCGGCCGGTGCGGCCAGTCCCCGCCACCGGCGGGCGGGCCGGGCGGCGGGGCCGGTGGGCCCGGTGGTGGGTGCGGGCCGCTCGCCGGAGGAGGGCGGTGCGGTGGCCCGGGCGGCCGAGGAGGCCGGGGAGGCCGGGGAGGCTGTCATGCGACTCCTCCTGCGAGTCGGGGTGCGGGGCGGGCGAGGACGACGGCCGCGAGCAGTACGACGACGGCGAAGTCGCCGTAGCCGTCGACGTAGTAGTTGGCGTACTGCTGCACCAGGCCGACGGCGAGCGCGGAGAGCGCCACACCGGGGATGGAGCCCATGCCGCCGATGACCACCACGACGAAGGCGAACACCAGCAGCGAGGTGCCCTGGTGGGGTGAGAGCGAGCCGAAGTAGAGCCCGCCGAGTACGCCCGCCAGTCCGGCGAGGGCGCCGCCGATGGCGAAGACGAGGGTGAAGGCGCGGGTGACGTCGATGCCCAGGGCGGTGACCATCGCCCGGTCCTCCACGCCCGCCCGCACGATCAGTCCGTAGCGGGTGCGGGACAGGAAGAGGTTGACGGCCGCCAGTACCGCGAGGGCCGCCGCGATCAGCACGAAGCGGCTGACCGGCACCTGCGCGCCCAGTACCCCGACCGTGCCCGACAGCGCGTCGGGGACGGGGAAGGGGCGGGAGTCCGCGCCCCAGACGGCCTGGACGAGCGCGGGGACGGCCAGCGAGAGGCCGACGGTGACCAGGATCTGCTCGCGGGGACGCCCGTAGAGGCGGCGGATGAGGACGAGTTCGACGACGATCGCCAGCAGCGCGCCGGTGGCGGTGCCGAACAGCGCGGCCAGCGCCAGCCCGCCCGTGCCGCCGACGGTCTCGGCGGTGCGCCAGGCCGCGTACGCCGAGACGGTGAGGAAGGCGCCGTGGGCGAAGTTGAGGACGTCCATCAGGCCGAAGATCAGGGCGAGGCCGGAGGCGATGAGGAAGTACAGGGCGCCCAGGCCCAGTCCGGTGAGGGTGAGCAGGACCAGCGTGCTCATCAGGTGCTCTCCTTGGTCGCGTGCTCGCGCTGTTCCCGCTCCTCGGGCCGCTCCTCGGCCTGTCCGGACCGCTCGGACCGCTCGTGGCGGCCGACGCCGAGCAGGCTCGTGGTGCGCTCGCGGTCGGCGAGGAGTTCGGCCGCGTCGCCGGTGTGGACGGTGCGGCCCGCGTCCAGCACCACGGCGTCGCGCGCCAGGCGGCGTACGACGGCCAGGTTCTGTTCGACGAGCAGCACGGGGACGCGTTCGGCGGCGCGCTGGAGCACCTCGGCGACCTCGGTGACGACGCGGGGCGCCAGTCCCTTGGTCGGCTCGTCGACGATGACCAGGCGGTTGTCGTTGAGCAGGGCGCGGGCGAGTGCGACCATCTGCTGCTGGCCGCCGGAGAGGGTGCCCGCCCGCTGCGCGCGCCGGGCCTTCAGCTCGGGGAAGAGGTCGTGGACGAGGTCGTAGTGGTGGGGGCCGCCGGCGCGTTCGGCGAGGGTGAGGTTCTCGGCGACGGTGAGGGAGCCGAACACCCCTCGGTCCTCGGGCACGTAGCCGACGCCGCGCCGCACCACGGTGTGGGTGCGGTGGCCGGTGACGTCCTCGCCGTCCAGGCGGACGGTGCCGCCGGTGACCTCGCCCTCCTCGGGCAGCAGGCCCAGCACGGCGCGGACGGTGGTGGTCTTGCCGACGCCGTTGCGGCCCAGCAGGGCGGTGGTGCCGGTGGGGGCGACGTCGAAGCCGACGCCCTGGAGGATGCTGGACTGGCCGATGCGCACCCGCAGGTCGCGCACGGACAGGATGGGCTGCGGGCTCTCGTGCCCGGCCGGTGTACTCACAGTTCCTCCCCCACGTACGCCTCCTGGACGGTCGGGTCGGCCATCACCGCGTCGGGGGTGCCGGTGGCCAGCAGGGTTCCGTGGTGCATCACGGCCACCCGGTCGGCCAGGCCGAGCAGGATGTCCATGTGGTGCTCGACCATCAGCACGGTGCGGCCCTCGGTGCGGTGGAGGGTTCGGATGACGTCGGTCAGCTCGCCGACCTCCTCGGCTGCGACACCCGCCATGGGCTCGTCCAGGAGCATCAGACGGGGTCCGGCGGGCGAGGAGCCGCCCTGCGCGAGGGTGGGGGCGAGCAGCACGGCGAGTTCCAGCTTGCGCTTGTCGCCGTGGGACAGGCCCCCGGCGAGGTCGCCGGCGCGGCGGGCGAGCCGTACGCGCTCCAGTACGCCCCGCACGCCCTCCCCGTCCTCCGCGATCCGCTTCGCGCCGGCCGCGCGGGCGGCCAGGGCGACGTGCTCGGCGACGGTCATGGTCGGGAAGACGGAGGAGGACTGGAAGGTGCGGCCCAGCCCGCGGCGGGCGCGGCGGTGGGGCGGCAGGCCGGTGATGTCGGCGCCGTCCAGGCGGACGGTGCCGGCGGTGGGGCGGGTGATACCGGAGACGAGGTTGAACAGGGAGGTCTTGCCGGCGCCGTTGGGGCCGATGACGGCGACGAACTCCCCTTCCGTCACTGCTAGTTCGACCCCGTCGACGATGGTCGCCGCACCGACGGACCAGCTCAGTCCGCTCAGTTCGAGGACAGGTGCCACAGCCGTCAGCCGATCTTCTTCTCGGCGGGGGCGACCCCCTGCGCGTCGACGGTGAGGACCACCTTCGGCGCGTCGCCGTCGAACTCCGCCTGGAACATGGGCTGGAGCAGGGCGTGGTCGGTCGCGCGGACGGTGTTCTCGCCCTTGACGCCCGCGAAGGTGTGGCCCTCCAGGGCCTCGACCATGGCGTCGGTGTCGCCGTCGGCGCCGGCCTCGCGGACGGCCTGGGCGACCATCTGGGCGGCGTTGAAGCCGTCGGGGGTGAACAGGTCGGTCTTCCAGCCCTTCTTGCCGAAGTACTCCTCGACGGCCTTCGCCTCGGGGTTGTCGATGGCGCCGGGCACGTAGTGCGCCAGGAGGGTGACCTTGTCGCGGGCCTTGCCGAAGACGGGGTAGCTGGCGCGGCTGTCGAGTCCGGTGACGACGGTGGCGGCGTCGAGCACGCCCTGCTGGTCGAGGGTGGTCCACATCGACTGGGCGGTGTCGCCGGCCCAGGCGACGAAGACCATGTCGGGCTTCGCGGCCTTGACCTTGGTGGCGGTCGGGGTGAGGTCGGTGGCGCTGGGCGGGGCGAGGACGGAGTCCACGGTGGTGCCGCCGGTGCCCAGCACGCTCTCGACGGCGGCCACGTTGGCCTGACCGAAGGCGTTGTCCTGGGCGAGTACGACGACCTTCTTCCCCTTGCCGCCCTCGCCGCTCCCGCCGTCCTCCTGCTTCATCAGGATCTGCTGGGCGGTGGCCACGTCCTGGAAGGTCTGGCGCCCGGAGCGGAAGGTGTACTTGTTGGCGCCGGTGAGGGCGTCGGTGGCGGCGGGTCCGGAGATGTAGAGGATCTTGTTCTGGGCGGCGACCGGCGCGATCTGGGTGGCGACGCCGGAGGCGGCCGTGCCGGCGATGATCCGCACGCCCTGGCCGGCGCTCTTCTTGGCCAGCGAGACGCCCTTGGCGGGGTCGCCGCCGTCGTCGTACCTGCTGACCTTGATCTCGACGCCGTCGATCTTGCCCGTGCCGCCGGTGGCGTGGTCGAGCCCCGCCTCGAAGCCCTGGATGTACTGCTCGCCGTAGGAGGCCAGCGGGCCGCTGGTGGAGGTGATCAGGGCGACCTCGACCTCCTCGGCCCCCCCGTCGCCGGAGGCGGTGGAGCCGGGGCTGGAGCAGGACGTGGCGAGTGCGGCTGCCACGGCTGCCGCGGCGAGGGAGGTGATGGCGGGTCTGCGCATGGCGGGAGGGCTCCTCGGCGGATCGTGTACGGGCGGCCACCGGTGGGTGGCCGGCTCGTGGTGGTGATGCCTGGCAGCGTCCGCCCCACCCGCACGCACCGGCAATGTCCGTGCCGGACACAGGAAGGCCCCGGCGCATGGACTGTCGCCACATATGCGCCGGGGCCCCCGGTTGCGCGGTGCGGTCCTGCGGGGCGGTTCCGCCGGTTCCGCCGGTTCCGCCGGTCAGGCCGCCGTCCGCCGGTTACCGTCCGCCGGTCCGGCTGCCCGCCCGTGCGCTCACTCGTCGCGCAGCAGGTGCGCGAACGCCTCCAGGTTGCGCGTGGACTCGCCGCGGGAGGTCCGCCAGGCGTACTCCTTGCGGATGGAGGTGGCGAAACCCATCTCCAGCAGGGTGTTGAACGCCCCGTCGGCGTTCTCCACGACCACGCCGAGCAGCCGGTCCACCTCCTCGGGGGTGACGGCCGGCAGCGGCAGCTTCCCCACCAGATAAACGTCGCCGAGGCTGTCGAGGGCGTACCCCAGGCAGTAGAGGCGGGTGTTGCGCTCCAGCAGCCAGCGGTGGACCTCGGCGTGGTTCTCGTCCGGGCGGCGGACGACGAAGGCGTTGACGGACAGGGAGTGTCTGCCGACGATCAGGGAGCAGGTCGTGGAGAGTTTGCGGGTGCCCGGCAGTGTGACGACGTAGTTGCCGTCGGACGGGCTCTCCCACTCCAGCTCGGCCTCGCGCAGCGTCCGCTCGATGGCGGCCCTGGCCTTCGCGGTCGCGCCGCCACCGTCGCTGTCGCCGCTGTTGTCGCGCTTGTCACCCATGCGCCGATCGTAGGCGACGGCGCCGTCCGGCCATCGCCTCGGCGTACACCTCGGCGGTGGTGGCGGCTGCGGTGTCCCAGCCGAAGCCGCTCGCGTGGCGGGCGGCCGCCTCGCCCATGCGGGCCGCCAGCTCGCGGCCGTCGATCAGGTGCCGCAGCGCCCGCGCGTAGCCGGCCGGCTCGTGGCCGTCGACGAGGAAGCCGCTGACCCCGTCGCGCACCGCCACCGGCAGCCCGCCGACGGCCGCGGCGACGACGGGGGTGCCGCACGCCTGCGCCTCGACGGCGACCAGCCCGAAGGACTCGCTGTGGGAGGGCATCACCAGCACGCTCGCCGCGCGGTACCAGTCGGCGAGGACTTCCTGGCCCACCGGCGGGTGGAAGCGCACCACGTCGGTGATGCCGAGTCGGGCGGCGAGCTTCTGGAGCTGCTCGGGCCTGGCCAGTCCGCTGCCGCTGGGCCCGCCGACGACGGGGACGACGAGGCGTTCGCGCAGGGAGGGGTCCTCGTCCAGCAGCAGGCGGGTGGCGCGCAGCAGGACGTCGGGGGCCTTGAGCGGCTGTATCCGCCCGGCGAACAGGGGTATGAAGGCGTCCCGCGGCAGGCCCAGGCGGGCGCGGGCGGCGGCGCGGCCGTCGGCGGGACGGAAGCGGTCGAGGTTGACGCCGGGGTGGACGACTGCCGTGCGGGCGGGGTCGGCGTCGTAGTGGTGGACGAGCTCGCCCGCCTCCTCGGCGGTGTTGGCGATGAGCCGGTCGGCGGCCCGCACGATCTGCGTCTCGCCGATGACACGGGCGGCGGGCTCGGGGGCGTCGCCCTCGGCGAGGGCTGCGTTCTTGACCTTGGCCATGGTGTGCATGGCGTGCACCAGGGGGACGCCCCAGCGCTCGGCGGCGAGCCAGCCGACGTGGCCGGAGAGCCAGTAGTGGGAGTGGACCAGGTCGTAGTGGCCGGGCCGGTGGCGGGCCCAGGCGCGCATCACTCCGTGGGTGAAGGCGCACAGCTGGGCGGGCAGGTCCTCCTTGGCGAGCCCCTCGTAGGGGCCGGCGTCCACGTGCCGCACCAGTACGCCGGGGGCGAGTTCGACGGCGGGCGGGAGGGCCGCGGCGGTGGCTCGGGTGAAGATCTCCACCTCGGTGCCCTGGGCGGCGAGCTGCCTGGCCAGCTCCACGATGTAGACGTTCATGCCGCCGGCGTCACCGGTGCCGGGCTGGTGCAGCGGCGAGGTGTGGACGCTGAGCATGGCCACGCGGCGGGGTCGTCGCGTGAACCGGTGCAGCCGCCGACCGAGCCTGGTGGGATGCGGGCTCACCTGCGCTGCCTCCTACGGGGTGGGACGCCGAGCGACCGTCCGCTCTCTCGGTTCGTCAACACCGGCGTGGGCCGTTCCCTTCCCGCGCCCGCTCGCTTTGCCAAACCGTGACGCGGCACACGGCGCGCGGGCGTGACACGCGGGCGCGGACGGCTGCCGGGCCCGCGCCGGGCGGTGCGCGGCGGACCGTAGGGTTGCGGGCATGGGCAGGCGTGGGGCGGAGCGGCCGGTGGGGGCCGTCACGCGGGGAACGACGAATCCGAACCGGCTGCGGCGCATGGACCGCTGGATCGCCGCAGTCCACGGCCCCGCGCTGCGCCGCGCCGCCGGCCCTCACGGCCCCGTCGCCGTGGACCTGGGGTACGGCGCCGCGCCCTGGACGGCCGTCGAGCTGCTGGAACGGCTACGTACGGCGTGCGGGTCCGTGAGCGTCACCGGGATCGAGATCGATCCGGCGCGGGTCGAGGCGGCCCGCCCCTACGAGCGCCCCGGACTGGTCTTCGCCCACGGCGGTTTCGAGGTGCCGCTGCCGGGCGGGCGGCGGCCCGCGCTGATCCGGGCCGCGAACGTGCTGCGGCAGTACGACGAGGGGGAGGTTGCCCCCGTCTGGGACCGGCTGCGCGGCCGCCTGGCACCCGGTGGGCTGCTGGTGGAGGGGACGTGCGACGAGATCGGGCGGCGGCACGTGTGGGTGGCGATCGGCCCGGAGGGGCCGCGCACGGTGACGTTCGCGACCCGGCTCGGCTCCCTGGGCACCCCGTCCGACCTGGCCGAACGGCTGCCCAAGGCGCTCATCCACCGCAATGTGCCCGGTGAGCCGGTGCACGCCTTCCTGCTCGACCTGGACCGGGCCTGGGCGGCGGCCTCGCCGTACGCCGCGCTGGGTGCGCGCCAGCGCTGGATGCGTTCGGTGAAGGAGGTCGCCGCCCGCTGGCCGGTCCTGGACGGGCCGCGCCGCTGGCGCCAGGGCGAGGTCACCGTGCGGTGGGAGGCCCTGGCGCCGGGCGGCGGGGGCGGGAAGGGGACGTGAGGGCGCGGGGCCCGAATTCCTCGGGCCCTCGGCGCCCTCGGGGCCGGCCGCTCGACCGGCCGACTGGTCAGCCGGTCAGCTGCTTCTTTCCGGAGCCGCCGCTGACCTGGATCTTGCGCGGCTTGGCCTGCTCGGCCACCGGGATGCGCAGCGTCAGGACACCGGCGTCGTACGAGGCGTCGATCCGGTCGGTGTCGAGGGTGTCGCCGAGGAACAGCTGCCGGCTGAACTTGCCGGTGGGCCGCTCGGCGGCGATCCGCTCGGCGTCCTCCGGCCCGAGCCACCGGCGCTCGGCGTGGACGGTCAGGACGTTGCGCTCGACATCGAGGTCGATGCTCTCCGGGTCGACGCCGGGGAGGTCGAAGTGGACCACCACGTCGTCACCGGAACGGTAGGCGTCCATCGGCATTCCGACCGGGCGGGCCGTGGTGCCCAGCAGCTGCTCGGTGAGGCGGTCGAGCTCGCGGAACGGGTCGGTGCGCATCAGCATCACGGGTCATCTCCTTCCTCGGCACTGCGTCCTGTGATGCCCTCTGACTCTTGTATAACTCCAGGAAGGAAAATTGACAAGTGATGACTCAAGTCTGCTGAAATGGCAGCTCAGGGCAGGTGCTTCGGGTGTTGGTCGGGAGAACCGGGCCGGGGCTTCAGCCGAGGTGGAGGGCGGCCAGCAGGGCGTCGACGAGCAGCCGGTCCTGCTCCTGGGTGAGCCGCCGCCGGGCCTCCTGCGGGGGCAGCCACAGCAGCCGGTCCACCTCGTCGCCGGGAGTGAAGGCCCCGCCGGTCGCCTCGGCCGCCCAGTAGCGGACCTCCTTGGTCCGGCCGCCGGTCTCGTAGCGCGTGGTGGGCAGCACCGCACCCGGTGTGCAGGACATGCCGGTCTCCTCGCGCACCTCGCGCACCGCCGCGGGCAGGGCCGTCTCGCCCTGCTTGAGCTTGCCCTTGGGATGCGACCAGTCGTCCCACTTGGGGCGGTGGACGAGCGCGATCTCGATGTCCGCCCCGCCGGCGCGGGCGCCTTCGCCCGTCCCCCCGCCGGAGCGTGTACGGCGCCACAGCACACAGCCGGCCGCGCGGATCGTACGGGAGCGGGGGCCGGAGCCGGGGCCGGAACGTGAGCCGGAGCCGGAGTCCGAGCCGGGCGCGGGGCCGGCGCCCGGGCCGCCCATCAGCGGCCCCACTCCGCGCCGAAGGCCACCGGAGCCGCGTCCGTCCCCGGCGCCTGCTGGTCCGCTCCGGCGTGCCGGGCCCGGTGGACGGAGGCCGCCGGGCGCCACAGCCGCCCGAAGCCGAACCTCGCCGCCTCCACCTCGTGCCGCTGATCGGCGTGGAGCACCCCCAGCGCATAGGCGGTGGCGGGGGCGATACGGGGGGTACGGGCGGCGGCCGCCGCCGCCGAGGCCGCCTCGGCGGCGTCCCGGTGCCGGTCCAGCGCCCGGCTCGCGGCGGTCAGCGCGGGATCGTCGGCGCCCAGCACCTCGTGGGCGTAGCGGCGCAGCCGCACCAGCAGCCGCACCTGGTTCCAGGCCGCGTCCAGTTCCCCGTCCACGACGAGGGTGTGGGCGAACGCCTCGCCGTTGTACGACTGGCGGGCCCGGGTCAGCGGCAGCGCGTCCACCGCCTCAGCCACCCGCCGGTGGGCCAGCTCGGCCAGCGGCGGCAGCACGCCTGCGGCCGGGCGGGCGGCGGCCTCACCGGCCAGCGGCGCCTCGGAGGCCAGGACGGCGACCGCGTCGGCCACGGCGTGGAAGCGGGCCGAGCCGAGCGTCTGGAGGGCGGCGGAGTGGGCGCGGGTCCGGGCGAGGGTGAGCTGCCGCTCCAGCAGTGCCCCGGCGCGGGCCGCGCCGATCCCCAGGCCGCCGCCGGGCGAGGAGGAGCCGCGCCGGGCGGGCGGTCCGGCAGGGGCGGCGCCGTCGGCACCCGCGGTCCCCGACGGCGCCGACGACAGCCGGTGCAGCGCCCCCAGCAGCCGCTCCAGCCGCACCTCGTACGCCCGCTCCCGCCCCAGCACGCCCGACAGCCAGGCCAGCTCGGAGCCGAGCTGTTCGGCCCGGGCGGCCTCCGTCAGCGGCCGGTAGACCCGCAGCGCCGCGCCGACACGGCGGGCGCAGCGGCGCATCGTCCGCACGGCCTCGGCCGCGACGGCCGCCGACTCCGCGCTGCCCGCGCTCTCCTCGTGCAGCCGCAGGCCGCGCAGGAAACCGGTGGCCTGCCGGTGGAGGTATTCGGCCAGCACCTCGCCCGCCGTGGCCTCCCCCAGATCCGAGAGCACCTCGCCGGGGCCCTCGCGGACTTCCGGAAGCGTCCGCGGATACGGCTCCCCTCCCCCGTCGGCCGCGCTGAGGGGCAGGTCATGTGGCTGGACCACGTCGGCGCCTCCGGGCGTCGATGAGCATTTCCTGGACGTTCCGCAGGGGCCGTCCCTCGGCGTCGGTCGCATGGCGCGTCCACTCGCCGTCCGGGCCGAGGTGCCAGGAGGCGGTGGTGTCCGCCATGCCGGTCTCCAGCAGCCGGTCGAGGGCGGCCCGGTGGCCGGGGTCGGTGACCCGTACCAGCGCCTCGATGCGCCGGTCGAGGTTGCGGTGCATCATGTCGGCGCTGCCGATCCACACCTCCGGATCGCCTCCGCCCGCGAAGGCGAAGACCCGGGAGTGCTCCAGGAAGCGCCCCAGCACGCTGCGCACCCGGATGTTCTCCGACAGCCCCGCCACCCCCGGCCGCACCGCGCAGATGCCGCGCACCCACACGTCCACGGGCACCCCGGCCCGGGAGGCGCGGTAGAGGGAGTCGACGAGCGCCTCGTCGACGATCGAGTTGACCTTGATCCGCACATACGCCGGCCGCCCGGCCCGGTGGTGGGCCATCTCGCGGTTGACGCGCTGGATCAGCCCGTCGCGCAGCGAGCTGGGCGCGACCAGCAGCCGGCGGTAGGTGGTGCGGCGCGAGTAGCCCGACAGCCGGTTGAACAGGTCGGACAGATCGGCGCCGACCTGCGGGTCGGCCGTCAGCAGGCCCAGGTCCTCGTACAGGCGGGCGGTCTTGGGGTGGTAGTTGCCGGTGCCGACGTGGCTGTAGCGGCGCAGCGTCTCGCCCTCCTGCCGCACCACCAGCGACAGCTTGCAGTGCGTCTTGAGGCCGACGAGGCCGTAGACGACGTGGCAGCCGGCCTCCTCCAGCTTCCGCGCCCACTTGATGTTGGCCTGCTCGTCGAAGCGGGCCTTGATCTCCACCAGCACCAGCACCTGCTTGCCGGACTCGGCCGCGTCTATCAGCGCGTCCACGATCGGGGAGTCGCCGGAGGTGCGGTACAGCGTCTGCTTGATCGCCAGCACGTCCGGATCGGCCGCGGCCTGCTCCAGGAAGCGCTGCACGGAGGTGGAGAAGGAGTCGTAGGGGTGGTGCAGCAGCACGTCGCGCTCGCGCAGCGCACCGAAGACGTCGGGCGCGGACGCCGACTCGACCTCGGCCAGGTCGCGGTGAGTGCCGGCGACGAACTTGCGGTACTTCAGCTCCGGCCTGTCCAGCGAGGCGATCCCGAACAGGCCGGTGAGGTCCAGCGGGCCGGGCAGCGGGTAGACCTCGGCCTCGGTCACCTTCAGCTCGCGCACCAGCAGGTCCAGCACGTACGGGTCGATGGACTCCTCGACCTCCAGGCGCACCGGCGGGCCGAAGCGGCGCCGCATCAGCTCCTTCTCCAGCGCCATCAGCAGGTTCTCGGCGTCGTCCTCCTCCACCTCCAGGTCCTCGTTGCGGGTGACCCGGAACATGTGGTGGGCGAGGACCTCCATCCCGGGGAACAGCTCCTCCAGGTGGGCCGCGATCACGTCCTCGATCGGCACGTAGCGCTGCGGGGAGGCCTCCAGGAAGCGGGACAGCAGCGGCGGCACCTTCACCCGCGCGAAGTGGTTGTGCCCGCTGACCGGGTTGCGCACCACCACGGCCAGGTTCAGCGACAGCCCGGAGATGTAGGGGAAGGGGTGCGCCGGGTCCACCGCCAGCGGGGTCAGCACGGGGTAGATCTGCTGCCGGAAGAGGGTGAACAGGCGGGCCTGCTCCTTCTCCGTCAGGTCCGGCCAGCGCACCAGGTGGATGCCCTCGTCGGCCAGGGCGGGCAGGACGTCCTGCTGGAAGCAGGCGGCGTGCCGGGCCATGAGCTCGCGCGAGCGGTTCCAGATCAGCTCCAGCACCTCGCGCGGCTGGAGGCCGGAGGCGGAGCGGGTGGCCACGCCGGTGGCGATGCGGCGCTTGAGGCCGGCGACGCGCACCATGAAGAACTCGTCGAGGTTGCTGGCGAAGATGGCCAGGAAGTTCGCCCGCTCCAGCAGCGGCGTGGCGGGGTCCTCGGCCAGCTCCAGCACCCGCTCGTTGAAGGCGAGCCAGCTGCGCTCCCGGTCGAGGAAACGTCCCTGCGGCAGCTCCTCGTCCGCCCCGTCGGGGCCCTCGCCCTCCCGGTAGGCGTCGGAGTCGCTGTCGAGGTCGGGCTCGATCGCGTGCCCCGGCGTGATCATGGCGTGGGGACGCGAGGCGGCGATGGAACCGACTGAAGGCTGGACAGGCTGGCTCATTCCTCCATTGTTCCGCGCCGCCAGAGGCAACGGCGCGTCGGGAAGCTGCGGCCCGGGGCGTGGCCCCGGGGCCGACGCCTTCGGCACGACGGGCTGCATTCCGCGATGCTCGCAAGCGAGTTTGAATCGCCGGTTAAGCCGACATGGCTGTCAGGCGATCCCCGCACTTCGCGCGGGTGCCGGAAACCGGAACGATTCGCTCCGGCGAACCGTCGCGGCGGTGCTCCGGGAGTGTACGGCGGTGTGCGGTGGGTGCCGCCGGGGCGGGGTGGGCGGGGTACGAGCCGGGGCCGAGCGAGGCGGAATTTCCCGTTCGAGCGATTTTCGAACTCTCGTCACCCATAGTGACCGATACATCACTACTGTGGCCGATGGCGGCGATCCGGCGGTGCCCCGGACACCGGCCGCTGTGGAGTCGCGGGCCGGATCTGTGCGGCCTGTACGGGGTGACGGGCCGGGGGCGAGCCCGTTGGACACGGGCGTGACGGAGGGGACGGTGCACATGAGCACGGACAACTGCGGCAGGGACCGCTCGGACCACACCACGGACGGCGCGGACGGCGCTTCCTGGGAGGAGGACTGGGAGGACGACTACGGCCCGGCGGTCCGGGCCACCTGCCGCCAGATCAAGCTGTGGCGAGAAGGAGCGGGCCTGACGCAGCAGGAGCTGGGCGACGCCATCGGCTACAGCCTGGGCATGGTCTCGGCCGTCGAGCGCGCCAGGCGGCTGCCGCACCCGGACTTCCTGACCAAGGCGGACCGGGTCATGGGCGCGGACGGCAAGCTCGCCGCGATGAAGAAGGACGTGGAGGAGGCCCGGTACCCGAAGAAAGTGCGCGATCTGGCCAAGCTGGAGTCCGAGGCCGTCGAGCTGGGCGCGTACGCCAATCACAACATGCACGGCCTGTTGCAGACGGAGGAGTACACACGAGCGCTGTTCGAGATGCGGCTCCCACCATACGGTGAGGACGAGATCGACCGACAGGTGGCCGCTCGGATGGCCCGGCAGGAGATCTTCGGACGTCGGCCCGCCCCTCTGCTGACCTTTGTCCAGGAAGAGGTGACACTGCGGCGTCCGATCGGAGGCAGAATGGTGCTGCGTCGCCAGCTCGAACACCTTCTGGAAGTAGGCCAGTTGCGGAACGTCGAGATCCAGGTGATGCCGACAGACCGTGCAAAGCACGCGGGGATGGCCGGCGAACTTCGCGTACTGAAGATCAAGGACGGTACGACGGTGGGTTACTCCGAAGCTCAGCTGACCAGCCGTCTGGTCTCCGATCCCAGAGAGGTCCAGATCCTTGAGATGAGGTACGGGATGATCAGAGCGCAGGCCTTGCCTCCTCGGGAATCGCTGGCCTTCATCGAGAAACTACTGGGAGAGATCACATGACCTTCAAGCCCTCCGCCGGAGACGGCTCCGAGCTGAAGTGGACCAAGAGCAGCCACAGCAGCAACGACGGACCCGACTGCGTCGAGGTCGCGGCCACACCCGGCACCATCCACGTCCGCGACTCCAAGCGCATACGAGGCGCCCGGCTCGCCTTCGCACCGGGTGCATGGGCCGACTTCATCGCGCACACCGCAGGGCGCTGATCCGCGCCTGCGCCACGGCGTCCGGGTCCGGACGCCCGCCCCGAGGAACGTCGGCTTTCATCGGAAAACCGCTGGGAGAGATGACATGACCCTCAAGCCCTCCGCCGGAGACGGCTCGGAGCTGGAGTGGGCCAAGAGCAGTTACAGCACCAACGACGGCCCCGACTGCGTCGAGGTCGCGGCTACCCCCGGCACCGCCCACGTCCGCGACTCCAAGAACGCCCAGGGGCCCCGGCTCGCCTTCGCGCTGGAGGCATGGGCCGGCTTCACCGCGTACGCCGCCGGTCGCTGACCGGGTGGTCCACAGCCGTTCGGACTGAATGTCAGAGGTCGCCTCTACGTTCGTGTGCCATGACGACCACGGCATCAGCGGTGCACACCTACACCTATCTCCGGCCCTCGACCGTGCGCGGCGGCGCGGGCGGGCCCGAGCTGGGGCTGGAGACCTCGGGCGGGGCGACGCCGGCGGGGATGAGCGCGCATCCCCGGTTCTTCTCCGGGTTAGTGACCGCGCCCGAGGCCGCCGCCGCGGCTCTGCTGTCCGTCGCCGACGTGGCCTCGGCCCGCTACCACCAGCGCCTGGCGGCCGCGTCCCTCGATCCGGTGGTGACGGGCAACGGCGACCGGCTGCGGTTCGAGTCGTTCTCCGGCTGCTGCGGCGTCTACGCCCGTCTCGACATCCTCGGCGAGGGCCTGGACGGGGACGACATCGGCCACGGCACCACCAATGTGGACGTCAACAACCCGCTGCGCGAGGCACTGGTCCGGGTGGGCCCCTCCGATCCCCTCCATCTGCGGGTCGGTCCGGAGGAGATGGAGGTGACCACCTTCGACGGGCCGGTGGTGGAGAAGAAGGTGCCGCTGCCGGACCGCTGGCTGCGCGGCTTCGCCGAGACCCAGGTGATCGCCTCCGCCTTCGACCTGCGCGCGGAGGTCACCGCCGCCGAGGCGGTGCGCCTCCTGCGTTCCCTGCCGCGCACCCGTCCGGGTTCGGGGTCCGCTCTCTGGGTGGTGCAGGCCGGGCGTTCCCTGCGGCCGACCACCCGGCCCGTGCCCGGCGCCGTCTGCCTGCCCGGCCCGGACCGGCTCTCGGCCCTGCTGCGGGTGCTGCGCCACGCCACCGGGCTGCGCCTGTACGGGCCGCCCGCGACGACCGCGAGCGGCTCGGCGGCCTCCGCCTGGGAGCTGCTGCTGCCGGGGATGCGGCTCACCCTCGCCCTCTCCCCCGATCCCGCGCGCGGCTTCTCGGGCGAGGGCGCGGTGCTGGAGGCGCTGTCCGGTGAGGAGGCTGCCGAGGACGCCGATCTGGTCTCGGTGCTGCTGGCCTGGGAGCCGCGTGTGGACGTCGGGGAGCTGGCCCGGCGGTCGGGCCTGACGCCGCAGCGGGTGCGCGCCGCACTGACCGTGCTGGGCACCGCCGGACGGATCGGCTACGACACCGCCGAGGCGGCGTACTTCCACCGCGAGCTGCCCTACGACGCCGGGCGGGCCGAGCGGCACAACCCCCGGCTGCGCGCCGCCCGCGAGCTGGTGGCGGCCGGTGCGGTACGAGCGGAGGCCGACGGCACCTTCACCGTCGCCGCCGGCGACCACGACCACCGGGTGCGGTCCGGGAGCGAGGGGCTGAGCTGCACCTGCCGCTGGTGGGCCCGCTACCGGGGCGGGCGCGGCCCGTGCCGCCACGCCCTGGCCGTGCGCATCACCCTGGACGCCGGGGACACCACCATCGCTGCCACCACGGCGGGTGCCCGGTGATCGGCGCGGTAGGCGCCCCGGCCCGGCCGCCGCGCGGGCGGCCCAGTTCCGGCCCTCCGCCACCCCCGGTGTCGACGCTGCCGCCTTCGAGCGGGCCCTGGACGGCCTGGTCCGCCACGCCCACCGGGACCGCGACGGCCTGGTGCGGGCGCTGGAGCCGGTCATACGCGACCACCCCTTGAACACGCAGAACGGCTGGTGGGGCGATCCGAGGCAGGGACACATCCGTTACGTGGCGGCGGTGCTGTGCGGCGAGGACACCCCTCCCCCGCCGTCGGCGGCGGACGCCCATGCCTTGTGGTATCCGCGCGGACGCGACTTCACGCCCTTCGGGGAGGTCCTCGGGGCCCGTCTGCTGGAGGCCGCGTGGCGGGTGCTGAACGACCCGCCGCCGTTCCTGCTGGCCACCCCCACCACCGCCGACGGGCGGATCGACCCGGCCGAGCTGGTCGCACGCCTGGCCGAGTACGAGCGGGCGGGCGCCGTGCCCGGCCCTGCGATCTGGATCAGGCCCTGCTCCGGCTGGACGTGTCCGCCGCCGGCCCGGACGTCCTGGCCGCCACCGGACGGCTGGAGGGCGAGGCGGGGCTGCGGGTGCGCGCCTGGCTGGAGGCGGGCGGCCCGTCACTGCCCGAGCCGGTCCGCGGCGCGCGGCCCACGCACCGGGTCCACGGCTACGGCAGCCCCGTCGTCCGGGTGCGCCTCTCCAGGGAGGCGGTGGCCCTGCCCTGCCCGCTCGGCCCGGCCTTCCAGCGGCTGCTGGGCCGGTACATCGCCGACGGCAAGCGGGACGAGACGTCCTGGACCGGCAGTGCCCACCTGTGGCCGTCCGTCCTGCCCGTCCATCGCGAGCTGGTCGCCCTGCATCTGCAGCCCACCTTCGCCGCCACCGGCGACGAGGACCTGCGCGGCGGCGCGGCCCGGCTGCCCGCGCTGGCCGAGGCCGGGGGCGAGGCGGGAGAGGCCGTCCACCTGGGGCTGGCGCACACCCTGGGCGCGCGGCACCCGGAGGACCGCACCGCGGCCGTGGACGCGCTGCTGGTGCTGGCGGCGCGCGGCGATCTGGACGCGGCGCGGCTGGGCCGGGACGTGGCCGAGGCGGTGGCGGCCGGGACGGTGAAGCCGAACCGGCTGCTGGAGTCGCTGCGGGAGGCGGTGCGTGCCGGGGCCCCGGCCACGGTGTTCGCGGTGCTGGCCGCCGCGCTGCCGGGGATGCTGGCAGCGCCGGATCCGGTGCGGGGGCCGGTGCGGGGGCTGCCGGATCTGCTGGCGCTGGCCGCCGAGTGCGCCGGGACCTGCGGTGCGCGCGGTCCGGTCGGCGGGGTGGCCCAGGCCGCAGCCCGGGGCGAGAGCGGCCGCCTGGCGAAGGAGGCCCGCCGGCTGCGGGACGTACTGGGGGCATCCGCGGCAGCCTGATCCCGTCTCCGGCCGGCTCAGCCCTCTGTGCGGTACATCAGGTCCACCTCGTGGGTCTCGAACCCCAGCCCCTCGTAGACCTTCACGGCCGCGGTGTTGTCGGCGTCCACGTACAGC
Source organism: Streptomyces verrucosisporus (assembly GCF_017114865.1). Lineage (GTDB taxonomy): Bacteria > Actinomycetota > Actinomycetes > Streptomycetales > Streptomycetaceae > Streptomyces > Streptomyces fenghuangensis. The sequence continues at coordinate 85,869 of NZ_JADEYH010000002.1, read as the reverse complement.
ATCGCGGTCGGCAGGCCGCGGTCGCGGGCGAGGTAGCGCAGGCCCACCAGCGTCAGCGCCTTGCCCAGGCCGCCGCCCTGGGCGCCCGGGGTGACGCCGACGACGTAAACCTCGCCGAGCTGCTCGGCGCTGTGGACCTTCGTCCAGTGGAAGCCGAGCAGTTCCTCCCCCTCGCCCTCCCCGTCACGCCCGCCGCCGCGCACGGCGAGGAAGAAGCCCTTGGAGTCGAACCACGGCTCGGCCTTGCGGTCGTCCAGGTCGCGCTGGGTCATGCCGCCCTGCTCGGGGTGGTGGGCGAAGGCGGCGGCGTTGGCGGCCAGCCAGGCGGCGTCGTCGCGTCCGGGGACGAAGGTGCGCAGCCGCACGCCCGGCGGCAGCGACGGCTCGGGCAGGTCCAGGCCCGCCAGCGGGCGCCGCATCTGCCGCAGTTCGCGGAAGAGGGTGAGGCCGAGCAGCCGGGTCAGGTGGCGGGCGGCCGGGTGGCCGCCGTGCGCCCACACCCGCAGCCGCCGGCCCGACGCCTCCAGCAGCGCGCGGCCCAGGGCCAGTCCGTGGCCCTGGTTGCGGTGGTCGGGGTGGACGACGAACTCGCCGGTCGGGGCCTCGACCGGATCGGTGTCCTCCAGCTGTCCGTAACCGGCCAGCTCCCCCCGTTGCCAGAGCAGCAGGTGTCGTACGCCCGCGCGGCGCCCGCCGCGCAGCTGGAGGCGGCCCTGCTCGGAGACGGCCGGCTGGCCGTCCACCCGGGCGGCCTCGTCGATCAGCGCCTGGGCCTGCCGCACGGCCTCGGGCGTCAGCTCGTCCACAACCACCACGTCGCTCATAGGGAGAAGCCTACGCAGCATCGAAACCACTCGGTTACCAACGTGACAATGACACGCTACGCGCGTTGACCTAGGCTTCCCCCGCCATCAACGGCCACTTCCGGGCCAACTCACGGCCTCGACAAGGGAACAGAAGGGGACAGAACATGTCCACTCCGCCCAAGCGGTCTCCCCTCTCCCGCAGACTCACCGCAGCCGCGGCCGGTCTGCTGACCGTCGGCGCCCTCGGCGCCGCCATGCCCGCCGCCGCGCAGGACGCCCCGTCGGACGGTCCCGGCGCGCACGGCGACCGCGGCAGGCACCACGGCCGCACCGTCGACCTCCAGGTGCTCGCCATCAACGACTTCCACGGCAACCTGGAGCCCCCGGCCGGCTCCTCCGGCCGTGTGACCCACGAGCACCCCGACGGCACCACCGAGCAGATCGACGCGGGCGGCGCCGAGTACCTCGCCACCTCCCTGCGCGAGGCCCGCGAGGGCAACCCGTACTCGGTCACCGTCGCCCCCGGCGACATCGTCGGCGCCAGCCCGCTGCTGTCGGGCCTCTTCCACGACGAGCCCACCATCGAGGCGATGAACGCGCTCGGCATGGACGTCGTGGGCGTCGGCAACCACGAGTTCGACGAGGGCGCGGCCGAGCTCAAGCGCCTGCAGAGGGGCGGCTGCCACCCCGAGGACGGCTGCTACGACGAGGGCCGCACCTTCGGCGGCGCCGACTTCCCGATCCTCGCGGCCAACGTCGTCGACGAGAAGACCGGCAAGCCGCTGATGGCCCCCTACACCGTCAAGAGGATGAAGGGCGTCAGGGTCGGCTTCATCGGCGTCACGCTGGAGGGTACGCCCGACATCGTCTCGGCCGAGGGCGTCAAGGGACTGAAGTTCCTCGACGAGGCCGAGACCATCGACAAGTACACCAAGGAGCTGCGCCGCAAGGGCGTCAACGCCGTCATCGCGCTGATCCACGAGGGCGGCGCCCTGCCCTCCAGCGCCTACAACGCCGACTGCGGCAAGGACGGCGGCAAGCTCTCCGGCCCGATCGTCGACATCGCGAAGCGGACGAACGCGGGCGTGGACGCGCTGATCACCGGCCACACCCACCAGTCGTACGTCTGCTCCATCCCCGACCCGCGGGGCGAGGACCGCCTGGTCACCTCCGCCGCCTCCTACGGCCGGCTGTTCACCGAGCTGAACATGGAGTACGACCGCCGCACCCGCGACATCGTGCGCGCCTCGGTGGAGGGCACCAACCGCGTCGTCCACCGCAACCAGGAGAAGGCCGCCGACCTCACCTCCCTGATCGACTACTGGAAGGGGCTGGCCGCGCCCGTCGCGGGCCGTCCCATCGGCTGGATCTCCGAGGACATCACCGCCGACCGCACCGTGCCCGAGTCCCCGCTGGGCGACCTGATCGCCGACGCGCAGCTCGCCCACGCCCGCGGGCTGGACCCGGAGGCCGACCTGGCGCTGATGAACCCCGGAGGCATCCGCTCCGACCTGGTGCACGCGGCCTCCGGCGCCGAGGGCGACGGCGTGGTGACGTACGCCGAGGGCTTCACCGTCCAGCCCTTCTCCAACACCGTCAACCTGACCACCCTCACCGGCGAGCAGCTTCTGACGGTGCTGCGCGAGCAGGTCAGCGGCGCCAACGAGGCCTCCCCGAAGATCCTCCAGGTCTCCTCCGGCCTCACCTACACCCTCGACCTCAGCCGGTCCGGCGCGGACCGGATCGTCGCGGACTCGGTGCGGCTGAACGGCGAGCCGATCGACCCGTCGGCCTCCTACCGCGTCGCGGTCAACTCCTTCCTGGCGGGCGGCGGCGACGGCTTCCCGACGCTGGCGCAGGGCACCGACCCGCTGGTGGGCGGCGACGACCTGGCCGCCCTCCAGGACTACCTGACCGCCAACTCCTCCGCCACCGACCCGATCGACGCCCCGGCGGCGGACCGGATCACGGTCATCCGGTAACCCCCCACGGCGGATGACCCTCCCTCCGCGGGCCGCCTTCCCCCGGCCCGCAGAGCTCCCCCACAACGCCGCCGACCGGTCACCCGACCGGTCGGCGGCGTTCTTCACGGCTCCCCCGAGGCCTCGGACCACGCGCCGCCGCCCGGGTGGAGATCCGGCGCCGGCAGGGGTGGAAACGGCGTGCGCGGCATGGTCCGGTACCAGGGCCGGAATGCTTGTGCGCGTCGGTTCGCCGATTTGGCCGCCCCGGCGTCCGGTCACCCGGAGCGCGGGGCCGCCCGCGCGCCGGGTGACCCGTGGCATCGAACCTTGACCGATTGCCACCGAAGTGGCCGGGCGCTGGTCAAGGCGCCTTGACCAGCGCCCGGTCCCCTTGAGCCGCAGGGCGTCCGCGCCGATCTAGGCCCTGCTTGATGTCGGCGATCGAGATGCTGTCCGCAGTGGTGTTGCCCGACGAAGGGACGGACACCGGGAGGCGTTTGGTGTTGAAGATGTTGAGGACATCGGCGGCGTGCGCCGAAGCGGTGGTGGCCAGCAGGGCGCCGCTCGCGGCGGCCACGGCGAGGATGCGGGAAGTGATCTTCATGGACTGGGAACGACCGGATCATGTAAACGTCACCAGGCCCCCGCAGATCCAGTTTCAACGGCAGGAACCACTGACGGTCCCAACCGGTCAAGTCCGATGTCACGGGACAGGCACGGCTGCCCCAGTGCGGTGAAGGGCGTCCTGCGCACAGGCGTGCGCCTGTTCCCCCTGGCGGATGGTGTGAGGACTTGGCGCGGGTGGCCCCGACAATTCCCAGAGAGACTCCTGGGTAGTGTTCACGACAGCGATGGGAGTTACGGGTGAGTCCAACACAACGGTACGGGGATCTGGAGCTCTCGTTCCAGCCGACGTACCAGGGAGTTCCGGTCGGGGCCCTGTTGTCGTACTTCCAGAGTTCTGACGACGTTCCGCCGGAACTGATCAGCACCGGGCAGAAACTGGGGCCGGACGGGATGCAGGGCGCCGCGGGTGTGCTGATGCTGAAGGACTGCTCAGCGGACCAGAGTCTGCTGCGGAAGCCGGTGCGGTGGATTAAGGTCGCCCAACTGCCCGATTTCGGCCCCAACTCCTGGGGGGTGTGGCGTCCGATCCCTCCTGAGGGGTACGTCGCCCTGGGGGACATCGTGCACCTCTGGGATTGGCCGAGTGACCAGATCGTGGGCTCGGCGGGCATGGTGGCGTGTGTGAAGCGGGGCGTGCACACCGACGGGCGCACCTACGTGCGTCAGGGGGAGTGCGGGAATCTGATCTACGAGTCCAGCGGGGGGACGAGGCTGTGGTCGGTCGTCGCGCCTCCCTACCCGGACGGTGACCTGGACGAGCACCTGTACCTGCCGGTGGGTAACTTCACCGGGGTGAAGACCTCCGGCAAGCCGGCGCCGACAGAGAGCACCTGGATCCTGGACCTGCCCGCGGTCATCGAGAAGCACGACGGCCCGAAGATCCCGGAGCTGACCTCGCACGCCCGTCCTCCGGCGCAGACCGTGATCACCGACCGCACCGTCACCGTGCCTTACTACATGGTCCGTGACGACAGCCGCGACGAGAAGTGGAAGGTGGAGAACTCCCCCTTCTACAAGCTGCGCCGCAAGCGCCACTTCGAACTGATCCTGTTCCGCGACAACCAGAACGGCAGCCAGCCTCAGAACGAGTCGCAGGCGGTCACCACCGGCGTCACCCAGGAGAGCAGTTCCGCCTTCTGTGAGAGCACTGGTGTCACCGTGGGCATGGAGATCGGCGTGTCGGCCGGCGGCAAGCCGTTCGGTATCGGCGTCGAGACGACGGTCACCGCGTCGATGTCCACCACCGTGGAAATGGGCTACGAGCGCCGCAACAGCGTCAGCTCGATGCGCCAGGAAACCAAGACCCGCGGACTGACCATCCCCCCGTACAGTTCCGCGTGCCTGTGGATGGAACACCACACCCTGCTGCCGGTGCGCGCCAACGGCGACACCCTGGGCGACCAGGCCGCCCTGGGCTTCACCACGGACTACTACGTCACCGGCCAGTACCCCAACGACGCCGATGTCCAGACCTGGGAAGAGGACGACGCAGGCACCCGCACGCTCCAGCCTCTCCAGCGCCTTGCCGAGGAGCAGGTACTGACCGTGTAGGCCCGCCCTGGCGCACGGGCCGCCGCCGACCCCGCGAAGGTGCGCGTCCCCGCCACCGGCGGCCAGGTCCGGCTCCAGGTGCTGTTCACGTACAGCCGCAGGGGTCACCGAACGTCACGACTACAGATGGAGGAGCGATGTCCGTCGACATCCGTCACCTGTTCGACACGAAACTTCCCGAGATCTTCGCCCGGCAACCGGACAAGGCAACGGCGATCAATGCCGTCTTCTTGATGGAGATCACGGGCGACGGAGGTATTTGGACGGTCGATGCCTCGCCGAGCGGCCCCAAGGTCACGAAGGGAGCGACCGGCACACCGCAGACCACCCTCTCCATCAGGGCTGAAGACTTCCAGAGGGTCTACGAGGACGACAGCGCACTGATGCCGCTGTATTTCGCCGGTAAGGCGAAAATCACGGGTGACCAGGTGGCAAGCACGCGGCTGAGCAGGCTGCTGGAGATGTGCCGCAGCTAGCCCCGCGATCGGGCTCAGCGCCACCAGCTGCCTTCGACCATCGGCGGCGCTGAGCCCGGCGACATCGAACCGCTGCTGGTCTTCGAGGGGAACATGCCGGCCGTGGACCAGGACGATGCGGTCCGCGTCACCGGCACCGTGGGCGAGTTCGAGATCGCCGAGGTCGAGCGGGAACTCGGCGTGGACCTCGCGGAGACGCTGTACGAGGAGTACGAGGGCGGCCCCTACATCAGGGCCCGGCGCATCGCCGAGGACGTGGAGCTGGACTGAGCGGCGCCCGGTTTCCGCCGGGTCCCGGCACCGGGCCGGGACCCGGCACCGGAAAACGCTTCGACGCCGTGCGCCGCCCCGCCTAGGCTCGGCCGCCATGACCACCCTTCGGACGTTCCACGGCATCCCCGTCCTGATGTGCGCCGACGAGGGCGCGGCCATCGGGGAGCGCGAGGCGCTGGACCTGATCGGCGACGCCGGCTACCAGGGCGCCCGGTGGGTCGCCGTGCCCGCCGGGCGTCTGCACGAGGACTTCTTCCGGCTGAGCACCGGCCTCGCCGGGGAGATCGTCCAGAAGTTCGCCAACTACCGCCTGGGACTCGCCGTCGTCGGCGACGTCTCCGCCCGTACGGCGGCCGGCACGGCGCTGCGGGACTTCGTCCGCGAGTGCGACCGTGGACGGCAGACGTGGTTCGTCGCCGACGAGACGGAACTCGCCGAGCGCCTCGCCCCGTAGCGCGTCCCGCGCCGTCCCGCGCCGTTCCGCCGCGGCGCGCCGACCCGTGCCCTACGGCCGTCCCATGGAGTTCCGCGAGATCGGCGACCGACGGTCCCCGCAGCGTCGCTCGATCGAAGAGGACGTCGCCCGGGCCGGGGTCGAGGTCGTGGAGATCCCCGAGCCGGCGGCCGCGGCCCGAGAACCCAACGCCCACCTCGCGACCGGAGGATCAGACGGTCAGGGGCGCTGATCCGGCGGGGGCACCGGGGCGCCGGGGAGGCGCAGGACGGCTTCCGTGCCGCCGCCCGGGGCCGGGTGGAGGGCGATCTCGCCGCCGCTGCGGCGCACGGTGCGGGCCACGATGGCCAGGCCCAGCCCGGAGCCGGGGAGGCTGCGGGCGGACGGGGAGCGCCAGAAGCGGTCGAAGACGTGGGGGAGTTCGTCCTCGGGGATGCCGGGGCCGCGGTCGCGTACGCGCAGGGCGCCGGTGGAGCCGTCGAGGCGGACGTCGATCGTCCCACCGGGCGGGGAGAACTTCACCGCGTTGTCCAGCAGGTTGACCACCGCCCTCTCCAGCGCGGCGGGTTCGGCGCGCACGTACCAGGGGGCCAGGTCGCGGGTGATGGTGATGTCCGAGCCGCGCAGCCGGGCGCGTTCCACGGCTCGTTCGGCGGTCTCGTGCAGGCCGGTGATCTCCACCGGCCCGCCGGCGGGCGCCGCGTCGGGCCGGGACAGCTCCTGGAGGTCGCCGATGAGGGCGGCGAGTTCGCCGATCTGGGCGCGCACCGACTCCAGCAGTTCCCGGCGGTCCCCGGGCGGCAGCGGGCGGGCGGCCTGTTCGCTGCGCACCAGCAGGTCGATGTTGGTGCGCAGCGAGGTCAGCGGGGTGCGCAGCTCGTGTCCGGCGTCGGCGATCAGCTGCTGCTGGAGGTCACGGGAGGTGGCCAGGGCGGCGGTCATGGCGTTGAAGGAGCGCGACAGGCGGGCGATCTCGTCGTCGCCCTCGACGGGGATGCGGACGGCCAGGTCCTCGGTGCGTGCGACGTGCTCGACCGCGCCCGTCAGCCGGTCCACCGGGCGCAGGCCGGCGCGCGCGAGCAGGACGCCGGCGCCCGCCGCGCCGAGCACGCCGGTGGCGGCGACCAGGCCGAGGACGAGGGCGAGGGTGCCCAGGCTCTGGTCGATCTCGGCCATCGGGCGGGCCACGGTGACGGCGGCGTCCGTGCCGCGCAGGGGGGTGGTGAGCACCCGGTACTCCTCGCCCCCCGCGGTGACGGTGTGCAGGGCCTCCGCGCGCTCCCCGCGGGCGACGGCCACGTCGGCGGCGGAGACCGGCAGGGGCCGCTCCCCGAAGGCCATGCAGTTGTCGCCGTCGCGGTCCACGAGCTGCACGGTGGAGTCGAACGGGTTGGGGGTCTCCAGCCGTTCCCGCTCCGGAACGGCCCGGCACTGCCCGGCGCGTACGAGGTTGATGAGCTGACGGTCGGGGACCCGGTTGGCGTGCAGGGCGTCGTCGAGGGAGTCGACGAGCTGCGCCCGCACCAGGAGCCAGGCGGCCAGCGAGCACGCCGCCACCGCGACCGTCACGGCCGCCGCGACCAGCAGCGCCAGGCGCGAGCGCAGTGGCAGGGAGTTGAGCCGGGACGTCACGGGCGCGCCTCTCCCGGCGCGGGGCCGGCGGTGCTGCCCGAGGCGTCCCGCAGGACGTAGCCGACGCCGCGCACGGTGTGCACCAGGCGCGGCTCGCCGCCCGCCTCGGTCTTGCGGCGCAGGTACATCACGTACACGTCCAGGGAGTTGGAGGAGGGCTCGAAGTCGAAGCCCCAGACGGCCTTGAGGATCTGCTCGCGGGTGAGGACCTGACGCGGATGGGCCATGAACATCTCCAGCAGCGTGAACTCCGTGCGCGTCAGCTCCACCGGCCGCCCGCCGCGGGTGACCTCGCGCGTGGTGAGGTCCATGCGCAGGTCGGCGAAGGAGAGCACCTCGGTCCGCTCGGCGCCGGCCTGCTCGCGGGCGTAGGAGCCGCGGCGCAGCAGGGCGCGGATGCGGGCCAGCAGCTCGTCCAGTTCGAACGGTTTGACCAGGTAGTCGTCCGCGCCCGCGTCCAGGCCGGTGACGCGGTCGCCGACGGTGTCGCGGGCGGTGAGCATCAGCACGGGGACGGTCACCCCCCTCGCACGCAGCCGCCGGGCGGCGGTCAGCCCGTCCATGCGCGGCATCAGCACGTCCAGGATCACCAGGTCGGGGCGGTACGCCTCCACCCGGCACAGCGCCTCCAGGCCGTCGGCGGCGAGCTCGGTCTCGTAGCCCTCGAAGGCCAGGCTGCGGCGCAGGGCCTCCCGTACGGCCGGCTCGTCGTCGACGACCAGCACGCGCGCGGGCGGGGCGGGACGGGACGCGGAGGGAGAGACGTTGGTGGTCATGGTGGCGAGTGTCGCACCCGCCTCATCCGCCGGCGCGCAGCTCGTCGAGGATCTCCTTGACGTCGTCGACGGGCACGGCGAAGCCCAGGCCGACGCTGCCCGCCTCGGCGGCGGTGGAGGCGTTGCCGTGGATGGCGGAGTTGATGCCGACGACGCGGCCGTTCATGTCGACCAGCGGTCCGCCGGAGTTGCCGGGGTTGAGGGAGGCGTCGGTCTGGATGGCCTCGTAGGTGGTGGTCTCGGGGCCCAGCTCGCCGTTGTACCGGTCGCCGTCGAACTCGAAGGGCCAGGACCGGTCGTCCCTGGGCCGGCCTTCCTCGCCCGTCCGCTCCACGGTGACCTCGCGGCCCTTGGCGGAGACGATGCCGCTGGTGACCGTGCCCGACAGGCCCTGGGGCGAGCCGAAGGCGACGACGCGGTCGCCGACGCGGACGGATTCGGAGTCGCCGAGCTCGGCGGGGGTGAGGTCGCCCGCGCCCTCGACCCGGATCAGTGCCATGTCGAGGTCGGGCTCGGTGCCGACGATCTCGGCGCGGGCGGTGCCGCCGTCGAAGAAGGTGACCTCGATCTCGGTGGCGCCGGAGACGACGTGGTTGTTGGTGAGGATCTCGCCGTCCTCGGAGATCACCACGCCGGATCCGGTGGCGGAACCTGAGCGGGAGGAGGCGCCGATCTCCACGACGCTGGGGGTGACGGCCTCGACGACCTCGGTGACACCGGTGCCGGTGTCGGAGGCGTTGGTTCCGGGGACGGGGAAGGTGGCGGCGGGCGCGGCGCCGTTCCCGAACGTCCCGGCGGCCAGGGTCGCCGTACCGCCGCCGACCGCGGCGGCCACGATCGCCACGGCCGCCAGCAGCCCGACCGGGCGGCGCGCCCGCCGCCGGGCGTGCGCGCCGGGGGCGGGGTCAGGATCGGGTTCGGGGGCGGGGGCCGGGACGGGGGGCTCGTACGGCGGGCGGGGCGGATACGCGCGGTTCGTCTCGTGGTCGCTCATGCGCACAACCGTGCGCGTCCGGAATGAGAACTTTATGAGGACGGGCTGAAACCCGGGGAAGAACCGCCTCCGGGGCGCCCCGGCCCCGGTTCCTCCAGTCCCGTCAGCCGCCGCAGCCGCAGGAGCGGCGCACCACCAGCCCCGAGGGGAACTGGCGCACGCGCTCGCGCCTCGAGCCCGTCGTGCGCACCCCGTCGTCCAGCACCAGGTCGACCGCCGCGCGGGCCATCGCCTCGCGGTCCGAGCCCACCGTCGTCAGCGGCGGGTCGGTCAGCGCCGCCTCCTTGACGTCGTCGAAGCCGGCCACCGCCAGCTCGCCGGGCACGTCGATGCCCAGCTCGCGGGCGGCGCGCAGCACACCGATGGCCTGGTCGTCGGTGGCGCACACCAGCGCGGGCGGGCGGTCGGGGCCGGCCAGCAGGTCCAGGGCGACGCGGTAGGTGTCGTAGCGGTTGTAGGGGGCCTGGAAGAGGCGGCCGTCGGTGGAGCGGCCGGCCTCCTTCATCGCCCGGCGCCAGCCCTCGACGTGGTCGGTGACCGGGTCTCCGTAGGCGGGAGTGGACTCCACGCCGCCCAGGCAGGCCACGTATTCGTGGCCGTGCTCCAGCAGGTGCCGGGTGACCATCTGGGCGCCGCCGACATCGTCGAGGACGACGGCCACGTCGTCGATCGCCTCGGGCCGCCGGTGCAGCAGCACCACGCGCGCGTCCCACGCCTCTATCTCGGCGGCGGCGCGCTCGCTGGGGCCCTGGCTGATCAGGATCAGGCCCGAGACGCGCATGCCGAGGAAGGCCCGCAGATAGTGCACCTCGCGCTCATCGAGGTAGTCGGAGTTGCCGACGAGGACCATCTTCCCGCGGTCGGCGGCGGCCTGTTCGACCGCGTGCGCCATCTCCGCGAAGAACGGCTGCCGGGCATCGGGGACGATCAGCCCTATCAGGTCGGTGCGCCGGGACGCCATCGCCTGCGCGACCCGGTCCGGCCGGTATCCCAGCTCCTTGATAGCGGCGAGCACGCGCTCGCGGGTCGCCGGCGCGACCGGCCGCGGCCCATCGTTTATCACATAACTGACGACCGCGGTCGACGTACCCGCCAGTCTCGCCACATCGTCCCGCGTCACCTTCGCCACAGCGGGAAGTCTACGCGCGCCGACTCAGTCCCCTCCCCGGCGAGCGGCGGTCCTCCGCCCGCTCCCGGCCGCTTCCCCGCCGACACCGTTCGCCGCGTCCTGCGCCATCCTCTCGGCGGCGTCCACGGTCGCCTTCGCGTCCTTGCGCGCCTTGCGCTCCTCGGGGGTCGGCTCCTTCTTCTCCGGCAGCACGAAGCGGTAGCCGACGTTGCGCACGGTACCGATCAGCGCCTCGTGCTCCGGGCCGAGCTTGGCCCGCAGCCGCCGTACGTGGACGTCGACGGTCCGGGTGCCGCCGAAGTAGTCGTAGCCCCACACCTCCTGGAGGAGCTGCGCCCTGGTGAACACCCGGCCGGGGTGCTGCGCCAGGTACTTCAGCAGCTCGAACTCCTTGAAGGTCAGGTCCAGCACGCGCCCCTTGAGCTTGGCGCTGTAGGTGGCCTCGTCCACCGACAGGTCGCCGGTGCGGATCTCCGCCGGGCCGTCCTCGCCGGAGATCTGCCGCCGTCCGGTGGCCAGCCGCAGCCGGGCCTCGACCTCGGCCGGGCCGGCGGTGTCCAGCAGTACGTCGTCCACGCCCCACTCGGCGGTGACGGCCGCGAGACCGCCCTCGGTGACCACCAGGATCAGCGGGCAGCCCGGCCCCGTGGAGCGCAGCAGCTGGCACAGGGAGCGCACCTGCGGCAGGTCGCGGCGGCCGTCGATCAGGACGGCGTCGGCGCCGGGAGTGTCCACCAGCGCCGGGCCCTCGGCCGGGGCCACACGGACGTTGTGCAGCAGCAGGCCGAGCGCGGGCAGGACTTCGGTGGAGGGCTGGAGGGCGTTGGTCAGCAGGAGTAGTGAGCTCATGACGTCGAGTCCTTCCCCGGCCCCGTGGTGGGGCGTGTGGCGGCACTGCTTCGTACTGCGCTCCGAAAGCACGAAAGGACCCGGGGGCGGCGCTGCCCGGATCCTTCTTGTCATCGACAATATCCCACATGAGCGAGGATGCGGAGGGGAAGGAAGGGCTTTCCCGTGGCGGGGCGGTCACCGAGGGTGTCCGGGGCGCGGGGTGGCGGACGCCTCCGCGCACGCTCCTGCGGGCACGGCTGCGGACCGACGACGGGGTGGGCATAGACGCCTGCCACCAGCCGCGCGAGGGGGGTTCCGACGGCCGGGACGAGGGCACGGCACGGGCCGCCGGACGGGGCCCGGCGATCGTCGTCGCGCACGGCTTCACCGGCTCGCTGGAACGGCCCGCGGTGCGACGAGTGTCACAGGTCTTCGCCCGGCATGCGGACGTGATCACGTTCTCCTTCCGCGGGCACGGCCGCTCCGGCGGGCGCTCCACGGTCGGCGACCGGGAGGTGCTCGACCTCGCCGCGGCGGTGCGCTGGGCGCGTTCGCTGGGGCACTCGGCGGTGGTGACGGCGGGCTTCTCGATGGGCGGCTCGGTGGTGCTGCGGCACGCGGCGCTGCACCGGACGGAGGCGGGCGGGGAGGCGGGCGGTGCCGGGCCGGCCGCCGGTGCCGGGCCGGCCGCCGGTGCCGGTGACGGTGACGCTGCGCACAGGATGCACCGGGGGCGCACAGGTGCACACACCGATGCGGTTGTCGCCGTGAGCGCCCCCGCCCGCTGGTACTACCGGGGCACCCCGGCCATGCGGCGGGTCCACTGGGCGATCCAGCACCCCGCCGGGCGCCTGGTCTCCCGCTACGGGCTGCGCACCCGCATCCACCACCGGGACTGGGACCCGGTGCCGCTGTCGCCGGTGGAGGCCGCGCCGCTGATCGCCCCGACCCCGCTGCTGGTGGTGCACGGCGACCGGGACGCCTACTTCCCGCTGGACCACCCGTACTCGCTGGTGGAGGCGGCCGGTCCGGCGGCCGCGGAGCTGTGGATCGAGCGCGGCTTCGGACACGCCGAGAACGCCGCGCCCCCGGAGCTGCTGGAGCGGATCGCCGCCTGGGCGACGGCGCGGACCGGGCGGGCGCCGCGCCATCATGGTGACGGCACGACGGACGGCTGAGAGGGACACACCATGCCGAGCGGCATGATCCGCTACTGGGCCGCGGCCAAGGCCGCCGCCGGGATCACCGAGGAGAGATACGAGGCCCACACGCTGGCCGAGGCACTGGCCGAGGCGCGCCGGCGGCACGCCGGCCGGCCGGACTTCGACCGGGTGCTGGGCCTGTGCTCCTTCCTGGTGGACGGCGAGCCGGTCGGCAAGCGCGACCACCACCTGGTCCGACTGATCGAGGGCGGCACCGTCGAGGTGCTTCCCCCCTTCGCGGGAGGCTCCCGATGACCGACCAGCAGTACCCGCCCGGGCAGCCGTACGGCTCGCAGCCCGGCCCCTACGGCCATGAGTACGGCCGCGAGCACGACCACGGCCACGGCCCTTCGGGTCACACGGGCCCCGCGTACGGCGGGTACGACGCGTACGGCGGGCACGGCGGACAGGAGGCGTACGCGGAGCACGGCGGACAGGAGAGGTACGGCCGGTACCAGCAGCACGAGCAGTACCAGCACTACGACCAGCACGGCCGGTACGCCGCCCCGGGCCGGGAGCCGTACGGCGCACCCGGCGTCCCCGCGCCGCCCCACCACCCCGGCCCAGGACCCCTGCCGCCGGAGCGGACCGGCGCGCCCGGCGCGGCGTCAGCCGCTCACACCGCCACCGCCGCGGCCCCCGCCACCGCTCCCACCGCCGCGGCCGGTTCCGCCACCGGCGCCCCGCGGCGCACCGGCAGTCCGATCATCGCGCCGGGCCTGACACCCGCCGCACTCACCGCCCTCCTGGCCGTGCTGCTCGCGGCCACCGCCCAGCTCTCCCGCCCGGTGTCGGCCGTCGCCGTGGTACTGCTCCAGGCGGTCACGGCCGCGGGCTGGTTCCGGCTCAACGGCATGTGGCCCGCGCGGCAGGGCATCGCCCTGGCGTTCCTGGCGGGCGTCACAGCGGACATCGCCCTGCTGGCGCTCGGTGTCGAGCACACCTCGGCCGTCGTCATCGGCACGCTCGGGGCGTGGGTCCTGTTCGTCCTCGTCCTCCAGCTGCGCAACCACTCCTCGCCCGACGAGCGCCTGTACGCCCTGACGGCCGGGGTCACCTCCACCGCCCTCGCGGTGCTCGCCACCGGCCATCTGGCCGCCGAGCCCGACGCGGTGACGGTCGGCGCGCTCGCCGTGGCGGCCGCCGCGCTCGCCCGGGCGCTGCCGCTGCCGCAGGCGGTCTCCGTGGTCGTCTCGCTGTCGGCCGCGGCGGGCGCGGGTGCCACCGCCGGGCAGTTCACCTCCCTGGGCGGCTCCGGCGCGGTGCTGGGACTGGCGGCCGGGGTGTGCGCGCTGATCGGGCTGCGTGTGGCGAGCTATGACTTCCCCTCCCGGTTCGTCCACATGACGGCCGGCGTGGCACTGCCGCTGACCGCCGCCGTGCCGGCGGTCTACCTGCTCGGCAGGGCGCTCGTGTAGGGGCGCACGGCGGGCGGCGCACGGGTTCGGGGGCGGCGGGCCCGGCCGCCGCATGGGGTCCGGTGGTACAGACCTGTCACAGGACACCACGGGTTAGGCTCGCCGGAACCCGATCGGCCTCTGTCGGCGTCGATCAAATCGACCAGTCCGATCAGCGCGACCAGTCCGACCGACCCGACCGCACCCGGCCACCCTGGGGGGACCACCACGATGCGCGCACTCAAAGCCCTGCTGGGACTTCTCGTCCTCTTCGGCGGCCTGTTCGTCGGCGCCGACCGGCTGGCGGTGAACTTCGCCGAGGACGAGGTCGCCGAGAAGGTCCGGAGTTCCAGGGGCCTGGACGAGCGGCCCGCCGTGGAGATCAACGGCTTCCCCTTCCTGACCCAGGTCGTGGGCAAGGAACTGGAGTCGGTGGACGCCACGATGAACGGGCTGACGGTCCAGGTCGGCGGGCGCGACGTGGACGTGACCGAGGTGGACGTGCACCTCGGCGACGTGCGACTGGAGAACAACTTCTCCTCCGCCGTCGCCGACCGGGCCACCGGCAGCGCGCGGATCAGCTACCAGGATCTGACCGAGGCGGGCGCGAAGGGCGCCTCACTCGCCTACGCCGGCGCGGAGCGGGCCGCGAAGAACCAGGTGAGGCTGGACGTGAACCTCACCCTCGTGGAACTCACCCTGCACAGCTCGCTGAAGGTGGAGAACGGCGACACCGTCGCGCTGCACGCCGAGGACCTGCCCGACCTGCCCGTGGCCGAGGACATGGTGCGGGCGCAGATAGACCGCAAGCTGGAGATCACCGGTCTTCCCAGGGGGCTGAAGCTGGAGAGGGCGGAGGTGGACGAGAAGGGCGTCGTGCTGCACCTGAGCGGCTCGAACGTGGATCTGGCCGGCTGACGCCGGGCCGGACCACCGCCCGCTCCGCTCGCCGGGCCCCTCACGCACCGCCCCTCACGCACCGCCTCCGCACCGCCACCACGTCCACTCTTCGAGACACGCGAGTCCGCTCCTCAGAAACCCTCTCCCCGGCGTCCGCGCATCCGTTCGGGAGGGCAACACCCTTCTTCTTTCGTCTCACTTTCCGGGCATCCGCTTCTCACCATGTGGAACTACGGTGACACGCCCGCCTCTCCGTACCTACGATCGGCCCCATGAAGCGACAGGCGGATCTCACGAAGCGACGGGCGGTCGATCTTTGCCGTGTCGCCGCCATGCTCTGTCGCGCCGTCGTCTGACGGCCGGCTCTCGGTGCCCTTCGCAGCCCGGACCGCAGCCGCACACCACCCCCGCTGTCCCCGCCACCGCGGCGTACAGCCCCGTGCGCGCCCGCCGGCGCCCAGCGCCGCCGCACGCACGTCCACCGCACCGCACACCCCGCAGTACCTGCCCTCCGGAGGAGAGACATGAGCCGCAGTGACGTCCTGGTCGACGCCGACTGGGTCGAGGCCCGCATCGACGACCCCAAGGTGGTCATCGTCGAGGTGGACGAGGACACCTCGGCCTACGACAAGAACCACATCAGGAACGCCGTCCGGATCGACTGGAAGACCGACCTCCAGGACCCGGTCCGCCGCGACTTCGTCGACCAGGCCGGCTTCGAGAAGCTGCTGTCCGAGAAGGGCATCTCCAACGACGACACCGTCGTCCTCTACGGCGGCAACAACAACTGGTTCGCGTCCTACGCCTACTGGTACTTCAAGCTCTACGGCCACCAGGACGTCAAGCTCCTCGACGGCGGCCGCAAGAAGTGGGAGCTGGACGCCCGCGAGCTGGTCTCCGAGGTGCCCTCCCGCGCGAAGACCGAGTACAGGGCCAAGGAGCAGGACAAGTCGATCCGCGCCTTCCGCGACGACGTCGTCGAGGCCATCGGCAAGCTGAACCTGGTGGACGTCCGCTCCCCCGACGAGTTCAGCGGCAAGCTGCTCGCCCCCGCCCACCTGCCGCAGGAGCAGTCGCAGCGCCCGGGCCACGTCCCGACCGCCAGCAACATCCCGTGGTCGAAGTCGGCCAACGACGACGGCACCTTCAAGTCCGACGACGAGCTGAAGGAGCTGTACCAGGAGGCGGGTGTGGACCTGTCCAAGGACACCATCGCCTACTGCCGCATCGGCGAGCGCTCCGCCCACACCTGGTTCGTCCTGCACGAGCTGCTGGGCCAGGAGAACGTCAAGAACTACGACGGCTCGTGGACCGAGTACGGCTCGCTGGTCGGCGTGCCGATCGAGCTCGGCGACGGCAAGAGCGCCTGAGCCACCTCCCCCTCCACACTCAACTCCTCGTTCCGGAAGGAAGAGCACCCGACATGTGCGGAGCACAGGCAGGCGGCCCCGACGCCTCCTCCATCAAGCCCGGTGAGACGACGATCCAGGGTCAGGTGACCCGCGGCGGCGAGCCCGTCACCGGGTACGTCCGGCTGCTGGACGGCACCGGCGAGTTCACGGCCGAGGTCCCCACCTCCGCCACCGGCCAGTTCCGCTTCTACGCGGCCGAGGGCACCTGGACCGTGCGCGCCCTGGTTCCGGGCGGCACCGCGGACCGCACCGTCGTCGCCCAGCAGGGCGGCCTGGTGGAGGTCCCCATCACGGTGTGACCGTGACCGCGTGACGGCCGCGGGACGGGCCGTACGACGCACTCAGGCCGTGCCCCGGGGGTTGGACACCTTGTGCGGGGCACGGCCTCCGTCCTGTCCGGGCGCGGATGTCCGGCGCGCGCCCGGCGCACGTCCGGCGGGAACGGGTACAGGACGGGCGCCGGACGGGCGCTCAGTAGACGAGGGCCTGCACGCCCTCGCCCGTGATCTCGCTGACGAACACCTGGGCCCCGGCGATGCGGACGCCCTCGATCACGTCCTTCTCCTCGATCCCGCGCCGCGCCGCGCACTGGGTGCACAGGGTGATACGCCCGCCCGCCAGGACGCCGTCGAGCAGGTCGGGCAGCGGCGCGGAGTGCGGCAGCTCGAACTCCGCCGCCCGGCCCGGCAGCGCGAACCACGACGACTCCCCGGTCAGCCAGAGCGACACCTCCACTCCGCTGGCCACGGCCACCGCCGCCACCGTGAAGGCCTGCGAGCACCGCTCGGGCGCGTCCGCCCCGGCCGTCACCTTGATCACGAGCTTCTTCGACACAGCTGCCATGCGGACCACGGTAGCCCGTGGTCCGCACCGCAATCCGATCGTGACCGGTCCGGGTACAGCCTTCTTCCCCGCGCTCTTGTCAGCGAACTGACAAACGTGTGAGGAGATTTCATGTCCACGCCCCCGCCGGCACCGGCGGAACCTCCCGAGTCCGCGGCCGGGCCCGACCCGGCACCCGACCCGGCACCCGAGCCCGCGCAGGCTCTCCCGGCCGGCCCCCCGCCCCCGCTTCCGCCGGAGGCACCCCCCACGGCCCAGCCCGCGACGCCGCCCGCGCCACCGGCCCGGGAACGGCCGCGCCGCGGCGCGGCCGTACGGCCCTGCTGCTGGCCTGCGCCGCCCTGCTCGGCACCGTCGGCGGCCTCGCGGGCGGCTACACCGTCCAGGCCGACCGCGCGCCCACCCCACTGCCCCCGCTGTCCCAGGCGGAGCTGTCGTATCCGAAGAAGCCGCTGCCCGAGGACGAGGCGCCCGAACCGCTCACCGCCTAGGAGGACCGGCGGGTACGCACGGACGGCGATCTGCGCAAGCTGCTCCTGGACCGGCCCGAGGAGGCCCGCGAGTCCGAGAGGCCGTCGGAGTCGGACAACTGGCTCTCGCCGTCCGGCTACGCCCAGGAGTTCGAGAGCCCGAGCCGCATGTTCACCTATCTGGCCGACGAGAACCTGCGCCGCGTCGCGACCACGGCCTGGCGTCCGAGCGCACACCACACGGTGAGCATCAGGCTCGTGCAGTTCCGCGAGGAGAGGCGCCGGTCCGCCCGCGACCACGCCAAGAGCCAGCAGGCGTACATGTCCTTCGACTCGCACACGGGCAACGACGGCTCCGCGCTGAAGGGGTCGGGCAACGGCCGCTACTACGTCTTCGACCGGCCCGACCGTGAGCCCGGCTACCTCCCGATGTACCAGGCCCGGGCCATCGCCCAGCGCGGCGACATCATGATGGACATCTGGATCTACGACACCAAGCCGATCGCCGAGCGCGACATCAGGTCCCTGGCCGAGCGGCAGCTGGAGCGGCTGTGAGCGACCAGGAGAACCGGAACGACATCGAAGGCGCACCTGCCGAGGCCACGGACGGACAGCCGGAGGCGCCCGCCGCCCCGGAGCCGGGAACCGTCCCGGAGGCGCCCGACGCCGCGGCTCCGGACGGTCCGCAGGACGCCGGACCGCGCGGGAAGGGCCGGCTCCGCCGCGTCCTCGTCCCCCTGCTGGCCGCCGCCCTGGTGCTCGGCGCCGCCTGCGGCGGACTGGCCTACACCAAGGCCACCGTGAACGGCGCCGACGTCTCGGCCCCCACGAAGGTCTGGAAGAAGCCCGCGAGGACCCCCTCCGAGGACGATCCGGTGCCCGACCTCAGGGAGGGCCGCACCGACGGCGAGCTGCGCAGGAAGCTGCTGCCGGTCCCCGAGGACTTCCGGCTCGGCCCGGACGTCTCCGAGTTCGGCAACGACACCGAACTGAGCGGCCGGCAGGCTCAGGCCCTGCTGCGCGAGGGCGGCAAGGGACTGCCGGGCAAGGAGCGCCGCCGGCACCGCGAGTACGTGGAGAAGCTGCGTGTCCAGGGCATCGCGATGCGCACGTACACGCCCTACGACAACCGGTTCACGGCAGAGATCCAGCTCGCGCGCATGAAGAACGAGAAGGGCGTCAAGGACCTGAGCGGCTTCCAGTCCGGGCTGGCCGACGCCCTGTCGGTCTTCCGCGACGGCCCGAAGATCAAGGGCCACGACAACGCGCGGTGCTTCCTGCCGCCCGAGGACGGCGACTCCGAGCTGGACGCGATGTTCTGCACCGCCTACCAGGACGAGTACCTGATCTCGTTCCGGGTCGACGGTGTCAAGCCCTTCGAGAGGAAGGACGCCGCCGAACTGCTGAAGGACCAGCTCGACCACCTGGCGTCCCCGGGAGAGTACGTATGACCGAGCCCGTGACAGACCGGCCGGAGCCGGCCGCGCCCGCCGTCCCGCCGCAGACGGAGCAGAGCACCGGGACGGCGGAGACTTCGGCGCAGACAGCGCAGACAGCGCAGGCCCCGCAGGTGGCCGCCGTGCCTCCCCAGCCGTCCGCTCCCCCTCCCCCTCCCCCTCCCCCTTCCCCGCCCCGGCCGTGCCCGTTCCCCCCGCGCCGCCGAAGCGCCGCCGCCCGTCGGCCCGCGTGCTGCGGGCCGTCGGCCGCTGGACGGCCGCCGTGACGGTCTTCGGCGTGTTCTGCGCGGGCACCGCCTACGGCATCACGCGGCTGGAACGCCACGAGGTGCCGGGCCTGGCCACCGAGAGCGACGGGCGCTGGGAGTATCCGCGGCTGACCCTGCCCGCCCTCCCCTCCGGCTCCCCGCGCCCGTTCGCGCAGGGCAACGAGGCGGAGATCCACCACGCCGACCTGCGCGAACTGCTGATCCCCCTGCCCGAGGGAGCCGAGGAGGGCGGGAAGGCCGGCAAGGACGGCGGGCTCCCTTCGCCGAAGGGCGGCTGGGTCACGGTCGAGGACTACACCGCCCTCTACGAGAAGGCCGACCGGGACGAGCTGCGGCAGCGGCTGGCGGACGACGCCGTACGGCACATCGCCGCCCGCGGCTGGGTCATGCCGGACGGCACCCGCACCAGCGTCCACCTGCTGCGGTTCAACAGCGGCGCCGTGGCGGGCGACCTCCACGCCGAGGTGCTGTACGGGGGCCTGGTGCCGGGTCTGCCCCTGGCCGAGGCCCCGGAGTCGGAGATGGACGAGAGCCGGCCACCGGAGGCCGTACCGGAGAACGTCGAGATCGAGGTGTACGACGAGCCGAAGCCCCGCGGCGAGGCGCACACCCGCCACGCGTACCTGCTCGCCGGGGACACCGTGGCCCTGATCGTCCAGACCCGGGAAGGAACGGCCCCCGCGGTGCCGTTCCGGCAGACGGTGATCCTCCAGGCCCAGCTCCTGGGCTGAGCCCGCCGCAACCGGCCCCGTGGCGGGGCGGCACACCTCACAGCACCGCCCCGCCACGGGCCGACTAGACTCGTCGGCGGGCCGCCCGCCGGCCCGTACGTCCGTGCCGAGCCCCCGAGGAGCGCTCCCGTGCTTGAGGCATTCTTCACCGCCCTGCTGGTCCTGGTCTGTATCGGCGTCCTGGCGTTCACGGGCCTGACCGTGAAGAAGCTCTACCAGGGCCAGCGCTGACCCGTCCCCGTTCCGTGACCCGGGCCGCGTGCGGCCCGAGCCCGGGCCGCACCACCGACCACACGCCCTCGACAGATCGTCTGAGCACCCCATGATCGAGATTCCGTCCGACCTCCACCCGGACCTCGTCCCCCTCGCGTTCCTCCTGGGCGACTGGGCGGGCGCGGGCGTCGCGGACTTCCCGGACCGCGAGCAGTGCAACTTCGGCCAGGAGGTCACCTTCTCCCACGACGGCCGGGACTTCCTGGAGTACGTCTCGCGTACCTGGGAGCTGGACGACAAGGGCGAGAAGGTCCGCCCGCTGGAGAGCGAGAGCGGCTACTGGAAGATCGACGCGGAGCGCCGGGTCGAGGCCGTCATGGCCCGCGACCGGGGCATCGTCGAGGTCTGGCACGGCGAGATGGCCGAGCAGAAGCCGCAGATCGACCTGGTCACGGACGCCTTCGCCCGCCTGTCCTCGGCCGGCGAGTACTCCGGCGGCAAGCGACTGTACGGCTACGTCAAGGGCGACCTGATGTGGGTCGGCGAACTGGCCACCCCGGACCCGGAGCGCCCGCTGCGCCCGTACATGTCGGCGCACCTGAAGAAGGTCGTCGACCCCAGCGAGTGGGCCAAGGACCTCAAGGACCTCCCGGACGACGGGATCGCCTTCTTCAAGTAGGCCGCGAGCAGGCCGCTTCCCGTTCCCCCGGGCGGGCCCGGACGGCGCCGGGGCCGCCGCTCCGGAGCGTGAGCGCGACCCCGCAGGGGTTAACAGTTTTTATGGCTTCACACCCTCGTGGTGGTCCATCACCGACCACCACGAGGGTTTCTTGTTCTCAGGTGCGACACTTTCGTCCTTCTCTCCCGCAACAACGGGTCCGCTGAGTCTCGCGGGACGAGGGAAGAGCCATGCCCTCCATGCAACCCACAGGGAGTTAACAAAACAAAGAGCATGGAAGTGCTCTTTGACATCCTTCTGCTCTGTCGCTAACTTCTCCCCCCAACGCCTCGATTCGCCGCCTCGCGGCGGAGCGGTTCCGCGTACATATCCGGAGAGAGCCCGGAAAACAGCGGAACCCCCGGTCATCAGCGGTGACCGGGGGTTCCGAAAGCCGTGCCCCTGGCGGCTTGCTTGCAGAGGCGGACCAGGGGCTTTCACCACCACGCTACCACGACCGTCCGATAACGCACCGGGCTGCGAGAGGCAGCCCTCGCCTCCGGGGGGAGCACCATGGCCGAGGAACTGCCCGACTGGATGCTGCGCGCCTTCTCCGAGCCCCGTCTGAACCGCTACCTGCGGGCGACCGGGGGAGACGCCACCGCGGCAACACGGCTCTACTGGTGGAACGTGGAGGCATCCGCCGCTCTCTACGGCCCTCTGCACTGCCTTGAGGTGACTCTGCGCAACGCCCTGCACGACCGGATCGGGCAGCAGTACGGGGAGGACTGGTGGGACGCCTTCCCCCTCAACGGAAACGGCCGGCGTCTGGTCGCCCGAGCACGGCGCAAATGCGAGGATCGCGGCCTGCGGTCCGTGCCCGCGGACAGCGTGGTCGCCGAACTGTCCTTCGGCTTCTGGGCCTCTCTTCTCAGCCGTGGCTACGACCGCTCCCTGTGGGTTCCCGTCCTGCACCGTGCCTTCCCGCACTACTCCGGCAGGCGTGGGGTCCTCTACGACAGTCTCTGGTCGCTGGTGCTGCTCCGGAACCGGGTCATGCACCACGAGCCCGTCCACCACCGCGACCTGGCCGCCGATCACACCAAGATCTACCGTCTGCTGGGGTACATGAGTCCTGAGCTCGTGAAGGAGATCCAGGCACTCGACCGCTTCCCCTCCGTACTCGCCCGCCGCAACGGGCCGGATTCACGCTTCTGACCGGAAGGAGGCGCCCGTGGAAGACCTCGACGGCAGGCTCGTCTCACGGGCCGAGATCGCCCGGCTCGCCGGAGTGCGCCGCCCCGCTGTCAGCAACTGGGAGCGGCGTCACCCCGACACGTTTCCCGGACCCGTTCCGGCCGGGGAGGGCGGAACGGAACTCTTCCGCGCGGCGGAGGTCGCGGACTGGCTGGACCGCCGCGTCATCCCGGTGAACGCACGCGGGGATGGCGAGCCTGCCGGTACGACATACGGAGATCGTTTCCGTTCCGGCTCGGAAGCGACCACCGTCGCGCCCTCGAAGGCTGTGGACGCCGCACCGCTGCTGCGCGCCGTCGAGCGGCTCGCGAGCGACGAAGCCCTCCTGCCGCGCGGGAGTGTGCCCCTGCCCGATCGCGCCGAGATGCTGCTGGCTCTGATCTACCTGTGCGGTTCCCAACCCCAGGTGTGGAGCTCACTGAGGAAGCTCGCCGACCGCACGGCGCGCGGTCCGGAAACCGCCGACCTCCGGCAGGTGATCGCGGGCGGTCTTCCGACCGGGCTCTCTCCTTCCACCGTGCAGTCCTGGCAGGGCAGGGAACAGGCCCTGGCGGATGCCGTCCGCCTGATCGACGCGCATGCCGCGGAGGACCTGGGTCAGTATGTCCGCGCCTTCGATCTCCTGGTGAAGAGATATACCGAGGAGTGGGCCGGGCGAGCGGGAAGCGAGCTCTTCACCCCCGTGTCCGTGGCGCGCGCTGCCGCTGCTCTTGTGACACCCGCTGTCGACGCGACCGAAGCGCACGACCCGTTCTGCCGTGCGGGCGAGATGCTGACGGCCGTCGTCGACGCCTGGACCGCCACAGGCTCCGCGGGCTCCACCCGGGTCAGCGGAGCCGGTCTGCCCGAGTTCCCCCTCCGACTCGCAAGGATGGGGCTGGGCCTGCGCGGACACTCCTCGGCCGATATGAAACCGGGTGCCGCTGCTCCGTCCGCGCTCACGGCTCCGCTCGGACGCAAGGTTGGTCTCCTTCTGGCCAATCCTCCGTTCAATGTCCGCGTCGCCGGCTCCGTACGCCAGTCGGACCACTGGCGGTACGGGCCGCCCCCTTCCCACAACGCGAACTTCGACTGGCTGCAGTACGCCGTGGACCTGCTCTCTCCCGGTGGACGAGCCTGTCTGGTCATGGCCAACATCGCGGCCACCTCGGCCAACAGGAGAGAGCGGGCGATCCGGTCCGCCATGGTGGAGGACGGCGCCGTGGAGTGCCTGGTCTCGCTTCCCCCGGGGCTCTTCTTCTCCACCGGCATCCCCGTGACGCTGTGGATCCTGAGTGCGCCGACGGGAAGGTGTGACGAGATCCTCTTCATCGACGCCCGCGCTCTGGGGGAGATGCTCTCGCGCAGCGTCCGGCACCTGCCGGACCACGAGATCGCCGCCGTCGCCCGGGAGTACCACGCCTGGCGGGACGCCCGGGCGACGGGTACGGCGTACCGGGGAAGGGCCGAGTTCAGCAGGTCGGCGAGCATCGGCGAGATACGCGGTAACGGCTACGCCCTCGCTCCCTCCCTGTACGTGTCCCCCGCTCCTGTGGAGGGGGGCGCGCCCGACCACCGCGCCCGTATCGGCGGTCTGCGCGACGAACTCGCCAGGCTGCACGAGGAAGCGGCGAGGATTGACGCGGCTGTCGAATCGATACTGCGGAGGCACAACGCATGAGCCGACCGACCGGTCCACTGCCGCCGGGATGGCGCGAGGTGCGTCTCGCGGAGGTATGCGAACTCCAGGGCGGGCCGTCCTGGGCCACCCTGCGCACCGGTCGGCACGACGGTGAGGGCGTTCCCCTTGTCAGGCCCCGGGATATCAGCGGTCGGCGGATCACTCCGGACAGTGTCGGCAGGATCCCGGAGGAAGCCGTTCCCATCCGGTCCTCCCACCACCGTCTCAGGCCCGGAGACGTTCTCCTCGCCCGTTCGGGCGCCGTAGGGCGTATCGCCCTGGTATCCGAACAGCAGGCAGGCTGGCTGTTCAGCGGGCACCTGGTGAGGATCAGGCCTCTGGACGAGGTCCTCCCCGATTTCCTGGTGTGTTGCCTTTCGCGACCGGCTGTCGCCGCCTACGTCGCCAGGCACACCCGGGGGTCGACGATCCAGCACGTCTCCCTCCAGGACCTGGGCGGCATCCCCGTCGTGCTGCCCCCCCTCCATACCCAGCGGGAGATCGGCGGACAGCTCGCCGCGCTGGACGAGAAGGTCCGGATCCACACGGAGATCGCACGGACAACCGCCGAACTCCGCGGAACGCTGGAGGACCTGCTGTTCACCGGGCTCCTCGGCGCTCGATAGCGCGATCCGGCAGCTATGCCCGGCGCCCCTCCTACACTGGCAACTGTGGTGAGCACCGACTGGCAGAGCGACCTACGCAGACGCGGATACCGGCTGACGCCGCAGCGCCAGCTCGTGCTGGAAGCCGTGGACAAGCTGGAGCACTCCACTCCGGAGGACATCCTCGCCGAGGTGCGTCGCACGGCGGGGAGCGTGAACATCTCCACCGTCTACCGCACGCTGGAGCTCCTGGAGGAGCTGGGGCTGGTCAGCCACGCCCACCTGGGCCACGGCGCTCCCACCTACCACCTGGCGGACCGGCACGACCACATGCACCTGGTGTGCCGGGACTGCACCACGGTGATCGAGGCCGACATCGCGCTCGCCGCCGACTTCACCGACAGGCTGCGCGAGAAGTTCGGCTTCGACACGGACATGAAGCACTTCGCGATCTTCGGCCGCTGCCGCGACTGCGCCGAGCGGGCCGCCGATGGGAACACGGCGGAGGACACCGAGGGGGACGCGGACGAGAGCGCGGGCGGCTCCGGGTCGTAGGCTGGCCGCATGTCGTACAAGAGCCCCCTGCTGTCGCTGCCCGGCGCCGTCCCCGCCGAGGCGCCGGACGAAGGCGTCGCCGCGCACTACGGCGACCTCTTCCGCGAGCAGCGCACGCTCGCCGACGGCGGCGGAGTGGTCGACCTCTCGCACCGCGGCGTGGTCACCGTCACCGGCGAGGACCGGCTGAGCTGGCTCCATCTGCTGATCACCCAGCACGTCAGCGAGCTGGAGCCCGGCCACGCCACCGAGGCGTTGATCCTCTCCGCCAACGGCCACATCGAGCACGCGCTCTATCTGGTGGACGACGGCGCCACGACCTGGATGCACGTCGAGCCGGGCACCCGGGAAGCGCTGATCGCCTACCTGGAGAGCATGAAGTTCTTCTACCGGGTCGAGGTCGCCGACGCCACGGCCGCGTACGCCGTGATGCACCTCCCGGCGGGCTCCATCGCCGAGGTGCCCGAGGGCGTGGCCGTCCGCGAGACGGCGTACGGGCGGGACCTGTTCCTGCCGCGCGGCGAGCTGGAGTCCTACACCGCCTCCCTGGGCCCGGCGGTCGGCGTGCTGGCGCTGGAGGCGCTGCGCGTCGAGGCGCACCGGCCCCGGCTGGGGCTGGAGACCGACCACCGCACCATCCCGCACGAGCTGGGCTGGATCGGCACGGCCGTCCACCTGCAGAAGGGCTGCTACCGGGGCCAGGAGACCGTGGCGCGCGTCCACAACCTGGGGAAGCCGCCGCGCCGGCTGGTCTTCCTCCACCTGGACGGCAGCGAGGTGCACCTGCCCGGCCACGGCACGCCCGTGCGGCTGGCCAAGGACGGGGAGGAGGGGCGGCAGCTCGGCTTCGTCACCACCTCGGCCCGCCACCACGAACTGGGCCCGATCGCTCTGGCCCTGGTGAAGCGGAACGTCCCGGTGGACGCGGAGCTGATCGCGGGCGACACCGCCGCTGCCCAGGAGACCGTCGTCGAGCCGTAGGAACGCCCCGGCGGAAGGTGCGGACCGGGAAGTGGAAGCGGTACGCAGGGGCGCGAGCCGGACCGCCGGGTGCATACTGGCGTTAATGACAAAATCGGCCGTAGCCCGGCGCCACCTGCCCACCAGCCCCTTCAAAGCCCCTGTCGCACCGCCCGACAAGCACTTCGCCGAGGGTGAGCGGGTCACCCACGACACGTACGGCCTCGGCCGGATCGTCACCGTCGAGGAAGGCGTCGCGGTACTCGTCGACTTCGGGTCCAAGCAGGTGCGGATCCTCAGCCCATACCACAAGCTGAACGCTCTCTGAGGCCGCCGCGCACGACCGCCGCAAGGCGGTCGGCCGCCTCCCCCCACACCACGTTTCCGCCCCGAGAGGCAGATCTCCCCATCGACACCACCGAACTGTTCTCCGCTCCGGACCAGGCGCCCCCGACCCCCCAGGCGGCGGCCCGGCCCCCGGCCCGGAACCCCTTCCAGGCACCGGACTTCGGAGACATCCCGGACTACGACGACGCGGAGGAGACCGGAGAGCCGCCGTTCGACGCCGACACCGCCGCTGCCGCCGACGCGACCGGCGCGGCCCGCGCCGCCAAGGGCGAGGGCCCGGGACGGGACGGCGGCGGCAGGAAGCGGCCGTCGAACTCCTCGCGCCGCAGGCGCGACCGCTCCCGGCAGGTCAGCCGAGGCTCCTCCCGCCGCTGACGGTGGCCGCCGCCCTGGCCTGGAGCACGGCGAGGACGCCCACCGGGACCGTCTGCACCACGGTCCACGCCCTCCCCCTCGCGGTGAGGTCCAGCAGGCCGGACGCCAGGACGGCCAGGCTGAGCGCGAGCCGGCCGAACCCGCAGGCGGCCACCGCGCGCACCGCCCCCGGCCGGACGTACGGCGGCCGCGCCACCAGGCCGACCGCTCCCCCACCGGCCAGCATCCCCGCACCCACCGCGGACACCACCGCCGTACCCGGCCCCAGCGCCCTGCCCAGCGGCGCGGCGGCGGCCAGGTAGACGAGCCCGACGACGGCCATCCCGGCCGCGTCCAGGGCGAGCAGGCGGCGGACCGGGTGGCCGGCATCCCGCCCGTTCCGCCCCGCCCTTTCGCCTTCTCCGGCCGCGACCGGGCTGCTCCCGTGGCTCATGGGCTACTCCTCCGTCCGCACCGTGCGTACGGCCGCAGGCTGCCCGCATAACCTGACAACCGCCGTCATGTTCTCCGGGCACACTCGGCGGTGTGAAGTCCGACCGGTTGCTGTCGATCCTCCTGCTCCTCCAGACCCGCGGCCGGGTGCGGGCCGCGGAGCTCGCCGAGCGCCTGGAGGTGTCGGTGCGCACCGTCCACCGCGACATCGAGGCCCTGTCGGCCGCCGGGATCCCGGCCTACGCCGAACGCGGCCGGCACGGCGGCCGGGAAAAGGCGCGCGCCTACACCGTCGATCCCTACGGGCTGGTCGCCAAGGCGGGCACCTGGTACCTGGTGGCCGACCACCGCGGGCGCGGCCGGCTGTTCCGCGCCGACCGGCTGACGGACCTCGCCGTCACCGAGTCGCCGGTGCGGCGCCGCGAGGGCGTGGAACTGGCTCAGGTGTGGGCGGGGTTGCGGCGCGAGGTGGAGGACCGTCCCGGCGGCGTCCGGATCACGGCGCGGGTGCGGCGCGAGCGGCTGGACATGGTGGTGCGCATCGCAGGCGCGCACCTCGCGGGCGAGCCCTCCACCCCGGACGGAGCGGGCTGGGCGCGCGCCGGGTTCGACTACCCGGTCCTCCCGGCGGTCCGCCAGCTCCTCCAGTTCGGCGCCGACGTGGAGGTGCTCGCCCCTTCCGAGGCCCGCGCGGATCTGGCCCGCGCCGCGGCGGATATCCGCTCGCTGTACGGCAGTTGACCGACAGAGGATTCAACAGTCCGCACCGGAGTGGGAAAAGCAGTGACGGCCCGCCGACCTGGCCGGCGGGCCGTCACGGTGACCCGCCCGTCAGTACGACAGGTCCCGCTGCTCCTCGATCAGGCGACCGGCGATGCGCAGGTTACCGTCGGAGTCGAGGATCGCGATGATCTTCTTCGTGGAGCCGTGGTGCGTCGTGAAGTAGATCTTGTCCGCCTCCTGGGAGGTGGAGTAGTTCGTGTTCACCGACAGCTCGATGCTCACCGGCGAGCTGATGAGCACGTCCTTCTTGGGAGCGTTCGGGTAGACCTGATTCTGCCGCAGCTTGATCCGGCCGTGAGTGTCCCCCTCGTCCCAGTCGGTCGCCAGCCCGAGGTCGATGTCTGCCATGATGCACCCCCTCTTGATCACGGCGGACCCCTTTTGTTCCGGGAATCCGAGCATACGTGAGCCAGCATGCCCAAACACCGGAAGGCCCGCCCTTCCTTCGGCTTCACAAGCTCTTCCGTGAACCCGCTGAAAAACTACACACGCTTCGCCCATTCCAGTGACAGAGGTTCGCTTATTTCCCTTCTCTTTCGTTCAGGGAACCTTGATGACAGCGGATGCCAACATCTGATCACTTTGAGGCTGGTTCGGGGCGCTTCCCTGTCACCGCCCTGTAGGTGCGCGCCTGGTTCGGCCACCCGGTCCTCGCCGCGGCCGCCGGCCCCTCCGGTCCGGCACTGGTCTCCGGTTCCTCGCCGGTGAGACCGCTGGACATCGGCATCCGAACTCCGAGGTGCCCGCCGGTCCGGCTCAGCCGGTGAGCCGGTCGTCCTTGACGGCGGTGAGGAACGACGCCCAGGCGTCCGGGGCGAAGGCGAGGGCCGGGCCGTGCGGGGCCTTGCTGTCGCGTACGGGGACGGTGCCCGGGAGGTTGTCGGCCACCTCGACGCAGTCGCCTCCATTGAGGTTGCTGTAGCTGGACTTGCGCCACCGTGCGGCGGTTATCTCGTGCGGGGAGGTGGTCATGGAAGCTCCTCCAGGAGTCGGAGTAGGAACTCCGCCGAGTCACGCGGGGACAGGGCGTGGTCGCGCAGCCGATCGTAGCCGACCTGGAGTTCTTCGACCCGGGCCGCTTCCTCGATCAACTTCCCGCTGTAGGCGGTCTCCACCCAGGCGACGGTCCTGCCGTCCAGCAGTCGCAGGAACGCCGTGTCCGTGTGGCTCAGCTCGCGCAGTCCGGCGCGAAACGGGAGCACTTGCAGTATCACGTTCCACAGTTCTGCCGTATCGACCAGATACTTCAACTGCTCGCGCCATACCGTGGCGTCCGGCAACGGGCGGCGCAGGACGGCCTCGTCGAGAATCGCTCTGAGCTGAGGTGCGCCATCGCCCGTCAGGACATCTCTGCGGCTCATGCGCGCCTTCACCTGTTGCTCCAGTTCGTCGCCTGGACGCAGGCCACCCAGCGTCAACAGCTCACGGGCGTATGCCTCGGTCTGGAGCAGCCCCGGCACGACACCGGGTGAGTACTTCTGGATGCTCACCGCCTCGCCCTCGAGTGCCATGAAGCGGCGGTACTTCTCGCGGAACCGGGTGGCGTCCCCGGCCGCCAGTTCCCACAGGGCCAGCAGCAGGCCGGGGGTGCCGTAGTACTGGTCGAGAGCCTGGGCGACGTCCGGGCTGCCGATGGTGTGGCCGCTTTCCATCTTGCCGAACAGCGACCAGTCCCAGCCCAGTGCCTCACCCAGCTTCCGCAGGCTGTCGCCGCGTTCGGTGCGCAGGGTGCGCAACTCCTCGGCGAACCGCCGGCGCGGCTCCTGGCTGCGACCTGTGACCACTCTTCTCGGCGGCATTCCGTCCCCCTCCGTGGAATGTGTGGAAGCGGCACCGGGCGGCCGGGAAGGGCTTTCCGGCCACGGGTGTTCGCGCTCCACTCCGGTTCATGCTCGTAAAGCGAACGCGACCGACGGTAGTCGCGCTGTCGCTTCTCGCACAGGGATACGGTGGAGGGATCACACCATATGGTGATGAAAGACTCGGATCAGGTTGGGGAGCAACGGATCGGGGAGGCGGAGGCGGCCCGTGACGCGCTCGCCGAGGCGCTGCGGCGGGCGGGAATCCGGTTCCCGGCCGTGGACGTCCGCATCCCCGTGCGCGCGGACGGGGCGGCCGGTTACGCGATGGTGGTTCTCGGCGAGTGCTCCGCGCCGGTGGCGCGGGAGTTGGCGGCCGTCATCGAGCGGGGTGCGGTGTGACGCCGCCCTCGTTCGCCCCGGCCGCCGAGCGCCCGTGGCGCGACGGGTGGCCGCTGCCGGCGCACACCGACGACGCCAACGGCTGGACCACGGGCGGCTGCTGGCTGTACTGCCGCCGCGAGGGTGTGCGCGTGCTGTGGATCGGCTCGGTGCGCACTCCCGGCGCGGCGGGCGACGTGTACGCGTGCGGCCCGTGCATCGCGGAGCTGGACCACATGGTGCGCCTCCAGTCCCACGGCCGGGACGAGCCGCCGGACGGAACGGGCGGCACGGGCGGTGCGGCGGGGACCGGCGCGTGCGGGCACCGGCGGATCGGGAGGCTCGGCGGCAGGATCCACTGCCGCGACTGCGGGCGGCAGATCTACCTCTGAGCCGCCCTCAGGGTTCCGAAAGCCCGGGCCATAACACCGTGCTATAGCCAAGTGGTAGTACCCAGCCCGTTCCGCTTCCGGGAACCTGGTGCCTCCCCACAGGTCACACGCGAACCATCGCGTGTCTCCGGAAGCGAGGAATCCCTTGCGAATAACCAGGCTCGTCCCCGCCCTGATCGCGGCCATGGCCGCCGTTCTCTCCCTCTTCGTGCTGGCCCCGGCCGCGTCCGCCAAGGAGGCGCCCGGCAGCGGCGGTCCGCAGCCGATCATCGGCGGCGGCTACGCGCAGAACGCGCCCTGGGCCGCGCGGCTGTTCTCCAACGGCCGTGAGACGTGCTCCGCGACGATCATCGCGCCGACCTGGATCCTCACCGCCAGGCACTGCGTCAGCGGCGGCGGGCTGTCGTTCCGCATCGGCAGCCTCGACCAGCACAGCGGCGGCACCGTCGCCAACGGCACCCAGATCTACAACCACTCCTCCTCGGACCTGTCGCTGGTCCGCCTGGACCGCTCGGTCTCGGCGACCTACGCCCGCCTGGGGCAGCCGGGCTCGGTGCGGGTCAACCAGACCGTGCAGGTCTACGGCTGGGGCGCCACCTCCCGGTGCGGCTCGGAGGCCAACTGCCAGTCGCGGTACCTGAAGGTCGCGAACGTGATCGTGACCGGCGGCTGCTATGACGCCTACTACGGTTCGGCGATCTGCGCCCGCCGCGGCGACGGCATCACCGCGGGCGGTGACTCCGGCGGCCCGATGATGGCGAACGGTGTCCAGGTCGGCGTCGCGTCCACCAGCGACCGGCAGACCACCACGGCCTACACCAACGTGACGGCCTACCGCTCCTGGATCCAGTCGATCGCGGGCGTCTGATCCCGCGCGGCCCGTTCTGACGGCGGTCCGCTCCGACAGCGGTCTCTTCCTCCGGGTCCTCCCCGTTCCGCCTCGGCGGAGCGGGGAGGACCCGTTTCCGGCTCCGGGCGATCGGCCCCGGCCGGTCGTGCCCTGCCGGTCAGAGGGTCTCGCTGAGGGTGTCGGCGATGCGGCGGCGGGAGGCGCGGGAGGCGGGGACGGCCGAGACCCCGACCGCGCCCACCACGGCCGCGGTGGCCACCAGCAGCAGGACGCCGGGGGGCGGGGTCTGGGCTATGCCCGCGCCGATGCCGCTGGAGCGGCCCTGCGCGTCGATCAGCCACCGTCCGGCGGCGGCCCCCAGCACGGTGCCGGCCAGGGCGGCGGCCAGGGCGGTGAAGGCGGTGGAGACGGTGATCACGCCCGCTATCTGGCGCGGGGTCAGGCCGATGGCCTTCAGCGCGAGCAGGTCGCGTCCCCGGTCGCGGACGCGGGCGCCGAGGACGGTGGACAGTTCGGTGAGGCCTATCAGGGCGAGGACGGCGATCAGTCCGGCGAGGACGCCGCGCACGCCGACCAGTTCGTCGGCGGGGTTGGCCGGTTCGCGGACCTCCAGGCGTCCGCCAAAGGAGGCGGCCAGTTCGGCGCCGACCTCCCCGGCGTCGGCGCCCTCGCGCAGGACGAGGTGGTGGACGTCGGGCGCGGCCGGGCCCGGGCCGTCGCCCAGGTCGAGGTTGTCCAGGGAGGTGGAGATCACCCGGCCGCCGTCCTCGGGTTCGATGGAGCGGCCGGTGATGTGGAGGATCTGCGGGCGGCCCTGGACGGTCATCCGCACCCAGTCGCCGACGCGTACGTCCAGCAGGTCGAGCAGCCCCTGCCCGGCGACGGCCTCGTCCGGGCCGTCGGGGAGGCGGCCCTCGGCGAGGGCGAAGGGGTAGGGGTCGGCGTCGGTGCCCAGGCCGCGCAGGGTGATGGTGGCGGTCTGGCCGGGGACGAGGGCCTCGACCTCGGTGCCGGGGTGGACGGCGGTGACGTCGGGGTGCGTGGCCAGCAGCCGCTCGGTGCGGGCGCGGCCGC
Organism: Streptomyces verrucosisporus; assembly: GCF_017114865.1. GTDB lineage: Bacteria > Actinomycetota > Actinomycetes > Streptomycetales > Streptomycetaceae > Streptomyces > Streptomyces fenghuangensis. Next base: position 53,333 of record NZ_JADEYH010000002.1, on the reverse strand, counting down.
CGGCCCCGGAGGCGGCGCCGTCGGGGGAACTGTCGGGGGAGCCGTCGCGCACGGTGAGGGCGGCGGGCAGGCCGATCTCCTCGGGATGTTCGTGGAAGCGGTCCACGGTGGCCCAGGCGCCCAGTGCGGCGGTGATCATCGCCAGCGGCACGGCCAGGCGCCCGACGGCGGCCAGCGAGCGGGCCCGGCCGGGGAACGCTCCGCGCCAGCCGAGGACGAGGGCGGGCGGCGCGTCCCGGCCCAGGGCGCGCCGCTCGGGCAGGGTCAGCGGGCCCAGTCCGCGCGGCACCGCCGTACGCGCCACCGGCACGGGCGGCACCCGGCCGGCGCGCCAGGCGGCCAGCGAGGTGGCGGTGGCGATGAAGAGGACGGAGGCGCCGGTGGTGGCCAGCACCGTCCAGGCGTGGCCGGGCAGTTGCCGCCACACCTCCACCGCCTCGCCGATGCGGCCGGGGATGCGCGCGCCCAGCAGTTCGGTGACGGCCGCTCCGCCGGCGACGCCGAGGAGGGCGAAGCCCAGGTGCTGGACGAGGAAGACGCGGACGACCTGGGCGGGGGTGAAGCCGATTGCCTTCAGCACGGAGATGTCGCGCAGATGCCCGTGGACGCGGGTGCTGATCGCCCCGGCGACCGCCAGGGCGGCGGCCAGCAGCGCGCCGAGTCCGAAGAGGGCCAGGAGCAGGCCTAGCAGCCGCCCCTCGCCCGCGGCGTCGGCGCGGGCCTGCTGCCAGCGGGTGACCTGGGAGACCTGGTCGGCGCCGAGGGCGGTGACGGCGCGCTGGACCATGAAGTCGGTGTCGCCGGGGTCGGTCAGGCGCAGTCCGACGGTCTGCCCGGTGCGCTCGGGGTCGGGCTGGAGCGTCTCCAGCGCCTTCTCCGGCAGCCAGCCGATGCCGGGGGTGTCGCCGGGGGCGTAGCGGGGCTCGGCGGTGTCGGCGACGCCGGTGACGCGCAGCGTGTGCTCGGTGCCGCGCGCCCCCCGCGCGGTGAGGGTGTCGCCGGGTTCGGCCCACAGGGCGCGGGCGAGGGAGCCCTCCAGGACGATCTCGTCGGCGGCGCCGGCCGCCGGCCAGCGGCCTGCGGTGACCAGAGGGCGGCCCACCTTCGGCGGTTCGGGTCCGGTGGCGCGCAGTTCCGCGGTCGCCCGGGCGCCGCCCAGTTCCACGGTGGTGCGGGCGGTGCGGAAGGGGCCGGACAGGCCCGTGACGCCCTCCAGGTCGCGCAGTCGCTCCGGTTGGGCGCCGTCGCGGGTGTGGATCCACACGTGCGCGCCCTCGGACTGGGTGAAGACCCGCTGCCAGGGGTCGGCCGTGTAGGAGAACAGCGCGCCGGCGAGCAGCAGGGAGGCGACGATCCCGGCCGTGGCCAGGACGGTGAACAGCGCCTCGCCGCGGTGCGCCCGCAGGTCGGCGTGGGCCCAGCGCAAGGTGGCGCGCACGTCGTCTCAGTCCTTCAGTTCCAGTACGCCGGCCACGCCCTTGCCGCGCCGCCGAGGGCCCGGGCCGTCCGCGTCCAGGGCGGCGTCGTCGGCTATGCGGCCGTCGAAGAAGCTGATGACGCGGTCGGCGGCGCTGGCCATCCGGGCGTCGTGGGTGACCAGCACGATGGTCTGGCCGCGGCCGTGGAAGCGGGAGAGCAGGCGCAGCACCTCGCGGGTGCCGCGGCTGTCGAGGCTGCCGGCGGGCTCGTCGGCCAGCAGCAGGTCGGGGTGGTTGACCAGGGCCCGGGCCAGGGCGACGCGCTGCTGCTCGCCGCCGGACAGCTCGCCGGGCATGCTGCGCTCCTTGCCCTCCAGGCCGAGCTCGGCCAGGAGTTCGGCGCGGTCGGCGCGGGCTCCCTTCGGGCTGCTTCCGGCCAGCAGGGCGGGCAGTTCGACGTTGTCGGCGACGGTGAGGTTGGAGACGAGGTTGAAGAACTGGAAGACGATGCCGATGCGGCGGCGGCGCAGCACCGCCCACTGGGACTCGCCGTAGGAGTCCAGGCGGGTGCCGTCGAACCAGATGCTGCCGGCGTCCGGCTTCTGGAGCCCGCCGAGCAGGTGGAGCAGGGTGGACTTGCCCGCGCCGGAGGGGCCGGTGACGGCGACGAACTCGCCGCGCGAGACGGTCAGGTCCACTCCCCGTACCGCCCTGGCGGGGGCGCCCTCGCCGTGGTGGGTCTTGACCAGGCCCTCGGCCCGCAGGAGAGGGGGCGCCTTCGCCGGTGCGGCGGGGCCCTGGTCGGCCGGCGCCTGGGAACGGCTCATTCCAACTCCTCCTGACAGCGTTCCAGCCAGTCGAGGTCGGCCTGGAGGTGCAGCATCGCGCCCTCGATCAGCAGCTGCGCCACTCGGTTGTCCCGGTCCTCGGCCGCGGCGAGCCGGGACAGCTCGCGCATGGTGTTGAGGTACTGGCGGCGCTGCTTGTTGATCAGCGTGATCTGGTCGGCCAGACCGGTCTGCGGGGCGATGGCGAGCTTCATGAAGAACTCGTCGCGCACCCGGGGCTCGTCGGTCGGCTCCTCGAACCAGGCCCGCACCGCCTCGCGCCCCGCGTCGGTGAGCCGGTAGATCCGCTTGTTGGGCCGGGCGGACTGGGCGACGTCCTCGCCCTGGATCAGTCCCGACTTCTCCAGCCTGCCCAGCGTGACGTAGATCTGCCCGACGTTCGGCTGAGGGTACGCGGCGCCCAGCAGCTTCTCAAGGGCTCCTTTGAGCTCGTATCCGTGGGCGGGGCCGGCCGCGAGGAGGGCCAGAAGCGGCAGACGCACGCGCGCACTCCTCCTCCCCGTCCCGTGCCGGGCCGGTGCCGGGCCGGCGGCCCCTCCGGGCGGCGGCGGCCCGGTCGGCGGTGCACCGGCTGTCTGTCGGTCGGCGTCTAGTATCGCCCATGCCCAACGGGTATATATGGGCGTCCGGTGCTCGACGGTGAGGCCGCGCACGACCGGTGCGCTGGGGAGGGACCTATGCGGTGGACGCGGGCCGCGGGAAGGGGGCTCCTGGCCGCCGCCGTGGTGCTGGCGGGCTACGCCGGACTGGGCTCGCCGGCCGCCGGTCCGGTCGCGCACGCCGGGGGGCGCGGCCCCGTCACCCTGGTCACCGCCGGCGATCTGACCGACTACCTCGACCCGGTGCTGGAGGACTGGAACCGCGCACACCCGGGCGAGGAGGCCACGCTGGTGGAGTTGCCGGACTCCGCCGACGAGACCCGCGCCCAGATGGTCACCGGTCTGCGCTCGGGCAGTTCACGCTTCGACGTGCTCAACATCGACGTGGCCTGGACCTCGGAGTTCGCGGCGGCGGGCTGGATCGCCCCGGTGGACCCCGGCCGCTTCCCGCTGGACGCCTTCCTGCCGCCGGTGGTGGACACCGCCACCTTCGGCGGGCGGCTGTACGCGGTGCCGTACGTGACCAACGCCGGGCTGCTGTACTACCGCTCGGACGTGCTGGCGAAGGAGGGCGAGCGGCCGCCGCGCACCTGGGCCGAGCTGGAGCGGCTGGCGAGCGAGGTCGCCCCCCGGCACGGACTGGACGGCTATGCGGGCCAGTTCCTGCCGTACGAGGGGCTGACGGCCAACGCCACCGAGGCGGTGCGCTCGGCGGGCGGTTCGCTCCTGGGCGACGAGGGCGCGACGGTGACCGCCGACTCCGGGGCGACCGTGGAGGGGCTGGGTTTCCTGGCCGACGGGGTGCGCGAGGGCTGGATCCCGAAGGAGTCGCTGACCTGGAAGGAGGAGGAGTCGCGGCAGGCCTTCCAGGACGGCCGGCTGCTCTTCCTGCGCAACTGGCCGTACGTGTACGCGCTGGCCGGCGGCGAGGGGTCGAAGGTGGCCGGAAGGTTCGGGGCGGTGCCGCTGCCCGGGCCGGACGGTCCGGGTGTCAGCGTGCTGGGCGGCTCCAACCTGGCGGTCAGCTCCCTGTCCCGGCACCCGGAGACGGCGGCCGACCTGATCGCGTACCTGACCGGTGAGCAGGTGCAGCGCCGGGTGCTCACCGAGGGGGCGCTGCCCCCGGTGCGGGCGTCGCTGTACTCCGATCCGGAGCTGGTGCGCGCCTTCCCCCATCTGCCGGCCCTGCGCAAGAGCGTGCTGGCGGCCGAGCCTCGTCCCAAGAGCCCGCGCTACGACCAGGTGAGCCTGGTGGTGCAGGCGGTGGTGCACGACGCGATGGCGGGGCGGCAGACCCCGCGGCAGGCGGTCGCGCGGCTGGCGCGCGAGCTGCGGTCCCTCGCGCGCCAGGGTGGCGGGCCTTCCCGCGAAGGCTGAACGGTCCGCGGGCTTCACGCTCTCCCACCCACCCATCCAGTAATTACCTGTTATGTACAGGCGAGCCTCATCCGGCATCCCCAGCTCAGACATACCAGGTCATATGAGGGCGGTTTCACGACCGCTCGTTGACACCTCGATGACACCCGTACATAACATGCATGCATAACAGCGGTCCGCGAACAGCGGCTCACCAACCATGTGCTCCGCGAGCAGGAACGGGATCACGAGGGATGCTCACAGCCACGACCGACCACGGCGTCTCGCCCCGCACCGCGCCGCCCGCTTCCTCCCCCGGCACGTCCCGGAGCTGGTGGCGGGACGCGGTGGTCTACCAGGTCTACGTCCGCAGCTTCCTGGACAGCAGCGGCGACGGCATCGGCGACCTGGCCGGCGTCCGCGCCGGGCTGCCGTACCTGCGGAAACTGGGCGTGGACGGCATCTGGCTCAGTCCCGTCTACCCCTCCCCGCAGCACGACCACGGCTACGACGTCGCCGACTACCTCGACGTGGACCCGGTCTACGGCGATCTGGAGGAGTTCGACCGCCTCGTGGCCGCCGCCCACCGCCTGGGCCTGAAGGTCGTCCTCGACATCGTCCCCAACCACTGCTCCAACGAGCACCCCTGGTTCCGCGCCGCGCTGGCCGAGGGGCCGGGCGGCCCGCACCGCGCCATGTTCCACTTCGCCGACGGACGCGGCGAGAGCGGCGAGCTGCCGCCCAACAACTGGCGGGCGATGTTCGGCGGCCCGGCCTGGTCCCGCGTCACCGAACCCGGCGGCGAACCGGGCCAGTGGTACCTGCACCTGTTCACGCCCGAGCAGCCCGACCTCAACTGGCGCCACCCCGCCGTCGCCGAGCACTTCGACCAGGTGCTGCGGTTCTGGCTGGACCGGGGCGTGGACGGCTTCCGCGTCGACGTCGCCGCCGGGCTGTTCAAGCACCCCGAACTGCCCGACTCCCCCGACCCGGAGGCCGACGAGCGCACCCGCGACTCGGTCAACCCGCTGGCCTGGAACCAGCCCGAGGTGCACGGCGTGTGGCGCCGCTGGCGCGCGCTGTGCGACGAGTACGCCGAACGCGACGGCCACGACCGGCTGCTGGTGGGCGAGGTGTCGGTGCCCACCGCCCGCGAACACGCCGAGTACGTACGGCCCGACGAACTGCACCAGGCGTTCTTCTTCCACCTGCTGGGCGCGCCCTGGGACGCGGACGCCTTCCGCAAGGTCATCGACGAGGCGCTGCGGGACATCGCGGGCACCGGCTCCACCGTCACCTGGGTGCTCAACAACCACGACCAGGTCAGGACCGTCACCCGCTACGCGGGCGAGGGGAGCGGACCGGGCAACCCCGGCCTGGGCGCCGCGCGCGCCCGCGCCGCCGCGCTGCTGATGCTGGCGCTGCCCGGCGCCGCCTACGTCTACCAGGGCGAGGAGCTGGGCCTGCCCGAGGTGGTGGACCTGCCCGACGAGGTGCTCACCGACCCCATCTTCCGCCGCACCGGAAGCCGCAGCCGCATCCGCGACGGCTGCCGCGTCCCCCTGCCGTGGTCGGGCCACGCCTCGCCCTTCGGCTTCAGTTCGGGTGCGGAGGAGGCCCGCCCGTGGCTGCCGCAGCCCGAGTGGTTCGCCGAGCACGCCACCGACCGGGCGCTGGCCGACACCCGCTCGTTTTGGCACCTGTACCGCGACGGCCTCCAGCTGCGGCGCGATCTGCCCCAGCTCGGCGAGGGGACGCTGCGCCTGCTGGACGCGCCGCCGCAGGTCCTGGCCTTCGAACGCGGCGACGGGCTGGTCTGCGCGGTCAACTTCGGCACCTCCCCCGTGCCCGCCCCGGTGCCCGGCACCCCGCTGCTGGCCAGCGGCGAGTGCCCGGACGGGACGCTCCCCGGCTCCACCGCCGCCTGGTGGGTCGCCGACCCCGCGCCCGCACCCCGCTGATCTCCCGGAAATCCCCGGACCTCACAGGACTCCCCACACCATCCACCCTCCGGCCCCCGGGCCGGCCGACCCCGAGAGGGACAGCCATGAACACAGGCAGCACCACCAGACGCACCGCGACCGCCGGCGCGGCGGCGCTCGTCCTCGCCCTGACCGCCTCCGCCTGCGGCGGCGGCGGTGACACCGCCGAGGGCGGCGACAAGGGCGGCCAGGAGCTGAAGGGCGAGACGGTCACGGTCGCCGGGGTGTGGACCGGTGTGGAGCAGAAGAACTTCCAGAAGGTGATGGACGCCTTCACCGAGAAGACCGGCGCCGAGATGAAGTTCGTCTCCACCGGCGACAACGTCTCCACGGTCGTCGGCTCCAAGATCCAGGGCGGCAACGCGCCGGACGTGGTGATGGTCCCGCAGGTCGGCGTGCTCGAGCAGTTCGCCGGGAAGGGCTGGCTCAAGCCGCTGTCGAAGAAGGCCGACGACCGGGCGCGCGACTACTTCGCCCCGGTGTGGAAGGAGTACGGCACGATCGGCGAGGTCTTCTACGGCCTGTACTTCAAGGCGTCCAACAAGTCGACCGTCTGGTACGGCCCCGAGGCCTTCGAGCAGGCCGGCGTCACCCCGCCGAAGGACTACGACGGGATGCTGGAGGCGGGCCGGACCCTCTCCGACTCCGGTGTGGCCGCCTTCTCCGTGGCGGGCGAGGCCGGCTGGCCGCTCACCGACTGGTTCGAGAACGTCTACCTCTCCCAGGCGGGCCCGGAGATGTACGACAGGCTCGCCGCCCACGAGATCCCCTGGACCGACCCGTCCGTCGTCAAGGCCCTGACCACCCTCGGCGAACTCTTCGGCGACAAGGAGCTGGTGGAGGGCGGCGGCGCGGGCGCGCTGCGCACGGACTTCCCCGAGTCCGTCGAGAAGGTCTTCGGCGACGACCCCAAGGCGGGCATGGTCTACGAGGGCGACTTCGTCGCGGGCCTGATCAGCGGGCAGTTCGGCAAGAAGGTCGGCGAGGAGGCCAAGTTCTTCCCGTTCCCGGCCGTGGACGGCGGCGAGCCGCCGGTGGTCGGCGGCGGGGACGCGGCGGTCGTCCTCAAGGACGGGGAGAACACCGAGGCCGGGATGAAGTTCGTGGAGTTCCTGGCCACCCCGGAGGCCGCCGAGGTGTGGGCCGGGGCCGGCGGCTTCATCTCGCCCAACGAGGCCCTGAACCTGGACGCGTACCAGGACGAGACCACCCGGCAGATCGCCCAGTCCCTGGTGGAGGCCGGCGACGGCGTGCGGTTCGACATGTCCGACCAGGCCCCTGCCGCCTTCGGCGGCACCCAGGGCGCCGGCGAGTGGAAGCTGCTCCAGGACTTCCTGCGCGACCCCTCCGACCCCGAGGGCACCGCGAAGAAGCTGGAGGCCGCCGCGGCCAAGGCCTGGAAGAAGAGCTGAGGCGAGAGGCACCGATGTCCGCCGAAGCACCCGCCGTGCCGCCCGCGAAAGCGGGCGGCACCCCGGGCGGCGCCTCCCCCTCGCGGGGGGCGCCCGCCCGGGGCGACGACCCCCGCAGGCGCGCGGCGCGCCGCCGCAGGCTCGTCGCCGCCGCCTTCCTGCTGCCCGCGCTGCTGCTGCTCGGCGCGCTGGTCGCCTACCCGATCCTGTTCTCCGTCGGCCGCAGCCTCTTCGACGCCTCCGGCACCCGTTTCGTCGGCGCGGACAACTACGTCGAGATGTTCCGCGACCCGACCACGCTCAAGGCCGTCCGCAACACCGCGATCTGGGTCGTGGTCGCACCCGCCCTGCTGACCGGCCTGGGCCTGATACTGGCCGTGCTCACCGAGAAGGTGCGCTGGGCGACCGCGTTCAAGCTGCTGATGTTCATGCCGATGGCGATCTCCTTCCTCGCCGCCGGGATCATCTTCCGCATCACCTACGAGCAGGACCCCGACCGCGGCGTCCTCAACGCCGTCGCCGTCGGCGTCCACGACGTCTTCGCCGACCGCCCCGCCTACCCCGGCGCCCGGGGCAGGGAGGACGCCGGCGAGACCCCGCTGGCCAGGGGCCGGGACGGCTCCTACGGCACCGCCGCCGACCTGACGCCCGGCCGCACCGTCTCGCTCGGTGTCGTCGGCGTGCCCCCCAAGGAGGTGCCCTCCGGCGCCGAGCCCGCCACCGCGCCCGAAGGCTCATCCGGCGCCGGGGACGGCGTGCTCGCCGGAACGGTCTACCTGGACTTCACCCCCGGCGGAGGCGGCGAGCCGGGCCGGATCGACCCCGGCGAGCGCGGCCTGCCCGGCATGACCGTCCAGGCGGTGCGCGACGGAAAGGCGGTGGGCGGGGCCACCACCGCCGCCGACGGCTCGTTCCGCATCACCGGCCTGGACGGCGGCCCGTACGCCCTGCGGCTGCCGGCGTCCAACTTCGCCGAGCCCTACGGCGGGATCTCCTGGCTCGGCCCCGCCCTGGTCACCCCGGCGATCATCGGCGCCTACCTGTGGATCTGGACCGGCTTCTCGATGGTGCTGATCGGCGCCGGACTGGCCGCGATGCCCCGGGACGTGCTGGAGGCCGCGCGGATGGACGGCGCGAACGAGTGGCAGATCTTCCGCAGGATCACCGTGCCGCTGCTCGCGCCCGTGCTGACCGTGGTCTTCGTGACGCTGGTGATCAACGTGATGAAGGTCTTCGACCTCGTCTACATCATCGCCCCCGGCCCGGTGCTCCAGGACGCCAACGTGCTGGCCATGCAGATGTGGCTGGTGTCCTTCGGCGGCGGCAACAACCAGGGACTGGGCAGCGCCATCGGCGTCCTGCTGCTGCTCCTGGTGGTCCCGGCCATGGTCTTCAACATCCGACGCTTCCGCAGGAGCCAGTCATGACCCACGGCACCGTCGACGGCCCGGTGGGGAAGCCCGCCGGGAAGGGAGCGGCCGCACAGGCTCCGGCTCCCGCGGCCGCGGCGGCGGCCGCGGGAGCCGGGCACCACCCCCCGGGCGCGGGGCGGGCGCGGCGGTCCGCCGACGCGCGGATCGGCGCCTGGCTGGGCAGGACCGCCGTACAGGTGTTCCTGGTCGTCACCGCGCTGGTGTGGATCACCCCCGCGCTGGGGCTGTTCCTGTCCTCGCTGCGGTCGGAGGAGGCCAACTCCGCCAGCGGCTGGTGGACGGCGCTGACCGAGCCGGGCCAGCTGTCGATCGACAACTACACGGCCCTGCTGGCGGATTCCGGCATCACCCAGGCGTTCTGGAACACCGTGCTGATCTCGGTGCCCACCACCGTCGCCGTGGTGGTGGTCGCCGCGCTGGCCGGATACGCCTTCGCCTGGCTGGAGTTCCCCGGCCGCGACTGGATCTTCCTGGTGGTCGTCGGACTGCTGGTGGTGCCGGTCCAGGTCGGTCTGCTGCCGGTGGCGAAGATGCTGGGCGCGGTCGGGCTGTTCGGCACGGTCCCCGGCGTGGTCCTCTTCCACGTCGCCTACGGGCTGCCGTTCGCGGTCTTCCTGCTGCGCAACTACTTCGCGGAGATCCCGCGGGAGATGCTGGAGGCCGCGCGGATGGACGGCGGCGGGGAGTGGCGGATCTTCACGCGGCTCGTGCTGCCGGTGGGCAGGCCGGCGATCGCGAGCCTGGCCATCTTCCAGTTCCTGTGGGTGTGGAACGACATGCTGGTGGCGCTGATCTTCGCCGACAGCGACTCGCAGCCGCTGACCGTCGCGCTCCAGTCGGAGATGCGGCAGTTCGGCAGCAACATCGAGATCCTCGCGCCCGGCGCCTTCCTGTCGCTGGCCGTTCCGCTGGTGGTGTTCTTCGCCTTCCAGAAGCACTTCGTGCAGGGCGTCATGGCGGGATCGGTGAAGTGACCGCGCGCGGCGGGGGGCGTGAACGGGGGTGGTGAACGGGGGGCCGTGAGCGGTCCCTGCCGCCGTCACGGGGGGCGGCAGGGGCCGGGCGACCGCCCCGCGGACCGTACGGACCTGCGCGGACCCGTGCGGACCGCGGGGCGGGCCCCGAGACCTCCGGGGACGGGCCCTCAGACCTCCAGCAGCACCGTGAACGGGCCGTCGTTGGTGAGCGAGACCTCCATCTTCGCCCCGAAGCGGCCCGTCTCCACCCGCGCGCCCAGCGCCCGCAGCCCGGCGCACACCTCCTCGACCAGGGGCTCGGCCACCGGACCGGGGGCGGCGGCCTGCCAGGTGGGGCGGCGCCCCTTGCGGGCGTCGCCGTAGAGGGTGAACTGGCTGACGACCAGCAGAGGGGCGCCGGTGTCCGAGCAGGACCTCTCGTCCTCCAGGATCCGCAGGCCCCACAGTTTGCGCGCGAGCCGGCCGGCCTTGTCGGGGGTGTCGTCGTGGGTCACCCCGACCAGCACGCACAGCCCCTCCCCGGTGATCTCGCCGACGGTCTCTCCCGCGACGACGACCTTCGCGCCGTCGACCCTCTGCACCACAGCTCGCATGCCGACCATCATGCCGCCCCGGTCGTGCGCCCGCCGACCGCCGCCGGATGGGTGGCCCGGACTGCACGCAGGGTGCCCGCGGTGGCACGATGCGTGCAGCACGGTGCGCACGGTGGCCTGCGGCGTATCCGTGACGGGCCGTGGTACCTCGTTGTGGTCCACGGCGAAGGGGATGAGGGGCACACAGAAGATGAGCACTGCCGGAACCGGGCGGACGCCCGGAGCCGTACCGGCGGCCCGCGAGGCCGCCTCCACGACCACCTCCACGACCGGCTCCGCCGACCCGGCGGGCGCCGCGGGGACCGCCCCGGCGGGGCCGCCCGCCGAGGCCGGCGGTGCCGCCGCCGCGGGCGGGGCGCCCCCGGCGGTCCCGCACGACACCGGGCCTTTCGAGCTGACCGGCCTGCGCCTGCCCCAGCTGCGCGAGCTGCGCCGCCAGGCGCAGCAGGAGGAGGCCGACCTCAGCTACGTGCGGCGGCTGGTCCAGGGCCGCGTCGACATCCTCCGCGCCGAACTGGCCCGCCGCAGCGCCGCGGACGTGCCCCTGATCGACCGGCTGGCGGAGATCCTCGCCGACGCTCCCCCGCCCGGCCGGGGCCCGGCCCGCTCGGCCCGCCATGTGACGCTGCGCACCCCGCGCAGCGAGGAGTACCGGCGGCTGGCCGAGGAGGTGCTCGCCGAGGTCGAGCTGTCCGACCTCACCGCCCGCACCGACGCCGAGCTGCACGCCGCCATGGCGCGGCTGGGCGAGCACGAGCACCGGATCTCCCTGCGCCGCCGGGCGCTCCAGCGGACGGCGAACGGGTGCAGCGCCGAGATCGCGCGCAGGTACCGTGAGGGCGAAGCACACGTGGACGACCTGCTGCCCTGACCCCGGGGGCGGTCGTCCCCCCTACACCCAGGGAAGGCCGCCCATGTCCGCCAGCACCACCCCGCCCGCGAACACCCCCGCTCCCGCTCCCGGCGAGCGGCCCGGGCCGCTCGCCGGAGCGCCCTCCGCACGGCTCCCCGTCCTCGCCGAGGTCGTGCGCTCGGGGTTCACCGAGGGCGGCCACCGCGGTTCCGTGGTGGTGCTCGGGCCGGACGGCGGCGTGGAGTGGTCGCTGGGCGAGGTGGCCGCGCCGGTCTACCCCCGCTCGTCCAACAAGCCGATGCAGGCGGCGGCCGTGCTGCACGCCGGCCTGGAGCTGTCGGGCGAGCGACTGGCGCTGGCCGCCGCCAGCCACTCCGGCGAGCCCTTCCACCTGGAGCTGGTGCGCACCATGCTCGCCGAGCACGGGCTGGCCGAGGACGACCTGGGCTGCCCGCCCGACCTGCCGCTGGACCGGGAGGAGGCCGACCGGTTCCTGGCGGCGGGCTCGCGTCCCTCCCGCACCGCCATGAACTGCTCGGGCAAGCACACCGCCATGCTCGCCGCCTGCCGGGTGAACGGCTGGTCCGGCGCCGACTACCTCGACCCCGGCCACCCCCTCCAGACGCTGGTGCGCGAGCGGATCGAGGCCGCGGCGGGCGAGCCGGTCGCGCACACCGGCACCGACGGCTGCGGCGCCCCGCTGATGGCGATCTCCCTCACCGGCCTGGCCCGCGCCTTCCGTTCCTTCGTGCTGGCCGGGGCGGGCACCCCCGAGCGCCGGGTCGCCGACGCCATGCGAGCCCACCCCGAGTACGTGGCGGGCACCCGGCGCGAGGACACCCACCTGATGCGCGGGGTGCCGGGCGCACTGGCGAAGGTGGGCGCCGAGGCGGTCCAGGCGGTGGCCCTGCCCGACGGCCGCGCGCTGGCGATCAAGATCGACGACGGCGGGCTGCGGGCGCTCGGCCCGGTCCTGGCCCGGACGCTGGCGCGGATGGGCGTGGAGTCCCCGGCGCTGGCGGAGATAGGCGACGCCCCGCTGCTGGGCGGCGGGCGGCGGGTGGGGGAAATCCGCGCGACGTTCTGAGGGGGCGGCCCTAACGTAACCCCCCATGGACTCGAACGCCCCTGACATCCGCACCATCGCCGAGGACGAGTACCCGGGCTGGCTGCGCGCCCTGCGCGCCGGTTTCCTGCACTCCGCGGAACTCACCGCCGAGGAGCTGGCCGCCCGGCGCGGCGCGATCGAACTCGACCGCACGCAAGGGGGTTTCGAGGACGGCCGCTGCGTCGCCACCTTCCGCACGCTGCCGCAGCGGCTGACCGTCCCCGGGGGCGCGGCGGTGGACTCCCTGGCCGTCACCAACGTCTCCGTCCTGCCCACCCACCGCCGCCGCGGGCTGCTGACGCGGATGATGCGCGACGCGCTGGCCGACGGGCGCGAGCGCGGGGACGTCTGCTCCACTCTGGACTCCGCCGAGTACCCGATCTACGGCCGCTACGGCTACGGCCCGGCCACCTGGTCGACCGACTGGACCGTGGACGCCGCCCGCGCCGGGCTGGACCCGCGCTGGTCGCGCCCCGAGGAGGAGGGCGCCCGGATCGACCTGGTGGAGCCCGCCCAAGCGCGCGTCCTGGGCGCCGCGCTGCACGAGCGGGTGCGCGCGCTGCCCGACCGGCAGGGCATGACGGATCGCACCGAGCGCTGGTGGAAGCTGAACACCGGCGCGATCGACTGGCCCGGCAGCGGCTTCACCCAGGCCTCCCACGCCGTGTACCGCGACGCCGCGGGAGATGTGCGGGGGCTTCTGACGTACACCGCCGACGACCACTGGGAGAACAAGGCGCCGCGCCTGAACGCCCGCGTCCGCGACCTGATCGCCGCCGACGCGGCCGCCGAGCGGGCCCTGTGGCACTTCCTGCTCTCCATGGACTGGGTCGCCACCGTCCACTGCCGCCGGCTCGCCCCCGACTGCCTGATGCCCCGGCTGCTGCCGAACCCGCGCGCCGCCCGGATCACCTCCCACGCGGACTTCCTGTGGCTGCGCCCGCTGGACGTCCCCGCGCTGCTCCGGGCCCGTACGTACCCGGTCCCCGGCACGCTGGTGCTGGAGCTGGAGGACCCGATGGGCATCGCCGGGGGGCGCTTCCTGCTGGACGCCTCCCCCGAGGGCGCCACCTGCGCGCCCACCACGCGCCCGGCCGACCTCTCGACGGGGGTGGGCGCGCTGAGCTCGATGTACCTGGGGGACGAGTCCGCCTCGCGGCTGCGGGAACTGGGGCAGCTCGACGAGGAGCGCCCGGGCGCGGCGGCCCTGGCGGACGCCCTGCTGCGCACGGGCCGCAGGCCCTGGGCGCCGGACGTCTTCTGACACCCGGCGCGGGCGCGGGTACGGGGGCACGGGTACGGGACGCTGTACCGGGCGCCGCCCGCCCCGCCCTCGGCATGCCTGCCCGCGCACCGAAGGACTCCGGAACCGCACCGGTGGCCCACCCCTCCGCCTTCCGGAAACACCGCCGCGTCCGGCACGTGCTCCCCGGACCGGACGGCCGGGCGAGCTCGCCGAGCCCCGCGACGGGGTCCTCCGGTTCGGCCGGCGCTGCTTCCGCTCCGGGGAGGAGCCCCCCGGCCGGGCCCGGCCGCCCCCGCGCGGGGTGTGGAGAGGCTGTGGAACCCGCCACACGTCCTCCCAAGATCGGGTACGGTCTTGGCTCGCCGCCCCGGTGCGGCACACACCCGCCCAGGCGGGTGCACAATTACACAAAAGATGTGCTCAACGGCCGAATCGGCCCTCTCCACCCCGGGTGGGCCGTCCGCCCGCCCGCGGTGTGCCCGGCCGGAAGGCGGTACCGGCGTTCCGTTCGCGGGCTGCTGCCGCCGCGAGCCGCGCGGTAGTGTTCGAGACGGACAGAGGGTGCGTGTCACCATGACGGAGCGGTCTCCGGCACCGGCCGGCACCGCGCAGAGGGGAGGGGCCATGAGCGAGGTGAGCGGCGACGTCGACTACGCCGCCCTGTTCGACGCCGTCCCGACCCCCCTGTCGGTACTGGACCGGGACCTCGTCTTCGTGGAGGCCAACCAGGCCTACCTGGAGATCACCGGACGTTCCCACGGCGAGCTGATCGGCCGCCATCTGTTCGACGTCTTCCCCGCCAACCCGGACGACCCGAACGCCGACGGCCCCAGGAACCTGCTGGCCTCGTTCCGGCGCGTACTGGAGACGGGCAAGCCGGACACCATGATCCTCCAGCGGTACGACATCCCCCGCCCCGGCGCCGGGGGCGGTTACGAGGAGCGGTACTGGAGCCCGGTCAACACCCCCGTCCTCGGCGAGGACGGCTCGGTGCGGCTGATCGTCAACCGCGTCGAGGACGCCACCGCGTACGTGCGCGACAGCCTCGCCCGCCCCAGCAGCCTGTCCGGCGCCGGCGACGGCCTGCGGGCGGTCGCCGGGAAGATCGCCGAGGCCGAGCTGTACGCCCGCGCGCGGGAGCTGTACGAGCACAACGAGCGGCTGCGGCAGGCGCACGCCCGCGAGCACGAGGTGGCCCTCACCCTGCAGAGGGCCATGCTGCCGACGCACATGCCCCTGGAGCGCCGCAACGCGGCCGTGCGCTACCGGCCCGCCCAGGGCTCGCTGAACGTGTGCGGCGACTGGTACGACATGATCAACCTCAGCGAGGACCGCTTCGCCGTGGCCGTGGGCGACGTCGTCGGCCGGGGCCTGGAGGCCGCCAGCGTGATGGGGCAGCTGCGCAGCGCCCTCAGCGCCGCCATGCGGGTCGCCGACGGCCCCGCGCAGGCGCTGTACGGCCTGGACCTGTACGCGCGCTCCCTGGACGGCGCGCTGGCCACCACCGCCGTCAAGCTCGACATCGACACCCACACCCACACGCTCACCTACAGCAGCGCCGGCCACCTGCCGCCCATGCTGTGCCACCCCGACGGGTTCACCGAGCTGCTGGACCAGGCCACCGACGTGCCCCTGGCCGCCCGGAGCAGGCCCTCGCACCGGCCGCAGGCGATCACCACCTATGTGCCGGGCTCGACCCTCGTCCTCTACACCGACGGGCTGGTCGAGCGCCGCGAGGAGTCCATCGACGTCGGGCTGAAGCGGCTGTCGGAGAGCCTGACCCGGCACCGCGACCTGGGCCCGGAGGAGATCGCCGACAACCTCCTGGAGGACCTCGGCATGAACCGGGGCACCGCCGACGACGCGGCCCTGGTCGTCATCAAGCTCTGAGCGGCCGGGGCCGCGGCGGTGCGGGTGGCGGCACGCCCGGTGGTCCCGGGCGTCTTCCTCGTACCGCCTTTCCGCCCGCACCACCGCGGCCGGACCGCAGCCATCCGGTACGCGGCCGGCGGGAGCGCGGCGGCACCGGCCGGAAAACGGGCATACGTAGGCTGCAAGCGATCGGCCGCCGCGGCGGCGAGACGGTACGACGAGGAGGCACCCGATGTCCGACGCCCCGACCCCCGAGACCTCCCAGCCCGCACACGACCCGGAGGTGCTCCAGCTCGCGGCCAAGGTCTTCGACCTCGCCCGGGAGGGCGACACGGACACCCTGGCGGCGTACGTGGACGCGGGTGTGCCGGCCAACCTGACCAACGACAAGGGCGACTCGATCCTGATGCTCGCCGCCTACTACGGCCGCACCCCCGCCGTGCGGGCCCTGCTGGAGCGCGGCGCCGACCCCAACCGGGTCAACGACCGCGGCCAGACGCCCATCGGGGGCGCGGTCTTCAAGGACCAGGAGGAGATGGTGCGGCTGCTGCTGGAGGCCGGTGCCGACCCGGCCGCGGGCGATCCGTCGGCCATCGACACGGCGCGGATGTTCGGCCGCCACAAGCTGCTGAAGCTGCTCGGCGCGGAGTGAGCCGCGGTGCGGAACGGCCGGCCGGGACGGGTGTCCCGGCCGGCCGTTCCGCGTTCGCCGTCCCTCACACCGGATACGGCAGTTCCTCCCTCGCCCGCCGCAGGGCCGGTGCCCACCAGGCGAGCTGGTCCAGCAGGGCGTTCGCGGCCCCGGCCGCCTCGCCCGCCCGGCGCGGCTCGCCGTCCGGCCCGAACTCCCGCCAGGCGTCGTGAAAGCTGACGGTCTCCCGGATCGTGGCCGCGTGCAGCTCGGCGAAGACCAGCCGCAGCTGCTCCACCGCCCGCAGCCCCCCGCCCCGCCCGCCGTAGGAGACGAACCCGACCGGTTTGGCGCGCCACTGGGGCTTCAGGGAGTCGATCGCCGCCTTCAGTTCGCCGGGGAAGCTGTGGTTGTACTCGGGCACCACGACCACGACGGCGTCGGCGGCGTCGATCCGCTCGCCGAACGTCCTCGCGTCCCCGTCGGGCCGCGCCAGGTCGATCACGTCGAGCTTCACGTCGTCGCGCCGCCCGGCCTGCCGGGCGAACCACTCCCCCACCGTGGTCACGAATCGCCCCTCGCGCACGCTCCCCAGGATCACGGCGAGGCGGTACTGGTCCTGCTGTGCCGCTGCGGTCATCTCGTTCTCCCGTCCACTTCCGTCCACTTCCGTGACGGCCCCACCGCGAGGCCGTGACCGAGAACCTAGGACTTCAAGCCGACTTGAGGTCAACCCCGCCACCGCGGCGGCGCGCCGCACCCGGCTCCGCACCCCGCCGTCACAGTCCGTTCCCCTTCCCGTGGCCTGCGTGAGGTCACGGTGAAGAATCCGCCGACACCGACTTCGGAAGGAGAGGATCTGGATACGGAAAGTGATAGTCGCCCCTCGGGGGGCGCCGACCTATCACGGAGCGCGATGGAATCCCGAACTCACCACTCCCGGGCGATCTCCGCCGACGGCAGAGGTCTCCGGTGGACACCGACGCCCGCACACACCGCGCACGCGCCGGACTCCGCGCCGGCCGCACCGCCGGACGGGCCGCCCGGGAAGGCCGTGGCGGTGCCGCGGGCCGGGGCGGCGCGGTGAGCGCGGACGAGCGGGACGAACTGCCCGCGCTCACGGTCGGTTCGGTGGCACGGGACCTGCGGGACGGGCGGACCGGAGACGTGATGGACGTCCACCCCGGGCGGGTGTGGCCGCGCCCGGTCGGTGGCGGGCGGGAGTGGGACGCGGGGCCGGACGACATCCGGCCGCTCACCGCGTACGAGCGGCACGACGCCCGTGGTCTCCGGACCCTGCCGTGACCGGGCCCGGCGCCGCGGCCCCCACCGCCGTGGCCGGGGAGGAGCGGCTCAGCCCTCGCCCCCGGAGCCACCGGGACGCTCCCGGCGGCTCCGCCGGGCCGAACCGAAGGCGGCGCCGAGTGCGATGCCCGCACCGATCCCGACGCCGATGTCGTCGAACACCACCAGGCCCAGGGCGACCCCGATCGCCGTCCCGACGGCGATGCCCACCGCGACATCGCCGTTCCCCGGCCCGCTCCCGCCGTTGTTGTTTCCGTTTGCCTCCGTCATACCCACACCCTGCCATCCGGTGGCCCTCACCGGCGAACGGGCGGGCACTCCGCGCGGGCCGTCGCCGCGCCGCCGTCACGGGCGGCCCCCGGGCCCGTTCTGGCCGGAAGTCGCCCTGCCGCACACCGCGGCCGGGTCCGTACGCTGCGGGACGGAGATCACCGACCGGCACCAGAGCCGCGGCCGGACCGGGCGCGGGAGCGGGAGGGCACTGGGGTGGGAGACATGGGAGCGCGGCCGCTGACGTTCGTGGTGGGCACCGGGCGGAGCGGTTCGACCGCGCTGTCGCGCGTGCTGAACCTGCACCGGGAGGTCCTCAGCCTCAACGAGCTGCTGGCCTCGGTCGGATCCGAGGGGATGCCCGAAGGGGCCCTGGAGGGGGCGGAGTTCTGGCGTCTGCTGGCCGAGCCCAGCCCGACGTTCGACAGGATGATCCGCAGCGGCGCGCCCATTCCGGAGTTACTCTACCCGCGCCGCCCCGGGCGCTTCTCGGCCGACACCACCGGCATTCCCAAACTGTCCCTGATGGTGCTGCCGCACCTCACCGACGACCCCGACGGCCTGCTGGACGAGCTCGCCCCGCAGGTCCGCGCCTGGCCGCGCCGCCCGGTCGAGGAGCAGTACCGGGAGCTGTTCGGGCTGCTGTGCGTCCGGTTCGGGCGGCGGGCGGTGGTGGAGCGTTCGGGTTTCTCGGTGCGGTGGGTGCCGCGACTGCGGGCGGGCTTCCCGGAGGCGGGGTTCGTCCACCTCCACCGGGGCGGCCCCGACTGCGCGCTGTCGATGAGCCGGCACACCGGTTTCCGGATGATCTCGATGCTGGAGGAGATGTACGCGCTGCTGGGCCTGGAGTTCGGCGCCGAGCTGACGCCCGAGCACGCCCGCGAGCTCCCACCCGACCTGGCGGGGCTCCTGCGGGACCCGTTCGACCCCCGGCTGGTGTCCGACCGGGTGATGCCGGTGGCCCGGTTCGGGGAGCTGTGGTCGCGGCTGGTGACCGAGTGCATGGAGCATCTGTCCCGGGTGCCGGAGGCGGCCCGGACGAGCCTGTCGTACGAGGACCTGCTGGACGCGCCGGAGCGGGAGCTGTCACGGCTGGCCGAGTTCGCCGGTGTGGCGCCCGACGGGGAGTGGCTGGCGGCGGGCCGGTCGATGCTCGACGCGGGCAGGCGGGGGGCCTCGCTGCGGCTGCCGCCGAACGAGCTGGAGGCGCTGCGGGAGGCCTGCGAGCCGGGGGAGCGGGCGCTCGCCGCGGTGTGACACGGGAAGGGCGGCGCGGCGTGCGCCGCGGGGCTCGTCCCGGGAAGCGGCGGTCGGTGGTCCCGCCACGGGCCTGTCGTACGGCGGTGTTACGGTGATCTTGACCGTCCCCCCACGAGGCGCAGACCGCGCGTTCGGCACGTTCGCGTACGCCGGACCACGGGGGGAGTGCATCTTGAGCCGCCGCCGCAACGACCGGCGCACCGGCACCGCCCGCCGCGGTGCCGCCAGCCGGGGACGTCAGGACGGACGGGGCAGCCGGGCCCGCCGGGGCGCCCGCCGCGGGAGGCGCCCGCACATACGGGTACTGGCCTCCATGGCGACCGTCGGGGCCTTCGCCCTCGGCGGGTTACTCGTCGCCCAGCAGGACTCCGCGGAGTCCCGGACCATGGCCACGCCGCAGGATCCGGACGAACTGCGGGCCTCGGAGGAGGCGGTGTTCGTACCGCCGTCGCCCTCGCCTTCGCCCTCCCCCTCCGCCCCGGCCTCCGAGCCGCCGTCCCCCTCGCCCTCGCCGTCGCCCTCCACGCGGGAGACGGCCGAATCGGCCGAACCGTCGGCGATCCCGGTCCCCGCGACCGGGCCGGGCACCTTCACCACCGCGCAGGCCTCGGGCGAGGCCGTCGGGCAGGGCACCATCCGCACCTACCGGGTGCAGGTGGAGGACGGCATCGAGCTCTCCGCCCGGCAGGCCGCGCAGGAGGTCGCCGCGATCCTCGCCCATCCGCGCGGCTGGACGAACGACGGTGTCAACGGCTTCCGCCTGGTGGCCGGCGGCCCCGCCGACTTCACCGTCAAGATCGCCACCCCCGGCACCGCCGACGCCATCTGCGGGGCCGCCGGGCTCAACACCCGCGGCGAGCTGAACTGCGCCGTCGGCCCCACCGTGGTGGTCAACCTCAAGCGCTGGGTGCTGGGTTCGCCGCAGTTCGCCGGTCCCGTCACCGAGTACCGGGCGCTGATCGTCAACCACGAGATCGGCCACCGCATCGGCCACGGCCACGAGACCTGCCCGGGCCCCGGGCGGCCCGCGCCCGCGATGACGCAGCAGATCAAGGGGCTCAAGGGCTGTGTCGCCAACGCCTGGCCCTACGACACCGACGGCACCTACCTGGGCGGCCCCCCGGTGCCGTGAACCGCCCCGCGGCGGCAGCCGTGGCGTCCGGCGGCCCGGCCCGGCCCGGCCGCATTGTCGGTGGGGGCGGTTACGGTCCCGCCATGACTTCCCAGCACAGCCGGAGCCCGTTCTCCGCACTCGGCCGCCTGACCGTTCTCGTCGACGATCCGGACGACGCCCTGGCGTTCTACCGCGATGTCCTCGGACTGCGTGTGCTGCACGACCGGACGGTGGACGGCTACCGGTACCTGCACCTGGGCGTCCCCGGGCAGGAGGGGACCGGTCTGTGGCTGATGCCCGCCACCGGCGAGGAGGAGCGCCGGCTGGTCGGGCGTCAGACCGGCGGACAGCCACTGCTCGTCCTCTACACCGACGATCTGGGCACGGTCGCCGCCCGTCTGCGCGAGCACGGCGTACGGATGTGGGACCTGCGGGAGGGCGCGGACGGCGGTTCGCTGCACTTCGCCGATCCGTACGGGAACGTGATCGTCGCGGCGCGGACACACGGCTGACGCTCCCGGCCCGGCCGGCCGGGCCCCGGCTCAGGAACGTTCCGAAGCGGCCGCCGGTACCGGCATCGCCTCGCGCAGCCGGGCCAGGAAGGCCCGGGCCGCCGGTCCGGAGGGGCCCTCGGCGCGCCAGGCCAGGGCGATCCGGCCGCGCAGCCGCGGCCGTACGATCTCCGGCGCCCGCAGCCGGTCCCCGGCCTCCGCCGCCGAGCCCGCCGGGAGCACGGCGACGCCCAGGCCGCGTGCGGCGAGCTCGGCCAGGACGTGCGGCGCGGCGGCCTCGTAGCCGACGCGGGGCCGGATGCCGGCCGCGGCGCAGGCCCGGTCGAGCACGGCGCGCAGGCCGGTGCCGTGCGGCAGGCTGATCAGGGTGCGCTCGCCGAGCGCTGCCAGCGCCACGCTCGCGCGTCCGGCCAGCGGGTCGTCCGGCGGGACGGCCGCGACCAGCGGTTCGTCCACGACGACCTGGAGTTCAACGCCCGGCGGCGGCTCCTCGCCGGTGAGCCCGATGACCGCCACGTCCAGTTCGCCGCGCTGGAGCGCGGTGACCATCCGGTCGGAGACGTCCTCGGTGAGGGTGATCTCGACGTGCGGGTGGTCGTCGTGGAAGCCGGCCAGCACGGGGACGACGTCGAGGTCGTGGGTGGCCGCGGCCGAGAACAGCCCGACCGTGACCCGGCCGCGCAGCAGGCCGGTGAACTCGTCCGCGGTCCGCCGCATGCCCTCGACGGCGGCGAGCGCGGCCCGCGCGTAGGGCAGCAGCGCCTCGCCCGCCTCCGTGGGGCGCACCGTACGGCCGGACCGGTCCAGCAGCGGCTGGCCCAGCTCCCTCTCCAGAAGGCGGATCTGGGCACTGACACCGGGCTGGGCCACGTGCAGGCGCTCGGCGGCGCGGGTGAAGCCCGCCTCCTCGACCACGGCGACGAGGTAGCGCAGCTGCCTGATCTCCATAACCGCTGATTCTAGTTCCGATACAGATCAGATCTTGGACTTATGGATTCTCCGTCACCACCCTGGAGGTCATGGAACGCACACCGCACAGCGACACCGGCACCGGCACCGGCACCGGCGGCATCTTCGACGCCGACGACCTCCCCGCCACCACCGGACCGGTCCTCCGGCCCGGCGACCCCGGCTACGACGAGGAGGTCTCCGGCTTCCAGACGGCCTGGACCCACCGCCCCGACCTGGTCGTCGGTGCGGCGGACGCCGAGGACGTACGGCTGGCCGTGGCGTACGCGGCCGGGCGCCGTCTGCCCGTGGCGGTGCAGGCCACCGGGCACGGGCTGTCGGTGGCCGCCGGGGGCGGGGTGCTGATCGGCACCCGGCGGATGGCGGGCGTGAGCGTCGGCCCGGAGCGCCGCACCGCGCGCGTCGCCGCCGGCGCACGCTGGGGCACGGTGGTGGCGGCGGCCGCCGCCCACGGCCTGGCCCCGCTCAACGGCTCCTCACCGACCGTCGGCGCCGTCGGCTACACCCTGGGCGGCGGCATCGGGCTGCTGGCCCGGCGGTTCGGCTACGCGGCCGACCACGTGCGCGCCCTGGAGGTCGTCACCGCCGACGGACGGCCGCGCCGCACCGTCCCCGGCGACGAGCTGTTCGGCGCCCTGCTGGGCACCGGCGGCAACTTCGGCGTGGTGACGGCCATGGAGATCGACCTCTTCCCCGTGCCCGCGCTCTACGGCGGGCAGCTCGTCTTCGGCGCCCCGCCGATGGAACGGGCCCTGGAGGTCTGGCGGCGCTGGACGGCGGACGTGCCCGAGACGCTGACCTCCTCCGTCGCCCTGCTCTCCTACCCGGACCTGCCGACGGTCCCCGCGCCGCTGCGCGGCCGGTACGCCGCCTCGTTCCGGATCGTCCACAGCGGCCCGGCCGGGGAGGGCGAGCGGCTGGTGGCGCCGCTGCGGGCGGTCGGCGAGCGGCTCGTGGACGACCTGCGCGAGATGCCGTACGCCGAGTGCGACTCCATCCACCGCGACCCGCCCTTCCCGCAGCCCTACACCGCCACCAACGCCCTGCTGCGCGAGCTGCCGCCCGAGGCGCTGAGCGCGGTGCTCGACACCGTGGGGCCGGGCTCGCCGGTCCCCTGCGTCACGGATGTGCGCCACCTCGGCGGGGCGCTGGGCAGGCGCGGCCCGGCGGGGGTGGCCGTGGACCACCGGGAGGCGCGGTACATCGTGCGCGCCATCGCCTTCCCCGGCCCCCCGCCCGGCGGCACCGGGCACAGCCTCCGGCAGGTCCGCGAGCGGTTCGACCTGCTGCGCGAGGCCCTGGCCCCCTGGACGCCGGGCCACAGCCCGGCCTTCCTCCACGGGGACGGCGAGCGGGCCGGCGAGGCCCAGACCCGCGCGGGCTACGACCCGGGCACCTACGAGCGGCTGGCGGCCCTCAAGGCCGCCCACGACCCGCACAACCTCTTCCGCTTCAACCGCAACATCAGGCCGGCCGACGCCGACCGGTCAGCGGCAGCCGCGCCGTGACCGTCCCGTCCCCGCCGGTCTCCAGGCCGGCTCCGGCTGCCGCGAGCAGGCGGCGGGAGGCGGCGTTGGCCGCGTCCGTACGGGCGAGCAGCCGGGTGGCGCCGGCGGCGCGGGCCTCGTCCAGGAGGAGGGCCAGCGCCGCCGTGCCGACGCCCCGGCCGCGGTGGGAGCGGCCGAGCCACAGCCCGGCCTCGGCCGCGCCCGGCTCCGGGTCGGGGGCCAGCCGGGCGGCCCCGGCGACCGCCTCCCGCGGGCGGCCGTCCGGGCCCGGTTCCGTGACGAGGACGGCGTACACGGTCTCCGCCGGGTCGGCGCCCAGGGAGCGCGAGCGGTGGAAGCGGACGAACGCCTCGCGCCGGGCGGCCGTCCAGCCGGGTCCGTCCTCCCCGGCCGTCGGCATCACCTCGCCGGGGTCGGCGTCGGCGGCGGCCGTGGCCGCCAGGGCGTCCAGCAGCGCCTCGTCCAGGCGGCGCAGGACGACGTGGGCGGGGCTCATGAGATCCATGGGGGGCACACTGCCCGAGACACGCGCCGCTCCCCAACGGCTTTTCACACCCGAAAGCCGCTCCCGTACGGGGGAATCCGGCAGGTCGTGCCGTGCGCCGACGGCCCACCGGGGCGGCGCGGCCTTAATCAGAAGCCATGGCCCTCCACGAAGACCATCACACCGCCGAAGCCGTCCCGTCGCTGTCGCGGCGACGGTTCGCCGCCGGAGCCACGACGGCCGCCGCCGTCGCCGGGCTCGCCGCCGCCCCTGCCGCACCCGCCGCCGTCCCGCACGGCAAACCCCTCCCCGAGGGCTCCCCCGAGCCCCCGGGCGCCGCCGACCGGCAGGCCTGCCTGGCGGTGGCCCGTGCCATCCTCCTGCTGGACGAGGACGGCGCGGAGCTCACTCCCCGGTACGAGAAGATCCTGCGCGGCGGCGGCCTGCCCCGCTCCGGCGCCGCGGGGAGCGGCGCGCCCGGCACGTCCGGCGCGCCCGGCACACCCGGCACACCCGGCACACCCGGCACACCCGGCACACCCGGCAAGGAGGTTCTGGTCGTCGGCGCGGGTCCGGCCGGGCTGGTCGCCGCGCTGCTGCTGGGCCGCGCCGGTCACCGCGTCACCGTCGTCGAGGCCAACGGCAACCGGGCCGGCGGCCGGATCAAGACCTTCCGCTCCGGCGGCCACGAGGGCGCGGAACAGCCCTTCGCCGACCCGAAGCAGTACGCGGAGGCCGGGGCCATGCGCATCCCCGGCAGCCACCCGCTGGTCATGGGGCTGATCGACGAGCTGGGGCTGAAGCGCCGCCGCTTCCACCTGGTGGACGTGGACGACGGCGGCAGGCCCGCGTACCGCACCTGGATCGCCGTCAACGGCGTCCGGACACGCCGCGCCGACTACGCGAAGGACCCGCGGGCGGTCAACCGCTCCTTCGGCGTGCCGGAGAAGTACCTGGACGTCCCCGCCGCGAAGATCCTGGGCCGGGCCCTGGACCCGGTGCGCGACGAGTACAGCACCGCCGGGCCGGACGGAAAGCGCGTGAACAAGCCGCTGCCCCAGTGCCTGGAGGGCTGGGCCAGGGTGGTTCAGAGGTTCGGGGGCTGGTCGATGCACCGCTTCCTGACCGAGCACGCCGGATTCGACGAGCGCACGATCGACCTGATCGGAACTCTGGAGAACCTCACCTCCCGCCTGCCCCTGTCCTTCCTGCACAGCTTCATCGGCTGGTCCCTGATCAATCCCGGCACCGTCTTCTGGGAGCTTCAGGGCGGCACCGCCACCCTGGTGGACGCGCTGCTGAAGGAGCTCGGGGAGCTGAAGGTCCCGGTGCGCTTCGACCGCCGCGCCACCCGCGTCGAGTACCGCGGGGACGGGCGCGGCGGAGGTGACGACACCCCGCACATCGGCGCCGGCGACCCGGCGGTGTGGATCGACACCGTCTCCGAGGGCCGCGACGGCGCGGTGGTGCGCGAGCAGTTCACCGGCGACTGGGCGGTCCTCACCGTCCCCTTCTCGGGGCTGCGGCAGATCCAGGTCGCCCCGCCTCTGTCGTACGGCAAGCGGCGGGCCGTCACCGAGCTGCACTACGACAGCGCCACCAAGGTGCTGCTGGAGTTCAGCCGCCGCTGGTGGGAGTTCGACGAGGCCGACTGGAAGCGGGAGCTGGAGCGGGTGCGGCCTGGGCTGTACGACGCCTACCGCCTGGGGAGGGCGCCGGACGACGGCAGCCTGCTGGGCGCGCACCCGTCCGTGCCGTCCGGTCACATCACCCCCGCCCAGCGCGTGCACTACACCGCCTGCCGCTGGATCTCCCGGGACCAGCCGGAGGCGGCGGGCGTGACCGGCGGCGGGTCGGTGTGCGACAACCCCAACCGGTTCATGTTCAACCCCTCGCACCGGGTCGAGGGCAGCGAGGGCGGCGTCCTGCTGGCCTCCTACAGCTGGGCGGACGACGCCCGGCGCTGGGACTGCCTGGACGACGAGGCCCGCTACCCGTACGCCCTGCGCGGTGTGCAGCAGGTCTACGGGCAGCGGGTGGAGGTCTTCTACACCGGCGCCGGGCGCACCCAGAGCTGGCAGCGCGACCCGTACGCGTACGGCGAGGCGGCCGTGCTGCTGCCGGGCCAGCACACCGAGCTGTTCCCGCTGCTGGGCCGCCGCGAGGGGCCGCTGTTCTTCGCGGGCGACCACACCTCGATCAGGACGGCGTGGATCGAGGGCGCCCTGGAGTCGGCGGTACGGGCGGCACTGGAGGTCCACCGGGCCTGACGCGCCCGGCGCGGCCGGGTGGGGGCGGCCCGTCACCCGCCCCCACCCGGTTCACCCGCCCGTGCGGCGCGCCGTCAGCCCTGGCCCTTGAGACGGCCGGCGATGCGCACCACGCGCTGCGCCATGTGGTCGAGGGCCGCGTACTCCGCGTCGGTGAGCGGGGCGTCGTTGTTCGGCCCGGTGACGTGGGAGACGCCGTAGGGGTTGCCGTCGGTGAACTTCAGCGGGTCGGTGTAGCCGGGCGGCACCAGGACGCCGCCGAAGTGGATGAGGACGTTGTAGAGGGTCAGCAGCGTCGACTCCTGGCCGCCGTGGGCGGTCTGGGAGGCGGTGAAGCCGGCGTACGCCTTGTCGGCGAGCAGCCCCTGCTGCCACTGCGGGCCGAGGGTGTCGAGGAACTGCTTGAGCTGGCTGGCGACGTTGCCGTACCGGGTGGGCGTGCCGAACAGCACGGCGTCGGCCCACACGACGTCGTCGGCGGTGGCCTTCGGCTCGTCCTTGGTGTCGTCGAAGTGCTGGCTCCACGCCGCGTTGGAGGCGATGGCCTCCTCCGGGGCGAGCTCGGCGACCTGCCGAAGCCGCACCTCCGCACCCGCCTGCTTCCCCGCCTCGGTCAGGCGCCTGGCCATCTTGTGGATGGTGCCGGTCGACGAGTAGTAGATCACGGACAGCTTGACATCGCTCATCTGGTTCCGACTCCTTAGCCCGCGCCGGCGGCCGCTCGGGCGCGGCGCGTTCGGTTCACCGTCTGCCGATCGCCACTCTATGCACCTTTCCACACTTTTCACCCGATTTGCGACGACGCGGTGGCGCGGTGGCGCGCGGGGGCATCCCGCGGCCCGCGGCGGGTTTCACCCCCCCCTGGCCGGTCAACCCCCGCACCTCCAGGCCGCCTGGGCACCGGCGATCGCCTGGAACCAGTCGCCCGTCCCCTCCCGTCTCCCCTCCCGTCTCCCCTCCGCTCCGGCCCGGTCCGGCCCGGTCCGTACCGCCCCGGGAAGGACCACGACCCTCCGGAGACCGATGGGATACGGCATCGGGAACAATGTGTCTGCCACGCCCGCCCCGGCACTCCCGGGAACCGGCGCGCGGGCAGTCCCACAGCACTCGACCAGCACCGAAGGAGCTCTGGTGGGGGAAACCCAGCGACACAGGGCGGCGAAGCAGTCGTCCTGGCCGGCACACGGCCTCAACCTGGTGCGCGGCGCCCTGATCGGCACCGCGGAGACCGTCCCGGGCGTCAGCGGCGGCACCGTGGCCCTGGTCGTCGGCGTGTACGACACGGCCATCGGCTCGGCGAGCCGCCTGGTAACCGGCGTCCGGCTGGCGCTGGCCGACCTCCCCCGGGGACGGGGGCTCTCCCGGGCCCTCCACGAGGTCCGCCAGGTCCAGTGGCGCGTCATCGTCCCGCTGCTGGTCGGCATGTTCGCCGCGCTGGTGCTGATGGCCGGGCTGGTCGAGGGCTGGGTCGAGGAGCAGCCTGTGCACAGCCGGGCCCTGTTCTTCGGACTGGTGCTGGCCTCGCTGTGGGTGCCGTTCTCCCTCGCCTCGCGGGCGCCGCTGCCCAACGGCGCCTCCTCCCCCTGGCGGCCGGGCGAGATCCTGGTGGCCCTGGTGAGCGCGGCGGCGGCCTTCGTGATCGTCAGCCTGCCGCCCGGCGAGGTGGAGGCCACCCCGCTGGTCATCGTGGCCGCGGCGGCGATCGCGGTCTCCGCGCTGGTGCTGCCCGGCCTGTCCGGCTCGTTCCTGCTGCTGACCTTCGGGCTGTACGAGCGCACCCTCTCCGCCGTCAACGAGCGGGACTTCGGCTACCTGGGCCTGTTCGCGCTCGGCGCTCTCCTGGGCCTGGCCTCCTTCGTCAAGCTGATGCAGTGGCTGCTGGAGAACCGGCAGCGCATCACCCTGGTGGTCCTCACCGGTGTGGTGGCGGGCTGCCTGCGGGCGCTGTGGCCCTGGCAGGACGAGGACCGGGCCCTCCTCGCCCCCGACGACCAGCTCGGCGCGGCGATCGGCTTCGCGGCGCTGGGCTTCGTCGTGGTCGCGGGGTTCGCCGTGGCCGAGCACATCACCAAGAACCGGCGCGAGGCGGCGGCGCGCGCGGCCGAGACCGCCGCCGTGCCCGACGGCGCGGGCGGCCGCCACCGCGCCGGGGCTCAGCCGTACGCCGGCGCGGTGCCGCCCCGGCAGGACACCGAGGGCTGAGACAGGCCGAGGCGCCTTTCGAGGGGCGGGGAGGACACCGCCGGTGTCCTCCCCGCCCCTCGGCGTCTCCCGAGGGACGGGCACGGACGGTGCCGCGCCCACGCGGGGGTCAGCGGGTCCGCCTGCCCCGGTCGGGCCGCTTCCCGGCGGGGCGGAGGGCCTCCCAGGGGACACGGACCCGATCCTCGGCTCCGGGCGGCGGGGCGAGGGCGACGCCGGCCGTGGTGAGGATTCCCAGGTCCAGGCTCCAGGTGAACCGCGAGCGCCGCTCCCACACCTCGAAGGCGGCCTCGACGTGCCGCCGGGCCTGCGCTTCGGTCATCCCGGTGACCGCCCTCAGGTGCGCGAAGGCCCGCGCCTCGAGACCGCGGACCTGCGCGTGGCCGAAGTGCGTGACGGTGTGGCAGTCGGTGCACAGGCAGATCAGCCGCCCGAGGGTCTGCACCCTTCTCTCGTCGTCGAAGACCCAGCGCTCGTGCGCCTCCAGCCACCGCCCCGCCCCGCGGTCCTCCGCGGCCCCACAGATCTCGCAGCGCCGCCCGGCCCGCCCGGTGATCATCCGCCGGAGCCGCTCCCAGTCCCTCTCCGCCACGCAGGAGCGGACGTTGGTGAACCAGCAGGTACTGGGGACCAGGTCGACGAAGAGGCCGCTGCCGAGGGTCCGGTCCTCGCCGGGCAGCAGGTCGGGGACGTCCGGGGCGGCCGCCCACCGCCCGAGTGCGTCCATGCCGGGGCGCGGCGCGTACCAGCGCCCGGCCGACGGGTCCCAGCGGGCCCCGTGCCGCTTCGCCTCGTTCTTCTCGGAGAACGGAACGTCCAGCCAGACTCGTCCGGTCGCCATGGTCCCCTTCGTCCCGCCCTCATGGTGGCACGCAGCGGCACGTCAGGGGCCTGAAACCGCGAAAGGGGCGCGGTTGGGCGCGGCCGCCCGGAGGGCGTCGTGGACGTGGCGGCCGGTCGTGCGGTCTCGCCGCAGGTGCCCCGCACCGGATAGTCGCGCGGCGCTCAACCGGCCGCCGGCGCGGCGTACGGGAAGTCGTACACGGACCAGTCGGTGAGCGTGCGGTAGCCCAGGCGCCGGTAGAGGGCGTTACTGGCGGGGTTGGACAGGTCCGCGAACAGCACGACGTCCCCCGCGCCCGCGTCCAGCGCGGCCCGGCTCACCTCCGCCACCGCGGCCCCCGCGTATCCGCGGCCGCGCAGGCGGGCCGGGGTGTAGACGACGTCCACCTGGATCTGGCCGCCGATCAGCGGGTTCATGCCCGCGATGGAGACGGGGGCGCCGTCCGGCCTCTCCCAGAGCGTGTACCGCTTGTCGGCGTAGCGCGTGCTCGCCCAGGACTCGACGTCGACGCGGACGTCCTCTCCGACGGCCCCGGCGAACTCCGCGCACCAGAACGCGGTCTCCTCCAGGTCCTGCTCGCCCAGGACGCGGCTTCGGCCCTCCGGCAGTGGATCCGGCGGGGTGAGCTTGCCCAGGCCGTACAGACGCGGCCGTGTGTCGCGGAGCCACGGCGCCGCGCCGGTATGCCGCCGCCAGGCCTCGGCGAAGGCGGTGGCGGTGCCGTGGTCCGCGCCGACGCGGGAGAGGGGTTGCCCCAGGCGCGCCGGGCGGGCGGCGGGGGAGTCCGCCTGCCCGGGCGTGAGCGGGGAGAGGCCCAGAGCACGGAGCGGAATGCGGTAGAAGGTGGCGACGGTCCCGCCGGCTCGCTCCAGCGCCCCGAAGAGGGGAGCCTCGGCGCCGAACGCGGCGCTCCCGCGCACTCGCACTCTCTCGGCCCATGTCAGTTGCATGACGTGCGGGCCGGGAGCGCAGGAAGTCCCCGGCCCGGGTGAGGAAGTCGTCGACGTCTTCGGTGAGGTGCCGGTCATCCGGTCGCATGCCCCATGCTCCCGCATACGGCGGACACACAGGGCGACACTCCTGCAAGCACTTGCTTGCAAAAGTTAGCGCAGGGAGGCACTGTGGAGGCATGGCTTCACTGCATGTCGGCAATCTCGGCGAGTTCCTGCGGGAGCAGCGGCGCAGCGCGCAGCTGTCCCTGCGGCAGCTCGCGGATGCCGCCGGGGTGTCGAATCCGTACCTCAGCCAGATCGAACGGGGACTGCGCAAGCCCAGCGCCGAGATCCTCCAGCAGCTCGCCAGAGCGCTGCGGATCTCCGCCGAGACCCTCTACGTCCGCGCCGGGATCCTCGACGAGAAGGAGCAGGCGGGGCTGGAGGTGCGCAGCGCGATCCTGGCCGACACGTCGATCAGCGAGCAGCAGAAGCAGGTGCTGCTCCAGATCTACGGGTCGTTCCGCAAGGAGAACGGACACAGCGAGGACGGACACACCGAGGACGCCTCCGGGCCGGAGGCCGAGGACGCCCCCTCCGCCGGCGCGAAGCCCAAGATCCCGTAACCCAGGAGGGACCCTCATGCCCGAGAAGACCGCCGACGAGGCCGCCAACAGGACCGCGGACCTCCGCAAGGCGCTGACCGACCCCACCCCGCTGTACTTCGCGGCGGGCGTGATCGACAAGATCCGCGAGACGGCGCCCGAGCGCCTGGCCGCGGTCAAGGACAAGGCCGCCGACCACAAGGCCGTGCAGGAGCGCCTGGCCGAGCAGGCCAAGCAGACCCAGTCGCGGCTGACCACCGCGCTGTCCGGTCTCGACACCGATCTGAAGAAGCTGCGCGAGCAGGCCCAGCACCTGGCACTCCAGGGCGTCGGGCTCGCCGCCGAGTACGCCGTCAAGGCGCGCGAGGGATACGGCGAGCTGGCCGAGCGCGGCCGCGGCGCGGTGGGGACGTGGCGCGGCGAGAAGAACGGCGGTGAGAAGACCGGCGCCGGCGCCGGTCACGGGCTCCCGGTGAAGAGCGCGCGCAAGGTCGGCGAGGCCGTGACCGTCGAGGCGGGCGGCAAGGAGGAGAAGCCTCGCCCCAAGATGGGCGACACCCGCCGGGCCACCCCCGGCAGGGCCTCCGCCACGAGGACCACGGCATCGAAGAGCGCGGCACCGAAGAAGACGGCCTCCAGGGCCGGCGCCGCGAGGAAGGCCGCCGCCGGGGAGACCCCCAAGACGGTCGCGAAGAAGAGCGCCGCCAGGAAGACCGCGGCGAAGCAGTCCTCCTCCCAGAAGGCCGCGTCGCCGTCGGACAAGCTGCCCGCGGACAAGCCGCAGGAGTGAGCGCCGCCGGGACCGGGCACGCACTTCGTGTCCGGTCCCCGGGCCGGTAGCGTGGAGGGCCGACGACCGGCTCATGGACAGGATGGTGGCCAGCGTGCTGTTGGACGGTTTCTACGGGCTGATGTCCTGGGTGTTCCTGGGCCTGCTCATCTTCAGCATCTTCTGCTTCGTGGACGCGGTACTGCGCCGTGAGGACGCCTACCGTGCCGCGGACAAGAAGACCAAGGGCTTCTGGCTGATCATCCTGGGCATCACGGTGGCCGTGAACCTCTTCCTCGGGATGCTGTTCCTGACCATCGCCGGACTGATCGCCAACATCGTCTACATGGTCGACGTGCGGCCCGCGCTCATCCAGGTCGGCGGGGGCGGCAGGGGCGGCCAGGGCGGCTTCCGCCGCGGCAGCAGCAGCGACGGCCCCTACGGCCCGTACAACGGCGGCCGCTGAGCCGCCGGGCGGATCGGGGCGCCGGCACAGGGCCGGGCCGTGTGGCCCGGCCGCCGCTCGTCCGGGTCAGCCCCGGTCGAGCAGCATCACCGCCACGTCGTCCGTCAGCTCGTCGCCGTTGAGCTCGCGCACCTCGGCCAGTACGGCGTCCAGCAGCTCCTCGCCGTGCAGCCCCGCGGCCATCCGGTTGCCGACGATCCCGAGCATGCCCTCCTGGCCCAGGCGGTGCTCACCCTGGCCGACCCGGCCCTCGATCAGCCCGTCGGTGTACATCATCAGGCTCCACGAACCGCCCAGCTCCACCTGGGTGCGCGGCCAGCGGGCGTTGGGCAGGACGCCCAGCGCCGGGCCGCCGCCCTCCTGGTGGTGCGGCAGCAGCCGCGGCCCGCGCCCGCCGCCCGCCACCAGCGGCGCGGGGTGCCCGGCCAGGCAGAGCCCGGCCCGCCGGCCGTCCGGCGCGATGTCGACGGTGCACAGCGTGGCGAAGATCTCGTCGCTGGAGCGCTCGTGCTCCAGCACCCGCTGGAGCGTGCTCAGGAGCTGGTCGCCGCAGAGCCCGGCGAAGGTCAGCGCACGCCAGGCGATCCGCAGCTCCACTCCCAGCGCCGCCTCGTCCGGGCCGTGCCCGCACACGTCGCCGATCATGGCGTGGACGGTCCCGTCCGCGGTGCGCACGGTGTCGTAGAAGTCGCCGCCGAGCAGCGCCCGGGAGCGTCCGGGCCGGTAGCGGGCGGCGAACCGCAGCTCGGAGCCGCCCAGCAGCGGGGTCGGCAGCAGTCCGCGCTCCAGCCGGGCGTTCTCCTGGGCCCGCAGCCGTGACTCGGTGAGCTGGCGCTGGGCCAGGTCCGCCCGCTTGCGCTCGACCGCGTAGCGGACGGCCCGGCTCAGCACCCGTCCGTCCAGCTCGTCGCGGAAGAGGAAGTCCTGCGCCCCGACGCGTACGGCCTCGGCCGCGCGCTCGGCGTCGTCCTCGGCGGTGAGCGCCAGTACCGCGTGCCGGGGGGCCATCCGCAGCACCCGGCGCAGTATGTCCAGCTCGTCCCCGCTCTCCTCCTGGGCGTCCGCGGCGGCGGTGCCGTCGGACAGCGCCAGGTCGAGCAGGATGCAGTGGACGTCGTCGGTGAGCAGCCGTTCGGCCTCGGTGAGGTTGCGGGCGGTACGGACCCTCACCCGGCCCCCGGAGGCGTCGAGCAGCTCGGGGATGGCAAGGGAGCCCGCCGGGTCGTCCTCGACGACGAGCAGGGTCAGCCCGCCCGCGGATCCGGGGGACCCGGGAGTACCGGCCTTCGGGCCGGTGGACTGCCGCGGCAGTGCCACGGTCATCACCTCGTCGCCCATCGATACGGGCATGCCAGAATTCCTCTTCCCTCCCCCCGAGGGCACACAGGCGTCAGGGTGGAGACGCCCCGGGCGACCATAGCCGCCCGGGGCCCTGCACGGAATGCCTTGTGGCATATGCCAAATGGCCGACGGGTGACCGGCCGAGGCAGTCTACGCGTCGGGCCGCACCACCCCGAGGATCGGCAGCGACCCCGCGCCCGCGGTGGTGATCTGCCGGCCGGTCCGCGGCGCGTGGACCATCACCCCGTCGCCGACGTACATGCCGACATGACTGGCGTCACCCTTGTAGACGATCAGGTCGCCCGGGCGCATGTCGGTGATCTCCACCCTCGGCAGCAGCCTCCACTGCTCCTGCGAGGTGCGCGGGATCCGCAGACCCGCGGCCTCCCAGGCACGCAGTGTCAGCCCCGAGCAGTCGAAGGTCCCCGGGCCCTCCGCGCCCCACTCGTAGTCCTTGCCGATCTGGGCCATGGCGTACCCGACGGCCTTCCTGCCGCGCGCCGACGCCCGCCGGCCGATCTCCTCCAGCACGCCCGACTCCAGCCAGCGCGCCTGCCGGGCCCAGGCCGCCTCGTCCTCCAGCTCCCGCAGCCGCTCCAGCTCGTCGGCCTCCAGCCGCGACTCCAGCTTCTCGGCCTTCGCCAGCTCGGCCTCGATGTCCTTCTTCGCCTCGGCCTTCCGCTCGCGGTCCGACTCCAGCTTCGCCCACCGGCCGGTGGCCTCGTCCGCGTACTCGCCGAGGTCCTCGTTGGCCGTCCGCAGTTTCGCGATCAGCCCCTTGGCCGCCTGGTCACCCTTGTGGAGCAGGCCGAGGTCGCGCAGGAAGTCCTCCGGGTCGTCGCCGAGGACCAGCCGCGCGGAGGGCGGCAGACCGCCGCCGCGGTACTGCGCGCGGGCCATCGCCCCGGTCCTGTCCCTCAGATCGTCCAGCTGCCCCCGGGTCCGCACGATCGCCCGGGCCAGCCGTACGATCTCGCGCCGCTGCTTCGCGGCCCTCTCATCGGCCGCGTTGTACTCCTCGGTGGCCGATTCCACGCTGTCGTGGAGCTTCTCGATCCTCCTGCGGAGTTTTTCCAGGCGCGCGGTGGGGTCCTCACCGGCGGCCTCGTCCGGTCCTCCCGCCGCCCCGGGCTCCTGCGTCTTCCCGGGCTCCTCCGTCTTCCCGGGCCCGGGGGCCGCGGGCGAGGTCCGGACGCCGCCCTTCGCCTTCGCACCCGGCCCGCCCGGTTCCGCGCGGGCCGCTCCCGCCGGTGCCACCAGCAGCGCGAACTGCGCGCACACCAGTGCGCAGACGGCCGCCCCCACGGACACCGCGCCCGCCGACGGCCTTCCACGGCGTGCCGTACCGGCGCCGCCCCCCTGCCGCTCCACGCTTCTCCCTTCCGCGCGTCCACGCACGTCACATGGCCCCTACCCGCGCGTAACGAGCCACAGCCGGGGATGGTGCCACGTCGGCCACTCCCGCGACAGAGGGCACGGCCGCCGTCCCGCCCGCGGCGCGTCGGCGGCCGCGTCAACTGCACCGTCCGCCGAGGTTCACCTCTCGTTCACCCTCGGCCGTCGGGCGCTTCACCTGTCCTGCCTAATTTCGGCCTCATGGGGAGCGCGCCCGGTCGCCGGCGGACGCGGACCGCCCCACATGCTGAACACGAGACCCGGACAAACCTCACCGCTTGCCGTCCCCACCGGCGGGCCCCAGGAAGGAACTGAACGAAGTGAAGCTTCAGCCCACCAACCGGCTCCGCACGCTCGCCGTCGGCGCCGCCGTGGTTTCCAGCGCACTGGTCCTGAGCGCCTGCGGCTCGGACGACAACACCGGGGGCGGTAACGAGGCCGGCGGCACCAAGGCCGCCAGCAACATCAAGTGCGACGGCGAGGGCAACCTCCTCGCGTCCGGCTCCAGCGCCCAGAAGAACGCGATGGACATCTGGGTCAAGAACTACCAGGCGGCCTGCGAGGGCTCCGCGGTCAACTACAAGCCCACCGGCTCCGGCGCGGGCATCCAGGAGTTCCTCCAGGGCAAGACCGGCTTCGCCGGCTCCGACTCGGCCCTGAAGGAGGACGAGGTCGAGCAGTCCAAGGAGGTCTGCGAGGGCGGCCAGGGCATCAACCTGCCGATGGTCGGCGGCCCGGTGGCCGTCGGCTACAACCTGGCCGGCGTGGACGACCTGGTCCTGGACGCCGAGACCATCGCCAAGATCTTCGACTCGAAGATCACCCAGTGGGACGACGAGGCGATCAAGAAGCTGAACCCGGACGCCGAGCTGCCGTCCACCAAGATCCAGGCCTTCCACCGCTCCGACGAGTCCGGCACCACCGACAACTTCACCGAGTACCTGCACGCCGCCGCGCCCGACGCCTGGAAGTACGAGCCCGCCAAGGCGTGGGCCGGCAAGGGCGGCCAGTCGGCCGACGGCTCCTCCGGTGTGGCCACCAACGTCAAGAACAACGACGGCGCGATCGGCTACTTCGAGCTGTCCTACGCCACCGGCAACAGCATCCCGACCGTGAAGCTCGACACCGGCGCCGCCGAGCCCGTCGAGGCCACCGTCGACAACGCCTCCGCGGCCATCGCCGCCGGCAAGGTCGTCGGCGAGGGCGACGACCTTGCCATGGAGCTGGACTACGCCACCAAGGCCGACGGCGCCTACCCGATCGTCCTGGTGACCTACGAGATCGTCTGCGACAAGGGCAACGACAAGCAGTCCCTGGACCTGACCAAGTCCTTCCTGACCTACGCGGCCAGCGAGGACGGCCAGAGCGCGCTGGCCGACGCCGGCTACGCCCCGATCCCCGACGAGATCATCACCAAGGTCCGCGAGACCATCTCCTCCCTCTCCTGACGCAGCAGGCGGCCGGCCCCGCACCCCAGCGGGGCCGGCCGCCCGGCCGCGTCCGCACACAAAACCGCTCCGCACGCGACCAACCCATCCGGTGCACCGCCGCCAGGGGATGACACCCCTAACCAGACCGGAGAAACCATGGACATAGCACCCACCGCCTCCGCAGCGCCGAAGAACCCACCACCGAAAGGCCCCTCCGGCAAGGACTCCGCCACCCGTCCGGGTGACCGGATCTTCCTCGGCCTCTCCCGGGGCTCAGGCATCGCGCTGCTGGTGATCATGGCCGCCATCGCGGTCTTCCTCACCTGGCGCACCCTGGTCGCCCTCGCCGAGAACGAGGGCAACTTCCTCACCACCTTCGAGTGGAGCGCCAACGCCGACCCGCCGGTCTTCGGCATCGCGGTCCTGGCCTACGGCACGATCGTCAGCTCGATCATCGCGATGGTCCTGGCCGTCCCCGTGGCCGTCGGCATCGCCCTGTTCATCTCGCACTACGCGCCGCGCCGGATCGCCACCCCGATGGCGTACGTGGTGGACCTGCTCGCCGCCGTCCCCAGCATCATCTACGGCCTTTGGGGCGCCCTGTTCCTGGTGCCGCACCTGACCGGCCTGTACGAGTGGCTCGACCAGTTCTTCGGCTGGACCGGCGTCTTCGCCTACAACGGCGGCGCCCCGCGCTCGCTGTTCACCGTCGGCATCCTGCTGGCGATCATGATCCTGCCGATCGTCACCAACGTCAGCCGCGAGGTCTTCAAGCAGTCCCCGAAGATGCAGGAGGAGGCCGCGCTCGCGCTCGGCGCCACCCGGTGGGAGGTCGTCAGGATGGCCGTCCTGCCCTTCGGCCGCTCCGGTGTGATCAGCGCCTCGATGCTCGGTCTCGGCCGCGCGCTGGGCGAGACGATGGCGGTCGCCACCGTCCTGTCCCCCAACTTCCTGATCAACGCCAGTCTCCTCAACCCCGGCGGCGGCACCTTCGCCCAGAACATCGCCGCGGGCTTCAAGGAGGCCGGCGACATCGGCCGTGACGCGCTGATCGCGTCCGGCCTCGTCCTGTTCGTCATCACCCTTCTGGTGAACGGCGCGGCCCGGCTGATCATCGCCCGCCGCAAGGAATACTCGGGGGCGAACGCCTGATGAGCAACGCAGTCATGGACAAGCCCCCGGTCACCGTGCCGCCCTCCGGCAACACCCTCAAGCAGCCCCGTCTGCCGCGCTGGGCCCCCGCCGGCCTCGCCCTGCTCTCCGCAGGCGCCGGAGCCGGAGCCGGCCTGGCGTTCGGTCTGGCCAGCCGCGTCCAGTGGGGCCTGATCGCCGCGATCGTCTACGTCGCGGCCACCTACGCCCTCACCACGGCCGTCGAGGGCCGCCGCCAGGCCAAGGACAGGCTGGCCACCAGCCTGATCTGGGTCAGCTTCCTGGTCGCCGTCCTCCCGCTGGCCTCCCTGATCTGGGAGACGATCGCACGCGGCACCAAGGTCCTGGACGGGTACTTCCTCACCCACTCCATGAGCGGTGTGATCACCCTCCAGCCCGGCGGCGGCATCTACCACGCGATCATCGGCACCATCGAGCAGGTCGGCATCGCCACCCTGATCGCGGCGCCGATCGGCCTGCTGACCGCGATCTACCTGGTCGAGTACGGGCGCGGCAAGCTCGCCACGGCCGTCACCTTCTTCGTCGACGTCATGACCGGCATCCCCTCGATCGTGGCCGGCCTGTTCGTCCTATCCTTCTGGATCATCATCCTGGACTTCGGCTACTCCGGCTTCGCCGGCGCCATGGCGCTGGCGATCCTGATGATGCCGATCGTCGTGCGCTCCACCGAGGAGATGCTCAAGCTCGTCCCGAACGAGCTGCGCGAGGCGTCCCTGGCGCTGGGCGTGCCCAAGTGGCGCACCATCCTCAAGGTCGTGCTGCCCACCGCGATCGGCGGCATCACCACGGGCGTCATGCTCGCCGTCGCCCGTATCGCCGGTGAGACCGCGCCGATCCTGCTGCTGGTGTTCGGCGCCCAGTCGATCAACAACAACCCCTTCGAGGGCGCCCAGTCCTCCCTGCCGTACTACGTCTACGAGCAGTGGGCCAACGGCAACGAGGCCTCCTACGACCGCGCCTGGGCGGCGGCCCTCGTGCTGATCGCCTTCGTGATGATCCTGAACCTGGTGGCCCGCGGCATAGCCCGCTGGAAGGCCCCGAAGACCGGCCGCTGACCGGCCGCACGAGCAGAAGAGAAGTGATTCCCATGGCCAAGCGCATCGACGTCAGCGGCCTCACCGCGTACTACGGCTCCCACAAGGCGATCGAGGACATCTCCATGTCCGTCGAGCCGCGCTCCGTGACCGCCTTCATCGGCCCGTCCGGCTGCGGCAAGTCCACCTTCCTGCGCACCCTCAACCGCATGCACGAGGTCACCCCCGGCGGACGCGTCGAGGGCAAGGTGACGCTCGACAACGAGGACCTGTACGCCGGCGGTGTCGACCCGGTCTCCGTCCGCCGCACCATCGGCATGGTCTTCCAGCGCCCGAACCCGTTCCCCACCATGTCGATCTACGACAACGTGGCGGCGGGCCTGCGGCTCAACGGCTCCTACAAGAAGGCGCAGCTCGACGACGTCGTCGAGAAGTCCCTCAAGGGCGCCAACCTCTGGAACGAGGTCAAGGACCGCCTGAACAAGCCCGGCTCCGGCCTCTCCGGCGGCCAGCAGCAGCGGCTGTGCATCGCCCGCGCCATCGCGGTCGAGCCGCAGGTGCTGCTGATGGACGAGCCGTGCTCCGCGCTCGACCCGATCTCCACCCTCGCCATCGAGGACCTGATCTCCGAGCTGAAGGAGCGGTTCACGATCGTCATCGTGACCCACAACATGCAGCAGGCCGCGCGGGTGTCGGACCGCACAGCCTTCTTCAACCTTGCGGCGGTCGGCCAGCCCGGCAAGCTGATCGAGATCGACGACACCGAGCGCATCTTCTCCAACCCCTCGGTCCAGGCCACCGAGGACTACATCTCGGGCCGCTTCGGCTGATCCGGCCGGCCCCGGCCCGTCCAGACCGTCTGCGGTGCTGCATGGCGGTGCCACCGCAAGACGAAACGCCCGCCCCCCGGCTCCCGGGGGGCGGGCGTCCCACGTTCGGGCCGCGGGAACGCGGACTCAGCCCGCGACCATCCGCACCGCCCAGGCAGCATCCCCCGGGGACAACCCCCGGACCCCCGGCCGACACCCCCGCAACACCGGAACGCGGACTCAGCCCGCGACCATCCGCACCGCCCAGTAACTCACCGCCGCCACCAACGCGGCAGCCGGCATGGTGATGAACCAGCCGAGCACGATGTTCTTCGCCACCCCCCAGCGCACCGCGCTGACCCGCTTGGTGGCGCCCACACCCATGATCGCGGAGGTGATCACATGAGTGGTGGAGATCGGGGCGTGGAACATGAACGAGGCGGTGTACATCACCGAGGCCGCCGTCGTCTCGGCGGCGAAACCCTGCGGCGGGTCCAGTTCGATGATCCGGCGCCCCAGCGTCCGCATGATCCGCCAGCCTCCGGCGTACGTGCCCAGCGACAGCATCAGCGCGCAGGCGACCTTGACCCAGACCGGGATCTGGCCGTGGTCCTGGACGTCCGCGATCACCAGGGCCATCACCACGATGCCCATGGTCTTCTGCGCGTCCTGCAGGCCGTGGCCGAGTGCCATGCCCGCGGCCGAGACCGTCTGGGCCATGCGGAAGCCGCGCTTGGCGCGCTGCGGGTTGGCCCTGCGGAACAGCCACATGATGGCCACCATCACCAGGTAGCCGAGCAGCAGGCCGACCAGCGGCGAGACGAACATCGGGATGACGATCTTCGAGAACACCCCGGACCAGTACACCGCGATGCCGCCCGCCAGCGCCGCGCCCACCATGCCGCCGAACAGGGCGTGCGAGGAGGAGGACGGCAGGCCGAAGTACCAGGTGACCATGTTCCAGGTGATCGCCCCGACCAGCGCCGCGAACAGGATCGCCATCCCGCTCTGGCCGTGCGGGGTCTCGATCAGCCCCTCGCTGACGGTCTTGGCGACTCCGCTGCCCAGGAAGGCGCCCGCCAGGTTCATCACCGCCGCCATCAGCAGCGCGGCCCGGGGGGTGAGCGCGCGGGTGGAGACGGAGGTGGCGATGGCGTTCGCCGAGTCGTGGAAGCCGTTGGTGTAGGTGAAGAAGAGCGCGACCCCGACGGTCAGTACGAGCGCGAAGGTGTCCACGTGGTTCAGGACTCCTTGACGGCGATGGTCTCCACCGTGTTCGCCACGTGCTCGAAGGCGTCGGCCGCCTCCTCCAGGACATCCACGATCTGCTTGAGCTTGAGCACCTCGATCGCGTCGTACTTGCCGTTGAACAGGTGGGCCAGCAGCTTGCGGTGGATCTGGTCGGCCTGGTTCTCCAGCCGGTTGACCTCGATCCAGTACTCGGTGAGGTTGGCCATCGTCCGCAGGTTCGGCATCGCCTCGGCGGTCAGCTCGGCCGCCCGGGCCAGGACCTCGATCTGCTGTTCGACACCCTTGGGCAGCTCCTCGACCTGGTAGAGGACGACGAGGTCGACGGCCTCCTCCATGAAGTCCATGATGTCGTCGAGCGACGACGCGAGCCGGTAGATGTCCTCACGGTCGAACGGGGTGATGAACGAGGAGTTCAGCTGGTGGAAGATCGCGTGTGTCGCGTCGTCACCGGCGTGTTCGGCGGCACGCATGCGCTCCGAGATCTCGGCCCGGGCCGAGGGCTCCGCCCCGAGTAGTTCCATCAGGAGCTTCGAGCCCGTGACGATGTTGTCCGCGGAGGCCGCGAACATGTCGTAGAAGCTCGTCTCCCTGGGGGTCAGACGAAAGCGCACTGGGATTCCTCGAGGTGCATCGTTGTCGGTCTCATGATGCTAGGCGCATCATCCGGTCCCATCGAACCGGCGTCCTTCAGTGTCACCCATCGGACCACACGCTCCGTACCCGGGGATCCACGCCCCCATCACCACAGAACGGAAAATTCGGTACCATATACCCAGTGGGGGTATTGATCCTCACGGCGACCACGGGAGGACCGTATGACGACCACCGACGCCCGTCCAGAGACCGTCCACGGTCCGCACGGCTACGCCAAGGAGAAGGACGCCCACCTCAAACGGCTGCGGCGCGTCGAGGGCCAGATCCGCGGCCTTCAGCGCATGGTCGAGGAGGACGTCTACTGCATCGACATACTCACCCAGGTCTCGGCGTCCACCAAGGCCCTGCAGTCCTTCGCCCTCCAACTGCTGGAGGAGCACCTGCGCCACTGCGTGGCCCAGGCGGCCACCGAGGGCGGCGAGGAGGTCGACGCCAAGGTGGAGGAGGCCACGGCCGCCATCGCCCGGCTGCTGCGCACCTGACGCCCGCACCGCCATGTCCGGGAGGCCGGCGGACGACCGCCGGGCATCGGTCAGGGCCGGCCCCGGCCCCTCCGCTCGTGGTCGCGCCCGACCCGCAGCACCTCGTCGATGCGGGCGGGACTGAGCCGGTCCTCGACCGCGGCCGAAGCCGCG
Source organism: Streptomyces verrucosisporus (assembly GCF_017114865.1). Taxonomy (GTDB): domain Bacteria; phylum Actinomycetota; class Actinomycetes; order Streptomycetales; family Streptomycetaceae; genus Streptomyces; species Streptomyces fenghuangensis. The sequence continues at coordinate 11,773 of NZ_JADEYH010000002.1, read as the reverse complement.
ATCATCAGCTCCCCGTAGAGCTCGATCTCGTCGAGGGCCACGTGGTCCTCGGTCAGTGGACCGCCCTGCTCCCCGGACACACCCACCACCACCTCCGGCCTCCCCTCCGACGCAACCGAACTCCAGAGTAGGAAGAAGCGCGTCCCGCGCGCATGGCACGTCCGGACCATTTCGCGCCGCCGCTCCCGGCTACGCTCCGGCGTACCCCAGCGCTCCCGCGCTCCCGCACTCCCTACGGAGCGGCGATCCTCCCGGTGTAGATGTCCTCCGGCTCCGGCAGCTCGACCTCCACCGGCACGCCGAAGCCGTACAGCGACGTGGTGGAGACCACCTCGGCGTCCTCTTCCCCGCCCGGGGCGCCCGCCGCCCGCGGGAAGGAGAAGCGGTGCCGGATCTTCCGCAGCCGCCCGCGCTCGTCCACGTACGCGTCGAAGACCACCGTCCGGTTCGAGAGCCCCTCCGCCGCCGCGGCGAGCTGCCCGCGCGAGCGCGGCTCCGCCTCCCTCGCCGCCACCGCGAGGTCCACCGTGCCCCGGTAGTGCCGCACCGTCTCCCCGTGCAGCCGCTCCTCGCCGCGGAACGACGCCGACCGCACACCGCGCAGCAGCTCGGCGGCGCTGACCGGGTCGGTGGCGCCGCCCGTGACCAGGTTCCCGTCGGGGAGGGTCGCCGTGTCCACGCGCACCCACTTGCCGTCGGGCACGCCCGCGCCCCTGTTCCGCATGTACAGCGCGCCCGGCGTGACCAGCTCCACGACCCGGCGGCGCCCGCTCTCGCCGGTGGCCTCACCCGGCAGCACCACCCTCAGCCGCCCCGTCCGCCTCCCGTAGTCGAAGACGCCCGTGCCCCGGATGGTGACCCGGGTGCCGCCGTTGGTCATCTCCACCGCCGTACGCGTCCGGGAGGTGCCCGATCCGGCCAGCGCCCCGGCCGCCTCCCGGACGGCGGCCCGCGCCTCGGCGGCGCTCACGTCGGCGGCGGCGGCGCCCCGCCCGGAACAGCCCGCCGCGGCCAGGACAGCCAGTGCCGTCCCGGCGCAGACCGCGCCGACCGCCGCGGTCCTGCCCTTCCGCCCCCGTTGCACCACCATCGCCTGACGACCCCCAAGCACGCGTATCGGAACCCGTTCCGACTAACGACGCCCCCGGGCCCCCGTCACGGCCGGTACCGTGACCGTGTGCAGCAGGACGACAGCCAGGGGGTGCCGCCCCAGCGGCCGGCGCCACCGCAGGAGCATCTGATCTCGACCGTGGAGAAGGGTCCGTTCTGCAGCGCCGCCTGCAGTTGCGGGTGGCGCGGTCCGGCCCGGCGCGCCCGGGGGCGCGCCCGCGCGGACGCCGCGGCCCACCAGGAGACGTGAGGACCCGTCGGGAGGCCTGAGGTCCCTCGGGGCGTGAGGCCCGGCGGGAAGACGGCGCCGAGGACGGCGAACGGCCGCCGGGGCGTGTGCCCCGGCGGCCGTGAGCCTCCTCGGACGCCCTCAGGCGACCAGGTCCCGGTCCCGCGGCTGCCGCTCCGCGTCCGGCTCCCCGGCCCGCGCCTCCGACTCCGACTCCGGCGAGACGCTCACCAGCCGGCCGATCCGCGGCGAAGCGGCCATCGCGCGCATCAGCGGCATCAGCAGCGCCAGCGCCAGCGGCGCCAGCAGCAGCGCCACGGCCGTGCCCAGCGCCAGACCACCGACCACGTCGGTGGGGTAGTGCACCCCCATGTAGATACGGCAGACCCCGGCGAACACCGCCACCAGGATGCCGACCAGGCCCAGCCGCCGGTTGACCATGAAGATCCCCACGGCCAGCGCCATGGCCAGTGTCGCGTGGTCGCTGACGAACGAGAAGTCCCTCTTCCCCTCCACCAGCACTTCCAGCCCGTCATGGGTCAGAAAGGGTCTGGGCCGCTCCACGAACTCCCGGATCGGCACGTTCACCAGCACCGCCACCCCGGCCGCCAGCGGCGCCCAGACCAGCCCGGCCACCGCCGAAACCGCGTCCGGGCGGCGCCGCGCCGTCCACCAGGCCCACAGGCCCAGCACCGCCAGCGCCACGATCGTGCCGTACTCGCCGACGTACTCCATGAGGTGGTCGGCCCAGTCGGGGGCTTCCCTGGCCAATCCGTTGATGTCGTAGAGCAGCTCGACGTCGGGGTTGTCCCATTCGGCCATCGCAATGCTGCCCTTCACTCTTCGCTGCCGACCCCCGTGGTAGCGGAATGCTCGTTCCGGACAAGGAAACGCCCTGCCCCGGCCGTACGTTCCGACCTCCACCGAACGATCACCCGGACGTTACCGGAGGGTGACCCGCGCCCGGGAACCGCGGCCGCGCACCGCGCCACCGGGGCGGCTACCACCCCGGGGTTCACGATGCCGTGGGCCTCGTCGCCCCGAAGTAGTCGGGGGAGTCGATCGGGTCGAAGCGGATCACCGCACCCGTGTACGGCGCGTCGATCATATAGCCACCGCCCACGTAGATCCCCACGTGGTGAATCGACCGCGAATCGGTCAAGTCGTGCGCGAAGAAGACCAGATCGCCCGGGAGCAGCTCGCTGCGCTTCGGGTGCGGGCCGGCGTTCCACTGGTCGTTGGCGACACGCGGCAGCTCGATGCCCACGCTCGCGTACGCCGCCTTCGTCAGACCCGAGCAGTCGAACCGCCCGCCGTCCTCCGGTGTGCCGTCCCCGCCCCACAGGTACGGCGTCCCCAGCCTCTTCTGCGCGAAGTCGATCGCCCCGGCGGCCTGCTTCGTCGGCGACAGCCGCCCGGCGGGCGCCGCGAAGCTCTTCTCCAGCTTCCGGATGACCTTCACGTAGTTCTGCGTCTCGCGGTACGGCGGCACCCCGCCGTACTTCATCACCGCGTACGGGCCCGCGTTGTAGGCGGCCAGCATGTTGTCCGTCGGATCGCCGGGCACCCCCCGGACGTTCTTCGCCAGCGTGCAGTCGTACTTGGCCGCCGACGGGATCGCGTCGGCCGGATCCCACACGTCGCGGTCGCCGTCACCGTCGCCGTCGACGCCGTGGACCGCCCAGGTGCCGGGGATGAACTGGGCGATCCCCTGCGCCGCGGCGGGGCTGCGCGCCCTCGGGTTCCAGCCGCTCTCCTGGAAGAGCTGGGCCGCCAGCAGCGCCGGGTTGAGTGCCGGGCAGTAGTTGCCCCACTTCTGCACCAGCGGCCGGTACGCCGCCGGCACGGCGTTCTTCGCCAGCGCGACCGCACCGCCCCTCCCCCCGAACAGGTTCGACGCGGCGCTGTACGTGCCCACCACGAGCAACGCCAGCAAGCACATGACGAGCCCGAAACCGACCCCGATCGCCACCCATGCCTTCCGCACCCCTCAACCCTCCCCCATCCGAAAGGAGTTCACTGCCGATTCGGCCGCAACCGTGTCAGAATCCAAGTGAAGCGCAACTTTCGACAACCCTCACCGGGGCGGTGAACACAGCATGTTTCTGGCAGCCGAAAAGGGCGACATCACCACCATCATCGGCGGAATCGCCCCCGACTGGGGCCCGTTCGGATCCCTGGGCAACGAGGCCCGCGTGATGATCGAGGTCGTCATGGCCGTCGCCATCCTCCTCTGCCTCGGCATCGCCATCTGGGGCGCGGCCAAACAGCGCATCGGCGCCACGGCGCTGCGCGACACCTTCAGCGCGGAACAGGGCAAGGGGCTGATCGTGGCGGGCCTGACCGGGGTCTTCATCATCGGATCCCTCGGCACGCTCTTCACGATCGTCTACGGCATGGCCGTGTAACCGCGCGCCGTCCCGCCTCCCCTCCGGCCCCCGGGCACCGGTGTCCGGCTCCCGGACGCGCCCGCGTGCCCGGCGGGCGGACCGGACCGGACCGTCCCTTACACCGCCGGTCGGCGGTACACGCCCCGTTCGGCGGGCGTCTGACGCCCCGTGAGAACCGTCACGCCCGCGGCCGCGGGCGAAAACGACCCGTGGCGCCGGGCACCCCCGTCCACCGGGCACCGCACCGGCGGCCGAAGGCGGACACCACCGGCGCCGGCCCGACCGCCCCCGAAGGCCGCAGCCGTCGAACCGCTCCCCCCACCAGGAAAAAGAGCACCGCAGCGATGCACCAGCCCAGAATCCGCACCCGCCCCGGCCGGTCCCCCTCCTCCCCTACCGGAACACGACCGGAGGGCACGGGGCGGCGCCGCAGGGCCGGGGCCGGTGATCCACCGCTCACGGTGCGGAAGCGATCCTGCACACACCGGTCCCACAACCGCCGCGGCGGAGTTAACGTCAAGGGCAGGGCACGACGACAACCGGGCGGCGCCCGGGCGACCGAGAGGGCACGCGCACGATGAGCATCGGCGGCGATGGCGGTTACGAGGACGACGTCGTCGACGCGTACGACGAGCCCCGGCGGCAGCCCGTCCGGGTGGGCCGCAGCATGGTGACGGTGGTGGGCGTCGTCGTCCTGCTGATCGCCGCCATCGCCTTCGCCAACAGAGGCGGTGGCGAAACCCCTCCGGGCGGCGGCGGCCCGCAGGCCCGTGAGGACGCCCGGCCCACCGCCCCCACCGGCGAACGCCCCGTCACCGGGCGGTCGAACGGCGTGCCCTCGGACTTCCCCCGCACCGAGCAGGGCGCGCAGAGCGCCGCGGCCAACTACGCGGTGGCGCTGGGCGGTACGGGCATGTTCGAGACCGAGCACCGGCACATGCTCGTCGACACCCTCTACACCCCCGAAGCCGCCGCACGCGTCAAGGAGCGGCAGGACAGGGCCTATTCGGAGGCCCTCTTCGAGCGCATAGGGCTCACACCCGAGGGCGAGGCCCCCGAGGGCACGACCTTCGTCTCACGCACCGTCCCCGTCGGCACCAGCGTGACGGAGTACACCGAGGACGGCGCCACCGTCGAGGTCTGGTACACGGGTCTGATCGGCATGGCCGGCGAGGAGTCGACCATCCCCGTGACCACCACCTGGAAGACCTGGACCTTCCGGCTGAGGTGGGCCGGATCCGACTGGAAGATCACCGAGGACTCCCAGAAGGACGGCCCCGCCCCCGTACCGGGCGACCTCCGGGCCTCCACAGCCGAGGACATCAGCAGGGCCGTCGAGGAGTACGGAGGGTTCACCTATGCCCGTTGACCGAGCCGGCCGCCGCGCCCTGTCGCTCGCCGGACTCCTGGCGGGCCTGCAGGCCGCCGGGATCTGGCTGGCCGCCCGCGCGGCAGCCGAACCCACACCGACCGCGAGCCCGGACCCCTGCGAGGAACTCGACACCCCCGCCAGGGAGCTGTGCGACACCGACGGCTCCGGCGGCGCCGACTCCGACCCACTGTCCACCCTCGACCCCCTCGCCTCCCTCGCCCAGGGCTGCGCCGAGGCCGCCGCCTGGATCGTCGACAAGCTCTCCGAGGCCGTCTCCTCCACCGCCACCGTCGACTTCACCAACCCCGCCTTCCTGCGCCAGTACGCCGTCGTCTTCGCCGCCTCGACGATCCTCACCCTCGTGCTGTGGCTGCTGGCCGTCGCCAAGCGCGCCGTGCGCGGCATCCCCCTCACCGAGGCCCTCACCGAGGCCATCGGCTTCCTGTGGCTGACGGTCCTCGCCTCCGCCTTCACCCCCCTGATCCTCTACACCCTGGTCACCGCGACCGACGCCGTCACCGACGTGATCGCCGCGGGCACCGGATCCGACACGGACAAGTTCTTCGGCTCCTTCTCCGAGGCCCTGAAGAAGGGCGACGACATCGGCGGCGGCCCGATCATGCTGATCGTCGTCTCCCTCGTCTCCGTCCTCGCCGCCGGCGTCCTCTGGCTCGAACTCGTCATCCGCGCCGCCCTGCTGTACGTCGGCGCCCTGCTGGGCACGGTCGTCTACGCCGGGCTCGTCGACAAGAACCTGTGGGGCCACGTACGCCGCTGGGCGGGCATCATGATCGCGGTGATCCTCGTCAAGCCGGTCATCGTCATCGTCCTCGGCCTCGCCGGGGCGCTCGCCTCCGACGAGGGCCCGAACGCCTTCTCCGCGATCGTCTCCGGTCTGGCGATCATCCTGCTCGCCATCTTCGCCAGCGCCATGATCTACCGCTTCGTCCCCGGCTTCGGCGACGAGATCGTCCGCCAGCGCAACGCCAGCGCCGACCCCGCCTCCCGTACGGCCGCCGCCGTGGTCTCCTCCCCCGCCGCGATGCTCCGCCAGGGCATCACCACCCACAGCGCCCGCGGTGGCGCCGAGGGCGGCAGCGGCGGCGGGCAGTCCGGCGCCGCCGCCCGGCCCGCCAACCCGGTCTCCGGCGGTGTGGCCGCCCACGCCTCGCGCGGCGACCGGGCCTCCTCCCGGCCCACCTCGCCGCCCCCGCCCCGTACGGGCAGCGGCGGCGGCACCACCAGCAACCGCACCGGAGGTGATCGCGGATGACGACCCCGTCCCACACCGTCGCTCCGCGCCGCACGTACATGATCGGGCGCGCCCGTCCCAACGCCGTCGTCGGCAGGAACCGGGAGACGGGCGAGATCGCGCTGATCGTCGCGGGCGCCTTCCTCGGCATGATGAGCGGGCTCCTCGTCCCCGTCCTGTCGCTGCGCATCGCCCTGCTGGTCGGCTTCCCGCTGCTCGCCCTGGCCGCGGTGTACGTCCCCTACAACGGCCGGACGTACTACAGGTGGTTCGAGATCAAACGCAGTTACCGGCGTCTGCTGCGCCGCGGCACCACCTACCGCTCCGCCGCCGCCGAGGCCGGCACCCGGCTGGACGGCACCGAGGTGGACGTCCCCGCGCCTCCCGGCGTCGGCCGGGTCAACTGGCTGTCCGCACCCTTCGGGCCCGACGAGATCGCCGTGCTGCTCCACGCCGACCGCCGCACCGTCACCGCCGCCATCGAGATCGAGGGACCGGGCGTGGGCCTGCGCGACAGCGAGGACCAGGAGGCCCTCGTCGACCGCTTCGGCACCCTCCTCAAGCACGTGGCCAACGGCGACGGCTTCGTCACCCGCCTCCAGATGCTCGCCCGCACCCTCCCCGCCGACCCCGACGCCCACGCCAAGGACGTCGCGCAGCGCGGCGACGAGCGGGCCGCGCCCTGGCTGCGCGACTCCTACGAGCAGCTGCTGTCGATGGTCTCCACCTCCAGCGAACAGCACCGCGCCTATCTGGTGGCCTGCATGCACTACACCCGCGACCTGGCCGCGGAGGCCACCGCGATCGCCAAGGCCACCCGCGCCTCCACGGGCCGCCGCCTCACCCGCGACGAGGGCCTGGCCGTCGTCATGGCCCGCGAACTGACCGACATCTGCGCCCGCCTCGCCGAGGCCGACATCCGGGTGCGGCAGCCGCTGGGCCAGTCCCGCATGGCGTCCCTGATCCACTCCATGTACGACCCGGACCACCCCATCGACCACATCCAGGCCATGAGCCGCCGCAACGCCTGGCCCGCCGAGCTGGACGCCTCCGAGCCCACCCACCTCCAGGCCAAGACCCGCGAGTCCGCCACCCGCGCCCCCTGGTGCCACGCCACCGCCTGGGTCAAGGAGTGGCCGATGACCCCCGTGGGCGTCAACTTCCTCGCCCCGCTGCTGGTCCACACCCCCGACGTGATCCGCACCGTCGCCGTCTGCATGGACCTGGAGCCGACAGAGGTCGCCATCGAGCGCATGCTGACGGAGAAGACCAACGACGCCGCCGAGGCCAGCCGCGCCGCCAAGATGAACCGCACCGTCGACCCGCGCGACGTGGCCGCCCACAGCCGCGTCGACCAGCGCGGCGAGGACCTCGCCTCCGGCGCCGCGGGCGTCAACCTCGTCGGCTACATCACCGTCTCCTCCCGCAACCCCGACGCCCTGGCGCGCGACAAGCGCACGATCCGGGCATCGGCCGGAAAGAGCTACTTGAAGCTGGAGTGGTGCGACCGGGAGCATCACCGTGCGTTCGTGAACACCCTGCCGTTCGCGACCGGCATCCGCCGCTGAGGAGGCGCAACACCATGGCCGCGTTCGATCCGCTGACCGCCGTCACCGACGCCTTCACCAGCTTCGTCTTCGGCAAGACCGAGACCACCCGCCTGCCCGTGCGCACCTCCACGGGCCAGGCCCAGGCCGTCTACCTGCCCACCGCCGCGCCCGGACTGGGCGACTCCGGGGTGATCATCGGCCGCGAGGTCTACAGCGGCAAGGGCTACATCTACGACCCCTTCCAGCTCTACGGCCAGCAGCTCCCGGCCCCCCACTGGCTGGTGCTGGGCGAGTCCGGCAACGGAAAGTCGGCGCTGGAGAAGACGTACATCCTGCGCCAGCTGCGCTTCCGCGACCGCCAGGTCGTCGTCCTGGACGCCCAGGGCGAGGACGGCGTGGGCGAGTGGAACCTGATCGCCGAGCAGATGGGCGTCACCCCCGTCCGCCTGGACCCGATGGCCGCCCTCGACCAGGGCATCCGCCTCAACCCGCTGGACCCGTCCATCACCACCACCGGCCAGCTCGCCCTGCTGCGCACCATCATCGAGGTCGCCATGGGCCACGGTCTCGACGAGCGCGCCGGCTTCGCGCTGAAGGTCGCGCACTCCTACGTCAACGACACCGTCACCGGACGCCAGCCCGTCCTCACCGACATAGTCGAGCAACTGCGCCATCCGGAGCCGGAGTCGGCCGAGGCGATGAACGTGGCCCTGGAGGACGTGCGCGCCTGGGGCCTGGACGTGGCCCTCGTCCTGGACCGCCTGGTCGACGGCGACCTGCGCGGCATGTTCGACGGCCCGACGACGGTGGGCATCGACCTCGACGCTCCCCTGATCGTCTTCGACCTCTCCCACATCGACCGCAACTCCATCGCCATGCCGATCCTGATGGCCATCGTCGGCGTCTGGCTGGAGCACACCTGGATCCGCCCCGACCGCAAGAAGCGCATCTTCCTGGTCGAGGAGGCGTGGCACATCATCAACAGCCCGTTCGTCGCCCAGCTCTTCCAGCGCCTGCTGAAGTTCGGCCGGCGCCTGGGCCTGTCGTTCGTCGCGGTCGTCCACCATCTGTCGGACGTCGTCGACGGAGCGGCGGCCCGGGAGGCGGCAGCCATCCTCAAGATGGCCTCCACCCGCACCATCTACGCCCAGAAGGCCGACGAGGCACGGGCCACCGGAAAGGTGCTGGGCCTGCCGCGCTGGGCCGTGGAGATCATCCCCACGCTCACCCCCGGCATCGCCGTCTGGGACGTCAACGGCAACGTCCAGGTCGTCAAACACCTGGTCACCGAGGCCGAGCGCCCGCTGGTGTTCACCGACCGCGCCATGACCGAATCCTCCGCGCCGGACTCCCCGTCCGGGTCTCCTCCCGCCCCTTCCCCGCACTCGCCGGTGAAGGACACCCTGGCCGACGAACTCGACGCCGAGACCGAGTCCCGGGCCGCCGCGATGGAGCGGCTCGCACGCGCCGACGAGACGGTGGCCTGACGGTGGCCCGGGGCCACGGCGGAGCACCGGGAACGCAGGGCGACGGCACGGGCGCCCCGCCGCGGAGGGGCATCCCCGACGGCCTCCTGCTCGGCCTCATGGGCCTCCTGCTGGGCGTCACCGTCCTGTGCTGGACGGCAGCCGGGCTGGCCGGCCTCCTCGCCCACGGAGCATGGCCGCAGGGCGTCACCTTCACCCGCACCCCGGCGGCCATGCGCGCGCTGGTCTCCGAACCGGGCGACCTGGCCGCCGCCTGGCCCGGCGCGCAGGCCGAAACCCTGCCGGGGCCGGGCCTGTTCTGGGGGATCCTCATCAGCCAGGCGATGGTCCTGACGGTCCTGGGCTTCTTCGCCGCCGGCGCCGTGGCCCGACGCCGCGCCCTGCGCGCCGCGCGGCGGGCCGCCCGGCAGACGGCCCCGTACAAGGACACCCCGCCCGCGCCCCACGGGACGGCCGCGACGCCTCTCACCTCTCCCGCAGCGCCCGAGGGCGGCAGAGCCCTCGCCGGTGCCTCCGACGCCCAGGAGGCCGCGCCCCCCGAGGAGGTGGCCCCCGCGCCCCCTCGGGAGCTCGTACAGGCCCCCTCGGCCGTACGGGCCCGTCCCGTCCCCGAGGCGTTCTCCGGCCCTCCCGCGGGCGTCGAGTACGGCGCCCTTCACACCGTCCGGGCCGCCGACGCCCTGCGCGCCGCCCCCGGGGCCGCCCTCGTCGTGACCGCCGACCCCGCCCTGTGGGCGGAGACCGCGGGAGCCCGCGCCAAGCTCGGCCCCGTCCACGTCTACGACCCGGGGCAGCTCACCGACGCCCCCGTGCGGCTGCGCTGGTCGCCCCACCACGGCTGCGACGACCGCCGTACCGCCGCCGGGCGGGCCGCGGCCCTGCTCGCCCCCGTACGCAGCCCCGCACGGGCTGACGCTGCCGTCCACGATGCCGCCGAGACGCTCCTGGGCTGCTGGCTCCACGCCGCCGCCGTGGCCGGCGAGCCGTTCCGCCAGGTCCACCGCTGGGCCAACGCCCCGGAGGGATCCTCCTCGGAAGCCGTCCGGATCCTGCGTACGCACCCCAAGGCGGCGTCCGGCGCGGCGGGCGAACTGGAGGCGACTCTGATCGCCCACCCCGAGCGCCGGGACGCCGCCGTCCGCACCGTCCGAAGCGCCCTGTCCTGCCTGTCCCAACTCCACATCCGCAACGCGTGCACGGCTCCGCGCACGGATTCGGCCGCCCTGGAATCCTTTGCGGCCGAATGGGGAACGCTCTACGTCGTGGGCGAAACCGTCGAGGACCCGCGCCGTGCCCCTGGCACGATGCCGCTCCTCACGGCTCTCACCGCAAGCGTGGTCGAGCACGGCCGCCGCATGGCCGCAGGGTCATCCGCCGGCCGGCTCGACCCACCACTCTCCCTGATCCTCCACAACGCCGCGGCGGTCGCCCCAGTCCCCCAGCTGCCCGACCTCCTGGTCAACGGCGAGCCGACGGGCATGCCGACCTTGGCCCTGCTGCGCTCGGAGGCACAGGCACACGCCTGGTGGCCGCAGCTCGGCGAAGCCGAGCCGCCGGCGCGCCCCAAGCCCTGACCGCCCGCCCGAGTGAGGACGCCACGGGGATGAGTCAGCTCCAGGAGGCCGTGGAACTGGTCGAAGGCGTACTGGGCTCCACGGCCATCGGCGTGTACCTCCACGGCTCCTCCGTACTCGGAGGCCTCCGGCCGGCCAGCGACATCGACCTCCTCGTCCTGTCCCGGCGAACCATGGACGAACGGGAGCGGCACTCGCTTGCCGAAGGACTGCTCGGGATCTCCGCCTCAGTGGATTCAGCGGACGAGTCCCGCCGACCGGTCGAACTCAGCGTCGTCGTCCAGTCCGAGATCCGCCCATGGCGATTCCCGCCGACCGGCGATTTCCTGTACGGCGAGTGGCTACGCGACGCGTTCGAGGCCGGCGAGGTGCCTCACCCGGAGCCGGCGCCGGATCTGGCCCTGTTGCTCACCACGGTGTTGGCCGGAGACCGCCCCCTCATCGGTCCGCCGCCCGCGCGGGTAATCGACCCCGTACCGCACAGGGACCTGGCGCGAGCGAGCACTGCGGGTATTCCCGATCTGCTCGAGGAGTTGGAGGACGACACCCGTAACGTCGTACTGACCCTCGCCCGTATCTGGACCACGCTCGTCACCGGCGAGATCGCACCGAAGGACACCGCAGCCGACTGGGCTCTCGCCCGGCTCCCGCCGGAACACCGGCCCGTCCTGAAGCACGCCAGGGATCTCTATCTCAACCGTCGCTACTCCGAGGAGACCTGGAGCGACGAACTGCGGGCTCAGGTGCGCCCGCATACGGAGAAAGTCCTCTCCGAGATCAGCCGAATCCAACAGGAGAAAGCATGAACG